>NZ_AXVM01000003.1 GCF_000484635.1 Comamonas badia DSM 17552 | reverse complement strand
CACTGCTCCGCACGCAACTCCCGGTTTACCCACTCCAGCAACGGCTCGAAGCAATGGCCTTCCCACAGCGCCCGTCTTGAATCGAAGTATTCCGGCTCGGGGCACATCGCGCAGAAGTAGTGGCCCGCGCCGTCGCGGCGCGGCGCGATGTCAAAGTTGGCGATCAGGTCCACGCACTCGCCTTCGTGCTCCACCGCGATGCACACGCCGGTTTTGTTGATGCTGCAGGTGATTTTGGGCGTGATGCCCTGAAACACCAGAGTGAGGTGGCCCTTGCGGCGCTCCGTGATGCGGGGCGGGTGGGCGAAGCGGGCGCGGTTGCCGGCCAGCCAGTGCTCGAATGCCTTGCGGAAGAACGGACGGGGCATGGCTCAGGTGGGGCGAGCGGGTGCGGAAAATGCTCAAGCACCCGCACCGTGGCGCGCGCGTACCTGCTGCAGGAACTGCGGGTAACTCAGCAGCTGCTCGGGCGGGGTGCGGCGGCGGGTTTTTTCAAACAGCAGGGCATGCAACCAGTGCATGTCACCGGCAGCGTCTGGCTCGTCGGGGCTGGGGATGTAGGGCTCGGGGGCGGCTTCCGATTGAATTGCATCGCTGGTGTCGCTAGTGTCGTCCGATGGGTCGTCCGGCAGGGCGTCCACATCGATCGTCAGCAGACCGGCGCGTCCCGTCGGTCCGTCGAAGGCGGCGTCGGGGTTCAGCGGCTCGGGGGCGATCTGCATGAAGCGGGCGTAGGACCAACCCAGGTCTTCGGCGGCGAGGTCGGGCAGGATGTACTGAAATAGCATGGCGTGGCGGGTGAGCATGTCGTCCTGCGCGCTCGATAGGCGCTTCAACCCTCGGGCGAGCGAGGCGATCAGGGCGCGCAACCCTTCATAACCCAAGCGGTTCTTCAGGCAGTCCTCCCAGAAACATTCGTCGAACACCTGGCAAACGGCGTCGTGCAATGGCACGCCGGTCGTCAGCAAGCGGGCGATGTGCGGTGCTTCCAACCGGTATTCATCCTCGATGTTGAGGATGAGGCGGCAGCATGTCCCCATGGGGTCGAGGTCGTGCAGCATGTGCTCCAGGTGCTGGGTGAGCAAGGGCTGGGGGTCGTGGTTTTTGATAGTGTTGGTTTCTTCGATGCGGTCGGTTTGCGTGGGCATTTTTTAAGAGATCGTTCGGTAGATGTTTTCTGGCAATGTGGGCCTGTCAGGCATTCCTGGCGCTGACGGTCTGGCCTTTGTCGTTGTAGGTGTAGATGAGTTTGCCGATCTGGACGTTGACGAACTGGCTGGTGTAGCCCTTGAGCCCATCGTTGGGGCCATGCCCTGCGGATCTGGCGTACATCACCTGGTTTCTTTCGTTGTAGACGTAGATGAGGGAGCCGCGCTGGATGACGTTGGCGATGGGCATGGTGTGTCCTCTCGTGGGGGTATGGAAGCTATCTTAGGTTTGCATGCGACGAAATGTGTCGCGTTTGGATGTGCAGACCGCAAAAGCGTCAATTTGATTTGAACGACGTGTTTTGTCGCTTCGCCTCCTACCATCGCCGCATCAAGAACCGCCCACCACGGAGCCATCCATGTCCGACCTGCATGCCGCCATCGCCCGAGCCGCCCGACTGATCCGCGAGGCGGATGCCTTGGTGGTGTGCGCCGGTGCGGGCATGGGGGTGGATTCGGGCCTGCCGGACTTTCGCGGCAATGCCGGGTTCTGGCGTGCCTACCCGGTGCTGGCGCAGGCGGGCATGGGTTTTGCCGAGGTGGCGAGCGGCGAGAACTTCAAGCGCGACCCGCGCCTGGCCTGGGGCTTTTACGGCCACCGCCTGCAGCTGTACCGCGACACGGTGCCGCACGAGGGTTTCGCGCTGCTGCGCCGCTGGGCCAGCGCCATGCCGGGCGGCGGCTGGGTGTTCACCAGCAATGTGGATGGGCAGTTCCAGAAGGCGGGCTTCGAGCCTGGCCTGGTAGAGGAATGCCACGGCTCCATCCACCATCTGCAATGCGCCCGGGCCTGTTGCGATGCGATCTGGCCGGCCAGCGACATCGTGCCCGACGTGGATGCCGCGCGCTGCCAGTGGCGCGGCGAACTGCCCCGCTGCCCGCATTGCGGCGGGGTGGCGCGGCCCAACATCATGATGTTCGAGGACTGGGACTGGAACCCGGCGCGTCGGCAGCCACAGGCCGGTGCACGGCAGGCGTGGATGGCACGGCTGCAGGCGCAGGGGCTCAAACCGGTGGTGATAGAGATAGGCGCCGGCACGGCGATCGGCACGGTGCGCCAATTTGCGGCCGGGGTGTGCCGGGATTTCAAGGCGCAGGGCGCACGCCTCGTCCGCATCAACCCGCGCGAGGCGGGGGTGGCCGATTCTCTGGACGTGGGCTTGGCCATGGGGGCGCTGGTGGCGTTGCGGGCCCTGGAGGCGGCGCGGTGAGGTTCGCCGCTGCAAGCGCGCTTTGACTGGCTGAAACCGTGATTTACAGGGCGGCGTCGGCAGCCACAGCTAAATACCGGGCTTATGGGTTCATCTACAGGCGCGTCACACGTCGATATTGCCCGCGTGCAGCGCGTTGGTCTCGATGAACTCGCGCCTGGGCTCCACGTCGTCGCCCATGAGCATGGTGAAGACCTGGTCGGCTTCCACCGCATCGGTCACCTGCACGCGCAGCATGCGGCGGGTGGTGGGGTCCATGGTGGTCTCCCAGAGCTGCTCGGGGTTCATTTCACCCAGGCCCTTGTAGCGCTGGCGGCTGGTGGTGCGCTCTGCTTCCGAGAGCAGCCAGCGCATGGCCTGCCTGAAGTCAGCCACCTTTTCCTCTTTTTTCCTGTCGCCCTCGCCGCGCATCACGCGCGCGCCTTCACCCAGCAATTGGTCAAAGCTTTTGGCGCCCTCGGCCAGCACTTCGTAATCGCTGCCGGCGACGAAATCCTGCGGTAGCACGCTGCTCTTGACGTTGCCGTGGTGGTGGCGGCTGATACGCAGCAAGAGGCCGCCGTGGCGCGGGTCGGTCTCCGCAGTCACTTCGGCCTCGGTGCCGGCGTGGTCGAGCTCGCGCAGCTTGGCCTGGAGTTTTTCGGCACTGTCCTGCGCAGCCTCCATGCTGGAGAGGTCCAGCACCACGCCATCGGCGACGGCGCGCAGGGCCTCGGCGTCCATGTAGGCGGAAAGGCGCTCGATGATGGCCTCCATGCGCTGGTGCTGGCGCGCCAGATCGGCCAGCTCCGTGCCTTCGAGCACGCGCGGCGCGGTGCCGCCGGTGCTCACGCTCGCGCCCACCAGCGCCACGCGCAGCAGGAACTGGTCCAGCGCCGGGCCGTCTTTCAGGTAGAGCTCTTCCTTGCCGTTCTTCACCTTGTAGAGCGGCGGCTGCGCGATGTAGACATGGCCGCGCTCAACCAGCTCGGGCATCTGGCGGTAGAAGAAGGTGAGCAGCAGCGTGCGGATGTGCGCGCCGTCCACGTCGGCGTCGGTCATCAGGATCACGCGGTGGTAGCGCAGCTTGGCGATGTCGAAATCGTCCGCGCCGCTCTTGCCGTTGCCATTGCCGAAGTCGTCCTCGCTCGCGGCCTTGCCTATGCCGGTGCCCAGCGCGGTGATGAGCGTGATGATTTCCTGGCTGGAGAGCAGCTTTTCATAGCGCGCCTTCTCCACGTTCAGGATCTTGCCGCGCAGCGGCAGGATGGCCTGGAACTTGCGGTCGCGCCCCTGTTTGGCACTGCCGCCGGCCGAATCACCCTCGACGATGTAGATCTCGCACAGCGCCGGGTCTTTTTCCTGGCAGTCCGCGAGCTTGCCGGGCATGCCCATGCCGTCCAGAACCCCTTTGCGCCGCGTCATCTCGCGCGCCTTGCGGGCGGCTTCGCGGGCGCGGGCGGCTTCGACGATCTTGCCGCAGAGGATTTTGGCGTCCTGCGGTTTTTCTTCGAGGTAGTCGGTCAGCAGCTTGCCGACGATGTCTTCCACCGGTGCGCGCACTTCGCTGCTGACCAATTTGTCCTTGGTCTGGCTGCTGAATTTGGGCTCGGGCACTTTCACCGAGAGCACGCAGCACAGGCCTTCGCGCATGTCGTCGCCGGTCACATCCACCTTGGCCTTCTTGGCGAATTCGTTGTCGGCGATGTATTTGCCGATCACGCGCGTCATCGCGGCGCGCAGGCCGGTGAGGTGGGTGCCGCCGTCGCGCTGCGGGATGTTGTTGGTGAAGCAGAGCACCTGTTCGTTGTAGCCGTCGTTCCACTGCATCGCCACTTCGACGCCGATCTCGGTGCCGGGGATGCCGCCATAGGTTTCGGCCGGGCGCGTGCCGCTGGCGTGAAACGGCGTGGGGTGCAGCACCTTCTTGCCGGTGCTGATGAACTTGACGAAGCCGAGCACGCCGCCCGCGCCCGAGAAGTCGTCCTCCTTGCCGGTGCGCTCGTCGATCAGGCGGATGCGCACGCCGTTGTTCAGGAAGGAGAGCTCGCGCAGGCGCTTGGCCAGGGTTTCGTAGTGGAAGTCGTGGTTGTCGCCGAAGATCTCCACGTCGGGCAGAAAGCGCACCGCCGTGCCGCGGTCTTCGGTGCTGCCGGTGATCTTCATCGGCGAGGTCTCGAAACCATCGACCACCTCGATGGCGCGGTTCTGCACGAAGCCGCGCGCGAATTCGATCTGGTGCACCTGGCCGTCGCGGCGCACCGTCAGGCGCAGCCATTTGGAAAGCGCATTCACGCACGAGACACCCACGCCGTGCAGCCCGCCAGAGACCTTGTAGCTGTTCTGGTTGAACTTGCCGCCCGCGTGCAGCTCGGTCAGCGCGATCTCGGCGGCCGAGCGCTTGGGCTCGTGCTTGTCGTCCATCTTCACGCCGGTGGGGATGCCGCGGCCGTTGTCGGTCACGCTCAAACTCCCATCGGCATGGATGGTGACGGCGATGTCGTCGCAATAACCGGCGAGCGCCTCGTCGATGGAGTTGTCCACCACCTCGAACACCAGGTGGTGCAGCCCGGTGCCGTCCGACGTATCGCCGATGTACATGCCGGGGCGTTTGCGCACCGCCTCCAGGCCTTCGAGGATCTGGATGGCGGATTCGCCGTAGCCGCTGGCGTTGCCGGGCCCGGCGGGCGCGGCGTGGTGGTTTTCTGGGGTCTCTTGGGTCATCGCAGCAGCTTGGAGGGAAACGCAAAGTCTCCCTTTAAATTCATAACAAAATCAGGCTTCAACGCTTGTGCAGCAAGCGTTATAAGCTATCAAATCCGCATGGGCATCACGACGTATTTGAAGCGCTCGTTGCCCGGGATCTGGAACACCACGGAGCTGTTGCCATCAAGCATGTCGATGCGCACCATCTCCTGTCCCATGTTGGCCAGGGCGTCGATCAGGTAGGTGACGTTGAAGCCGATCTCGATCGGCTCGCCGCCGTAGTCGATATCGAGCTCGTCCTGCGCCTCTTCCTGCTCGGCGTTGTTGCTGGAAACGCGCAGGCTGCCCGGTTCGATGTTCAGGCGCACGCCCTTGAATTTCTCGCTCGTCATGATGGCCGAGCGCTGCAGACTGGCCAGCAGCGGCGCACGCCCCAGCGTGATGCTGCTGTAGTAGTTGCGCGGAATCACGCGGTTGTAGTCGGGGAATTTGCCTTCCACCAGCTTGGTGACGAATTCCATGCCGCCAAAGGTGAAGCGCGCCTGGTTGCCGGCGAACTGCATCTGGATCGCGCCGTCGGCGTCGGACAGC
Organism: Comamonas badia DSM 17552; assembly: GCF_000484635.1. Lineage (GTDB taxonomy): Bacteria > Pseudomonadota > Gammaproteobacteria > Burkholderiales > Burkholderiaceae_C > Comamonas_C > Comamonas_C badia. The sequence continues at coordinate 468,461 of NZ_AXVM01000003.1, read as the reverse complement.
AGGCGCTGCAGTTCCAGCACCGTCTTGCGCGGCAGGATCACTTCCTGCTTGGGCACCTCGACTTCCAGCTCGGCGGCGGTGAACGCCAGGCGGTGGCCGTCGGTGGCGACCAGCGACAGCGTCTTGCCCTCGGCGACGAACAGGATGCCGTTCAGGTAATAGCGGATGTCCTGCACCGCCATGGCGAACGAGACCTGCGAGAGCAGTTCCTTCAGCACCTTCTGCGGCACGCTGAAGATGGGGCCGAAGTTGGCCGATTCCTGCACCAACGGAAAGTCTTCGGCTGGCAGGGTGTGCATGGTGAAGCGGCTCTTGCCGCCCTTGAGCACCAGCTTGGAGGCGCCGGAATCGAGGCTCACCGTCTGATCGCCCGGCAGGGTTTTCAGGATGTCGATGAGCTTGCGCGCGCCCACCGTGGTGGCGAAGTCGCCCGTGTCGCCGCCCAGCTCCACCGTGGTGCGGATCTGGATTTCCTGGTCGCTGGTGGTGAACTGCAGCGCGTTGCCGGTCTTCTGGATCAGCACATTGGCCAGGATGGGCACCGTGTGGCGGCGCTCGACGATGCCGGAGACCGCTTGCAGGACGGACAGGAATTTGTCTTGGGTGCTCTTCAGGACAATCATCGGGTAAACCTCGGTGAAACGAATGACGGAAGTGGAATCAATCAACCTTTGAGGGTCTGCTCGAGCACGTGCAGCTCCTGGTTGAGCTCGGTGAACTGCTGGCGCTCGCCGGCTATCTTGCGCACCGCGTGCAGCACGGTGGTGTGGTCGCGTCCGCCAAAGAGCTCGCCGATCTCGGGCAGGCTTTTCTGCGTGAGCTCCTTGGCCAGGTACATCGCGATCTGGCGCGGGCGCGCGATGCTGGCCGGGCGCTTCTTGCTGTACATGTCGGCGACCTTGATCTTGTAGTAGTCGGCCACCGTCTTCTGGATGTTCTCGACGCTGATCTGGCGGTTCTGGATGCTGAGCAGATCGCGCAGCGCCTCGCGCGCCACATCGATGGAAATCGCCTTTTGGTTGAAGCGCGCATAGGCCAGCACCTTGCGCAGCGCGCCTTCGAGCTCGCGCACGTTGGAGCGCACGTTCTTGGCGACGAAGAACGCCACCTCCTCGGGCATCTGCGCGCCTTCGGCCTGCGCCTTGTTGATGAGAATCGCCACGCGCATTTCCAGTTCGGGCGGCTCGATCGCCACCGACAGGCCGGCATCGAAGCGCGACACCAGCCGCTCATGGATGTTGGCCAGGCCCTTGGGATAGGTGTCGCTGGTCATCACGATGTGGCTCTTCTTGGCCAGCAGCGCCTCGAAGGCGTTGAAGAATTCCTCCTGCGTGCGATCCTTGTTGGCGAAGAACTGCACGTCGTCGATCAACAGCAGATCGAGCGAGTGGTAGCCCTCCTTGAACGCGTCGAACGCGTTGTGGCGCACCGCCCGCACCACGTCGGAGACGAACTGCTCGGCGTGGATGTAGCGCACCTTGGCATGCGGCCGGTCCGCCAGCAGCTGATTGCCCACGGCGTGCATCAAATGCGTCTTGCCCAGGCCCACGCCACCGTAGATGAAGAGCGGGTTGTACATCTGCCCGGGCTGCGCCGCGACATGCATCGCCGCCGAGCGCGCCATGCGGTTGGCCGTGCCCTCGACCAGCGTGGCGAAGGTGAGCTGCGGGTTCAGGCGCGAGCCCGAGCCCGAGGGCGGCGGCACGGCTGCTTCCTGCCGCTCAGGCGCGACTTCATGCGCTGGCGGCTCGGCCTTGGCCGCGCTCCTCTTGGCAGCACTGCTGCGGTGCGGCGCCACCGCCAGCTCCAGCTGCACCGGCTCGCCATAGGCCGCCTGCAGCGCCGCGGCGATCTGGCCGGCGTGCTGCACACGTACCCAATCAAGCTTGAAGCGATTGGCCACGAACAGCGTGACGCGAGAAAAATCAGGCGCCACCTGCGCCTTGAGCGGCTTGATCCAGGTGTTGAATTGCTGCTCGGGCAGCTGCTGCGCCAGCAGGGTCAGGCAGGCCTGCCACAGCTGCTCGCCAGCGTCCGCCGCAGGCTTTGCGGACGGCTTCTGGGTGGATGGGGAAAGCGGGAGTCCCTCGTACATCGGGGCGGTTCTTCTAGTTGTCTGAAAGGCGGAAGCAAGACCGGCCATTCTAGCCTTCGGCATAGTTATCCACAACCCGGAAACGGTTCGATCGCAGCCGGCCCGGAGCGAGTGACAGCGAAAATATTTGCGCGGAGGTGAACGAGCTGCGATAATCTCCCGTTTTCCCTGAATGTTCAGGGCTTACCAAGCAAGAGGGCGCCAGCGCCTGATGCAGCGCCAGGGTCGGCGCGGCTCGCCAGGGGCGGGCCACGGGGCCGAGCCAAGCGCCACTGAACTTCCAAGGACAGACCATGAAACGTACCTACCAGCCATCGAAGACGCGCCGCGCCCGTACCCACGGTTTTCTCGTGCGCATGAAGACCAAGGGCGGCCGCGCCGTGATCAACGCCCGCCGCGCCAAGGGCCGCAAGCGCCTGGCCGTCTGAGGCAGGCTGCCCGCGCAGCGCCCGCCCAGGCCGTTGCCGCATGCACCGGCTGAAGACACGTCCCCAGTTCCAGGCCACCATGGCGGCTGGCACCATTGCCCGTACGGCGCATTTCGCGCTGCATTGCCTGGCGCTGGAGTCGCCGCATCCGCTGTTTGCGCCGGAGGGCGCCAGTTTGGGCGCCCTGGTGCCCAAACGCTGGGCGCGCCGCGCCGTGACGCGCAACACCATCCGACGCCAGATCTACGCCCTGGCCCGGCAGTGGGATGCCCGTCTGCCGCAGGCCGCCTATGTGGTGCGGCTGCGCTCGGCCTTTGACCGCGCAACCTTCGTGAGCGCCACATCGGTGGCGCTCAAGCGTGCGGTGCGCGCCGAGCTGGAGCAGCTTTTTGCCCGCACGCTGGCGCGTGCCGCCCGGCCATGATGCGCCGGCTGCTCATGGCGCTGGTGCGCGGCTACCAGCTTGTGCTCAGCCCCTGGCTGGGCGGCAGCTGCCGGTTTGAGCCCACCTGTTCGAATTATTCGCTGCAGGCACTGCAGCAGCACGGCGCCGCCGCGGGCAGCTACCTCACGCTCAAGCGCATCGCGCGCTGCCACCCGTGGTGCGACGGGGGCCACGACCCGGTGCCCGCCGAGCTGCCGCGCGAGCTGCGACTGTTTTCCCGCTGGACGGGCACCAAAGACGCCCACCACACCTGACACATCCATCCATGAACGACATCCGCCGCACCATCCTGTGGGTCATCCTCGGCTTCTCCATGGTCCTGCTGTGGGACAAGTGGCAGGTCTTCAACGGCAGGCAGGCCACCTTCTTCCCCTCGCCCACCGTGCAGACCACCGCCGGCACGGCTGCGGCACCCGCGCCCGCAGCAGCACCCGCCAGCCCCGGCAACGCAGTCCCTGCCACGCAGCCCGCCGCTGGCGCCGCCCCCGCGGCCCCGGGTGCCACGGGCGAACCCGCGGTGCCGCATGAGCAGGTAACCGTCGCCACCGACCTGTTCAAGCTGACCTTCGACAACCAGGGCGGTTCGCTGGTCGGGGGCGAGCTGCTGCACCACAAGGGCAGCCAGGACGATCCCAAGCCCTTCGTGCTGCTGGAAGACGACAGCAAGCATGTCTACGTGGCACAGACCGGCCTGATCGGCGGCGCCTTCCCGACGCACAAGACCTTCATGCACATCGCGCCCGGCCCGCGCGAGCTCAGGGACGGCGAGAACGAACTCACCGTGCGCTTTGAATCGCCCGATCTCGGCGGCGTGAAGCTGGTCAAGACCTACACCCTCAAGCGCGGCGCCTACGACATCGCCGTGCGCCACGAGGTGGTGAACACCGGCACGGCCCCGGTCACGCCGCAGCTGTACCTGCAGCTGGTGCGCGACGGCAACCAGCCCGATGGCACCGTGCCCTTCTATTCCACCTTCACCGGCCCGGCGGTCTACACCAGCGCCAAGAAGTACCAGAAGATCACCTTCAAGGAAATCAAGGAAAAGAAGGTCGCCATCCCGGCCGAGGCCACCGATGGCTACATCGCGATGGTGCAGCACTACTTCGCCACCGCCTGGCTGCTGCCCGACGGCACGCCGCGCGAGCTGCGCGTGGACGCCGCCGACATCGGCGCGCCCGCACCCGACTGCTGCTACCGCGTGCAGGAAATCACGCCGTTCGGCGAGCTCGCCCCCGGCCAGACCAAGGCCATCGATGCGCGCCTGTTCGTCGGCCCGCAGGTGGAGAAGATGCTGGAAAACCTGGCGCCCGGCCTGGAGCTGATCAAGGACTACGGCTACCTCACCATCCTGGCCAAGCCGCTGTACTGGCTGCTGGACAAGATCCACGGCGTGCTGGGCAACTGGGGCTGGTCCATCGTCGGCCTGGTGGTGCTGCTCAAGCTCGCGTTCTACTGGCTCAACGCCAAGGCCTATTCCAGCATGGCCAAGATGAAGGCGCTGAACCCGCGCATCCAGGAGATGCGCGCGCGCCTCAAGGACAAGCCGCAGCAGATGCAGCAGGAGATGATGGCCATCTACCGCGAGGAAAAGGTCAATCCGCTGGGCGGGTGCCTGCCGATCGCCATCCAGATTCCGGTGTTCATCGCGCTGTACTGGGTGCTGCTGTCCACCGTCGAAATGCGCCATGCGCCGTGGATAGGCTGGGTGACGGATCTATCCACCAAGGACCCGTACTTCATCCTGCCGATTCTGATGACGCTCTCCACGCTGCTGCAGACCGCGCTCAACCCCGCGCCGCCCGACCCGATGCAGGCCAAGATGATGTGGATCATGCCGCTGGCGTTCAGCTTCATGTTCTTCATGTTCCCGGCGGGTCTGGTGCTGTACTGGCTCACCAACAACCTGCTGTCGATCGCGCAGCAGTGGGTCATCAACACCCGCCTGGGCGTGCCGCCGCAGTTCCATCTGCCCAAGTTCCGCTGACGCAAGGACGCACACCGCATGCCGTCGGGCGCGATCGATCGGTGGAAGCCGCATGTCACCGTTGCGGCGGTGCTGGAACAGGACGGCCGCTTTCTGCTGGTGGAAGAAGAGACCAGCGACGGCCTCAAGCTCAACAACCCGGCCGGGCACCTGGAGCCCGGCGAATCCCCGGCGCAGGGCTGCGCCCGCGAGGTGCTGGAAGAAGCCGCCTGGGATTTCGCACCCGAGGCGCTGGTGGGCATCTATCTCAACCGCTTCACCAAGACGCGCACCGGCGAGGACATCACCTATCTGCGCTTTGCCTTCTGCGGAAAACTGCTGTCGCACCATGCCTGGCGGCCGCTGGATACCGGCATCGTGCGCACGGTGTGGATGACGGCGCAGGAAATCCGCGCCTGCCGCGAACGCCATCGCAGCCCGCTGCTGCTCAAAAGCCTGGAGGATTACCTCGCGGGCCAGCGGTTTCCGCTGTCACTCATGCACGTCGATCCGAGCGTTGAGCGTTCATGAAGAGGTTCAGCGTTTGGCGTTGAGCGTGAAATTCCAGAGACGCTCACCGCTCAACCTGTTCCAACTGCGTGATCAGGCGGTGATAAAAGCGGATCGCATCCGCGTAGCCCTTGACCGACAGGCGCTCATTCGTGCCGTGAAAACGCTTCAGATCCTCGCTGTTGGCGCGCACCGGCGAGAACTTGAAGACATGGTCGCTCATGCTTTCGTAATGCACCGAATCGGTGGCCGCCACCATCAGGCCGGGGGCGACGATGGCGTCCGGAAACACCTCGCGGATGGTGCGGTTCAAGGTCTGGTACTGGCGCGAGCTGGTGGTGGCCACCTTGGAGGCCTCCTTGGAGCCGGGCAGCTGTTCGATCTTCATGTGCGCCTTGTCCGCCACCTTGTCCACAGCGGCGTGCACATGCGCCATCACGCTGCCCCGCGTATCGCCCGGCAGAATGCGGAAGTTCACCGTCGCATCGGCCTCGCCGGGCAGCACGTTGTCCTTGTTGCCGGCATGAACGATGGTGAGGGCCGTGGTGGTGCGCAGCATGGCGTTGGTGCTGGGGGCGTTTTCCAGCTGCTTTCGCACCACCGGCCCGAACAGCCAAAGGTTGGAGAGCGCCACGCGCGAAAAGCCGCCCATCTCGGGCGCCAGCACGCCGAACATCTCGCCGGCCACACCGGTGAAGCCCGCGGGCATCTGGTGGGTTTCCAGCGCATTGAGAGCGGCCGACATCCCGCCGATGGCGCTTGTGCCCGGCCTGGGCGGCATCGACGAGTGCCCCGGCGTGGCCGTCGCCTTCAAGACCACGGACATATAGCCCTTCTCGGCAATGCCGATCACGCCCGCCGGGACTTTGAGCCCCGGCAGCACGCCATCGAGCACCAGCAGGCCCTCGTCGATCACGAAGTCCAGCGTCACGCCCCGGCTCTTGAGCAGTTCGGCAAGCTGGGCCGCGCCGCGGTGGCCGCCGACTTCCTCATCGGCACCATAGGCGAGGTACACGGTGCGCGGCGGCTGCCAGCCGCTGGCGACCAGCATCTCCATGGCCTCAAGTTGCGAGAGCAGATTGCCCTTGTCGTCCCACGAGCCACGGCCCCAGATATAGCCGTCCTTGACGATGCCGGCAAACGGCGGCTCCTGCCAATTCGCCTCGGTGCCGGGCGCGATCGGCACCACGTCCTGGTGTGCGGCCAGCAAAATGGCGGGCGCCTCGGGGTCCTTGCCTTCCCAGGCGTAGAGCAGCGAAAGTCCGTTCACCACCTCGCGCTTGAGCGTGGCATGCACCTTGGGGAACTGCTTTTGCAGCAGCGCATGCAGCGCGAGGAACTGGTCTTCGTTCAGGCTCGCGTCGGTGGCGGACGACACCGTCTTGAGCCGCACCGCCTGCGCCAGCCGTTCGGCCGCCGCGGCCTCGTCGATGGCAAGTGGCGCGAGCGGCGCCACCTGCAGCTGGCGCGAGCCCTTGAGGAAGGTGTTGATGGCCACGGCGGCAACCAGCACCAGCAGCGCGGCGACGATGGTCTGAAAGGCTCTCTTGAGCATGGGCGGTCTCCTTGTTGCGCCGATTCTCGGGCAGGCCTGTCGCCTACGCCTGACGCCCTCGCGACCGTCTTGGGATAATTCACCGCATGCACAAGTACCGCGTCGTGGTGGGCCTCTCGGGCGGGGTCGATTCCGCCGTCACCGCCCATCTGCTGAAAGCACAAGGCCATGAAGTCGTCGCCATTTTCATGAAGAACTGGGAGGATGACGACGACAGCGAATACTGCTCCAGCCGCCAGGATTTCATCGATGCCGCCAGCGTCGCCGACCTGCTCGGCATGGAAATCGAGCATGTGAACTTCGCCGCCGAGTACAAGGACCGCGTATTCGCCGAATTCCTGCGCGAATACCAGGCCGGGCGCACGCCCAACCCCGATGTGCTGTGCAACGCCGAGATCAAGTTCAAGGCCTTCCTGGACCACGCGATGCGCCTGGGCGCCGAGAAGATCGCCACCGGCCACTACGCCCGCGTGCGTCTGAACGAGGCCACCGGCCTGCACGAGCTGCGCAAGGGCATCGACCCCGGCAAGGACCAGAGTTACTTTCTGCACCGCCTCACACAGGCGCAGCTGGCCAAGACCCTGTTCCCCGTGGGTGCGCTGCACAAGAGCGAGGTGCGGCGCATCGCGGCAGAACTGAAGCTGCCGAACGCGAAAAAAAAGGATTCGACCGGCATCTGTTTCATCGGCGAGCGGCCGTTTCGCGATTTCCTGAACCGCTACATCGCCAAGGACCCCGGCCCCATCCTCGACGACCGGGACCGAAAGCTGGGGCGCCACATGGGCCTGTCGTTCTACACGCTGGGCCAGCGCCAGGGCCTGGGCATAGGCGGCGTGAAAGAGAAGGGCGCGCCGCGCGGCGGGGGCGATCATGCGCCCTGGTTCGTCGCGCGCAAGGAGCCGGCCACGCACACGCTGCGCGTGGTGCAGGGGCACGACCATCCATGGTTGCTGTCGCACGCGCTCACGGCGCTGGACGCGAGCTGGGTGGCCGGGCAGGCACCCGCACCCGGCGCCTACAGCGCCAAGACGCGCTACCGCCAGCAGGATGCGGCCTGCACGCTGGCGGACGTGCAGGGCAGCGGCTTTGCGCTTTCCTTCGAAGAGGCCCAATGGGCGGTGACGCCCGGCCAGTCCGCCGTGCTCTACGACGGCGAGGTCTGCCTGGGCGGCGGCATCATCGAAAAGGCGTTGAACGTTGAACGTTGAGCGTCCTCGGTATGTCACGCTGAACGCTCAACGCCGAACGCTGAACCTCAAGGCGTTGGGCGAAAAATCACTCAGAACGAACTGCCCGGCTGCTTCAAAAACGCGATCTCCTCGGCCGTGCTCTCGCGCCCCAGCGCCGCGTTGCGGTGCGGGTAGCGGCCAAAGCGCGCGACGATGTCGCGGTGCTGGTAGGCGAAATCGAGGTTGCCGGGCTGCGCCAGCGCCTCGTACAGGCGGATTGATTCGTGCTGCACCGCCAGCGATTCGCTGTGCATGTAGGGCAGGTAGGCAAACGCGCGCTGCGCCACGGGCAGGTGCATGTCCAGCGCCTGCGCCACCAGCTCCTGCGCCAGCACCAGTGCCACGGCGTCCTGCGCGAACGCCGCGCCGCTGCCGCGGTGCAGGTTGCGCGAGAACTGGTCGAGCACGATGATCTCGGCCAGCCGCCCCGGCGCATCCACGCGCCAGCGCCAGAGCTCGCCGCGCGCGGCCTGGGCGTGCAGGGCGGTGAAGCGCGTGCGGATCGCGGCATCGAAGGCGTCGTCCTTGGCAAACCATTGCTGGGCGCTGCTTTCTTCAAACCAGAAGGCCAGCACGCGGGCGGGGGTGTTCGTCGTATCGTTCATGCCCGAGAGTATCCCGCCGAAAGCAAAATACCATTCAAACAAGTCTCCGGCGCTTATCCATCAACCGTCAATAGCTATCAATTCAGGAATTCACCATGCAGACTTGGGACTTTGTCATCGTCGGCGCCGGCATGGCGGGCGCATCGCTGGGCTGGCAGCTGGCGGGCAGCGGCGCCAGCGTGCTGCTGCTGGAGCGCGAGGAGCAGCCTGGCTACCACAGCACCGGCCGCTCGGCGGCGCTGTTCATCGAAACCTATGGCACCGAGGCGATCCGCGCACTCACCCGCGCCAGCCGCGCTTTCTACAGGGCGCCTCCGGCAGGCTTTGCGGATACGCCCGTCCTCGCGCCGCGCGGCGTGGCCTATGTGGCGGCACGGGGACAGCTCGATGCGCTGGCCGCGCTGCAGGCGGAACTGGCGCCGCATTCGCCCGATCTCGCGCCGCTCGGCCACGACGCGCTGCTGCGCCTGCTGCCTTGCCTGCGCCCCGAGGTGGCGGCGCGCGGGCTGCTGGACCCGGGCGCGATGGACATGGACGTGCATGCGCTGCACCAGGGCTATCTGCGCGGGTTGCGCCGCCAGGGCGCCAGCCTGCGCACGCGCGCCGAAGTGACGCAGCTCACCCGCGCCGACGGGCACTGGACGCTGCGGTTGGCCGATGGCGGTGCCGTTGCCGCGCGCACCGTGGTGAATGCCGCGGGTGCCTGGGCCGATGTGCTGGCGGGCGCTGCCGGCGTCCGGCCCGTGGGCCTGGTGCCCAAGCGCCGCACCGCCTTCACCTTCCCCATGCCGCAAGGCGTGGATGCGCAGACCTGGCCGGCGGCGATCGGCGTGGCCGACCACTGGTATTTCAAGCCCGATGCAGGGCAGTTCCTCGGCTCGCCCGCCAATGCCGACCCGACCACGCCGCATGACGTGGTGGCCGAAGAGCTGGATGTCGCCATCGGCATCGCGAACATCGAAGCCGTGACCACGCTCAGCATCCGCCGCCCCTCGCACGCCTGGGCCGGGCTGCGCTCCTTCGTGGCCGATGGCGAGTTCGTCATCGGCTGGGACGGCGAAATGGAAGGCTTCTTCTGGCTGGCGGCGCAGGGCGGCTACGGCATCCAGTCGGCCGCAGGCTATGCGCTGCTGGCGCGCAACCTGCTGCTGGGCGAGCCGCTGGACAGCCAGCTGCAGGCCGAAGGCATCACACCGGCCATGGCGGCGCGCATGGGGCCTGCGCGGCTCAGGTAATGGGCTTGGCCGCGTTGAGCTGCGCGCGCGTGGCCTGCGCCGCGGCGCGTGCCGCCGGCGCAAAATCCGCACCGCCCGAGGCGTAGAGGATGGCACGCGAGGAATTCACCACGATCGGACCATGAGGGCGCCAGCCCGCGCGCACCGTGGCCAGCGCATCGCCGCCTTGCGCGCCCACGCCCGGAATCAGCAGCGGCAGCGTGGGTGCCAGCGTGCGCACGCGCTCGATTTCCGCCGGATAGGTGGCGCCCACCACCAGCCCAAGCTGCCCATGGGTGTTCCATGGCCCCTGCGCGAGCTGCGCCAGGTGCTCGTAGAGCAAGGGCTGGCCCGGCACATCCGCCAGGCGCTGGGCCTGCAGATCGCCGCCGCCGGGGTTGGAGGTGCGGCACAGCAGAAACGCGCCCTTGCCGGGATAGCGCAGATAAGGCGCTATCGAATCGCGCCCCATGAAGGGCGAGAGCGTGACCGCGTCCGCCCCATAGCGCTCGAAGGCCTCACGCGCGTACTGCTCGGCGGTGGAGCCGATGTCGCCGCGCTTGGCATCCAGGATCACCGGCACATGCGGCGCGTTGCAGCGCAGGTGCTGCATCAGGCGTTCGAGCTGGTCTTCGGCGCGCTGCGCGGCAAAGTAAGCGATCTGCGGCTTGAAGGCGCAGACCAGATCGGCCGTGGCATCGACGATGGCGGCGCAGAAGTCGTAGATCTTCTGGCCGTCGCCGCGCAGCGCATCGGGAAAGCGGCCCACATCCGGGTCCAGCCCCACGCAGAGCATCGAATCATTGCGCCGCGCGGCCGCGCGCAGCATGTCCAGGAAGTCCATGGGCGCGATTGTAGGAGTCAACACCCCCAAAGCAGCAGGCACAATCGCGCCCCATGCCCGCCTTCTCCCGCCGCCACCTCATCGTGCTGGCACTGCTCACCACGGTCTGGGGCCTGAACTGGCCGGTGCTCAAGATCGGCGTCACCGGCTTTCCACCGCTCACCTTCCGCGTCGCCTCCCTGTGGCTGAGCCTGCCGGTTTACGCCCTGGTGCTGGTGCAGCAAGGCTCCAGTTTCGTGATCGAGCGGCGCTACTGGCGCCGCATGGCGTTGCTGGCGCTGTTCAACATGGCGCTCTGGAACGCGCTGATGATCCTGGCGATTCCGCTGCTCTCCAGCGGCCGCGCCGCCATCCTCTGCTACACCATGCCGATCTTCTCGGCCGTCATCGGGCAGTTGGCCTTTCGTGATCGGCTGAGCGGGCGCGGCTGGCTGGGCGTGGCCGCGGCCGCGGCGGGGGTCACCCTGCTGCTGTGGAATGAAATGGCGCGCCTCTCGGGCAGCGCCAGTGGCGTGGCGCTGATGCTGGGCGCCGCGTTTTCATGGGCGCTGGGCACGCAGCTGCTGCGCCGCTCCACGCTGCCCGTGCCACTGCTGGCGCTCACCTTCTGGATGACGCTGGCGGGCCTGATCGCCATCACGCCGCTCGCCTGGTGGCTGGAGCACCGCCAGTGGCACCTGCCCGGCATGGCCACCACGCTGGCCATGGCCTACAACGCGGTGCTGGCCCTGGGTTTTGCGCAGGCCGCCTGGTTCTTCCTCGCGCGCACGCTGCCGCCGATCGCCAGCACGCTGAGCGTGATGATGATTCCGGTGATTGGCGTGTTCGCCGGCAGCTGGGCACTGGGAGAGCAGCTGCACTGGCAGGACTTCACCGCGATGGTGCTGATCCTGATGGCGATTGCCTCGGTACTCTGGCCGGCGGGCGCGCCAGGCAAGCCTCAGGGCTCGTAATCCGTCAGCACGTAGCTGACCTTGCCGCCCTTGAGCATGCGCGAATCGGCGGGTTCGTCCCGGTCAAAGCGGGCCAGGCCCACGCCCTTGCAGTACCACTCGGTGGAGTCGATGGTCTGATCCGCAACCCCCACGAGGCCATCCTTGTAGATTTTGAACATGCCGCTGCCTTCCACGCGCACGCACGGGCCCAGACGCCCGGCGGGAACTTCCAGCGTGTCATCGATGGCGGCGATGCGGTAGGTCATGCTGGCGCGGTATTCGTACTTGAGCTCGTGCGGAAATTCCAGCTCGCGCTGCAGCAGCACCGGGGCTGCCGTGCCACTCCACTGCGCGCCCACGTCCAACCGGGCGGGCAGGATGCGGATCGGTGCCTCGTCCATCTGCGGCTGCTCCTCCAGATCGGTGCGCGTGGCGACGCGAACCATGCCGCGCCCATCCTCGCGGATGTAGTACTCGACGCCCGAGGCGCTGCGGCGCACCGTCACCGCTTCGCCGTCCAGCGTTTCCTTGCGCTCGACCGAGAGCACCAGCGTGGCATCGACCGGCGGCTTGGCCATGTCGGTCCGCAGCGCATAGGTCCAGCGCGCGCCGACATGCAGCGGAAAGTAGCTCTGGTCATCCGGCGGCGCCTTGCAGGCCGTCAATGCCGTGGCGCCCAGCAGCGCGGTGGCGCAAACAAGCAGTGGCCGCATGTCATTTCTCCGGCAGTTGCGGGCGCGGCAGGTCGCTGATCTTGATCCTGGGCTTCTCGCCAGGTCCCGGCTGCAGCCACGAAAAACCCTTGCCCCTGGGGCCGCTGGGCGGCTCCAGCGTGCCCATCTGCGAGATGCCCTGGCGGCTCTTCTTCATCGCATCGTTGAACAGGCTGTGCAGGTCTTTTTCGTAGGGCAGGCGATAGGCGCGCGGCTGGGCGGCGGGCTTGTTGTCTTCCAGCGCATTCACCCAGAGGTAGATGTTGCCCTTGTGGCCCAGTTCGCTGCTGGGCTCTTCCGTCACCACCGCCAGCAGCACGAAGCGCTGCGGCAGCTGCACCTGCGCCGGCCAGCCCTGGCTCTCCTGCCAACCTTCGTAGGCGACGAAATACGCCACCGTGACCAGTGCCACCAGCCCGATCTTCACGGCCACATGCCAGCGCGTCCAGACGCACAGGAAAAGCAGCAGAAAGGCCAGCAGCGCATAGGCCACGGTCAGCAGCAGCAGGGAATGGTTCATAGCCCTTGTCGCTCCACAATGGTTTTGGGTAGGGTGTTGACGTCGGTGACCTTGCCTTCGCCATCGAGGGTGAAGCGCACCAGCGTGCGCTCATCGCCCTTGCTCGGGATCTGCACCGTGCCGTAATAGACGATCTCGGCACGCGGATTGACCTTGACGACACTCACGGAAACATCGACCGGCTTGCCGTCCTTGGAGTCGTAGTAATGCGCATTCACCACGTATTCGCCGGGCATCACGCCGCGCAGCGTGGCGATTTCCTGGCGGATGGGGTTGCTGATGGTGCGGCCATTGACGATGACGGAGTTGTTGGCCGCGCCGCGGTCATCGCGGTCCAGGTGCATCAGGCCCACGTCGCGCTGGCGAAACCAGAGCAGATCGCCCTTGGGGTCCTGCACCCAGGTATCGACATCGTCGGGGCTGTTGTCTTCCCAGCCCACGGTGATGATGAATTCAGCCTTGGCCGGAATGTCACCCGCCTTCTTGGCCTTGGGGTTGATGGCCAGCAGCGCGACGATGAACAGCATCACGAACGCGATCAGGATGTTGAACAGGATGTCGTAAAACGGATCGACCTCCGCTTCGCGCTGGCGGCGCTTGAGTGCCACGGCAAAGGCTCAGCGGTCAGGGAAAACCCGCGCCAGGCCGTTTTCGGCCAGTTCCAGCGCATCGGCGACGAGTGCATCGGCCACGCGGTCCAGGCGCGAGAGCTGCAGGCCCAGCAGGATGTTGCCCACCAGGCCCGTCATGGTGGTGAGCAGCGCCGTGCCCAGCCCCGCCGTCAGGTTCTTGAGCAGCGTGGAGGTCTGCGTCGCCTCGATCGAATCCAGACTGCCCAGCGCCAGCGCCATGATGGAAAAGCCGATCACCTTGCCCAGCAGGCCGAGCTTGAGCAGCGCGGCGTTGAACCACCAGGCGCTCTCATGCGCGCCATGGGCCTTTTCCGCCAGCAGTTCGGTGAGCTGGCCGTTGCCGCGCCAGTGGCCCGGGCCCTTGGCGATCACATCCGCCAGGTAGCACTGCACCCAGGATTGCGGCTGCGCCCGCAGCGTCGTGAGCAGGGTTGCGGCCTGGGGCGCCGGCCCCTGCAGCAGCTGGCGCGCCTCGGCCAGCCAGGCGTGCTGGCGCGATAAAAGATAGCTGCGCCGCCCCACCCAGAGCGTGGCAGCGGTAAAAATGACCAGGATCACCACCGTGAGCAAGGTGGGATCGGCCGCCACCAGCATCTGCCACACGCCCAGGCGCCAGAGCAGCCAGCTGGCAAACACCAGCAGCCCGAAAAAGGCCAGCCAGACGGCCAGCAGCACCTCGTGTTCGGCAATGCCGTCGCGCTCGCTCTGCCCCTGCAGCGGATGGGCGAACCACGAGGTGCGCCAGGTGTGCAATGCGTTCATGGGTCGCCGCCCTTGTCTCTTGTTCTGTGTTGTGACAGCCGATGCATCGCGCAGGCCGCCATCGTAAGCACAAGCAAGACCCATACCGGGCCATGCCGTGCAGCGTATCACGCGCCGCGTTGCCGCCGCGCGTCCTGCCGCGTGCGGCGGTAGCTTGCCCGCGCACCACGGCCTGGGCCGCTGCCGCCGATGCGCCCGAACGCCTGCCTGATCAGCCACAGCAGCAGCACGAACAGCAGCGCATAGGCCAGCGTCCAGCACGCCGCCGCCAACGCCAGCAGCGCGCCGCTTGCCGCAGTGCCCAGGCGCAGCAGCCCCGCCAATGTCAGCAGCAACACCCCGGCATAGGCCCAGGGCAGGTGATTGGTGTCGCTTGTCGCGCGAAACATCTGCGTGCGCAGCATCACGCCAAACGTCAGTGTGCCCAGCGCACCGACGGTGATGGCGTGCAGCGCCGTGGTCACGGGATGGCCCGAAAGCACGGCCCGCGCGACCAGCGTCCAGCCCGCGATCAGCCAGAGATAGCCCGCCAGCAGCGCCACCAGATCGGGCTGGTCATGGCACAGCCAGAAGTGCCAGCGCGCCATGCGCACCAATGCGAGCAGCGCCGCCGCCAGCAGCAACACCGCCCCTGCGCGCGGCGCCCATGAGGGCAGCAGCAGGCAGGCGATGCCCGCCGCCAGCAGCGCCAGCACCGCCACTTCCAGGCCGGGCTGCACCACATGCTCGATGGGCGCGTGCTTGCGGCGCACATGCCCGGCGACGGCCGGCGCCAGAATGCGCCCGCCCATGAAGAACATCAGCATGCTCAGCAGCAGCACGGCGGCAAGCACCGCCTGATGCACCGCGAGCGGCGGCAGCGCGTGAAATGCAAACGCCGCAGCCGCCAGCGCGCCGACGATCAGCCCGACCGAGCGATTGCTCCATTTGCTTGCCCTGAGGTAGATCGGCGCCACCAGACCCGCCAGGCCGAGCACGAACAGGCCATCGAGCGCAAACGCCAGGCTGCCCTGCGGCGCCAGCACAAAGGCGATGCGCGCCGCCAGCCAGACGCCGAGCAGGATCCAGGATTTTCTTGCACTGCCCGGCACCAGCGTGTAGCCCGCCACCACGGCCAGCGCGTAGCCGAAGATCATCTCGTGCGCATGGCCCAGGCCCGTCTGCAGCGAGAGCGGCGCAGGCACCATGCCCAGCTGCCCCAGCACCGACCACGGCAGGGTGATGGCGGCGTGCAGCGCCGCCACGGGAAACCAGTAGCTGCCGGGGAAGTACCAGGGGTTCTTCATCGCTCCTGGCGCAGCGGCTTGACCTGCCCGCAGTCCGCCGACAGCCAGCGGCCCTTTTGCGTCATGTCCATCTGCTCGGGCTTGCCCTGGACCTGGGTATGCATCCGGTGCCGGCCGCTGAAGGCGGTCGGGCTCTCTATCGTCATCGTGCCTTCGCCCGAAGACGGCGGCTGCCCCGCCTTGCCCTCGCACTGAAAACTCATCGTGAGCTGGCCCGGCCCCGCGCGGGTGACCTTGTGCGTGCAACCCTCCTGGGTGGGGATGTTGTCCATGTCCACGTCTTTCTGCGTCATGCAGACCTTCAGCGCCGTGGCCGTGCCGCCGCCCTCGGCGGCGCCGGGCAGGCTCATGCCGCGCTGCGCCATCATCTGCTCCATCTGCTTGCGCTGCGCTGGCGGCATGCTGGCCAGCTGCTCCTGCATTTTTGCCATCGCGGCCTCCACCTGGCCGCTGGACGTCTTCACCGTGCTCTGCATCTCCCACAGGCCGGGGCGCAGCCTCACGTCGGCGGCCTGCGCCACGGCCAGGGTGGCGAGGGCCAGCGCAACGGGCAGGATGGTGCGGGTGAGGTGCATGCTCGTCTCCTCCAGGGCGCGCGCGGCGCAGGTTGTGGGCAGACCGCCATTCTGAACCACCGGCATTGCCCGCACGCCCTACACTGTTCCCATCGTTCACAGGAAGCAGGCAGATGGCGGATTTTGACTTTGACCTTTTCGTGATTGGCGGCGGCTCGGGCGGCGTGCGCGCCGCACGCTTTGCCGGCCAGCGCGGCGTGCGCGTGGGGATGGCGGAGAGCGGGCGCATGGGCGGCACCTGCGTGAACGTGGGCTGCATTCCCAAGAAGCTCTACAGCTACGCCGCCGAATACGCCGAGGGCTTTGCCGACGCGCGCGGCTATGGCTGGAACATCCCGGGCGAGCCCGCGCTGGACTGGGACACGCTCAAGCGCAACCGCGCCCAATCCATCGCCAACCTCAACGCCATCTATGAAAACCTCATGACGGGCGCCAAGGTGGATCGCATGCAGGGCCACGCCAGCCTGGTGGACGCGCACACGGTACAGGTGCGCCACGACGACGGCCGCGTGACGCAGCACAGCGCCGCCGCCATCCTGATCGCCACCGGCGGCACGCCCTGGGTGCCCGAGTTGCCGGGGCGGGAACTCGCCGTCACCTCGGACGACATCTTTGACCTGCCACGCTTTCCCCGGCGGCTGGCGGTGGTGGGCGGCGGCTACATCGCCTGCGAATTCGCCAGCATCTTCCACGGCATGGGCAGCACGGTGACACTGCTGTACCGCGGCGAACAGGTCCTGCGCGGCTTTGATGGCGAGGTGCGCAACTTCGCCGCCGAAGAAATGCGCAAGGCCGGCGTCGACATCCGCGTGCGCGCCGGCGTGGAACGCATCGAGGCCGTGGACGGTGCGCGCCGCATGCACCTGCGCGATGGCACCACGCTGGATGCCGACGTGGTGCTCTACGCCACCGGCCGGCGCGCCAACACCGAAGGCCTTGGCCTGGACGCCGCCGGCGTACGCCAGTCCGAGGGCGGCACCATCGCCGTGGATGCGCACTTTGCCACCAGCGTGCCCGGCATCTACGCGCTGGGCGACGTGGTGGGGCGCATGGAGCTCACGCCCGTGGCACTGGCCGAAGCGATGGCGCTGGTCGACCACCTCTACGGCCCGCTGCCCGGCAAGCCGGCGCGGGCGATGGACTACGCCAACATCCCGACCGCCGTCTTCACCCATCCGCCGATCGGCACCGTGGGCCTTTCCGAGGAGGCGGCACGCGAAAAACATGGCGCGGTGCGCATCTACCGCAGCGACTTCCGGCCGCTGCGGCACAGCCTTTCTGGCCGCAGCGAGCGCACCATGGTCAAGCTCATCGTGGAAGATGCCACCGACCGCGTGGTCGGCGCGCACATGGTCGGCGCCGAAGCCGGCGAAATCATCCAGGGCTTTGCCGTGGCGCTCAAATGCGGCGCGACCAAGGCGCAGTTCGATGCGACGATAGGCATTCATCCGACCAGCGCGGAAGAATTCGTGACGCTGCGCGAAGTCGCCCGCACCTGAATGGCGCGCCGGATGACGTACGGGGCGTGATCCCCATGGTGCTTGCCGTCATTGCCATCATGGGCCTGGCCTGGCTCCTGGTGGCGCTGCGCTTCGTGCACCACCTGCCGCTGGCGCGTGCAGGGCGTCTGCTGGTGGCGCTGGCGCTGCTGCCGCTGGCGGAGTACTACGTGATCGTGGTCTGGCTGTCGGGCAATCTCTCCGCGGCGCAAGGCCCGCATGCGGTGCTGGTGGCGGTGGGCTGGGCGTTCGGCTGCTTTCTGGTGCTGGCGCTGCTGCTGCTTGCAAGGGATGCGCTGGGCGCTCTGCTGTGGCTGCTGGCGCGCCGTGCGGGGCGGCGCCTGCTCGCCAGCCGCAGCACATCGATGGCGCTGGGGCTGCTGGCCTTGCTGCTGGGCACCTGCGGCGCCTGGCAGGGCCTGAAGATTCCGGAGGTCAAGCGCGTGGATGTCACCGTGCCGGGCCTGCCCCAGGCGTTCGAGGGCTACCGCATCGCGCAGCTGTCGGACCTGCACGCCACGCCGCTGCTGGATGGCGCATGGCAGCAGGCGGTGGTGGACAAGACCAACGCGCTCGGCACCGATCTCATCGTCATCACCGGCGACCTGCAGGATGGCGCACCCGCGCGGCGCGCGGCCGACGTGGCGCCATTTGCCGGGCTGCACGCCAAGGATGGCGTGCTGGCCGTCCCCGGCAACCACGAGTACTACGTCGACTACCCGGGCTGGATGGCGGTATTCAAGGCGCTGGGGCTGCCCCTGCTGGAAAACCAGCATGTGGTGATAGCGCACAACGGCGCACGTCTGGTGGTGGCAGGCCTCACCGACCCGCAGGCGCGCGCCTTTGGCCAGGCACCGCCCGATCTGGCGGCGGCCCTTCAGGGCGCGCCCGAGGGCGTGCCGGTGCTGGTGCTGGCGCACCGCCCGGGCAGCGCGCCCGAGCATGCGGCCGCGGGCATGAGCCTGCAACTGTCGGGCCACACGCATGGCGGGCAGATTTTCGGGCCCAATTACCTCACCAAGCTGGCGAACAAGGGTTTTCTGGCCGGACTCTACGACGTGGCGGGCATGCCGCTGTACGTGAGCAGCGGCACGGGGCTGTGGCATGGGCTGATCTTGCGGCTGGGCACGCCGTCGGAGATCACCGAGCTGGTGCTGCACGCGCCGTAGCGCGCCATCGGGGCAGCCCTGGCACGTGCGCAGCGAGGTCCTCCATGCACGTTGCAACCTGCGCCCGGCCCAGCCAGAATCCGGCATCCCATCCCACAGGAAAGTGCTGCCATGATTTCATCCAGCGCCATCGCATTCACCGGATTCATCGCCTGGGCACTGCTGCTGCTCGTGCTGATGGAAATCCTTCGGACACAGCTGGTTCTGCAGGGCAAGGTGCCTGCCAACGGCTTCGCGCCGGACAATGCCGGCCTGACGCCTTTCATGCAGCGGCTCGCCCGCGCCCATGCCAATTGCATTGAGGGCCTGCCGATCTTTGGCGGCCTGCTGCTGATCGCCATCGCCACGGACAGGGCGGCAGTCACGGACTCTCTCGCCTACTTTTTCCTCGCCAGCCGGATCGTCCAGTCCCTTGTCCACCTGGCCTCGTTGAGCGCAGCGGCGGTGATGGCGCGCTTCACCGCGTTTACGGTCCAGATGGCGATCGGGTTGTACTGGGCGTACCGACTGCTGTTCGTCGCTTGACCTGTCCCTGTCCCGCGCGCAGTGCCGTGCCACGGAGCAACGCTGCTACATCTTGCCCGGCAGCGCCGTCGCCAGCCCCGGGAAGTACCAGAGGATGACGAGCATCACCACCATCAGGAAGAAATAGGGCAGGCAGGCGCGCGCGATCCAGGTGATCTGCTTGCCCGTCATGCCCTGCAGCACGAACAGGTTGAAGCCCACGGGCGGCGTGATCTGCGCCGACTCGACGGTGATCACCAGGAAGATGCCGAACCACAGCGGGTCGATGCCGGCGGCCTGGATGATGGGCAGCACCACGCCCATGGTGAGCACGATGGTCGAGATGCCATCGAGGAAGCAGCCGAGCACGATGTAGAAGATGCCGAGCGCGATGATGAGCATCGCGGGCGACAGGTGCAGGCTGCCGACGTATTCCGCGAGCTGGCGCGGCAGGCCCATGTAGCCCATGGCGAGCGTGAGGAAGGCGGCGCCCGCGAGGATCAGCGCGATCATGCAGTACAGGCGCGTGGCGCCCATCAGCGCGTCGCGGAAGTTCTTCCAGTTGAGCGATTTTTGCCAGGCGGAAAGCACCAAGGCGCCCAGCACGCCTATGGCTGCCGCTTCGGTTGCCGTAGCAACGCCGGTGTACATCGAAGCGATCACCGCGACGATGAGCAGCACCACCGGGATCAGGTGGCGCGCCTCGGCGAGCTTCTGCATGAAGCTCAGATCGTCGTCCGCCTTGGGCACCTGATCCGGGTGGCGCAGCGCCCAGAAAATGATCCAGCCGCTGAACAGCGCGGCCAGCAGCAGCCCCGGCAGCACGCCGGCCATGAACAGCTTGGCAATGGAGAGTTCGGCCGAAACGCCGTAGATGATGAGGATGATCGATGGCGGGATCAAGAGGCCCAGCGTGGCCGGGCCGCCCAGCGTGCCTATCACCTGGCGCTCGGGGTAGCCGCGGCGCAGCAGCTCGGGCAGGTTCATCTTGCCCACCGTCACGCAGGTGGCGGCCGACGAGCCCGAGACGGCCGCGAAGATGGTGCAGCCGACCACGTTGGCGTGCAGCAATCGCCCCGGCAGCTTGTTCATCCAGGGCGCGAGGCCGCGGAACATGCTGGACGACAGATTGGTGCGGTAGAGAATTTCGCCCATCCAGACGAACAGCGGCAGCGCGGTGAGCGTCCAGCTGCTGGTCGAGCCCCAGATGGTGATGGCCATCGCATCGCCCGCCGCGCGGGCGGTGAAGAAGGCCATGCCGAACCAGGCCACGCCCGCGAGCGTGAGTCCCACCCAGATGCCCCCGGCGAGCATCGCGAAAAGCACCACGAGCAAGGTGGCGCTGGCGGCTATTTCACTCATGGTGCGCATCCTCCTGGTTGGCTGCAACGCGTTTTCCGAGGATTTCCATCACCAGTTCATCGGAAATCGCTATGAAAAAAATCAAGGTGCCGATGGCCATCGGAATCTGCGGAATCCACATCGGCGTGGCATCGATGCCGACCGAGATGTCGTTGATGTCCCACGACTGCCAGACCAGGTAGGCCGAGTACCAGGCCAGAAAACCCGCCAGCAGCGTGGCGATGGAGAGCGCCAGCAATTCGAGCGCCTTGTGCGCGCCGCCCTTGAGCGCGCCCAGCAGCAGGGTCACGCGGATATGTTCGCCGTGTTTCAAGGTGCTGGCCAGCGCCATGAAACCCGCGCCTGCGGTGGCGTAGCCGGCGTAGGCGTCGCTGCCGGTGGCCGAGAAGCCGAACAGGCGGCTGGCGATGGTGAGCAGCACCATCACGAACACGCCCACCATGAAAAGTCCCGCCAGCCAGGCGCTTGCGGTGTACAGGCCATCGAGCCATTTGCGCATGGGTTGCTCCGTGGTGTGTGAATGGATACGGCGCCGCGATGCCGGCCGTCAGGCGCCGCCAGGCGCGTCATGGCCGCGCGGCGCCGTCATCGCGTCATCGCTGGATCACTTGCTTTTGTTGAACGCCTCGACCAGCGCCTTGCCGTCGGCCCCGGCCTTTTCCAGCCATTCCTTGACGACGACGTCACCCACCTTGTGCAGATCGGCCGCGAGCTGCGCGGAAGGCGGCAGCACCTGCATGCCGCCCTTCTTCAAGGTTTCGATGGAGCTGGCGTTGACCTCGCGCGAGGACTTCCAGCCACGCTCCTCGGCCGCGGCCGCGCTCTTCCTCACGGCCTCCTGCTCGGCCTTGGGCAGCGCGTTGAAGGCCTTCTTGTTCACTGTCACCGCGTTCTTCGGAATCCAGGCCTGGACCTCGTAGAAGTATTTGAGATTCTCATAGAGCTTGTTGTCCGCGCCGGTGGCACTGGACGTGATCAGGCCTTCGATGACGCCGGTGGCCAGCGCCTGCGACAGCTCCGCCTCCTGGATGGTGACCGGCTGCGCGCCGACGAGCTCGCCGATGCGCGCGGTGGTGGGCGAATACACGCGCCACTTCAGGCCCTTCAGATCCGCGGCGGAGTTGATTGGCTTGTTGCTGAAGATGTTCTGCGGCGGCCAGGCCACCGAATACAGCAGGATCTGGCCTTGCTTGTCCAGAATGCTCTCCAGGTAGGGCTTCTGCGCCTGGTAGAGCTTGAAGGCCTCGTCGTAGTCCTTGACCAGAAACGGCAGGCCATCGGCGCCGAAGATCGGCGCCTCGTTCTGGAAGCTCACGAGGAAGAACTCGCCCATCTGCGCATTGCCGGTCTGCACCGCGCGCTTGATCTCGGGCATCTTGAACAGCGACGCGCCGAAATGCGGCTGGATCTTCAGCGCGCCCTTGGTGGCGGCGGCCACGTCATCGACGAACTGCTGATTGTTCTTGGAGTGGAAATTGATCGCCGCGTAGGCGGTGGCGAAATCCCATTTGGTTTCGGCGTGGGCCTGGCCCGTGATGCCAAAGCCGGTGGCAAGGGCTGCGGTGGCGCAGAAATCGCGACGTTTCATGGTGAATGCTCCATGGCGAGTTGGTTGGAGGACACGAACCCCACCGGGCGTGTCCGCGAAGCGCTGCAGGGGCAGCGACAGTCGGCAAAGATAGCCGCCACGTCAGCCATCGTCCATTAGGGTTTTCAACAATACATTTAATTTCGTTGATCAAGTAAGTTTCAATCGTTGAACAATGATGAAATTCAAAACCAGCATGTCTCCGCGCCGCTCACTGCACTTCGCGCGCATACACCGCCAGCACCATGCGCTCGGACTGCACCAGGTAGGCCTCCAGCTCGCGTGCGGCGGCGCTCGTCTGGCCGTCCATGAACAGCTGCAGCAGCCGCGCGTTGTGGTCCACGAAGGGGGCGTGCAGGTATTCCGGGTCGTCCAGCAGGCCGAAGGCCAGACGCAGTTCGGCGGCGATGTCGGCGAACATGGCCGACAGGCGCGCGCTGTCGGCCAACGCCACGATGCCCGCGTGAAACGCCATGTTGGCCGAACCCACCTTGCGCCAGTCGCCCGCCGCGCGCGCGCTGGTGGCATCGTCCATCGCCTGCTTCAGGCGCTTGTGCGCCGGGTGCAGCGGCCAGGCTTTTTCCAGCGACTGGCATTCGATCAGGCGGCGGACGCGATAAATGTCGATGATGTCGGCAATCGAGGGCACCACCACCGAGACGCCGCGGTTGGGTTCGTGCAGCAGCAGGCCTTCCTTCACCAGGCCGCGGAACACCTCGCGCAGGGTGTTGCGCGAGATCTGCAACTGCTCGCTGAGCAAGGCTTCCGAAAGCCGTTGCCCGGCGCGCAGTTCACCGTCTATCAGCTGGCGGCGGATGGTATCGGCCACCTGATCGGCGAGATTGACGGACGCGGCGGGGCTGGAAAATCGGCGGCTGGACATGTCTCGGTACCTGATTGCAGTTGAAATTGTTGAACAATCTAACCGAATTTAGAACACAGGAGATCGCCTCATGGACATCAACAGCGATTTGGGCGAAAGCTACGGCGCCTGGCGCATGGGCGACGACGCGGCCATGCTGGCCATCGTCACCAGCGCCAACGTGGCCTGCGGTTTTCATGCGGGCGATCCGGCGGGCATCCTGCAGACCCTGAAAAACGCCGCAGCGCACGGCGTGGCGGTCGGCGCGCATGTGGCCTACCCCGACCTCGTGGGCTTTGGCCGGCGCAATATGGATCCGAGCAGCAGCGAACTGGTGGCCGACGTGATCTACCAGATCGGCGCGCTGCAGGGCCTGGCAGCGGCGGCGGGCGCGCGCGTCAGCTACGTCAAACCACACGGCGCGTTGTACAACACCATCGCGCACGACGAGCGCCAGGGCAACGACGTGGTGAGCGCGCTGCTGGCGATCGATCCAAGGCTCCAGCTGCTGGCGCTGGCCGGCTCGCCGCTCATAGCGCGCGCACGCGCACGCGGCCTCACGGTGGTGGCCGAGGCCTTTGCCGACCGCGCCTACAACGAGGACGGTACGCTGGTCTCGCGCCGCCTGGAAGGCGCTGTGCTGCACGACCCGGACGCGGTGGCCGAACGCATGCTGCAGTGGGTGCAGACGGGCGAAATCACCGCCGTCACCGGCAAACGCATCCGCCTGCAGGCCGACTCGATCTGCGTGCACGGCGACAGCCCCGGCGCGGTGGAGATGGCGCGCCGCATCCGCGCGCGGCTTTCGGCGGCGGGCGTGGCGCTCAAGGCGTTCGCGGCTTAGACCATGGTGCGCATCCTGCCCGCCGGAGACGCCGCGCTGCTGGTTGAACTGAGCGACCTGGCGCATACCCTGGCGCTGTACCGCAAGGTAGAGGCGCAGCCCATCGCGGGCGTGACCGAGCTGGTCCCCGCCGCGCGCACGCTGCTGGTGCATTTCGATCGCGGCGCCACCGATGCCCCCACCCTCGCCGCGCGACTGCGAGAGCACGCAGCCCAGGCGCAGCAGCACGCCGCCGATCAAGCCCCTGCGCGCACCGTCGAGATCCCGGTGCACTACAACGGCGAGGATCTGCCGGAGCTCGCGCAATGGATGGGCATCTCGGTGCGGGAGCTGATCGCGCGCCACTGCGGTCAGCCCTGGCAGGCGGCCTTTGCCGGCTTCGCGCCCGGCTTCGTCTATCTGAGTGATGGCCACGCGAGCTTTGCGCAGATCCCCCGGCGCACGACGCCGCGTACGCGCCTGCCCGCCGGCTCGGTGGCGCTGGCGGGTGATTTCAGCGCCGTCTACCCAGCCGCAAGCCCCGGCGGCTGGCAGCTCATCGGCGTGACCGAGGTGGCGATGTGGGACATGGCGCGTGCCGAGCCGGCCTATGTGCAGCCGGGGTTTCGCGTGCAGTTCATCGATGCCGATGCGCCGGGGATGCATATCAGCCTGCCTGCCGCGGTGGGCCGCCCCTCACCCCAGCATTCTGCGCAGAGGGGCGTGGGAGCAGGCCCCGTATTACCCCCTCTCCCTCTGGGAGAGGGCAGGGGTGAGGGCGCGCCAGCCTCTGCAGAAAAATTTGAATCAAATACATTCCCAGCCCATGCCACATCAGCGCAAGCAGCTATCACTATTGAATCACCTGGTCTGCAAACCCTGGTGCAGGACGCTGGCCGCCACGGCCTGGCCGGGCTGGGCGTCTCCAGTGCCGGCGCGCTCGATCGGGCGGCGCTGCGCCAGGCCAACCGGTTGGTGGGCAACCCCATAGACACGCCGGTGCTGGAGAACCTGCTCGGCGGCCTGGTGCTGCGCTGCCACGGCCGCGCCACGCTGGCGGTGACGGGCGCGCCGGTGCCGCTCACGCTACTGGCGGGCGATGGGCGATCCTGGTCCGTGGCCAGCCACTCCGCCATTGCGCTCAATGAGGGCGATCGCCTGCATTTCGGCGCGCCCGGCAGCGGCATGCGCTGCTATGTCGCGGCGCGCGGCGGGTTCGAGATAACCCCCGTGCTCGGCAGTTGCAGCAGCGATACGCTGGCGCTGATCGGCCCTGCTCCACTGAAGACGGGCGATAGTCTGGCCATCCGCCAGACCGCAGCGCTGCGCGCCGTGCAGCCGCCCGACACGCCGCCGCCCAGCTTTCCCAGCCCTGGCGACGAAGTGCTGCTCGATGTGCTGCTCGGCCCGCGCGCCGACTGGTTCACGCCCGAGGCCATCGCGCTGCTGCAAAGCCAGGACTGGCGCGTGACGCCCCAATCCAACCGCATCGGCGTGCGACTGGCGGGCGAGCAGCCGCTCACGCGCAGCCGCCACGACGAGCTGCCCAGCGAAGGCACCGTCGCCGGCGCCTTGCAAATTCCAGCGAGCGGCCAGCCGGTGCTGTTCCTGGCCGACCACCCACTCACCGGCGGCTACCCGGTGGTCGCCGTGATCGCCAGCCACCACCTGAATCTCGCGGCGCAGATACCGGTGGGCTGCAGCGTGCGCTTTCGCGTCATCGCCCCTTTCAAGGAAGCCTGAACATGATTACCAAAGTCTTGATTGCCAATAGAGGGGAAATAGCCATCCGCGTCGCCCGCGCCTGCCGCGACTACGGCGTGCGCTCGGTCGCCGTCTACGCCGATCCGGATGCCGACGCGCTGCACGTGCGCGCCGCCGACGAGGCCTGGGCGCTGGAGGGCACGCGCCCGGCAGAGACCTACCTGGCGATAGCCAAGCTGCTGGAGATCGCGCGCAAGAGTGGCGCCGACGCGGTGCACCCCGGCTACGGCTTTCTCTCCGAGCGCGCTGAATTCGCGCAGGCGGTGCTGGATGCGGGCCTGGCCTGGATAGGCCCGCGCCCCGACACCATCGCGCAACTGGGTGACAAGGTGGCCGCGCGCAAGATCGCGCTGCAGGTCGGCGCGCCGCTGGTGGCCGGCACCTCCGAGCCCGCGAAAAATGCGGACCAGGTGCTGGCGTTTGCGCGTGAACACGGCCTGCCGATCGCCATCAAGGCGGCGTTTGGCGGCGGCGGCCGGGGCCTGAAGGTCGCCTGGCAGATGCAGGAGGTGGCCGAGCTCTACGAGTCCGCGGTGCGCGAGGCGACCGTGGCCTTTGGCCGCGGCGAGTGCTTCGTCGAACAATTCCTGCACCAGCCGCGCCACATCGAGGCGCAGGTCATCGCCGACCGCCATGGCCATGTGGTGGTGGTGGGCACGCGCGACTGCTCGCTGCAGCGGCGCAACCAGAAGCTGGTGGAGGAAGCGCCGGCGCCCTTTCTGACTGAAGCCCAGCGCACGCAGGTGCACGAATCGGCGCGCGCCATCTGCGCGGCGGCCGGTTACGAGAGCGCGGGCACGGTGGAATTCCTGCTCGGGCAGAACGGGCAGATTTCCTTCCTTGAAGTCAACACCCGCCTGCAGGTCGAGCACCCGGTGACCGAGGAAACCACCGGCGTGGATCTGGTGATCGAGCAGTTGCGCGTGGCCGATGGCCTGCCGCTGTCGTTCACCGCAACACCCCCGGCGCGCGGCCACAGCCTTGAATTCCGCATCAACGCCGAAGACCCCGGTCGCGGCTACCTGCCCACGCCCGGACGCATCACGCGCTTTGACGCACCCAGCGGCCCCGGCGTGCGGCTGGACAGCGGCTTTGCCACGGGCTCGGTGGTGCCCGGCAGCTTCGATTCGCTGATGGGCAAGCTCATCGTCACGGGCAGCTCACGCGAGCAGGCGCTGGTGCGCGCGCGCCGGGCGCTGGCGGAATTCGCCATCGAAGGCGTGGCCTCGGTGCTGCCGTTCCATCGTGCGGTGGTCGATGACCCGGCGTTCACCGCCGAGAACGGTTTTGCCGTGCACACGCGCTGGATCGAGACCGAGATGCGGACGCAGTTCGAGCCCGCCGCCCGGCCGGAGCCAGCAGACGGTGCGCCGCTGGTGCGCAGCTTCATCGAAATCGACGGCAAGCGGGTGCGCCTGGGTCTGCCGGCGGGCCTGGCGCTGCCGCAGGGCGCCAATGCAGCGCCCATCGCCGCCGCGCCCTCGGCCGCGGCGGCGCAACAGCCCGGCGATGTCCCCGCGCCGCTCACCGGCAATCTGGTGCGCTGGCACAAGGCCAGCGGCGAGCCGGTCGAGGCCGGCGAGGTGATCGCCACGCTGGAAGCGATGAAGATGGAAACCGCCGTCAACGCTCCCTGCGCCGGCACGCTGCAATGCCTGGTCGAAGCGGGGGCGCTGCTGCAGGCCGGTCAATTGATGGCAAAAATTGGCTGAAACCCATACCCGTAGAGCGCTGACAGCTATCAATTTGAAGTTTATACAGGCAGAGGGCGCCGGACCTTGAGCCACACCAGCGCCGCCGCCATCAGCACCAGCGCCGGCATCGAGCCGTAGTTCAGCCAGTTCCAGCCCTGCGTGGTCACCAGCGCGCCCGATGAGAACGAGGTGATCGCCATGGTGGCGAACACGCAGAAATTGATTGCCGCCTGCGCGCGGTCTTTTTCCTCGGGGCGATAGGCCTGCAGCGCCAGCGCCGTCGCCCCGGTGAAGAGGAAATTCCAGCCCACGCCCAGCAGGATCAGCGCGCTCATGAAGTGCTGCAGCTCCACGCCCGAGAGCGCGATCGCCACGCACAGCACGTTCAGCAGCACGCCCACACCCATGATGGAGAGCGTGCCAAAGCGCCGGATCAGGTGCCCGGTGAAGAAACCCGGCAGGTACATGCCGATCACATGCCACTGCAGCACCGAGGCCGTGGCGCCAAACTCAAAGCCGCAGACCTGCATGGCCAGCGGCGTGGCGGCCATCAGCAGGTTCATCACGCCATAGCCTATGGCCGCGCCCAGCGTGGCGACGATGAACACCGGCTGGCGCATGATTTCGCCCAGGCTGCGGCCCTGCGGCGCGTGCTTCTCGTGCACCAGCGCGGGCGGAAAGCGCACCAGCGCCATCACGCCCATCGCGATCAGCGCCACCACGGCCAGCGTGAGGTAGACCGCGACGAACGGCGTGGGCAGCAGCGCGCGCGTCCAGGCCGCCATGTTGGGGCCGACGACCGCGCCCAGCAGCCCGCCGGCCAGCACCAGCGACACCGCCTTCTCCTGCCAGCCGGGCCGGGCAAGTTCCGCCGCCGCGAAGCGGTAGAGCTGGCCGTTGGCGTTGTAGTAGCCGGCGATCACCGTGGCCAGCGTGAGCAGCCAGAACTGGCGCGTCTGCGCCGCCCAGGCCGCGAGCAGCGCCGAGCCCAGCGCCACCGCGAGCCCGATCTGGAACGAGGCGCGCCGCCCGTAGCGCGTCTGCGTGCGCGCCACCAGCGGCGCGGCAATCGCACCGCCCACCACATAGCCCATCACCGGCAGCGTCGCCATCCAGCCGAAGGGCGCCAGCTGCAGGCCGACGAGCCCGTTGATCGCGATGAAGGTGACGTTGTTGACCAGGAACAGGCCCTGGCACAGCGTAAGCAGCAGTAGTTGGAGGTTCATGTGAATGCCTTGGCGGGAATGCCCTTGCGGTTGACCAGCACGATGCCGCCCGCCACCAGCGCCAGCGCTGCCAGCAGCGTGGCCGTGACCGGCTCTTTCAGCCAGAGCGCGCCGATGATGAGCGTGAACACCGGCGTGAGAAAAACGAACACCGACATGCGCGTGGCCGGATAGCGCGTGAGCATCCACATCCACACCAGATAACTCCCAAACGCGCCGATCAGGCCCTGGATCAGCAGCGAAGACCAGGCGAATGCGCTGAAATCGAGCTGCCAGCGCTCGCCCAGCAGCAGAGACAGCACAGGCAGCACCAGCGAAGTCACGCCCATCTGCCACAGCAACTGCTTCTCGGGCCGCACGTGCTGCAGCGGGGAGGCGCGCAGCACGCAGGTGGTCAGCCCCCAGCCCAAACCCGATATCAGGGCCAATGCATCGCCCCGCCAGGCGCTGGCGTGCGCCGCGTCGTCGGTGCGCCAGCCATCGCCCAGCGCCAGCAGCACGCCGAAGAAGGCGCAGACCAGGCCCAGCCATTGCACGCGATTGAGCCGTTCGTTCTTGACGAAACGCGGCAGCACCAAGGCTACCCAGAACGGCGAGCAGTACATAAAGAGTGTGGCGCGCGAGGCGGTGGTGTACTTGAATGCGAGGAACAGCGCCACGAACTCCGAGGCAAACAACAAGCCAGCCAGCAGACCCGCGCGCGCCGCGCCCACAGGTTCCTGCACGCCGTAGAGCGCAATGCCGCGCACGTGGCACCACAGCAGCAGCACGAGCGTGCCCAGGCCAAAACGCCAGAACGCCTGGTAGAGCGGCGCCACCTCGGTGATGGTGGCTTTGGAAAGCGTCTGCTGGAACCCCCAATACAGGCAGCAGGCCAGCAGCAGCGAAGTGGCGAGCGTGTCCAGATGGTCTTTGCGTGCAACGGGCATCGGGCAATTATGCGGGCGCATGCCGCAGCGCGCTGGTCCCCAAGGTGGCAGCCGAAGTGACAGCCAGACAGCGCACAGTACACTTCACAGGTTTGCTTCTTGCACCCAGCTCCCTCTGCTACATGGCCGTCGAATCCGCGGGCCCGACCCGCACCAGCTTTGAGCTCAAGAGTGCCCAGCTCTCCGTCGTGGCGGTAGTGCTCAAGCGCACCGACAGCGGCGAACTGGCCGCGCAACTGGAGCGCCAGCGCCAGGATGACCAGGCCTTTTTCGACGATGACCTGGTGCTGATCGACCTCGCCGCCGTGGCGCAGGATGATCAGCCGATTGATTTTGCCGCCCTCGCCGCCCTGCTGCGCGAGCACCGCACCTGGCCCGTGGCCGTGCGCGGCGGCAGCCCGGCGCAGATGCAGGCCGCGCTGCAGTGCGGCCTGGTAGCGGCGCCCCCCGAAGTGGTGCGCCGCCCCACGCCCGCGCCGGCGGTGCAGGAAGTGGTGCACGAAGTCGAGGTCGTGCGCGAGGTGCCCGCCGACGCTCCGCCGACGCTGGTCATAGACAAGCCCGTGCGCTCGGGCCAGCGCGTCTATTCCCGGGGCGATCTGGTGGTGCTGGCCATCGTGAACTTTGGCGCCGAGGTGATCGCCGACGGCAGCATTCACGTTTATGCCCCGCTGCGCGGGCGCGCCATGGCCGGCGCGCGTGGCGACGTGCATGCGCGCATCTACACCACCTGCCTGGAGCCGCAGCTGGTCTCGATTGCCGGCATGTACCGCACCACCGAGAACGAATTGCCCGAAGACGTGCGTGGCAAGGCCGCGCAGGTGCGCCTTGACGGCGAAAAACTCATCTTCGAACCCCTCTGAACCATCCAAGGAAAGCACCCACATGGCCAAAATCGTCGTCGTGACCTCCGGCAAGGGGGGCGTGGGCAAGACCACCACCAGCGCCGCATTCGCCGCCGGCCTGGCGCTGGCCGGGCACAAGACCGCCGTGATCGATTTCGACGTCGGCCTGCGCAACCTGGACCTCATCATGGGCTGCGAGCGCCGCGTGGTGTACGACTTCGTCAACGTGATCCAGGGCGAGGCCAACCTCAACCAGGCGCTCATCAAGGACAAGCAGCTTGAAAACCTGTTCATCCTGGCCGCCAGCCAGACGCGCGACAAGGAAGCGCTGACCATGGAGGGCGTGGAGAAGGTGCTCACGGACCTCTCGGAAATGGGCTTCGAATACATCGTCTGCGACTCGCCCGCCGGCATAGAGAGCGGCGCGCTGGCCGCCATGCATTTCGCCGACGAGGCGCTGCTGGTGACCAACCCCGAGGTCTCCAGCGTGCGCGACTCGGACCGCATCCTCGGCATGCTGTCTTCCAAGACCAAGCGCGCCATCGACGGCGGCGAGCCGATCAAGGAGCATTTGCTCATCACGCGCTACAACCCCAACCGCGTGGAAGACGGCCAGATGCTGAGCCTGACCGACATCCAGGACATCCTGCGCATCAAGCTCATCGGTGTGATTCCGGAATCGGAAAACGTGCTGCAGGCCTCCAACCAGGGGCTGCCGGCCATCCACCTGACGGGTACGGAAGTCTCGGAAGCCTACAAGGACGTGATCGCGCGCTTCCTGGGTGAGGACAAGCCCATGCGCTTCACCGACGCCGTGAAGCCGGGCTTTTTCAAGCGCATGTTTGGCGGGAGGTGATTGGCCATGTCCCTGCTTTCCTTCCTGCTGGGCGAAAAGAAGAAATCCGCTGCCGTCGCCAAGGAGCGGCTGCAGATCATCCTCGCGCACGAGAGGAGCGGCCGCAACCCCGGCCAGCCCGACTACCTGCCGGCGCTGCAGCGCGAGCTGGTGGCGGTGATCTCCAAATACGTGCACATCAACCCGGACGACCTCAAGGTGCATTTCGAACGCCAGGACGAGCTCGAAGTGCTGCAGGTCAAGATCGAACTGCCGGAGGCGGCGGCTCGACCTTGATGACGCAATGACCGCAGCTTGCGCTGGCGATGACGCGGCTTGCGCCGCATGACCGGACAGGCCCTGTCATTTCGACATTCTCGGCAGATAGCACCCGCCAAGCTCTGCAGATTCACTTCATCGCCCTCTCGCGTCTTGAGCTTCGCGCTTGCAGATGGTGCCCCAAAAATCCGCACTCTTTTCACGATAGGCCTGCTTCAGTGCTGTTCCCGTCAGCCACGGTACGGTGGATGCAGCGCGCAAGGCTGCAGCTTCCTGGGCGATGCGCCTGGCTGCGACTCCTGCCATCAGGACGACCGGGGAAACCGGGCAGTTCAGCTCTTTCGCCCAAGGCAGAATGCTCTGACGGAGCGTTTCCTGCAGACGCTCTACAGATGTGATGTCCAGCTCATCGACGAGCACAAGTACGTACGCGTCGCCCCTATGTTCAAACATCAGAGTACCGGTCGATCCAATGCCATACTGCACATAGGCGCCCAGCGCATGCAGCGCGTGAAACGCGGCGTTGACAACGCCGATACCGTCGCCGTGTTCAAGTTGACCAAAGAATGCGGCGGCGGCGATTTTCTTGAGCAAGGCCGCTTCTTCAGTCTGCAGCGTGCGGCGCCGTCGGGAAATTTCCGCCAGCTGCTGCCTCAGCGCATTCTCTTCGTCGGTGATCACAGGGTTGGCACCCGCAACGCCGGACACGCGGGCGTCGAGCCGCAAACGCGCACTCAAGTCTTTTAGCGCATCAACAACGACAGCGCTGTCCGGCGGCGTTGTTGTCCCGCGCAACTCCGGCATCACCAGAACACGCCCGGGATGGCGATATTCGTAGGTGGCGCAAATCTTGTTGGTCTCGGCCAGATGTGCAATGGGCTGGCCAGTGCGTGGCATGAAGGTGGCTTTCGCAACGAAATGCCTGCCAACCGCGCTGAAGAACCCGTGAAATGGCTCCCCGACATCGCACTGCACATCGGATGCTTCGCAAGCGGTGTGGTGCAAGTCCCGATGACGAGGGAGTGCCTCGATCACGTCGCACGGAACAATGTCCTGAACCGTGTGCAGTCCCAGGGTTGTGAAGCCGGGTGCCAGCACGACCAGCGTGCCGCCGCGGCCCAAGAACTCCTCGAACTCGGCCCGCCAGAAGCGGATATCGCTGTACATCCGCTGCGAATCACGCACCCGGAGAACCACCGGCCCGCCCCTGGAAGAGCCCTCCGTCATATAGATCTCCGCAAGCGCAGCGGGGCGCCAGATCACTAGATCGAAATTGTCCAGTGGGCCGGGCATCGCAAAGCTCAGCGCACTCGCCGATGGTGTAGACGCATCAGGGAAATCGATAAGTGCAATGGACATGAAAGCAGCGCCTCTGACAGGAAAAGTCTGTTGACACAAGTTGTCTGCATATCATAATATCTGTACAACAGTATGAACAAAAGTTTTTCACGCACCATGTCAAGCATTGAACGGTCTTACGCCGATCAGCCTGCAAAGGCGCGTTCCACGGGTGACTCGCTGGCTCTGGACCGTGGTTCCGCGCTACCGCTCTACGCCCAGCTGAAACACCGGCTGCAAACACTCATCCAGAGTGAAGCCTTTCAGGGTGACCGCTTCTACTCGGATCAGGAAATCGGCGCCATGTTTTGCGTCAGCCGCTTCACAGTACGGCAGGCGATCCAGGAGCTCGTGGGGCAGGGACTGTTGCGTCGGGTGCAAGGACAGGGCACTTTCGTTAATGCCGACAAATTCGACGAAATTTTCGGCCCCCAGATGGACTTCCAGCATCAGTGGGAAAAGGGCGGTCGCCCTTTGGTCTTTCATCTGTGTCATTTCGCCATACAGCCGTGCCCCGCAAGCATTGCGTTTCATCTCGGCGTCAACGTCGGACAGGATGTGCTTCACATTGAACGCCAGCGCAGCAGCAGCGAGGCTATGGTGTCCTACGACTATCGCTATATCCATCCGGATCTGGCGGGGTCGATTACCGAGCAGGAAGCAGTGCAGTTTTCACTGCTCGATCTTCTTTCTCGCAGAGTGACCTTGTCACATGCGCAAAACAGCATCGAGGCTGTGACGGCTGGAAGCGAACTCGGCAAGTTGCTCAACGTGCCTCCGGACTCGGCAGTGTTGATCCGCAAGCTGGTGTATTTCTCCAAGGATGGCATGCCGGTAATGTGCGGGCGCTCCTATTCCCCTGGAAGTTCCGTGCGTCATACGTTCACCGTCGCCCTCGCCAGTGATCACTTTGCCACGCAATCCAAGAGTGACGCCGACGGACGATCACCACCCGAAATCAATGATTGAGCTGCCATTTGGCAACGTATTTACTTACCTCCCTCAGTTCCTCTTCCCCAACCACCAACCACTGTTCACCATGAATACACGCATTTCGAAACGTATGACATTCAAGCTGCTTGGTCTTCTGATGATGGGGCTGACAGCTTCCGCGCAAGCCCAGACCAGCTACAAGATAGGTTCTGTACTCTCTGTTACTGGTCCAGCCGCCTTTCTTGGTGACGACATGAAGGCCGGTATGGAGCTTGCACTCGAAGAGATCAACGCCAAAGGGGGGGTCAACGGCAAAAAAATCGAATGGGTTCTGTATGACGCAGAAAGTCAGACGCAGAAAGGCCTGAGTGCGACCCGCCGCTTGCTCACCCAGGACAAAGTGGAAATGATTGTCGGCGGCGGCAACATGAGTGGCATGGCAATCGCCATGCTCCAGCAGACCGAGAAAGCCAATGTGCCGTTCATCTCCACCGAAGGCAGCATGCAGATCGTGATGCCGGTGGCCGAACGTCACTGGACCTTCAAGTC
Source organism: Comamonas badia DSM 17552 (assembly GCF_000484635.1). Lineage (GTDB taxonomy): Bacteria > Pseudomonadota > Gammaproteobacteria > Burkholderiales > Burkholderiaceae_C > Comamonas_C > Comamonas_C badia. Next base: position 433,951 of record NZ_AXVM01000003.1, on the reverse strand, counting down.
CACGGTGGATGACGATCAAGTCGTGGAGCGCATCGCCGACTACTTTGACAAGAACAACATCAAGAAGGTGGGCATGCTCGCGGATTCTTCGGGCTTTGGACAAAGCGCCATCGAGCAATGGAAAAATGTAGCGCCGCGGCGAGGCTTGGATGTCGTCTATGAATCGTTCAATCCCAGCGATACGGACATGGCCCCGCAGATCAACAAGCTAAAGGCGGCTGGTGTGCAGGCCATCGTTTGTTGGACCGTGACACCCGCAGGCGTCGTAGCGATGAAGCAGGCCAAGACACTGGGCATGGGTGATATACCGTTCATACACAGTTATGGTTTCGTGGACAAGCGCTACATGGACTTGGCCGGCGAAGCCGCAAAAGGAGTTCTGTTGGTCAGCGTGAAGTTCCCCGTGGGGGAGGATTTGCCTGCCAATGATCCCGTGAAGGAACGCATCCTCGAACTCAACAAAGCGTTCGAGACGCGCTTTAAACGGCGCCCCAACCAGTTTGTCGCCCAGACCTATGACGCGATCTACCTTGCGAAGATGGTGTTGGAAAAGGGGGGGGCCGACAAGAGTGCGGTCCGTGACGCGATGGAAGGTGTTCAGAACTACACCGGTGTTGGTGGCACATTCAATTTTTCAGCCACCAGGCATTCCGGACTTTCGAAATCCGATTTGGTGATGGTGAAGTACGAGGACGGCCGCTTCAGACTCGCAGATTACAAGTAAGTCAGCGAAACCACTCGACGATCAGACATAACCTCAAGGAGACAAACATGAGTGCGACTATCGCTACATCCACCATTCTCGACGCTCCCGAAAGTCGCTTCCCATTGGAGTTGGATTTCGCCGTGCCGCGGGTAAGAAACCTGTTCCATACGGCTACCGACAACCAATGGAATCCCGCCACCGACATCGATTGGGAGCAACTCGACATTTCGCCATACACGGCGGAGCAACTCTACGCTGCCCGCATGTACTGGAGTCGGCGCGCCTGGGGCGAATACGGGGCGATTTCGGAATCGCCTGCGTTGCAAATTCGCTTTTGCCAGGAGAACTGCCCGCCCGACATGCGACTGTACTTCACCATCCGTACGCAGGAGGAGTCACGACATGCCGAAGTGTGCTTTCGCATGGCGGAGGCGCTTGGCGGCTATATCCAGCAACCCGACCTGTCGGAGTTCCAGGGTGCCGTTGCCACGCACGGTGTCCGCAAGATGGCGCTTGACCCGAGCGTTCCGCTGGAGGGGGTGATCGCCGCCTTGGTATGCGCAGCCGAGGAGATCGCCTTCGACGTATTTCGCCATCTCATCGACATCACGCCCAACCCTGTGGCGCGCCAGGTGCTCAAGAGCATCATGCGCGACGAGGTGCGCCACTGCGCCTTTGGCTGGGCGTTCATGGACACCCGTATTCCGCATCTCTCGAAAGCACAACTGCGCGCCGTTGAAGACGCCATCGTGCTCATGATCGAAAAAGTCGAACTCAATGGCTACCACAGCGCCTGGCTCGCCACGGAAGGCGCGGCCAAGGCCGGTGAGGTGGAAACAGACCGTCTCACCTGGGAAGCCGGTTTGGGTGCGACGGTCGAGGAGCTGGAAAAGCCGGTGTTCGTTGCATCCGTTCAGCGGATCCGACGTCAGATGGAGGAATCCTGGGGCATCCAATTGCCCATGTTCCGTCACCCAAAGATCGATGGGGAATTCTGATCAAGCCAGTCAGCACCAGGAGATCTATCAATGATGCAAACACAGCACCGCGGCGCCACGCCGACCCCGCTCATGGTCGAACGTCGCTTTCCACTGGACCTTCACCGATCCATCCAATCCATTCGGGACTTGTACGAAACCGGGAAGCGGCAGCGCTGGAGCCCCAACAAGGACATTGACTGGGACAAACTGGATCCATCCACTTATTCACCAACGCAACTGGAGGCTGCCCGGCAGGTTTGGAGCCGCAGAGCCTGGCTTGAATATACGGGGTTGGCGGAAACACCCGCACTGCTGATCCGTTTCTGCCTGGAACTGGATCGCGAGTCGGATCCCAAGTATTTCCTGACCGTCAGAAACACCGAAGAAGCATGGCACATCGAATGCTTTCATCGCTACGCGAAGTTGCTGGGCGGCTACCAGAGTAGGCCCGCCAACCCCGCCTGGGAGGCTGTGATCAACCGCACCTTTTACCGGGATGCCCTGAACGCAACCCAGTCACTGGATGCCTATGTCGCCACTCAATGCGCGCTGGCCGACGGCCTGGAACTTGAACTGTATCGCCTGTATGCCAGCAACGCGCGTGAGCCCGTCGCGGCCGGCATCCTGAAGCACGTGGTTCAGGCCAAGGAGCGCCACGCATCGTTCGGCTGGTTGTATCTCGAAGAACGTGCTGGCCGGATGGATGCCGAGACCAAACAGGTGATCGCAAGACACATCACTAAGTGGGTCGAAGAAGTTGCATTTTCCGGCTATCACATCCCTAGTCTGTCCAGCACGATCGGGGCCCAGGCCGAAGAAGCTGCCGCCATGCTGGTGGCCGAGGCAGGTCTTGGTGCAGCCACACCGGAGACTGAGCTGCGCACCTTCAAAGAGTACCTGCAGAACGCCTTTCATCGGTTGGAGCAACTTGGCTTTGTCATGACACGGCCTCGGCACCCTGTGCTGGGCGAGTTGTGACACTTTCCCGGAAAAAGGCATTTCGCTCATGAGTGACACCGTTCAACTGCTGTTCGCAGGTCTGAGTACAGGGAGTATCTACGCCATGGTGGCGCTTGGCTTCAACATCATCTTCAAAAGCACCGGCGCCCTGAATTTTGCACAAGGTGAGTGGGTGATGCTGGGCGGGATGGTCGCAGCCACCCTGTATACAGCCAAGATACCCCTGCCGATCGCGTTCGTGGTGGCAGTCATCGTGGCCATGATCGTCGGTGCGCTTTCCGAGCGCCTGATCGTACGCAAGCTCCAGAAGCCGACGCCCATGTCCATCACGATCCTCACGATCGCGATTGCAATCTGCACCAAAAGCTTCGTTATGCTGACCCTTGGGAAGAGTCCCGCGGGCTTGCCTTCGTTCTCTGAAAGCGGGCCCATTTCCGTTGCCGGTGCGGTGCTGGAGACCCAATCCCTCTGGATCATTGGTGTTGCCGCCCTCGTCATGGCCGGTGCGGGCTACTTCTTCAACCAGACCGTGCTTGGCAAGGCGATGCGTGCTGCTGCCGCACAACCCGAAGCAGCAGCACTGGTAGGCATCAGCCCAAGGCTCACGATGAGTTTGTCATTCATCTTGGCCGCTGCGGTTGGTGCAATTGCGGGCGTCATCGTGACACCGCTGACGCTAACCTCATTCGACCACGGGACAATTCTCGGATTCAAGGCATTTTGTGCCGCGATGCTCGGGGGTTTGGGCAGTTTGCCAGGCGCGATGGTTGGGGGTATTTTCCTTGGATTGGCGGAGAGTTTTGCTGGAGGCATGCTTTCGTCGCATTTCAAAGACGCTGTGGCATTCGTCGTTTTGCTGCTTGTTCTCGTGAAGTGGCCCAACGGCCTGCTGGGCCGCGGACAGGTTGAGAAAGTGTGAAGCATGAGAACACAATTTTGGCAGTCAAGCTCCACTTCTATTGTCAGCGACCGTGTAGCACGCCATCGCTGGATATTGCTGGCCCTTTGGATACTGGCATTGGTCTGGCCGCTGGTGGCCCCCAATGACTACATGCTGAGCATGGGCGTCTATTTCTTCATCAATCTGATTCTGATCGCAAGCCTCAACGTCATCATGGGCTGGACAGGCCAGGTCTCGCTGGCGCACGCGGCGTTTTATGGTCTGGGAGCTTATGTCAGCGGTGTGCTGAATACGCGCTGGGGCATCTCGCCCTGGCTGGGGACGATCGCTGCGCTTGCCGCCGTCGGCGCTGTGGCTGCCATCGTCGGATGGGCGACACTGCGTTTGCGCGGCCCCTATCTTTCGATGGGGACCCTGGGCTTCGGTGGCATTCTGTCCGTGCTGTTCGTTGAACTGGTGCCTCTGACCGGTGGTCCCAACGGGCTCGCCGGCATCGAACCCTATGAATTGTTCGGCTATGCCCTGGATACGCCAGGACGATTCTTTTGGTTCGCATGGCTGGCGGGGGCCTTGGTCATGTGGTGCCTGATCAACCTGTTCTACAGCGCGCCAGGGCGCTCGCTGCGAGCGATAGAGGGAAGTGAGATCGGGGCCAACACGCTGGGTGTGAACACTTTCAGGGCGAAGGTGATCTCATTCAGCCTGTCTGCCGGCATGGCCGGCCTTGCTGGGGCCATGTATGCACACTTCAACCTGTTCGCTTCGCCTGAGACATTCGGCTTCTTCGCGTCGGTGCTCTTGGTCGTCATGGTGGCGCTGGGCGGCGTGGGATCCCTCTGGGGCCCCGTGTTCGGCGCCGCAGTCCTGACCGGCGTGCCCGAATTGCTGCGGCGTTTTCAAGATTCCGAGTTGCTGATTTTCGGCCTCTGCATGATCGTGGTGCTTCTCTACCTCCCCGGAGGGATCGCTTCGCTCGGTCAGCGATTTGGAAGCGCACGTCAGCGAAAGAATCGGACCAAGGAGGTGGATTCAAACAGGCCTTTGCGCAATCTCAAGACGGAGTCGCCCAATGGCACTGTTGGACGTTGAAAACGTGCGCGTGAGCTTCGGCGGCCTGCATGCGGTCGATGGCTTGAGTCTGTCGGTGCGGGCCGGTCAGATACAGGGCATCATCGGGCCGAACGGCGCGGGAAAAACCACCTTGTTCAATGCCATCGCAGGCATCCAGAAATTGAGCGCGGGCACCATACGATTGCGGGAGCGTGAAATCCAGGCGCTGCAGCCCTATCAGCGCGCTGCGTTGGGCATTGCGCGGACATTCCAGAATCTGCAGATATTTCCGGATCTCAGCCTCATCGAAAACGTGATGATCGGCTACCACCCGCGCGCGCGCACCGGCTTTTTGGCTGCGTTGCTGGGGTTGCCCGGGGTCCACCGAGAAGAGAGAAGGATGGAGGAAGTAGCTTACGAGAAGCTGAAGCTGATGGGACTCGGCGACCGCGCGGCGCGTCTCGCCGGAGATTTGAGCTTCGGCGAATCCAAGCTGCTGGAGATTGCCCGCGCACTCGCGGCAGAGCCCCATGTTCTGATGCTGGATGAGCCCATCGCAGGAGTACCAGCCTCCGAACAGGGACCAGTCGTTGGCATGATCCGCGAAGTGAACGACACCGGCGTCACCGTGGTCCTTGTCGAACACAACATGCGCATGGTGATGGGGCTGTGCCACCAGATTCTGGTCATGCGCAGCGGTCGTTATCTAGCTGCAGGCACGCCGAAGGAGATCGCTGCCAATCCGGAAGTCATCAGTGCCTACCTAGGCGAGGAGGCCGTCCATGCTTGAAGTCCGTGACTTGCATGCCTCCTACGGGCACGGCGATGTGCTGCATGGATTGAATCTCGGCATTGCAAAGGGGTCGATCACGGCGCTCATTGGCGCCAATGGAGCAGGCAAATCCACCGTGATGAAGACCATCAGCGGACTCATGAAACCCACCCAGGGTACCGTGCGCTTCATGGAACAGGACATCTCCGGCGTGGGCGCAGAACGCGTCGTGCGGCAGGGACTAGCGCTCGTTCCGGAGGGGCGCAAGGTGTTCGCGCCGCTGACCATTGCAGAGAACCTGGAAATGGGCGCATTCCAATATTTGATCAAGCGAGACACCTCTCGCTATCAGACGCAACTGGAATTCGTGCTGGAGTTGTTTCCCAAACTCAAGGAGCGCATGGAGCAAGTTGCGGGCACGCTTTCGGGCGGGGAACAGCAGATGCTGGCCATTGGCCGCGCATTGATGTCTGCGCCCAAGGTGCTGCTACTGGATGAGCCCTCCATGGGGCTTGCGCCGCTGATCGTCAAACAGATTTTCGAAGCACTGGCGACACTCGCCGCACAGAACTTGACCGTCTTCATCTGCGAACAGAACAGCGAGATCACCTTGCGGCATGCGGACTACGGCTATGTCATAGAAAGTGGCCGTCTGGTGCTCGCAGGGAGAGCAGAAGAACTTGCCGCCGATGCGCGGGTAAAGGAAGCCTACCTTGGAGGTTGACGCACACAGCATCGTTGAGCTGATGCAAAAGCAGGAATACAACTACAGCCTGCGTCCCCGACATCCGGAACGAGAGTCCATCTATGCCGATTACCGTACACGTAGCGAGCGTTTCCGTTCACAGCTCGCGGACTGGAAGAGCATCCCTTACGGCGCTTCCGAACGTTGCGTGATTGACTGGTTTCCTGCGCAGAAGGAGAGGGCTGGCGCAGATGCAGCACAAGAACCAACGCCGCTCCTGGTTTTCATCCATGGCGGATTCTGGCGCGCGCTGGATCACCGCCTTTTCAGCTGCATTGCAGAGGAATATGTGAAACGCGGCATCGCGGTGGCGATGGTGGGCTATCAACTTGCGCCAGCCGTCCGCGTCACGGATATCCTGGAGCAGGTTTCCAACGCCATGCGCCTGCTGAACACACAGGCCAAAACGCTTCACTTCGACCCGCGGCGCGTCTGCATCTCGGGACATTCAGCGGGGGGGCAACTCGCAGCGATGCTGAGTGGTATTCCGCCGGAGACCCTTGGCGGATATCCCTTGGTCTCAGTGCTCCCCATCAGCGGCGTCTTTTCTCTTTCTCCGCTGTTGCTGACCACGGTGAACCACGATGTGCGCATGACGCTGGATGAAGCACTGCGCATGAGTCCAAGCAGGCTACCGCGCTTTTATTCCAAGCAGTTTTTCGTGGCCGTCGGTGAACGTGAAACCGAAGGTTTCATTCAGCAAAGTCGCGATTTCGTGGCTGCGGCACAAGGTACCGGTGCATCCGCGGCGCTGCATATCGTTTCTGCACGCACGCACTTCGACATTCTCGAAGAACTAGCCAATCCTGATTTCACACTTTTCCAGCACGTGCAAGAACAGTTATTGACGTAATGCCTCCTGTCTTGCGCAAACCCATCCGTCACTTCCAGGGAGATTGTTTTGACTACGTTTCGCAACCCTTCAGCCATTGCTCCCCCCGTGGGTGCCTATTCCCATTCGGTCCACGTGAGCAGACCTGGCCAATGGCTCCATGTTGCCGGACAGATTGGCGTGGATGCGCATGGGAGCTTAGCCGCAGGCGTCCAGAACCAAGCCGACGCGGCTTGGAAGAATCTCCTGGCCATCCTTGCAGATGCGGACATGGGAGTGCAGCACCTGGTGAAAATCACCACTTACCTGCTTGACGCCAAGAATCTGCCAGCCGTCAATGCGGTTCGCAAGGAATACCTTGACGAGCACCGACCTGCTGCCACGCTGGTGGTCGTCAAGGAACTGGCACGGCCGGAATGGCTGTTTGAAATCGAAGCCACCGCCTTCAAAGAAGATTGAAGTGCTCAACACTTGGACTGGTCGACCATACGCACAACGATTGGATCCGGATTTGGCGCAGTTGCTCAAGCGTCAGAGGGCAGATGTTGCGCAAACCGATCGCTATACAGTTCCCTTTCCGCGAGCACGCAGGTTGCTGGAAGAAGAAAGAAAACGCACTCATGCAAACTGCATCCCCATGTATCGGATTGAGGATGAACACATCACGGTTCACGAGCGCCTTGTCCGATTGCGCTGGTATTACGCCAGTCAAGAAAGCGTTCAGCGCACGCCGATAGCCTACCTGCACGGCGGAGGCTGGTGCGTTGGCTCGAATGTAACGCACGACACGGTCTTGCGTCATCTGGCACGCGCCGCGCAAGTACCGGTTTGTGGCGTCGAGTATTCGCTGGCACCGGAGCACCCATTTCCCGCGGCCTTCGAAGATGTCGGCGCCGCCGTCGATTTCATTCTCCAACAACGAACGCGAACAGACATTCAAGCGAATGCCCAGGTGATTCTTGCGGGCGATTCCGCCGGGGCCAATTTGGCGTTGGTGGAAGCCATGCGCCGACGGGATGAGGACAGGATATCGGATGTTTTGGCACTGCTTTTGTACTATGGCTCTTACGCGCCATGCCGAAACGGGGGGTCCTTCGATGCCTATGGAGATGGCCGTTTCGGCCTGAGCAAACAGGCTCAAGAGCGATATTTTGATGCCTATTTACAGAAAGCTCCGCTGGGTGATTGGCGCGCATTCCCACTGATGGGAAGGCTCCACGGGTTACCGTACACCTATGTACTCGCAGCTGAGCTCGACCCGCTGTATGACGATTCAATCGACTTGCATCGTGCGCTTTTGGAGAGTGGTGTGCCTTCCAAGCTTTCCATTGCCAGCGCCATGCCCCATGGTTTTCTGAATCAAGCGAATGATTTGCCTGTTGCTGCCAATGAAATCAAGCAATCGATCGTGTCCCTGACAGGCCACCTCACAAACACGATTACAACTTCCTGAATCCGTGATTGTTGAATTGATTCCATGCAGCATTTACTGGGGTTCCCAATGTCGATCAAAAATTCACCACGGCGGCGCTCTTGGACAGCAGATTTATCGGTATTCAACGTTCAAGGCTCGCACGCAATGGGCCTTGCAGGCATTTCCTGACTCCTTGACGGTCGTTTTCCATGGATTTTTCTCTCTCTTCGGAACTGCGCGCATTGCGCGACAGAGTTCGACAGTTCATCGTCCAGCAGGTGATTCCGCTCGAAGCCGATCCGCGCCAATCGCACCATGGCCCCGCCGAGGCGCTGCGCCACGAGCTGGTGGCGCGCGCCAAAGCGGCAGGCCTGCTCACGCCCCACGCCTCGCGCGCCATGGGCGGGCTGGGCCTCACGCACATCGAGAAGGCCGTGGTGTTCGAGGAGGCGGGCTATTCGCGCCTGGGGCCCACGGCGCTCAACATCCACGCGCCCGACGAGGGCAACATCCACCTGATGGAAGAGGTGGCCATGCCTGCGCAGAAGGAGCGCTGGCTGCGCCCTCAGGTGGCGGGCGAGACGCGCTCGTGCTTCGCGATGACCGAGCCCTCGCCCGGCGCGGGGGCCGATCCTTCCATGCTGCAGACCACGGCGGTGCGCGACGGCGACGACTACCTCATCAACGGCCGCAAGTGGTTCATCACCGGCGCCGATGGGGCCGACTACGCCATCATCATGGCGCGCATGGAGGACGGCTCGGCCACCATGTTCCTCTCGGACATGAATCGCCCGGGCATCACCCTGGAGCGAAACATGGATGCGATGGATGCCTGCTTCACCGGCGGCCACGGCGTGCTGCGCTTCGACAATCTGCGCGTGCCAGCAAGCGACGTGCTGGGCGAGATCGGCAAGGGCTTTCGCTACGCGCAGGTGCGCCTGGCGCCCGCACGGCTTACGCACTGCATGCGCTGGCTGGGCCAGGCGCGCCGCGCGCACGACACAGCCTTGAACTACGTGCGCAAGCGCCATGCCTTCGGCAAGCCGCTGGTGGAGCACGAGGGCGTGGGCTTCATGGTGGCCGACAACGACATGGACCTGCACACCGCGCGCCTGCACATCTGGCACACGGCCTGGCTGTTGGACCAGGGCGAGAAGTGCAACTTCGAATCGAGCCGTGCCAAGGTCGTGTGCTCCGAGGCCGAGTGGCGCGTGGTGGACCGCAGCGTGCAGATGCTCGGCGGCCAGGGCGTGACGGGCGAGACGCCCGTGATGCGCATCTTCACCGACATGCGCGCCTTCCGCATCTACGACGGACCGAGCGAGGTGCACCGCTGGAGCATGGCGCGCAAGCTCGCCCATATGGCCGAGAGGGCCGAGGCCGAGCTGCTGCGCGAAGGGGGTGTGGCATGAGCGCCGTGATGGATCGATTCAACCTGCGGGGCAAGCTGGCGCTGGTGACCGGCGCCTCCAGCGGGCTGGGTACGCACTTCGCTGAAGTGCTGGCCGCCGCCGGCGCGCGCGTGGCAGTGGCCGCGCGCCGCGTGGACAAGCTGCAGGGCGTGGTGGATGCCATCGCCGCCCGGGATGGCGAGGCGCGCGCCTTCGCGCTCGACGTGACCGACAACGCCAGCGTGCGCGCCTGCTTCGACGCGCTGTGCGCCTGGGGCGTGCCCGACGTGGTGGTCAACAACGCGGGTGTGACCGTCACGCGCCCCGTGCTGGAGCAGACCGAGGAAGACTTCGACCACGTGCTCGGCACCAACCTCAAGGGCAACTGGCTCGTCGCCACCGAGGCCGCGCGCCGCATGGTGGCGGCGGGCAAGAGCGGCGCGATCGTCAACGTGGCCTCCATCCTGGGCGAGCGCGTGACGGGCGGCGTGGCGCCGTACGCCATCTCCAAGGCCGGCGTGGTGCAGGCCACCAAGGCCCTGGCGCTGGAGCTTGCGCGCCACGGCATCCGCGTGAACGCGCTGCTGCCAGGCTACGTGGTCACCGACCTGAACCGCGACTTCCTCACGAGCGCGCAGGGCGACAAGCTGCGCGCGCGCATTCCCAGCCGCCGCTTCGGCGAGGTGACCGACCTGGACGGCCCGCTGCTGCTGCTGGCCTCGGACGCGGGCGCGGCCATGTCGGGCGCCACGCTGGCCGTCGACGGCGCGCACCTGGTGAGTTCGCTATGAGCGGTCCCGCGAATCCCCTGCTGGTCGAGGCGCTGGCCGACTACCTGCGTGCCCAGGGCCTGGCGGGCAGCGCTCCGCTGGAGGTGCGCGTGCTCGCGGGCGGCCAGTCCAATCCCACCTACCGCGTCACCGCGGGCGAAGGCCGCGACTACGTGCTGCGCAAGAAGCCGCCGGGCATGCTCATCGCCTCGGCCCACGCCATCGACCGCGAATACCGCGTGATGAATGCGCTGGCGGATACCGGCGTGCCCGTGCCGCGCATGCTGCACTATTGCGAAAACAGCGAGCTGCTGGGCACGCCGTTCTACGTGATGGAGTTCCTTGAGGGCCGCGTGCTCATGGACCAGTCGCTGCCCGGCATGCAGCCCGCCGAGCGCCACGCCATCTACCGCGAGATGAACCGCGTCATCGCCGCGCTTCATGCCGTGGACTACCGCGCCGTGGGCCTGAGCGACTATGGCAAGGTGGGGAACTACGTGGCCCGCCAGACCGCGCGCTGGTCGCGCCAGTGCCGACAATCCTCCTTGCCGATGAACGACGCGATGCACCGCCTGATGGACTGGCTGCCCGAGCACCTGCCCGCGGACGACGAGACCACGCTGGTGCACGGCGACTACCGGCTGGACAACCTGGTCTTCCACCCCACCGAGCCGCGCGTCATCGGCGTGCTGGACTGGGAACTGTCCACCCTGGGCCATCCGCTGGCCGACCTGGCCTACCAGTGCATGGCCTGGCGCATCCCGCCCAGCCTGTGGCGCGGCATAGGGGGGCTGGATCTGCCCGCACTGAGCATTCCTTCCGAAGAGGAATACGTGGCCTGGTACAGCGCCGCCACCGGACGCGACGCCGCGGGCGCCTGGGACTACTACCTGGCTTACAACCTGTTTCGCATGGCGGCCATACTGCACGGCATCGCCCAGCGGGCGCAGGACGGCAACGCTGCCGCCGACGACGCAGTGGAAACCGGCGCCAAGGCCGGGCCGCTGGCCGAGCTGGGCTGGCAGGCGGCACAGCGGTATATGGCGGGGCGGCGGCACGCCATCGACAAGAAGGAGACCTGAAATGAACGACAGTCCATACGAGCGTGGCCTGGGCAAGCGCCCGGCCAATTATTCGGCGCTGACGCCCACCATGTTCCTCAAGCGCTCGGCCTGGATCTTCCCGCACAAGACCGCGGTGATCGACGACGATGGAACGCTGAGCTATGCCGCGCTCTATGCGCGCTGCCGGCGCATGGCAAGCGCCCTGCAGGGCCTTGGCATCCGGCATGGGGACACCGTCTCCACGCTGCTCTTCAACAGCCACGAGATGCTGGAGAGCCACTACTCGATCCCGATGGCGGGTGCGGTGCTGAACGCGCTCAACATCCGGCTCGACGCCGCGACGCTGCGCTTCATCCTGGAGCACGGCGAATCGAAGGCGCTGCTCTACGACACCGAGTTCGAAGCGTTGGTGCGCGAGGTAGTGCAGGGCATGGCACGGCCGCCGGTGTTGGTCGCGGTGGCGCGCGAAGCGCCCGCCACGCCCGGCGTCGCCACGCACGACTACGAGACCCTGCTGGCGGACGGCGACGCCGGGTTCGACTGGCGCAAGCCCGAGGACGAATGGGAGGCGATCTCGCTGTGCTATACCTCGGGCACCACCAGCGACCCCAAGGGCGTGGTCTACCACCACCGCGGCGCCTACCTCTCGGCGCTGGGCAACGCGATGGCGTTCAACATGACGCCGGACACCGTCTACCTGTGGACGCTGCCGATGTTCCACTGCAACGGCTGGTGCTACACATGGGCCATCACAGCCGTCGGCGGCACGCACGTATGCCTGCGCAAAGTGCGCTCGGACGAAGTACTGCGCCACCTGCGCGAGCACCACATCACCCATATGTGCGGCGCTCCGGTGGTGCTGAACCAGCTCCTGAACGATTTCGCACAACAGGGCGTGGCACTCGCCAATCCGGTGCAATTCGCGCTCGGCGGCGCGGCGCCACCGAACGCCGTGATCGCCAAGGCGCAGACGGTGGGGTTTCGCATCACCCATCTGTACGGCCTCACGGAAAGTTACGGGCCATCGACCGTGTGCGTGTGGCAAGACGATTGGGCGAGCCTCGACGGCAATGCACTGGCGGCAAAGATGGCACGCCAGGGCGTGGGCCTTTATGCGATGGACGATGTGCAGGTGCTGGATCGCGAAACCGATGCCGTCGTGCCGGCCGACGGCCGGACGCTGGGCGAATTGGTGCACCGCGGCAACACGCTGATGAAAGGCTACCTAAAGAACCCCGAGGCTACCGAGCAGGCCTTCTGCGGCGACTGGTTCCGCACCGGCGACTTGGCGGTAATGCACTCGGACGGCTACGTCGAGATCAAGGATCGGGCCAAGGACATCATTATTTCGGGCGGCGAGAACATTTCCAGCAAGGAAGTCGAGGATGTGCTGTACGCTCATCCGGCGGTGCTGGAAGCAGCGGTCGTCGCGCGCCCCGACTCCCACTGGGGCGAGGTGCCATGCGCCTTCGTCGCGCTGAAGAATGGCGAGAAGGCGCCCACCGAGCAGGAGATCATTGATTTCTGTCGCGCCGGCATAGCTTCGTTCAAGATCCCGAAGCAGGTCGTGTTCGGCCCGTTACCCAAGACGTCCACCGGAAAAATTCTCAAGACCGTTTTGCGCGAGCGTATCGCATAAATTGCGCGGACCGCCCCACGGGCAGGCAATGTCCGGCGTCAATCAAGAAGAAGTTGGACTTGACCCCGCCCGCGGACAGTTGTCGGCTTGATTCAGAGTGGACGATGCAGGGTTGGCCACGGGGCGCACCGCATGATCGGCACCAGCGAGGCGTCACTCCGTCATGCAGAAGGCAGCGGGTAACGCACCGCCAGCACCTCCAGCTGGCGCGGGCCCGCCGGGGTCTGCAGGCTCACCTCGTCGCCCTCACGCGCCTTGAGCAGCGCGCGCGCCACGGGCGAAATCCAGCTCACCTGCTGCTGGCTGGTGTCCACCTCGTCTATGCCCAGGATGGTGATGGTGCGCTCATCGCCCAGATCATCGACGTAGGTGACGGTGGCGCCAAAGAACACCTGATCGCTGCCCGCGTGCACGCCGGGATCGACCACCTCGGCGATCTCCAGGCGCTTGGTCAGGAAGCGGATGCGCCTGTCGATCTCGCGCAGGCGCTTCTTGCCGTAGAGGTAATCGCCGTTTTCCGAGCGGTCGCCATTGAGCGCCGCCCAGTGCACCACTTCGACCACCCTGGGGCGCTCCTCGTCGATCAACTGCAGCAGTTCGGCGCGCAGCCGCGCATAGCCTCCGGTGGTGATGTAGTTCTTGCTGCCCACCGGAATGGGCGACGCGGCGGGGGCATCGTCGTCCTCGTCGCCGTCGCTTTCCTTGGTGAAGGCCTTGTTCATTCCCGGTAATCAGCGCCCCATGCGCAACTGCCATTCGGCGCGGTCCAGATCGTCGCGTGCGTTGGCGATGCGCCGATCCAGGTCGCGCAGATCGGAGCGGATGCGCCGGCGCTGATCATCGTCCCTGGCCTTGTCCAGATCGCGCTGGCGCGAGGATTGCTCACTTTGCAGGCGCCTGAGATTCTGCTCGGCGTCATAAGCGCGGTGTCCCACCCGGTAGCGATCAAGAAAGCCCGCCTCCATCTGTGGCGGACAGGAATTGCTGTAGGACTTGCCGTCGCGGCCCCAGCTGGCACCATTCTGCGGCGTGCAGAAACGCACGATGCCGGCCTCCCAGCCATTGAAGTACAACGCTTCATTGGGGCGCACGCCCGCCTCGGCACAGGCTTCGCGGATGTCTTGCAAACGCGAGCGCGGGTAACCGTCAAGGGCGTCGCGCATGCCCTGTTCGCCCCAGTTGGCGGTACGGCATTCCTGCTCGCTCATCGCCGCGCATCCGCCCAGCAGGGCGGCAGAGCCAAGCAGCACCGCGCCCAGCGCCATCCGAGTCCCAGCGTATGCAGCCATCGTTCCCCTCTCTTGTTCCGTGGATTCTGCCGACTCACCGCACCAGCAGCACCGGCACCGTGCAGCGCGCCAGCACCTGCGTGCTGACGGAGCCCAGGAGGAGCTTGCCCAGCGCACCCTGGCCCTGCGTGCCCATGACGATCAGGTCGTAGCCATCCGACTCGGCCGTCGCGGCAATCGTATCGCCAATGGGCCCGACCTTGGACAGCAACTGGGCCTGCACGCCCTTGCGCTGCAGGAATTCCTGCACCGGTTTCATGACGCGCTCGGCCTCGTCGGCGTAGTAGCCGTCCACCACCTCCTTGCTCAGCGCGGCACGGGCGCGCGGCGGCAGGGGCGGTTGCACCGTGATGGCGCTGTACTGATGCTCCGGCCCCAGCATTTCATCGTGAGCGGCCAGGTAGTCCAGCATCTTCTGCGTATAGGCGCTGCCATCGACAGCCAGCAAAATGCGCATGGTGTGCTTTCGTTGACGGGTCAGACGCCCAGGCGCTGCTGCAGCGCCGAGCGCGTGGCCAGCAGCTGCGGCGGCAGGTGGTGGGCGAGTTTGTCGAAGTGCGCATCGTGCAGCTTGAGCTCTTCGCTCCACGCCGCACCATCGATATCCGTGACCGTGTCGAACTGCGCCTGCGAGAAATCCAGGCCCTGCCAATTGATTTCGCCATACTGCGGCGCGACGCCGAAGGCGGTTTGCCGCCCCTGGGCCTTGCCTTCGATACGATCGAGCATCCACTTGAGCACGCGCATGTTTTCGCCATAGCCGGGCCAGACGAACTTGCCATCCGCCCCCTTGCGGAACCAGTTCACGCAGTAGATGCGGGGCAGGGTGGCGCCGGCGGCCTGCAGCCTCTCGCCCATGTCGAGCCAGTGCTGAAAATAATCGCTCATGTTGTAGCCGGCGAACGGCAGCATGGCGAACGGGTCGCGCCGCACCACGCCCTGCTGGCCGACGGCGGCCGCGGTGGTTTCCGAGCCCATGGTCGCCGCCATGTAGACGCCTTCCTGCCAATCGCGCGCCTCGGTCACCAGCGGCACGGTGGTGGAGCGCCGGCCGCCAAAGATCATCGCGTCGATCACCACACCCGCCGGGTCATCCCAGGCGGCGTCCAGCGCCGGGTTGTTGGTGGCTGCCGTCGTGAATCGCGCGTTCGGATGCGCGGCCTTGGCGCCGGTTTCCCTGGCAATGGCAGGCGTCCAGTCCTGGCCCTTCCAGTCCAGCAGGTGCTCTGGCAGGTCGCCGGTGTCCTTCTCCATGCCTTCCCACCAGACGTCGCCATCGTCGGTCAGCGCCACATTGGTGAAGATCACATCGCTCTTGAGGCTCAGCATGCAGTTCGGATTGGTCTGCATGTTGGTGCCGGGCGCCACGCCGAAGTAGCCCGCCTCGGGGTTGATGGCGCGCAGGCTGCCGTCCGCCTGCGGCTTGATCCAGGCGATGTCGTCGCCTATGGTTGTGACCTTCCAGCCATCAAACCCGGTGGGGGGCACCAGCATGGAAAAGTTGGTTTTGCCGCAGGCACTGGGGAACGCGGCCGCGACGTGGTACTTCTTGCCCTGGGGGTTCTGCACACCCAGGATCAGCATGTGCTCGGCGAGCCAGCCTTCATCACGGCCCATGGTGGAGGCGATGCGCAGCGCCAGGCACTTCTTGCCCAGCAGCGCGTTGCCGCCATAGCCCGAGCCATAGCTCCAGATTTCACGTGTCTCGGGGTAGTGCACGATGTATTTGGTCTCGTTGCACGGCCAGCTGGTCTGGTCCTTCTCGCCGGCGGCAAGGGGCACGCCCACGGTGTGCATGCAGGGCACGAAGCTGCCGTCGGTGCCGATCACGTCGTGCACGGCGCGACCCATGCGCGTCATCAGCTTCATGTTCACCGCCACATAGGCGCTGTCGGAGAGCTCCACGCCGATCTGCGCGATGGGGCTGCCCAGCGGGCCCATGGAGAACGGCACGACATACATCGTGCGTCCGGCCATGCAGCCATCGAACAGCGGCTGCAGCGTGGCGCGCATCTCGGCCGGGGCCATCCAGTTGTTGGTGGGGCCGGCGTCTTCCTTTTTCTCGGAGCAGATGTAGGTGCGGCCCTCCACACGGGCCACGTCGCTCGGGTCCGACCAGGCAAGGTAGGAATTGGCGCGCCTGGCCGGGTTCAGGCGTTTGAAGGTACCGACGTCGACAAGCTGCTGGCACAGGGTGTCGTATTCCTGCTGGCTGCCGTCGCACCAGTGCACTTTTGCCGGTTTGCACAGCGCCACCATATCGGCGACCCAGGCAATCAGCTTGGCATTCTTGACATAGGCAGGTACCTGAATCGGCAGGCCCCGAAGGGTGGGAGCATTCATGGGATGGACTTCCTGAGTTTGAAAAACGTTTTTTCAAAAGCAGCGCCCTGCCGCGTGCGTGTGAACGCCGGACGGCAAGGCGCGACCTTTGAAAAAAAGACTCTCGCCAGACAGGCGGACTGCCAACAACCGCCTGCGGGAGGTCGATTTTAGGAAGCCGATCAGACTTTGTCCGCACCAGCACCGGCAAATCTATGCAATCAATGCATGAAAATATGCATTCTTCTCCTTCTTGACCCACAAAAAAGCCCCGCAAAGCGGGGCTTCTGGGCGGCGGTGCAAATGCCTAGCCGACGCTCACCGCAATCATCGCCAGGATGAAAATCACCATGGCGCCAAAGGCCGGGATGACCAGCGGAATCACCGATGTGACGGCTTCGATCGGATCGACATCGTGCGCCTGCTCGCCAGTGGCAACGGGATGATCGGACATGGTGGCTGCTCCTCTAAAGCCGGTAAGCGGTATGTGACTGACCTGCGAGTGTAGCGCGAAGCAGCCATTGGCTCAAACCACGGCTGCAGATCACGCGCCCGCCACGCGCTGGAACAACCCTCCGGGCAGGCGTGCGACACTGCCGTCCAGTTCCAGCTCCAGCAGCCGCAGCTGCAGCGTGGCCGTGTCGAATCCCGTGCGATCGAGCAGCGCATCCAGGCTTGCCGGATCAAAGCCCAGCGCCTGCAATACCGGGTCGTGCGTGGCGGGGGCAGACGCGGGCTCGGATGGCACGGCGGGCTGCGGCGCTCCGGCAAGCTGCAGCTCTTCCAGGATGTCCTGCGCTGTCTCCACCAGCTTGGCGCCCTGGCGGATCAGCGCGTGGCAGCCGCGTGACTGCGGCGCGTGGATGGAACCGGGTATTGCAAACACGTCCCGCCCCTGTTCGCTGGCGAGGCGGGCGGTGATGAGCGAGCCCGAGGCCAATGCCGCCTCCACCACCAGCGTGCCCTGCGACAGCCCGGAAATGATGCGGTTGCGGCGTGGAAAATTCGCCGCCAGCGGCGGCGTGCCCAACGGGTATTCGCTGACCAGCAAGCCGCTCTCCCGGATGCGCGCGGCCAGCGCCTCATGGGCACGCGGGTACACCTGGTCCAGCCCGGTGCCCACAACCGCGATCGTGGCCGGCGTGGCGGCATCGGCACGGGCGGCCAGCGCACCTTCATGCGCCGCCGCATCCACTCCCCGGGCCAGTCCGGAGACGATGCTCAGACCGGCTTCGCGCAGTGCCTGGCCAAACTGGCGCGCATTCAATGCGCCCTGCGCGGTGGGGTTGCGGCTGCCGACGATCGCCATGCTGTGTTCGGGGAAAAAACGGCGGACATTGAACAGCGGCGCCGCGCCCTCCAGGTACAGCAGCACGGGTGGATCCTCGGTTTCCAGCAACAGCCGGGGATAGGCGGGATCGGCCAGGGTGAGGATGGCGCGTGACGCCGCGCCGCGCCCCTGCAGCCACTGCCAGGCACGCTCCACCAGCGGCTGCAGGGCGTCGCCTGTGTGCGCCTGCAACGCCTGCGCCTGGGCCTCGCCGATGCAATCGGCCCAATCATGCACGGCATGGGTCAATACCGCCTGCGGCAGACCAAAG
This sequence comes from Comamonas badia DSM 17552, assembly GCF_000484635.1. GTDB lineage: Bacteria > Pseudomonadota > Gammaproteobacteria > Burkholderiales > Burkholderiaceae_C > Comamonas_C > Comamonas_C badia. Next base: position 415,515 of record NZ_AXVM01000003.1, on the reverse strand, counting down.
CGAGCGAGCAGGCGGCGCACCGTCCGCGGGCCCAGGCCGCGTGCCGTCGTCAGGCGCAGCCAGGCCGCCAGCTCTTCGCGCTGCATTGCGGCGATGCCCGGCGGGGTTATTCGGGATTGACCAGGTGGTCGCCTACCTGCACGGCATCGGTCACCCGCAGCAGCAGCACGTAGGAAACGCGCTCAAAGGTGCGAAACACCATGGCGGTGCCGTTGACTTCGCTGGGCAGCTTGATGACGGTCTTGCGCCCGTCGGTCTTGTCCTTCACATGCTGGCCGCCGCTGAGCACCGTCAGCACCTGTCCGACTTCGATGCCGTCCTGCGTTCCGCGATTGATGGAAACCACCTGATTCTGCCCGGCATAGCTGACGGCCGCGCTGCCGTAGAGGGACACGACCTGGGCGCCGACAGGAATGCCGGGGGCATGCGGTACGTAGTTCACGAAGCCGCGCTTGGCCGCCGGCAGCAGCCGGTCTCCCGGACGCACTTCTTCCTTGACGCGGGAAAGATCGACGGTGGCCGGCACGATATCCACCTGCACCTTGCCGTCGGCCACAGGGGTTTCCTGCTCGGATTCGCCGCGCACCAGCGATGCCTGGGCGACATACTGGGCCTCGTAGCCCAGGATTTCCCCGGTACTGGGGTCTTTCATGGGCACGGCGTTGCGGTACACGCGCCATTGGCGCGGGGTGTCAGCGGCCAGCGCCAGCGGGCTGCCGTCCGGCCCGCGCGCATACGCACGGTCGCCGCCCGCGATGATGGAATGCTCGCCGCGCGTGGCGACGATGCGCGGTGCCTGCTCGAAGGCCAGCTCCTGCACCACCTCCGGCTCCACCAGGAAGGGCTCTATCAGCCCCGGCCTGAGCGTCGGCAAGGCGCTGTCGGCCAGGCTTTCGTAGCGGGTGCGCGGCGAGACGCGAATGGTCTCGCTGGCGCCGCCGGTCCGCAGCCGGGCGTAGCCGCCCGATTTGTCCAGGTACAGCGTCTGGCCCGGGTAGATCAGGTGCGGGTTGGCAATCGCCTGCATATTCATGCCCCACAGCTCGGGCCAGCGCCAGGGGCGCTTGAGGTAGATGCCTGCAATGGCCCAGAGCGTATCGCCGGATTTCACCACGTAGGTATCGGGAGCGTCGGCCGACAGCTCGGACAGCGGCACGCCGCGCGTCGCTGCCTGTTGCGCCGTGGCGCGCTGCTGCGCGGTGATCGGAAACTTCTGCGCCCACGCAGCCCCCGAAGGCAGCACGCAGGCCAGGGAGAGCGCCATGGTGGTTGCCAGCGCTGCCGCGCGGCCCTGCTTGCCTGCCTCTGTCTGGTTGCCGTTTTCTTGCATGTCAGAATTCCCTCTTGCCTGCTGCGCCGCGTGTGCGGGCGCTCGCCCTGAGCACAAATCAAGAGAGATTCTCGACCCAAGCTCTTGATTCGGCAACGATTATTGCCCCTGCCAGACACTCTCGCGCTTGAAAGTTGCGAGAATAACGACATATTGAGCGCTGCACCATGGCCATTCTTCCCATCCTCCGCTATCCCGATCCACGCCTGCACAAGGTCGCCAGCCCGGTGCAGACGGTCGATGCCCGCATCCAGACGCTGGTGGCCGACATGATCGCCACCATGTACGACGCCGACGGCATAGGCCTGGCCGCCACGCAGGTGGACGTGCACGAACGCGTCATCGTGATCGACGTTTCCGAAACACGCGATCAGCCGCTGGTGCTGATCAACCCCGAGACTCTCTGGCTCAGCGATGAGAAGCATGTGGGCGACGAAGGCTGCCTCTCGGTGCCCGGCATCTACGACCAGGTCGAGCGCGCCGCTGCCGTGCGGGTGCGGGCGCTTGGCCAGGACGGCGGCCTGCGCGAGATCGAGGCCGACGGACTGCTGGCCGTCTGCATCCAGCACGAGATGGATCACCTGATGGGCAAGGTCTTCGTCGAATACCTTTCGGCGCTCAAGCGCGGGCGCATCAAGACCAAGCTCATCAAGCAGCAAAAAGAACACCGGCAGCAGGCGGTGGATGCATGAGTGCGGTCCGGCACCTCGCCATGGCATGCCTTGCCGGGGTGCTGCTGGCGGGCTGCGCCGTTCCCCAATGGCTTGAGCCGGGCACGCCGCTGCAGACCGTCGAACAGTCGATGGGGCGGCCTACCCAGACCGAAGCCCTTGCCGAAGGCGGCGTGCGGCTGCTGTACAGCCGCCAGCCGGCCGGGCAGCAGGTCTACCACGTCGATTTCGATGGCCGCCACCGGCTGGTTTCCGTCACGCAGGTACTGAGCGAGGCGAGCTTTCAGCAGCTGCTGCCGGGCGTGGACACGCGCGCATCGGTCCAGGCATTTTTCGGCCCGCCGGCGCTGGTGGAGCGCGTCGCGCGCTTCGACGGCGACATCTGGACCTATCGCTTGATGGAAAACCTCACGCCCCGCCTTGCCCATGTGCACATCGACCCTGCTGGCGTGGTGCGGCGCGTGATGTTCACCGACGAGATCCTCGGCGAACCGGATCCGGGGCGCTGACCGGCCGCAGGATTGACGATGCGCATCGCCTTTGCCGGAACCCCGGATTTCGCCCACGTGGCGCTGCAGGCATTGCTGGATGCAGGATTCGAGGTGGCCTTGGTGCTCACCCAGCCCGATCGCCCGGCGGGGCGAGGCCTGCAGCTGCAGGCCTCCCCCGTCAGGCAATGCGCCTCACGCCACGGCATTGCCGTCGTTCAGCCACGCAGCCTGCGGCTGGACGGCAGATTTCCTGACGACGCCCAGGCGGCGCGCACCGCCTTGGCCGCGGCACGGATCGACGCCCTGATCGTCGCCGCCTACGGCCTGATCCTGCCGGCCTGGGTACTGCAGATGCCGCGCCATGGGTGCCTCAATATCCACGCCAGCCTGCTGCCGCGCTGGCGCGGTGCCGCGCCCATCCACCGGGCGATCGAGGCCGGCGATGCCGAGACCGGCGTGACCATCATGCAGATGGATGAAGGGCTGGATACGGGTGCGATGCTGCTGCGCGAGGCACTGGCGATTGCGCCGCGCGAGACCACCGGCACGCTGCACGACCGACTCGCGGCCCTGGGCGGCGTATTGATCGTGCGCGCGCTCAAGGAACTGCAGCAAGGCGAACTGCAGCCCACCCCGCAGCCGCCCGAGGGCATCAGCTACGCGCACAAGATCAGCAAGGCCGAGAGCGCGCTGGATTGGTCGCTGCCCGCCGAGGTGCTGGAGCGGCGCGTGCGGGCGTTCGACCCGTTTCCCGGAACCCAGACCGTGCATGGCGGTGTGACCCTCAAGCTCCGGGATTGTGAAATTGATAGCTTCTACCGTAATACAGACAAGCGCTTTGGCCATATTTTATATATGGATTCAAACGGAATAGGCGTTGCCTGCGGCAACGGTTCGGTGCTGCGCCTGACAGCCTTGCAGCGCGCCGGGGGCAAGCGTCTGGCGGTGGGCGAATTTCTGCGCGGACACGCGATGGCCGTCGGCGACCCGCTCGGCGCCGAGCCCGGATGACCAGCGCCATGACCGCCTTGAGGCAGGTGGTGCGCAGCCCGCATTTCCGGCTCGGCATGACTGACATGACCGGGCTGGCGCTGGGCATCGCCGCCTGGGGGCTGGTCACCGGCGTCGCCATGGTCAAGGCCGGCATGGGCGTGGGCATGGCCATCGTGCTGAGCCTCACGGTGTTTGCCGGCAGCGCGCAGCTGGCGGTACTGCCGCTGATGGCGGCGAATGCGCCGCTCTGGGTCATCTGGCTCACCGCCACCTGCGTGAACCTGCGCTTCGTGATCTTCAGCGACCTGTGGCGCACATATTTCGCGCACCTGCCGCGCTGGCACCGCGTCACCATCGGCTACTTGAGCGGCGACGTGATCTTCGTCGGCTTTCTGCAGCGCTTCCCCAAGCCCGAGCCACAGGCGCAACAGGTGCCGTATTTCTGGGGCGCGGCGACGGTACTGTGGCTTGCGTGGCAGGTGGCATCGATCATCGGCATCGTGGCGGCCAACGAGATTCCATTGGAATGGGGCCTGGGCTTCGCGGGCGTTCTGGCGCTGCTGGGGATTCTCATGGCCATGCTGACGGATACGCCCAGCTGGCTGGCCACCATCACCGCCTGCACCGCGGCAATCGCCGCCTACGCGCTGCCGCTCAAGCTCAACATCCTGCTGGCCGTCGTCGTTGCGGTGGCCGTGGGTCTGGCGGCGGAATCGCTGGAGCAGGCGCGCAAGCGGGCGCGCGCCACCCGGAGCCCGGGAGGCCCGCCATGAGCCAGCCGTGGTGGCTGATGCTGATCATCATTGCCGGGCTGGCCCTGGTGACCGTGCTCACGCGCGCGTTCTTCCTGATTCCGGAGCGGGAATTGCCGCTGCCGCAATGGCTGCGCCGCGGGCTCAAATACGCACCACTGGCGGCCATCGCCGCCGTCGTCGCGCCCGAGGTGCTGATCCAGCATGGGCAGCTGATCGAGACCCTGGCCGATGCACGCCTGCCCGCCGTGCTGGCCGGGGGCCTGTGGTACTTCTGGCGCCGGGGCATCCTGGGCACCATCGTCGTGGGCATGGCGGTTTACATGCCATTGTACTTATATTTGGGGTGGTGAGGCGCATCGCCTGCCCCCCTTTTTTTCTCATCCCTCTATCGCGCCATGCAAATTCTTCGTTTTTCCGACCTTTGCGCCAACGGCCAGGCGCGCGGCCAGCGCGTGTTCATCCGTGCCGACCTGAACGTGCCGCAGGACGACGCCGGCCGCATCACCGAGGACACGCGCATCCGGGCCTCCGTGCCCTGCATCCAGATGGCGCTCGATGCCGGCGCCGCCGTCATGGTCACCAGCCACCTGGGACGTCCGACCGAGGGTGAATTCAGGCCCGAGGACTCGCTCGCCCCCGTCGCCCAGCGGCTGTCCGAACTGCTCGGGCGCGACGTGCCGCTCGTCGCCCACTGGGTCGATGGCGTGAGCGTGCAGCCCGGCCAGGTGGTGCTGCTGGAAAACTGCCGCGTGAACCAGGGCGAGAAGAAGAACAACCCCGAGCTGGCGCAGAAAATGGCCAAACTCTGCGACATCTACGTCAACGACGCCTTCGGCACCGCGCACCGCGCCGAAGGCACGACCTACGGCATCGCCGAATACGCCAGGACGGCCTGCGCCGGCCCGCTGCTGGCGGCCGAGATCGACGCCATCACCAAGGCCCTGGCGCAGCCCAAGCGCCCGCTGGTGGCCATCGTCGCCGGCTCCAAGGTCTCCACCAAGCTGACCATCCTGCAGAGCCTGGCCAGCAAGGTGGACGGACTGATCGTCGGCGGCGGCATCGCCAACACCTTCATGCTGGCCGCCGGCCTGCCCATCGGCAAGAGCCTGGCCGAGCCCGATTTGGTGGATGAGGCCAAGGCCGTCATCGCCGCCATGGCCGCGCGCGGCGCCGAGGTGCCGATCCCGACCGACGTGGTGGTCGCCAAAAACTTTGCCGCCGACGCCGCCGCCACGGTGAAGCCGGCCACAGAAGTGGCCGAGGACGAGCTGATCCTGGACATCGGGCCCGAGACCGCGGCGCGCCTGGCGGTGCAGCTCAAGGCCGCCGGCACCATCGTCTGGAACGGCCCGGTGGGCGTGTTCGAGTTCGACCAGTTCGCTAAGAGCACGGAAACCATCGCCCGCGCCATCGCCGCATCCAGCGCCTTCAGCATTGCCGGCGGCGGCGACACCCTGGCGGCCATCGCCAAGTACGGCATCACGAGCCAGGTGGGCTACATCTCCACCGGCGGCGGCGCTTTCCTGGAGGTGCTGGAGGGCAAAACCCTGCCGGCTTTCGACATCCTGCAGCGGCGCGCCAAGATGCAGCCGTAACTTCTTGGCACGTGCGAACAAAACAACACAATTGCGCGTTTGCCTGCAACAAATGCGCGGGCGGTGTTTGCCTTTCGCGCGTTCGGTGCTAAAAATCACCTTCGGGCCAATGGGGCGCGCATCCATGCGCCCCGTGGCGTCACCAATTGAGGAGGGATCATGTCCTTGACCAAGGCTCTCACGTGGACTGCCGCCGCCGGCGCCGTCCTCGCGCTGATCGGCTGTGCCCAGGCGCCCATTCCGGTCGCCCAGAATTTCGAATACACCAGCCAGTACAAGGTGCGCTCGGCCGGGCACTGGGAGCTGGTCGCACGTGACGTGGCCGCCCAGACGCGCGCCATGCTGGGTTCGGCAGGCGTGGCCGGCAACGTTCCGCTGCATGTGGTCGCACCGGTCAATCCGAGCTCCTTCGACCTCGGATTCCGCGATTTCCTCATCACCCAACTGGTGCATGACGGCGCCGTCGTGCGCACCGACCCCGCCTCCGCGCTCGCCGTGACCTACAGCACCCAGGTGGTGCGCCACAACAGCGACCGGCCGCACTTCATTCCCGGCATGTTCACCATGCTCGCGGGCGGTCTTGCCGCGGCCTATGGCCTGCGGCTGGAACATGTCGACACCAAGATTGCCGCGGGCCTGGGCCTCGCCGTGGGATTGGATTTTGCCAACAGCATCAATTCCGGCGGCCCGACGAATACCGAGCTGATTCTCACCACCACCGTCACGCGCGATGGGCAGTACGTGGCACGCAAGACCGACGTGTACTACCTGGAAAACGTCGATACGCCGCTGTTCATGCGCCCCTCCTACTACCGCACCGTCAACATGAAGGTGGTATCGCAATGAAACACGCACTCGCCCTGGGCCTGGTTGCCTCCGTCTTCGCCGCAGGCTGCGCCCAGCAGTCGGCGCAGATCCGCCCCGAACCCACCTACCAGCAGGCCGCCCAGGCGCCCATGCTGCAAAGCAGCCGCGATGCGGTACAGCGCCTGCTGTCCGGGCTGGACATCGCCGCCACAGGGCCCGGGCCCGTGCTGGTGGCCACCGTGGTCAACATCAACGACCTGAGCCGCGCCGCGCCGCTGGGGCGCACGCTGTCCGAGCAATATGCCACCGCCATGGCCATGAGCGGTTTTGACGTCAAGGAAATCAAACTGCGCGGCGAAGTATTCGTGAAGCAGGATGCGGGCGAACTGCTGCTTTCGCGCGAGATCAAGGACATCGCACGCCAGCACAACGCCTCCATGGTGGTGGTGGGCACCTATTCGGCCGCCGCCAATTTCACCTACGTGAGCCTCAAGCTCGTGCGCATGGAAGACAGCCGCATCATCCGCGGCTACGACTACGCCCTGCCGGTGGATCGCGACGTCAAGCAGCTGCTGGTGCAGGCGCGCTGAAAGCGCTGCCCGCCCTCGCAGAAGCCGCCGCGGGCGGCTTTTTCATGCGCGCCGAAGGCTTGCGGATCAGAACCGGGTGAGCAGCGCCTGGCGCAGCAGGCGCGAGGCGCGGTCACGGATGTGCAGCGGGCTGAAACCCGGCTGGGAGCGCTGGCGCGCACGCCTGCAGGCATCGAGAAAGTCGCACAGGATCGGCGTGTCGTCCAGCGTCACGTCGGCCCGCGCGCGGAATTCCGGATGCCACTGGGTGGCCGCGATATACCCCTTGCCGTGGCGCGCGGTGCGCCGGATCGCCTCAGGCACATGGTCGGGCGTGCTCCAGGCCTCGACCGTGAAGCCCGGCGCCAGCTCCTTGATGCCCTGGTGATGGATGCTGTTCACCGTCGCCAGCGTGCGCCCGGGGTACAGGCGCGCCAGCCGGGTACGCGGCACGATCTCGATGCCATGCACGTTGCGGTCGTAGCTCTCGGCATCGCGATGGCGCTGGGCGCCGGGCACCTGGGTTTCGATGTCCTGGTAGAGCGAGCCGCCGAACGCCACGTTGATGATCTGCAGGCCGCGGCAGACGCCGAAGATCGGCTTGCCCGCCTGCTCGAAGGCCTCGATCACGGCCAGATCATAGAGATCGCGCACGCGGTCGCCCTCCCACTCGGGCCTGAGCGCTATCTCCCCGTAGTGGCCCGGCCAGACATCGGCCCCGCCGTGCAGCACCACGCCATCCAGCCACTGCGCATAGTGCTTGAGCGTCACGTCGCCGCGCGCCGTCTCGCCCGTCGGACAAGGGACGACGACCACCAGCGCGCCCGCCGACATGATCCAGTGCGCAATCGATTGCTCGATGTATTGCAGCGTCTTGCCAGTGAACAGGTGGCGCTGGGGGTCAGCGTGGGAAAAGCAGGCGGATAGCCCAATCTTGAGGCGCAGCGGCTCGGTCATGGTCAGGGTTGTAGCACTGTCAGCGCCCGGCCGCTCCGGGCATTGCGCTTTTGCGACGCACTGTTGTTTTTACCGCCATGCCGCCGGGGTAAGCTAGCGCCTGAACACCCCGCGGGGGGCCATCTGAAAGGAGTCCAAGATGCAAGTGCATGTCCACGCCGACCGGCAGATCCAGGGCGGAGAATCGCTCGCCCACTGGGTCGAACAGGAAACGCTGCAGCGCCTCGCCCGTTTTCGCGAGCAGGTCACGCGCATCGAGGTGTTTCTGAGCGACGAGAATGCAAGCAAGCCGGGTGACAAGCGCTGCCGCATGGAAGCCCGGCCCGCAGGACTGCCGCCCGTCACGGTCACGGCCACGGCCGATAAAGTGGCTGATGCCTTCACCAGCGCCGCCGAGAAGCTGCAGCGGGCGCTGGAAGCCGACATTGGCCGCGGCAAGAACCACAAGGGCGGCGAAACCATCCGAACGGGCGAATAGCCGCCGCCCGCCACGGTCAGAACGGAATATCGTCTTCCATATCGCCGAAACCGGCGGCCGCACCGGGCGGCTGCGGTGCGGGAACAGGCGCACGCGCCGGGGCCTGCATCGGCGCCGCGGAACGGACGGGCGGTGCCGGCGAGCGACGGGGCGCATCAAAGCTGCTGCCTTCGCCAAAGCCATCATCATCAGGATAGCCGCCTGCGCCACCGCCCTGGCCCTGGCGGCTGCCCAGCATCTGCATCACGTCCACGCGAATCTCTGTGCTGTAGCGCTCCTGCCCGTCCTGCGCCTGCCACTTGCGCGTGCGGATGCTGCCTTCCACGTAGATCTGGCTGCCCTTGCGCAGGTACTGCCCGGCAATCTCGGCGAGCTTGCCGTTGAACACCAGGCGGTGCCATTCGGTGTGGTCGCGCTGCTCGCCGGTCTGCTTGTCGCGCCATTTGTTGGTGGTGGCCAGCGTGACGTTGGCCACCTGGTCGCCGCTGGGGAAGGAGCGCATCTCGGGGTCGCGCCCCAGATTGCCGACGAGAATCACCTTGTTGACCGAAGCCATGGAATTTCCTTGAAAGTAGCCCGGGTGATGGCGCAGAGGGGCCCGGGCCAGATTGCGTAGGTAGCGGCCCCTGCCAGACCGCAAGTGCGCAGCATAGCCGGATTGGCGGGCGGGGTGAACACCCCAAAAAAATTCAATGTCCGCTGGTGCGCGCCACCGGCTTGAGCGGCCAGGTCCAGATCAGCCAGGCCAGGCTGACCAGCGACGTGGCGATGAACAGGCCCTGATCGCCGCCCCATTTCACCAGCGCGCCGCCCACCGCGCCGCCCAGGAACAGGCCGATGGATTGCAGCGTGTTGTAGGTGCCCAGCGCCGCGCCGCGCAGATTGTCCGGTGACATGCGCGAGACCAGGCTGGGCTGGGTGGCCTCCAGCACGTTGAAGCCGCAGAAGAACACGAACAGCATCGCGCCCAGCACCCACAGCGACAACGCGCTGCCGCCAGCCGCCAGCAGGCCGAAGCCGATCTGCGCGACGACGATCAGGCCAATCGAGAGCAGCAGCGCGCCGCGCAGCTTGCCCCGGCGCTCCATCGAAAAAAGGCCGCCCATCGCAACCAGCGACAGGACGATGGCCGACAGATAAACCTGCCAGTGCTGCGCTTTCGGCAGCCCCGCCTGCACCAGCATCGCCGGCACAGAAACCCACATCGACATCTGCACCGTGTGCAGCGCGCAGACGCCGAAGTTCACCCGCATCAGGTCACCGTGGCGCAGTACGTCGGAATATTTGCCACGCGGCGCGTTCACATGCTGGCGCGGCTCGGGCGGCACCACCCACAGCACCATGGCGATGCCCGCGAGCGTGAGCGCGAAGGTCAGGCCGAACAGGCCCGAGAGCCCCATCCACGCCGTCAGCACCGGCGCCGCCACCAGCGCAATGGCAAACATCATGCCTATGCTGATGCCCACCAGCGCCATGGCCTTGGTGCGCACCACCTCGCGCGTCTGGTCGGCGAGCAGCGCCGTGACCGCCGCCGACACCGCGCCCGCGCCCTGGATCGCCCGCCCCAGCAGCAGCCCCATCAGCGTGTGGGCCAGCGCCGCCACCAGGCTGCCGATGGCAAACACCACCAGCCCGGCGACGATGATGCGCTTGCGCCCGAAGCGGTCGGACGCCATGCCCAGCGGCAGTTGCAGAAAAGCCTGCGTCATGCCGTAGGCACCCATTGCCAGGCCGACCATCGCCACATCATTCCCACCGGGGTATTTGCGCGCCTCCAGCATGAAGACGGGCAGCACCAGGAACAGCCCCAGCATGCGCAGCGCAAAGATCAGCGCCAGGCTGACGCTGGAGCGCCGCTCGGTGGCGGTCATGCGGTGGGCGGCGGGGTCGGGGGGGGTGATCGTGGAAGTAGACATCGGCTCAAACGCCCGCGCCGCCAGACGTCGGCCGAGGCCGTGTATTGTCGGTCATCAGATGCCGTCCGCAGGAAAGCTGGAAAACGCCAACCGACTCGGTGCATCGGCCGCAGCGCCCCGCTGGCGCGCCTCACCGGCTCGGACTCAGGCGCTGGCAAATTCCAGAGCAGACTGATCCGGGTGGATGGCCTCGCCGCGGTGCGCGGCAGAATGGTTCTTATAGGTGGACCAGTCCGGTACATACGCGTCGGCCTGGTCTCCCCACGTCACCCATCCAGGGCGCGAGCCGCGCGCGAACATTTCCAGGAACGGGCCCGGGCTGCATGCTTCGACGATGTCGTAGAACTCATCGGGCTTGCGCGAATGCTCGCGTTTTTGCGTCTTGAGGATGTTCACCTGCCTGCGGCCCGGCGCCAGGGTACGGGCGTTCTTGCCGCGCGTGCCAAACAGGACCAGCTCGGTGGTATTGCGAAAGTAAAAACCCACACCCCGCCCGTCGGGGCCACCATCCTTGCGGATCTTGTGCCAGACGAGATTGGATTTGTACTGGAAGCCCCAGGCCTGCATCACCGCAAGCCCTTCGGGCAGCAGTGCGTTGGGCACCCAGAGATACAGATGTGCCGTGTCCTGCATTGCGTCACGCACGGGGAGCGCCTGGATGTCTTCCAGCGTCATCGTGGCGTAACGGGACAGGCGCCGGTGCTCCGGTGCCACCTTGCCGGTGCGGTTCTGGAACTGCCAGGGGGGATCTGCCAGCAAGGTGGCGAACTTGCGACCACTCAAGCGCGTTAAAAAATCCTGCGAGGCGCAATGACTCATGGTTGATCCTCTTCGTAAAGCTGGGCGCCGATGCCAAAGGCCAGAACCGGGCAGCCGCCCCCGCCGCCCCCTGCGATGCGCGGCAGAAGCTTGGCCATGTGCGTCGTGGAGGCTCCATAGCTGCTGCCGCGCCCCAAGCCATCAAAAATGGCCTGCAAGGCATCCGTGCGCGTGATGATGACGCCGACGCTGATGGCGCGCAGTTCAAACAACAGCCGAAAATTGTTCAGGTCCCGGTCGAAAAACGGATCCTTGTTGTTCCATTCGATTTCCACCGCGACGCGATTCCTGAAGCAATCCACCTTGTGCGTGGGTGCGTCGCGCGTGGCGGCATCCACCTGGATGCGGGTAAGAAACAGTTTTTCTTCCCAGCCACGCTGGTACAGAAAGCCATCGATATGCTCCGCGACCTTGCTCTTGCGCCCACCACCGACCGTCAGCCAACTCTTCTTCAATCGGAACTGCACGAGCAGATCGCACAAATCGCGCCACTCGGCGGGAAAATCCTGCCGCAGGATGGCGCAGGCGTGCTGGTACTCATGCACCTCATAGCGCGAGCGGATGAAGTCCGGCAGCAAATCGACGCCCATGGATAACTGTCTATAGATCCAGTTTCTGATCTTACCCCAAGCTTGACTCACGGACAATTGCGGCCCAGCGGCCGACCCGCTGGAACGCCGTGACGCCATGGACCACCTCATTGAACACTGGATCGCCCACTACGGCCTGATCGCCGTCTTCCTCGGCTGTCTGGCCGAGGGCGAGACGGCGGCTCTGCTGGGCGGGTTTTTCGCGCACCAGCAGGTGTTTGCGCCGTGGCAGACGGTGCTGGCCGCATTCTGCGGTGCCACGCTGGGGGATACCGGCTTCTTCCTGCTGGGGCGGCGCTTCGCGCAGCACCGCTGGGTGCAGAGGCTGCGCGCGCAGCCGGGTTTTGACCGGACCGACCGGCTACTGCGCGCGCACCCCAATCTGTTCGTGCTCTCCAACCGCTTTGTCTACGGCATGCGGCTGGTGGGCGGGGTGGCGGCGGGGCTGGCCGAGATCGGCCTGGCGCGCTTCATCGTGCTCAACATGCTCTCGGCGCTGGTCTGGGCGCTGCTGTTCACCACAATGGGCTATCTCTTCGGCCTGGGTGCACAGCAGGTGTTGGGGCGCGCGCTGCATGCGCACCAGCGGCTGTGGCTGGCGCTCGCTCTGGTGCTGGCGATGGGCCTGGCGGCGCTGCTGGTCCGGGCACGCCGGCGCCGCACCGGGTCCTGAGCGCTGTGATAGCTTTCGGTACCATGAAACCCAAAAACGGCGCGCGGCTTTCCGGGCTGCGTCGGCAGCGGCAGCATTTTCGCAACTGGCGTCCGGGCGCCGTCCCCGGGTCGCTGGAGGGCAGCCCCGCCGCCGCCACTCCGGACACTGCGCCTGCCAGCATCGGCCTGCTGCGCTACGGCGCGCAGGGGGTGCTGGCCGAGCAGCGCCTGATCGCGCTGGCCGGCTTCCAGACACCGGCACCGCAGGCCACGGAAGTCACCTGGCTGCACCTGCAGGGCCAGCCCACGAGCGAGCAGCTCAAGGCCCTGGGCCAGACCTTCGGGCTGCACCCGCTGGCGCTGGAGGACGTGCTGCACCGCGAGGCGCGCGCCAAGCTTGAATCGTTCGAAGCGCAGCAGTTCGTGGTGCTCAGCCATGTGCACCGCGGCAGCGGCGATGGGTTCTGCGCCGATCCGGTGACGTTTTTCCTGGGCCGCAACTACGTGATCAGCGTGAACCAGGGGCCGCAGGATATTTTTGAACCCGTGCGTGAACGCATCCGCTCCGCCACGCGGATCTGCGCGCATGGCGCCGATTACCTGCTGTATGCGCTGCTGGACCTCGTGGTCGATACCGCCTTTGTGCTGCTCGAAGAGCTGGGCGACCGGCTGGAAGTGCTGGAAGATCAGATTCTGGACGAGCCCGATCGCAATGCGCGCAACCAGATCCACTACGCCAAGCGCGAGCTGGTGCTGATGCGCCGCGCCTGGTGGCCGCAGCGCGAGGTGATTGCGGCACTCATGCGCGACGAAGAGCGGCTGCTCTCGGACACCACGCGCCTGTACCTGCGCGACTGCCACGACCACGCGGTGATCGTGGTCGATTTTGTCGAGACCTACCGCGAGATGGCCTCCAGCCTGCTCGACACCTACCTCTCGGCGGTGAACCAGCGCATGAACGACATCATGAAGGTGCTCACCATCATCGCCACCATCTTCATGCCGCTGGGCTTCATCGCCGGGCTCTACGGCATGAATTTCGACACCGCCAGCCCCTGGAACCTGCCCGAGCTGCATTGGCGCTATGGCTATTTCTACGCGCTGGGGCTGATGGGCGCGGTCGTCGTCGGCATGCTGGGCTACTTCAAGCACAAGCGCTGGTGGTAAACGGCCGGTAGTCCGATAATGTTCGGTTGCCCATGAATCACCCAACCGAGCCCCTGCCCCTCGCGGATTCCCTTGAGGGCCTGCCGCTGTCCGTCGCCCTGCGCCGCCAGCGCATCGCGATCCGCGGCGCGCGCACGCACAACCTCAAGAACATCGACCTCGACATCCCCAGCCACCAGCTGGTGGTGATCACGGGGCTGTCGGGCTCGGGCAAGTCCTCGCTCGCCTTCGACACGCTCTACGCCGAGGGCCAGCGGCGCTATGTGGAAAGCCTCTCGACCTACGCGCGCCAGTTCCTCGGGCGCCTCGATAAACCCGACGTCGATCTGATCGAGGGGCTCTCGCCCGCCATCGCGATCGAGCAGAAGGCCACCAGCCACAACCCGCGCTCCACCGTGGGCACCGTCACCGAGATCCACGACTACCTGCGCCTGCTGTACGCGCGCGCCGGAACGCCCTACTGCCCCGAGCACGACCTGCCGCTGGCCGCGCAGACCGTGAGCCAGATGGTGGACAGCCTGCTCGCCATGCCCGAAGGCACGCGCCTGATGCTGCTGGCGCCGCTGGCGCGGCAGAAGAAGGGCGAGTTCACCGAGGTGTTCGCGCAGATGCAGCAGCTCGGTTACGTGCGCTTTCGCGTCGATGGCAAGGTGGTGGAGGCGCACGAGCTGCCCGCGCTGAAAAAGACCGAGAAGCACGACGTGGACGTGGTGATCGACCGCGTGAAGGTGCGCGCCGATCTGGCGCAGCGCCTGGCCGAGAGCCTGGAAGCCGTGCTGCGCGTGGGCGGGCACGACGGCGCCGGGCGCGTGATCGCACTCGACATGGACAGCGGCCATGAGCAGGTGTTTTCCAGCAAATACGCCTGCCCGGTGTGCAGCTATTCGCTGCCGGAGCTGGAACCGCGCCTGTTTTCCTTCAACTCGCCCAGCGGCGCCTGCCCGGCCTGCGACGGCCTGGGGCAGCAGGAGGTGTTCGATGCGGCGCGCGTCGTCGCCTTCCCCGGCATCAGCCTGGCCAGCGGCGCCATCGCCGGTTGGGACCGGCGCAACGCGCTGTACTTCGGCATGCTGCAAAGCCTGGCGGCGCACTACGGTTTCGAGGTCGATACGCCGTGGGAAGACCTGCCGCAGGCCGTGCACCACATCATCCTGCAGGGCTCGGGCGACGAGGAAATCGCCTTTACCTACTTCGCCGATGGCGGCAAGCCCGTCGTCAAAAAACACCCGTTCGAGGGCGTGCTGCCCAACCTCGCGCGGCGCTGGCGCGAGACCGATGCGCCCGGCGTGCGCGAGGCGCTCGCCAAGCTGCGCAGCACGCAAGCCTGCGGCGAATGCCACGGCGCACGCCTGCGCACCGAAGCGCGGCACGTGTACATCGGCGAGGGCGAGGAGCGCCGCGCCATCCAGCAAATCACGCACCTGACACTGCTGGCCGCCCACGCCTGGTTCGCGCACCTGCAGATGAGCGGCGCGAAGGCCGAGATCGCGCGCAAGATCGTGCATGAGATCGCCACGCGCCTTTCGTTCCTCAACGACGTGGGGCTGCCGTACCTGAGCCTGGCGCGCAGCGCCGACACGCTTTCGGGCGGCGAGGCCCAGCGCATCCGCCTGGCAAGCCAGATCGGCTCGGGCCTCACCGGCGTGATGTATGTGCTCGACGAGCCGAGCATAGGCCTGCACCAGCGGGACAACGACCGCCTGATCGCCACGCTCAAGCACCTGCGCGACCTGGGCAACAGCGTGATCGTCGTCGAGCACGACGAGGACATGATCCGCGCCGCCGACCACGTCATCGACATGGGCCCGGGCGCGGGCGCGCACGGCGGGCGCGTGATGGCGCAGGGCAGCTGGCAGCAGCTGTGCGCCGTGCCCGAATCACTCACCGGGCAATACCTGTCAGGCACGAAAACCATAGCTGTACCCGCCCATCGCACGCCGCGATTGCCCGCAAAAGAATCTGAAAAGATCCAGGCCATCCACATTGCGGGTGCCAGTGGCCACAACCTGCAGCGGGTGGATGTGGATTTCCCCGTGGGACTCTTCACCTGCGTCACCGGTGTCTCGGGCTCGGGCAAATCCACGCTGGTGAACGACACCCTGTACCGCGCCGCCGCCCACCAGATTCACCGCGCGCAGGCCGAGCCCGCGCCGCATGAGGCCATAGCAGGGCTGGAACTCATCGACAAGGTGATTGCGGTGGATCAATCCCCCATAGGCCGCACGCCACGCAGCAACCCCGCCACCTACACCGGCCTGTTCACGCCCATCCGCGAACTCATGGCCGAGACCAACACCGCCAGGGAGCGCGGCTACGGGCCGGGGCGCTTCTCGTTCAACGTCGCTGGCGGGCGCTGCGAGGCCTGCGAGGGCGACGGCGTGGTGCGCGTGGAAATGCACTTTCTGCCCGACGTGTACGTGCCCTGCGACATTTGCCACGGCCAGCGCTACAACCGCGAAACGCTGCAGGTGCAGTGGAAGGGCAAAAACATCGCGCAGATTCTCGACCTCACGGTGGAAGACGCCTGGGCCTTCTTCAAGGATGCGCCCACCATCGCGCGCAAGCTCGAAACACTGCTCGATGTGGGCCTGTCCTACATCCGCCTGGGCCAGAGCGCCACCACGCTCTCGGGCGGCGAGGCGCAGCGCGTGAAACTGGCGCAGGAACTCTCGCGCCACGATACCGGGCGCACGCTCTACATCCTGGACGAGCCCACCACCGGTCTGCACTTCGCCGACATCGATTTACTGCTCACGGTGCTCAAGCGCTTGCGCGACGCGGGCAACACCATCGTCGTGATCGAGCACAACCTGGACGTGATCAAGACCGCCGATTGGCTGATCGACATGGGGCCCGAGGGCGGCGCTGGCGGCGGGCAGGTGGTGGCGGTGGGAACGCCCGAGGCCGTGGCCGCGAACCCGGCGAGTTTTACCGGGCGCTATTTGCAGCGGTATCTACAAAAACCCTAGCTGAAAGCGCTTATCGGGCCAGCATGGAGCCTGAAAATCTTTTGCAAGCCTGGCCTACACGCGCAGACTCTCACGCGCTGCACCGCGCGCGCGAAAAGCCGGCAGACCCAGCGTAATCAGGACGAACACCGCGGTGGCGAGCTTAAGATCGCCAGGTTTGAGGCCCGTGGACAAGCCCAGCGAGATCAACTGGTAGTAGATGACACTGCCCACCACGGGCGCGAGCAGCTGCCGCGTGACCGTCTGGCGTCCGACGATGGCCTCGCCGATCACGAGCGAAGCCAGGCCGTTGATCAGCACACCCAAACCCATGCCGATATCGGCATAGCCTTGCAGCTGCACGACGAGCGCGCCGGCGAAGCCGGTCAGGCCGTTGGCCAGCGCCAGTCCCGCGATGGTGTAGGCCCAGACGCTGATGCCGAGCGACGGCGCCAGGTCGGCGTTCACGCCGATCACACGCAGCGCGGCGCCGGATTCCGTTCCCAGATACCAGCGCAGGATGGCGAGCAGCAGCACGGCCAGCACCGCGAAGAAGGCCACCTGCAGGCCCACGGATTGCGTGAGATCGGGGTGAATCAGCTGGAACAGGCTTGACGTATCGAACAGCGCGACGTTGGACTGCCCCAGGATGCGCAGGTTGACACTGTACAGACCAGTGAAAACGACGATGCCCGCGAGCAGCGGGCTCAGCCCGAAGCGCAGATTCACCAGCGCCGTGATCACGCCGGCGAGCATGCCTGCAAGCACGCCGGCAAGCGTCGCCAGCACGGGATGCCAGCCCAGCAGCAGCGTCGCCGCCGCCACGCACCCGCCCAACGGAAATGAGCCCTCGCAGGTCAGATCGGGGAAACCCACCAGCCGGAACGGCACCATGATGCCCAGCACCAACAGCGCATACACAAGGCTCTGCGCGAAGGTGACCGGCACCAGGTTGATGAAGCTCAGCAGGATGTCCATCTCGGTTCAGTGCTTGAGCAGCATACGGTCGCTGCTGATCTGAAAACGTTCAATCAGCGCCTCGGTCGTCAGCGCGCGCTTTTCCTCGTCGCTCACGTCGTAGCGAATGCGACCTGCGTCCATCATGATCAAGCGGTTGCCGGTGGCAATCGCCTGGTCCATGTTGTGCGTGACCATCAGCGTGGTGAGTCGACGCTCGGACACCGCTTGCAGGGTGGCCTGCATCACCCGGTCGGCCGTGCGCGGATCGAGTGCCGCCGTATGCTCATCGAGCAGCAGCACCAGCGGCTGCGATACCACGGCCATCAGCAGTGACAAGGCCTGGCGCTGGCCACCCGAGAGCAATGCAACCTGGGTGGTGAGGCGATTTTCCAGCCCCAGGCCCAGTGCCGCCAGCCAGTCGCGGTGCCCTGCGCGGCGGCGCTCGGTGAGCAATGCACGCGCCCTGTGGCTGCGTCCACGCCGCTCGGCGATGGCCAGGTTTTCTTCGATCGTCATCGCCGCCGCGGTGCCCACCATCGGATCCTGAAACACCCGCGTGACCATGGCCGCGCGCTTGTGCGGCGCCAGCCGGGTGATGTCCCGACCCTCCATCGTCAAGCTGCCCTCATCGGGGATCACCGCCCCCGCGATGGTGTTGAGCAGCGTGGATTTGCCGGCGCCATTGCCGCCGATCAGCACGACGAAATCGCCCTGCCCCACGCTCAGGTCAACGCCATCAAGCGCCGGACGCGACTCGGGCAGGTCCTGGTTGAAGGTCTTGCGCAGGCCCCGGCACTGCAACACCGGCACGCTCGCGCTCACTTGATGACCCAGGGGCTGTCGGCCAGACTGGCCGGCACGCTCAGCCCTACCGCGGCCAGTCCCTTGGGGCTGATGTAGGCATCGAAATCCTCAGGCTTGGGCACATAAGGTGGAATATCGGCAGGTTTCTCGCCATTCAGGATGCGATTGGCGATGTCCGCCGCGTGTTCTCCGTTCTTGGTGTAGGAGACGGCGTGAAAGCCGGCGAGCTGGTTCTTGAGCTTGTCTGAATAGACCGAGTTGAACAATGGCACGCGCAACCGCTGCGCCACCTGCGCCAGCACCGGAATCGAGGTCTGTACGATGTTGGACTGGATCTGGTAGATCGCATCCACCTTGCCCGCGAAACTCTGGGCGCGCTGCGCAATGTCATTGGCGTTGTCCACCGGCACCGCCACCGCTTCCAGCCCCAGCTTCCGGGCAGCCTTCTTGTACAGGTCGATGTTGGTCTTGTCGTTGTCTTCACCTGGGTTGTAGAGGGTGCCCACGCGCTTGACGCTGGGCACGACCTGCTTGACGAACTCCAGCGAGGATTCGAAATCCTGCAGCAGCGTGGCGCCGCTGGCCCAGGCTGAGCCATGCTGCCAGTCGGGCACGACACCGGCAACCACCGGGTCCACGACCGAGCCGAAGACGATGGGGATGGACTTGTCCTTCACGCCGCGCACCGCCGCCTGGATGATGGGCGTGGTGATCGCGAAGATCAGCGCGGGCTTCCTGGCCTCGGCGCGCTGCAGCACCTGCGGCACCAGGCTGCGGTCGAAATTGGCGTGCAGGTAGTCGAACTCGACCTTGCGCCCTTGCTTTTCACTGAGCTGGATGAGGTGCGCCTTGAAGCCGTCGGCCACCTGGCTGAGCGCCGGGTGCTCGCCGAAGCTGACGATTTCGATCAGCCTGGGCGCGGTGGATTGCGCCAACGCGCTGCCGGTCAGCGCCAGTGTCAGGATGCCAAGCCAATGCCTGAGTTTCATGGATAGTCTCCAGCAGATGAGCCATCAGTGGGCAGCGCCGGGCCGCCAGTTCGCGGCCGCCACCCTGAGGAAATTTTCGCCAAGCACGCCGATGATGGCGTCCTTGTCATAGCCCCGGCGCATCAGCGCCTCGACCAGTTCCGGCAGCGCCTCGGGCTTGACGTCGGCCCAGGGCGGGCGCGGATAGCCGCGCTGCGCCATCAAGGGGCTGGCGTCATAAAGCTGCGTCATGAAGTCCTGGTAGAACACCACGTCCAGGCCCAGGCCCACATGCTGCGGCCCCACGAGCTGCGCGATGTGGTCGATGTGGCGCACCAGCCCGGCGACGCCCGAGCTGTTGTCCTCCGCGACGAAGGCGCCGATGGAATTCACGCCGATCACGCCGTCGCGGGACGCCAACGCGCGGATCTGCTCGTCGGTGATGTTGCGCTCGTGCTGCTTGATGGCACGCGCGTTGGAGTGCGAACAGATCACCGGCTTGCTGGAATGGTCGATGATGTCCAGCGAGGTCCGGATGCCTGCGTGGCTGATGTCGAGCATCATGCCGACGCGGTTGGCCTCGGTGACGAAGGCGCGCCCCAACATCGACAGACCGGCATCACCCGGTTCATGGCAGCCATCACCCAAGGGATTGCGGGTGTTGTAGGCGGGAATGATCCAGCGCACCCCCAGGCGGTACCAGAAGGCCAGCAGCGCGGGTTCATGGCCCAGCGGGCCGGCACCCTGCAGGTGAAAGCCCACACCGAGTTTGCCATCCACCTTGGCACGGCGAACATCCTGAACGCTCTCGACGACGCGCAGGTCCGGCTGCAATTCCAGCCAGCGGCGCTGCCTGGCGAAGTGCCTGAGCGCAGGCTCGGGCCGGTCCCAGTCGGCACCTATGGTCAGCGAGACAAACGAGAAGCCGCTGGCGTGAAAGCGCTGCAGCATGCTTGGCCCCTCGGCCAGGCACTCGGGCGTCCAGCCCACGGCGCTTTCCCATACGAGGGACTGCCTGATCAGTTGCGCAGCGGTTGGTGCCAGGGCGGAAGTGGAACTCATGATTTCATATCAATGATGGTTCATATATAAACTTCAATCAACGCATGCATCGCGTCGCCGCCAGCGAAGAGGCGCGAGCAGGACTGGAGAATACTTCACGCACGCCACGGAAATGAAATGGCCTGCATGAGGCACATGTATGCAGACGAGGAAGTTCGCCGGCTTGCGTACGGATCGCCGGAAAAATTGGGGAAATGGCCAAGAATGCCTTATGGCATTTCATTGGCTGCGTTTTCCTCAAGCTTCCGAGGTGTCTTTGGCCACGCTGGCCGCCGCCCCGTCAACTGGCTCACGATCGCGGCTTTGAGTGGTGGGAAATTCTCCGACGCAACCAGCACCGCCCGGCGCAGCGCGCGCGGCAGGGCACGTTCATCGGTGTAGAGCTGCACGATGGCATTGGTGCCGGCAAAGATGGGCCAGGCGTGCAGCCGGTGCAGACGCTCATAGCGCGCAAGCTGGCGTGCATCGCCGATGTCGTGGCCGCGCCGGCGGGCAAGCACCAAAGTTTCGGTGAGCGATTGCACGCCCGAGAGGCCGATGTTGAAGCCATGCGCCGTCACCGGGTGCGTGCCCACGGCCGCATCGCCCGCCAGCGCGCAGCGCGGCCCGGCAAACTGCTGCGCCCAGACGGCGACCAGCGGGTAGCTGTGGCGCTCGCCCACCATGGCCATGGCGCCCAGGCGATGCTCGAACTGCGCGGCGATGCGCGCGGCGTAATCCTCGGGCGGCAGCGCCAGCAGCGCCTGCGCCTGCGCGCCGTCCACCGTCACCACGGCGGATACCAAGGGGCTGCCACCTTCGGGGCTTGGGGGCAGCGGCAGGATGGCCAGCGTGCTGTGGTGGTCAAAGCATTCGTGCGTCACCTCGCCGTGGTCTTTCTCCACGCGCATGCGGCAGACGATCACGCTGCGGCCGAAGTCGTGCATCGAGGCGCCTATGCCCAGCTGGCGGCGGATGCCGGAAAAGCGGCTGTCCGCCGCGACGATGAGCGGCGCGCCGAGCTGCCGCCGGCTGCCGCCCTGCGTGAAATCCACCACCGCGCTGTCAGCGGTGATGCGCACGCCTTCCACGCGCGCACCGGGCAGCAAGGTGACGCCTGGCGTTCTGGCTGCCACCGCATGGGCCGTGCGCCTGAGTGCGTGGTTCGGCACGATCCAGCCGAGGTTCTCCATGCCGCTGCCTGACGCGTGCAGCTGCATCGGGCGGTGTTCGCCGACCGCGCCGTTGTGCACCCGCGCCTCGCGCAGCAGGCCGATTTCGTGCGCCGCCAGTTCCTGCCAGGTGCCGAGCCGCATGAGCAGCGCGCGGCTGGGGTGGGTGAGCGCGATTTCGCGGCCATCCGAGGGCGGATCAGCCAGCACGTCCGCCTCCTGCAGCTCCAGCACCGTCGCCTGAAAACCCGCCTGGGCCAGGGCGATGGAAAGCGTCAGGCCGACGGGGCCGCCGCCGACGATGAGGATGTCGCTGTCTTGCATGGGGGTGTAGTCTGCTCTACGCACCTGCCGATTGTGGACGCACCGGCGCCGCGACCTGGGTAAAGCCCAGATGGTGCATGCACTCGCGCAGCAGCAAAAGGGCGGCGGCCCCGTGGCGGCCCAACCTCAGATCGGCCATGGCGTCGCGGCGGCCACTGCTGGCGAGCGCCAGCCTTTCAAACAGGGCTTCGACGGCATCGCGGGGCAGAGGCTCGTGCGCTTCGTTCAGCCTCAACAAGGCGCAAAGCGCCGGGTCCTGCACCAGCAGCAGGCCGCGCGCCGCATGGCGCAGGCCCGAGGCAGACAAGGCGTCTTCCACCACGTCGATGGCGCGCTCCAGCTCCACCGCCAGCGGCGGCTCATGCAGAAACAGCGGCTCCGCGATGTCCTGCAGGCCGACCGTCAGTTCTGCCAGCACCTGTTGATCCTGGATCAGAACGGTGGCGTGCGGCTGCAGGAGCAGCAGGGGAGCCGTCGGCATGTTCATGGTGCTTTGCATATACGCCTGCCGCAAGCGATGCGGGAAGGGGCTCGCCGATCATAGGAGAGCGGTAGGGGCTTGAAGGCCCGTGCCGTGGCGTTTCGCCTGTGCTGCCTACAGTCTGCCCATCTCTGATGATTCGCAAGGACGGGAAATGACACACACGCAAGCCCTCAAAACCTTATCCGCCGCCGCCGTGCTGGCACTGCTCTCCGGGTGCGCCAGCAACCCGTTCGGCGGCCCCCATTACGTTGCGCAGCTGCAGCCGCTCAATACCGGCGTGACGGGAAGCGCAACGACCGGCCAGGCCACCTTCACCGAGCAGGGCGGCGCGCTCACCATCGACGTTCAGGTCAAGGGCGCGCCGCCCAACATCGAGCACTGGCAGCACTTTCACGGCTTTGCCGACGGGCGCGCGGCAACCTGTCCCAAAATGTCGGACGACCCCGACACCGACAAGATCCTGGACCTGCTGGAAACCGCTCCGTTTGCGGGCACCACCATGGTTCCCTTCATCGCGCATCCGGCGACGATGGACATCCCCAAGGGCACCTACCCCAAGGCGGATGCCAGTGGCGCCTACCACTACCACGTGACGGTGCCGATGGCCGAGTTGCAGGCGGCGTTCTCCAAACAGTTTCCAGGTCAGAAGCTCGATCTCGACAAGCGTGTGGTGTTCATCCATGGCGTGCCGGGCAGCACCAAATTGCCCGCCAGCGTGCAATCGCTCGGGCCGATTCCGGCGCAGGTGACGCTGCCGATTGCCTGCGGGGTGATCCGCAAGGCGGGCTGATCGCCTGAGACACAGCAAGCCCAGATACCCCATGTTTGATAGCTTTCAGCGCTTGTGGTACAAAGGATAGAGGCCAAAACAACCATGAAATTGACGGGTCAATCCGGCCCTGGCGCGCGAAACAGCACCCAGGGCTGGCCCGGTTGCTCGGGGTGGTCCAGCACGCGCGTAGGCAGGTCATAGGCCGCGTGCAGGTTCGCCTCGGTCAGCACCTGGCGCGGGGTATCCAGGCCCAGCGCACGGCCCTCGCCCAGCAGCAGGATGCGGTCGCACCAGGCGGCGGCCAGGTTCACGTCGTGCAACACCACCAGCGCGGTCACGCCATGCACGCGCGTGAGGCCCCGCACCGCGCCGAGCAGCGCGATCTGGTGGCGCGGGTCCAGGCTGGCGGTGGGCTCGTCCAGCAGCAGCGCGCGGTATTCACCCTCGGCGCGGCAGGCCAGCAGCTGCACCACCACGCGGGCGAACTGCACGCGCTGCTGCTCGCCGCCCGACAGGGCGCCGTGGAGGCGCCCGGCCAGGTGGCGCGCGCCGGTCAGGGCCAGCGCCTGCCCGGCCAGCGCCGCGAGCGCGGTGGGCGCCAGTTCGGGAAAAGGGTAGGCGCCCATGCGCACCACCGCATCGACCGCCAGGTCGAAGGCCAGCGCGGGCGACTGCGGCAGCACCGCGCGGCGGCGCGCCAGTGCCGGAGCGCTCCAGCGCGCGAGCGGCTCGCCGTCCAGCAGCGCGGCGCCGCCTGCGGGCGGCAGCTCACCGGCCAGCGTCGCCAGCAGGGTACTCTTGCCCGCGCCGTTGGCGCCCAGCACGCCCAGCACCTCGCCGGGGCGCAGGTCCAGCGCCACGCCGCGCAGCACCTTGCGCGGGCCGCGCGCGCAATCGAGATCAATGGCCTGCAGCATCAGCTGTCTTTCTGGCGGGCCAGCAGCCACAGCAGGAAGGGCCCGCCCACCAGGCTGGTGACGATGCCGATCGGCAGCTCGGACGGAATGGCTACCACGCGCGCCAGCCAGTCGGCCAGCGTCAGCGCAATCGCGCCCACCAGCAGCGATGCGGGCAGCAGCGCGCGGTGATCGGCTCCCAGCGTCAGCCGCACCAGGTGCGGAACCACCAACCCGACAAAGCCGATGGTGCCCGTGACCGCCACCAGCGGCCCGACCAGCAACGCCACCTCGACCACCAGCCGGCGGCGCAGCGGCACCAGCGCGAAGCCCAGGTGCTGCGCCTCGCGCTCGCCCAGCAGCAGCGCGTTCATCGCGCGCCAGTCGCGCAGCAGCAGCAGCGACAGCAGCGCCACCCACGGCGTCAGCGCCGCCACCAGCGTCCAGTTGGCCGCCGCCAGGCTGCCCAGGCTCCAGAAGGTGAGGCTGCGCAACTGCACATCGTTGGCCTGCCAGGTGAACAGGCCGATCACCGCCGCGCACAGCGCGTTGATCGCCACGCCGGCCAGCAGTACGCCGGCCACCCCCGTGCCGCGCCCGCCCAGGCGGTAGGCCAGCAGCGTGGCCGCCAGGCTGCCGCAGAACGCGGCCGAGCCGACCACGGGCAGGCTGGCCGCGCCCAGCACGATGGCCCCGACCGCGCCTAGCGCGCCGCCAGCCGACACGCCGATCAGCCCCGGCTCGGCCAGCGGGTTGCGAAACAGCGCCTGCATCGCCGCGCCCGAAATCGCCAGCCCCGCGCCCACCAGGATCGCCAGCGCCACGCGCGGCAGGCGCACTTCCAGCAGCACGTTGCGCCACAGCGCGTCGTCGCCCGCGCGTGCGCCCAGCAGCAGGGCCGGCACACGGCGCAGCGGAATATCCATCGCGCCGCTGGAGGCCGCCGCCAGGGCCAACACGAACAGGGCCGCGCCCAGCGCCAGCAGCGCCGCGCCGGTGCGGCCCAGGCGCGGCG
Organism: Comamonas badia DSM 17552; assembly: GCF_000484635.1. Lineage (GTDB taxonomy): Bacteria > Pseudomonadota > Gammaproteobacteria > Burkholderiales > Burkholderiaceae_C > Comamonas_C > Comamonas_C badia. The sequence continues at coordinate 390,339 of NZ_AXVM01000003.1, read as the reverse complement.
TGTGCGTCGGTGTGCTGCCCACGGGGATGGCCGAAGCCTCAGGAGGCATGGCGCGCGGGTGCGTCGAACAGCCCGGCGCGCACCTGCGCCAGCGCCTGCGGCAGGCGCGGGCCGAAGCCCAGCAGCAGCAGCAGGTCGTCGAGCACGATGATGCGTTTTTCCCGTCCGGCAGGCGTCATGGCGATACCTGGCTGGGCGGCAAACCCGGCCAGGCCGCCGGCGGCCTTGATCGACAGCGTCGAAGTCAGGATGGCCTCGGGCCGCGCGGCGGCCACCGTCTCGGCGGAGACGGCCTTGTAGCCCGGCTGCCCGAAGGCGTTGGCGCCGCCGGCCAGCGTCAGCAGCGCATCGGGCGCGCTGCCCTGCCCGGCGGCTTGCAGGCGCCCGGTGTGACTGCTGAGGATCAGCACGCGCGGGGGTTTGCCGCCGTGCGACACCGGCCGCACCGCCTCCTCCAGCGCTTCATGCAGGCGGCGCGCCCGCGCCAGGCCGTCGGCGTCCAGCGCCAGCGCGGCGGCCACGGCGTCAATGGCGCTCTCCAGCGCGCCCACCTTGGGCGACGAGGCCACCAGCACCACCGGCACGCCGGCCGCGCGCAACTGTTCCAGCGCATGGGGCGGGCCGGACTGCTCGGACGCCAGCACCAGGTCAGGACGCAGGCTCAGCACGCCTTCCACAGCAAAACTGCGAAAGTAGCCCACCTGCGGCAGCGCGCGCGCCTCGGGCGGGTATAGGCTCGATTGATCCACGCCCACCAGCCGCTCGTCCGCGCCCAGCGCATGCACGATCTCGGTGACCACGCCGCCCAGGCTGACGACGCGACGGGGTGTTGCCGCACGCGCTTGCCCCGCCAGCGCCAGCAGCGGCAGGGTCAGCAGATGGCGCCTATGCATCGACGGGATGGCTTTTGACTCCCTCTCCCGCCGGAGGAGGGTGGGGGTGGGGGCACACGCCGACGCCCAGGCTTGCTGCGGGTCTGCCCCCATCCCAGCCTTCCCCCAGCGGGGGAAGGAGCTTGTGGGGCCCCCGTGTTTCGGTGCCATCTTCAGGCCGCCAGCGCAGGTTCCGCCTTTGCCAGGCTGTCTGCCAGCCGGGTCCAGGCCTCAATCTCGGGGCGCCCGGGCAGGCGCTGGCCGAAGAATTGCGCGATCTGTCCGCCCTGCGCGTCGTACAGCTCCAGCGAGGTCACGGGGCCGTCGGCGGTGGGCTTCTTGACGACCCAGCTCTCGGCCACCTGGTCCAGGCGCAGGTGCAGGTTGAAGTCCTCGTCCAGCACGTTGATCCACGGGCCCATGGGCTTGACGGTGCGCACCGGGCCGGAATGGATCTGCACCAGCCCGGGCGAGCCGACGAAGACCATCAGCGGCAGGCCGCTGCGCGCAGCCTCGTGCAGCACGCGCTCGGCGGCGTCGTTGCCGGCCTGGCGCGCGAACTCGCCACCCACCACGCGTAGGGCCTGCAGGCGCGTAGTGCGCAGGCGCTTGAGCAGGCCGTAGAACTCGTGCGGCCCATAGCCCATGGCGCGCCAGCCCTCGCGCAGCGCCTGCGCGTCCACTTCGTCGTCGGCCTGCTCGCGCGGCAGCGGATCGACCACCGGCTGCACGGTCATGCCCGGCGCCTGGTCGGCCGCCGTGTAGCGCGCGGCGAGCTGCTGCCACGCGGGGCCGTCGGTCTGCTCCAGACGGTACACCTTGTGCACGGCCGTGCCGTCGCCGTCGAAGAACTGCAGGCTCTCGCGCTGCTGTCCGTGCCCACCCTCGGTCACCGCGAAGCCGTGCTTGAAGTGCGTCAGAAACACACGCAGGTCGATGGCGCCGCCCACCACGGCGCCCATGGCCTTTTCCAGGTGCACGCCTTCGAACCAGCCTTTTTTCTCGTGCACGCAACTGTCGTTGCGCGTGAGCACCATCACGCGGCCCACGCCACGCAGCGCGCGGAAGATGTCGCCCCAGTCCTCGGCCTGCAGACGGGTAACGCCGTCGCCCGTGCGGCAGGCGACCAGCTCGCCCTCACTGACGCCCAGGCGCTGGGCGATGGTGCGGGCGTACAGCTCGGGCTCGGCCGCGCGCAGCTGGCTCCAGGCCTCCTTGAGCGCGGCGGAAGTGGAATATTGGGACATTCTGTTTCCTTTCTGTGGGCTTATTTCGCGGGCTGGACATCGAAGGCGATGCTCCAGGTCTGGGTGCCGGCGTAGGGCGGATCGGCCTCGGCGTATTTGATTTCGGTCACGTGCAGGCGCGCGTAGCTGTTGCCTTCGCCCGAGCGCACCAGGGCCGCGGCCTCGGGGTTAGCCTTGAGCATGTGCTGGTGCAGGCCGACGGCGACGCCGGCCGCCTCGGTCGGGTAGTAGCTGTACCAGCCAAAGTCCAGCGGGTTGGGGTAGCTGCCCTTGTAGTCAGGGTTCAGCGCCGAATGGTTGACATCCACCACCCATTTGTTGGCCGCCGCCGGCACGGCCATGTCGGCGGCGGTCAGGGCCGCGCGCAGATCGGTATCGTCCGGTTTGGCGGCGGCGAAGCGATCGACCACGGGCTTGCCATCGGCGTCGTAGAAGCCCGCCGGGGTGGCGCCGACGAAGCCGGCCACCGTGCCCGTGCCCGAGTCGCCGCCGTTGAGCTTGACGTTGTAGCGGTTGAAGGCGATGTGCCAGGTGCCGTTGGCGCTGCTGACGGTGCCGGTTTCCAGGTTGAAATAGACCCAGTCGGTGTCGCTGCGCGCGTCCACCGTGGCCTCGTGCACCGCACCCGGTGCGGCTCTATCGACCCAGCGCAGTGACACGTAGCCCGAGGCCACGCCCGTCGGCCCGCCGTAGTAGCCGGTGATCTGCAACGCGTACACCGGCGCACCCGGCGTGCCCACCGCGTCGGCGGAAGCGCTGTCGCTGGTGACCAGGAACACGCGGTAATTGGGGTAGAGCTGGTGGTCGGCCTTGAGGTCATATTCGAATGCCGCGGCGGCAATGGCGTTGCTGCCGGTGAAGGCGCCCTTGCTGGTGTCCTTGAAGTACACCGCGTCGGGCAGCGCGCCGTCCACCGGGTCGATGGTCGCGTCCTTCCAGGCCGAAAGATCCGTCCAGGTGTGGTCGAACGGCCCGCCGAAGGCGCCGCCCTTGCCGCTGCCGCTGGTGCCGCTGTTGGTCCACAGCGTGGCCGAGCGCCCGCCGCTGGTGACCTTCAGGTCCCAGGCGGCGCCGCTGCAGCCGGCCACTTCGGTGGCGGTGTCGAAGTCGTAGCACACCGAGTTGCCGTTGTCTGGCAGCGCGAAATTCCAGGTTGCGCTCTTGGTGAAGGCGCTGGCGGGTGTCGGGTCGGGTGTGGGCGTGTCGTCGCTGCCACCGCCGCCGCAGGCGGTCAGGAGCGCCGCCGCCAGCGCGGCGGCGGTGAGTGCCAGGGGTTTGCTTGTCATGCTTGGGGTCTCCATGGGAAGTGAAAGTCAGGGCGTGGTGCCAAATGCATGGCGGATGCCTACGTAGATGAACCGGCCCGCCAGCGGGCCGAAGTCATTGGGATCGCCGAAGGCGCGCTGGCGGTTGAACAGGTTGTTCACGCCCGCGAAGGCGGTGGTCGCGCGGCCCAGCTTGTGGTTGAACACCACATCCAGCGTGCTCCAGGCCGGGGAGCGCCCGCCGGTCGTGGTGTCCACCAGCTCGCTACCCTGGTAGCGCGCGCGCAGCGACAGCGTACTGGCGGCGCCGGCCTGCCAGTCCGCCCCCAGCCGCAGGCTCTGGCGCGGGCGGCGCGTGAGCTCGATGCCGGTATCGAGGTTACGCGTCTGCGTGTACGTGTAGCTGGCGCGCAGGTCCAGCCCCGGGCGCGCTCGCCAGGTGGCCAGCGCCTCCAGCCCGCGGGTGCGCGCACGGGCGATGTTCTGGTAGGTGAAGTGGGTGATGCCGCCCACCGACGCAGCGTTGGCCTCGTCCACCTGGATCAGGTCGCTCACGCGGTTGTCGAACAGGTTCACGTCCAGGCTGAAGTGGTTCTTCAGCGCCACCTGCGCGCCGAGCTGGAAGCTGTTGGACGACTCGGGCTTCAGATTGGGGTTGCCGATCACCATGTAGCCGAGCGAACTGTGGTCGAACAGGAAGTAGCGCTCCTTCAGGTTGGGCACGCGGTAGCCGCGGCCGAAGCTGGCGCGCAGCGAGCTGCTCCAGTCCGGGCCGTCCAGCAGCCGGGCGCGCAGGCTGGCCTTGGGCGCGAAGTGCACGCCGAAGTCCGAATCGCGCTGCCCGCGCAGGCCCAGCAGCAGCTCCCAGGTGTCGTTGAACAGGATGTCGTTCTGCGCGAACAGCTCGTGGCTGCTGCGCCGCGCCTGCCCGCCGATCAACTCGGCCGTGCCGTCCGCGCTCTGGCTCAGGCTCTCGCGGTGCAGGTCGGCGCCGAACTGCCAAAGCTGGCGGTGCCAGGCCGGCAGGTCCACCTGTGCGGTCACGTGGTCGGTGCGCTGGCTGGCCTGCCGCGACTGCTGCAGGAAGGCGTTGGAATAGGTCTCGGAATCGCTGGCGTAGCGCTCGGACACGCCCTTGACCTCAGCGCGCAGGCCCTGTTCGCCGCGCCACAGCCCGCCCCAGGTGAGGCGGTCGCGGGTAATGGCCTCATCCTTGCTCTGCGGCACGTCGTTGGGCGGCGCGAAGTAGTTGAAGCGCTGGGTGTCGTCCTCGCGGTAGCGGCTGGCGTCCAGCCACAGCCGGGTGCTGGCGCTGGGCAGCCATTCCAGCCGCCCGCCGAGCTGGCCGCGCCGCGCGGCATCGCCCTGGCGCGCCCAGGCCAAGGGATCAACCGCGAAGCCGTCGCCGTGCAGCACGTCGCCAGTCAGGCGGTAGCGCCATTTCTCGCTGCCGCCGTCAAGCCGCACGCGCGCGTGGCGGCTGGCGGTGTCGAAGGAGCGGCCCGAAGGGTTCTGCGCACCATGCGAACCCACATCCAACACCGCCTCGCCCGAGAAACCGGGCTGGATCGGCCGCGTAATGACGTTGATGACCCCGCCCATGGCCGAGCTGCCGTACTGCGCCGAGGTGGCGCCCTTGACCACCTCGATGTGATCGACTTCAGTCAGCAGGTACTGGCTCAGGTCCACGGTGGAGCCGGTGCTGGCAGTGATCGGCAGGCCGTCGATCAGCACCAGCACCTGGTCGCTGGTCAGGCCCTGCAGCGAGACTTCGTAGCCCGACTTGCCGTGCACCTCGGTGAGCTGCAGGCCGGGCACGTCCTCCAGCGCCTGCTTGAGCGTGCGCGCATGCGTGCGCTCGATCTCTGCGCCATCGACCACCTCGGTGCGAATCGGCGTCTCGTCCAGCGTCTTTTCGGTGCGCGTGCCGGTGACTACTACCGGCGAGAGGGCTGGCGCGGCATCGGCCGGCCTCGGCCCCTGTGCGTGCGCCAGCGTGGTGGCGCAGGCCCACCCGAGCATGACCGCCAGCCGCAACCGGGCTCCGTGCGTGCCGCCCGAGGAGGCGCCGGCAGCCCCGAGGCTGCGGCGCGCCTCCTTGCCTTCCGCTGCGATACCGTATGCGTATGAACACATTATTAAATGCGAATGCTAATGCGAATGATTGTCATTATTATATATTAATCACCTGATGCCAGCAAGGTTTTCGATTCCAGTCACCGGCGCCAGCCACCGACGGCAAAAACGGTCACCCACCGTCCGCAACGCCTTGCCCGGCGATTGCGCCTGCCGGCGCTTCATGGCCGAGGCGATTGAAAGTCGGCGTGCTCAGACGGGCATCGGCAGGCGCTGGCCGCTGGCGCCCAGCAGCGCGGCGAGCTCACGCACGCTGGCTTCCAGCGTCTGACGCAGCGGCCGCCACGCCAGCCAGCTCAGGTGCGCCTCCAGCGTGGCGGGGCAGTCGTTCTGCGCCGCAGCCACCAGCGCCAGCATGCGCACCTCGTCGGTGGTGAGTGCGTGCCGGCCCGGCGGATTGACCGTGAGGCAACGGCGCTGCGCCACCGCCAGCGCGCACAGAAAGGTACAGAACGCGGTGAAGACCTCGCGCCCCTCGGCACCGCAGCTGCAGCGGAACTGCTGCGCGATCAACGGGCAGTCAATGCCATGCACCATGGTCTGGCGCCAGGCATTGACCAGCAGCTGCGCGCAGTCGTTGAATCTCGTCTCCTCGTCGTGCCTGGACATCGTTTGCATGGTGTTGACCCTGAGTGATATCGCAAAGCCTTACTATATATGAGAATGATTCTCATTTCAATTATGAAAATCCGGTCCTGCCAGGCGGCATCACGTCGCCTGCGCGTCGCATCCGATTGGCAAGCGCGGGGCTGCTGCTGATAATGAAACCATGACCCCTGCCACCGCCCGCCCGCCTTTCACTCCCCTGATCCGCCTCTACCAGGATTGGCTGCGCGAAAAACGCGGCCTCTCCTTCGCCGACTACCACGCGCTCTGGCAGTGGTCGGTGACGGACCTCGAAGCCTTCTGGCAGAGCATCTGGGACTACGCCGAGCTGCAGTCGCCCACGCCGCACCGCGCGGCGCTGGGCAGGAACGTGATGCCCGGTGCCGAGTGGTTTCCCGGCGCGCAGGTGAACTACGCCCGGCAGGTGCTGCGCCACGTGGAGCCAGCGCACGCCGCGGGGCAGCCGGCGCTGATCGCCGAGGACGAGCGCGGCCGCGTGCGCGAACTCTCCTGGCCCGAGCTCAGGCGCCAGGTGGCGGCGCTGGCGCTGCACCTGCAGCAGGTGGGCGTGCGGCCCGGCGACCGCGTGGCAGCCTATCTGCCCAATATCCCGGAGACCGCCGTCGCCTTCCTCGCCTGCGCCAGCGTGGGCGCGGTGTGGAGCGTCTGCGCCCCCGACATGGGCACCAACGCGGTGCTCGATCGCTTCAAACAGATAGCGCCCAAGGTGCTGATCGCGATCGACGGCATCACCTGGGCCGGACGCGCCATCGACCGCGGCGAGGTGGTGGCGCAGCTGCGCGGCGAACTGCCCAGCGTGCAGCATGTAGTGTCCGTACGCTATCTGCACGACACACAAACCATAGCTGACAGCGCAGACTGGGCAAACGTTGCAAGCCGAAACGATGCAGATACTGCCGCCTTCGAGCCGCAGTGGCTGGCGTTCGACCACCCGCTGTGGATCGTCTATTCCAGCGGCACCACCGGCCTGCCCAAGCCGATCGTGCATTCGCACGGCGGCATCCTGGTCGAATCGGTCACCACCGGCCTGCACAGCGACGTGGGCTGCAGCTACGCCCCCAACAATCTGGGCGAACGCTTCTGCTGGTACAGCTCCACCGGCTGGATCATGTGGAACCTGCAGATGGGCGGGCTGCTCACGGGCACCACCTGCGTGATCTTTGACGGCAGCCCAGCCGGGCCCAGGGATGCGCCGGACTGGACCACGCTCTGGCGCTTTGCGGCGCGCCACGGCGTGAGCTTCCTCGGCTCGGGCGCGGCGTTCTACGCCGGCTGCGCCAAGGCGGGCGTGGACTTGTCCCGGTGCGGCGATCTCTCGCGCATCCGCGCGCTCGGCACCACCGGCTCGCCGCTCTCGCCCGAGGTGCAGCAATGGGGCACGGACCAGTTCATGCGCATCGCAGCCACACCGGCGCAAAAAGACCTCTGGTGGTTCAACGTCTCGGGCGGCACCGATTTTGCCGGCGGCTTCATCGCCGGCACACCCGAGCTGCCGCAGCGCCCCGGCGTGATGCAGTGCCGCATGCTGGGCGCGGCCGTGCAAGCGTGGGACGAAGAAGGGCGATCGGTCATCGGCAAGGTAGGGGAGCTCGTCTGCACGCAGCCGATTCCATCGATGCCGCTGCGCTTCTGGAACGACCCCGGCGACGTCCGCTACCTGGCGAGCTACTTCGAGATGTACCCGCCGGGCCACGGGCGCAGGCCGGGCGGCGGCGATTTGCCCGCGGAGGCCGGCGGCGTCTGGCGCCACGGCGACTGGCTGCGCATCGGCGACGAGCACGGCGCGGGCGAATGGTGCGTGATCTACGGCCGCTCGGACGCGACCATCAATCGCCACGGCCTGCGCATGGGCACCAGCGAAATCTACAGCGCGGTCGAGTCGCTGCCCGAGGTGCTCGACAGCATGGTGGTCGATCTGGAATACCTGGGGCGCGAGAGCTATATGCCGCTGTTCATCGTGCTGCGCCCGGGACATGCGCTGGACGATGCCCTCAAGGCCCGCATCAGCGATGCCATCCGCAAGGCCCTGAGCCCGCGCTTCGTGCCCAACGAGATCTTTCAGGTACCCGAAATTCCGCGCACGCTCTCGGGCAAGAAGCAGGAGCTGCCGATCAAGAAGCTGCTGCTGGGCCAGGCGATCGAGAAGGTGGTCAACCGCGAGGCCATGGCCAACCCGGGCTCGCTCGCCTGGTACGTGGACTTCGCAGCCCACCAGCCGAAATGAGCCGCGCCGCGCCCGGCCCCGCGGCGCGGCCGGTCACAGCAAGGATTGGGCGTTGTCGAGCGCGAAGTCGCAGGCCTTTTCCTTGAGCTTGCCCTTGACCTTGCTCATGTCGAAGGTCTTGCCGCCCGAACCCGTGACCATGCCGGACAGGCCACTGAGGTAGCCCTCGTCCCTGGGCTCTTCCCTGGGCTCCAGGCCGATCTTGCCCAGGAGCTGATCCTTGACCTGCGCCGCCTTGTCGGCGTTCAGGTAATTGTTCTTCATGCAGTAGGTAATGACACCCGCCGCGTTGCCCGCGCTGGACGAGCCCACCAGGCCCGCCGCCGAAAGCGCCGAGGCATCCGCGCCGCCGCCCAGCAAACCACCCAGCGCCGATGCATCCGAACCGCCGCCCACTTGGCCGCGCAGGGCATCGCCCAGACCGGCAGCGTGCGCACCCGGGCCCAAGCCGCACAGGCTCGCCAGCACGGTGGAAATGAGCAGGTGTTTCATGGCGCTTCCTCTGTTGGTTTCACTGAGCGTTGATGGTAGGCGAACGCTGCAATGTCCATCCAATTCGATTGAATACCTTATGCAACAAGCGTCGGCAGCCATGTTTTTACGCGGCCATCGGCACCCATGGCGCAAACCCGCTCAGAGCCAGGTCCCGCTGCCCTGCGGCATCTGTATCTCCATCGCCGGATCGCCACCGGTGACGATGGCGCCGATCAGCACGCTGAGGAGCGAGACAAACAGGCTGGCGAACAGCGCCGTCCAGAAGCCCGAGAGCCGAAAGCCCTTGACCAGCGCCGACACCAGCAGAATCACCAGCGCATTGACGACCAGCAGGAACAGGCCGAACGTGAGCAGCGTCAGCGGCAAGGTCAACACGATCAGCAGCGGCCGCACGATGGCATTGGCAAAGCCCAGCAGCAGCGCCGACACGATGAGCGCGCCGGTGCTGTCGAACTTCACGCCCTTGAAGATGTGGCTGGCCACCCAGAGCGCGAGTGCGGTGATGGCCCACTGGGTGAGGAAAGGGCCGATATTGGAAAGCATCGGCTCATGATAACGGCTGCCAAAGGGTAAAGACAGGCCGCATGGCGCCCGGCGCGGCAGCGTGCGATGCACCGACACCCGGTTTTATTGTTTCCATTTGCGAAACAATCTAATTCGATATTTGGTCTTTTTTATCCTAGGGTAAACCCTCACAATACAAGTCATCGAAGGACATCAACCGATGCACCTCCGGTAAGGAAAGTGGCTCAGGCCACCTGTTTACCTCATAGGTTTTGTTTGTTTTTTGGTTTACCACACCGTAAGGAGAAAATCATGATCCGCAAGAATTTCGCTTTCGCCGCCGTTGCCGCCGCCGTGCTCGTCTCGGGTACCGCCTTTGCCGCCGATGCGCAGCCCGCCGCTGGCGCCTTCCCGCTGTTCCAGCCGCAAGACGTGGTCGTGAACCAGGCCCAGCGTGCCGATGTGCAGGCCCAGGCCATCGCCCAGGCGCCCGAGGCCGGCAACATGCCGGTGGCGCAACCCGCGGTCAAGAGCGATCTGACCCGCGCCCAAGTGCGCGAAGCCACGCGCGAGGCCTTCGCACAGGGCTTCCACCCAGCCGTCGGCAATCTGTCGTAATCACGCAGGGGCTGGCACGCGCCAGCCTGCCGCCATCCAGGGCACGGGGCTTTCGCCGCGTGCCCTTTTGTTTTGGGCCTACCGCTTTGCTGCAGGCGCGGACCGCGGCATCAAGGCAGCGCTGAAGCAAATCAGTGGTGATGCCCATGGCCGCCATGCACATGGCGGTGGGCAATTTCCTCGGCGGTGGCGGGCCGCACCTCGGTCACCTTGCAGGCAAAGCGCAGCGCCTTGCCGGCAAGCGGGTGGTTGCCATCCAGGTGCACCTCGGGGCCTTTGATCTTCACCACGTTGTAGACGCGCGGCTGGCCATCCTCACCCAGGCGCTGCAGCCGCCCACCCACCTTCACGCCGGGCGGGAAATCGGTTTTGGGAATGGTCGTCACCAGGCTCTCGTCACGCGGTCCGAAGGCCTCCTCGATCGCCAGCTCGACCGCCGTGGCATGCCCCACTGCCTGGCCCTCCAGCGCCTGCTCCACCTTGGGAAAAATGCTTTCATAGCCGCCGTGCAGGTAGGCGGTGAGCCCGGAATCCAGCGGCTTGCCGGTGACGGCGTCCGCCAGGGAGTAGCGCAGGGTGACGGCGGTGTCTTTGGTGATGGTCATGTGCGGTGCGGTGAAAAGCGAATGAAGCCGATTGTCTCAGCCCGCGCGCAGGCTCACCCGGGCGGCAGCCCGGATGCGGCGCGATGCGTCTCGTGCTTGCTCGGACAGGGGTATTTATTCAGTTCACCTTGCGGCGCGGCTGCTCGATGGTCGGCAAGAAGATGGTGAGCAGCCCCAGCAGCGGCAGGAAGGCGCAAATCTGGTAGACGAATTCGATGCCGCGGCTGTCCGCCAGCACGCCCAGCACCGCCGCGCCCACGCCGCCCATGCCGAAGGCAAAGCCGAAGAACAGGCCGGAGACGGCGCCGATCTTGCCGGGCATCAATTCCTGCGCATAGACCAGGATGGCCGAGAACGCCGAGGCGATGACCACGCCGATGATGAAGGTCAGGATGCCCGTCCACACCAGCCCCACATGCGGCAGCAGCAGCGTGAAAGGCGCCACGCCCAGGATCGAGACCCAGATCACCGGCTTGCGCCCGATGCGGTCGCCAATCGGCCCGCCGGCCAGCGTGCCCGCCGCCACGGCGAAGAGGAAGACGAAGAGGTGGATTTGCGCCGACTGCACCGAGACGCCAAAGCGCTCGATCAGGTAGAAGGTGTAGTAACTCGTCAGGCTGGTAAGGTAGAAATACTTCGAAAAAATGAGCAGCAGCAGCACGCCGATGGCGCGGCGCACCACGTTCGGCGGCACAGGGCTCATTGCGCTGCCGACCGCCTTTTTGGCGCGCGCGCCGCTGCCCAGGAACTGGCGCCGGTACCAGTTGCCGATCTGCCAGAGCACCGCAATCGCCACCAGCGCCGCCACGGCAAACCAGGCGATGGCGCCCTGGCCGTGCGGCAGCACGATGATGGCGGCCAGCAGCGGCCCGAGCGCCGAACCGGTATTGCCGCCCACCTGGAAGATCGACTGCGCCAGCCCATGCTGCCCGCCCGAAGCCAGGCGCGCGATGCGCGACGATTCGGGGTGGAACACCGAAGAGCCCGTACCCACCAGCGCCGCCGCCACCAGGATCACGGCAAAGTTCGGCGCCACCGAGAGCAGCAGCAGGCCGCACAGCGTGGAGCCCATGCCAAACGCCAGCGAATGTGGCTTGGGGTGCCTGTCGGTGTACAGGCCGATCAGCGGCTGCAGCAGCGAGGCGGTGAGCTGGTAGGTCAGCGTGATCAGGCCGATCTGCAGAAAGCTCAGGTTGAAATCGCCCTTCAGGATCGGGTAGATCGCCAGGATCAACGACTGGATCATGTCGTTGAGCATGTGCGTGAAGCTGATGGCGCCGAGCACGCGGTAGCGTGTGGGGTCGGGAGCAAGCGCGGTTGCGGCACTGGTGGCCACGGGGGGGTTCATGGAAGCGGCCCGAAAAATGGCGGGCGTTGATGGTAACCAAGCAAACGCCGTAACGTTGCTCAGGGGTTTTTTGCAACCAGTTCCACCCGCAAGCCATCACTGGTGACGGTGATGGCACCGGGCTGCAGGCCCAGCGTATCGGCCAGCCTCAGATCGTCTTCGCTCAGGCGATAGACCACCACCTCGAGCACGGCCTTGCGCACCGCGTCGGCCAGATAATTCTGCAGCAGCGCGGCGCCGCTTTCGGTCATGCCATCGAGCCGCAGCGCGTTGACGTTCAGTTCCGTGGCGCGCAGGCTGCGGTCACCGGGGTCGTAGCGCAGCGCAAAGTCCACATCCGCCTGGCCGGTGTAGTCACGCTGCAGCAGTGGCCCGCTGGCGTTCAGGCTGAACTGCGCACCGATGTGGTCCATGGCCGGCAGCAGGCTCAGCAGCGGTGCCTGCACGGACACATCCAGCAGGCGCTGCACGCTGTAGCGGCGCGGAAACCGCCTGGCGACCGCGGCCTGCAGTCGTTCCAGGCTCAAGGTCAGGCTGCGCGGGCCGCTCTGCCCCACGGTGCAGGCTGCAACGCCCAGCCACAACGCCAAGCCGCCCGTGAGCCAGCCACGGCGCGAGCGCATGGTTCAAGCGCGCGGCGGAATGGCCAGCCCGCGCTGCACCGCGGGCCGCGCGGCAAATGCTTCCAGCACCCGCGCCACCTCGGGGTAGACGCCCCAGCCCACGAGATCGGCGGCCTCGTAGAAACCGATGAGGTTGCGCACCCAGGGGAAAACGGCGATGTCGGCAATGCTGTAATCGCTGCCCATGATCCAGTCGCGCCCGGCAAGGTGCTTGTCCAGCACGGTCAGCAGGCGTTTGGACTCGGCCGCATAGCGGTCGCGCGGGCGCTTGTCCTCGAAATCCTTGCCGGCGAATTTGTGGAAGAACCCGAGCTGGCCGAACATCGGCCCGACGCCGCCCATCTGCCACATCAGCCATTGCAGGGTCTGGTAGCGCTGCGCCGGATCGCTGCTGAGCAGCCGGCCGGTTTTCTCCGCCAGATAGACCAGAATGGCGCCCGATTCCCACAGCGCCAGCGGCTTGCCGCCGGGGCCGTTCGGGTCGAGGATGGCCGGAATCTTGTTGTTCGGGTTGAGCGACAGGAACTCGGGCGAGAGCTGGTCGTTGGTGTCAAAACTCACCAGATGCGGCTCGTAGGGCAGCGCAAGTTCTTCCAGCGCGATCGAAGCCTTCACGCCGTTGGGCGTGGGCAGCGAATACAGCTGCAGCCGCTCGGGGTGCCGCGCCGGCCATTTCGCGGTGATGGGATGCGTCCAGGTCATGGGGTGGTTTGTCCTTTCTCGAGGGTGGATTCTGCGCCCGCTGCGGGCGGCTGGTGCGGCACGCACGGTTTGTTGCCGCTGGGGTCTCGCGCAGGCAGGCCAGGTACAGCGGCCCGTCCGCGCCGGTACCAAGCCGGCCGCCAGGAACGCGAGCGGAGCCCGGCGATCAGGCCGCTTTGGCCGGGCGGTGTGCCAGGCACAGCTTGTTGCCCGTCGGATCGCGCAGATAGGCCAGGTAGATGCGCGCGCCGCCGCCGAGCTCGCGCCAGCCGGGCGGGTCTTCGCAGCTCACGCCGCCCGCGGCCGCGCCTGCCGCGTGCGCCGCGTCCACCTGCTCGGGCGAAGCGGCGGCAAAACCGGTGGTCGCGCCATTGCCAAAGCAGGCGGGCTCGCCATTGATGGGGGTGGAGATGGCAAAGGCTCCGGCAGGGGTGCGGTAGAAATAGCGGTTTTTGTTGGCCACGCCTGCGGCGATGCCGAGCGTGCCCAGCAGGGCATCGTAAAAACGCCTGGATTGCTCCAGATCGGCGGCGCCGAGCATGATGTGGCTGAACATGGGGTTTTCTCCGTCCAGAGGGTTCAAACCCGGCAATGGTAGCGGCCGCGCCTTCAGCGTGCCGCCCACGGATAATTGCCGGAGGTTCCCGCACACATCACGCACCATGAGCACTCTTCTTCTCGGCCTGATCTTGTTTCTCGGCATGCACTCGGTGCGCATCGTGGCCGAAGGCTGGCGCACGCGCACCGTGGCGCGGCTTGGCCCCATGGCCTGGAAGGGCCTGTATTCCATCGTCTCGCTGGCGGGCCTGGCGCTGATCGTCTGGGGCTATGCGCAGGCGCGCCAGCAGCCGGTGCTGCTCTGGAGCCCGCCGATGGCGCTCAAGCACCTGAACTCGCTGTTCACGCTGCTGGCCTTCATCCTGGTGGCGGCGGCCTATGTGCCGCGCAATGCCATCCGGGCACGGCTGCACCACCCGATGATCCTGGGCGTCAAGCTCTGGGCCTTCGGCCATCTGCTGGCCACCGGCAAGCTGGCGGACCTGCTGCTGTTTGGCGCCGTGCTGCTGTGGGCGGTGCTGGATTTCCGCGCCGCGCGCCAGCGCGACCGGGCGCAGGGCACGGTGGTCGCGCCGGGCAAGGCGGCGCCCACGCTGCTGACGCTCGTGGTCGGCGCGGCAGCCTGGGCCGCGTTTGCGTTCTGGCTGCATGCGGCGTGGATTGGCGTGGCGCCGATGGCGCGCGGCTGAACACGCTCAGACCGTCTCGCGGCACTCAAGGCCTGAAGGGCCTCGGGCGACGGGGGCCACGCGCTCAGCCCAGATGCTGCCCCAGGATGCCCGCGAGCTCGAACATGCCCGCGCGCTCCTTGCCGAAGACGGCGCGCAGCTTGTCGTCGGCGACGATCTGGCGCTTGTCCTGCGGGTCCTGCAGCGCGTGCTCCTTGATGTAGACCCAGATCTTCTTGACTGCCTCGGGGCGGCTGACGGGCTCCATGCCGATCACGGCCGCGAGCGTTGCGCTCGGCACCTTGCCACTGGCCGCGGTGGTCTTGCGCGGCGCCTTTTTGGCGGCAGTCTTTGCAGCAGGTTTTGAAGCTTTTTTGGCTGCAGCACTTGCTGCGCCTGCGCGAGCAGCTCCTGTTTTTGCTGTCGCCGTCTTGCGCGGCGGGTATTTGCCCTCGCGCGGCTCGAATTCAAAATTGACCTTGCCCGCGTCCGCGTCCCACGCCAGGCGCGCCTTGAAGGGGCGGCGCGTGCGGTTGGAGATGAATTTGTCGAGCACGTCGGTCTTGCCGGTGGCCAGCAGCTTTTGCATCTGCGCGCGCTCGATCGGCTGCTGCAGGATGATCTTGCCGCTCTTGAACTTGCACGAGGGCACGGGCTGCGCGGCCGTGGGTACGGCCCTGGCGCAGACGTAGTTGCTGCCGTGCTCGTGCACCGCGCCGCCGCAGGCCGGGCAGGTGCCCAGCGGCTCGTCGGCAAATTCCACCAGTTCGCCGGTTTCGCCTTCATTTTTGTCGTCGCCGAAGTCGAACGAGAGCTTGTAGCGGCCGGGTGCCTCATCGTCCTGCACGATGGCGATCTCGGCCGCGAAGGGGAAGCCGGCCTTGGAGCGAAAGCCCGCGAGCGGCCCGATGCGCCGATCGCGCAGCAGTTGCTCGGCCTCGGCGATCTCGAAGGTGCGCCCTGCCGGTGATTTGCCAAAGCCAAAGCCGCAACCCTCGCCGCCATCCTTGCCGGTGCAGGCGTAGCGCCGGTAGTTTTCCTTCACCACGCCGCCGCAATTGGGGCAGGGGGTGGACAGCTGCGCGTAGTCGCCGGGGATGGTGTCGCGGTCGTATTCCTTGGCCTTTTTGACCATGCGCTCGGTCATCTCGGCGATCTGCTGCATGAAGGCGGCGCGAGAGAGTTGCCCCTTCTCCATCTGCGCCAGCTTGTATTCCCACTCGCCGGTGAGCTCGGCCTTGCACAGCTCGTTCACCTCCAGCCCGCGCAAGAGCGTCATGAGCTGGAAGGCCTTGGCCGTGGGGATGAGCTCGCGCCCCTCGCGCAGCATGTATTTTTCCGTGAGCAGGCCCTCGATGATGGCCGCGCGCGTGGCGGGGGTGCCCAGGCCCTTCTCCTGCATGGCCTCGCGCAGCTCGTCGTCGTCGATCTGCTTGCCCGCGCTCTCCATCGCGCCCAGCAGCGTGGCCTCGGAGTAGCGCGCGGGTGGTTTGGTCTTGAGGCCCTTGGCCTCCACCTGCGCAGCCAGCGGCTGCTCGCCCGGCTGCACCGCCACCAGCGGCTGGCCCTTGTCGCCGTCCTTGCCGCCTTCCACCTCGTCGGCCGCTTCCTTGCCGTAGATCGCCAGCCAGCCGGGCTTGACCAGCACCTTGCCCTCGGTCTTGAAGCGGTGCTGCTCGACCTGGCTGATGCGCGTCGTCACCTGGTATTCGGCCGCCGGGAAGAACACCGCCAGGAAGCGGCGCACCACCAGGTCGTAGAGCTTCTGTTCCGCGTCCGACAGGCCGTGCGGCGCCTGCGTGGTGGGGATGATGGCGAAGTGGTCGCTGATCTTGCTGTTGTCGAAGATGCGTTTGCTGGGGCGCAGGTAGCTGCCGTCCAGCGCCTGGCGCGCATAGGGCGCCAGATGCGCCATGCCCGAGTGCGCCAGCATCTCGAAGGTCTGGCGCGCCACGGGCAGGTAGTCTTCGGGCAGCGCGCGCGCATCGGTACGCGGGTAGGTCAGCGCCTTGTGTTTTTCGTACAGCGCCTGCGCCAGCGAGAGCGTGGTCTTGGCCGAAAAGCCGAACTTGCCGTTGGCCTCGCGCTGCAGGCTGGTGAGGTCGAACAGCAGCGGCGAGAGCTGGGTGCTGGGCTTGGCCTCTTCCGTCACCGTGGCCGGTTTGCCGCGCACCGCGTCCGCGATCGCGCGCGCCTGCGCTTCGTTCCAGACACGGTCGGCCCGCGCCTCGGGGTCGTCGCCCTTTTTGAAGGCCGGGTCAAACCACTTGCCCAGGTACTCGCCCGCCTGCGCGGCAAACGTACCATGGATTTCCCAATAGTCGCGGCTCTTGAAGGCGCGGATTTTTTCCTCGCGCTCGACCACCAGCGACAGCGTGGGCGTCTGCACCCGGCCCACGGTGGTCAGAAAGAAGCCGCCGCCCTGCGAGTTGAACGCGGTCATCGCGCGCGTGCCGTTGATGCCTACCAGCCAGTCGGCCTCGCTGCGGCTGCGGGCGGCGTCGGCCAGGCCCTGCATCTGCGGTTCGCCGCGCAGATGCTCGAAACCGTCGCGTATGGCCTGCGGCGTCATGCTCTGCAGCCACAGACGGCGGATCGGTTTGCCCAGGCTGCCCTTGCTGCCCCCCGCGTACTGCTCGATCAGGCGGAAGATCAGCTCGCCCTCGCGCCCGGCGTCGCAGGCGTTGATGAGTTCGGAAACATCCTTGCGCTTGGCTTGCTTGACGACGGCGGCCAACCGCGACTTGGTCTTGTCCACGGGCTTCAGATCAAAGCGCGGCGGGATCACCGGCAGGTGGGCAAAGCTCCACTTGCCGCGTTTCACGTCGAATTCCTCGGGCGCCTGGATTTCCACCAGATGGCCGACGGCGCTGGTGACCACATAGCGCTCGTTCTCGAAATGGTCTTCGTGCTTGTCGAATTTGCCGCTGGTGGGCGTGAGGGCGCGCACGATGTCCTGCGCGACCGAGGGTTTTTCTGCGATGACGAGTGTCTTGCTCATGACGAATAGTGAAGCACTTCTACAATGGGCGGCCCCACGCGCACGCGCGCGCAGGTACGTATGCATACAAGGTAGCAGAGATTTTCCGCATGGCCTCTCCCCGCAGTATTCAGGCGCCCCGTGGTCGGCGCATTCAGGTGCGCCGCTCGGGCGTGCACGGCAAGGGCGTGTTCGCGCTGCAGGCCATCGCCGAGGGCGAGGTGGTCATCGAATACCTGGGCGAGGTGATCTCCTGGGACGAGGCGCAGCGGCGCCACCCGCACGACCCCAGCGACCCCAACCACACTTTCTACTTTCATGTGGATGAAGACCACGTGATCGATGCCAACATCGGCGGCAACGCCGCGCGCTGGATCAACCACAGCTGCGAGCCCAACTGCTGGGCCGACGAGGTGGACGGGCGCATCTTCATCACCGCGCTGCGGGGCATCGCCGCAGGCGAAGAGCTCAATTACGACTACGGCCTGATCATCGAAGAGCGCTATACCCAAAAGCTCAAGGCGGAATACGCCTGCCGCTGCGGCAGCAGCCACTGCCGCGGCACCATGCTGGCGCCCAAGCGCGGCTGGCGGCCGCTGGAGCCAGGCACGCGGCCGGCACGCAAGGGTTCTCGTGCATGAGTCTGTCTGACTGGCCCCTTGCCGCGCTGCGCGAGCAGCTCGCGCCGCTGCTGCCGGGGTTGCTGATCGAGGTGCTGCCCACCATCGATTCGAGCAACACCGAGCTGATGCGCCGTGCGCGCAGAGGCGCTCTGCCGCCCACGCTGCTGATCGCCGAGGAGCAGACCGCCGGGCGCGGGCGCCAGGGGCGCAGCTGGTACAGCGGCGCGGGCGACGTGCTGGCGGTCTCGCTCGGACTGCCCTACGCACCGCGCGACTGGTCCGGCCTGTCGCTGGCCGTGGGCATATCCGTGGCCGAAAGCCTGCAGCCGCACCTGCCCGCACGCGCCAGCCACCGGCCGCGCATCGAGCTCAAATGGCCCAACGACCTGTGGCTGGCGGACGGACGCAAGCTGGCCGGCATCCTGATCGAGACGGCGGAAATCGCCGATGGCAGCGGCCAGCGCTGCGCCATTGTCGGCATCGGGCTGAACCTGCAGCCACCGCCGGAACAAGGCCTGCGCACGCCGGCCGCCTGCCTGCAGGACGTGGACGACACGCTGGATGGCCCGGCCGCACTGCTGCGCTACGCCGCGCCGCTGGTGCGCACGCTGCTGGGTTTTGCCGCATACGGCTTCGCCCCGCTGCAGCCGCGCTTCGAGCAGCGCGATTACCTCCGGGGCAAGGCGGTGGCGCTCAGCGACGGCACGCGGGGCCGCGCGCTGGGCGTGGACGACGATGGCGCGCTGCGCATGGAGACCGCGGCCGGCGTGCAACGCATCACCAGCGCGGAAGTCAGCGTGCGCCCCGCGCCCGCCGACGCGCGGGAACACTGACCGCCATGCTGCGCCTTGCCATAGCACTGCTGCTGCTCGCCAACGCGGGCTATTACGGCTGGAGCACCGGGCTGCTGGCGCCCTGGGGCTGGGCGCCGCAGCAGGAGGGCGAGCCCGAGCGCCTGCAGCAGCAGATCGCGCCGCAATCCCTGCAGCTGCTGGGCCCCGACACGCCGGGCAGCCCCGCCGCACCGGCCCCGGCACCCGCACCAACGCCAGCACCTCCCGCCGCCAGCCCGGCTGTGCCAGCACCGGCCGACGGCACCGCCGCCGCTCCAGCGCCGGAGGCAACGCAATGCCTGCAGGCCGGGCCGCTGGATGGCACGCGCACGGCAGACCTTCGGGCGGCGCTGGCAGCGCTGCCCGAAGACAGCTGGGTGCTGGAGGCCAATGAAATCCCCGGGCGCTGGATGGTCTACATGGGCCGTTTTGCCGACGAGGATGCGCTGGCAAAGAAGCGCGCCGAGCTGCGCGCGCTCAAAGTCGCCTTCGACCGCCCCGGCGCGGCGCTGGAGCCCGGCCTGTCGCTCGGGCGCTTTGCGACGCAGGAGGCAGCGCAGCGCGGCCAGGCCGATCTCGCCAGCCACGGCATCCGCACTTCGCGCGTGGTGCAGGAGCGCGCACCGCAGACCAACTACCTGCTGCGCCTGCCCGCCAGCACGGCGGCGCTGCGCGCGCAGCTGGACGCGCTGCACATCGCCTGGGGCGACATGCCGCCGCAGCCCTGCAAGTGATGCGCCGCCATGTCACTGCGGCGGCGCTGCCTCCGCGGTGGCGGGCCGGGACGCGAAGCGCACGGTAAAGCGCACCCCCGGCTCCGCCTGGCCCGGGGCCAGCGCGTCGATCTGCACCTGCGCGCCGTGCTGGCGGGCGATTTCGCGCACGATGGACAGGCCCAGCCCCGAGCCATCGACCTGGGTGCCGAGCGCGCGGTAGAAGGGCTCGAACACCCGCTCGCGTTCCGCCGGCGCAATGCCGGGGCCGGAGTTGTCCACCTGCAGCATCAGCACCTGGCCAAAGGGATCGGTGATCACGCGGGCGGTGACCACGCCCGGCTTTTCCGGCGAAGACGGCGTGTAGTACAAGGCGTTGTCCAGCAGGTTGCGCACCAGTTCGGAGAGCAGCGTGGCATTGCCCCGCACGGCGGCGCCGGGGCTGCCCGCGGGCGTGCCGTCGTAGCCGAGATCGATGTGCCGCTGCAGCGCGGCCGGCACGCTGGCATGCACCGCATCGATGGCGATCTGCGCCAGGTCCACGCTCTGGCGCTGCATCAGCGCCATGCCGCCCTCGGCGCGCGCCAGCGCGAGCAGCTGGTTCACGGTATGCGTGGCGCGCACCGAGGCGCGGCCGATCTGCTGCAGCGACTGCTTGAGCTCATCGGCGCTGCTGCCCTGGCGCTGCGCCAGGTCGGCCTGCATGCGCAGACCGGCCAGCGGCGTCTTGAGCTGGTGCGCCGCGTCGGCCAGAAAGCGCTTTTGCGTGGCCACCGATTCATGCAGGCGGTCGAGCAGATCGTTGACTGAATCCACCAGCGGTGCCACCTCGATCGGCACCGCCTTGTCGTCCAGCGGCGAGAGATCGTCCGGCTTGCGCCGGCGGATGCGCTCCTCCAGCTGGTGCAGCGGCTTGATGCCCCGCGTGAGCGCCAGCCACATCAGCAGCAGCGCCAGCGGCAGCACGAAGAGCTGCGGCAGCAGCACGCCCTTGATGATGTCGGTGGCCAGCAGGCTGCGCTTGTTGCGCGTCTCGGCCACCTGCACCAGCGCCGGCCCGGTGCCAACCTGCGGCAGATGCATCCAGATATAGGCCGCGCGCAGCTTGGCGCCGTGCAGTTCGGCATTCGTCAGCCGCACCTGGTCGCTGGCGGGAACGTCGTCCTGCGGCGGGATCGGCAGATCTCCTTCACCCGCCAGCAGCGCGCCGCTGGGCGCGAGCACCTGGAAGTACACCACGTCCGCTTCATCGGCGCGCAGCACGCCGCTGGCCGGCCGCTCCAGGTTCAGGCGCACCTGCCCATCCTGCACCGACAGCAGTTCCGCCAGCGCGTAGGCGTTGTATTCCAGCGTGCGGTCAAAGGGCTTGTCCGCCAGGTCCTGCGCAACGAACCAGGTGAACGCCAGGCTGATGGGCCACAGCAGCAGCAAGGGCGTGAGCATCCAGTCCAGGATTTCGCCAAACAGGGAGCGCTGCTCGTGCCGCATCATTGGAGTTGAATTGGCTGAAAACGCTTACTGCACAGGCGCCAACGGCTTTTGTTTCAATAGCATCACTGGGTGATTTTCTGCAGGCAATAGCCCAGACCGCGTACCGTGGCGATGCGGATCGGGCCCTGTTCTATCTTCTTGCGCAGCCGGTGCACATAAACCTCGATGGCGTTGTTGCTGACCTCCTCGCCCCATCCGCACAGGTGCTCGACCAGCTGGTCTTTCGACACCATGCGGCCGGCGCGCTGCAGCAGCACCTCCAGCAAGCCCAGCTCGCGTCCCGAGAGTTCGATCGCCGTGCCGTCGATGCTGGCGGTGCGGCCCACCGGGTCGTAGGTCAGCGGCCCGTGGCGCAGCAGGTTGGTGGTGGTGCCCAGGCCCCGGCGCGTGAGCGCGCGCACGCGCGCCTCCAGCTCCTGCAGCGAGAACGGCTTGGCCATGTAGTCGTCCGCACCCAGGTCCAGACCGCGCACACGCTCCTCGACGCTGTCGGCGGCGGTGAGGACCAGCACCGGCAAGGCGCTGCCGCGCGCGCGCAGGCGCTTGAGCACCTCCAGCCCATGCATGCGCGGCAGGCCCAGGTCCAGGATCAGCAGATCGAACTCATGGTTGGTGAGCAGCGCCGCATCGGCCTCGCTGCCGTTGTCCACATGGTCGGCCACCGCGCCCGAGCCGCGCAGCGAGCGCAGGATGGCGTCCGCAAGAACCTGGTCGTCTTCGGCGATGAGGATGCGCATGCCACGGGTCTCCTGAAGTTGCGCGGCGGGTGCGCACTGTCTCGCGCGCTCTGCAAAGCCCATCCGCTGCTGAAATTTTAGGCGATCGCTCCCGCGCCGTAGACCTCCAGCCCCAGCATGACGACGGTGGCGACCTCTTCGCCGACCTCGGCACGGAATTCCGCCTCGGCCTGCGCCACGCTGGTGCGAAAGGCCTGCAGCCAGGCTAGGCCCGTTTCGGTGAAGCGCACCCGGCGCGCGCGCGCATCGTGCGGATCCTCCTCGCGCGCCACCAGGCCCCAGGCCTCGCACTGCGCCACCAGCGCGGCCATCGCCTGCTTGGTCATGCCGGCGCGCTCGGCCAGGTCGGTCAGGCGGTCGCCGTTCAGGGAAAGATGGCGCGTGATGTGGATATGCGCCGCGCCTACCTTGTCACGCGCCGCCAGGTGCGACAGCGCCAGCGGCACGCGCACATCGCGCGCCATGAGCTGCAGCACGCGCGCATCGAAGCGCCGCATCGCATGGCCGATCAGACGGCCCAGGTGCGTCTGGCGCCAGCGGTCGTCGGATGAGGGAATGTCAGACATGCTCAATTGTCAGGCAAACTGACTAAAAATTGCTGGAATTTCAAAACAAGGACACTAAACTACTGTGAACGCATCCAGTATTTTTGGGTTAAGCGTCAGGCGTTGAGCGTTGAGCGAGAAACCGCAGACCCCACGCTCAACGCCAAACGCTCAACCTTTCACCAACGCCCAACCTCTTTCAAGGAGTTTTTCATGGACACCGCCGTCAAGACCACCCCTGCCCAGACCGAAAAGGCCAAGGCCCTGGCCGCCGCGCTGGCGCAGATCGAAAAGCAGTTCGGCAAGGGCACCATCATGCGGCTGGGCGAGGGCGAGGCGATCCAGGACATCCAGGTGGTTTCCACCGGCTCGCTCGGTCTGGACATCGCCCTGGGCGTCGGCGGCCTGCCGCGCGGGCGCGTGGTCGAGATCTACGGGCCGGAAAGCTCGGGCAAGACCACGCTCACGCTGCAGGTGATTGCCGAAATGCAGAAGCAGGGCGGCACCTGCGCCTTCATCGATGCCGAGCACGCCCTGGACACCAGCTACGCGCAGAAGCTCGGCGTCAACATCAACGACATTCTCATCAGCCAGCCCGACACCGGCGAGCAGGCGCTGGAAATCGTCGATTCGCTGGTGCGCTCGGGCGCGGTCGATCTGATCGTCGTCGACTCGGTCGCCGCCCTCGTGCCCAAGGCCGAAATCGAAGGCGAGATGGGCGACAGCCTGCCCGGCCTGCAGGCGCGATTGATGAGCCAGGCGCTGCGCAAGCTCACCGCCACCATCAAGAAGACCAACTGCATGGTGATCTTCATCAACCAGATCCGCATGAAGATCGGCGTCATGTTCGGCAGCCCCGAGACCACGACGGGTGGCAACGCGCTCAAGTTCTACGCCTCGGTGCGCCTGGACATCCGCCGCATAGGCACCATCAAGAAGGGCGACCAGGCGATCGGCAACGAAACCAAGGTCAAGGTGGTGAAGAACAAGGTCAGCCCGCCGTTCAAGACCGCCGAGTTCGACATCCTGTTCGGCGAAGGCATCTCGCGCGAGGGCGAAATCATCGACATGGGCGTGAACGCACGCATCCTTGAAAAAAGCGGCGCCTGGTACGCCTACAACGGCGAAAAAATCGGCCAGGGCCGCGACAATGCGCGCGAATTCCTACGCGAGAACCCTGCATTGGCCGTGGAGATTGAAAACAAGGTGCGCGAATCCCTTGGGATTGCACTTCTGTCTGGCGCCAATATCGCCAGGGAGGCGGAAAAGCCCGCCAAGGGTGATTGAGCCTCCAATACGGCTCCAGCGCGTGTCCATCAAGCGCCGGCCACTCTGTTTTTGATAGATGCCAGCCACGCCTCTCAGCCTCAAGGGCCGCGCCTTGCGCCTGCTGGCGCAGCGCGAACACTCGCGCGGCGAGCTCATGGTCAAGCTCGCGCGTCATGTGCAGGAGGGCGAAGACCTGCCCGCGCTGCTGGACCTGCTTCAGCAGCGCGGCTTCATCGACGAGGCCCGCGTGGCCGAATCCGTGCTGCACCGGCGCGCCCCGCTGCTGGGCGCGCAGCGCGTGCTGCAGGAGCTGCGCCGCAAGGGGCTTCCTGAACCGCTGCTGCGCTCCAGCGCCGAAACCCTGGCCCAGACCGAACTGCAGCGCGCGCAGGCCGTCTGGCAGCGGCGCTTCGGCGGCGCCGCGCCACCCGCAACGCCGCGGGAGCGCGCGCGGCAGATGCGGTTTCTGGCCAGCCGCGGCTTCGGCACCGAGGTGATCCGGCGCGTGTTGCGCGGGCAGGCGCAGGGAGGCGCCGATTTCAGCCCTGGTCCGGGCCCGTGATCCCGTCCTGCGTCAGCTCCAGCTGCATCTGCACCATGTTCACCAGGGCGTTCACCGTCGGGCGGCGGGTTTCGATCACGAAATGCGCCACCTCGCGGTACAGCGGGTCGCGCTCCTGGTAGAGGTCCCTGAGCCTGCCCAGCGGGTCGGCCACCTGCAGCAGCGGGCGCTTGGTGTCATGGCGCAGGCGGCGAAAGAGGTCCTCGGCCGTCGCGCGCAGGTAGAACACCGGGCCGCAGTGCGCGCGCAATTGCACCCGGTTGGCCTCGCGCAGCACCGTGCCGCCGCCGGTCGAAAGCACCCTGTTGGCACCACTGCCGGCCAGCTCGGCCAGCAGCTCGGCTTCGCGGTCGCGGAAGGCCGCTTCGCCGTGTTCGGCGAAATAGTCGCGGATGCTGCAGCCCAGTCGTTGCTCCAGCAACTGGTCCATGTCGACGAAGGGCCAGTCCAGGCGGCGCGCGAGCTGGCGCCCCACCGTCGATTTGCCCGAGCCGGGCAGGCCTACCAGGGTGCAACGCGTCGGCGCCAAGAGGGTTCTCCAGAAATGGCGGGCAGTGTACGGGCGGTGCGGATCCGGCCCGTGAAGCAGACCCCGCAGGGCACGCCTTTTTATACTCGCCGGATGTCCACACCACACCAGGCCAGCGGCCTCCAGGGGCCCTGGCGCCGGGTGATCTACGTCACCATCTACGAAATCATCGCCATCATCGCATCCGGCCTGATGTTCGTGCTCATCGGCCAGCCGCCGCAGGAATCCGGCGTGATGGCGGTCGTGGCTTCGGCGATAGCGGTCATCTGGAACGTCGCCTTCAACAGCGCGTTTGAATGGTGGGAGGCGCGCCAGAGCGTCAAGGGCCGCTCGATCGGGCGGCGCGTGGCGCACGCCCTCGGCTTCGAGGGCGGCCTGGCGCTGATTCTGGTGCCATTCATGGCCTGGTGGTTCAAGGTGACGCCGTGGGAAGCCCTCGTGATGGAAGCGGCACTGGTGGTGTTCTTTCTCGTCTACACCTATCTCTTCAATTGGGTGTTCGACCACTTTTTCGGGCTGCCGGCGTCCGCGCAGGCGGGCGCTTGAGCACCCCTTGCATCAGCGCCGCGATGCACTGCCCGATGATCTGGTCCGCGGCATAGCCGCCGTCCGGCTGGTACCAGCGCCCGATCCAGCTCAGCGCTCCGGCAATCGTGAAGGCCATGATCTTTGGGTCGCAGGGCGCGATCGCGCCCTGCTCGACGCCCTGCGCCACCAGGCGGCGAAACGCCAGATCGATTTCGGCCTTCATGCGGCGCAGCTCGGTGCGGCTGGGTTCGGGCACTTCCTCGTCACCCACGCGGATCAGGCACATGCCGAAGGGCTGGACCACGATCTCCGCATAGACGCGCATGCAGGCGCGCAGCTGGTCGAGCACGTCGCCACCGGCCTGGCGCGAGGCTTCTATGCCGTCCAGCGTCATGTGCAAGCCCTTCTGCACGCAGGCCAGCAGGATCTCGTCCTTGTTCTTGACGTAGTAGTACAGCGTCGGTTTGGTGACGTGCAGCCGCGCAGCGATGTCGTCCAGGGACGTGGCGTGAAAGCCGCGCTCGTTGAAGAGCTCGGCGGCCGTCGTCAGCACCGCATTGCGCTTGGCCTCGCGCTGCTGCTGGCGTGTCGCCGGGCGATCCCAGGGCGAGGCGGCGGGCGGCTGCGCGCGTGCGCGCCTGGGCTTCTGCCCGGCTTTCTGGGTGGTTGTTGGTGCACCGACGGCCATGCCTGATTCCTGCGAACGCGGGTAAATACCGATATTGGTCAGTCCCGATTGTGGAGACAATTTACTCTCAAGTAACCAGTTTACGCGTGGGTATCCTCTTGGGAACCCGCACAAACCCTGAGACACCGCATGTCCGATCCTTCCGCCCCATCCCCGCTGCTGCAGGCACAGGGCGTGACGCTGGCGTTCGGCGGCGTGCGCGCCCTCACGGAGGTGAGCTTTGCCGTGCAGCCGGGCAGCATCACCGCGGTGATAGGCCCCAATGGCGCGGGCAAGACCTCGCTTTTCAACACCATTTCCGGCTTTTACCGCCCATCGACGGGCAGCATCCGCTTCAAGGGCCAGGACATCACGCGCGTGCCCGCGCCGCAGCGCGCCAGGATGGGGCTGGGCAGGAGCTTTCAGAACATCGCGCTGTTCCGCGGCATGACGGTGCTGGACAACATCAAGCTGGGCCGCCATGCGCACCTCAAGACCAACGTGCTCGATGCCCTGCTCTACGTGGGCCGCGCGCGCCGCGAAGAAGCGCTGCTGCGCCGCGAGGTGGAGGAGCGCATCATCGATTTTCTGGAGATCGACCACATCCGCCACGCGCCGGTATCGGCCCTCTCCTACGGCCTGCAGAAGCGCGTGGAAATGGCGCGGGCGCTGGCGATGCAGCCCGAAATTCTGATGCTGGACGAGCCCGTGGCCGGCATGAATCGTGAAGAGACCGAGGACATGGCGCGCTTCATCCTGGACGTGCGCGCCGAATGGGGCGTGACGGTGCTGATGGTGGAGCACGACATGGGCATGGTGATGGATCTGTCGGACCATGTGGTGGTGCTCAACTTCGGCGAGGTGATCGCGCGCGGCACGCCGGCCGAGGTGCAGGCCAACCCCGAGGTGGCGCGCGCCTACCTGGGCTCGGGCAACGTCGGCGAACTGCGGTCCAGGCTGCGCGCCGCGGGCCGCGCCAGGGCGGAGGCGGCCTGATGGATTGGGGCTACCTGTTCGAGGTGTGCCTGACCGGCCTGCTGGGCGGCGGCCTGTACGCGCTGGCGGGCCTGGCCTTCGTCATGGTCTACAAGGCCACGCGCGTGGTCAATCTGGCGATCGGCGAAATGCTGATGGCCGGCGGCTACCTGTTCTTCACCTTCGCCGCCATGTGGGCGCTGCCGCTGTGGCTGGCGATTCCCGCGGCGGTGCTGGCCAGCGGCGTGCTGGGCGCGGTCATCGAGCGCACCATGATCCGCCCGCTGCTGGGCGAGCCGCCGATCTCGGCCTTCATGGTCACCATAGGCCTGGGTTCGGTGCTGGTGGGCCTGGTGGAAATGATCTGGTCGGCCGACCAGCGGCGGCTGCCGGACTTCCTGCCGGCCAAGGCGATCACGGTCGGCGATGCGTTTCTGGCGCCCAAGGTCTTCTGGGGCGCGGTCATCGCCTCGGTCTTCATCGCGGCCGTGCTGCTGGTGTTCCGCTACTGGCGCGGCGGCGTGGCGCTGCGCGCCACCGCCAGCGACCAGGCCGCGGCCTACGCGGTGGGCATCAACGTGCCGCGCGTGTTCTCGCTCTCCTGGGTGGTGTCGGCGATGCTGGCGGCGGTCTCCGGGATCATCGTCGGCTCCATCGGCGGCATTTCCTCATCGATGGGCGTGTTCGGCCTGACGGTGCTGGTGGTCGTCATCGTGGGAGGCCTGGACAGCGTACTGGGAGCCTTGGTAGCCGGTCTGCTTGTGGGTCTGGTTGAAGGGCTGGCGGGCGCCTACCTGGGCGGCGAATACAAGCTGCTGGCGACCTTCATCGTGCTGGTGTTCATCCTGATGGTGCGGCCCTACGGGCTGTTCGGCACCCACGAGATCGAAAGGCTGTAGGCGCATGCGCATCGGTACGCTCAAGGAAAGCTATGTCGCCGACGCGGCGCTGTTCGATTCGCGCACGCAGCATGTCTGGCTGGCCATCGGCGCGGCGCTGCTGCTGCTGTTTCCCTTCGTCGCCAACGACTACTGGCTCTACATGGCCTGCCTGGTGGCGATCAACATCGCCAGCAGCGCGGGGCTCAACATTCTCACCGGCTACACCGGCCTGGTGAGCCTGGGACAGGCGGCCTTCATGGGGCTGGGCGCGTACACCGTGGCCATCCTGCAGCTGCGCTGGGGCACGCCGCTGGCGTTCAACCTGCTGGCGGCCGGCGTGGTGGCGATGCTGGGCGGCATCGTGGTGGGCGTGCCCTCGCTGCGCGTCAAGGGTCTGTACCTGGCCATCGTGACGATTGCCGCCACCTTCATCGCGCACTTTCTGTTCGCCAATTTCGATTTCACCGGCGGCACGGCGGGGCTTTCGATGCGGCCGGCGCGGGTGTTCGGCGTCGATCTGGACACCTCGTTTCGCCTGTACTGGCTGATCGTGCCCATCACCGTGCTGATGCTGCTCGGCGCCGCCAACCTGTTTCGCACACGCATCGGCCGCGCCTTCATCGCCATCCGCGACCGCGACATCTCGGCCGAGGTGCTGGGCATACCGCTGCTCAAGTACAAGCTGCTGTCGTTCGGCCTGTCGTCGTTTTACGCGGGCGTCGCGGGCGGGCTGTTCGCCTATTTCTTTCGCGTGATCACGCCCGAGAGTTTTCCGCTCTCGATGTCGATCTTCTTCCTCGCGGCCATCATCGTCGGCGGCATGGGCTCGACGCTGGGCTCCATCCTGGGCGCGGCCTTCATGACCATGGTGCCCGAGCTGCTCAAGCTGGTGGTCGACCTGCTGCCCGGCGGCGCCGGTCTCACGGTTTTTCTTGCGCCGGTGCGCCTGGTGATCTTCGGCGCGCTGATCATCGTCTTTCTGGTCTTCGAGCCGCTGGGGCTCGCAGAAATCTGGCGGCGCACGCGTCGCTTTTTCCACCTGTGGCCGTTTCGCAATTGAGCGCCATTTTTTCCACGCAACGCCTTGAGGAGACAACCATGAAACAGCAACGCATTTCACACCAACGCCGCCAGTTGATGCTGGGCGCCGCCGCCACGGGTGTGGCCGCGCTCACACAGCCGCTGTCGGTGCTGGCGCAGGGCGCCGAGGAGATCGTGATCGGCGGCTCCATCCCCATGACCGGGGTGTTCGCCTTCGCCGGCGTCGGCATCAACGACGGCATCCAGGACTACGTGAAGATCATCAACGACGCGGGCGGCATCAAGGGCCGCAAGGTCAGGTACGTGCCCGAGGACACGGCCTACAAGGTGGACGTATCGGTGGCCGCCTACAAGAAGATCACGAGCCAGAACAAGGTCAACGTCTACTACGGCGACTCCACCGGTTTTGCCAAGACCATCAACCCCGAGCTGGACCGCAACGGCAACATCCTGATGGCCGGCGCCTCGTTCGCCAGCGAGCTCAACGACCCCAAGAAGTACCCGCACCAGTTCCTCGTCGGCCCCGACTACACCGAGATGTTCGGCATCCTGCTCAAGCACATCGCCAAGGAGAAGCCCGGCGCCAAGGTGGCCTTCGTCTATTCCGATTCCGAATTCGGGCGCGACCCGATCGAAAAGAGCGAGGCCGCGGCCAAGGCGCTGGGCCTGTCGGTGCCCATCAAGATCATGACGGCCGCCGGCAGCGTGGATGTCTCGGGCGAGGTCATCAAGCTGCGCCGCGCCGCGCCCGACTACACCATCTTCCACGGCTACATCCTCGCGCCCATCCCCGAGTTCATCACCCAGGGCAAGCAGCAGGGCATGACCACCAAGTGGATGGGCACCTTCTGGACCATGGACAGTTCCACCGTGATGAAGATGGGGCCGGACGGCGACGGCTTCATGGGCGTGATGCCCTACCGTTACTACTACGACACCGAACCGGCACCCATGCTGGACAAGATCCGCGCCATGCGCCCCCAGTACCAGAGCACCGCCTACACCCAGGGCATGCTGGCCTCGATGCTGTTCCTGGAATCGGTCAAGCGCTGCCTGGATGCGGGCAAGCCCCTGACCGGCGACGCCATGAAGGCCGCGCTCAACAGCCTCAAGGACTTCGACACCGGCGGCCTGATCGGCGTGCCGATCACCATCGCCGGCAACTCGATCCCCGTGGGCCGCGTCTACAAGGCCGACATGAAGGCGCAGAAGATGGTGCCGGCTTCGGACTGGATCCAGCTCTGATCCCGCAACCCCCTCCCCCTATGGGGGAGGGCCGGGGTGGGAGCTGACGGCGCTGAAAATTGGTGCCGCGCATTGCAAGAAAGCCCCCATCCCTGCCTTCCCCCGGAGGGGGAAGGAGCAATACATCTCTATCCCATGCCATGAGTTCAAGCCCCGCCGACCTCGTCCTCGAAGTCAACAACATCGAGGTGGTCTACAACAAGGTGGTGCAGGCCCTGCGCGGCCTGTCGCTGGCGGTGCCGCGCGGCGAGATCGTGGCGCTGCTGGGCAGCAATGGCGCGGGCAAGAGCACCACGCTCAAGGCCGTTTCCAACCTGCTGCCGCTGGAAGACGGATTGCTCGCGGCGGGCAGCATCCGCTTTGCCGGGCAGGACACCGCGCAGCTGGCGCCCCAGCAGCTGGTGCGCCGCGGCGTCTCGCATGTGATGGAGGGGCGCCACGTCTTCGAAGACCTGACGGTGGAGGAAAACCTCATCGCCTCCACCTACGCGCTGAGCGGGCGCGCCAACGCCGCGAAACCCGATTTCGCGTTGGTGTACGAATACTTCCCGCGCCTGTTCGAACGCCGCAAGGGCCTGGCCGGCTACCTTTCGGGCGGCGAGCAGCAGATGCTGGCCATCGGCCGGGCACTGATCGCGCAGCCCACGCTGATGCTGCTCGATGAACCATCGCTGGGCCTCTCGCCCAAGCTCACCGAGGACATCTTCACCATCATCGCGCGCATCAATGCCGAGCGCGCCACCTCCATGCTGCTGGTGGAGCAGAACGCCACCGTGGCGCTGGCCGTGGCGCACCGCGGCTACATCATGGAGGGCGGCAAGATCGTGATCGACGGCACGGCCGAGCGGCTGGCGAGCGACCCGGACGTGCGCGAGTTCTATCTGGGCATGGGCGGCAGCGGCGAAGCCAAAAGCTTCAAACACCTCAAGCATTACAAGCGCCGCAAGCGCTGGCTGTCATGAAACTGCCCGAACACACCCTGCCGCAGATGCTGCGCGAACGCGCACGCCAGCAGCCGCAGCGCATCGCCATCCGCCAGAAGGATTTCGGCATCTGGAAGCCCTGCAGCTGGGCGCGCTACCACGAGCGCGCCTGCCACTTCGCGCAGGGCCTGTCGGCGCTGGGTCTTGCGGGCGGCGGGCATCTGGGCGTGATTTCCGAGAACCGCATCGAATGGGTGCTGGCGCAGATGGGCGCGGGGCTGCTGGGCGCGGTCACCGTCGGCGTCTATCCCACCAGCCCCTCGCCCGAGGTGGCCTACGTCATCGGCCACGCCGACGTGGAGATGGTGGTCTGCGAAGACCAGGAGCAGACCGACAAGGTGCTCGATGCACTCGCCGAGCTGCCGCTGCTCAAGAAGATCATCGTCATCGAGACCAAGGGCCTGCGCAGCTTCACGCCCGAGCAGCGCGCGCTGATCGCCACCTTCGACGAGGTGGAGCAGCTGGGCCGCGCCAGCGCCAGCGCCAACGCCCACCTCATCGACGAGGCGCTGGCGCGCCAGCGCATGGACGACATCGGCCTGATGATCTACACCTCGGGCTCGACGGGCAAACCCAAGGGCGCGATGATTTCCTGGCGCGCCATCCGGGGCGTGGTGCCCGGCATCGCGGAGCGCATGCAGCTCTCCGAAGACGCCTCGCACCTCTCGTATCTGCCGCTGTGCCACGTGGCCGAGCAGATGCTGACCACCTTCACGCCGATCTATCTGGGCTCGACGGTCAACTTCGGCGAATCCATCCGCACCGTGCAGGAAGACCTGCGCGAGGTGGCGCCCAGCATGTTCCTGGGCGTGCCGCGCATCTGGGAAAAATTGCACGCGGCGATCCACATCAAGATGCAGGAAGCCGGCGCGCTGCAGCGCGCTCTGTTCACCCGCGCCATGGCCGCCTGCGCGCCGCTGGCCGACAAGCCGCGCAGGGATTGGTCCGTCGGCGAGAAGCTGCGCTTTGGCGCGCATTACTGGCTGATCCTGCGCGCGCTGCAGAACTTCATCGGCCTGCGCGAGGCGCGCGTGGCGCTCACCGGCGCGGCACCGATCGCGCCCGATGTGGTGCG
Organism: Comamonas badia DSM 17552; assembly: GCF_000484635.1. Classification (GTDB taxonomy): domain Bacteria; phylum Pseudomonadota; class Gammaproteobacteria; order Burkholderiales; family Burkholderiaceae_C; genus Comamonas_C; species Comamonas_C badia. Next base: position 358,170 of record NZ_AXVM01000003.1, on the reverse strand, counting down.
CTTCTTTCGCACCCTGGGCGTGCCGCTGATCGAGGTCTACGGCCTCACCGAATCCAGCGGCATGGTCACCGGCCACCGGCTCGACGACGTGGTGATCGGCACCGTCGGCCCGGTCACCGAAGGGGTGCAGTACCGCGTTGCCGACAACGGCGAATTCCAGATTCGCGGCGACATGGTCTTCGCCGGCTACTACAAGAACCCCGAGGCCACGGCGCAAAGCATCGTCGATGGCTGGCTGCACACCGGCGACGTGGTGCGCGAGGAGGCGGGCCAGATCCGCATCGTGGACCGGCTCAGGGACATCATGATCACCGCGGGCGGCAAGAACATCACGCCCTCGGAGATCGAGAACACCATGAAGGCCAGCCCCTACATCAAGGAATGCATCATCGTGGCCGACGCGCGCAAGTTCGTCGCGGCCCTGGTGATGATCGACTTCGAGACCGTGGGCAAATGGGCCGAGGCGCGGCGCCTGGCGTTCACGCATTTCCGCTCGCTGGTGCAGACGCCCGAGGTGCAGCAGCTCATCGATGAAGAAATCGCCAGCGGCAACGCCAAACTGGCGCAGGTGGCGCAGATCCGCAGGTTCCACCTGCTGACCAAGGAGCTGGACCACGATGACGGCGAGGTGACCGCTACCATGAAGGTGCGAAGAGCCAGCATCTACAAGACCTATGCCGAGGAGATCGAGGCGCTGTATGGTTGAGGGGAGGTTGGGCGTTCAGCGTTCAGCGTGGGTGTTTTTGGTAGTTCACGCTCAACGCCAAACGCCAAACGCTCAACCATTTTCTAGTCAAACCAGCCTCTAACGCCTGTACAGCCTGCGTTATCAGCTAGCCTTTCAGGAGAACCCAAATGTCAGATTGCCTGCTGACCGAGCGCAACGGCGCCATCGCCACGCTCACCTTCAACCGCCCGGAGGCGCTCAACGCGCTGGATGTGCCCATGGCGCAGGCGTTTCTGGCCGCCATGCGCGCCATTGCCAGCGATACCAGCGTGCGCGCGGTGGTGCTCAAGGGGGCGGGTCGCGCCTTCATCGCCGGCGGCGATCTGGCCACGCTGCGCGCCAACCCGACGCAGGGCGTGCGCGATCTGCTCGTGCCGCTCAATGAAGCCGTTTTGCTGATGCACGGCCTGGATGCCCCCGTCATCGCGCAGGTGCACGGCGCCTCGGCCGGCGGCGGCCTGTCGCTGATGCTGATGTGCGATTTCGTGATCGCCGCCGAAGGGACCAAATTCAACCTGGCCTACATCAACCTGGGCACCAATTGCGATGTGGGCGGCTCGTGGGCGCTGCCGCGCCTCGTCGGCCTGCGCCACGCGCTGGAAATTGCCCTGCTGGGGGAGAACCTGGACAGCGCCGAGGGGCTGCGCCTGGGCCTGGTCAACCGCGTCGTGCCCATTGCCGAGCTCCAAGCCGCCGTGGATGCGTTTGCCGCGCGCATCGCCAGCGGCCCGACCAAGGCCTACGGCACCATGCGCCGCCTGATGCGCGCGGGTTTCGACAACGATCTGGCGACACAATTGCAGGCGGAGGCCGAAAGCTTCGAAGCTTGCACCCGCACCGCCGATCTGCGCGAGGGGCTGGAGGCATTCTTCGAACGCCGCAAGCCGCTGTTCCATGGCCGTTGAACTTTTTCAGGAGTTTCCCTATGTCCACCCGTGAAGTTTTTGTCGTCGGCACCGCCCGCACCGCTGTGGGCGGCTTTGGCGGTTCGCTCAAGGATGTGCCCAACACCACGCTGGCTACTACCGTGGTCAGGGCCGCAATGCAGCGCGCGGGCGTCGATCCCAAGGCCGTGGGCCACGTGGTGATCGGCAACGTGATCCCGACCGACGTGCGTGATGCCTACCTCTCGCGCGTGGCGGCGATCGATGCGGGCTGCCCCATAGAAACCCCGGCCTTCAACGTCAACCGCCTCTGCGGCTCGGGCCTGCAGGCCATCGTCTCGGCGGCGCAGGCTATTCAATTGGGCGACTGCGACGTGGCCGTGGGTGGCGGCTCGGAATCCATGAGCCGCGGGCCGTACCTCGATACCGCCGCGCGCTGGGGCACGCGCATGGGCGACGCCAAGCTCGTCGATTACATGATCGGCATCCTGCACGACCCCTGGCAGAAGCTGCACATGGGCGTGACCGCCGAGAACGTGGCCGAGCGCTACAAGATCAGCCGCGAAATGCAGGACGCGCTGGCGGCGGAAAGCCACCGCCGCGCCGTGGCCGCGATTGCCGCCGGGCGCTTCAAGGAGCAGATCGTCCCCATCGAGATCAAGACGCGCAAGGGCGTGGTGCTCTTCGATACCGACGAACACCCACGCGCCGACACCACGGTGGCCACGCTCTCGGGCATGAAACCGGTGTTCAAGAAGGAGGGCGGCACGGTGACGGCCGGCAACGCCTCAGGCATCAACGACGGCGCCGGCGCCGTGGTGCTGGCGGGCGGCGACCGCGTGCAGGCTTTGAGCCTCAAGCCCCTGGCGCGCCTGGTGGGCTACGCGCATGCGGGCGTCGATCCCAACTACATGGGCATAGGCCCGGTGCCGGCCACGCAGATGGTGCTCAAGCGCACCGGCATGAAGCTGGCGGACATCGACGTCATCGAGGCCAACGAAGCCTTTGCCGCCCAGGCCTGCGCGGTGGCGCAGGAATTGGGCATGGACCCGGCCAAGGTCAACCCCAATGGCTCGGGCATCTCGCTCGGCCACCCGGTGGGCGCGACGGGCGCGATCATCACCACCAAGGCGATTGCCGAACTGCACCGCACGGGCGGGCGCTACGCCCTCGTGACCATGTGCATAGGCGGCGGCCAGGGCATCGCCGCCATCTTCGAGCGCGTTTAGGGATGTCCCGCATGACTCCCTGCGGTCGGTGATGGTGCAGCCTCGGGTGGTCTGCGGCGTTGCCTTCCATCCCGATCTGAACTACCACCAACGCGCGCGGGTCATGCGTGGCGTCTCCAGCCATCGCTGGCCATGACCGCGATCGCTGCCGAACTGCTCGCCGCCTACCGGGAAACCGAATACCACGTCGGCGGGGCTTCACCCTTTGTCTTGTACATCGGCAGGGCCAGCCCCGCCCTGCTGCAACTGCAGGCACGGCTTCTGGTGCGCTGCAGCGCCTTCCTCACCGCGGTCAACCCGCGCAGCCAGTGCTGCAATGCCGACGTCAACGCGGCCCGCCAGCGGGCGCTGGCGGCCCAGCTCGGTGCGCTCGGTCTACCGCTCATCACCGGCTACGGCAAGCACCCGGGCAACGACTGGCCAGCGGAGCCCAGCTTTCTGGTGCCTGGACTTTCTCTATCCAAAGCCCAAGCCGTTGCCCGGCAATGGGAACAGAACGCCCTTGTTTTTTGCGCTGCAGACGCCATTCCCAGGCTGGTGCTGTCAGGCTGTGGATAACTATCCGGGGAACTGAGGACAAAAAAGACCTTATCCACAGAAACGGTGCGAGAGCGGTTCTTGTCCCCATCCAGCCACCACCGAAAACCCGCCTTGAGGTCTCGGTTTCATGGGATGCAAGCCATTGATGTGCAAAAGAAAAAATCACTTATCCAGCAATTGGCCGAACCCCTACTACTACCACTATCTTCAAATACTCTTCTGATCTGTTTAACAGCAATGGTGGGCAGGCGCAAACACCGTGAATCAGCGCAGCATGGCGTAGCCGACAAAAACGGCCGCAATGAGTCCGGCGGCGTCCGCCAGCAGCGCACAGGCCAGCGCATGGCGCATGTGCTTGACGCCCACGCTGCCAAAGTAAACGGCCAGCACGTAGAACGTGGTCTCGGTGGAGCCCTGGATGATGCTGGCCAGGCGCCCGACGAAGGAATCCACGCCGTGGGTCTGCAGCACGTCGATCATCAGCCCGCGCGCACCGGCGCCCGAGAGCACCTTCATCAGGCCCACCGGCAATGCCGGCAAAAATTCGGTAGGAAGACCCAGCGCCGAAATCACCCAAGCCAGTGCACCCAGAATCGCATCCATGCCGCCCGAGGCCCGGAACACGCCGATGGCGACCAGAATCGCTACCAGATAGGGCACGATCTGCACCGCCACGTCAAAGCCCTGGCGCGCGCCCTCTATGAAGGCGTCGTACAGGTTGATGCGCCGCCACAGCCCCGCCAGCAGAAACAGCGCGACGATGGCCAGGATGACGACCGCGCCGGTGGTGCCCGCGATGCGCGCGGCCTGCTCGGCCGGCAGGCGGGCCAGCAGCGCCACCACCGCCACCAGAAGGCTGCCGACGGCCAGTACCGGCAGCAGCAGGCGCGGCTGCCACAGCGGCAAGCGCTGGGCGATGGCGACCGCCAGCACGCCGGTCAGCAGGCCTATGAAGGTGACGATGAGCGTGGGCAGAAAGATGTCGGCCGCGTTGAAGCCGCTGGTCAATCCCTGCTGCAAGGCCACGCTCTGGCGTATGGCGATGACCGAGGTGGGAATCAGCGTGAGCCCGGCGGTGTTCATCACCACGAACATGATTTGCGCGTTGCTGGCGCTGCCGGGCGCCTCGCGGTTCAGGGTCTGCAGCTCTTTCATCGCGGTGAGGCCCAGCGGCGTGGCGGCGTTGTCCAGGCCCAGCAGGTTGGCCGAGATGTTGAGCGTCATCGCGCCCTGCGCCGGGTGGCCCGCGGGTACTTCGGGGAACAGGCGGCGCAGCAGCGGCTGGGCGATGCGCGCCAGCAGCTCCACCATGCCGGCCTTCTCGCCCACGCGCATCAGGCCCAGCCACAGCGCCATGATGCCGGCCAGGCCCAGCGAAATCTCGAAGCCCGAGCGCGCGCCGTCGAACATCGCGGTGAGCAGCTGCTGAAAAATCCCGGCATCGCCGAGCAGCCAGCGCACGCAGGCGGTGGCGAACGCGATGAGGAAGAAGCCGACCCAGACCGCGTTCAATGCCATGATTTCAGGCGCTGGGCTGCTCGCCGCCAAGAGCGGCCATGAGGTCAGGCAGCATGCCTTTGAGCTCGCCGGTGATGAGTGCCACGTCGGCATCGAAATCGTCGTCGCTGCGGCTGTGCTCCTGCTGCTCTGTTTCCAATAGCGCAATGCGCTTGATCTGCATGCCTTCGGTCAGGATGAAGCTAACGCGGCCCTGCCAGGTCATGGCCAGGCGGGTGGGCAGCTTGCCATCGCGCACGTGATCGGGCACCTCGGCAATATCGAGTGGGTGGCGGGCGTAGCGCACCACGGCCTTTTCGGCGTTGGTGGATTTGAGCTCGCATTCATTGTCGATGGTGAAGCCTGCGGGCGCCTGCTGTTCCAGCAGCCAGGCACTCATGGCGGCCTGGGGGCTGGTCTGGGTGTCCACCAGGCTGACGGAAAAACCGGAAAGGGCTTCGACGAGCGCGGTGGTGATGGCGTCGGCGCGCGTCTGACTGCTGGCGCCGATACCGAGCCAGCCTTCCTCGGGGTCTATCCAGACATCGGTGCTGCTGCGCTGGGTGAAGGCCTGGGGCAGCAGATCCAGGCGCGCCTCGTCCTTCAGATCGCGGCGCTCCTTGCGCCCGGGGTTGCGGCCGCTCTCGGAGCTGATCTGCTGCACCTTTTCTTCCACGCGGCGGGCCAGCACGGCGGCGGGCAGCACGCGTTTTTCCGTCTGCCAGGCCAATACCCATTGACCGCCGATGCTCTCGGCCAGCAGGCCATGTTCCTGGCGGCGGGGCGCGGTCCAGCCGCCCGATTGCTCCTGCGTGGCGCCGCAGGCCACGAAGGGCGTTGCGGCCAGAGCGGATTCGAGGGCGGAGAGATCTGGTTTCCAGTTGGAGGCGATGCGATAGAGGATGAGATTTTTGAACACGGAATTCCTGAATTGATAGCTATTGGCGCTTAACCAGCATGCGTCGAAGTGATTTTTTATTGAAATTCAAAGCGCTGTTGCCTGCGTTCGCAACGCAAATGCATGCAACTTTACACAGTTGAAGCACCGGCTCATGCGGGCGATACATCGTCCGCCCACACTGCAGCCATCGTCAACTTCCCGGGAAAGGAACCCGATCATGATGAAGACCAGAACCCCGATCTACGTTGCCGTCGCGGCCACTTTGCTGGCCTGGGGTGGAATCAGCGCCATCGCCGCACCCGCAGCCGATGCGCCGGCAGAGGCTGCCCAGGCGCCAGCGGTGCAACAGCGCATGCACGGCAAGCACATGAACCAGGAGCAGTGGCAGCAGCGCCGTGCGCAGCGCGCCGAGCAGCTCAAGCAAAAACTGCAGTTGACGGACGCCCAGCTGCCTGCCTGGGATACGTTCCAGAAGGCCATGCAGCCGCAGACCCATGCGCGCCTGGATCGTGCGCAAATGCAGAAGCTGACGACGCCGGAGCGCATTGACCGCATGCGCACGCTGCGCGAGCAGCGGGCGGCGGCCGCGGACCAGCGCGGCGCAGCCGTGAAATCCTTCTACGCTGCGCTGACGCCCGAGCAGCAGAAGGTCTTTGATGCGCAGGGCATGCACCAGCGGCGCGAACGCGGCATGCATGGTCATGGCGGGATGCACCAGGGAAGCAGGGGCGCTCCGGCATCGTCCGCTTCCTGAATCCGTACAGGCACCGGGTGGACAGGGAATCCTTTAGACTGTCATTCAATCGACAGCCGAAGGTCCTTCCACCCCATGCCAACCCAATCGGTTTTGCCGGCAATTTTGTTGTCGGCCCTGTCACTGGGCGCTGCGGCGCAGCCCGTGGCGCAGACACCCTCCATTTACATCCAGCCGGGCATTGCCAACGGGCCGATCCATATCGTGACGCTGGGCGGCACGCTGCCGTGGGGCAATTGGCAAAAGCCACTGGGCGGCGGCATGCTGACGGGCCATTGGGATGGCTACCTGAGCCATTGGCACTACAACGGCGTGAACCATGACAACCTGATACTGCTGGGCCTTACGCCCACGCTGCGCTGGACGCCGGATGGTGGCGCTTCGCCGTGGTTTTTTCAAGGCGGGATCGGTGTGACGCTGTCCAGCCACCTCTACCACACGAATGAGCGCCAGTTCAGCACCGCACTCAACTTTGCGTCCCATATCGGTGCCGGATTGCGCTGGGGCGAGCAGCGCCAGCATGAGGTGCTGGTAAGCCTGCAGCATATTTCCAATGCGAGCATCAAATCGCCCAACCCCGGGCGCAATCTGGTGCACCTGCGCTACGCACTGCACTGGTAGTCAGGGCCTGCGGAAAGTCGCCACCTGGCGCGACCAGTAGGGCCCGTCCAGGCTGTCCAGCCGCACCGTGCCGCCGGTGGAGGGCGCATGCACGAAGCGGTCGTTTCCCACATAGATGCCGGCATGGGTTGGCACGCCTGTGCCAAACAGCACCAGGTCACCGGTGCGCAACTTGGTGCGCGGCAGCGGCGCGCCATAACTGCGCAGCTGCGCGACGGTGCGCGGCGGCGGGGTGCCGGTTTCGCTGCGGTAGACGTAGCCGATCAAGCCGCTGCAGTCAAACCCGCCTTCGGGCGTGTTGCCGCCATAGCGGTAGGGTGTGCCCACCAGGCCGAGTGCGTGGATGGCGATGTCGCTGGCCTGCCCGTCGGACAGGCGCGAAGGCGCGTCGGCGGCTGATTCCTGCCCTGGCTGGCGGGGCGCCGAGCCGCAGGCAGCCAGAATCAGCACGGCAGCGATGCAGGCGATGGCGGTGCGGGTGTGGCGGACCATTCGAGCAAGCGTAGCAGCAGAGACGGTGCAGGCGCAATCAGCCCTGGATGCGGCTACGCCAGTCTTCCACGGTGCCGGTGCTCAAGCGGTGCTCGACAAAGCTTTTCCATCGGTCCGGCAGGGGCAGGCGAGCCAGTTCGCGCAGCTGGCGCACGTCAAGCATCCGGTGGTAGAGAAGCTGCAGCACGCGGGACAGTGGCCATTGGGGCCAGGGACGCTCGACCAGGAAGATGGCATCGCCGGCCTGCAGGCTGCCGGGCTCCAGCACACGGTAGTACCAGCCGGTACGGCCGCTTTCCTGCACGCGTCTTGCCATGCCGGGCTGGCCAAAGCGCGCGTTGAGCTTCCAGCAGGGCTGGCGGCTTTGGGTGACTTCCAGCAGCACGCCGCCCATGCGCAGGCGGTCGCCCCAGCAGATATCAGTCTCGGTCAGGCCGGTGCTGGAAATATTCTCGCCGAAGGCCGCGGGCTCATGCAGCACGGGCAGATCGCCCATTTCCGCTCGCCAGACAGCGTAGTGTTCATGCGCATAGTGGTGCACCGCCTTTTCCGGTCCGCCGTGCGAGCGTAGATTGCCCTGTTCATCGCCCTCCAATCCCAGCGGTCCGACGCAGACCAGCCCCTGTACCGGCTTTTTGGCAATCGCGCTCTGTCCGCCCGGACTTCCGTCGAGCCGTGCAAACGGAACGGCGGCGCAGCGCTGCACGGCGCGTATCAGGCCGAGGGGTGAAGCGGATGGGCTCATGGCGGTGGCTGGAAGAATGGGGCAGGAACAATGGTAGCGTCCCACCCGGCAGAGCGTGCATCGCGTGCCACAATGTCCGGCTGTTTCCTTGCGGTTGTCATCCCTTCATGGAATCCACTCTTGCCAAGCTGGCGCAGCAGTTCGAGCTGCCGCTGCAAAGCCCCATCCTGATCTTTTCGCTGATCCTGTTCATCATTCTGGCCGCGCCGGTGCTGCTGGAGAAGGTGCGCACGCCGGACATCATCGGCCTCATCCTGGCTGGCATCCTGATCGGGCCGCACGGCTTCAATATTCTGGAAAAAAGCCTTTTCGTCGACGTATTCTCGACCATAGGCCTGCTCTACATCATGTTCCTCGCGGGGCTGGAACTCAATCTGATCGAGTTCAAGGCCAATGCCAACCGCAGCGTCGTGTTCGGCATCGCCACATTCGCGATTCCCTTTGGCATCGGCTATCCGGTGTGCCACTACCTGCTGGGCATGGATGTCTGGGCCAGTCTGCTGATCGCCAGCATCTTCGCCACCCACACGCTGGTGACCTATCCCATCGCGAGCAAGTACGGCGTGACCAAGGATCCGAGCGTGGCCATCACGGTGGGCGGAACCATCCTGACCGACACCGGCGTACTGGTGGTGCTGGCGATGATTCTTGGCGCGCGCAGCGGCGGATTGACCACCGAGTTCTGGACGCACCTGGTGGTCTCCCTGCTGGTATTCATCGCCTTCATGGCACTGGTGGTGCCCTGGCTGGCCAAGCGGTTCTTCGAGCGGCAGGCCGACAAGAAACATTCGCATTACATCTTCGTGCTGGCCGTTGTTTTTCTTTCCGCCTTCCTCTCGGAGGTGGCGGGTCTGGAACCCATCATCGGCGCGTTTGCGGCGGGGCTGGCCCTGAACCGGCAGATTCCGAATTCTTCAGCACTGATGAACCGCATCGAGTACATCGGCAATTCGCTCTTCATCCCGTTCTTCCTCATCAGCGTCGGCATGATCGTGGACGTGCGCGTGGTATTCGATGGCTTCACGGTGCTGCTGATGGCGCTGGCGCTCACGGTCACCGCGTTTGCCGGCAAATACCTTGCAGCCGAGCTGACGCAGAAGGTGTTTCGCCTCAAGCGCGAGCAGCGCGACCTGATCTTCGGCTTGAGCTCGGCGCACGCCGCCGCGACGCTGGCCGTGGTGATCGTCGGCTACCGCGCGGGCATTGTTGACGACAAGGTCATCAACGCCATCATCGTGATCATCCTTGCCTCCTGCGTGATCGCGTCCATCGTGACGGAAAAGGCGGCGCGCAAGCTGGAAGCCACCACCGAGACCGCCCAGGATGCCGCGCGCAATGGCAGCCAGAACGATGAACAGATCCTGATTCCGCTTTCGGAAACCACGGAGTTCGAGAACCTGGTGCGTCTGGCGGTGCTGATCCGCGAGAAGAAATCCAGCCACCCGCTGGCAGTGGTGTCGGTGGTGCCCAACACGGATGAGGCCGAGGACAACATCGCACTGGCGCGCGAGATGCTGGAAGAGGTGCGCTTCGAGGCCAGTGCGGCGGATGTGGAACTCAAGGTGATGGCGACCATAGACCACCATCCGGGCAGCGGCATCGGCCGCACGGCACGCGAAATCGGCGCGGATCTGATTCTCATGGGCTGGCCGCAGCAGACCGGTTTCGTCGCGGGCTTCATCGGCAACAAGTTCGGCAGCGTCCTCTACCAGACGCGCAAGACCGTGTTCCTGTGCAATCTGGACGCGCCGACCGCCAAATACACCGGCATCTTCGTCATCCTGCCGCCGCTGGCGGAAGGTTCGGAGCACTTCGACCTGTACTGGCGCAAGATCGCCAAGCTGGCAACGGAACATTCGGCACCGGTGCACCTCAATTGCACCAGCAGCGCGCACCAGGCCGTCAAGGAAAGCCTCAAGAGGCAAAAGCTGTCCCTCACGCTGGAACTCAGCGAGTTGAGTGATTGGGACGACTTCTTCATCGTTTTCCGGCGCATGTCGGACTCCGACCTGCTGATCCTGGTGTCGGCGCGCGAGGGTGAGCCGGCGCATACGCCGTATCTGGATCAGCTGCCGCTCAAGCTGGAGAAGCACTTCCCCGGGCTGAACAAGATACTGGTGTATCCCTGATGCCAGCCAGGGCTTGACCTTGCCATAATGTCAAGGAAGATGATTGCCGCATCGTTGTGCAACCCTGACTGGAGATTGAGCCATGCAATACCAATTTGACGTGAAAGGCATGACCTGCGGCCACTGCGAGCGTGCCGTGGTGCATGCCGTGCGCGAGGTGGATACGGAGGCCGTCGTGAAAGTGGATCTGCCCAGCGGACGCGTGGAGGTGCAAAGCGACAAGTCGCGCGATGCCATCGCCAACGCCATCCGCGAGGAGGGCTACGAGGTCGCGGCGTGACGCAGGCGGCGGCCGGGCGCTGGCCGGTGGTGATTGGCGAGGCGGCGGCGCGCTCGCATGTGTCGGCGCGCATGATCCGGCACTACGAATCCCTTGGTCTGCTGCCCAAGGTGGCGCGCACGGAAAGCGGCTATCGCCTCTACACCGAGGCGGATGTGCACACGCTGCGCTTCATCCGCCGTGCGCGCGATCTGGGCTTTTCCATGCAGGAGATCGAGGCATTGCTGGGCCTGTGGCAGGACCGCAGCCGGGCGAGCAGCCAGGTCAAGCAGATTGCCGAGCGGCACATGGTGGATCTGGAGCAGCGCATTGCCGCGATGCAGGATATGCGCCGCAGCCTGCAGTCGCTGGTGCGCTGCTGCCACGGTGATGATCGGCCCGAATGTCCCATCCTCGACGAACTTGCGTCTCAACCCGGGGTTCAATCGGCCAGCGCTGGGTAATCGGTGTAGCCCTTGGCGCTGCCGCCGTAGAACGTTGTCTTGTCCCAGGCGTTCAGCGTCGCGCCACGCCTGAACCGCTCGGCCAGGTCTGGGTTGGCGATCGCATCCTTGCCGAAGGCCACGATATCGGCATGGCCGCCAGCCACCGCGTCCAGCGCCATTTCGCGCGTGTAGCCGTTGTTCACCATCCAGGCGCCGCGCCCGCCGGCGTTGCGGTAGGCAGCCTTGAAGGCGGCGTAGTCGAACGGCCGGTCTGCCATGGTGCGCGGCCCGCCGGTGGCGCCCTCGATCACATGGATATACGCCAGGTTGAGGGGCGCCAGTGCCTGCAGCAGCAGTTCAAAGAGTGGCTGAGGCTGGCTGTCATGGATGTCGTTGGCCGGAGTGACGGGCGAGAGGCGGATACCCGTGCGCCCGCCACCCACGGCATCCACGACCGCCCGCACGGCCTGCACGGCAAAGCGGATGCGGTTGTGCAGGCTTGCCCCGTAATCGTCGCTGCGCTGGTTGCTGCCATCCTTGAGAAATTGGTCAATCAGGTAGCCGTTGGCGCCATGCAGCTCCACGCCGTCAAAGCCGGCCACCTGCACGGCATCGCGTGCGGCCTGCGCAAAGCGCTCGATGATGGCGGGCAGCTCGTCGCGTTGCAGCGCTCGGGGTGCGGATGTGGCGGCAAATTGTCCGGCCCCTGTCAGCGGGTCAACGATGTAGGTGCGCGAATGCGCGGTGATGGCCGACGGCGCCACCGGGTCGCCGCCATCGGCCTGCAGCGAAACATGCGAGACGCGGCCCACGTGCCAGAGTTGCGTCACGATGCAGCCGCCCTGCTCGTGCACGGCGTCGGTGACCTGCCGCCAGCCCGCCAGTTGCTCGGCGCTGTACAGGCCTGGCACATGGGCATAGCCCTGGCCCTGCTGGCTGATGGCCGTGCCTTCGGTGATGATGAGGCCGTTGCCGGCGCGCTGGCGGTAGTACCTGGCATTCATCGCCGTGGGCACGCCGTCCGGAGAGCGGTTGCGCGTGCACGGCGCCACGGCGACGCGGTTGGAAAGGTGCAGCTTGCCTGCCTGCAGCGGATCGAAGAGGGTGGTCATGTAAGGCGTTCAAAGAGGATGTTTCACGTGGAACACGTTTTGTGCGGTGCGGTGGGACAATAACGCCCCTTGATGTTTTGTGTGCACGAGCATGTTGTATCCCGAGGAATTCGATGTCATTGTGGTGGGCGGCGGCCATGCCGGCTCCGAGGCGGCGCTGGCCAGTGCCCGCATGGGCTGCAAAACACTGCTGCTGACGCACAACATCGAGACGCTGGGGCAGATGAGCTGCAACCCCAGCATCGGCGGCATAGGCAAGGGCCATCTCGTCAAGGAAGTGGACGCGCTGGGCGGTGCGATGGCACTGGCGACCGACGAGGCCGGCATCCAGTTTCGCATTCTCAACAGCAGCAAGGGCCCGGCGGTGCGCGCCACCCGGGCGCAGGCCGATCGGCTGCTGTACAAGGCCGCGATCCGCACGCGGCTTGAGAACCAGCCCCATCTGCAGATTTTTCAGCAGGCGGTGGATGACCTGTTGCTGCAAGGCAACCGCGTGGCAGGCGCCGTCACGCAGGCGGGCGTGCGCTTTCGCTCGCGTACGGTGGTGTTGACCGCCGGGACCTTCCTCAACGGCAAGATTCACGTCGGCTTGAACAACTACCAGGGCGGCAGGGCGGGCGATCCACCCGCGGTGAGCCTGGCAAGCCGGCTCAAGGAACTGCAGCTGCCGCAGGGGCGCCTGAAGACCGGTACGCCCCCGAGGCTGGATGGGCGCACCATCGATTTCTCACGCTGCGCCGAACAACCTGGCGATGGCATGCCGGGCGGCGTGAATGAAGGGCTGCTGCCGGTTTTCAGCACCCTGGGCAAGGCGGCGATGCACCCGCGCCAGCTGCCGTGCTGGATCACCAATACCAATGCACGCACGCACGAGATCATCCGCTCGGGGCTGGACCGCAGTCCGATGTTCACCGGTGTGATCGAGGGCACCGGCCCGCGCTACTGCCCCAGCGTGGAGGACAAGATCCACCGCTTTGCGGACAAGGAAAGCCACCAGATTTTTCTGGAACCCGAAGGGCTCACGACGCATGAGTTCTATCCCAACGGCATTTCCACCAGTCTGCCGTTCGATATCCAGTACCAGCTGGTGCACAGTATCTCCGGGCTGGAAAACGCGCATATCCTGCGGCCCGGCTATGCCATCGAATACGATTATTTCGACCCGCGCGCCCTGAAGAGCAGTTTCGAGACGCAGCAGATGGAAGGTCTGTTTTTTGCCGGCCAGATCAACGGCACCACGGGCTACGAGGAGGCGGCGGCGCAGGGCCTGTTTGCCGGGCTGAACGCGGCCTTGCAATGCCGAGGCGAGGCGCCGTGGCTGCCGCGGCGCGACGAAGCCTATCTGGGTGTGCTGGTGGATGACCTCATCACCAAGGGCGTGACCGAGCCCTACCGCATGTTCACCAGCCGGGCGGAATTCCGCCTGCAGCTGCGCGAGGACAACGCCGACATGCGCCTGACGGAAACCGGGCGCCGCCTGGGTTTGGTGGACGATGCGCGCTGGGATGCGTTCTGCCGCAAGCGTGATGCGGTTTCACGTGAAACCGAACGCCTCAAATCCACCTGGATCAACCCCGCCATGGTGGAATCCGTTGAATCCGAGCGCGTGCTTGGCAAGGCGTTGGAGCACGAATACAACCTGTTTGACCTGTTGCGCCGTCCGGGCGTTGATTATTCCGGGCTGCTGTCGCTCAATGCGGGAAAATTCGCCAGCACGGATGTTTCACGTGAAACGCTCGGCGACCTGTGCGATGCGGTGATCGAGCAGGTGGAAATCGCGGCCAAGTATTCCGGCTATATCGACCGGCAGCGGGAAGAGGTGGAGCGCGCCGCGCATTACGAGAACCTGCCCCTGCCCGACGACTTGGATTACACGCAGGTGGCGGCGCTCTCCATTGAGGTGCGGCAGAAGCTGCAGAAGCACAGACCGCAGACCCTGGGCCAGGCTTCGCGCATTTCCGGCGTGACGCCGGCGGCCGTGTCCCTGCTGCTGGTGCACCTGAAAAAGGGCCATTTCAGGGATGCGGCCCGCCGTGCGGCATGACGATGGTCATGCGCGGGCTGCTGCTTGACGGTCTTGGGGCGCTGGAGCTGCAGCTGGATGATCATCAGATTGACCGGTTGCTGGAATTTCTTGCGCTGCTGCAGCGCTGGAATCGCGTCTACAACCTGACCGCGGTGCGTGAGCCGCGGCAAATGCTGACGCACCATCTTTTGGATAGTCTTGCTGCCGTACCACCCCTGCGCCGCTACCTGGTGGAGCAGGGAGGTGCGTGCGCACGTTTGCTGGATGTCGGCTCCGGCGGTGGCTTGCCGGGTGTGGTGTTTGCCGTTTGCCAGCCTGGCCTGGAAATTGTGTGCGTGGACGCCGTGGCCAAAAAGGCGGCCTTCGTGCAGCAGGCGGCAGCCAGCCTGCAACTGCGCAACTTGCGCGGCATGCATGCCAGAGTGCAGGAATTGCAGGGGCCGTTTGATGTCGTCAGCAGCCGCGCCTTTGCATCGCTGGCGGATTTCACCGCCTGGTCGCGCCATCTGCTCGCGCCCGGTGGTGTGTGGCTGGCGATGAAGGGCAAGCCGCCGGACGACGAAATGGCCGCATTGCCCGCGGGCGTCGCGGTGTTTCACGTGGAACCCCTGCGGGTGCCGCAGCTCGATGCCGAGCGCTGCATCGTCTGGATGCGGCCCGCATAGCCTCTACACTGTTGTGTCGGCTCTGCGAGGTTTGTACCGATGGTGGGAGCGGCTGAAGCCGCTCCCACCACTGGAGACTTCATCGGGCCTGATCGGTAGCTACCTTGGGCTGCACTTCGCGCGGCCGTTTTTTTCCCCAACACTGCATGGCCAAGATTTTCTGCATTGCCAACCAGAAGGGTGGCGTCGGCAAGACCACCACCACCGTCAACCTGGCCGCGGGGCTGGCCAAAATTGGCCAGCGCGTGCTCATGGTGGATCTGGACCCGCAGGGCAACGCCACCATGGGCTCGGGCGTGGACAAGCGCCAGCTCGCGCATTCGGTGTACGACGTGCTGCTGGGTTCGGCCACCGTGCAGCAGGCGTCAGTACGGGCAGAGGCCTGTGGCTACCAGGTGCTGGGCGCCAACCGGGAACTCGCTGGCGCAGAGGTCGAGCTGGTGGATCTGGAGCAGCGCGAGAAACGCCTCAAGAATGCCCTGGCTGCCGTGGATGCGCAATACGATTTCATCCTCATCGACTGCCCGCCCAGCTTGAGCCTGCTCACGCTCAACGGCCTGTGCAGCGCGCACGGCGTCATCGTGCCCATGCAGTGCGAATACTTTGCGCTGGAAGGGCTGACCGACCTGGTCAACACCATCAAGCAGGTGCATGCCAACCTGAACCCGGACTTGGAGCTCATCGGCCTGCTGCGCGTGATGTTTGACCCGCGCATCACGCTGCAGCAGCAGGTAAGCGAACAACTCAAGTCGCACTTTGGCGACAAGGTGTTCGATACGGTCATCCCGCGCAACGTGCGGCTGGCGGAGGCGCCCAGCTATGGCCTGCCCGGGGTGGTGTTTGACCCGGCGGCCAAGGGCAGCCAGGCGTTTGTGGCGTTTGCGCGCGAAATGGTGCTGCGGGTACAAGCCGCGCTGGCCGGGTGAATTGCAAACAATGGTCAGCCGTCCGCACCATTTCGTAGCGATGCTGGATGGCACTGCCATACTGCATGACAAAGTCGCCGCTGTTGCACCAAGAGTGTTTGGTGCGCCATCTGAAAAATTCTTGTCTGATCAAGCCATGGCCCTTCATTTTTCCTTGCGCAAAGCCTTTCAGGCCATCCTCGCGACTGCCATCCTGGCGCCCTGCCTGGCGTGGTCCACGACGACGATCAACCACCAGTTCACACCAGATGGCGGCGGTGATTTCTTCCAGGGAGACACAGCCACCTACACCGTGAAAATCTTCAACGACAGCACGACGACTGCCGTCACCGATGTCGCGTTCACGTCGCTGCTGACGGAAGCAGGGGCTTTGCCCAATCCCAAGATTTCGTTGGTGACACCTGTTGCGGCGACGGTGTCAGGGTGCGGTGCCGGGGCCACTTTTAACAGCGGCGGCACCATTGTGGGCCTGACTGGCGCCACCGTAGCTGCGGCGACTGATGCCAGTACGCCGGGTGTGTGCACCGTCACCTTCAAGGTGACGGCCACGGCGCCGGGCAACCACATCGTGCATATTCCGGCCAATACGGATCCAAACCCCACGACCTCGGGCTTCACCTATACCGAAGGCGCGACCAAGCTCTACAACACGACCGATGCCAACGCCACCCTGCTGGTGCGCTCCCTGGCAGCACCCACGGGCGGCAAGGTCTTCAGCCCCTCGCCGTCGTTTGTCGGGCGTCCCACTACGCTGACGATTACCCTGACCAACCCGAACACCGGCACCGGCCAGACCATGCCGCTGACCACGTTCACCGACACCCTGCCCAGCGGAATGCAGGTGGCGCCCACGCCGAATGCGTCCGTGGTCTGTTCGGGCACGGGTGCGAGCAATGGCACGTTTGCGCCCAGCGCTGGCGATACGGCGGTGACGCTGACCGGCGGCACGATAGGTGTCAATGGTTCCTGTATCGCCCAGGTGGATGTGATCGTTCCCGCACTGACGCCGCCGGCGGCGACGACGCAGAATTTCAACAATACGCTGGCGGCAGGCGCCATTGGCAATGCGCGTGGCTTGACGAGTCCTGCATTCAACCGGCAGCTCACCGTGAATGCGCCGGTGCAGGTGGCCAAGTCGTTCAACCCAAGCACGATTCCGGTGAACGCCACGTCCACCATGCGCATCGTCGTCACCAACAACGGCGGCACGGTGCTGACCAATGCGGGCCTGGTGGATACCTTTCCTGCCGGTTTGACGGGAACGGGTGGAGCAACTACATCGATTTGTACCGCTGGCGGCAGCGCAGGCACGGTAACGGTCGATACGGGGAGCAGCCCCAACACGGTCACTTTGGCAAATGCCACCGTCGCGGCCAATGGCGGCACCTGCACCATCGAGGTGCCGGTGACCGCGGCAACTGAAGCCGATTACCCCAACGCCATAGGCCAGAATGCGGTGACCAACAACGAAGGCATAGGCAGCCCGCCTGCCAGTGCTACCCTGCATGCCTATGACCAGCTGCGTGTCAGCAAGTCGGTGGCGCCCGCCAATGTGGCGCCGGGGCAATGGGCGACCTTCACCATCGATATCGCCAACTACGCCACGGCTTTGGTCACCAACGCGCAGGTGACGGATATCCTGCCCACAGTCTCCGGCAACCAGATGCTGGTGGATGGGTCTCAGGCACCTTCTTCCACCTGTGGAATGGATTTCACCGGCAGCGTTGGCACTGCGACCTTGCAAGGCACGGGTGGCACCATTCCCGCAGCCTCCGGCACGACGCCGGGTGCCTGCACCGTGACCTTCCGCGCACGCGTGCCGGCAGGCGCCACAACGGGGCAGATCTTTGTCAATACCCTGCCGGCGACTACCGCTGCCTCGGGTGCCACCCTGGGTGGTGGCGTGGTCAACACCAATACGGTTTCGACCAATGTGGTGGTGGTGGATGCGGTCGATCTGACCAAGGTCTTCAACCCGGCATCGATTGCGGCGGGCCAGACCTCGCAACTGACGATCACGGTGTTCAACCGCACGGTGAGCCCGCTCACGGCGATCAACCTCACCGACACCCTGCCGTCAGATCTTGTGCTGGCGGCCGATCCAGCGGCAAGCACCACCTGTACGGGTGGCGCGCTCTCCGCGGTGCCTGGGGACAACAAGGTGGTGCTGACGGGCGCCACGGCGCCCACGCGGCCGGATGCAAGCCAGCAGGCCTCTTGCACCATTCAGGTGCTGGTGACGGGAACAACGCCAGGCAGCTACACCAACACCATTGCGCCGGCAGACTTCAGCTCCAGCGCCGGTACCATCCCGGCGGACCGCAGTGCCAACCTGGGCATCACTGCCGGGCTGAGCGCTGCCAAGAGCTTTTCGCCCGCCAGCGTGGGCGTGGGCGGTGTTGCCCGTGCCACGGTGAGGGTCACCAACCAGACGGCCGGTGCCCTGACCCATGTGTCCGTCAACGACACCGGGCTCACGGGCGGGCTGGTCGTGGCCAACCCGGCCAATGCCGCCACCTCCTGCGCCGGTGCTCCGACGATCACGGCCAACCCGGGTGCCACCAGCGTGCGCATGGATGGCGCGCAGCTGCCCGGCTCCAGCAGTTGCGACCTGTCGTTCGATGTGCAGGCCACGGGTGCAGGCCCCTGGGTCAATACCATTCCCGCAGGGCAGATCACCAGCGCGGAGGGGGCTTCGAACACGGCGGTTGTCAGCGCCACGTTGGGCAACCAAAGCGCCAGCCTCTCGCTGAACAAGAACTTCAACCCGCTGATCGTCACCGGCAACCAGCCTTCGCTGCTGACCATCGACGTGGTCAACAACTCGGCCGTGCCCATCAACAACGTGTCGTTCACCGACACCTTCCCCACGGGCATCCAGGTGTATTCCGCGCCCGATGCGCAGACCACCTGCACGGGCGGCACGGTGGCGGCCGTGCCGGGCAGCGGGCAGGTTTCCCTGACGGGCGCCTCTCTGGCGGCCAATGGCGCCTGCGTGGTGACGTTGAAGGTGACGTCCGTTGCCTTCCTCAACCTGACCAATACCATTCCGGCAGGTGCCATTTCCAGCCAGGGCGGCTATACCAACGCCACGCCGACTTCGGCGACGCTCACGACGCTGCAGGGACTGGGCGTGTCCAAGGGCTTCGAGCCGGCCTATGTGGCGCCGAATGCCGTCTCGCGCCTGAAGGTCAAGCTGGTCAACACCTTTGATCCGAACGTCCTGAATCCGGTGGTGCTGACGGGACTGACGTTCACCGATGCGCTGCCGGCAGGCCTGGTGATTGCGCCTACGCCCAACGCGACGTCTACCTGCATGGGCGCGCAGATCGCCGCCAGCGGCGGCGGCACCGCCGTCACGCTGTCGCATGTCACGCTCTCGCCGGGGAGTTCGTGCAACCTCGATATCGATGTGACGGCAGCCGCAGCCGGTGCGTACCTGAACAGCATCCCTGCCAACACGGTGACGACCGACCAGGGCGTGACCAATCCGAATCCGGGTGATGCCACCCTGAACGTGACCCCGGGGCCCACGATCAGCAAGCTGTTCACCATGCCGGTCGTCAAGGTGGGCGATACGTCCGAGCTGATCGTCACCGTGACGAACCCCGCCAGCTTTGCCCTGACCGGTGTGGCGCTGACCGACAACCTGCCGCCCAACGTGGCAGTGGCCAACCCGGCCAACACCAGCACGACTTGTGCGGGCGGCAGTGTCACGGCGGCACCGGGCAGCAGCAAGATCCAGCTCAGCGGCGCCACCGTGCCGGCCAATGGCAGCTGCACGTTCCGGGCGTTTGTCGTCGCTTCGCAGCCAGGCATCTTCACCAACACCATTGGTGCGAACGCGATCACGAGCCAGCAGGGGCTGAGCAATGGCAACCCGGCACAGGCCGACCTGCAGGCGCTCGCGCCGCCCGCGGTGACCAAGCGGTTTGCACCGGCACAGATCGACGCCTTCGGTGGCGCGGGGCTGAATCAAATCAGTACGCTGCACATCCGCCTGGAAAACTCCAATGCCGACCCCATTACCCTGACGCAGATGTTTGTCGATGCGCTGCCGGGCCTGCCCGCGCCGTCGACGGGCAAGATTCAGGTGGCGCCTGCACCCAACATCAATGGCCATGTGCCGGGTGGTGAGGCGGCCTGTACGGCAGCATCCGTCACGGCGGCGGCGAATGCCACATCGGTCAGTTACGCCAATGGCGCCAGCATTCCCGCAGGTGGCTGCACGATCACGGTGGATGTGGTGGGCACGCTCACGGGCAACTACCTGAACACGATTGCGGCTGGCCAGCTCAAGACCAGTGCCGGCACCAACCCAGACCCGGCACCGGCTGCGATTGGCGTGGACAAGCCTGCAGCGCCCTCGGTGAACAAGGCCTTCAGCCCTGCCACCATCGACGTGAACGGCGTCTCGCGCCTGACCCTCACGCTGGGCAATCCGAATACTTCTGCGCTGACGCTGGCGAGCGTGTTCACCGACACCTTGCCCGTCAACGTGGTCGTGGCGGCTGCGCCCAACATCGGCGGCACCTGCACCTCAGGTTCGGTCACGGCTGCGGCTGGCGGTACCACGGTGGCCTATGCCAGCGGGGCGACCATCCCGGCCGCGGGCTGCACGATCCAGGTGGATGTCACGTCGGCCACGGCGGGCTCGTACACCAACAACATCCCTGCCGAGGCGCTGGCTACGGTGGAAGCGGGCAGCAACCCGACGCCGACGAATGCCGGCCTGGTGGTGCGCGCGCCTGGCAATCCGACCGTGCTCAAGGCCTTTGCGCCCAGCACCATCAACCCCGGTGGCGTGTCCAGGCTGACCATCACGCTGGGCAACCCGAATGCAACGGCGGCGCACCTGACGGCTGACCTGGTGGATACCCTGCCGGCCAGCGTGCTGGTGGCCGATCCGCCCGCAGTGGGGGGCACCTGCGTGGGCACCAAGAGCGCAACGGCCGGTGGCTCCACCGTGACCTTTGCCACGGGCGGCACCATCCCCGCCAATGGTTCGTGCACGATAGCGGTGAACGTGACGTCTGCCGTTTCCGGTGGCCCATACACCAATACCATTGCGGCAGACGATCTGAAGACCAACCTGGGCAACAACGGTGCACCCGCCACGGCGGATCTGCAGGTCAACCCCGGCCAGCCGCCGAGCGTGAGCAAGAGCTTCTCTCCCAGCTCCATCGTCGCCGGTGGTCAGTCCACACTGACGATCTCGCTGGGCAATGGCGGTACCACTGCAGCGACCTTGACGGCAGCGCTGACGGATAACCTGCCCGCAGGTGTGGCGGTTGCCAGCCCAGCCGGG
Source organism: Comamonas badia DSM 17552 (assembly GCF_000484635.1). Lineage (GTDB taxonomy): Bacteria > Pseudomonadota > Gammaproteobacteria > Burkholderiales > Burkholderiaceae_C > Comamonas_C > Comamonas_C badia. The sequence continues at coordinate 336,909 of NZ_AXVM01000003.1, read as the reverse complement.
ATTGCCGGCACCTGCACGCTGGCCAGCGTGACGGCGGCTCCTGGCTCGACTTCCGTGACCTATGCTTCGGGCGCGACGATTCCGGCGGGCGGCTGCAGCATCCAGGTAAAGGTGACTTCGTCGGTGGTGGCCACGCACACCAACACGATTGCGGCTGGCGCCTTGCAGACCGACCTGGGCAACAACGCCGTGGCGACGACCGCGCCGCTGCAGGTGGTTGCATCGAGCCCGGCAACGACGGCCTCGCTTGCCGGCAACGTCTACCACGACCGCAATGACAACGGCGCCATCGATGCGGGCGAGGAGGGTATCGGCGGCGTCACCATCCAGCTGCTGCAGGGCGGTACGGTCGTTGCAACCACCACCACGGATGCCGCGGGTCACTACAGCTTCACCAACCTGGCCCCGGGAACCTACTCGGTGCACGAGGTGCAGCCCGCCGGATGGAACGACGGCAAGGACACGCTGGGCACCGGCGCCACGGGTGCAACAGGCACCATGAGCAACGACACCTTCAGCAGCATCACGCTCAATGGCGGCGATGCAGCCATCGACTACAACTTTGGCGAGCACAAGGCGCCGGGCGATCCGGCGAGCATCCCGACGCTTTCCGAATGGGGCCTGATCCTGCTGTCGCTGCTGCTCGCAGGCTTTGCATTCACGCGCGTGGAGCTGCGCCAGCGCCGCCGCTGACCGAGGACCCGGTTTCCTGGTGGGGCGCCGCCGCCGTATCCGAAGAGGGTGCGGCGGCGGTTTTTCGTGCAGGGGCTCTTCCCGCCACGGCAGCGGCGCGGCGTATGCCTTCATGCAAAATAGGGCCTGCGAAATATGAATGAAATATGGCTCCAGCGCCCGTCCATCAAGTGCTTGCAGCTATTTATAAATTAGCATGAACCCCTGCACCGTCCTTCTCCTGCCCGGCTGGCAGAGCTCCGGCCCCGGCCATTGGCAGACCGAGTGGGAGCGCCTGCACGGCTACCAGCGCGTGCAGCAGCACGACTGGGTGCATCCACGGCGCGGCGACTGGTCGGCGCGGCTGGAGGACGTGGTGGCCGACACGCCCGGCCCGGTGCTGCTGGCGGCGCACAGCCTGGGCTGCATCCTCACGGCCTGGTGGGCCGCGCACACGCGCCACGCCGCCAAGGTGCGCGGCGCGCTGCTGGTGGCGCCGGGCGACGTGGAGCGGCCCAACCTGGCGGCGCAGATCACCGGCTGGACGCCCATCGTGCGCCAGGCGCTGCCGTTCCCGGCGGTGCTGGTGGGCAGCCGCGACGACCCGTACTGCAGCTTCGAGCGCGCGCAGGCGCTGGCGGCGGACTGGGGCGCGCGCTTCGTCGATGGCGGCGCGCACGGACACATCAATGCCGAATCGGGGCTGGGCGCATGGGACGCAGGCCATGCGCTGCTCCAATCCCTGAAGGACTGAACGAGACATGGCAACCAAGAAACCCAAGGGCCTGGGCCGAGGCCTGGAAGCGCTGCTCGGCCCCACGGTGGCCGATGCCGCGCCGTCGGCCGCCAGCGATGGCCCGCCCGCCGTGCTGGCGCTGGATCGGCTCGTGCCCGGCACCTACCAGCCGCGCACGCGCATGGATGAAGGTGCGCTCTACGAGCTGGCCGAGAGCATCAAGGCGCAGGGCATCATGCAGCCCATCCTGGTGCGCAAGCTGCGGCAGGGCGAGCACGCGGGCAAGTACGAGATCATCGCGGGCGAGCGGCGTTTTCGCGCCTCGCAGCTCGCGGGCCTGGCCGATGTGCCGGTGCTGGTGCGCGACGTGCCCGACGAGGCCGCCGCCGCGATGGCGCTCATCGAGAACATCCAGCGCGAAGACCTGAACCCGCTGGAAGAGGCGCAGGGCCTGCAGCGCCTGATCCGCGAGTTCGGCTACACGCACGAGCAGGTGGCGCAGGCGGTGGGGCGCTCGCGCAGCGCGGCCAGCAACCTGCTGCGCCTCTTGAACCTGGCCGACCCGGTGCAGACCATGCTGATGGCGGGCGACATCGACATGGGCCATGCGCGCGCGCTGCTGGCGCTCGATCGCGCGGCGCAGATCACGGCGGGCAACCAGATCGTGGCGAAAAAGCTGTCCGTGCGCGAGGCCGAGAGCCTGGTGAAAAGGCTGGGCGCGGAATTCAACCTGGTGCCGCAAAAGCCCAAGAAGGAAAAATCGCGCGACATCCGGCGGGTGGAGGAAGAGCTCTCCGATCTGCTCACCGCCGAGGTCGAGGTGCGCGTCAAGAAGCGTGTCAAGCGCGGTAGCCGCACCGAAGAGATGGGCGAGCTGGCGATTGCCTTCGGTTCGCTCGATGCGCTCAATGGCCTGATCGAACGCCTGCGCGGGCAGTAGCAAGCATGCGCCTGCCCTGGCCGCTGCCTGCCGTGCTGGTCTGGCTGCTGTGCTGGGCGGTGCAGATGGCGCTGCGCCCCGTGCTGGCGCCCTTGCCGGCGATGCTGCTGGCGGCGCTGCCGGGTGTGCTGCTGAGCCTTCTGGCCGCCCATTGGTGGCGGCGCGCGCTGGTGGCGCTGGGTTTTCCACTGTCGCTGGCGCTCTCGGGCAGCACGGCCTTGCCTGCCTGGGCGTGGCTGCTGCCGGTGGCGATGCTGGTGCTGGTCTATCCGCTGCACAGCTGGCGCGATGCGCCGCTTTTTCCAACGCCGATCCGCGCTCTCGATGGGCTGGCGCAGCGTGCACCACTGCCGCCTGGCGCCCTGGTTCTGGACGGCGGCTGCGGTCTGGGGCATGGCCTGCGCGCCTTGCGGGCGCAATATCCGCGGGCGCGGTTGTGTGGCGTGGAATGGAGCCCGCTGCTGGCGCTGCTGTGCCGTCTGCGCTGCCGCTTCGCGCGGGTGCGGCAGGGCGATCTGTGGGCCGAGGACTGGCGCGACTACCAGATGGTCTATCTGTTTCAGCGTCCCGAGACCATGGCCCGTGCGTCCGCCAAGGCGCGCGCCGAGATGCTGCCCGGCAGCTGGCTGGTGAGCCTGGCCTTTGCGCTGCCGGACATGCCGGCGAGCGAGAAGCTGGATGAGACGCCGCGGCGCGGTCACACGGTGTGGATTTACCGGATGCCGGCGGAGGACGCCGTGTAACAACACGACACGTCTTGCTGCCCGCGCAGCCTTTACGATGCGCCGTTTCCCACGGTCTGAGCAGGCCGGTCACCATTCAGAAAGAGAGGCCATCCATGTCGCGTACATCCTTGTCCATCATCGCCGCCGCCTGTGCGGTGCTGGCGCTTTCGGGCTGCGAAACCACCAACATGAAAATGGGCAGCAGCGAGGCCAAGACCGTGGCCACGGGCGCTGCCGCCGGCGGCAATTCGGCCAACGCCAGCGGCGAGCTGGAGCGCTGCCCGGCGCCGCTGGGCACGGTCTCGCTGGTCGAGAACCAGAATGCGGGCTGGTACACCATCCTGCGCAACGAATACAAGCTGCCGCCCACGTCCAATCTGCTGCGCCTGCTGATCCAGCAGTCCAACTGCTTCGTCGTCGTCGAGCGCGGCGCGGCCGGCATGCGCGCGATGCAGCGCGAGCGCGAGCTCATGGGCTCGGGCGAGATGCGCAGCGGCAGCAACTTCGGCAAGGGGCAGATGGTGGCGTCCGACTACGGCCTGTCGCCGGAGATCATCTTCTCGAACAACGACGCCGGCGGCATGGGCGGCGTGCTGGGCGGTCTGATCGGCGGCGGCGGCGGGCGCGCGATTGCCGCCGTCGGCGCGGGCACCAAGACGCGCGAGGCGAGCGCCATGCTGACGCTGGTGGACAACCGCTCGGGCGTGCAGGTGGCGGCCTCTGAAGGCAGCGCGTCCAAGACCGATTTTTCCGGCTTCGGCAGCCTCTTCGGCGCGGGTGGAGGCGGCGCGCTGGGCGGCTACCAGAACACCGCGCAGGGCAAGGTGATCACCGCGGCCTTCATGGATGCCTACAACCAGATGGTGGTGGCGCTGCGGGGCTACCAGGCGCAGAGCGTGCAGGGCCAGGGCCTGGGCGGCGGCGGCAAGCTCGGGGTCGATGGCGGTGCCGCGCCGTCGCAGACGCATGCGCTGGCGGTGATGTCGCCGATGCAAGCGCAGGAGCGGCTGAACGCGCTGGGCTACAACGCCGGCGCGCCCGACGGCAAGCTCGGGCCGCGCAGTGCGGCGGCCATCCGCCAGTTCCAGAAGGACCGCGGGCTGCCCATCAATGGCCAGCTCGATGCCAGGACGCTGGATGCGCTCTCACGTTGATGCGCAACAGGGGCAGGTGACAGACAGGCGGGGCCGGCGCGCGTAGCATCGCGCCCATGACGATTACCGCCTCTGCCCGCCTGCGCGAGGACGTGCGCACCACCAGCCTGGTCACGCTGGCGCATGGCACCTCGCATTTCTTCCAGCTGCTGCTGCCGCCGCTGTTTCCCCTGCTGGTGGCGGAGTTCGGCTTCAGCTATTCCGAGCTGGGCCTGTTGCTGTCGGTGTTCTTCGTCACCTCGGGCATAGGCCAGGCGCTCGCGGGTTTCGTCGTCGACAAGGTGGGCGCGCGGCCGGTGCTGTTTGGCTCGCTGTGCCTGTTTGCCGCCGCCGCGGTGGCGGCGGCCAGCAGCACGGGCTATGGCGGCTTTGTGCTTGTCGTGGTGCTTTCGGGCCTGGGCAATGCGCCGTTTCACCCGGTGGACTTCACCATCCTCAACCGCCGCGTCTCCAGCGAGCGGCTGGGCCATGCCTACGCCGCCCACGGGATTTCGGGCAACCTGGGCTGGGCGGCATCCCCCATCCTCGCGGTGATCGCGGCCGCCAGCGGCTCCTGGCGCATCGCCTGCCTGAGCGCGGCCGTCTGGGCGGTGGTGGTGATGGCACTATTGTTTTGGCAGCGCGATGCGCTTGCTGAACAAGCGCCAAAGACCGAAAACGCTGGGAAATCGGCGGCTGCGATGCAGGAGCATCCGCTGGCCTTTCTCAGGCTGCCGGCGGTCTGGCTGTGCTTTGCCTTCTTCTTCTGGACCACCTGCTCGCTCACGGCCATCCAGAGCTTTGCCGCGCCGGCGCTGGAGCGGCTCTACCAGATGCCGCTGGCGCTGGCCGCCAGCGTCGTCACCGGCTTCATGCTGTGCAGTGCCGCGGGCATGGTCCTGGGCGGCTTCATCGTCGGGCGCGTCAAGCGCATGGAGCTCACCATAGGCGTGTGCCTGATGGCGTCGGCGCTGCTCATGGTGGTCGTCGGCCTGGCGCTGACGAGCGGCATCGTGGGGCTGGTCATCGCCGCGGTCTCGGGCTTTGGCATCGGCATCGCCGGACCGTCGCGCGACATGCTGATCAAGACCGCCACGCCGCCGGGCGCGACGGGCCGGGTCTACGGCATGGTGTATTCGGGGCTGGACCTGGGCTCCAGCGTCGCCGCGCCGGTCTGGGGCGCGATGATGGATGGACACTGGTACTCGGGCATCTTCTACGGCTCGGCCGTGGCGCTGGCGATCAGCGTGGCGGCGGCGGCGTTCGTCGGCGCCGGCGTGGCCGCGAGGCGCCTGTCGCCCGCGACGGCGCCCGCATAGCCGGATCGGCGCTCAGAGCGCGAAGATCTTGCCCGGATTCAGGATGTTCTTCGGGTCCAGCGCCCGCTTGATGGCGCGCATCATGGCTATGCTGCCCGCACCGGCCTCATCCACCAGGAAGCCCATCTTGTGCAGGCCCACGCCATGCTCGCCGGTGCAGGTGCCGCCGAGCTTCAGCGCGCGGGCGACGAGCTGGTGGTTGAGCTGCTCGGCGCGGGCGCGCTCGTCGGCATCGTCGGGGTCGATGAGGTAGCCCATGTGAAAGTTGCCGTCGCCCACGTGGCCGACGAGAAAATAGGGGATGCGGCTGGCGTCGGCCTCGTCCACGCTGTCGAGCAGGGCGTCCGCCAGGCGCGAGATCGGCACGCAGGTGTCGGTGGTGATGCAGCGGCAGCCCGGGCGGCTGGCCACCGCGGCAAAGTAGCCGTTGTGCCGCGCGGTCCACAGGCGCGAGCGCTCCTCGGGCGTGTCGGCCCACTCGAAGTCGGCGCCGCCGTGCTCGCCGGCAATTTCCTGCACTGTCTCGGCCTGCTCCTTCACGCTGGCGGGCGAGCCGTGGAATTCCATCAACAGCAGCGGCTGTTCGCGCAGCGTGAGCTTGCTGTACTGGTTCACGCCGCGCACCGCGTTGGCATCCATCAGCTCCACGCGCGCGATCGGCACGCCGAGCTGGATGGTCTGGATCACCGTGCGCACGGCGGACTCGATGCTGGGGAAGGAGCAGATGGCCGCGCTCACCGCCTCGGGCAGCGGGTACAGGCGCACGGTGATTTCGGTGAACAGGCCCAGCGTGCCCTCGCTGCCCACCATCAGCCGCGTGAGGTCGTAGCCCGCGCTGCTCTTCCTCGCGCGCGTGCCGGTGCGGATCACCTCGCCGCCGGCGGTCACCACTTCCAGCGCCAGCACGTTCTCGCGCATGGTGCCGTAGCGCACCGCGTTGGTGCCGCTGGCACGCGTCGCGGTCATGCCGCCGATGCTGGCGTCGGCGCCGGGGTCGATGGGAAAGAACAGGCCCTGGTCCTTGATCGCATCATTGAGCTGCTTGCGCGTGATGCCCGGCTGCACCGTGATCGTGAGGTCGTCGGCGTTGACCGAAAGCACCTTGTTCATGCGGTTCACGTCGATGCTGATGCCGCTTTGCACGGCCAGCAGATGGCCTTCCAGCGACGAGCCGGCGCCCCAGGCGATGACCGGCACCTCGTGCTGGCTGGCGAGCTTCACCGCGTCGGCCACATCCTGCGTGCTTTCGGCAAACACCACGCCCGCGGGCGGCGGTGCATCGGTGAACGGCGATTCGTCGCGCCCGTGCTGCTCGCGTACGGCGAGGGAGGTGGAGAACTGCGCGCCGAAGCGCTGCGCCAGCGCATCCAGCAGCGCCTGCGGCACGGGGCGCGGCGCGATGGCGAGCAACTGGGCGGTGGAGGCGGGGGCGTTCATGGCGGGGGGCTCCTGTACAAAGATGTCGTGCCGCAGATTGTAGGAACGGGGCTGCCGTGGTGCGCGGGGAAGCGGCAGCAGCCTACTTTCAGCCGAGCAAACGGTCTTCCTGTTCATCCCAAATGCCCATGAGTGATTGCATCGCCGCGCCCTCGAAGGCGGCCACCACGCGCACCTTGGCGTGAACGAGCTGCACCGCCACGATGGTGCGCACGAATGCCGGTTCTGCGCGCAGCGCCGCCAGTTGCGCTGCATCGCCCCGCAGCAGCACGAATCCCTCCAGCTCGCCGCCATGGGGCTCCAGCAGAACGGCATCCATGCCATCCAGCCGGCCCTCGCCCTTCAGTGCCGTCAGATAGCCCATGGCTTCACCGAGCACCTGCGCCGCCTGCTTCTCCCGGCCGGGGATGATGGCGCCCCAGCCCACCAACAGTGTTCCTTGCATTGCGTACCTCCATGTGAAATCGGGGAAATGGCTGTGATCGTTTCAGCCGCGTACCAACAGGCGCCGCACCGTGGGTGCGAGGGCGGCCAGCATCCATGCAAACATGGCGGCAGTCGGGTGCAGCAAGGCCAGCGGTATCGAGAGCAGGAACACCGCCGTCGGCCAGAGCACCACGCCCAGGGCCTGGCGGTATTCCTGCGCGCCCAAGGCAGACCCGAACAGGTTTTGCCGCTGCGCCGTGCCGACGATGAGCAGCAGCATCACGCCCGTCGCACCGACCACGGCGGCGTAGAGCACCACGGCGAGCGCATCACCATCGCCATAGTGCGCCAGCGCGGCGGTGGGAAAGTTCAGCGAGACCAGCGCCAGCATGAAGCCGATGTTGGCCAGGTTGTAGCCGCGGCTGGTGTGACGCACGCGCCGCGTGAGGCGGTGGTGCGCGAGCCAGAAGCCGCTGATCACGACAAAGCTCAGCAGGAAGGCCAGCACGCCGGGCAACATCTGGCCGAGCAGCGTGCGCAGCGGCCCGCGCGGGCCTTCGGGAAAGCGGATCTCCAGCGCCAGCACGGTGAGCGCGATGGACACCATGCCGTCGCACAGCGCATGGATGCGCTCCGGCCCCGGCTCGGGGTCGCTGGCCAAGGTGGCGGCGGTGTGCATGGCCACAGCCTCAGGCCGGCACGAAGATGGCGTGCAGGCCCAGCGGCATCACGCGGTCCATGCGCGCCTGCACCAGCGGGCCGTCGGCCAGGTGCTGCGCGTCGAAGACCGATAGCAGCATCTGCCGGCGCGCGAGGTCCAGCGCCGTGCCCATGACCCAGCCCTCGCCTTCGTTACGGCTGCCGGGGCGAGGCACGAAGAGGTGCTCCTCCACCATCACCTCGCGGCCATAGCGGTAGAGCTCGTGCGCGCCCGTCGCCACGTCCAGGCGCATCACCGCATCAAAACCGGGTCGGTCGCCCGCATCCACCCGCGCGGCGGTGAACACCTGCCGGTAGGTGCGGCCGACGATGCGTGGATCGACGCGCGGGAACTCCGCCACCAGTGGCAGCAGGCGCTGTTCGGCCTGGCCAGTGGCGGGGTTCAGTTCCAGCAGCGCGACGGCGGTGTGCTCCTTTTCGGCGTACTGTCCGCGCATCAGATCCTTGAGTGCCGTGGTGGCCGCCCAAGCGCTGGGCGAGCGGATGCAGTCCAGGCGCACCACGCCTTTTTCTTCGCACGCATTGCCGATATGAAACACGAAGCCCGCCGGCAGCGTGAACCACTGCGGCGCATCCAGCCGGTCCTTGGCCAGCAGCAGCACGCGCAGGCCGAGCTCCGGGCGCCAGACATGGCTGTCCAGAAAGGTCTCGCCAGCCTCGGCACGGTCGCGGTCGAACACCAGCGGCGGCAGCAGGAACACGAGGTGGCGCTCGGTCACGGCGAAGTCATGCACCATGGCGATGTCGGGCACCTTGATGCTGGTGGCAGCGGCCAGATCGCCGCCGGGTTTGATGTGGTAAATCGACAGCAGGCCGGCCGAGCTGCTGATGCCGAAGTTCCACAGCGTGCCATCGGGTTCTATCTTGGGGTGGGCCGAGAACGGCATGCCGGCGTAGTCCGGCGACCAGACGCGGGGGCCGCGCGTGTCCAGCGTCTGCGCGTCCATTTCGGTGGCCGAGCCGCCCTCCCACAGCGCCATGAAGCGCCCGCCGTGCTGCAGCACGCTGGTGTTGGCGACGTTGATCGCGTCCGGCGCGGTGACGGCCTCGGCGCCCGGCGGGTTGGTGCCAAAGGCGGCGCGCACCGGGTGGCCGGCGGCGCTGTCGGCGAGGAATTTCTCGGTGCGCACGAAGCGTCCGCGGTGCGTCACGCCCTGGTCGCTCAACGTGTACTGCTGCACCATGCCGTCGCCGTCGAACAGGTGGTGGTAGCGCTCGCCGCCCAGCAGGTGGCGCGCGGGGCCGTTGCGGTAGAAGCGGCCGGCCAGGCCCGCCGGCATGCGGCCCTGGACGTTCAAGGCCATGGAGGCGGCATCCTGCTGCAGGCCGACATAGCCCAGCGTCCAGGGGTGGCTGGCCTGCGCAGCGGCAAAGGCGGCGGCGGTGGGGTCGGCGCTGACCGTGGCGTGTGCGCCCAGCGCGGTGCTGCCGGCAGCGGCCAGCAGGGTGTGGAGGAAATCGCGGCGTTGCATGGCGGTCTCCCGGGGGTCAGCGCAGGTGCACGGTGACGGTGGTGTCGCCCTGCAGGTCAATGGCTGCGGCGTCGAAGTCGGGCGCGCCCATGCGCCCGCGCGCATCGCGGCTGAAACCGTAGCGCTCGGTCGGGATGCCGGCGACGTTGCTGTCGAGCTTGCCGTTGCCGTTTTCGTCGTGGAACAGCGAAAGCGCGTAGCGCCCGGTGGGCAGGTCGCGGTAGACCAGCAGCACGCGTGCGGCGGCCGGCTGGCGCTCGCCGGTGCGCGGCGTCTTGAGCCAGCTCGCGGCATCGGCGTACAGCGCGCCGTCGACGGTGCCCTTGTCGGAGCGGGCGCCCAGCACCTCGACGGTCAGATCGTGGGCGCTGGCGGACGCTGCGAGCAGGGTGAGACCGAGCGCACCGGCGAGGGTGAAGCAGCGGGGAAATCGCATGGAAGGGGCTCCTGGGGTGTGCTATCGGTCGTGGGATGACCCGCACTGTAGGAAGCCGCTTTGTCTGCCGCCAGTGAATTGCGACGGACTGCCGCGCGCCGTGCGTGAAGCGTGCGCAGGGGCGACCGAACCGCGCCGCTACATGGGGCGGAACAGGTGCGCGAAGGCGCGGCTGACCTTGACCGGTCGCGCGAGGCCGCGCACCGTGAGACTGCAGTGGCCCAGCTCATCGCGCGTGGCGCTGACGATGTGACGGCTGTTCACCAGCACGCTGCGGTGCACCTGGATGAAGTCGCCGCCTTCGATGCGCGTGGCCAGCTCGCGCAGGCTCATGCGCACCAGCGCCTCGCCATCGGGCGTGACTACGGTGACGTACTTGTCGGTGGCTTCGAGGCAGATCACCTCGGCGACCGGAATCATGCGCACCGTGTTGCCCACGCCCGCGCGGATCACGCGGATGGGTCCGCTGGCCGCTTCACCCGCGGCGAGCGCCTGCATCTGCTGCACCTGTGCGGCGGCTTCACCGCCGCGAGGTTCCGAGCGCACGGCCAGCCGCTCCTGCAGCCGCGCCACGGTCACCGCCAGCCGCTCGGGCGTCACCGGCTTGAGCACATAGTCGACCGCTGCCTGTTCGAAGGCCGAGACGGCAAACTCGTCGTAGGCGGTAACGAACACCAGCAGCGGAGTGGGCCGGTCCTCGGGCCACTCGTCGCTGACGATCTCGGCCACCTCCAGCCCGGTGCGCGCAGGCATGCGGATATCGAGGAACAGCACGTCTGGCAGCAGCGCCAGCGCCTGCGTGGTGGCGGCGAAGCCGTCTTCGGCCACCGGTGCCAGGCGCAGTGACGGCCAAGCCTGCAGCAGCAGGCGCGATAGCGTACGCGCCAGCACCGGTTCATCCTCGGCGATCAGCGCCAGGGCAGCAGGGGCGACGTTCATGTCGTAATCCTCACGATGGCGCGCGTGCCCGAGGGTTGCTGGCGCGCAAGCCACAACTTGGCGCGATCGCCGTAGAGTGCCTGCAGGCGCTCGCGCACATGGGCCAGGCCAAAGCCACCGGGCGAATCACCAGCGGGCTCTGCCGGCGCATCGGGTGGCAACCCCAGACCGGTGTCGCTCACCTCCAGTTCCAGCCCCTGCGTGCCAAGCCGCGCGCTCACCCGAACGCTGCCGCCGCCGATCTTGGGTTCTATGCCGTGGCGCAGGGCGTTTTCCACCAGCGGCTGCAGCAGCATCGCCGGAACATGCACGGTCTGCAGCGCCTCCGGCAGATCGAGCGTGTAGCGCAGGCGCGCGCCCAGGCGCAGCGCCATGATGTCCAGATACGCGGCGAGCTGCGCGAATTCGGCCGCGAGCGTGGTGCTGTCGCTGCGCGAAGCGGCCAGCGCGCCGCGCAGCCAGGTGATCAGGCGGTCGATCATCAGGCGCGCGCTGGCAGGGTCGTCATCGACCAATGCCCGCAGGTTGGCCAGCGTGTTGAACAGCATATGTGGATCGAGTTGCGCACGCAGCATGCGCAACTCGGCCTCGGCGGCGAGCTGCTGCGCGCTGGCACGCGCCATCGCCTCACTGCTCAAGCGGCTGCGCAGCCAGGTCAGGTAGCTGACAAAGCCTCCGGCCAGCAGCGTGGCGCCGATGGCGGCCAGGCGCGCATCCGCCACGCCGATGATCTTTATAGGCTCGCCCAGTGCCGCATACGCCGTGGTGTAGCCCAGCACATAGCCCAGCGGGATTCCGATTCCCAGCGCCATCAGCAAGGCCGTGCGCGATCCGCGTCGACGCACCCAGGGCAGCTGGCGCACCAGTGCGCCGCAGAACGCCACCCAGAGCCCGATGCATTCGGAAAACCACAGATTGCGCCCGAAGCTGTCGCGCTCGGGTTCGGCCAGCGTGAGCACAGCCGCGACCAGCACGCAAAAAAGTGCGGTAAGCACAAACAGGCGCAGTGTGCGCATGGCGACTTCGGGCAGGGGCTGTACGGACAGGGATGGGGGCATAGCGGCACGCAGCAGGGGCATGCCACTCTAGACCAAAGCGGTGTGGACAGGTTGTCTGATGGAGCGAATGGCGGCTTGAAGGCGCGAAGGGTCGCAATCAACGATCGAAGTGAACATTGGCTTCACCGGGAGCGAGGCCAGAGCCGCCTACGCCGCCCGCTTCTGCGCGTGCACAAAGCGCTCGAAATCCGCCGCCGGCAAGGGCCGGCTGAACAGGTAGCCCTGCCAGGTATCGCAGCCGTTGTGCAGCAGGAAGCGCTTTTGTGCCTCGGTTTCGACGCCCTCGGCAATCGTCGCCAGCCCCAGGGTGTTGCCCAGCGAGACGATGGTGCGGGCGATGGCCGCGTCGTTGTCGTCCACCAGCACGTCGCGCACGAAGCTCTGGTCGATCTTGAGCTTGTCCAGCGGCAGGCGCTTGAGGTAGGCCAGGCTTGAATAGCCCGTGCCGAAATCGTCCAGGGAAAAGCTCACGCCGTAGCCGCGCAGCTCGTCCATCTTGGTGATCGTGCCCTCCACGTCCTGCAGCAACAGGCCTTCGGTGAGCTCCAGCTCCAGGCGCCTGGCGTCGGCCCCGCTGGTGGACAGCGCTGCCAGCACGGTGCCGATGAACTGCTCCTGGTAGAACTGGCGCGGGCTCACGTTGACCGCCAGTTGGATGTCCCTGAGCAACGGGTCGGTGCTCCAGCGGGCCAGCGTCCTGCAGGCGCTGCCCAGCACCCACTCGCCCAGCTGCACGATCAGGCCGGTCTCTTCCGCCAGCGGGATGAACTGCGCCGGCGACACGAAACCGTCCCGCGGGTGGTGCCAGCGCACCAGCGCCTCCGCGCCTATGACCGCTGCGGCGCGGATCTGGGGCTGGTAGTACAGCTCGAATTGCTGCTGCTCGATGGCGGCTCTCAGGTCGCGCACCAGGTTGGCGCGTTTTTGCAGCTTCTCGTGCTCCACCTGGCTGTACATGCGCAGGCTGCCGGGCCCCGCCTGCTTGGCCTGGTGCAGCGCCATGTCGGCCTGCTTGAGCAATTCGTCCGCGCTCTCGCGCGTGCCCATGAAAAGCGCGATGCCCATGCAGGCGCTGGTATGCAGGGCCTGACCGCCGATGTCGCAGGGCCTGGCCAGCGCGTCCAGCAGGTGCTGCCCGACCTCCGCCGCATGGTGTCTGGAGGCGGGCTCCTGCGACGTCTCGGTCTCCATGACCAGCACAAAGGTGTCGTCGCCATGGCGCGCCACCGTGTCGCCGCTCCTGAGCATGGCCCGCATGCGGGCGGCGGCCTGGCGCAGCACTTCGTCGCCCGCCTGGTGGCCGGCGGTCTCATTGATCGTTTTGAAACCGTCCAGGTCCAGCATCAGCACCATCCCCGCCGTGCCGGCGCGCTCGCTCACGCGCAGCGCCTCCTGCAGTGCCCGCATGAGCGTGCCGCGGTTGGCGGCTCCCGTCAGCGGGTCATGGCTGGCAAGGTACTGGATTTCCGTCTGCGCCTGCTTGCTGTCGGTGATGTCGTCAATGAGGATCATCTCCCGGCCTGCGGCGATGACCCCTGACGCGGTGATCGTTCGCGACTCGCCGTTGGCCCTGCGGATGACGTACTCGCGCTCTTCGATGAGGCCGTCGCCCGCCATGGCCTGCAGCACACGGACGTTCCAGTCGGCGCTGATGCGTTCGCGCATGCCGGCGTCCGGAATGGCCATTGCCAGCCACGCATCGGCGGTGGGCGTTTCCTCCCGGGTGTAGCCGGTGATGCGCACGAAGGCCTCGTTGCGGTACTCGATCTCGCCGCCGGGCTTGAGCAGCAGGATGGCAATCGGCAGGTGGTTGAGGACGGATCGCTGGCGCGCTTCATTGCGCTGCAGCTTGCGCGCCATCTGCCGCCGCGCGGTGATGTCCTGGGCAATGCAGAGCGCCTGGGTCGGTGTCTCGCCTTGTTCCGCCAGCGGCGAAATCGTCAGGTCGATCCAGACCTCCGAGCCGTCGCGGTGGCGCAACCGCTTGTCGGTGCGTATCGATGCGGCGCCGCCGTTGTGCAGGGCCTGGAATTCCTGTTGCGCCTCCTGCACCGTGTCGGGGTCGTGGCGCCAGCTCCAGTAGGGCCGGCCCGCGAGCTGCCGGCTGTCGTAGCCCAGTATCTCGGCAAAACGCGCATTGGCCTCCACGATCTTGCCGCTGGTCATGTCGACCACGGCGACCCCGAGGATGTTTTGTTCGAAGATGCGCTTGAGCATGATCTCGCGCTGGCGCAAGGTGGCCCGTGCCGAGGTCAGCTCCAGCAGGCTTTGCCGGCGCCGCTGGAGCATTCTGCAGGCGGCGAACGCCAGCAGCAGGGACAGGCCTGCGCCTGCACTGCCTATCCACCAGGGCAGCGAGCGTTCGGCGCTGGAGAGCAGTGACACGGCCGGCAGGGCACTCACGCGCCAGCGCCTGCCGCCCATCAGCAGCGGCGTCTGGGCGGCGAAGGGCTGCTGCACGGCCTGCGGCGTCGCGGCGTCACTGGCCAGCAGCACCGGGGTGCCGGTGGTCACGTCCTCGATGCGCAGAAACACCTGGTCGCGCCCGCTCGCCGTCCTGGTGGCGTGCAGTAATCCGCGGGTGCTCACGGTGACCACCGTCGAGCCGATGTAGGGCGCCCTTGCCGGCGCAGGCTGCGATGGATGGACCGCATAGCGCAAGACGAAAGCCTTGCGGTCCTGCCCGCCTTGCAGCAGATCGAAAGGCGCCGAGAGCACCAGGCTGGGCGTGCCCGTCGTGCGGAGGATCGCCGCCATGTTGTCCGGCTGGGACAGCGTATCCATGCCGACCAGCTGCCCCGCGTCCTTGAACGGCCAGAACTGCTCGATGATGTAGTGGTGCTCGCCGGGCAGCTGCGGATGGATCGCCAGCGTGGTTGTTTCGCTGAGCAGCGGGTGCAGCTGGCGCAGATAGTCGGTGTAGCGCGCCAGATCCTGGTCGGGCACCATCCGGGTAAACGCGACGCTGCGCACCTCCGGGAAGGTGTCCGCGACCGCATGGCCGTCCACGATGGAGCGGAACATCCAGGCCGGCAGGTCAGGCCGCGCGGCGATCACGTCGCGCACGCTCGCCGCGATGCCTGCGTAGGCTTTCACGCGCTGTTCGATGTCGTCCACCAGGGTGTCGACAATGGCTTGAAGGCGCGCTTGCTGCACCTCCAGATTCACCGATTCCTGGTGCCGCACCAGCGCTGCCGTGGCGCCAAGGCCGGCGATCAGAACCGCTGCGGCAATCGCCCGGGGCGATAGTCGTGCGGTGGCGCTGCCGTGGCCTGTGGTGGTGATCATGGCGATAAATTTAGCATTCGCGGATGAAATTTGCACTGCCGCGCGCCTGGTCACACCAGCCGTTCTATCCGCCGGTAGCGCCACACCAGCAGGTAAAAACTGCTCTGCAGCACCAGCATGGTGCAGAACACCACCGGGTAGGACATCCACACGCCCTCCAGCCCGAAGCGTGCCGAGAGCCAATGCGCCGCCGGCAGCTGCACCAGCAGGATGCTGGCCACGCTGATGCCCGTGGACACCCAGACCGTGCCGCTGGCGCGCATCACCGCGGCCACCACCGCCTGCAGGCCGAACACCACGCTGGCCCACAGCATCACCCGCAGCAGCGTCTGCGCCAGCACCAGCACGCTTTCGGTGGTGAGGAAAAAGCCCAGCAGCCAGTGCGACAGCAGATAGCCCAGCAGCACCAGGCTGCCGGTGAACACGAGGTTCAGCAACAGCCCGGTGCGCACGATGGCGGAAAGCCGCTCGGTGCGGCCCGCGCCGATCGCCTGCGCGCCCAGGATGGAGGCGGTAATCGCAATCGACAGCGCCGGAAACTGCACGTAGTTGACGATCTGGTTCACCGCGCCGTAGGCGGCCGTGGCGTCGGCGCCATAGCCGTTGACCAGCCCCAGGATGGCCAGTTCGGCCATGGCGATGGTCACCATCTGCACGCCGGTCGGCACGCCGAGGCGCAGCACCGCGCGCAGCAGGCGCGGGTTCAGGCGCAGATCGCGCAGCAGTTCGGCATCGGGCGCCAGTGGGCTGCCCCGGCGGCGCAGGTAGAACCACAGAAAGGCCAGCGCCACGCTGAACGCCACCCAGCCCGCCACGGCGGCGCTGACCACGCCCAGTTGGGGCAAACCCAGCCACCCCAGGATGAGCGCAGGGGTGATCAACAGGCCCACGGCGGTGGAGAGGCACAGCGCCAGCAGCGGCGTGACGGTGTCGCCCACGCCGCGCAGCAGCTGCGTGTACAGGATGAACACCAGCAGCAGCGGCATGCTCAGCATCAGCACGCGGGCATAGGCCACGGCGTCGGGCAGCAGCTCGGGCGCGGTGCCCAGCGCCACCAGCGCGCGCTGGGCGAACAACTCACCCAGCACCGCCGCCACGATGCCGATCAATCCGCCCAGCGCCAATGCGGTGCCGGCAATCGCCTTGACCTTGTGCGGCTCGCGCGCGCCCCAGGCCTGGCCGATCAGCACCGAGGCGCCCGCGCCGATGCCGATCACCAGCGCGATGCAGAAGAACACCACCGGGAACATGCCGGCGACGGCGGCCAGCGCATCCGTGCCCAGCATCTGCCCGATGTAAACCGCGTTGACGCTGCCCGAGAGCGACTGCAGGATGTTGGACAGCACCATGGGCCCGAGAAAGGCCAGGTAGGTGCGCCAGAGGGCGCGTGCCGGGCGCGGCGGGATGGTAGAAGCGGTGTTCATGGTGTGAGCCGGTGCGGGCGCGATCATAGGGGTATGCGGCGCACAATCGTGGCCGACGAAAAACCTGAAGGAAGCACCGATGGGAAAACGGGTAACCGCCGTGGCCACGCGCACCGGCGACGATGGCACGACAGGGCTGGGCAACAACCAGCGCGTCTCCAAGGCCAGCGGCCGACCGCACGCCATGGGCGATGTGGACGAGCTCAACAGCCACCTCGGGCTGCTGCTGTGCGAGGCGCTGCCCGCCGACATGCGTGAGCTGTTCATCGACATCCAGCACCAGCTCTTCAACCTGGGCGGCGAGCTGGCGATGCCGGGCTTCGAAATCCTCAAGGACGATGCGCTGGCTCAGCTCGATGCCGCGCTCAAGCACTACAACCAGCAGCTGCCCGGCCTGCAGGAATTCATCCTGCCCGCCGGCACGCGCGCCGCCTGCCAGGCGCATGTCTGCCGCACCGTCGCGCGCCGCGCCGAGCGCTCCGTGGTGGCCTTGCAGCAAAGCGAGGAGATGCGCCCCGCGCCGCGCCAGTATCTGAACCGCCTGTCGGATCTGCTGTTCGTGCTCTCGCGCGTGCTCAACCGCCTGGATGGCGGCGCGGAGGTGTATTGGAAGAGCGAGCGGCTGGCGCGCGCCGAGCGTGAGAATGCTTCTGAATAAAGAGTTGCTTTCGCGCGCCCATCAAGCGCTGAAGTGGGATTTTTTCAGGAATCCAGCACCGCCATCGTGATGCGCGAGGTGCAGGTGGGCTGCCCCGCGTCGTTCACCATGTCGATCTGCCAGACCTGCGTGGTGCGGCCGATATGCACCGGCCGCGCGGTGGCGGTGACCCAGCCGCTGGTGGTGGCGCGCAGGTGGTTGGCGTTGATGTCCAGCCCCACGGCGCGGTGGCCTTCGGGGCTACTGTAGTAGGCGCCGGTGGAGCCCAGGGTTTCGGCCAGCACCACGCTCACGCCGCCATGCAGCAGGCCAAACGGCTGGCGTGTGCGCTCATCGACAGGCACCCGGGCGCGCAGAAAGTCGTCGCCGATCTCCAGCATTTCAATGCCGAGGTGGGCTACGGTGGTGCCGATGTGTACGCGCGTGATTTCTTCGAGCGAGATGGGCTTTTTCCAGAGGGAGGGCATGGCAGGCGGATGCGTTGTGAAGGGATGCGCGCATCTTATTGCTCCGGCCCGATGAAGTCTCCAGTGTGGGAGCGGCTTCAGCCGCGAATGCAGTCGTTCGCGGCTGAAGCCGCTCCCACAAGCAGTACAAACTTCACGGGGCCGGAGCAATAGTGAGGGTGGCAGATCTGCGCTGTCACCCCTGCGTATCATCGCCTGATGCCGCTTGCCTGCCCCTCCTGCCGCCAGCCCATGCACAGCCGCCAGTTCGCCGCACGCGAGGGCGGTTTCATTGAACTCGATCTGTGCTTTGCCTGTCAGGGCCTGTGGTTCGATCCGCACGAGAACACGCGCCTGGCACCGCAGGCGGTGCTGGAGCTGTTTGAGCTGCTGCACGACCACCGGGGCGATACCGCCCATCCGCTGGCCACCCGGTTGCGCTGCACGCGCTGCACGCGCGAACTGGCGCGCGGCTTTGACGTGGCGCAGGGCGGGCGTTATGTCACCTGGCGCTGCGCGCAGCGCCACGGGCGGTTTTCCACCTTCGGCTCGTTCATGGTCGAGAAGGGTTTTGTGCGCCACCTCACGGCGCAGGAGATCACCGCGCTGGCCGCGCGCGTCGATACCGTGCGCTGCACCGGCTGCGGCGGGCCCATAGACATTCGCAAACAGGACAGCTGCCCCTGGTGCCATTCAGCGATTTCGCTGCTGGACGCCAAAGCCGTGGACCAGGCGCTGGAGCGGCACAGCGCCGAGGCCGTCAAAACCGCGCAGGCGCATACGCCGGACGGGCTGGCCGATGCCCTGGTGGCGCTGGAGCGCCAGCGCATGAACGAGCAGCGCGAGCGCCAGCGGGAACAGGCTTCGAGCTGGAGCAGCGGGGGCGGCGATGTGGATTTGCTCGGTGCTGGGCTCGATTTGCTCTGGGGTATGTTCAAACGTTGACCCGGCGAGCTATCGCCTGGGCTGCAGCACCGCGTTCAGCAGGATCGCGCCAAAGGTTGCGGTGCCAATGCCGCCCAGCGCGAAGTCGCCGAACTTGAGCGTGAACTCGCCCGTGCCCAGCACCAGCGGAATCGCGGCGACGATGAGATTGTGCGGCTGCGAAAAGTCCACCTTGTTGTCCACCCAGATCTTGGCGCCGGTGATCGCGATCAGGCCGAACACGACGATGGAGACGCCGCCCATCACCGGCAGCGGAATCGCCTGGATCAGCGCGCCGAACTTGGGCGAGAAGCCCAGCAGCAGCGCCACCAGCGCGGCCACGAGGAACACGGCGGTGGAGTAGATGCGCGTGGCCGCCATCACGCCGATGTTCTCGGCGTAGGTCGTCACGCCGGTGCCGCCGCCCGCGCCGCTCACCATGGTGGCGATGCCGTCGCCGATGAAGGCGCGGCCCAGGTACGGGTCCAGGTTCTTGCCGGTCATCGCGGTCACGGCCTTCAGGTGCCCGAGGTTCTCGGCCACCAGGATGATGACCACCGGCACGATCAGCACCATGGCCGCCCCGCTGAACACCGGCGCGTGGAACTGCGGCAGGCCGATCCACGGTGCGGCGGCGATGCCCGAGACATCGAACGGCTTGCCCAGCCCCATGCCGTTGGTGAGGATGGCGTAGAGCACCGTGGCGATCAAGAGACCCACGACGATCAACAGGCGCTGCACCATGCCCTTGGTGAACACCGCCACGCCTGCCACGCATACAAAGGTGAGCGCCTGCATCCAGCTCTCGAAGTTGTTGGCCGCCATGTTCTTGACCGGGATGCCCGCCAGGTTCAGGCCGATCACCGCGACGACGGCGCCGGTGACCACGGGCGGCATGAAGCGCTCGATCCAGCCGGTGCCTATCGCGTGCACGATGACGCCTATCGCCACGTACACCGCGCCGCAGGCGATGATGCCGCCCAGCGCCACGCCGATGTTGGCGTTGAGCCCCTTGCCGGCGTAGGCGGTGGCGGCGATCACCACGCCGATGAAGGCGAACGACGAGCCGAGGTAGCTCGGCACCTTGCCGCCGGTGACGAGAAAGAAGATCAGCGTGCCTATGCCGCTCATGAGCACCGCCAGGTTGGGGTCGAACCCCATCAGAATCGGCGCCAGCACGGTGGAGCCGAACATGGCGATCACGTGCTGAATGCCCATCAGGCCGGTTTCCTTCCACGGCAGGCGCTCGTCGGGCGCTATCACGCCGCCGCCCGCGAGCACCGCGGTAGGCATCTCCTTCCAGCTGAACAACCCCATTGTTTTCTCCTTGTGTTGGTGGGTGGCGCGATGGTAGAGGGTTTGCCGTGCCCGTGGTGAATTTTTGATCAAACAGGGCTGTAGCGCTTGATGGGCAAGCGCTGGCAGCTATTGTTTATAGAGTAACGGCGATCCCCTGCGCGACACGCACGCCCAGCGGCGCCAGCCGCTTTTTCAGCCGCAGCACCGCCTTGTCCCTGGACAGCAGCAGCGCGCGCTGCTGTACCGCCAGATCGATGAATTTCTGGTCATCGGGGTCACTGCAGCGCGGCTGGGCCGCGGGCGCCTCATCCATCAGCGTGGCATGGGCGTCGAATTGCGCGATCACCGCTTCGGCGCTGCGTCCGGTGCGCGTGAGCCATGCGGCAATGGCCGGGTAGCGCAGCACGCGCGCGAGCTCTTCGCGCATGGCGGCGGTGGCGCACCAGCGCCGGCGCGCCGCCTGCAGCTCAGTGCGCAGCGCGCCGGCGCATGGCGCGTCAAAGACGAAGAGATCGAGCACGATATTGGTGTCGATCACCCATGCCGCGGCCGCAGCGTCAGCTGGCGTCGGCATGGACCGGGGGTTGGGGGCCGCGCGCGCTGCCCGCCACCATGTCAAAGCGCAGCAGGCGGCATTCGATGGGGCCGTTGAACAGCGGCACGCGCCGCGTGGCCTTCAGGCGCATCACGCCCGGCAGCTCGCGGTCGGGCGAGAGGATCCAGGCCTGCCAGCCGGCGTAATGGCGCTTCCAGTGGCTGGCAAGCTGGCGGAAGAATTCCTCGCTGCTGCCCGCCTGCGCGCTCTCGCGGCCGATGCGCGCCTCCTGCGCCCGCTCGCGCTGGCGCTGGCCGGCGGCACCGGCCGCGGTGATGCGCTCGCCATAGGGCGGGTTGAGCAGCATCACGCCCGGCGGCTCGCAGGGCGGCATGCGCTCCAGCGCGTCGCCGCCGCGCAGTTGCACGGCCGCGGCCACGCCCGCGCGCTCGGCGTTGCGCCGGGCAAAGTCCACCATGCGGTGCGAAACATCACTGCCAAAAATGGGTGCAACGCTTGTCTGGACTGCGGATGCAGCTTCATCTTTGATAGTTTTCCAGGCGGCCTTGTCGTGCGCCAGCAGGTGCTCGAAGGCAAAGCGGCGCTTCAAACCCGGCGCGATGCGGCAGGCGATCTGCGCGGCCTCGATCACCACCGTGCCGCTGCCGCAGCAGGGGTCGTACAGCGGCAGGCCGGCTGCTGGCGTCCAGCCGCTGGCGGCGATCATCGCGGCGGCCAGGGTTTCCTTGAGCGGTGCGTCGCCCTTGTCCTCGCGCCAGCCGCGCTTGAACAGCGGCTCGCCCGAGGTGTCGATGGAGAGCAGCGCATCGGCCTCGGTCAGGTGCAGGTGGATGCGCACCTGCGGGTGGTGCGTGTCCACGTCGGGGCGCTGGCCGGCGCGTTCGCGAAAGCGGTCGGCCACGGCATCCTTCACGCGCAGCGCGGCGAAGTTCAGGCTCTTGAGCGGGCTCTTGTGCGCGGTCACCTCGATGCGGAAGGTCTGGCGCGGCGTGAACCAGTCTTCCCAGCGCTGCGCCTGCGCCAGCGCGTAGAGGTCGTCCTCGCCGCGGTAGGGGGCATGCGCCAGCTGCACCAGCACGCGCTGCGCCAGGCGGCTGTGCAGGTTGAGCTGCATGACGGCGCGCCAGGGGGCGCTCAGCTGCACGCCCGCGCGGTGCGCCGTTGCCGCGTTGCTGCCGGTGATGGCGCGCACCTCGTCGGCCAGAAAACCCTCGACGCCGGCGGCGCAGGGCAGAAAGAGCTGAAAGGCCGACATGGCTATCCGTTTTATAGCTGTTTGCGCAGGCTGGCTGGCGCGATCTTGAGTTGTTCGCGGTATTTGGCGACGGTGCGCCGCGCGCAGGCGATGCCCTGCTCCTTGAGCATCTCGGCGAGCTGGCTGTCCGACAGCGGCTTGGCCGGGTCTTCGGCGGCGATGAACTGGCGCAGCAGCGCGCGCACCGCGGTGCTGGAGGCGCTGCCGCCCGCGTCCGTGCCCAGGCCCGAGCCGAAGAAATACTTGAGCTCGTAAGTGCCCTGCGGCGTGGCCATGAATTTTCCGTTGGTCACGCGCGAGATGGTCGATTCGTGCATGCCCAGCTCGTCGGCGATCTCGCGCAGCACCAGCGGGCGCATGGCCAGGTCGCCGTGGATGAAGAAGGCTTTCTGCTGCTCGACGATGGCGCGCGCGGTGCGCAGGATGGTGTCGAAGCGCTGCTCGATGTTCTTGATGAACCAGCGTGCCTCGGTCAGGCGCGCCTGCAGCTGCGGGTGGCCGTCCTCCTTGCGGTGCTGGCGCAGCGCCTGGGCATAGACGTCGTGCACGCGCAGGCGCGGCATCACCTCGGGGTTGAGCTGCACGTCCAGGCGCAGCTCGCCGCCCTGCAGGCGCCGGCGCACGATCACGTCCGGAATGATGATGTTGCGCTCCACCTCGGCAAAGCGCCGCCCGGGCCGCGGCTCCAGGCGTGCGATCAGCGCCATCGCGGCGCGCGTTTCTTCCTCGTTGGCGTTGCAGGCCTGCGCGAGACGGCGCACGTCGCGGCGCGCCAGCCATTCCAGCGGCTGCCTGCAGATCACCTGCGCAGCGCAGAGCACGGCGGGCGGCTGTGCTTCGCTCAGCCCCAGGGCACGCACCTGCAACTGCAGGCATTCGGCCAGATCGCGCGCACCGACGCCGGTGGGCTCCAGGCTTTGCAGCAGCTTGAGCGCAATGCCGAACTGCTCGACCACTTCCTGCACGCGTTCGAGGTCGCCGCTGCCCACCAGACCCTCGGCGAGCGACTGCAGCGAATCCTCCAGGTAGCCGTCGTCGTTCAGCGAATCGATCAGGAAGGACAGCGCGGCCCGCTCCTCGCGCGTGAGGCGCAGCGCCAGCGCCTGGCGGTGCAGGTGATCGGCCAGGGTCTCGTGCGCGCTCTCCCGGTTGCCGACGGCATCGTCGTCGGTGTCCGGCGCGGGGCCGGCGCCGGGCGCCTCGGCGCTCCAGGGGCTGTCGCCGCTGGCAGCGTCGACAACATCGTCGCCATCCCAGTCGCTGTCGCTTTTGGTGCTGTTTTCGGCTCTTTCGCTTGCCGGACTTGCGTCGAATGCTTCTGATATGGGAGCAATTTCGCTGCGCTCGAGCTTGCGCTCCGGCGCCGCAGGCGACTGCGCCTCGCCAGCGGGCTCGTCGCTGGCGAGCTCCAGGAAGGGGTTGTCGACCAGCATGTCCTGCACTTCCTGCGCCAGCTCCAGCGTCGACAGCTGCAGCAGGCGGATGGACTGCTGCAGCTGCGGCGTCAGCGCCAGGTGCTGCGAGACGCCCAGGGACAGGCCGACCTTTGCCATCGCCCTACATCCGGAAATGCTCGCCGAGGTAGACGCGGCGCACCTCGGCGTTGTCCACGATCTCGGACGGCGTGCCGCGCGCCAGCACCCGGCCTTCGCTGATGATGCAGGCGTGGTCGCAGATGCCCAGGGTCTCGCGCACGTTGTGGTCGGTGATGAGCACGCCGATGCCGCGCTCCTTCAGGAAGCCGATGATGCGCTGGATCTCGATCACCGCGATCGGATCGATGCCGGCGAAGGGCTCATCGAGCAGGATGAAGCGCGGCTGCGTGGCCAGCGCGCGCGCGATCTCCACGCGCCGGCGCTCGCCGCCCGAGAGCGCCATGGCGCGCGCATCGCGCAGGTGCTCGACGTGCAGGTCCGCCAGCAGCGCGGTCAGGCGGCGCTCGATCTCCGCGCCCGCCAGCGGCTTGCCGTTGTCGCCGCGCTGCAGCTCCAGCACCGCGCGCACGTTTTCCTGCACGCTGAGCTTGCGGAAAATCGAGGCCTCCTGCGGCAGGTAGGAAAGCCCCAGCTGCGAGCGCCGGTGAATCGGCATGTGCGTCACGTCGCGCCCGTCGATGCCGATGCTGCCGCCGTCCACCCGCACCAGGCCGACGATCATGTAGAACGACGTGGTCTTGCCCGCGCCGTTGGGCCCCAGCAGCCCGACCACCTCGCCTTCGGGCACCTGCAGCGACACGTCCTGCACCACGGTGCGCCCGGCGTAGCTCTTTTTCAGATGCTCGACGCGCAGCAGGCTGGCGCCCGCGGGAGGGATGGTGCTGCTCATGGCGCCTGGCGCGGCGCGGGCGCCAGCTCCGGGCTCGCGCGCAAAGCGGGTGTTTCAGCGGTCGGGGCGCCGGGCTGCGCGGGCTTTTCCTTGGGTGCCAGCGTGGCGCGCACGCGCTGGTCGCCGCCGGCGCCCGTCTGCCCTGGCTTGCGCGGCGCGCCATCGACGGTGAAGATGTCGGTGGCGTTGTTGTAGGTGATGAGCGCGCCGCTGATGTCGTCGCTCAGCACGCCGGCGCGCAGGCGGCGCAGCTCGGCGCGCTGCTTGAGCTTGACGAGCTCGGTGCGTCCGTCCCAGTCAATGGTTTCGGCCTCGCCCTCGATGAATTCCTCGGGCGCGCCCTTGGGGGTGTCGCGCTTCTGGCGGAAGTAGGCGCGCTGGCCGGGCGCCGCGGTGACGATGCCGCTCTGGTGGCCCTGTCCGTCCTCCTGCACCTGCACCCTGGCGCCGCGCAGCACGATGCTGCCCTTGGTGATGACCACGTTGCCGGTGAAGACGCTGGTGAGCTTGGCATCGTCGCGCACCAGGCTGTCGGCCTCGATGTGCATCGGCTGGTCGCGGTCGGTCTTTTCCGCATGCGCCGCGCTGCCGGTGGCAAGCACCAGCACACTGGCGAGCAGCAGCAGGGGGTGGCGATGGGTCATGGCGCGGTACGAGGCACGGTTCTTGCAATCGATTGTAGCCACCGCCCCGCGCCTGCATGGGAAGCGCGCCACCCGGTCAGCCATGAAAAAGCGCGCCCGGGAGCGCGCTTTGGCACGGCGGATCGGTGCGCGCTTTTAGGCCTTGCGCTCCTTCTGCACCAGGAAATCCACCGTCTGCAGCACGACCGGCATGCTGCCGGCGAGCGTGCCGTCGGTATAGAAGCGCCCGGCCACGCCCATCGAAGGCACGCCTTCCACGTTGTACGCCGCCTGCAGCTGCGTCGCCTTGCGCACCTGGTTGGCCACGGTGAAGGAGTTGTAGGCCTCCTTGAACTTGGCGCCGTCCAGCCCCTGCTTGACCACCCAGTCGAAGATCTGGGCGTCCTTGTTCAGCGGCAGGCGCTCGACGTGGATCGCGCGGAACACCTTGGCGTGCAGCTCCTTGACCTTGTCCATGCTCTCCAGCGCGAAGTAGAGCTTCTGCTCCGGCACGAAGCTGGCGTTGAAGGCCACCGGCATGCGGCGAAAGAACACGTCCCTGGGCAGGGCGGCCATCCATTGCGAGAGCGCAGGCTCGAACGCGTTGCAGTGCGGGCAGCTGTACCAGAAGAATTCGATGACTTCGATCTGCCCCTTGGGCGCTTCGGTCATCGCCGGTTTCTTGAGCTCCAGGTATTCGATGCCCTCTTCGAACTTGCCGTCCTTGGCCCGCGCCGCCAGCGGCAGGCCGACGGTGCCGGCAGCCAGTGCCGAGCCGACAGAGAGGGAAAAGTCGCGACGTTTCATGCCGTGGAGCTCCGGAGAAGGGGAAAGAACAGGTCTGACGCGGTCGGCAGCGAAAAGGTTCACTGGCCGACGCGCACCAGGATGGAGGCGATGCCCGCGCCGTCGAGCTTGCCCTTGAGCTGCTCGGCGTCGTCGCGCCGTGCAAACGGGCCGATGCGCACGCGGTAGACCGCGCGGCCGCTTTGCTGGCCTTCGCTCACGCGCGCTTCCCAGCCCAGCATGGCCAGTTGCGCGCGCTGGGCGTCGGCCTCGTCGGGCGCGCGAAAGGCGCCGGCCTGGATGAAATAGTTGTAGGCGCCGGCCGCCGCGGGGACTGGCGCGCCGGGCGCGGCCGCCGCCGTGGTGGTGCCTGCGCCTTGTGCCCTGGCGCGTGCCAGGTCGCCCAGCGGGTCGGTGCCGGCGGCGGGTGCCGGCGTTGCCGCTGCGCCGCCAGCGTCCCCGGCAACGGCGGGTGGCTGCGGGCTGGCCGCCGTGCCTGCCGCGGCGCTGGTGGGCGCCGGCGTGACGGCGCCATTGCTGCTCAGGCTGGCGTTGGGGTTCCAGTTCTTGTTGCGTTCGGCGTCCCTGGCATCCTGGTCGGCCAGGCGGCTGCTGCCGTTCATGAACGGCACGGGCACCTTGTTGACGTAGGCGGCGACCGCCAGCGCAATCCCCAGGCCGATCACCACGCCCAGGATCAGGCCTGCCAATGTGCCTCCGCCTTGCCTTTTCTTCGCCATGTTCACATCCGTTGAGGGGCCGAGACGCCGAGCAGCGCCAGGCCGTTTTCCAGCACCTGGCGGGTGGCGGCCACCAGCGCCAGACGCGCCTGTTTTATCGCGTCATCATCCACCAGAATGCGCTCGGCATCGTAGTAACTATGGTAACTGGCGGCGAGCTCGCGCAGGTAGAAGGTCACGTCGTGCGGCGCGTTGCCGCCGGCGGCCGAAGCCAGCATGTCGGGGTACCTGGCCAGCTGCAGCATCAGCGCCTGTGCCGCGGGCGTATCCAGCGGTGACAGATCGGTGTCCGCGAGCCGGGCCACGTCATGGTCCTCGCGCCAGCCGCGCAGCACCGAGCAGATGCGCGCGTGCGCGTACTGCACGTAATACACCGGGTTGTCGTTGTTCTGCGCGATCGCCAGATCGACGTCGAAGGTGTATTCGGTATCGGGCTTGCGGCTGAGCAGAAAGAAGCGCACCGCGTCCTTGCTGGTCCACTCGATCAGGTCGCGCAGCGTCACGTAGCTGCCCGCGCGCTTGCTGATCTTGACCTCTTCGCCGCCGCGCACCACGCGCACCATGGTGTGCAGCACGTAATCCGGGTAGCCCTGGGGGATGCCGACATCGGCCGCCTGCAGCCCGGCGCGCACGCGCGCGATGGTGCCGTGGTGGTCGGTGCCCTGGATGTTCACCGCCTTGGTGTAGCCGCGCTGGAATTTCTGGATGTGGTAGGCGACGTCGGGTACGAAGTAGGTGTAGTGGCCGTCGCTTTTCCTCATCACGCGGTCCTTGTCGTCGCCGTAGTCGGTGCTCCTGAGCCAGAGCGCGCCGTCTTTTTCATACGTCTTGCCGTTGGCGATCAGGCGCTGCACGGTGGCTTCGACATGGCCGCTCGTGTACAGGCTGGATTCGAGGTAGTACTCGTCAAACCGCAAATTGAAGGCCTGCAGGTCCTTGTCCTGCTCGTTGCGCAGGTAGGCGACGGCGAACTGGCGCACATTGTCGTAATCGCCCACGTCGCCGTTGGCCGTGAATGCCCGGTCGTCGGCCCGCACCGTGCTTTTGGCGAGGAAGGCGTCGGCGATGTCCTGGATGTAGTCGCCGTTGTAGGCGGCTTCGGGCCAGGCGGCGTCGCCGGGCTTGACGCCCTGCGCGCGCAGCTGCGTGCTTTTGGTGAGGGTGTCGATCTGCACGCCCGCATCGTTGTAATAGAACTCGCGGTGCACGCTCCAGCCTTGCGTGGCGTAGAGGTTGCAGATGGCGTCGCCCAGCGCCGCCTGGCGCCCGTGGCCCACGTGCAGCGGCCCGGTGGGGTTGGCCGAGACGAACTCGACGAGGATTTTTTCGTCGCGCGGCGCCCGCCAGCCGAAGCGCTCCTTGCCGGCGAGGATTTCGCGCACCACCTGCTGCTTGGCGGCGGGCTTGAGGCGGATGTTGAGAAAGCCCGGCCCGGCGATGGCTATCGCCTCCACCCACTGCCGGCCGGCGGGGGTGGCGAGCAACGCGGTTTGCAATTGCTCTCCCAGCTGGCGCGGGTTGGTCTTGAGCGCCTTGGCCAGCTGCATCGCCGCGGTGCAGGCCCAGTCGCCATGCGCCGCCACCTTGGGCGATTCAAAGGCGGCGCGTGCGCCCGCACCGGGAGAGAGCTTTTCCAGTTCGGCGGCCAGCGCCGCGAGCAGTTCTTGTTTGACGCTGAGCATAAGAGGGGCGATTTTACGGGCCGCCCTGACAACGCAAGGGCGCGGCGCGGCGTTATGCTGCGTGGCCCGCTGCGCGATGCGACGCGGCAGGCGTTTTACATCCCTTGTTGAAGGAGATACGCATGAAAAAATGGCTCGCCTTGCTGGCTGCCGCCGGCTGTGCCCTGTCCCTGGCTGTCCATGCCGCCGATGCGCCCGCCAAGGCCCCGACGGCGCAGCAGCAGAAGATGACCGCGTGCAACGCCGAGGCCAAGACCAAGGCGCTCAAGGGCGATGAGCGCAAGGCCTTCATGAAGGAATGCCTGAGCGCCAAGAAGGCCGCGCCTGCCACGCAGCAGGACAAGATGAAAACCTGCAACGCCGATGCCAAGACCAAGAACCTGGCCGGCGATGCGCGCAAGACTTTCATGAAGGAGTGCCTGAGCGGAGCCAAGGCGGGCTGATGCCTGCATGACGCCTGCATGACGCCGCGCAAGCGGCGTCATCAGCGCGTGAACACCCCGCGCGCGAGAAACACCGCCAGCAGCACCACCACCACCATCAGGTGCGCGGCCCACATCACGAGCATGCGGGTCTTCTTGAGCTCGTCTGCGCCGGGCAGCGCGCCATCGGCCTCCAGCCGGCTGCGCCAGCCGCGGTAGCGCCTGGCTGCCATGAAAAGCAGCACCGCCATCGCCACCAGCAGCGCGATCTTGGCGTGCAGCAGGTGCTGCGACCAGTACCAGCCCGCGCCCTTCACGCCCCAGAGGGTGCGCGCCACGCCCGTCGCCAGCACGATCAGCGCCGACAGCAGGCTCAGCGCGTTCATGCGCACCAGGCGGCGCACCACGGCGGGGTTCATCCAGTCAAAGCGGCACAGCGCGGTCTCGGCCGTCATGAAGGTGGCCAGCATGATGAAGGCCATGGTGTGGGCCCAGGCCAGCAGGCTTTCGAGAATCACGATGCAGCGTCCTTGTTGAAACCGTCCGGCTGAGTATCGCCGGGGCGCGAAAGTCCCCTCGACCAGAAGGCTGGCTCGGCATAGCGCGCGCGCAGAAAATCCATCCACAGCCGCACGCGCAGCGGCAGGTGCTTGCGCTGCGGCAGCAGCAGGTAGATGCCGTTGGGCGGCGCGGCAAAGTCTTCCAGCACCGCGACCAGGCGCCCCTGGGCAATCTCGGCTTCCACCTCCCAGGTGGAGCGCCAGGCGATGCCGAAACCCGCCAGGCACCAGTCGTGCAGCACCTGCCCGTCCGAGCAATCGAGCGGGCCGGCGGGCTTGATATGCACCGTCTCGCGGCTGCCATCCGCACGGCGTACGGAAAACGGCCAGCCGCGCATCTGCGAGGCATCGCTGGACAAGGCCAGGCACTCGTGCTGCGCCAGCGCGCCGGGCTCGGTGGGCGTGCCGTGGCGCGCGAGGTAGCCGGGCGTGGCCACGCACTGGCGGCGGTTGTCGGCCAGGCGCACGCTCACCAGCGACGAATCGGGCAGATCGCCCACGCGCACGCCGCAGTCGTAGCCCTCGGCGGTGAGGTCTATGACGCGGTCCGAGAGGTTCAGCGAGATCGTGACATCCGGGTGCAGCGCGCGAAATGGCGGCACCAGCGGCGCGACATGCCGCCGCCCGAACCCCGCCGGCGCGGTGATGCGCAAATGGCCCGTGG
Organism: Comamonas badia DSM 17552; assembly: GCF_000484635.1. Lineage (GTDB taxonomy): Bacteria > Pseudomonadota > Gammaproteobacteria > Burkholderiales > Burkholderiaceae_C > Comamonas_C > Comamonas_C badia. Next base: position 307,244 of record NZ_AXVM01000003.1, on the reverse strand, counting down.
CCTTCACGCCGCCGGCCGAGACGCTGGCCTCGGCATGCGCGACGTCGGCGAGCAGGCGCTGGCAATCCTCCAGAAACGCGCTGCCCTCGTGCGTGAGCGTGATGCGCCGCGTGGTGCGCACCAGCAGCTTCACGCCCAGGTGTTCCTCCAGCGCATCCAGGCGCCGCCCCATGATGGCCGGGGCCACGCCTTCGGCCCGCGCCGCCGCCGTGAGGCTGCCGCGCGTGGCGACCGAAACAAAGGAGGCGTAGGCCTTGAATTTATCCATCAAAAATGGCTGCAGCGCGCTTTCACTATGCGCTTGCAGCTATGGAGACTATAGGAAATTTCACAACTGCGACGGCTATTTTTGCAAAAAAGTCATAGGTACATCCCAAATTCGCTTATTTATCTCCAGAAATATTTGTAATACAGTCCCATTCACTTATCCAGGCCGGACGACTGTCCCGGCATCTCCATCGTTTTCAGGGGTTTTCCATGACCGCACGTACCCGCATCCACGGCCTGCAGGTGGCCGACGAGCTCTACCGATTCATCAACACCGAGGTGCTGCCCGGCACCGGTGTGGCGCAGGAGGCCTTCTGGGAGGGCTTTGATGCGCTCGTCGCCGATCTGGCGCCCAAGAACGCCGCGCTGCTGGCCGAGCGCGAGCGCCTGCAGACCGAGCTTGACACCTGGTACAAGGCCAATCCGGGCCCGGTGCGCGACATGGTGGCGTACCGCAAATTTCTGGAGACGATTGGCTATCTGGTGCCCTCGCCCCAGGGCGTGCAGGCGACGACGACGAACGTCGATGCGGAGCTCGCCATCCAGGCCGGCCCGCAGCTCGTGGTGCCGATTCTCAACGCCCGCTATGCGCTCAACGCGGCCAATGCGCGCTGGGGCTCGCTCTACGACGCGCTCTACGGTACCGACGTGATTGGCGAAGAAGGCGGCGCCGAAAAGGGCAAGGGCTACAACCCGGCGCGCGGCGCCAAGGTGATTGCGTACGCGCGCAACTTCCTCGACCAGGCCGCGCCGCTGGCGAGCGGCTCGCACAAGGACGCGACCGGCTACAAAGTGGAGGGCGGCACGCTCGTGGTGCAGCTGGCAAGCGGGGCCACGGGCCTCAAGAACCCGGCGCAGTTCGTCGGCCACCAGGGCGATGCGGCAGCGCCGTCGGGGGTGCTGCTGGTGAACAACGGCATTCACGTGGACATCCGCATCGACCGCGGCACGGCCATCGGCAAGAGCGATGCCGCGGGCGTGGCCGACGTAGTGGTGGAGGCCGCGCTCTCGACCATTCTTGACCTGGAAGACTCGATTGCCGCGGTGGACGCCGAAGACAAGGTGCTGGGCTACCGCAACTGGCTGGGCATCCTGCGCGGCTCGCTCACCGAAACCTTCGACAAGGGCGGCAAGCAGCTCACGCGCGGCCTGAACCCGGATCGCCGCTACACCGGCGCCAATGGCAAGGAAGTCGTGCTGCCCGGGCGCTCGCTGCTCTTCGTGCGCAACGTCGGCCACCTGATGACCAACCCGGCCATTCTCTGGGGCGCCGAGGGCAAGGAGATTCCCGAGGGCATTCTGGATGCTGTCGTCACCACCACCATCGCGCTGCACGACTTGAAGGGCCTGGGCGGCGCCAACGGCATCCGCAACTCGCGCACCGGCAGCGTCTACATCGTCAAGCCCAAGATGCACGGCCCGGCGGAAGTCGGCTTCGCCAGCGAAATCTTCGCCCGCGTCGAGCAGGTGCTGGGCCTGAAAGAGAGCACCGTCAAGCTCGGCATCATGGACGAGGAGCGGCGCACCAGCGTCAACCTCAAGGCCTGCATCGCCGCCGCGCCGAGCCGCATCGCCTTCATCAACACCGGCTTCCTCGATCGCACCGGCGACGAGATGCACACCTCCATGCACGCCGGCCCCATGATCCGCAAGGGCGAGATGAAGACCAGCGCCTGGATTGCGGCATACGAGAAGAACAACGTGCTCGTGGGCCTCGGCATGGGCCTGCGTGGCAAGGCGCAGATCGGCAAGGGCATGTGGGCCATGCCCGACCTGATGCGCGCCATGATCGAGCAGAAGATAGCCCACCCCAAGGCCGGTGCCAACACCGCCTGGGTGCCCAGTCCCACGGCCGCCACGCTGCACGCGCTGCACTACCACCAGGTGAACGTCGCCGCGATTCAGCAGGAGCTGGAAAGGACCAGCGCCGACGCTGAGCGCGACAACCTGCTCACCGGCCTGCTCACGGTGCCGGTCTCCAGCAACCCGAACTGGAGCCATGAGGAAAAGCAGCAGGAACTGGACAACAACATCCAGGGCATCCTGGGCTACGTGGTGCGCTGGGTCGATCAGGGCGTGGGGTGCTCGAAGGTGCCCGACATCCACGACATCGGCCTGATGGAAGACCGCGCCACGCTGCGCATCTCCAGCCAGCATGTGGCCAACTGGCTGCTGCATGGGGTGGTGACCGAAGGCCAGGTGCGCGCGACGTTTGAGCGCATGTCCGCCAAGGTCGATCAGCAGAACGCGGGCGATCCACTGTACGAGCGCATGCACGACCGCTACACCGAATCCATGGCCTACCAGGCCGCCTGCGATCTGGTGTTCAAGGGCCTCACGCAGCCCAGCGGCTACACCGAGCCGCTGCTGCACGCCTGGCGTCAGAAGCGCAAGGCGGCGCAGAACGCGCGTCGCTAAACGCTCGTAAAGCGGGGCGGAAGCTGGCAGCGGTCGCCGGCAAACGATGAGAGCTGCATTTGGTTTTGTACCAAGTCCGGCTCTTTTCTTTTTTGCCTGCACTCTTCCATGGTGGTTGCCAGCGCGTGGCACTGCCGACCACAAGGCGGGGTTGCCGTGCGCACACCGCCATTCGCACGCGCACTTGCCCCGCTGCTCGGCGCGCAGCCGAGTAAGGGATTGCACCAATATCAAGCCGTCAATTGATTATTCAAAATAATTAATGGCGCATGGCTTGGTTGCCACTTCTTACCGGACTCGCGCCACCGGAACCTCTCTCTGGAGACAAATGATGGCGTTGAGGAATTCCTTGAAAATCGCGGCGACGACCGCGTTCGCAGCCGGCACCCTGGTGCTGCTGTCCGGCTGCGGTGGCGGCGATGACAGCGGTCAGCCAAGCTTGCCGCAGTTGCCTGCGGCAACGGGCGCCGCGCTGCGCTCCTGCAGCGACCTGGTCACCAAGCTTGCCTTTGCGAACACCCAGATTGCATCGGCCGAAACGGTGGCAGCCGGCACCCTGACGGTGGCGGGCCAACCAATTGCCGAGCACTGTCTGGTGAAGGGTTCCATGGCTCAGCGTACCAGCGCCGTGGATGGCAAGTCCTATGCCATCGGCTTTGAAATCCGCCTTCCGGACCATTGGAATGGCCGCTTCTTCTACCAGGCCAACGGAGGCATCGATGGCAGCATCACTACGGCTACCGGGGGTGTTGGCGGCGGTGGGGCACTGAACAACGCACTCAACATGGGGTTTGCCGTGCTCAGCTCGGATGCCGGCCACACCGGATCGATGGGCCCCTTCTTCGGTATTGACCCACAGGCCCGACTCGACTATGGCTATCAGGCCGTCGCCAAATTGACGCCGATGGCCAAGAGCGCCATCCAGACCGCCTACGGCAAGGGGCCCGACCGTTCGTACTTTGGCGGTTGTTCCAATGGGGGCCGGCACACCATGGTTGCTGCCGCGCGTTATGCCGATCAATACGATGGATTCTTGGTGGGCGATCCCGGCTTCCGGCTGCCATTGGCCGCGATCGCTAACATCGCCGGGGCTCAGAAATATGCTGCGCTCGCTACCGATCCCAAGGACTTGTCAACCGGATTCACAGCCACCGAACGCGTGCTGGTGTCGAATGCCGTGCTCAGCAAATGCGACGCGCTCGACGGTGCAGCCGATGGCCTGATTCAGGACACCGCCGCTTGCCAGGTCGCTTTCAACTTGGCTCGCGATGTACCCACCTGCACTGGCGCGCGCGACGGCAGTTGCCTGACGGTCGAGCAGAAAGCCTCGATTGGTCAGCTTTTTTCCGGCGCCACGACGAGCACCGGCACCAAGTTCTACAGCAGCTTTCCTTTTGACGCTGGACTGGTGCCCAACGGCTGGGCGGGTTGGAAATTCAACAATTCACTCAACCTCGACTCCGGCGCCGTCGGCTTGATCTGGCAAGCGCCGCCAGAAGATCCGACGACCTTCAACGGGCCGAATTTCACGTTGATGGGCAATATCGACACCATGCTCGCCAAGGTCAACGCCACCAACGCCGTCTACACCGAAAGCGCGATGTCGTTCATGGCCCCGCCTCACCCGACCGACCTGTCAGTGCTGAAAAACCGCGGGGCCAAGATGATGATCTACCACGGCACCAGCGACCCGATTTTTTCCAGCAACGATACGGCCGCGTGGTATGACGCTTTGCGCGGTGCCAACGACGGCGACGCCTCCAACTTCGCTCGCTACTACCAGGTCCCAGGTATGAACCACTGCTCCGGCGGCCCAGCGACCGACCAGTTCGATATGTTGACGCCGCTCGTCGCCTGGGTCGAAAAAGGCCAGGTCCCCAGCGACGTGATAGCGAGAGCACGGGGCGCCGGCAATCTGGGCGGCGCCAATGCCGATCTGCCAGTCAGTTGGTCAGCAAGCCGTACGCGACCCCTGTGCGTTTACCCGAAAGTTGCTCGCTACAACGGCACCGGTGATATCGAGTCCGCAGCCAGCTTCAGTTGTCGTTGAAGTGGTTGTTCCATCAAAAACCAAGTGACGTCCATGCACTACGGTAGCGCCCACACCCAACCACCGATCAGCGCATCGAGTGCCGGGCGCGCCGCGATAGCGTTGAGGTGGTTTATCAACGCTACCGATGCGTGGCGATGGCCCTTGGCGCCGTGTATGCAGCCCGCAATCCGCAGGGACGACAGCGGCTCGGGCACGCCTGGCGCCAGAGGCGCAAGGCGGCGCAGAAGAAGGCTTGATCGCTTTCGTTTGAATAGCTGGCAGCGCTGACCAGGTCTGCGTAAAAGGCGGATTTGGCTGGTATCTTGCTACCATGGCTCTCTGAGAAAAAAAGGAGAGGGCCATGAACCGGTTTTTCAATCTGCCCGTGGTCGGCGCGGTGGCGCTGTTGACCATCCTTGGCGCCGTGGCGCTCGGCTGGCTGTGGCTGCGCGGCGGCAGGATTGAGCCTCTGCCCCTGGCCGCGCTGCTCGCCAGCGGTGTGCCTGTTGTCCTGCCGCTGGCAGCGGCGCTGCTCTTCCAGGGCGACGACCGCGCCCAGTGGGCCATTGCGCTTTGGGCCATCACCCTGTTCGCCTCCATGCTGCCTGGCGCCTACCTGCTCAATGGTGGCGCGGGCGGGCCGGGCGGGCAATGGCGTTTTCTGCTGGGCTACGGCCTGCTGTGGCTGCTGCTCCTCGTGGGCTACGCGCTGTGGCTCGCGCCCTGGGCCGCGCGTGTGCCGCCGGTGCCGGGTGCCCTGCCGGTGGCCGAACACCGTCTGCGCCAGCGCGTGCTCTCGCTGGCGCAGACGGCGCCCGCAATCGAGGTCGAGCCCTCGATGACCGAACCCGCGCAGATGACCGTGACCCGGCACTTTCGCGGCGGCAGACGCAGCATCGCCGTGCGGCTGGCCTTCGCCGCCGAGCGGCATTGCGTGCTGGCGCGCGAGATGTCGCTGGTGCGTGGCGACCGGCCGATGGATGCGGACGAAGCGCAGATGCGCCAAGGCATCCAGCCGCGCGACGGAACGCACCCGGACGCTTCCATGGTCTTCGGCGCCAGCCTGGCCGTGACGCTGCCCAGCGCGGCCGCGCGGCAGGCGCTGGGCCTGCGCATCGCGGGCGACCAGGTCGAACTCGGCGAGGCCGACGGCGACCCTGCCCAACTGCCACACCTCCTGGCCGAACTGGTCCGCCAATCGGGGTGGACCTGGCAGGGGGTGTTTTTCAACGGGCAGCGGGGGTGCCGCTGATGGACTCTTGATTCAATAGCTGGCAGCGCTTGCCAGACAAGGGGAAAAGCCGGTTTTTATCCAAAATCAAAACCGGCTTTCCCGTGGGGTGCTTCAGAGCAGCTTGCGCACCGTGTCGGCCATCAGCTCATGGCCGCGCGGCGTGGGGTGGAAGGAATCGGAGAACAGCCAGGTCTTCCACCAGTTGGCGCCGCCCGTGGCGCCGGCGGGTGGCGTCTGTGCCGACAGGGCCGCCGCGGTGCAGGTCGGGAAATCGTACGCCGGCAGGCCCGTGCCGTCCTGGCCGACCACCGGGCATGCGGGAGTGCCGGTATTGGTGAGGCCGAAATCCGCGGGCTTGGCCACCAGGGCCTTGAGCGTGCCGTCGAAATCGGCCACGCGCACGACCTTGCTGTCCTTGAAGCTGGCGGCCAGTGTCGCGTTGAAGGCCTGCACCCAGGCGCCGAACACCTGCTTGAGCTGCGCCGCCACTTCGGGGCCCTGCTGCTGCGCGATCGCGGCCAGCACGAAGCCGAACTGCGGCGTGAGCGTCACGTCGGGCACGTTGAGCACCACCACGCGCGGCGCGCCCTTGTCCGTCACGTTCGTCTTGATGGTGCCGGCAAACTGCGTCGCCAGCGCCTGCATGTACAGGCCGCCGGCCTGCGCCATGCCGGTCTGGCCCTGGGCCAGCAGGGCCTGCACGGTGGCCGGGTCCAGCAGGGTGGTCAGCATGCCGGCGAAGCTGGCGCCCTTGTCGCCCGCCGCCGCGAGGAAGGCCTTGATCAGGTCCGCGGCATCGTTGCCGCCGCCGTCGATCAGCACGATGTCGTTCTTGTCAAACCCCGCCGCGCCCATCACCTTGAGCTGCTGGGTGATCGAAACCGGCGAGGCGGGGTCTTTCAGATTGCTGATGCGCCCGCCGCCGATGGCGTAGTTGCTGCACTTGTCGTTGGTGTTGAACGTGGTGGCGCTGGTGGCCACGTAGTGCGGGCACAGGCTGGAGAAATTCTCGCTGGCGATGATTTCAGGCCAGATGGGCGTGGAACCCGCGCCGGTGGGCGCGCTGCCCTGCACCGTGAATTTGTAGCCGAAGGTGCCGCTGTCGGCCAGGCTGTCGCCTGCCACCTTGACCGGATGGACGATATCGATACTGCCGCCGCCGCAGGCAGCCAGCAGGATGGCGGCTGCCGCTGCAGCGATCCATTGCATCTTGCGTTTCATGAAGGTCTCCTTTGAATGTCAGATCGGGGTTGCCGGTGGCATTCTAGAGACGTCCATGTAAGGACATCCCTAGAAAACTCACCGGTCCGCCCAGGTCCAGTCCACCAGCGCATCCAGCGCCGCGCGCGCCGCCACCGCATTGGGGTGGTTGACGAACGCCACCAGCACATAGCGCCGGCCGCTGGCGCCATGCACCACCCCGGCGATAGCCGCCACGTCGCGCAGCGTGCCGGTCTTCAGGTGCGCCGTGCCCTGCGCGCGGCCCTTGCGGCGGCGCAGCGTGCCGTCTATGCCCGAGATCGGCAGCGACGACAGCAGCTCCGGCATCACCGGCGATTCCCAGGCCTGCTGCAGCAGGCGCGCCAGCGCCCGCGCGCTGATGCGGCCCTCGCGGCTCAGGCCCGCGCCGTTGTCCATCACCAGCTCCGCCGTCGATCCGCCATGCGCGGCCCACCATTGCTCCAGCACCGCATGCGCGCTCTGCAGGCTGCCGCTGCCGCTTTCCTGCAGCCCCAGTGTCAGCAGCAACTGCTGCGCCATCACGTTGTTGCTGAATTTGTTGATGTCGCGGATCACCTCGGTGAGCGATGGCGAGGTGGTGACGAAGGCGGGCGCGAGGCCCTGCGGCACCGGCCCATCGCGCACCTGCCCCGAGAGCTGGCCGCCCAGCTGCTGCCACATGCCCGCGATGGCGCGGGCGGCGAAGCGCTGCGGCTCCGCCGGCGCCACGGACCAGCGCTTTTCGCCGCAGGCCAGCGGGTAGCTGCCCGCGAGGGCGATGCGCCCGGGTTGCGCAAAGTCGGCCTGGAGCCCTGCGCGCCAGTCGCCGCAGGCCGTGCCCTGCGGCGCCAGCGGCACCGAGGCGGGCAGCTGCATGGCGGCCAGCGGGGGTTCGAACGCGAGGTGCGCCACGCCGGCGGCGGCATCGGGGATGAAGTCCAGCGTGAGCGCATTGAAGTTCACCAGCAGCGCATCCGGCGCCACGTTGTAGGGCCGCCAGGGCTCGCCATCGAACTCGCCCGCGTCGCGCGCCGGCACGGCAAAGCCGCTGCGGTCCAGCACGATGTCGCCCTGGATGCTGCGCAGGCCCTGGCCCTGCAGGCGGCGCAGCATCAGCCACAGGCGCTCCGCCACGAGCTTGGGATCACCCACGCCCTGGATGTGCACGTTGCCGCGCAGCACGCCGCCCGCCACCGGCCCGTCGATGAACACCGGCGTCTGCCAGGTAAAAGCCGGGCCCAGCAGTTCGAGGGCGGCATAGGTGGTGACCAGCTTCATCACCGACGCAGGGTTGCGCGCCACGTCCGGCTGCCAGGCCAGGCGCGGCGGCTGCCCGTCGGCGGGCAGGACGACGGCGGACAGCGCCTCTTGCGGCACCTTGGCGCGTTGCAGCGCGGCCTGCACCGTGGCGGGCAAACCGGGAGCCGCCTTCTGCGCGTAGGCGGCGCTGATCCAGCAGGCGCTCAGAAGCAGGCAAAGGAGGAAACGGGTGGGGCAGATGCGCGGCATGCTTGCGAGTCTATGACGGGATAATTGCGCCACCATGCACCTGCTTGCCTTTGATACCAGCACCGAGCACCTGTCCATCGCGGTGAAGGGGGATGGCCGCGTGTTCACCCATGCGGGTGCGGGCGGCGCGCAGGCTTCGCACACGCTGATCCCCGCCATCCTTGCGCTGCTGCGGGAGGCGGGCACGGCATTGGATGATCTTGATGCGATCGTCTTCGGCCAGGGTCCGGGCTCTTTCACCGGCCTGCGCACGGCCTGCGCGGTGGCGCAGGGCCTGGCGTTTGGCGCGCGCGGCGGCGCGGGTCTGCCGGTGCTGCCCGTGCCCACGCTGCTGGCGGTGGCGGAAGAGGCGCGCGCCGCGCAGGGCTGCATGCAGGTGCTTGCCACGCTGGATGCGCGCATGGACGAGGTCTACACCGCGGCCTGCATCTGGAACGCCGCGCGGCAGCGCTGGGCGCTTGCGGGCGAGGTGCAATTGCTGGCGCCCGAGGCCGTGCAGGTGCCCGCCGGATGGACACTGGCCGGCAACGCCGCGGCCGTGTATGGCGCGCGTCTTGCGCCCGAGGCCACGCGGGTGGCCGCGCTGCCCACCGCCGCCGCGTTGCTGCGCCTGGCGCCTGCGCTGCTGGCCGCGGGCGCGGCGGTGGCAGCCGACGCGGCGCTGCCGCTGTACGTGCGCGACAAGGTGGCGCAGACCACGGCCGAGCGCGCGGCACTGAAGGGACAGGCGGCATGAGCGCGGTGCTGCAGCCCGAAGCCGGCTTTGAGCCGCTGGCGCTCAGGCATCTGGATGCGCTGATGGCAATCGAGCTGCAGGCCTACCCCGAGCCCTGGAGCCGTGGCAATTTTCTCGATTCGATCAACACCGGCTACCAGTGCCAGGCGCTGGTGGCGGGCGGCGAGCTGCTGGGCTATTTCGTCGTGATGATGGGCGTGGCCGAGGCACATCTGCTCAACCTCACGGTGGCGCCTGACCATCAGCACCAGGGCTGGGCGCGCGTGATGCTCGACGCCATCGCGCTCTGGGCGCGTGGCCGGGGCGCGCAGTCGCTGTGGCTGGAGGTGCGCGTGGGCAACCACCGTGCGCGCGGCATCTACACCGCCGGCGGCTTTCGCAGCGTGGGCGTGCGCCGGGGCTACTACCCGGTGCAGGGCGGCGGGCGTGAGGACGCCATCGTGATGTGCCTGACGCTATGAAACTTGATACCCGCCAGCGCGCCATGCTTGCCGAAATGGGCGTGCGGGTGTGGCAGCCCGAAGACCCCGCAGCCGCCCCGGCAGGCGTCGCCGCCGCGCCGACTCCGGTGCAGGAGCCACCTGCCCCGCCGCCCGCCCCCCTGCGGCGTCAGGCAGCCGCGCCCGTTGCTGTGCCCGTGCCTGCACCCGCTGCTGCCGCACCGGTTGCCAGCACCGCGGTGGTCTGGCAGATGGATGCCCCTCAGCCGATGTACCCCGAGGCGCCGCCGGCCGCCGCGCCCGCCTGGCTGGTGCTGCTGGAAACGCCGACGCCCGACGACCCCCGCGCCGGCGAGGCGGGGGACTTGCTGCTCAACATGCTGCGCGCCATGCGCGTCGCGGACAATCCCAATGTCTTCATCGCACCGGTGCGCCGCGCGCCGGCGCGGGATGGGCAGGATGCACTGGCCCAGGCGCTGGCGCAGACGCGGCCGGTGGTGGTGCTGGCGCTGGGTCTGGGCGCGGCCCGCGCGCTGCTGGGCGGCAACGAACCGCTGGGGCGTTTGCGCGGGGCCGGGCACCGCCTGCCGGACGGCACGCCGTTGGTCGTCAGCTATGCGCCCGCCGATCTGCTGCGCCAGACAGCGGCCAAGCGTGATGCCTGGGCCGACCTGCAGCGCGCCATGGCGATCGCGGATGCGATGCGATAATCACCCGTTCAATCATCAGGAGACAGCTCCGTGGAAGCCAGCCCCAGTTGCCGGCTTTCGGCCTCCCGGCCCGGGTAATGCGGCGAAGGGGTGCCGAAAGCGCCCCATCACCACCGCAGCACACCACTTCAGGGAGAGCGTGAGCCATGCTCAACATCTTTTCGCTGGTCAACGGCCGGCTGGTTCAGGAAGAAATCGAATCGCTTGACGAGCTCGCGCGGTTCAAGCCGATCTGGGTCGATCTCGAATCGCCCACGCGCGAGGAAAAGCGCTGGGTGGCGCAGCATTACGGCCTGTCGATTCCCGAAGACGCGATGGACGACGACATCGAGGAGTCCGCGCGCTTCTACGAGGAAGACAACGGCGAGCTGCACATCAGGAGCGACTTCCTCATCGATGACGACGATGACCCGCGCTCGGTGCGCGTGGCCTTCATCCTGAACCAGCACAACGCCGAGCTCAGGAGCTGCGGCGTGCTGTTCTCGATCCACCAGGAAGACATTCCGGTGTTCCGCCTGGTGCGCATGCGCGCGCGCCGCGCGCCCGGCCTGATCGCCGACGCCAAGGAGGCGCTGCTCAACCTCTTCGACACCGACGTGGAGTACTCCGCCGATACGCTGGAAGGCATCTACGACGAGCTGAAAAAGGTCAGCACCCAGGTGCTGGAAGGCCAGATGACGGACACGCACGCGCAGCAGGTGCTGGCCGACATCGCATGGGAGGAAGACCTGAACGGCCGCATCCGCCGCAACATGCTCGACACCCGCCGCGCGGTGAGCTTCATGATGCGCAGCCGCATGCTCAATGCCGAACAGTTCGAGGATGCGCGCCAGATTTTGCGCGACATCGAATCGCTGGACAGCCACACGCAGTTTCTCTTCGACAAGATCAACTTCCTGATGGATGCGACGGTCGGTTTCCTGAACATCAACCAGAACAAGATCATCAAGATCTTCTCGGTGGCCAGCGTCGCGCTGCTGCCGCCGACCTTGATCGCCAGCGTCTACGGCATGAACTTCAAGCTCATGCCGGAGCTGGAATGGGAGCATGGCTACCTGTACGCCGTCGTGCTCATGGTTGCCAGTGCCCTGGTGCCGATGTTCTACTTCCGCAAGCGCGGCTGGCTGGCCTGAGCGTGGCCGGGCGTCAGTTGGCGGCGTAGACCTTCAGCAGCAGCCGCATCAGCGTCTGCCGCTCGCTGGCCGTGAGGGCGGAGGCGATCCGGGCTTCCTGTTCGCTCACCAGCGGCTCCACCTCCTGCATCAGCGCGCATCCGGCCTCCGTCAGGTGCAGGCCCAGCGCCCGCCCGTCCTGCGGGTGCGGGTGGCGCAGCAGCAGGCCGCGCTTTTCCAGCGCCGAGATCTTGCCCACCAGATTGGGCGGCAGCAGGTTGAGCGCGTCGCAGAGCTGGCGCGAGGTCACGCCCGGGTTGTGGTGCACGATCGAAAGAATGGAGAAATCGACGATGCGCAGCTTGTACGGCGCCATGCACGCGAGGAAGGCGGCTATGGCCTTGAGCGCCGCCATGCGGGCGTTGAAGCCCAGCAGGGTTTGCAGAAAGCGGGCGTCCACCGTATCGACGGTGGCGCAGGGGTCAACGGTGGCAAGGGAATTGGAAGAAGCGGTCACGGCGCGGTGGCAGGCAATCGGTTTCTGATGATCGCACAGCGCATGGGCAGTTCGGGCGCTATCCAGCGCTGCAGCGCCTGCAGCGGTGCCTGCCAGCGATTGGGTTCATCGCAGGAGGTACCCGCCGCCTCTTCGATGCGCGTGCCGGCCCAGCACAGCAAGGCCACGGCCGCGGCGCGCAGGTAGTCGTCCGCCACCTCATAGGGCAGCGCCGCGTCCGCGCGGCAGGCCGCCACCAGTTCAGCCGTCAGTGCCAGCAGCGCCTGCAGATGGGTGCGTGCCAGTGTTGCCAGGGCGGTTTCGCCCAGTGGCTGGGCCAGGCTCTGCAGCAGCGCGCACCAGCCCTCGCCGCCGTCGGCCAGCACCTTGCGCGCCAGCAGATCGATTGCCTGGATTTCGTTGGTGCCTTCGTAGATCATCGCCACCCGGGCATCGCGCACGTGCTGCTCTATGCCCGATTCGCGCACGTAGCCGTGGCCGCCGAACACCTGCAGGCAGTCGCTGCCGCCATGAAACGCCTGGTGCGTGAAGGCCGCCTTCATCACCGGCGTGGTGAGCGCGCACCAGCGCTCGGCCTGCGCGCGCCGCGCGGCATCCGGGTGGTGGCGCGCGATATCCAGTTCCAGCGCCGTCTGGTAGGCCAGCACGCGCCCGGCATCGATCCAGGCGCGCTGGGTGTCGAGGATGCGGCGCATCGCCGGGTGTTCGATCAGCAGGCTGGTTGAGGTGCTGCCCGGGGCGCGCATCTGGCGCCGCTCGCGCGCGTAGGCGTCGGCCTTCTGCCAGGCGGCATCGAGCAGACCCAGGCCCTGCAGCGCCACATGCAGGCGCGCCGCGTTCATCATCACGAACATCGCCGCCAGACCGCGGCCCGGCGCGCCGACGATCCAGCCGCGCGCGGCGTCCAAGCGCATCGCGCAGGTGGGGCTGCCATGCAGGCCCATCTTCTCTTCGATGCCCTCGCATCTGACGGCGCTGCGCGTGCCATCGGCGTAGAACTTGGGCACGAGAAACAGCGACAAGCCCTTGGGCCCGGCGGGCGCGCCGGGCTCGCGCGCCAGTACCAGGTGCACGATGTTGTCGGTGAGGTCGTGTTCGCCGCCGCTGATGAAAATCTTGCTGCCGCTGATCAGGTGGCTGCCATCGGCCTGCGGCAGCGCGCGGGTGCTCACCAGCCCCAGATCGCTGCCGGCCTGCGGCTCGGTCAGGCACATGGTGGCCAGCCATTCGCCGGTGGCGATTTTTTCCAGGTACTGCGCCTTCAGTGGCTCGCTGCCGTGGTGGCGCAGGCACTCATAGGCGCCGTGCAGCAGGCCCGGCGCCATGGTCCAGCCATGGTTGGCGCCGCTGAGCATCTCGTAGAGCTGCGCCTCCAGCACGGCAGGCAGCCCCTGGCCGCCATGCGCCGGATCGCTTGCGAGCGCCGGCCAGCCGCCCTGCCAGAACTGGCGGTAGGCGTCGGCAAAGCCCGGCGGCATGGTGACCACGCCGGCGTGCCAGCGCGCGCCCACCTCGTCGCCCACGCGGTTCAGCGGTGCAATCACCTCTGCCACGAACTTGCCGGCTTCCTCCAGCACCTGCGCGGCCAGCGCTGCATCGGTGTCGGCAAACGGCGGCAGCGCCCGCCACTGGGCGCTGGCGTGCAGCACCTGTTCCAGCAGGAAAACGCGGTCGCCGGTGCTGGGATCGTAGTCGGCCATCATCTATCCAAAAAAATAGCGTCTAGCGCCGCAGTTACGGCGCCAAACGCTGATTTGCCTATCAGTTTTCGACCTTGAACTTGCCGTCCACCACCTTCATCATCACGCCGGTGTCCTTGGTGTAGCCCCAGTGGTCCTGGGCGGTCCAGTCCAGCACGCCGTGGGCCAGCACGGTGCGGCCCAGGTGCTCGAAGGCGTCGCGCAGCGCGGCGCGGAATTCGGGCGTGCCGGGCTTGGCCACCTTGAGCGCCATGGGCACGGCCTTTTCCATCACGATCATGGAATCGTAGGCGTGGCCGGCAAACTGGTTGCGCGAACCGGGGCCGTAGGCCTTTTCGTACTGCGTCACGAATTTGATCGCCTCGGCCTTGGAGGGGTGGGCATCGGGCAGCTGCTCGGCCAGCACCGCCGGGCCGGAGACCACATAGGTGCCCTCCACCGCCTTGCCGCCCACGCGCATCAGGTCGCTGGTGGCCGCGGCGTGCGTCTGGTAGACGATGCCCTTGTAGCCGCGCTCGCGCAGCGCCACTTCAGGCATGGCCGCGCCGCTGCCGGAGGCAACGACGAGGATGGCCTGCGGGTTGGCGGACACCAGCTTGAGCGCCTGTCCCGTCACGCTGGTATCGGCGCGCGCGAAGCGCTCCACCGGGCCGAACTGGATGCCGGCGGCCTCGGCCTGCGGCTTGAAGTCCACCAGCCAGGTCTCGCCATAGGCATCGCTGTAGCCGAGGAAGCCGACGGATTTCACGCCCTGCTTCTTCATGTGCTCGATGATGGCGTGGCCCATCACCGCGTTGGACTGCGGCAGGCGGAACAGCCAGTGGTCCTTGCCGGCCGGCGTGGCCACCGGCGACCAGGAGATCTGCGGCGTCCTGGATTCATCCGCCACCTGCGAAATGGCAGCGGCCACCGGCGTGGCGACCGAGCCCATGATGACGTCCACCTTGTCCTGCGTGACGAATTTCTGCGCGATCTTCACGCCGTTGGTCGGGTCGGACGCGTCGTCCAGCAGGATCACGTTGAGCTTCTCGCCCGCGATCTCCTTGGGCCAGAGCTTGACCTCGTTGCCCACGGGAATGCCCAGGCCGGAGGCCGGGCCGGTGAGTGGCGCGACCACGCCTATGGTGATGTCGGCCAGCGCCGCGCCGCTGGCGGCGAGGGTGGCGGCGGCCACGAGGGCCTTGAGATGCAAGCGCTTCATGGTGTCTCCTGGAGTGCGCGTTGAAAAAAGGGGAAAGAGAGGCGAGCGCCTGTGTCAGGCGCAGCGCTCCTTGATGAAATCGGGCACGGGGATCGCCTGCAGGCGTCCGCCTTCCGGATGAATGCAGAAGGCGCGGGTCTCTCGGCCCTCGCACAGCAGCACGTCAGCGTTCATCACGGCATGCTTCTGCACAAAGGTCTTGGCGTTCCAGGTCTCGATGCTGGTGTGTACCTGCAGCACATCACCATAGGTGGCGGGCCGCATGAACTTGGTGTGGATTTCCAGCAGCGGCGTACCGATGATGCCGTGCGATTCCTTCAATTCGCGCCAGGGCGGCACGCCGCACTGGCGGAAGAAATCCAGCGACGAGGCGTCCATCCATTTGCTGAAATTGGGGAAAAAGACGATGCCGGCCGGGTCGCAGTCGCCGAACATCACTTTCACTTCGTAGGTGGTTGTTTTCATGAGAGGTTGGGCGTGAGGCGTGAGGCGTGAGGCGTGAGGCGTGAGGCGTGAGGCGTTAGGCGTGAGGCGTTAGGCGTTAGGCGTTAGGCGGATTTCACGCCAAACCTCCCCTCATCGAGGTGCCATGCGCAGTGCGCCGTCCAGGCGGATCACCTCGCCATTGAGATGGCCGTTGGTGACGATGTGGCAGGCAAGGTCGGCGAATTCCTCGGGCTTGCCCAGGCGCGAGGGGAAGGGAATGCTGGCCGCCAGCGATTGTTGCACCGGCTCGGGCAGCGTCTTCATCAGCGGCGTGGCGAACAGGCCGGGCGCGATGGTGCAGACGCGGATGCCATGCTGCGCCAGATCGCGCGCCATCGGCAGCGTCATGCCGACCACGCCGCCCTTGCTGGCGCTGTAGGCCTGCTGGCCGACCTGGCCGTCGAACGCCGCCACGCTGGCGGTGAACACCATGGCGCCGCGCTCGCCGTCTTCCATCGGTTCCAGCTTGGCACAGGCGGCGGCGAACAGGCGCGCGGCGTTGTAGGTGCCGACGAGGTTGACGTTGACCACCTTGATGAAGTCTTCGAGCGGCGCCGGATTGCCATCCTTGCCGACGATGCGCTTGGCCGTGCCGATGCCGGCGATCTGCATCAGGATGCGTGCCGGGCCGTGCGCGGCTGCCGCCTGCGCGATCGCGGCCTGCATGCCGTCACCGCTGGTCACGTCCACCGGGATCGCCAGGCCGCCGATCTCCTTTGCGACGCGCTCGGCGTGCTCGCGGTTCATGTCCAGCACCGTCACCTTGGCGCCCAAGCGCGCCAGTGCGCGCGCCGTGGCCTCGCCCAGGCCGGAACCGCCGCCGGTGACGAGTGCCGCCTGTCCCTGGATCTGCATGGCTGTTACTCCTTGGTTGATAGCTGCCAGCACTTGCTACATAAGCGCTGGAGGCCAATTTGGCTTGAAACTCAGACCGCCGGGTTTTCCAGCAGCAGCGCCATGCCCTGACCGCCGCCGACGCAGGCCGAACTGATCCCCCACTTGACCCCCGCGCGGCGCATCTCGCGCGCCACGGTGAGGGTCAGGCGCACGCCGGTAGCCGCCAGCGGGTGGCCCAGCGCGATGGCGCCGCCGTTGACGTTGAGCTTGGCCAAGTCGAGCCCCAGCTCCTTGGCCACGGCCAGCGTCTGCGCGCCCTGCGCCTCGTTGATCTCGATGCGGCCGATGTCGTCGAGCTTCAGGCCGGTGCGCTCCAGCAGCAGGCGGATGGCGGGGGCCGGGCCGATGCCCATGATCTCGGGCGGCACGCCCACGGCCGCGGCGCCGACGATGCGCGCCAGCGGCTGCTTGCCGTTGGCCTTGGCATACGCGCCGCTGGCCACCACGGCGGCCGCCGCCGCATCGACCAGCGCCGACGAGTTGCCGCCGGTCTGCACGCCGCCCTCGAACACCGGCCGCAGCTTGGCCAGCACCTCGATGGGCGAGGGGCGCGGGTGCGTGTCCTGCGCGACTTCGGTGGTCTTGCCTTGCAGCTTGATGCCGCGCGGCTTGTAGCCTTCCAGCTCGAACTTTTCGGTCACCACCGGCACGATCTCGCCGGCCAGAAAGCCGCTTTGCTGCGCCGCCACGGCGCGCGCGAAAGACTCGCTGGCGAACGCATCGACCTGCTCGCGCGTGATGCCGTACTTCTTGGCCAGGTTCTCGGCCGTCTGGATCATGTTGATGCCGGGCGCCGGATCCTTCAGTGCCTCCCACATGTAGTCCTTGAAGCCCACCGGCGCGCCCAGCTTGAAGCCGGTGCGGTGCTCGAACGCGGCAATCGGGTTGCGCGTCATGCTCTCGGTGCCCACCACCAGCGCCGCTTCGCAGGCGCCGCCCTGCACGTGCTCGCCGGCCTGGCGAAACAGCTCGAAGCCGGTGCCGCAGATGCGCTGCGCCATGATGGCCGGCACCTCCACCGGCACGCCGGCGTACAGGCCGATGTGGCGCGGCAGAAAGAACTGGTCGAAGTCGCCCGGCGCCATGTTGCCGGTGACGACCGAGCCGATGTCGCCGGCGGCGACGCCCGCGCGTTTCAGCGCCTCGCGCGCCGCCTTGATGCCCAGGTCGGTCGGGCTGATGTGGCCCAGCGCGCCGCAGTAATCAACCATGGGCGTGCGCACGCCGTCCAGCATCCAGACGTCTTTGAAGGCCGTAAAAAATCCGCGTTGTTTCATGGTGGTTCCTGTGTGTGTGAATGACGAAATGGCCTCGGTGCGCTTCGATGACGGCGCCGCGCGCCATGACGGGACCCGTCATTTCGTCATGGCTGCGCCCCCGGCTTGATGACCAGCACCTCCGGCGCCTCGTCGTACAGCGCCTGCACCAGCGCCTCGCGCACCTTGAGCACGGCGCGCTGGTTGATCGAACCCTTGTCGGTCACCTCGCCCTTGTCGATCGACGGCGGCTCGGCCAGCAAGGTCAGGCGCGCGATGCGGCTGGCGCTGCCGGTGGCGCTGCGCGCCAGTTCGCCCGCCACGCCGGTGAAATGGGCGACCACCGCCGGGTGGCGCAGCACGTCGGCGAGCGGCGCGTCGGCCGCCACGCCGGCCAGGCTGCGCACCGCCGCCGTGGTGAAGACCAGCGCGCCGACTTCCTTGCGGTTCAGGCCGGTGACGACCACGTCCTGGATGTAGGGCGCGCCCGCGGCGATGGCCCGGGCGCGCAGCGGACCGACGCTCACGAAGGTGCCGGTGGAAAGCTTGAAATCCTCGGCGATGCGGCCGTCGAAACGCAGGCCCTGGTGCGTGTCTTCGGGCTTGATCCATTGCACCGCGTCGCCGGTGCGGAAGAACCCTTCCTCGTCGAACGATTCGGCCGTGGCATCGGGCGTGCGCCAGTAGCCGGGCGTGATGTTGGGGCCGCGGTAGCGCAGCTCGATCTTGCCGTCCACCGGTGCCAGCTTGCATTCCATGCCCGGGGTGGGCACGCCCAGTTCGCCGGCGCGGATGTCGGGGCCGGTCGGGAACAGGCCATAGGGCGAGGATTCGGTCATGCCGAAGCCGCAGGTCATCACGATGCGCTCGCCGAGTTCGGCCTCCTCGCTTTCGCTCAGCGCATCCCAGACGGACTGCGGCAGCGAGGCGCCGGCGTAGAAGAACATCTTGACGCGCGAGAGCAGGTTGCGGCGCAGCTGCGCATCCTGCTTCATGGCCTGCGCGATCGCCTCGAAGCCGGTGGGCACGTTGAAGTACAGCGTCGGCGCGATCTCGCGCAGGTTGCGCAGCGTCTCGCCCACGAGCGCGGGCATCGGCCGGCCGTCGTCGATGTAGAGCGTGCCGCCGTTGGACAGCACCAGGCCGAAGTTGTGGTTGCCGCCAAAGGTGTGGTTCCACGGCAGCCAGTCCACCAGTACCGGCTTTTCCTGCTCCAGCGTGGGCATGGACTGGCGCATCTGCTGCTGGTTGGCGCACAGCATGCGGTGGGTGTTGATGACCGCCTTCGGGTTCTTGGTCGAGCCGCTGGTGAAGAGAAACTTGGCGATGGTGTCGGGCCCGGTCGCGGCCTGCGCGGCATCGACCGCGGCGCTCGCCTCGGTCGCCAGCAGCGCCTCCAGCGGCGTGATCGCCCGGCCGGCGAGCGCCGGCGCGTCAAGCCCGCGCGAAAGCACCAGTTCCGCGTCGGGCGGTGCGGTGGCGGCGATCGCCGCGCCATAGCGCGCGCCGTCATCGGCCCAGATCAGGCCGGGGGTGAGCAGCCCCATGATGTGGCGCAGCTTGCCGAAATCCTTGCTGACGATCGAGTACGGCGGCGAGATCGGCGCCCAGGGCACGCCGATCCACAGGCAGGCAAGCGCCAGCAACGCGTGCTCCAGGCTGTTTTCGCTCAGGATCATCACCGGCCGTTCGGCCGACAGGCCGCGCGCGAGCAGCGCCTGGCCGATGCGCCGCGCGGCATCCAGCGCCTGCGCGTAGGTCACGTGGCGCCAGTCGCCCAGGCTGCCATCGGCCAGCCGCTCGCGCTGCGCCAGGAAGAGGGTGTCCGGCGTGGTGCGCGCCCAGTGCGCCAGCCGGTCGGACATGCGCGCGTCAAACGCCGCCAGCGGCTGCTCGGCCGCCAGGTACTGCACGCCGCCAGCGCCGTCGCGCGTCGCCACGCGCGTGACGCCATAGGTGAAGGGGCGGAATTTCGGGGTGCTCATGCGGTTTTCCTTCGATGCTGCGCGCGTTCCTGCCATGCGCCGTTCAGGCCTTCTTGACCTTGGTGCCTTCCTTGCCGGCAAGGAAGTCGCGCACGCGCTGCTTGGCGTCGGGTGCGGATTGCGCAATCGCCGCCATCAGCGCCTCGGTCAGGTAGCCGTGGTCGGCCGGCTGCTCGGCGATGCGCGGCAGCGCGTGCATCAGCGCGTAGTTGGTCAGCGGCGCGTTGGTGGCGATGCGCTCGGCCAGCTCCATCGCCCTGGCGAAGGCCTGGCCCTGGGGCACCAGGTACTGGGCAAAGCCCAGGCGCTCGCCGGCCTCGGCGTCGTAGACGCGGCCGGTGAGCATCATGTCCAGCATGCGGTGCGCGCCAATCAGCTTGGGAATGCGCACCGAGCCGCCGCCGCCGACGAAGATGCCGCGCGAGCCCTCGGGCAGCGCATAGAAGGTGCTGGCATCGGCCACGCGCACGTGCGCTGCGGCCGCGAGTTCGAGCCCGCCGCCGACCACCGCGCCGTGCAGCGCGGCGACGACTGGCACCGGACCGTGCTCGATGGCGTCCAGCGCCACATGCCAGCCGCGCGAATGGTGCAGGCCCTGGCCGGCGTCGCGCTCCTTGAGTTCCGACAGATCCAGCCCAGCGCTGAAATGCTCGCCCGCGCCGCACAGCACCGCCGCGCGCACGCTGGCGGGCAGATTCTGGAAGGCATCGCGCAGCGCGGCGATCAGGCCGTCGGAGAGCGCATTGCGCTTGGTCACGCGCGTCAGGCGTACGACGGCGATCTGGTGGTCCGCGCCGGTGATTTCCACCGACAGATCTTCCGAACGGGGCGATGCTGGTGTGTTCATGCCTTTAATTATTTATAAAAAATAACTAAATACAAGTAGGAAAACCGGAATTTTCACTAGGGAAAACCCTTGGCCGGGAATGAAATCCGGGGACTGGCGCGCCGTGCTGGCGCGGGTGTGGCCCAGGCGCTCAGAGGGCGGCTGAGCGCATCAGGGCGGTGATGATCCGCTCGGAATAGCCGCTGGCGACCTCGCGCAGGAAGCGGCTGAAATCGACATGCGCGCTGTCGTCGGCGCGGTCGGAAATCGTGCGCACGATGGCGCAGGCCACGCCGTGGTCGTGGCAGGCCTGTGCGACGGCCGCGCCCTCCATTTCCACCGCCAGCGCATCGTGGCCCGCAGCCCGCAGGCTGCTGCGCAGCCGCGTGCATTCAGCGGCCGTGCTGATGAAACGGTCGCCGCTCACGATCAGGCCCTGGTGGATGGCGGTATTTGAAGAAAAAGCAGTCGCGGCACTTGTCACACCTGTGCCGGCAGCTTCCAAAAGCAGAGTGCTCAACGCGGGATCACAGGGCAGCAGCGTGCGTCCCTGGCCGGGCAGTTCCCAGCGCGGGAAGATCGGCGAAGCATCCATGTCGTGCTGCAGCGTGTTGCTTGCAACCACGACATCGCCCACCTGCACGCCATCGCCCAGGCCGCCCGCGACGCCGGTGAAGACGATCCGACGCGCGCCCAGGCGCTCGATGAGCAGCGTGGCGGTGATCGCCGCCGCCACCTTGCCTATGCCCGAGAGCGCCAGCACCACGGGCTTGCCGTGCAGCAGACCCGTGTGGAAGGCGCGTCCGGCATGGGCCAGGGTGCGCCGCCCCTGCAGCGCCTCGACCAGGCGGCCCTGCTCCTCGGGCAGCGCGCTCAGGATGGCGGTGGTCACCCAGGCGTTCTCTGCGCGGCTCAGGTCTGGTCGCGCAGCATGCGCCGCAGGATCTTGCCCACGGGGGTCTTGGGCAGCTCGGTGCGGAATTCGATCACCTTGGGACGCTTGTAGCCGGTGAGGTTGTCGTGGCAGAACTGGCGCACCTGCTCCTCGGTCAGGCTCTCGTCCTTCTTGACGATGATCAGCTTGACGGCCTCGCCGGTCTTCTCGTCCGGCACGCCGACGACGGCGCACTCCATCACGCCCGGCATCTGCGCCACCACGTCCTCGACCTCGTTGGGGTAGACGTTGAAGCCGCTCACCAGCACCATGTCCTTCTTGCGATCGACGATCTTGAAGTAGCCGCGCTCGTCCATGGTGCCGATGTCGCCGGTCTTGAAATAGCCGTCGGGCGTCATGACCTTGGCCGTCTCGTCCGGGCGCTGCCAGTAGCCGGCCATGACCTGCGGGCCCTTGATGCCGATCTCGCCCGGCTGGCCGCTGGTGGAAATGTCCTTGCCGTCATCGTCCAGGATGCGCAGCCAGGTGCTGGGAATCGGCACGCCGATGGTGCCGGAAAACTCCTGCGACGTGACCGGGTTGCAGCTCGCCGACGGGCTGGTTTCCGACAGGCCGTAGCCCTCGCAGATCGGGCAGCCGGTCTTCTCCAGCCAGAGCTTGGCCACCGCGCTCTGCACCGCCATGCCGCCGCCCACCGAGACCTTGAGGTGGCTCCAGTCCACGGTGGCGAAATCCGGGTGGTTGGCCAGCCCGTTGAACAGCGTGTTCACCGCCGGGAAACTGTGGAAGCGGTGCTTGGAGAGTTCCTTGAGCGTGGCCGCCAGATCGCGCGGATTGGGGATCAGCACCGTCTTGCCGCCGGTGCGCATGGACAGCATCATGTTCACCGTGAAGGCGAAGATGTGATACAGCGGCAGCGCGCAGATGCTGGTGGGCTGCTCGCCCGCCGGCACCTTGGCCATCACCGGCGAATTCCAGGCCTCGGACTGCAGCACGTTGGCGATGATGTTGCGGTGCAGCAGCACCGCGCCCTTGGATACGCCCGTGGTGCCGCCGGTGTATTGCAGCAGCGCGATGTCGTCGGGCTGGATGGCCGGGGCGGTGAATTTGGCGCCGCCACCCTTGGCCAGCGCATCGTTGAAGCGCACCGCGCCGGGCAGCTCGAACGCCGGCACCATCTTCTTGACCTTGCGCACCACGTGGTTGACGATCGCGCCCTTGATCAGGCCGAGCCGGTCGCCCATCGCGCACAGCACGATGTGCTTGACCGGCGTGGCGGCGATGCAGGCCTGCAGCGTGGCGGCGAAGTTCTCGATGATGATGATGGCCTGCGCCCCTGAATCCTTGAGCTGGTGCTCCAGCTCGCGCGGGGTGTAGAGCGGGTTGACGTTGACCACCACGAAGCCCGCGCGCAGCACCGCCGCCACCGCCACCGGGTACTGCGGGATGTTGGGCATCATCAGGGCCACGCGCGCGCCACGCTCCAGGCCCAGGCTCTGCAGGTAGGCCGCGAGCTGGCGGCTTTGCGCATCGGTCTGCGCAAACGTCGTGTCCTTGCCCATGAAGCTGTAGGCCGTGCGATTGGCGAAATCGCGGAAGGCCTGCTCCATCAGCTGCACCAGCGACTGGTATTGCGAGGCGTCGATATCGGCGGGCACGCCTTGCGGGTAGGCGGCAAGCCAGGGGCGGTCGGTCATCGTCAAGTCTCCTGTTGCGGGGTTGATGTCGTCTGACCTTGCCTGCGGCCAGTACCGCAAAAAGGCACGGTCGTGCTTTTTTACCCATTATGCCTTGCCGCCCGGGCGGGCGAATGCGGGTTTCCTTTCCCCGCGGAGGGCCAATGTCAGCCCTTGAGCGCCACCAGCACCTCGTCCAGCATCTTCTTGGCATCGCCGAACAGCATGCGGTTGTTGTCCTTGTAGAACAGCGGGTTGTCCACGCCCGCATAGCCCGAGGCCATCGAGCGCTTCATCACGATGCTGGTCCTGGCCTTCCAGACCTCCAGCACCGGCATGCCGGCGATGGGGCTTGCCGGGTCTTCGGCGGCGCTGGGGTTCACGATGTCGTTGGCGCCGATCACCATCGCCACGTCGGTATCGGGGAAGTCCTCGTTGATCTCGTCCATCTCCATCACGATGTCGTAGGGCACCTTGGCCTCGGCCAGCAGCACGTTCATGTGGCCGGGCATGCGGCCCGCCACCGGGTGGATCGCGAAGCGGACTTGAACGCCCTTCTCGCGCAGGGTCTGCGTGATTTCATACACCGTGTGCTGCGCCTGGGCCACCGCCATGCCGTAGCCGGGCACGATCACCACGCTCTTGGATTCGCGCAGCAGCTCGGCGGTTTCCACCGCGCTGATCGGCGTCACCTCGCCCTGGGGCTCGGCCGGATCGCCCTTCTTGGCGGTCGATGCGCCGCCGCCCGAGCCGAAGCCGCCGGCGATCACGCTGACGAAATTGCGATTCATCGCGTTGCACATGATGTAGGAGAGGATGGCGCCGGAGGAACCCACCAGCGCACCGGTGACGATCAGCAGGTCGTTGCTGAGCATGAAGCCCGTGGCCGCCGCCGCCCAGCCCGAATAGCTGTTGAGCATGGAGATGACGACGGGCATATCCGCGCCGCCGATGGCCATGATCATGTGTACGCCCAGCGCCAGCGCCAGCACCGTCATGATGAGCAGCGGCGCCATGCCGGCCTGCGCGTCGGGCGCGGCCAGGAACTGCTTGCCGAACCAGAGAATCACCAGCAGCACGACGAGGTTGAGCCAATGGCGCCCGGGCAGCAGCACCGGCTTGCCGCCGATCTTGCCCGAGAGCTTGCCGAACGCAATGATGGAGCCCGAGAAGGTGTAGGCGCCAATCAGGATGCCGATGTAGATCTCCACCTCGTGGATGATTTTCTCGGCGCCCTGGAACTGGATGGAGGTATCCACATAGCTGGCAAAACCCACGATGCACGCGGCCAGGCCCACCAGGCTGTGCATCAGCGCGATCAGCTCGGGCATCTGCGTCATCTTCACGATGCGCGCGGCCCACAGGCCTATGCCCCCGCCAATCACCAGCGCGGCAATGATCCAGGCAATGCCCGAGGCATGCACGCGCGGCCCGAAGATGGTGGCCAGCACGGCGATCGCCATGCCCACCATGCCCAGCAGGTTGCCGCGGCGCGAGGTTTCGGGGTTGGAGAGCCCTCCCAGGCTCAGGATGAAGAGGATGGCGGCACCCAGGTAGGCCACCGTCACAAGGCTTGCAGACATGGTTGTTCTCTTTCGTGGGTGGTTCTGGGCTTACTTGCGGAACATCGCCAGCATGCGCTTGGTGACGGCAAAGCCGCCGAACATGTTGATGCCGGTCAGCACCAGCGCCGCAAACGCGAGCCAGAGAATCAAGGTGTCCGGTCGCCCGTTCTCACCCATGCCGGGCGGCGCGATCTGGATCAGCGCGCCGATGGCGATGATGCTGGAGATGGCATTGGTCACGCTCATCAAGGGCGTGTGCAGCGAAGGCGTGACGTTCCACACCACCATGTAGCCAATGAAACAGGCCAGCACGAACACCGTCAGGTGCCCGAGGAAGGCCGCGGGCGCATAGGCGCCTATGGCCCAGAACAGCACCGCCAGCACCGCGAACACGATGGACAGCGTCTTGCCGGACATCGGCGCGCCCGGGCCGTGGGCGGATTTTTTCTCGGGCATGGGCGCCGCTGCCGCCTTGGGCGCGGGCGCCGGGGGGGCTTTAAGCGGCGGCGCCGGCCAGGTGATCTCGCCGTCCTTGGCCACGGTCAGGCCGCGGATCGCGTCGTCTTCCATGTTGACCACGGCCACGCCATCCTTGGCCTTGCAGAGTTCTTCCGTCAGGCGCAGCAGGTTGGTGGCATACAGCGTGGACGATTGCTTGGCCAGGCGCGAAGGCAGGTCGGTATAGCCGACGATGGTCACGCCGTGGCGCACCACCGCCTCGCCCGGCACGGTCAGCTCGCAGTTGCCGCCCTGCTCGCCGGCCATGTCCACGATGACGCTGCCGGGCTTCATGCTCTGCACCATCTCGGCGGTGATCAGCTTGGGCGCGGGCTTGCCCGGAATCAGCGCGGTGGTGATGATGATGTCGGCGTTGCTGGCCTCGGTGGCGTACATCTGGCGCTGCGCGGCCTGGAAGCCCTCGCTCATCACCTTGGCGTAGCCGCCGCCGCCAGAGCCTTCTTCCTCGTAATCCACCTTGACGAACTCGCCGCCCAGCGACTTGACCTGGTCCGCCACCTCGGCGCGCGTGTCGTTGGCCCGCACCACGGCGCCCAGATTGGCCGCCGTGCCGATGGCCGCAAGGCCCGCCACGCCGGCGCCGGCGATGAACACCCGCGCCGGCGGCACCTTGCCCGCCGCCGTGATCTGGCCGTTGAAGAAACGGCCGAAGGCGTTCGCCGCCTCGATCACGGCGCGGTAGCCCGAGACACCGGCCGTGGAAGTCAGCGCATCCATCTTCTGCGCGCGCGAGAGCGTGCGCGGCAGGCAGTCGATGGCCAGCACCGTGGCCTTCTTTGCCTTGAGCTGCTCCATCAGCTGCGGGTTCTGCGCCGGCCAGATGAAGCCGATCAGCGTGCCGCCGTCGCGCATCAGCGCCACTTCCTCGCTGGAGGGTGGGCGCACCTTGAAGACGATGTCCGACTTCGCCCACAGCGATGCAGCGTCCGGCAGCACCTCGGCGCCGGCGGCACGGTAGGCCTCGTCGCTGAAGTTGGCGCCGTCGCCGGCGCCCGACTGGATGGCGACCGCAAAGCCCAGCTTGATGAGCTTTTCAACGGCATCGGGCACGGTGGCCACGCGCTTTTCGCCGGCCAGGGTCTCGGCGGGCACTCCGATCAACATGGTGATTTCTCCTCGGGTTGCGCAGGCGGCTGCGCGGTGTGTGTTTGGGGCGGCATTTTTACATGAGCTTGCAATGCAGGCCCGCCCAGCCGCCCGGGCGCCCATAATCGGCGCGCCTGCCACACCATGGCAAGGACTGGAAAGCGCCGATGTGCCAGCTGCTGGGCATGAATGCCAACACCCCGACCGACGTGACCTTCAGCTTCACCGGCTTCGCCGAACGCGCGGGCCATACGGCGGACCATGTGGATGGCTGGGGCATCGCCTTCTTCGAGGGCAAGGGCCTGCGCCACTTCGTCGACCACCAGCGCGCGGTGGATTCCCCGGTGGCCGAGCTCATCCGCCGCTATCCCATCAAAAGCCGCAACGTCATCGCCCACATCCGCAAGGCGACGCAGGGCCGGGTAGCACTGGAAAACTGCCACCCCTTCGTGCGCGAGCTCTGGGGCCGCTACTGGGTGTTCGCGCACAACGGCGACCTGAAGGACTTTCGCCCGCGCCTGCACGCCGGTTTTCATCCCGTGGGCAGCACCGACAGCGAGCACGTTTTCTGCTGGATCATGCAGGAGCTGGCCAAATCGCACGCCGGCGTGCCCAGCGTGGCCGAGCTCACGCTCACATTACGAGAGCTGGCCGCGCAGATTGCACCGCGCGGAACCTTCAATTTCCTGCTCTCCAACGGCGAGGCGCTGTGGGCGCACGCCACCACCCACCTGTGCTCCATAGAGCGGCGCCACCCCTTTGCCACCGCGCAATTGAGTGACGAAGACCTGAGCCTGGACTTCGCCACCTGCACCACCCCCACCGACCGCGTGGCGGTGATTGCCACCGCGCCGCTGACCAGCAATGAAACCTGGAGTGCGTTTGCGCCGGGAGAGTTGAGGGTGTTTGTGGATGGGCAACGTTTGAAGCAGCAGCACGACGATATTGCGGCCGCGCTGGAAATGCCGGGTGGAGCGGACATTGAATTTGAGCCCCCGCGCGTGGACATCCGTATTCCGCCTGCTGATTTCACCTGATGTAAGCATTCGACATCAACGTGTTTCACAAAAATCAAGAAGACAAAAGGCACACACTACGCTAGACTGAGTTCATGAAGCCGTTTCGGTGGAGCGCGGACAAGAACAGTCAATTGCAGCTCACGCGAGGAATCTCGTTTGAGCAGATGGTTGTCGCCATGGATGGCGGGGGTTTGCTGGACATCCTTGCACACCCAAACCCCTCAAAGTACCCGAACCAGAAGGTACTGGTTGTTGCCAGCGAAGGCTATGCCTATCTGGTGCCGTTTGTGGAGCAGGAGGACTACTTCTTCCTCAAGACCGCCATTCCAAGCCGGAAAGCAACTCGCAAATACTTGAACCCAGGTGATCACGATGCCGAACACTGATGCATACGAAACCGAACTGCTGCACGCGTATGAAAAAGGCGTGCTCAAGTCCGTTGCCACCAAGTCGGAACTGGCAAGGTTCAAAGCTGCCGCCCGTGCCACCGCCATCAAGGATCGCCGGGTGAACATCCGGCTTTCTTCCGGCGATCTGCAAGATATCCAGGTCAAGGCCCTTGCAGAGGGGCTGCCCTACCAAACCCTGATCGCAAGCGTGTTGCACAAGTACGCGACGGGCAAGCTCACCGAGCGTGCTGACGCAGCAAACGAAGCTCCCCCTGCCGCCAAGCCGCCTGCCCAGCGCACATCCAAGGCTGGCAGCTGACGGTACAAAGCTTGCTTGGAGGGTGTCCAAGTCCAGGCTACAGCGCATCCAGCGGGCTCAGCACCCCGCGCCCGCCCTTGTTCATCACATGCGTATAGATCATCGTGGTGTTCACATCCGCATGGCCCAGCAGCTCCTGCACGGTGCGAATGTCATAGCCCGCCTGCAGCAGGTGCGTGGCAAACGAATGGCGCAGCACATGCGGCGTCACGGGCTTTGCTATTCGTGCGGCGCGCGCCGCCTCGCGCACCGCGCGCTGCACCGATTCGGGGTACACATGGTGGCGCCGCTCCAGGTGCTCGCCTGTGCGCGCATCCGGGCGTGGGTCCATCGAACGCACCGGTGAGGGAAACACCCACTGCCACGCCCAGCTCTTGTCCGCATTCGGGTACTTGACGCCCAAGGCCCCCGGCAGCAGCACCCGGCCGAAGCCGTCGGCCAGGTCCTTCTCATGCAGCGCGCGCGCCTTCTGCAATTGCGTCTGCAGCGGGATGATCAGGTTTTCGGGCAGCACGGTAATGCGGTCCTTGCCCCCTTTGCCTTCGCGCACCACCACCTCGCGCCGGGCAAACTCCACATCCTTCACCCGCAAACGCAGGCCTTCCATCAAGCGCATGCCGGTGCCGTAGAGCAGCTCAGCAATCAACCCTGCCGTGCCCTGCATGTGCTGCAGCAGCGAACGCACCTCGGCAGGCGTGAGCACCACCGGCAAGCGCCGCGGGCGCCGCGCCTGCACCACCTCATCAAGCCACGGCAGATCAATGCCCAGCACCTGTCTGTACAGGTAGAGCAGCGCCGCCTTGGCCTGGTTTTGCGTGGAAGCCGACACTTGCCGATCGACCGCCAGATGGCTCAGGAAAGCCTCCACCTCCGCCGCGCCCATCTCTTGCGGATGGCGTTTGTTGTGATACAGAATGAAGCGCCGTGCCCAATCCAGATACGATTCTTCCGTCCGCAGGCTGTAATGGCGGGTGCGCAGATGGATGCGCATGCGCTCCAGCAGCTTGGGCTGGCGGGGTGCGGTGTCGGGTTCATCGGGATGGGCAGCCATCCGGGAAATTTTAGGTTTGGGTAAACGACAAGAAATCAGGGTTTACCAGTGTGTCGCGTCGAAATCGATTGTGTTGGCTGACCGACGCCGGTAGCATCTGTGTCGTCTAATCGTAGTTAGCAGTCTTCTTTTTGCGCGGTGGCTTTTCGCGCAGGTCAATATGCCGGATGCTGTTCCCCGATTTATTCAGGTAATCCGGGTCTCCATGCCCCGCCATGATGTTGATATGCCCGGTGTAGTCGCGCGACAGCTCAACTGGCTCGAACATGCCAGCAGTGATTGCGGCAAGCGCCGATTCGGCGGCTTCCTTGGCAACGTTCAAAGCAGACTCCAGCCGCAGGCGCTCGCGCTCTTCCGTTTCAAGATCTTTGCGCAGTTCTGCCATTGCCTCATCCTGGCCTGCAACGTGCAACGCTGCCCATTGCAGCAGCCCTCCAAGGTCAGTGCCTTTGTGCTGCGCCCCAGCTTCTTGCAGGCGCTCGATGATGGTGTCCATGTTCTAACCTTTCGCTCCAGCCGACGCTTCGCGCGGCTGATCTTGGGCGTTAGCCTGCTGCTCTATGGCTGCATCTATTGCGTTGTCAAGATCACACCCATTCAGCACCACATTGGCCGGAGTCATCCCTGCGAATACTCCACCTTTATCAATTTCATTGAGGCTACGCAGGCGTAGATATGCGTACCGTCTTGCGAATTCACGAATTCGGTCTCCTGATATTGCGGAGTTGCAATCACTGCAACCGGGCATACAAGCTGGTTTTATGCACATGGCGGTCAAAATAAACTCCTTTGTGTCTAACATTTCACTCAAGCCGACCCGCTTTCAGCGGGCGGCTTACTTTGGGCGTTAGCCATTTCCAGCACAATGCCAATCTCATTTGCCAAAATTGCAAAAGGCGCCACCTATTCTCGCCAAACATTGGCGGAGTTGTGGGGCTACACAAGTTTTCATGCAATTGCGCGCGGTGTTGTCACGCCGCGCGGCGATAACAAAATCATCCTCTTCGTCACCGAAGAAAAGCAAGCATCCGCTGAGCAGTACGCAGACCGCCTATCCGGTGAAACTCTTGAGTGGGAAGGGCCTACCGATCACTTCGCCGAGAATCGGATGCTGAACGCAGAGGCAATGGGTGATGAAATTCATCTATTTCACCGAGTGCGGCATCACAGCGATTTCACTTACTGTGGGCGCATCAAGGTAGCTGGCCACACCCTTCACAGCGCCCGCCCCAGCCATTTCACATTTACAGTTTCGTGAGTGCCTGGGCTAACACTTCGTCGCAGCCGACCGCCTACGGCGGCGGCTTAACTCAGGGCGTTAGGCATGTAAAAAATCATACACATTTGGTTTTGACGGCCACTTCTTATCGGCCCTGAGAGAGCTACAAGATGACGCACACGACTAAGACACACCATTCGTTTTCCTTTGAGGGCGGTGAACATCTCACAACCATCGGTGCCACCTTCTTCGTTTCGTACCTCTACTATCAGCATATCGATCCAACTCATCGAAACTGGGATTCGATAAAAACCAAGACTTCGCGCATCAGCACTATCACGAGTTCAGAAAAATATCACCGAGCTTGGCTCGAACGCATTGGTGGGATGAACAATGTCAATCTGAATAAGAACACTCTTGGTTTGAGTGGGGAAGCGGTTAAGGAAATGGCGCGAACCATACTTAAGGCATTATGAATAACCAGGACAAGCTATGCCTGCCCTAACATGACGCTCAAGCCGACCCACTAAGGCGGGTGGTTTAGTTTGTACGTCAAGCCGCTTGTTGCGTGATGCGCAACGTGATACACTAACGCCATGATCAAGTCGTTCCGACACAAAGGGCTGCGTCGCATCTTTGAGACAGGCAGTACCTTGGGCGTTCAGGGCAGCCATGCTAAGCGGCTTCGGATGCAACTGGCTGCCTTGGACACGGCCCAGACAGTCGAGGACATGGATATTCCAGGGTTTCGCCTTCACCCGCTTAAAGGTGAGCTACGAGGGCGCTGGTCAATTACGGTCAATGGCAACTGGCGAGTCACGTTCGAGTTCAAGGACGGAAACGCCTATGTTCTGGACTACGAGGACTATCACTAATGGCTATGCACAATCCCCCTCATCCTGGTGAGTTCATCACCGACATCTATCTTGAGCCCAATGGCATCAGTGGCCGCGAACTTGCGAACAAGCTAGACGTAGCTGCATCTACTCTCAGTCGTATTCTCAAGGGTTCTAGCCGGGTCACGCCTGAAATGGCGCTCCGCCTCTCCAAGGCTGTTGGTCGCTCCCCCGAGAGTTGGCTCGCCATGCAGGACGCACATGACCTGTGGCTGGCAAGGCAAACGGTTAACTTGCAGCGTGTCGGCAAGCTCAAGTTAGCCGCGGCCTAACAATTCGTTAGGCCTCTTCAAATAAACAGGGACGCAAGATGGCAAAACAAGAATCAGGCGCGCTTGGCGCACTTGTCGATGAGTACTGCAATGTCTGGTGTGAGCCAGATCCAGAGCTTCGTCGTCAGCGGCTTTTACCGATATGGTCACACAGCGCCACGTATACGGACCCAACTGTCCATGCCGCAAACAGCGACGAACTCCTTGCCCACATCACGAAGGTCTTGGCTCGCCGTCCCGGATCCAAGGTTAGAAGAACGAGCATCGTCGATGCGCATCATGGATGCGTTCGCTTTGCTTGGCGCGTCGTTCAAGCGGACGGCACGTCACTGTCGGAAGGAATCGACTTCATGGAAGTAGATGACGAAGGCAAGATTCAGCGGGTCATTGGTTTCTTCGGCCCATTGGCAAGGTCAGAGGACCAATGAGTAGTTCGATTGTTGACGCACATTTCACCAGCCTGACCGTTTGGTCAAACCGACGTCTACAAGCTCCGCTTGTGGGTGCCTCCGTGCCTCGCACTCCGGCGCGGCTTACTGCGGGTGTTGATCTAATGAAGGCCTATCGGAATGAAAGAAGATGACGAGGAAGAAATTATGGATATCAATGATCCAAGAGTTCCGGAGGCTGTCCGCGAGCATGGCAAACGCTTTAGAAAGCCAGCGCGTTTTGTGGTTGACGTAGGAAATAATGAGTTTGTACTTTCCGCTGACGATGGAGAGTTGCTCGATATTGTCCATTTGGAATAATTATTTTTAATTTCTGTCTGACTATTCATCACAGCCGTCAGCCCAAAAACTGCTCAATCATCCTTGTGAGTTTTTCCATGAAGCAACATCGCTATCGCATCACACTCGAATACATCGCTGACTCTGACGGAAATCCAGTGAGCCAAGCGCCATTGGTATTTGAGGCCGGGAACCATGATGAAATAATGGGAATTGTCGAGCTGGTTCGCCGCCGAGAGCTATTTGACGATCAGACTACCGCCGCTTTTGTGGTTGGACAAAAGCTTTTCGGTGAAGTGCTGCTGAAAATCGCACCAATCCCTTGTTTGCTGAATTTTGGCCGCACTTTCTCAGTTTCATGAAGCGGCTGAAAGGCACCGTAAAGCAATGAGGCCGCCGCAGTGGGCAGCCGCTGCCGGTCTTGGGGTGTGGGTGCTGTGCAATGAAGCCTGCGAACCTCTGGGCTTCATGGGGCTGGCTGACAATGCTCCAGTACCTTTCTCATGGCTTTTTTGAAAGCGATTGAACCATGCCAGTCATTTACGAAAAACGCACTTACTCTGTCTACGTGGGCAAGATGCCCGAGGTCGTACGCCTGTACCGGGACTTTGGCATGCCGGCGCTGGAGGCAGGAGGGTTCGCCAAGAATCTGATCGGCTATTTCACCTCGGATACCGGGGAACTGCACCAGCTCATCCACCTGTGGCGTTTTGAAGGCGACGAGCAACGGCGGGATTTCTGGGCCCGCCTGTTTCAGGACCAGGATTTTCTGGCCTTCGCCGTGCAGCTGCGCCCGCTTCTGAAGGCGCAGAACAACCAGTTGCTGCTGGCCGCTCCATGGGGGCCGCATCCGTAGCGCAGCGAAAGTCGCCCTGCAGGCGCCTACGCGACTTTGCATCAGGGTTTACCTGATGTAACAAACCCTGCCAAATACCTAGACTGGCCTTGCATCTTTCGATAGCAGGGCTTTTTACTGCCATCGGAAGCATGGCTTTTTCTCCACAACCGAAAGGAGAGTTTCCGATGGACATGCACCGCAGACAGTTCTTCCGCGTCAGCGGGGCGGGACTGCTCGGTTCCAGCATGGTGGCCCTGGGCTTTTCACCCACCGCCGCGCTGGCCGAGACACGCGCCTACAAGCTGACCGCCGCCACGGTCACCCGCAGTACCTGCCCGTACTGCTCGGTGAGTTGCGGCATGCTGATCTACACCCTGGGCGACAAGTCGAAGAATGCGACGCGCAAGGTGATCCACGTCGAGGGCGACCCGGGCAACCCCGTGAGCCGCGGCTCGCTGTGCCCCAAGGGCGCAGGCGTGATGGACATGATCAACTCCCCCGGGCGCGTCAAATTCCCCGAGGTGCGCGAACCCGGCACCAAGGAATGGAAGCGCATCTCTTGGGAAGACGCGTTGAACCGCATCACCAAGCACATGAAGGCGGACCGGGATGCGAACTTCCAGCTCAAGAACGATGCCGGCACGACGGTGAACCGCTGGCTGTCCACCGGTTTCCTGATCTGCAGTTCGTCTTCCAATGAATCCAGCTATATCTCGGTCAAGGTCGCACGCGCCCTTGGCATGGTGGGGATCGATACACAAGCACGCGTTTGACACGCACCGACGGTGACCAGTCTGGGCCCGACATTCGGTCGCGGAGCGATGACCAATTCATGGACCGACATTCGCAATGCCGATCTGATTCTTGTGATGGGCGGCAATGCCGCCGAAGCCCACCCGGTTGGCTTCAAGTGGGTGGTGGAGGCCATGCAGAAGCGCAAGGCCAAGCTGATCTCGGTGGATCCGCGCTTCAACCGCACCTCGGCGGTGGCGGATTTCTACGCGCCCATCCGCAATGGCAGTGACATCGCCTTCCTCGGCGGCGTCATCAACTGGCTTTTGATCAACGACAAGATCCACCACGATTACGTCAAGTTCAATACCGATGCCACCTTCCTGCTCAAGCCCGGCTTCAAGCTGGAAAACGGCCTGTTCAGCGGCTACGACGAGGCCAAGCGCTCGTACGACAAGTCCACCTGGGGCTATCAGCTGGGCGAGGACGGTTTCGTCAAGGTCGATGAGAGCCTGCAGGATCCGCTGTGCGTCTATCAGCAGCTCAAGCACCACTACAGCCGCTACACGCCGGAGATGGTGGAGAAGATCTGCGGCACGCCCAAGGACAAGTTCCTGAAGATCTGCGAAATGCTGGGCGAGATGTCCGCGCCGGACAAGACCAGCACCATCTGCTATGCGCTGGGCTGGACGCAGCACACCGTGGGCAGCCAGAACATCCGCACCATGGCGATGATCCAGCTGCTGCTGGGCAACATGGGGCGGCCGGGCGGCGGCGTGAATGCGCTGCGCGGGCACTCCAACGTGCAGGGCGTGACCGACATGAACGCCTATGCCGAGGTGCTTTCGGGCTACCTGGGCGCGCCGATGGACAGCGACACCACCTACGAGGGCTACATCAAGCGGCTCACGCCCAGGGCGCTGCGGCCCAACCAGTTCAACTACTGGAGCAACTTCTCGCGCTTCTTCAACAGCCTGATGAAGTCCTACTACGGCAAGGCCGCGACCAGGGACAACAACTTCTGCTACGACTGGGTGCCCAAGTTCCCCGGCGCGTTCGACGTGATGCACATGTTCGAGCTGATGAACCAGGGCAAGATGGGCGGTTTCATCTCGCAGGGCTTCAACCCGCTGGCGACGGTGTCCAACAAGCCCAAGCTGCTGGAGGGCCTGAAGAAGCTCAAGTACCTGGTGATGATCGACCCGCTGGAGACCGAGACGAGCGAGTTCTGGCGCAATTTCGGCGAGTTCAACGACGTCAAGCCGGAAGAAATCCAGACCGAGGTCTTCCGCCTGCCGGGCGCCTGCTTTGCCGAGGAGCAGGGCAGCTTCACCAATTCCAGCCGCGTCGCGATCTGGAAGGAAGAAGCGGTCGAGCCCCCGGGCGAGGCCAAGGTCGATTCCGAGATCATGGCCGAGCTCTTCGTGCGCCTGCGTGCGATGTACGCCAAGGATGGCGGCGCCTTCCCGGAGCCCATCCTGAATCTGGACTGGCCCTACGTCATCCCGGACAGGCCGACGGCGGCCGAGCTGCTGCGCGAGATCAGCGGGCGGGCGATCAGCGACGTGCTGGCGCCGGCGGACCCGGCCAAGCCCGATGCGCCGCCCGCGGTGCTGGTCAAGGCCGGGCAGCAGGTGGCGGGCTTCGCGCTCCTGCGCGACGACGGCTCCACCGCCTGCGGCAACTGGCTGTATGCGGGCGCCTGGTCCGAGGCGGGCAACCTGACGGCGCGCCGCGACCTGTCGGACCCGACGGGCTGGGGCGTGTACCAGAACTTCGGCTTCTCCTGGCCGGCCAACCGGCGCATTCTTTACAACCGCGCCAGCGCGGACAAGGATGGCAAGCCCTGGGCGCCGAACAAGAAGTACGAGTACTGGAACGGTTCGGTCTGGACCGGCGCCGACGTGCCCGACATGCTGCCCACGGCCAAGCCGGAAATCGGCATGGGTTCGTTCATCATGACGCCCGAGGGCGTGGCGCACCTGCATGCCATCGGCATGGCGGATGGCCCCTTCCCAGAGCACTATGAGCCGATCGAGACGCCGGTGGGCGTGAACCTGCTGCACCCGGACAACCCCAAGGCGCTGAGCAATCCGGTGGTGCGCATCTTCAAGAGCGAAGAGGGCAATTTCGGCACCAAGGACAAGTTCCCCTATGCCGCGACGACCTACCGCCTGACCGAGCACTTCCACTACTGGACCAAGCACTCCAAGCTGAATGCCATCATGCAGCCCGAGGCCTTCGTCGAGATCAGCGAGGAGCTTGCGAAGGAGAAGGGCATCAAGAAGGGCGACACGGTGAAGGTCAGCAGCATCCGTGCTTCGATCGTCACCAAGGCCGTGGTCACCAAGCGCATCAAGCCGTTCATCATCGACGGCAAGCCGGTGCATCTGGTGGGCATTCCCATCCACTGGGGTTTCAAGGGACAGACGAAGAATGGCTATCTGGCCAACGCGTTGACGCCGTTCGTGGGCGACGCCAACTCGCAGACGCCGGAGTTCAAGGCCTTCCTCGTCAACATTGAAAAGGTGTAGCCATGTCGAGTCTGCAATCACTGGATGTGGTCGCCCGCTCGGCCACGACAACGCCACCGCCCCAGGCGCGCACCCATGTCGCCGAGGTCGCCAAGCTGATCGATGTCTCCAAGTGCATAGGCTGCAAGGCCTGCCAGGTGGCATGTTCGGAGTGGAACGACCTGCGCGACGACGTGGGCAGCAACCTGGGCGTGTACGACAACCCCGCGGACCTCTCGCCGCAGAGCTGGACGCTGATGCGCTTCTTCGAGGTGGAGCCTGAAAAGGACAAGCTCGAATGGCTGATCCGCAAGGACGGCTGCATGCACTGCGAAGACCCGGGGTGCCTCAAGGCCTGTCCGTCGCCGGGCGCCATCGTGAAGTATTCCAACGGCATCGTGGACTTCATCAGCGAGCACTGCATAGGCTGCGGCTACTGCGTCAAGGGCTGCCCGTTCGACATCCCGCGCATCAGCGAGAAGGACAACAAGGCGTACAAATGCTCGCTTTGCTCCGACCGCGTGAGCGAGGGCATCGAGCCGGCCTGCGTCAAGACCTGCCCGACCGGGGCCATCACCTTCGGCACCAAGGAGGACATGCTGGAGCACGCCCAGCAGCGCACCGTGGAACTGAAGGAGCGCGGCTACGCCAATGCCGGCGTCTACAACCCGGCGGGCGTGGGCGGCACGCACGTGATGTACGTGCTCAAGCATGCCGACCAGCCCGAGCTGACCGGCCTGCCGCGCGATCCGCACATCAGCGCGGCGGTCGGCCTGTGGAAGGGCCTGGCCAAGCCGATCGGCCTGGCCGTGATGGTGGGTGCGGCGTTTGCCGGGTGGTTCCACTACCTGCGCAAGGGCCCGCTGGAGACGCCCGAGGATGCAACCGAAGGAGAGCAGCAATGAAATCGCCCCAATTGCAACGCTACAGCGCGGGCCAGCGCTCCAACCACTGGGCCGTCGTCACCTGCTTCGTGCTCGCGGGGGTATCGGGCTTCGCGCTCTTTCACCCCGCGCTGTTCTGGCTCACCAACCTGCTGGGCGGGCCGCAGTGGACGCGCATCCTGCACCCTTACATCGGCATCGCCATGTTCCTGCTGTTCCTGGGCATGTTCTTCATGTTCGTGGGCGCCAACGTCTGGCGCAAGGAGGATTCCGCGTGGCTGGGCAGCGCGAGCAAGCTGATCTCCGAAGGCAATGCGGCGAAGATGCCGGCCGTGGGCAAGTACAACGGCGGGCAGAAGCTCGTCTTCTGGCTGTTCACGCTCTGCCTCATCGTGCTGCTGGTCACCGGCCTGCTGTTCTGGCAGGCGTGGTTTGCCGCCAGCGTGCCCATCCCGCTGCAGCGCATCGCCGTGCTGCTGCATGCCATCGCCGCCTTCGTGCTGGTGCTGGGCGTGATCGTGCATGCCTACGCTGCCATCTGGGTCAAGGGCACGATTGGCGCCATGGTGCGTGGTACCGTAAGCGCCGCGTGGGCCAGGCACCACCATCCGCTCTGGTACCGTGATCAGGTGGCCGGCAAGAAGTGACCTTGTCCTTCTGAAATCCGGGCCGCCTGCGGGTGTTCTGCACCGAGGCGGCCTTTTTTTGTGCTGTTTTTTCTCATTGAGAAGCTGACCGATCTTGAACTCGCCCGACTACCAACCGTTCCAGCACACGCCCGAGGAAATCGCGCTGCGTTCCTCGCTCGATGTGCCGCTGCTGCTGCTGCCCAAGCGCGGCAACGTGTTTGCCGATCGCGCGCTGCGCCTGCGCCAGAAGGCCGCCGACCACGCGATGCGCGACTACCTGATGTTCATGGCCGTGGTCTGCGAGGCGCAGCACGCGCGCCTGCCGCAGTTCCCCCAGGTGCCGATTCCCACGCAGGCGCAGATCGACGCGGCGGCGCAGGACGGCAGCGCGCTGCTGGCCACCGACCGCTGGCCGCGCGACCCCGCCTGGCGCGGCGAGCTGCGCGCGCTGCTGGCGCAGGTGCTGCAAAAGCTGCCCGCGGACAGCCCGGCGCGCGCCGGCGTGCAGGCGGTGGCGGACCTTTCCGACGAGGTGCTGGAGCAGCAGGCCGACCGGCTGTTGGCCGGCATCACGCTGGGGCTGGATCTGGCGGCCGCGCCGCTGATCGCCGCCGGTCTGCAGCTTTATTGGGTGCATCTGGTCACCAGCACCAGCCAGTTGGGCCCGACGGTTTTCAGGCCGCGCGAAAACAGCAATCGCTGCCCCTGCTGCAACAGCGCACCCACCGCCAGCCTCATGCGCGTGGGCGGCAAGCAGGAGGGCCAGCGCTATCTCTGCTGCAGCCTGTGCAGCGCCCAGTGGCTGATGGAGCGCGTGCAGTGCACGCATTGCCTCTCGGACAAATCCGTGCGCTACCGCGGCCTGCAGGCGGCGGACGCTGCCGCCGACCCCGAGAAGGCGCCGGCGATAGAGGCCGAAACCTGCGACGAATGCAGGCACTACCTCAAGGCCATGCACATGGCACGCGAGGTGCATGTGGAGCCGGTGGCCGACGACCTCGCCTCGCTCACGCTGGACCTGCTGGTCTCCGAGGAGGGCTACATCCGCAGCGGCACCAACCTGCTGCTGCTGTTTGGCGACCCTGAAGCCGAGCCCGGAGGCGCCTGATGAGCGCGCCAGAGGAATCCGCGGTGCGCGGTTCATCGGCTCCCTCGATCATCGAAGCCGCCAGACCGCAGGACCTGCCTGCGCTCGACAAACTGCTGCGCCTGCAGGCTGTGGCAGCGCTGGTCGCCGAGCATGGCCATAGCCTGGTCGCCGGCGAGGCGCGGGCGCTGCTGGCCGCGCTGCGCACGCAGGCGCTGGCGGGCGCATTGCCTTTGCCATCGGTCGAGCCCGAATCGCTGGCGGCCGCTCTTGCGCAGCGCGTGCGGCAGCGCCTGGCGCCGCGCATGCGCCGTGTGCTCAACCTCACCGGCACGGTGCTGCATACCAATTTGGGCCGTGCCCTGCTGCCGCAGGCGGCGATCGCGCGGATGCAGGCGCTGATGGCCGCGCCCAACAACCTGGAATTCGATCTGGAGACCGGGCGCCGCGGCGACCGCGACAGCCTGGTCGAAGACCTGCTGTGCGAGCTGACCGGCGCCGAGGCGGCCACGGTGGTGAACAACAACGCCGCCGCCGTGCTGCTCACGCTGGCGGCGCTGGCACCCGGGCGCGAGGTGATCGTCTCGCGCGGCGAGCTGGTGGAGATCGGCGGTGCGTTTCGCATGCCCGACGTGATGGCAAGCGCCGGTGCGCGGCTGGTCGAGGTGGGCACCACCAACCGCACGCACGCGCGCGACTACGAGGGCGCCATCGGCGAGCGCACCGCGCTCTTGATGAAGGTGCACACCAGCAACTACCGCGTCGAGGGCTTCGCCAGCGCGGTGAGCGAGGCG
Organism: Comamonas badia DSM 17552; assembly: GCF_000484635.1. Classification (GTDB taxonomy): domain Bacteria; phylum Pseudomonadota; class Gammaproteobacteria; order Burkholderiales; family Burkholderiaceae_C; genus Comamonas_C; species Comamonas_C badia. The sequence goes on along the minus strand of NZ_AXVM01000003.1, from coordinate 267,586 downwards.
CGGCTGGCACCCATCGCCCGCGCCCATGGCCTGCCGCTGGTGACCGACCTGGGCAGCGGCGCGCTGATCGACATGACTGCCCATGGCCTGCCGGCGGAACCCACGCCGCGCCAGATGCTGCAGGACGGCTGCGATCTCGTCACCTTCAGCGGCGACAAACTGCTCGGCGGCCCGCAGGCCGGACTGATCGTCGGCGGCAAGGCGCTGGTGGCGCGCATCAAGGCGCACCCGATGAAGCGGGCGCTGCGCATGAGCAAGCTGCCGCTGGCGGCGCTTGAAGCCACGCTGCAGCTTTACCTGCGCCCCGAGCACCTGGCGCAGGCGCTGCCCACGCTGCGGCTGCTGACCCGCCCGCTGGCCGACATCGAGGCTGCCGCCCGCGCCGTGCTGCCCGTGCTGCAGGCTGCGCTGGCGCCGGGCTTCACCGTGGAGACGGTCGCGCTGCAGGGGCAGATAGGCTCCGGATCGCTGCCGGTGGAGCGCCTGCCTTCCGCCGGCCTGGCGATCGCGCCGGCGGACAGGAAGGGCAGCGGACGCGCACTCGAAGCCCTGTGCGCCGCGCTGCGCGGTCTGCCGCTGCCGGTGATCGGCCGCATCCATGAAGACCGGCTGCTGCTGGACATGCGCTGCCTGGAAGAACCGGGTGAATTCATCAAAGAAATTGGCCATTTGCGCATGACAGGCATGCGCAATCAGCTATCTTCATGATAGTAGGTACCGCAGGTCATATCGACCATGGCAAGACCACGCTGGTGCGCGCGCTCACCGGGGTGGATACCGACCGTCTGCCCGAAGAGAAAAAGCGCGGCATCAGCATAGCGCTGGGCTATGCCTATCTGGATGCCCCGGGCGGCGAGCGCATCGGCTTCATCGACGTGCCCGGGCACGAACGGCTGGTGCACACCATGGTGGCGGGCGCCAGCGGCATCGACTTTGCGTTGCTGCTGGTGGCGGCGGACGATGGCGTGATGCCGCAGACGCGCGAGCACCTGGCCGTGCTCTCGCTGCTGGGCATTGCGCGCGGCGCAGTGGTCATCACCAAGGCGGATCGCGCGGACGCGCAGCGCATGGCGCAGGTGCGCAGCGAGGTCGCCCAATTGATCGCCGGCACCAGCCTTGCGCAGGCCCCGGTCGTCGCGGTGTCGGCGCAGACGGGCGCCGGCGTTGAGGCCTTGCGTACTCTGCTGTTTGAAGCTGCCAGTGCTGATGCAGCAAGCGCTGCGACAGGTTTTGAATCTCTAGGCTTGCGCCTGGCGATTGACCGGGCCTTCACGCTTGCCGGTACGGGCACGGTGGTGACCGGCACCATCCACGCCGGCCGCGTGCGCGTGGGTGACGAGCTGGCGCTGGTGCCCGCCGCCACGGGCACGCCCGCGACGCTGCGCGTGCGCAGCCTGCATGCGCAGAACCAGGCGGTGGACAGCGCCCATGCCGGCCAGCGCTGCGCGGTGGCGCTGGCGGGGCTGGCGCGCGATGGGGTTGCTCGTGGCCAATGGCTGGTGGCGCCCGGCACGGCCGTTGCCACGCAGCGCCTGGACATGCGGCTCACGCTCTGGCCCGGCGAGGCGCAGGCGCTGCGCTCCGGCGCGCATGTGCTGGCGCATATCGGCGCCGCGCAGGTGAGCGCCACCGTCGCGCTGCTGGATACCGACCTGCTCGCCCCGGGCGCCAGCGCGCTGGCGCAACTGGTGCTGCAGGTGCCCGTGGGCGCCTGGCAGGGCGAACGCGTGCTGCTGCGCGACAGCGCGGCCAGCCGCACGCTGGCGGGCGGCAAGGTGATCGACCCCTTTGCCCCCACGCGCTACCGCCGCACGCCGCAGCGGCTGGCCGCGCTGGCCGCGCTGCAGCAGCCGACCCCCGCGGCGCGGCTGTCGGCCTTGCTCGCCGTCGCGCCCTGCGGGGTGGATCTCGCACGTTTTGCCGCTGCGCAGGGCTGGCGTGAGTTGCCGCCAGATTATGTGCCGAATATGGCTTTGAGGCAGACAGGACAAGCGCTAGGCGCTACGCAAACGGAAGTGATTGGCGATGCGGCGCTGCAGGCGCTGCAAGCCTTCCATGCCCGCCAGCCCGATGAGCCTGGCCCCGACAGCGCGCGCCTGCGCCGCCTGGCCGCGCCGCGCCTGCCGGCCGCGCTGTGGCAGGCGCTGCTGGCGCGGCTGGCTGCCGATGGCAAGGTCGTGCTGCAGGGCGCCGTGGTGCACTTGCCGGCCCATGGCGCTCAGCTGTCGGAGACGGAAACGCGCATTGCCCAGAAGATCGCGCCGCTGCTGGCCGGCGCCGGCTTTGAAGGCAGCTGGGCGCGCGACATGGCGCGCCACGCGCAGGAGCCCGAGCCGCTGGTGCGTACCACGCTGGCCCGCCTGGCGCGCCGCGGCGAACTGCACCAGATCGTCAAGGACCTGTACTACCCGCCGGCTGCGATGCAGCAGCTCGCCCGGATCGCGCGCGCGGTGGGCGCGGCCCACGGCGGCGTGGCGCTGGCGGCGGACTTTCGCGATGCGACCGGGCTGGGCCGCAAGCGCGCCATCCAGATCCTGGAGTATTTCGACCGCATCGGCTTTACCCGGCGTGTCGGGGACCAGCACAAGCTGCGGGCGGAGTGCACGCTGTTTGCGCAGGATGGCATGCCCTGAACGGGCGTGTTCATGCCAGGGGCCGCCATCGCGCCGGTCGCTATGGCTTGCCGTGCGGGCTCACGTAGTCGCCCACCTTGGCGCGGAACGCAATCGCCATGCGGTTCCAGCTGTTGATGGAAATCACCGCCAGCGTGAGATCGACGAGGGCTTTTTCGTCAAAATGCTTGCGCACCTCGTTGTAGAGATCGTCCGGCACGCCGTGGGTGGCAATCTGCGTGATGGCTTCGGTCCACGCCAGCGCGGCGCGCTCGCGCTCGGTGTAGAAGCTGGGTGCCTCGCGCCAGGCCGAGAGCAGCACCAGGCGCTGCAGGGTCTCGCCCTGCGCAACCGCATCCTTGCTGTGCATGTCCAGGCAATAACCGCAGCCGTTGATCTGCGAGGCGCGCATCTTCACCAGTTCCAGCAGCGATTCCTCGATGCCCGTCTTGTGCACCTGCATTTCGGTGTGCAGCAGGGCCTTGAAAGCCTCGGGCGATGCGTCCCTGTAGGAAAGCCGTTGTTCGTGCATGGTGTTCTCCGTGAGCCCGGTTCCGGGAAGGCCCACAGTCTATGCACGCGGCGGCAACCGCGGCGTGCGGCCGCGTCAAAGCAGCACCGCGCACGCAGGTTTGCGCCTGCGCGGGTATCCGCGCGGATTCAGCTCAGACCGCCTTGAGCGTCTGCGAGGGCAGGCAGCCGAACCGCGCGCGGTACTGGGCGCTGAAGCGGCCCATGTGCACGAAGCCGAAGGCCAGGGCGACGTCGGTGACGCCCACGGCCTGGCCGTCGCGCGCGGCGCCCCTGAGCATGCCGTGCGCCGCCTGCAGGCGCTGCTGGCGGGCGTAGGCGAGCGGGGCGGGTTCGCCGTGGCGCTTGAAGACGAGCTCCAGCGTGCGCGGGCTCACGCAGGCATGGCGCGCGATGTCCGCCAGGGCGAGGGGGCGGTCCAGGTGCGCGTGGATGTATTCCTTGGCGCGGCGCAGGCTGCGGGCCTCGACGGGGGCATCGGGCGTGCCGGCGGCGTCGGGCTGGTGCAGCAGGCAGGAGAAGGCGGTGAGCAGAAAGCCTTCCATGGCCGCGGTGGCCGTGGGGTGGGCCTGCCATTGCGCGGCGAACTGGTCGATGTTGCGCGCCATGTCCAGCATCGCCTGGCACCAGGCGGCGACTTCGGGCTCGCCCCTGCGGCGCGACAGCGCCATGCGCGGGCGCTCGCCCTCGCCGACGTACTCCTGCACCACGCTGCTGGGGGTCTGCAGCAGCAGCATGGTGCAATCGGGGCTCCAGCGCATGCGGCTGGGCGTGCGCGGCTGCAGCACGCTGAGCACGTTTTCATTGACATCCACGGCGTGGCTGCCGCTGGTGATGCGCGCGCAGCCCGTAAGCGGCAGCTGCACCAGATAGAAGTCGCCGCGCTCACCCGGATCGATGTCCACCTCGGCACCGTAATGCAGCACGTTGAGCGAGGACTGGCCCAGCGTCACCCGGTTGTGCCAGAGATCCAGCCCCCTGGCCCGGCCCTGCACCTGCAGGCGGTGGCGCGAGAACACGTCGCCCACACGCTGCTGCGCCTCTTCGATCGAGCGCGAGCGGATCAGCGGGAAGGAATCCAGCAAGCGGATGCCGGATGCGGCGGGCGAGGGCATGGACATGACCGGCGAGCAAATAGTTTAGGTTTGAAGTATCTGGCATCCCGTTCTGCCCGTCCATAGGGCTTTCCCTTGGTTTCTCCCGAAAGCCGCCGGTTTGATCGCAAAGTGGATAGGGGCATGCGCCAAACGGCTTGCGATGGACAGGGGTTTTGCCGCAGCATATGGCAAGGCGTTCGGCGGAGCGTCCCGCGGCGCGCTGCCCGGCCTTCCCCGCCTGATCCCCCATCTCCCCGCAATCAAGGAGCATTCCATGACCACTTCCCTCGCCCAGTTCGCACAGGACATCGCCTCTGGCGCCCTGCGCATCGTTGACCTGACGCATGTCCTGTCGGAAGATTTTCCGCCGCTGGTGCTGCCGCCCCAGTTCGGCCAGGTGGCGGCGTTCAAGCAGGAGCAGATCAGCCACTACGACGACAAGGGTCCGGGCTGGTACTGGAACAACTTCACCTGCGGCGAGCACACCGGCACGCACTTCGACGCCCCGGCGCACTGGATTTCCGGCAAGGACTATCCGCACAACACGGTCGATACGCTGGATCTCAAGGTCTTCATCGGCCCGGCCTGCGTGATCGATTGCACCGCCGAGGTGGCGGCCAATGAAGATTTCAACCTCGACGTGCACCACCTGGAGGCCTGGGAGGCCAGGCACGGCCGCTTTCCGGCAGGCGCCTGGGTGCTGTTCCGCACCGGCTGGGCCAAGCGCCTGGCCAATCCGGCTTCTTACGTCAACCTCAAGGAAGACGGCGCCCACACCCCCGGCCCGACCCAGGCGGCCGTCGAGTGGCTGGTCAAGCGCGACGTGCGTGGCTTTGGCGTGGAGACCATCAACACCGACGCCGGCCAGTCCTACGCCTGGCCCGTGGCCTACCCCTGCCACACGCTGATGCATGGCGCCAACAAGTACGGCCTGCAGTGCCTGAACAACCTGGACCAGCTGCCGGCCACCGGCGCCGTGATCCTGGCCGCGCCGCTCAAGCTCAAGAACGGCTCGGGCAGCCCGCTGCGCGTGCTGGCGCTGGTACCCTGAGAGGCGCTGCCATGACGACGCGTCGCAAGGCGGTCAATCCGCCGTCGATGTACGCCGCCGTGCCGTTCGGCTTCTCCCACGCGGTGGAGCAGAACGGCGGGCGCACGCTGCATCTGGCCGGTCAGGTGGCCTGGAACGCCAAGGGTGAGCTCGTGGGCGCGGGCGACCTGGTGGCGCAGACGCGCCAGGCACTGGCCAACCTGCGCGAGGTGCTGGCCGCCTGCGGCGCCACGCCGGCCGACGTGGTGCGGCTGCGCACCTACGTGGTCAACCACAGCCCGGACAAGCTCGGGCCGGTCAGCGGTGAAATCGTCGCCTTCTATGGCGGGGCAGAACCGGCGGCCAATACCTTCCTCGGGGTGCAGTCGCTGGCCCTGCCGGATTTTCTGGTCGAGATCGAAGCCACCGCCGTGCTGGCGGACTAGGCGCAGGAGCCGTCCGCGCCCCAAGCGGAGCGCGGACGTGCAGGAGAGCAAACATGGCAGAGCGTTCCTTCGTCAAGGAAGTCGAGCAATTGCGGGTGCCCGCGGGCACCGTGTTCCGTGGCGAGGGCATCCTCGCCGTCACCAAGGCCTTGCTGGAGGCGGGCGTCGGCTACGTCACCGGCTACCAGGGCTCGCCGATTTCGCACCTGATGGACGTGCTCTCGGATGCCCAGCCCATCCTCAGGGAGCTGGGCGTGTACTTCGAGCCCGCGGCCAGCGAAGCGGCTGCGGCTGCGGCATTGTCGGCGTCGGTCAACTACCCGGTGCGCGGCGCGGTCACGTGGAAATCCACCGTCGGCACCAACGTGGCGTCGGACGCACTGGCCAACCTGGCCTCGGGCGGGGTGACGGGCGGCGCGCTCATCATCGTCGGCGAGGACTACGGCGAGGGCTCGTCCATCATGCAGGAACGCACCCACGCCTTCGCCATGAAGTCGCAGATGTGGCTGCTCGATCCGCAGCCCAACCTGCCCGCCATCGTCAAGGCGGTGCACGACGGTTTTGAACTTTCCGAGGCCACCAACACGCCGGTGATGCTGGAGCTGCGCATCCGCTCCTGCCACCTGCACGGCAGCTTCATCACCGAGGAAAACCGCCGCCCCGCCTTCACGCTCAAGCAGGCGCTGGAAAACCCCGTGCGCGACGTGAACCGCATCGTGCTGCCGCCCGCCTCCTTCCTGCACGAGAAGGAAAAAATCCACGAGCGCTGGCCGGCCGCGGTGAAGTTCATCCAGGAGCGCCAACTCAACGAATTCCACGACGGCGACGGCGAAATCGAGGACGTCGGCATCATCATGCTCGGCGGCATGGCCAACAACACCCTGCGCGCGCTGATGCAGCTGGAGCTGGCCGACCTGTTCGGCGCATCGCGCGTGCCGCTGTACATCCTGAACGTCGCCTACCCGCTGGTCGAGGAAGAGGTGCGGCGCTTTTGCGACGGCAAGAAGGCGGTGCTGGTGGTGGAAGAAGGCCAGCCCGACTACCACGAGCAGCACCTGAACACCATCCTTGCACGGCTGAACCTGGCCACCAAGGTACACGGCAAGGACGTGCTGCCCATGGGCGGCGACTACACCGTGGACGTGCTGCGCAAGGGCGTGCGCGCCTTTCTGCAGCGCCAGCGCCCCGATCTGCTGGAGCGCAAGACTTCGGCCACCGTCACGCGCCGCAAGGAGGACGCCGCGCCTGCCGCAGCGCCGACGGCCGAAGCACTGGCTGCTGAACGCGCCGCAGAGGCGGCTGCCCAAGCCGCCGCCCAGGCCGAGCAGGACAAGGTGGAGGTGCCCGAAATCGTCGCCGCCATCGGCAAGCTGCTGCCGCCGCGCCCGCCGGGCCTGTGCGTGGGCTGCCCCGAGCGGCCGATCTTCTCGGCTTACAAGCTCGTGGAGCAGGAGCTGGGCGTGCACCATGTGTCGTCCGACATCGGCTGCCACCTGTTCCAGATCATGCCGCCGTTCGAGATCGGCGCCACCACCATGGGCTACGGCCTGGGGGTGAGCAGCGCCTCGGCGTTCAGCGCGGGGGCGCAGCTGGGCGCCAGCAAGAAGGCCGTGGCCTTCATGGGCGATGGCGGCTTCTGGCACAACGGGCTGACCTCCGGCATTGGCAACGCGGTGTTCAACAAGCAGAACAACGTGTTTGTCATCGTGGACAACAACTATTCGGCGGCCACCGGCGGGCAGGACATCCCGTCGTCCCGCAACACCAACCCGAACCGCAGCACCCTGCACCCCATAGAGGCGGCGGTGCGCGGCGTGGGCGTCACCTGGGTGCGCTTCGTCGGGCGCACGTACGACGTGAATGCGATGAAGCAGGCGCTGCACGATGCGCTTACGTCTGAAGAACCCGGCCCCAAGGTGGTGATCGCGCAAAGCGAATGCATGCTCAATCGCCAGCGGCGCGAGAAGCCGCTTACGCGAGCAGCTATCAAAAATGGTGAGCGCGTGCTCAAGGAACGGTTCGGCGTCGATGCCTCGGTCTGCTCCGGCGACCACGCCTGCATGCGCGTCTCCGGCTGCCCCAGCCTGACGCTCGCGCCCAGCGGCGACGCACTCAAACCCGACCCGGTGGCGCGCGTGGACGAAGACTGCGTGGCCTGCGGCCATTGCGGCGAGGTGGCCGATGCGGCCGTGCTCTGCCCCTCGTTCTACAAGGCGCACAAGGTCAACAACCCCACCGGCTGGGACAAGTGGCTGGCGGGCATGCGCGCCAGCACCGTCGGCTGGCTGCAGGGCAAGCGCGAGCGCGAGCGCGCCGCCAAGCAGCTCTACGCCGCAACGATCGACGAGGTGCGCGCATGAAGCCCCGCATGATCACCGTGGCCATCATGGCCCTGGGCGGCCAGGGCGGCGGCGTGCTGCAGGACTGGATCGTCACGCTGGCGGAAGACGCCGGCTGGACCGCGCAGGCCACCTCCGTGGCGGGCGTGGCGCAGCGCACCGGCGCCACCATCTACTACGTCGAGATGGTCGAACCCACGCCGGGCAAGACGCCGGTGCTGGCGCAGATGCCCATCCCCGGCGAAGTGGACATCCTGATCTCCGCCGAGCTGATGGAAGCCGGCCGCGCCGTGGCGCGCGGTCTCGTCACGCCCAACCGCACCACCGTCGTCACCAGCACGCACCGCACCTTCGCGGTGCAGGAAAAAGTCGTGCCCGGCGATGGCGCGGCCGACAGCGCCGAGGTGCTGGCGCTGGTGCGCCAGTCCGCGCGCAAGCTGGTGGCCGACGACATGCAGCAGCTCGCGATTGACAACGGCAGCGTGATTTCATCGAGCCTGTTTGGCGCGCTGGCCGGTTGCGACGTGCTGCCGTTTCACCAGCAGGCGTTCGAGAAAGTGGTGGAGCACAGCGGCAAGGGCGTGCAGGCCAGCCTCAAGGCGCTGCGCGCCGCCGCCGAACTGGCACGCACGCGCACCATGCCCCCGGCGCTGGTGGCCAAGGCCGAAGCCATGAAGACCGCCCCGCGCGCGCTGCCTGAAAAGGCCGCCAGCGCGGCGCTGGCGCCGCTGCTCACGCGCATCCGCAGCGATTTCCCGCAGGCCGCGTGGGACTGGCTGGGCGAGGGCCTGGCGCGCGTGGTCGATTGGCAGGACGTGGCCTACGGCAGCGAATACCTGGACAACGTGGCGCGTTTTGCCAAACGCGATCCGCAGCCCGGGGAAGCCACGCTGACGATTGCCGCCGCGCACTGGATTGCGGTCGCCATGTCCTACGACGACGTGATCCGCGTGGCCAACCTCAAGACGCGCTCCGACCGCTTCACCCGCATCCGCGGCGAGGTGGGCGGCAAGGAGGGTGATGTCTTCGGCATGGAGGAGTTCTTCCACCCGCGGCTGGAAGAAATCATGGGCCTGATGCCGGTGAAATGGGCCAACTGGCTGGACCGCTCGCCCAGCGTCAAGGGCTGGCTCGCGCCGCGCCTGGACAAGGGACGGCGCATCCGCACCCATACCTTGCGCGGCCACCTGCAGTTGCACATGATGGCGGGCCTGGCGCGCTGGCGCCGGGGCAACCGCCGCCACGCCGAGGAGCAGACCCACTGGCAGGCCTGGATGGCGGTGGCCGAGCGCGCGCTCGACGCCGGGGATGCGCCCCTGGCGGCGGAAATCCTGCGCTGCCGCCAGCTCATCAAGGGCTACAGCGACACGCATGCGCGCGGCGAGGGCAAGTTCGACCGCCTGATGTACGCCGTGCCGCAGCTTGCAGGCCAGCCCGATGCGGGCGTGAAGCTGGCCGGTCTGCGTGCCGCGGCCCTGCTGGACCCCAAGGGCAAGGCGCTGGGCGAGCACGAGCTGGCGCTGGGTCTGCGCACCAAGGTGGCGGCTTGAGCCGGGTTTGTGTGACGGGGCGCTGCACGCCACGCCTTGCGCTGGCGGGCGTGCAGTTGTCAAAACACCGGCGAGCGTGCACAGTCAAGGTTTCAGGACGATGAACGCGGGCCGCAGGGTTCGCGCCACTTTGCACCATGCTGCACGCACCTGCCCGGTGGCTCGGGCAGTACCCGGTTTTTGCCAGCGGCGACGTTGAGCAGGCGCGCGACGAGGTCGCGCGGGTCTTCTGCGCGCATGGTCTGCAGCAGCTCAAGGCGGGTGAGCGCATGGATTGCCACATGCACAGCGTGCGTGTGGGGGCACTGTCGCTGAACTATCTGGCCTATGGGGCAGATGTGCAGATCACGCCCGGCTGCCTGCAGGATTTCTACCTCGTGCAGATTCCAGTGGCGGGGCAGGCCGACATCCGGTACGGGCATGCGCAGATCCAGTCAGACCCGGCCACCGCCGTGGTGCTTTCGCCGGATCAGCCAGTGGCCATGCGCTGGCGCGCCGGCTGCGCGCAAATCCTGCTGCATATACCGCGGGCGCTGATGGAACAGCGCCTGGCCGTTGGCGCGGGCCAGCCTGGCGCGCCGCTGGACTTCGAGCTTGCCTTGGCGCAGCAGTCGGGGCCGGCGGCGCCCTGGTGCAAGGCGGTGCTGGATCTGGCGCGCAACATCGACACCAATGGCGCCGTATGGCTGGGCTACGCCGCGGCGGCCGTGGCCATGCAGGAGTTTCTGTTGCAAGGCCTGTTCAGCCTGCAGCCGCACAGTGCCAGCGCGCTGCTGCGGGCGGACACGCAGGCGGCGCTGCCCCGGCATGTGCAGCGCGCGCGCGAATTCATCGAAGCCCATGCCGAACAGGCACTGACGCTGGCGGACATCGCCCGGGCCGCCTGCGTCAGTGAACGCACGCTGCAGGAGGGCTTCCGCCGCCATCTGGAGACCACGCCCAACGCCTGGCTGCGCGAGGTGCGGCTGCAGCGCATCCACGAACGGCTGCGGCAGGCGGCGGTCCATGGCGAGCCGGTCACCGTGCTGCAAGAGGCCTATCGCTTCGGGTTTTTCCACCTCGGCCGCTTCTCGGCCTATTACCGCGAGCGCTTCGGCGAGCCGCCGTCGGCCACGCTGGCGCGGCGCTGAGCAACTGCGGCGATGCTGCGTCGCAGCATCGCCTTGCGCGTGGCGGATAGCGCAGCCGCGTATTCCGGACATCGCAACCCCAGGCGGTTTCGCATACTGATGGCTCCCGTTCCGGCGTCCCGGAACCCACCGACAGGAGACATATGAGCATGCACAACAAGGTAGCCATCGTGACCGGCGGCGCCACCATGATCGGCGAGGGCGTCGTTGCCGCGCTGGTGGCCGAAGGCTGCAAGGTCGTCATCGCCGACATCGACACCACCAAGGGCCCGCAGGTTGAGGCGCGCCACGCGGGCAGCCGCTTCATCCGCACCGATGTGTCGGACGACGCCTCCATCGCTGCCTGCGTCAAGGACACCGTCGCCGCCTTCGGCGGCATCGACTATCTGGTCAACTGCGCCGCTTCGTACGTGGACAACGGCGCCGCCTCCACGCGCGCCGAGTGGAACACCACGCTGAACGTCAACCTGATCGGCGCCGCGATGGTGCTGCAGGCCTGCACACCCGAGATGGAAAAGCGCGGCGGCGGCGCGGTCGTCAATTTCGCTTCGATTTCCGCCTTCGCCGCGCAGACCGGCCGCTGGCTCTACCCCATCAGCAAGGCCGCGATCGTGCAGTTCACGCGCAATGCCGCGCTCGATCTGGCGCCGCAGAAGATCCGCGTGAACGCCGTGTCGCCGGGCTGGACCTGGTCTTCCGTCATCGAAGGCATGGCGGGCGGCGACAAGGCCAAGGCCGATGGCGTGGCGGCGGACTTCCACATGCTGGGGCGCCTGGGCCTGCCGGCCGAGGTGGCCAACGTCGTCACCTTTCTGCTGTCGGACAAGGCCGGCTTCGTCACCGGCGCCACCTACGCCTGCGACGGTGGCTACCAGGCCCTGGGGCCCGAGGCGCGCACCGCCGCGATCGGCCGTCTGATGGCCTGATTTTGATAGTGACTGCCGCTTGTGTGGCGGGCGTTTCAACCGTTTTTCATCTAATTTCTGGAGACACACCATGACAACCCAAACCCCCCGCAAGATCGCCATCATCGGCGGCGGCCAGGCCGGCCTGCTGCTGGGCGCAGGCCTGCTCGACCAGGGCCACGCCGTCACCATCTACACCAACCGCGACCAGGCCAGCTTCTGGAACGGCAAGGTGATGTCCTCGCAGTTCATCTTCGACATGAAGCTGCAGGTCGAGCGCGACTGGGCCATGAACCAGTGGGAAAAGGACTGCCCCAAGACCGACGGCATCTCCTTCGTCATCCCCAACCCCGATGGCTCGGGCACCAAGGCCATCCACTGGTATGCGGCGCTGGAAAAGCCCGGCCAGGCGGTGGACCAGCGCCTGAAATACCCCGGCTGGATGGATGAGTTCGTGCGCCGTGGCGGCAAGCTGCAGATTGTTGACGTCGGCGTCGCCGAGATGGAAGAGCTCGCCGGCACGCACGATCTGGTGCTGCTCGCGGGCGGCAAGGGCGAGATCGTCAAAATGCTGAGCGTGAACGAGGAGCGCTCGCCGGTCAAGCAGCCGATGCGCAGCCTCGCGCTCACCTACCTGACCGGCATGAAGCGCCACGACTACATCGAGTGCGTGAACTTCAACCTGATTCCCGGCGTGGGCGAATACTTCGTCTTCCCCTCGCTCACCGTCGATGGCCCTTATGGGTCGGGCAAGACCAAGACCTGCGACATCATGGTGATGGAAGGCGTCATCGGCGGCCCGATGGACCGCTGGCACGAGTGCAAGGACGCGGCCGATCACCTGCAGATGAGCATAGACATCATGAAGCAATTCCTGCCCTGGGAATACGAGCGCATGAAGGACTGCCAGCTGACCGACGACAACGGCATCCTCGCCGGGCGCTTCCGCCCCTGCATCCGCAACCCGGTGCTGCACCTGCCGTCGGGCCGCAAGGTGATGGGCCTGGGCGATGCGGTGGTCGTCAACGACCCGGTCACCGGCCAGGGCTCCAACAATGCCACCATGGGCGCCAAGTATTATTTTGATGCCATCATGGCGCGCGGCAACCTGCCGTTTGACGAGGCCTGGATGACGAGCACCTTCGACCACCTGTACAACGACTATGCCGAGAAAGTCACGCGCTGGACCAACAGCCTGCTGTTTCCGCCGCCCGAGTACATCGTCAACATGATGGGCGCGGCGCAGCAGTTCCCGGCGCTGTCCTCGCGCCTGGCCAACGGCTTCAACGACCCGCGCGATTACGCCAACTACTGGTTTGACGAAGAGTCGAACAAGCGCGCCATCGGCGAGGCGGCGGCCAAGGGCAGCAAGTGATAGACGCCCGCGAGCTGCGCAACGCGCTGGGGCATTTCGCCACCGGGGTCACCGTGGTCACCACGCTGGGCCCGGCGGGCGAGCGCATCGGCGTGACGGTGAACAGCTTCGCGGCGCTGTCGCTCGACCCGCCTCTGGTGCTCTGGAGCCTGGCCAGGAAATCCTGGAGCCTGCCGGCCTTCCAGGCGGCCGGGCATTTCTGCATCCACGTGCTGGCGCACGATCAGCAGGCGGTATCCGACCGCTTCGCCAGGGCCGGCGAGGACAAGTTCGCAGGCATGGAGATCGGCGAGGGCCTGGGCGGCGTGCCGCTGCTGCCCGGCTGCATGGCGGTCTTCCAATGTGCGGTGGAGCACCGCTATGAGGGCGGCGACCACACCATCCTCGTCGGCCGCGTCGGACGTCTGACCACGCGCAGCACCGCGCCGCTGCTGTTCTATCGCGGGCGCTACGCCGTCCCCGAATATGAACATTGCGCCGAGCACCATCGCGTGAAACTCACCATCGATACTGAAAAAGCGTGAATGCCATGAGCAAGTTCGATTCCATCCTCGTCGGCAGCGGCATCAACTCGCTGGTGTGCGCGGCCGTCATGGCCAGGCGCGGCAAGAAGGTCTGCGTGCTGGAACGCGAGGCGGTGCTCGGCGGCTGCATCCGCACCGAAGCGCTGACGGCGCCCGGCTATCTGCACGACACCCTGTCCACCGCGCATCCGCTGTTCGTCACCTCGCCCGGCTATGCGGAACTGAAGGACGCGCTGCACGCCAACGGCCTGACCTACGTGAACAGCGACGCGCCCACGGGCGTGCTGCTGAGCGACGGGCGCTCCTTCGTGCTGCGCCGCTCGCGCGAGGACAACGTGCGCGCGATGAATGCGCTGGCCGCAGGCGATGGCGACGCCTACAACGAGGGCCTTTCCTTCGTCGAAAAGAACGCCGAGCTGATCTTCGCGCTGCTGGGCAACGAGCTGTGGAGCTCGCAGATCGGCAAGATGATGCTGGGCCGGGTCTGGAAGCAGGGCGCGCACGAGACCGTGGGCTTCTTCAGCCCCGCGATGCAGAGCGCGCGTGCGTGGCTGGATACGCATTTCAAGTCGGACCTGGTCAAGGCCGTGCTCGCGCCCTGGGTGCTGCACACCGGGCTGGGGCCGGAGTCGCCCATGTCGGCGCTGATGGCACAGGTGATCGCGTTCACGCTGGAGGGCGTGGGCCTGCCGCTGGTGCAGGGCGGCAACGCACGCACGGTGGACGCATTCAAGGCCATCGTCGAGAAGGCGGGCGGCGAATTTCACACCAGCGCCGACGTGACCGAAATTCTGGTTCAGGGCGGCAAGGCGCAGGGCGTGCGCTGCGTGGACGGCCGCGAATGGCAGGCCAAGAACGTGATCTGCAACGTCACGCCCACGCAGCTCTACGGCCGCCTGATCCCCGCCAGTGCCACGCCAGACACCATCCGCCAGCAGGCGGCGGAGTACCGCTACGGCAAGGGCAATATGCAGATCCACGTGGCGCTGTCGGCGCCGCCGCAATGGGCCAACAAGGAGCTGGACGAGGTCGTCTACCTGCACCTGACCCCGGGCATGGACGGCGTCTCGCGCGCCGTGAACGAGGCCGAGCGCGGCCTGCTGCCCGCCGAAGGCACCATCGTCGTGTGCAACCCGACGCGGCTCGACCCCTCGCGCGCGCCTGCGGGCGGCGCCGTGCTGTGGATTCAGCTGCCCGAATGTCCGCGCCACATCAAGGGCGACGCGCTGGGCCAGATCGCGGCACCAGCGGACGGGAAGTGGAGCGACGAGATCCGCGAACGCTATGCCGACCGCATCCTGGAGCGCCTGGGCAAGTTCATCCCCAACCTGCAGCAGAGCATCGTCGGGCGCACGGTGATCTCGCCCGGCGACCTGGAAAAGCTCAACATGAATCTGGTGGGCGGAGATCCGTATTCCGGCGAATGCAGCGTGGACCAGTACATGTTCTGGCGCCCGCTGCGCGGCACCAAGGACCACGCGACGCCGGTGAAGAATCTGTATCACATCGGCGCTTCGACGCACCCGGGGCCGGGGCTGGGCGGCGCATCCGGTTTTCACGTCGCCAATTCGCTCGCCAAGAAGTGATCTGAGGCCACGCACATGAATTGGGATGCCATCGTCGTCGGCAGCGGCATCAACGGCCTGGCCGCCGCCGTGCACCTGAGCGCCAAGGGCTGGAAGGTGCTGGTGCTGGAGCAGGCCGCAACGCCCGGCGGCGCGGTGCAGACCGCAGAAGTCACGCTGCCGGGCTTTCGCCACGACCTGTGCGCGATGAACCTCAGCATGTTCGCCGGCTCGCCCTTCTTCGCCACGCACAGGGATCGCCTGCTGCAGGCCGGGTTGGGCTTGGTGCCGGTCACGCACAGTTTTTCTTCCGTGCTGGCCGATGACGGTTGGCTGGGGGTCGATACCGATCTGGCATCGACCACGGCGCGCATCGCGGCGCGCAATGCCAAGGATGCCGAAACCTGGAAGGCGATGGCGCAGGCCTTCGCCGCCGACGCACCGCACCTCTTCGCCTTCATGGGCTCGCCCATGCCCTCATGGCAGCTTGCGCGCAATCTCTGGCGCATGTGGCGCGCCAAGGGCCTGCCCTGGTGCATGCAGACCGCGCGCATGCTGCTCTCCAGCCCGCGTGACTGGCTGGCCGCGCATTTCGAAGACGATGGCGTGCGCGCGCTCATGGGCGCCTGGGGCCTGCATCTGGACTTTGCCCCGGACGTGGCGGGCGGCGCCCTCTTCCCCTACCTCGAATCCATGGCCAACCAGAACTTCGGCATGGCGCTGGGCCAGGGCGGCGCGGATACCGTCACGCGCGCGCTGGTGCGCGTGATCGAACAGGCCGGGGGCGAGGTGCGTACCCACAGCGCCGTGAAGAAAATCGACGTGGCCCAAGGCCACGCCAGCGGCGTGACGCTGGCCGACGGCAACCAGCTCAGCGCCAGCCGAGCGGTGATCGCCAACGTGCATCCGCGCCTGCTGTACGGCGCCCTGCTGGGCAACCAGAATCCACAGCCTGCCGCCGCGAAGCTGCGCCCCGGGCCGGGCACGATGATGATCCACCTCGCGCTCGATGCGTTGCCACAGTGGCGCGCCAGCAGCGAGCTGCGGCGCTTTGCCTATGTGCATGTGGCGCCATCTCTGGACGCCATGGCGCGCACCTACACCGAAGCCATGGCCGGCCTGCTGCCGGCAGAGCCGGTGCTGGTCGTCGGCCAGCCCACCGTGCACGACGCCAGCCGCGCGCCCGAAGGCAAGCATGTGCTCTGGGTGCAGGTGCGCGTGCTGCCCGCCGACATCCGGGGCGACGCCGCCGGAGAAATCCAGGGGCGCCATTGGGATGAGATCAAGGACGCCTACGCCGACCGCGCGCTGGCGCTGCTGGAGCGCCATGCGCCGGGACTCAACGCCCACATCCTCGCGCGCCATGTCGTCTCGCCGCTCGACCTGGAACGCGACAACCCCAACCTCATCGGCGGCGACAGCCTCTCGGGCAGCCACCATCTGGACCAGTTCTTTCTCTTCCGCCCGGCCTTCGGCCAATCGCGCTGGCGCACGCCGGTGGGCGGGCTTTACAACGTGGGTGCTTCCACCTGGCCGGGGGCGGGTACGGGGGCGGCTTCGGGGTTCATGCTGGCGCGGGATTTGGTGGGCTAATGATGAAGACCGGCTCACAGTCGCCGCATAAACGACTCTGCGAAGTGTCTGAAAGCGACGTGACGGCTACACCTTCAAGTGGTACGCCTTGTGAGGAGCAGGTTAGTTGATCGGCTCCTCCTGACGCGAACCTCGCCGCCGCAGCCCTGTGTGCGCTGGCAGTGACGCGAACCAGCGAATCCCGCCGGAGAAGCAGGTCGCGGTGAGCGCAAACAAAAAAATAAGGCCTTCTATCAAATTGATTTAATTGGATTTTTCCAAAACTGACAAGCGTAGTCATCTGTATCACCTACACAGTAAGTCATTGATATAAAACGAAAAATCCCAGAATTGCATTCTGTAATTGATCATCTAAAATAGAGCTATGTTTTACTCCGGGAGACACGACGTGTCTGAAGCATCGTTTGAAGCTCTGAAAGAGGTTGCACCGCAATCCGAATTCAACGGGTTGTTGGACGTGGATGTGGAGTCGTTGTCCAGCGCCGCGTTGGCTCGCTTGGTCGAAGAGGTTCGCCACGACGACCCCTTGGTGAGCAGCGCATACGACCGAGTGCATAACCGCCATAACCGCTGATCGGTCATGCGCATCGACACCGTGCTAGTGAAGGTGGCCAGTAGGTGCAACATCAATTGCACCTACTGCTACGTTTACAACATGGGCGATGACGGGTGGCAGGACATGCCAGCCCTGATTTCCCGAGAGACCATCGCTGCTTTCGCTGATGCGATCAAGGAATTTGCGGGCCAGCAGGGCCAACCCTTCGCCATAGTTCTCCATGGTGGAGAGCCTTTGATGATGGGAGCCAGACGCCTAGAGTTCTTGCTGACCGCCTTGCGGAATAGCTTGCCTATGCGCTACCCCATCAGCATGCAAACCAACGGCATGTTGCTGACGCCAGAGATTGCAGACCTGTGCTCGCGCTTCAAGGTATCGATCTCTGTGAGCCTCGACGGGCCGAAACCTGTGAACGACCGGTTCCGTTTGGGAAAAAAGGGGGAGAGCACGCACGACAGCGTCGTTGCTGGTATCGAGGTGCTTCGACACCATCCCGACTCAGAGTTCCTCTATGCCGGACTCCTGTCGGTTATAGACCCTGCGTGCAACCCAA
This sequence comes from Comamonas badia DSM 17552, assembly GCF_000484635.1. Classification (GTDB taxonomy): domain Bacteria; phylum Pseudomonadota; class Gammaproteobacteria; order Burkholderiales; family Burkholderiaceae_C; genus Comamonas_C; species Comamonas_C badia. The sequence continues at coordinate 249,780 of NZ_AXVM01000003.1, read as the reverse complement.
AGGCGGTTTACGAGTACTTCAAAGAGCTAGGCGCTCCTTCGATTGACTTTCTTTACCGTGACGGCAATCACAGCAACATGCCGTACGGCAAGGAGTCGTTCGAGTCCACCGAGTACGGAGACTGGTTGGGACGTCTACTGGACATCTACCTAGCCGACCCCAACCCCCCGCGCGTCCGGTTCCTTGATGACATCATCAAGCTGTCTCTCGGTGGCCACGGTATCAAGGAAGGTCTGGGCGATGCCGAGTACGGCATCGCCATCGTCGAGACCGACGGCACGATTAGCAAGAACGACACGTTGAAGAGCTCTTTCAATGGTGCAGACAAGTTCAGCCAGGCTTGGTCGGTCAAGGCAAGCAAGTTGACTGATGTTTTTGCATCTGCTGAGTTCAAGATGTACCACGACCTTCAGCGGCCGACCGCTGCAACTTGCAAGGCTTGTCCGTACCTGCGAGTCTGCGGCGGTGGCATGCCGCTGCACCGCTGGAGGAGTGGAACCGAGTACGACAACCCGTCTGTCTACTGCAACGACCAGAAGGCGCTGATATCCAAAGTGGCCTCACGGCTCCAGAATGAGGGGTTGAGGATTGATCCTCGCATCGCAATCCAAAGCGCTTGAACTCACGCCTTTTCGCTACGGTCTCATTCCGAAATGCATGGAGCCGACCCTAGCGAGTTCCATGCTCGAATGGCTGGAGGAAGGTGCCCCTTGGAGTCTTCGAGTCGCGGACTTCTACGAGCAGCACGAGTTCAGCTTCGAAGACGCGGTGCTCCCGGACCAATTAGCAGAGGCGTTCTCGCCCAAAGCGCTGGACGAGTTGCGACAACACATGGAGAGCCGCTTTGGTGTCGAGCTTTCAACGCGGATTGACGTTACCGCGCACCGCCTGTCGCGTGGACAGCGCATCAAGGTTCACAACGACTTCATCCCCGGCGAAGAGTCGCACCGGTTCCTGATTCAGCTCAATCGTGGCTGGGAAGACGCAAACGGAGGGCTGCTGTGTTTATTCAACAGCAACGACACTTCTGACGTCCATCGCATCCTTCGCCCAGTGCACAACACCGGAGTTGTGTTCGAAATTTCAAAGGCATCCCTGCATGCGGTGACACCCATCCAATCAGGGGATAGGTACACGCTAGTACTCTCATTTTTTCCCCGTACGAAGTGCTCACAGCCCATGAACACGTCCAACTCTGCTTGAGTAACCCTGCCACACCATTGTGGTGGCCGGGTCTCGCAGAGCGGCTCGTGAAGGAATCGGAGGCGCGATCTGAGGGGTACTCAACTTCCCAGTGGATTGCCTCAGTGCCGCCTTCAAGGGTCTGGCACGTCCCTTCCCAAGGCGCGGTTGAACTTAGCACCATCATCGAGTTGCTCCCGGCGCTCGCCGCCCAAAAACTGTCATCGAAGGGCGCGCCCTTCGCAGACGAGACTTGGATCACTACGTACGGGCTTGCCGGCCTAGAGAGCGCGCTTAGCCTGCTTCAGCAAGTGCCCTCGTTGGCTGAGACAGTCGGCGCTGTTGCACAACGCGCTCACATTTTGGAGGCATCAGAACCAGGGTTTGACGTTAGCTACAGCGACCCATCCATCCCGTTCTCGGTGTTCCTAAACATCTCTGAAGGTCGATTTTCCTCCTTGAGGACAACCGAAGCTCTTGTGCACGAAGCGATGCATCTTCAGCTGTCGCTGATTGAGCAACTCGTTCCCATTGCGAAGGTTGACCAGGGCCATCATTACTCGCCGTGGAAGCGCTCCAAGCGCCCCGTCTCGGGTTTGATGCATGCCTTGTACGTATTCCGAGTCGTTGACCAATGGCTCACCCAGCTTCCAAAGACTTCTCAAGAGACCCTGGACTATGCGGAAAAGCGGCACAAGGAAATCGGCGAAGATATCGAGCAACTGGCCCCTGCATCTTTTGTCGATCACCTGACAGTAGATGGACAGCGGCTACTAAGCCGTCTGTTGTCCTAGCGGTACTTTGCGCCTCCAGCGTGGAACGGTGTCTACCATCAGCTTGGAACCGTGCCCGTCATGGCTTGGAATACGCAGCCTCACGGTCTCAGCCGTGTGCCCCATAGCGACCGCCCCAGTCATTTCAAGTTTGCGGTTCACTGAGTGCTGCAACTTACATACCGCAGTAGCCGACAGCCATCCCGTCATTCCTCTGCTGCCTCCAGCGCCCCCTGCGTAAGCCAGTCCGCATCCGGCACCGGCAGCGGAATCGCATCCAGCAGCGCCCGCGTGTACTCGTGCTGTGGCTTGGCAAAAATGCTTGCCGATTCCCCCTGCTCCACCACCACGCCGCGGCGCAGGATCAGCACCTCGTCGCACAGGCTGCGCACCAGTGAGAGGTCGTGGCTGATGAAGATCAGCGCCAGACCGGTATCGCGGCGCAGCTCCTGCAGCAGCGCGACGATGCGCGCCTGTGCCGACACATCCAGCCCGGAGGTGATCTCGTCGGCGATCAGGGCGGCGGGCTGCAAAGCCAGCGAGCGCGCGATGCCCACGCGCTGGCGCTGCCCGCCCGAGAGCTCGTGCGGATAACGTGAGGCCAAGGCGGGGCTCAGGCCCACACGTTCCAGCAAAGCTGCCGCCTGCCGCGCGGCGTCGGCGCGGCCCGTGAGCTTGCCGCGCGCGCGCAGCGGCTCGGTGATGAGGGCCTGCACCCGGCGGCGCGGGTTGAGTGAGGACATCGGGTCCTGGAACACCAGTTGCACCTGGGTGCGGTAGTCCACCAGTTGCTGGGGCGAGAACTGTGCCACGTCCTGCCCGCGAAACAGCACCTGGCCCTGCTGCGGCGGGGTCAGCAGGGTCAGCACCCGCGCGAGCGTGGATTTGCCGCTGCCCGATTCGCCGATCACGCCCAGGGTGCCGGCGGCGGGTAGCTGCAGGGAAATATCGCGCAGGATGGGCTTGAGCGGCGCGGCGCCAAAAAGCGGCTTGCGCGCGCTGTCCGGCAGCGCCAGATGCAAGCCTTTTGCGGTCAATAGTGCAGGCTGGGCATGCGTCATGCGCTCACCTTTTTGCGTTGCGCGTCGTACTCGCGCTCTTGCTGTTCGAGCTGCTCCAGCAGTGCGTCGTCGACAGGTGTGAGTGTTTCGCCCGGCTGGTCAAAGCGCGGCGCGGCGGCGATCAGCGCGCGGGTGTAGGGGTGGCGCGGCGCGGCGAAGACCTCGGCCACGGTGCCGGCCTCCAGAATGCGGCCGCCGTGGATCACGGACATGGTGTCGCAGAGCTTGGCGACCACGCCCAGGTCGTGCGTCACCATCAGCACGCCCTGCCCGGCCTGCGCCAGTTGCTTGATGAGGCGCAGCACCTGCTTTTGCACCGTCACGTCCAGCGCCGTCGTCGGCTCGTCGCAGATGATGAGCTGCGGCTTGCAGGCCCAGGCGATGGCGATCACCACGCGCTGGCGCATGCCGCCCGAGAGCTGGTGCGGGTACTGGCGCAGCACGACCTCGGGGTCGCGCACCTGCACCTGCTCCAGCAGTTGCAGGCATTCCTGCTGCAGCGCCGCGCCGCGCAGGCCCCGGTGCAGCCTGAGCACATCGCCCAGTTGCGCGCCTATGCGGCGCACCGGGTTGAGCGCGGTCATCGGGTCCTGCAGCACCATGCTGACCACCGTGCCGCGCACGGCCCGCCACTCGCGCGGCGCCCAATGCGTGACATGCTGACCGGCCAGCACGATGCGCCCCTGCGTGATGACGGCGGTTTCGGGCAGCAGGCCGGTGACGGCCTTGGTCACCATGGATTTGCCGCCGCCCGATTCACCGACCAGCGCGTGGATGCGCCCGGCGCTGACGGCCAGATCGACGCCGCGCAGGATGACGGACGCGCGGCCCGCCTGGCGGATTTCCAGGTGCAGGTCTTCAACCCGCAAAACTTCGGCCGGTGCCGCGCCGTTCATCGCCGCACCACCGGATCAAGCTGGCGCCGCAGGCCGTCGCCGAGCGCGTTCAGCCCCAGCACCGAGACGATCATCGCCAGCATGGGCAGCAGCATGAGCCAGGGCGCCTGGTTGATGTAGAGCCGCCCCTCGCCGATCATGCCGCCCCAGGTGGTGGCGCCCGAGGCGACCGAGAGGCCGACGAAGCTCAGCATGGCCTCGACGACGATGGCGATGCCCATCTCCAGCGTCACCAGCGTGATGAGCAGCGGCGCCACGTTGGGCAGGATTTCGCTCAGCAGAATGCGCCGCGCGGGCAGGCCCAGCATGCGCGCCGAGGTGACGTAATCGAGCGCCGTCTGTGCCTGCGCCTCGGCGCGCACCACGCGGCAAAAGCGCGTCCAGTCCACGATCACGATGGCGGCGATCACCGAGGTGAGGCCGGTGCCGATCAGCGACACCAGCACGATCGCCAGCAGCACCGGCGGAAACGACATCCAGACATCGACGATGCGCGAAATGAGCGCATCCACCCGGCCGCCGAAGTAGCCCGCGAGCAGCCCGAGCAGCGTGCCCACCACACCCGCGAGCAGCGCCGAGACCGTGGCCACGATGACGGCGGTGCGCGCGCCATGCACCAGGCGCGAGAGCACGTCGCGCCCGAGGTTGTCCGTGCCCAGCCAGTGGCGCGCTGCGTCGGGGTCGATCTCCTCCGCCGCAGCCGCATCGCCGCCGCTCCAGAGCAGCGGCGCGGCAAACGATGCGCCCAGATCCTGGTCTTCGGGATCGAGCGGCGCGATCCAGCCGGCGAACAGCGCCAGGATCAGCAGGACCGCGCAGATCGCCCCGCCGATCAGCACGCGCGGATCGCGCAGCAGGCGCTGCGTGGTGGAGACGCTTTGACGCTCTGACATTTCAATGCCCGCCGCCGCGCAGACGCGGGTTCAGCAGCAGCACCAGCACATCGACCGCCAGATTGATCGCGATGAACAGCACCGCGAAGGTGAGCACCACGGCCTGGATCAGCGGCAGATCGCGCCCGACGACGGCGCTGATCGCGAGATTGCCCAGGCCCGGGTAGCTGAAGAGTTTTTCCACCAGCACCGTGCCGCCGAGCAGAAAGGCGAACTGCACGGCCGAGAGCGATACCGCCGGAATCAGCGCGTTGGGCAGCGCCTCGGACAGCAGCACGCGCACGCCGCTCAGACCTTTGAGGCGGGCGAGCCGCACATAGTCGCTGGCCAGCGCCTCCTGCATCGAGGCCTTGAGCACGCGCGCGATCATCGCCGCCACCGGGAGCGCCAGCGCCAGCGCGGGGGCGATCATGTAGAGCAGGTCGGAGCCGACGATCTGCCAGCGCCCATGCAGCAGACCGCTGAGCAGCACGAAGCCGCCGCCTGCCTGTTCGCTGAGTGCCGTATCAATGCGCCCGGAAATCGGCAGCCAGGGCAGGGCCACGCCAAACAGCAGGATGAAGATCAGGCCCCAGAGGAAGTCGGGAATCGCCTGCACCACGGCCGCGAGGTTGTCGATCAGGGTGGAGAGCCAGCGCCCCTGGCGCGCGGCCGAGATCACGCCCGCCGCGCCGCCCAGCAGGCAGGCCACCAGCATGGCGACGACGCCCAACTCCAGCGTCACCGGCAGGCGCTCGGCGATCAGGTCCAGCACGTCCTGCTTGTAGGTGATGGAGGTGCCGAACTCGCCCGTCAGCGCCGCCTGCAGCCAGAGCCAGAACTGCATGGGAATGGATTTGTCCAGGCCGTAGAACGCACGCAGCCGCGCGATGTCCTCGGGCGTGGCGCCCGGCGGGATCATCATCGCCACCGGATCGCCCGGCACCACGCGGATCAGCACGAAGACCACCAGCGCCACGCCAAACAGCGTGGGCACGGCCAGCAGCAGGCGCCGCAGGAAGTAGCGCGCGTTCATGCGGGAAGTTCAGCCGCGCGGATGGGGACGCTCGCCCCATCCTGCCGTCGTCACGCTTTGTGCACCGCCTGCGGCAGCACGAAGCCGGCGCCGTGCGGCTTGGCCGAGAGGCCCTTGCGGAACACCACCGTCTGGTAGTACTGGAACAGCGGAATCACCAGCGCGTGCTCGGCGATGTAGCGGTTCACCGCCTTGTAGCCGGCGATGCGCTTGGCCTCGTCCTTCTCGCCCCAGAGCGGCGCGATCCTGTCGTCCAGGTCCTTGGTCTTCCAGGCCGAGTGCGGCGAGGGGCCGAACATGGCAAAACCGGTGGAGGTGGACGGGTCGCCGATCGCATCGCCCCAGTTGTAGAAGGCCGCCGGCGCCAGCTTGTGCTGGGCGCGCAGCTCGAAGTGCTTGGCGATCTCGTAGACCTCGAGATCGGCCTCCACGCCGAGCGGCTTCCACATGCCCAGGATGGCCTGCATCACCTCGTAGTCCTTGGGCTTGAAGCCGCGCGTGGTCTGCACCTTGAAGCGCAGCGGCTTGTCCTTGCTCCAGCCGGCCTCGGTCATCAGCGCCTTGGCCTTCTTCGGGTCATACGGCACCTTGATGCTGGGGTCGTAGGCCTCGTAGCCGGGCGCGTCCAGCGTGTCGATCGGGCGCGCGGCGCCGCGCATCAGCTTTTCGGTCAGCGCCTTCTTGTTGATCGAGAACGCCAGCGCCTGGCGCACGCGCTCGTCCAGCATGGGCTCGACGTTGGTGATGAAGATCATGCCGATGTCGGTCACCGGCGCGTTGGTGCCGCCAAAGCCCTTCTTGGTCAGGCGCTCGTATTCCTCGATCGGGATTTCCACCGTCATGTCCGAGCGGCCCGACTCCACCTCGGCCACGCGGGCGCTGGGGTCGGTGACGAACTTGATCACCACGTTCTCGAACGTCGGCTTGGCGCCGAAATAGTCCTTGAAGGCCTTGAGCTTCATGTGCGAGCCCTGCACGAACTCCTCGACCATGTAGGGGCCGCTGCCCACGGGCTTCTTCTCGAAGCCCTCCTTGCCCACCTTCTCGTAGTAGGCCTTGGGCAGGATGTAGCCGGTGAGGTAGCCCATCCACTTGAAGAAGGCCGGATCGAACTCTTTCACGTCGGCCGTGACCTTGTCGCCCTCGGCCTTGATGTTGGCGATCTTGCCCCACATGAACTGGATCGGGTTGCCGGTGGCGGGGTCACCCGCGCGCTGCAGCGACCAGGCCACGTCCTCGGCCGTGACCGGGCTGCCGTCGTGCCACTTGGCGCCCTGGCGCACCGTCAGGCTGATCTTGCTCTTGTCGGCGTTCCAGCCCCACTCGGTCAGCAGGTCGGGCTTGAAGCTCAGGTCCGGGTTCTGGTCGACGAACTGGGCGAACACCGCCTTGTACAGCGACTGGATCGTGGGGTTGACGGCCGAAGGGCCCACCGTCGGGTCCCAGGTGGGCAGATCGACGTTGTAGGCCATCGTCAGGGTGTTGCTGGTCTGCGCCAGCGCCTGCAGCGGGCCGAAGCTGCCCAGCGCCGCGATGCTCAGGCCGGTGTGCGCGATGAAGCCGCGCCGGTTGATGTCTTGCATGTCTGTCTCCTTGTATCGTGAACCCATGCAGTATGGCAGTGTCGCCGCGCTGCCGCCGTGCCGCTATCCGCTTTGCGAACGCGGCTGTCCGCGCGGCGAAGACATTTGCCCTTGCGCGAGGATTTTTCCAGCGTTGTCTCAATCGTGCTCGAAGCGAAACACAGCCGTGCTGGCCATCAGGTTGGCCCAATGCCTGACTTCGCGGCGGCCCTCCAGCCCGAAGGCGTCCAGCACGCGCAGCTTGTTGCGCCGCGCCAGCACCTCGAAATCGGCGAAGGTGCCCACGCGGATGTTGGGCGTGTCGTACCACTCGTAGGGCATGCGCGTGGTGACAGGCATGCGCCCGCGCAGAATGGAGAGGCGGTTGGGCCAGTGCGCGAAATTGGGGAAGGCGACAATGCCGCTTTTGCCCACCCGCGCGGTCTCGCGCAGCATCACCTCGGCGTTGCGCAGGTGCTGCAGCGTGTCGATCTGCAGCACCACGTCGAAGCTGTTGTCGGCAAACATCGCCAGACCTTCCTCCAGGTTGAGCTGGATCACGTTGACGCCGCGGCGCACGCAGGCGAGCACGTTGGCATCCGCAATCTCTATGCCGTAGCCGCTGCAGCGGCGCTGGCGGATCAGATGGTCCAGCAGCGCGCCGTCGCCGCAGCCCAGGTCCAAGACCCGGCTGCCTTCCGGAATCAGCTGCGCGATGGCTTGCATGGTGGCGTGGTCGCTCATGTCAGCTCCTTGGCAATACCATCAAAATAAGAGCGCACGACGCCCATGTAGCGCGCGTCATCGAGCAAAAAGGCGTCATGACCGTGTGGTGCATCGATTTCCGCATAGCTCACGTCGCGGCGGTTTTCCAGCAGCGCATGCACCAGCTCGCGCGAGCGCGCCGGGGCAAAGCGCCAGTCGGTGGAAAAGCTCACCAGCAGGAATTTGGCGCGGGCCACCGCCAGCGCCTGTGCCAGGTTGCCGCCGTGCGCGCGCGCCGGGTCGAAGTAGTCCAGCGCGCGGGTGATGAGCAGATAGGTGTTGGCGTCGAAGTAGTCGCTGAACTTGTCGCCCTGGTAGCGCAGATAGCTTTCGATCTGGAACTCCACCTCCTGCGTGCTGTAGCGGTAATCCTCGCGCGCAACGCCATTCACGGCTTCCCGCAGTTCGCGGCCGAACTTGGCGTTCATCACGTCGTCGCTCAGGTAGGTGATGTGGCCGATCATGCGCGCGATGCGCAGCCCGCGCTTCGGAATCACGCCGTGCCGGTAGAAGTTGCCGCCGTGAAAATCCGGGTCGGTGACGATGGCGCGGCGCGCCACCTCGTTGAACGCGATGTTCTCGGCCGTGAGATTCGGCGCGCTGGCCACCACCACGGCGTGGCGCACGCGATTCGGGTACTGCAGCGTCCAGGAAAGCGCCTGCATGCCGCCCAGGCTCCCGCCCATCACCGCCGCGAGCTGCCGGATGCCCAGACGGTCGAGCAGCAGCGCCTGCGCGTTGACCCAGTCTTCCACCGTCATCACCGGAAAATCCGCGCCATAGATCTGGCCGGTATCCGGGTTCGCATGCATCGGCCCGGTCGAGCCGAAGCACGAACCCGGGTTGTTGATGCCGATGACGAAGAAGCGGTTGGTATCCAGACTCTTGCCCGGACCGATCATGTTGTCCCACCAGCCTTCGCTCTTTGGCGTGCCGGCGTAGCTGCCCGCCACATGGTGCGAGGCATTGAGTGCATGGCAGACCAGGACGGCATTGTTTTTGTCGGCGTTCAGCTCGCCATAGGTCTCGTAGGCCAGGTCGTACGCGCGCAGTTGCGCGCCCGAGGTGAGTGCTAGCGCCTCGGCGAAGTGCATGGATTGGGATTGCGCAATCAACGGCATGAAAAAACCCGGCATCGCCAAAAACGGGGCCGGGCTTGCTGCGGATCGGTCACGTCTTTAGCAGGATTTGTAAAGCGCCCGCAAGCGGTGCAAATCGGCGCGTCTGTTGCGAATCATTATGCCAAAACGGTTCGCACATGGGGGTTGGAGCGAGCCCAGGCAATTGGTGAGGTTGGCATGCGTCGGACAACTCGGTTATAAGGCCATCCCTAGGGCTGCCTGTCCTTGCATCCACCGCCGCGATTGTTGCGTACCCAAAAGCACGCTCTTGCATTCGCCCCGCTTGCCCCGTCACCGCCCACCATGCCCACCCCGCACCCCCCCGACGCCGAATTGCGTACGCTGATCGACCGCATTGCCGCGCGCGACACCACGGCGATGAAAGCGCTGTACGACCGCGTGGCGCGCAAGCTGTACGGCCTGGCGCTGCGCGTGTTGGGCAACGCCCAATGGGCCGAAGATGCGCTGCAAGATGCCATGCTGCAGGTGTGGCGCACGGCCGGCGACTACCGCGCTTCGCTCAGCCCGCCGATGGCCTGGCTGAGCTTGATTGCCCGCAGCCGCGCGCTGGACCAGTTGCGCCGCCGCCGCGCCGAGCGCGAGCATCTGCGCGACGACATCGATGACGCCCGGGCGGTTGAGTTGGTCAGCGACGAAGCCGGCCCGCTGGACAGCAGCCTGGCAAGCCAGCAAGCCAAGGCGCTGCACCAATGCCTGATGCGGCTGGAGGCGCGCCAGCGCGAGTTGATCAACCTGGCTTATCTGCGCGAGCTCAGTCACAGCGAACTGGCGCAGCAGCTGAAGATGCCGCTGGGCACCGTCAAAAGCCTGGTGCGCCGCGGCATGGAACAGTTGCGCATTTGCATGGCGAGGTTTGCCTGATGGACTTGCACCGCCACCCCCAACTGCTGGACCAGCTTGCGGCCGCGCATGCGCTGGGCCTGCTGCGCGGCGGCGCTCGGCGCCGTTTTGAAGCGCTGGCACAGCAGCATGCCGCCGTGCGCGCGGCGGCGCTGGACTGGCAACACCGCGTGGCCGGCCTGAACGAAGTGCAGCCCGAAACCGATGTGCCGGCTGCCGTGTGGACGCGAATTGACAACATGCTGAGCGCCGAGCGCGACCAGCACGCCATGACGGCCGCGCGCAGCGCCCCCGCCGCACGCGGCGGCTGGTGGAACAGCCTGGGTTGGTGGCGCGGCGCTGCCGGTGCTGGCGCGGTGGCCACGGCCGCCGTTCTGGTCACCACGCTGGCGTTGAACCAACGCATGGACACTCAGATCGACGACTTGCGCGCCAGCCTGCAAAAGCAGCCGCAAGTCGGTTACGTGGCAGTGCTGAGCGACGAGCAGAGCCGGGCGTCGATGTTGATCACCGTCGATCCACGGCGAGGCCAGTTGGTGCTGCAGCGTGTGGGCGACTATCGCGAAGCGGCCGACAAGTCATTGCAGCTGTGGGCGCTGCCCGCCGACGGCGCACCGCGTTCGCTGGGCGTGCTGACGCGCAATGGCCAAGCCAAGCTGCCGCTGGACGCCAACGCCCTGCAAGCCGTGCCCGCCCTGGCCATCAGCCTGGAGCCGCTGGGCGGCGTGCCCAGCGCGGGCGGCCCCACGGGGCCGGTGCTGTTCAAGGGTGCATTGATTCACAAGACGACATGAGCCGCGCCGTCGGTGGCTGCAAGCGACAAAACTATATTTTGATAGCTGTTTGCGCTTTATCTGCGATGGTTTGAGCACGATTTGGCTTGAATAATGCCGCTGATTGCGGCGCTTCACTCGCGCGTGATGCGATAGCGCCCGGTGATCATCGAACGCAGGTGATTCCATAAACCGCTCACGATGACTTCAAACACGTGCACGGCAACGAACAAAAACAGCAGCCACGCCACGATGAAGTGAATCGTGCGCGCCGACTGTCGGCCACCCAGCCAGTCCACCCAACCGGGCGCGATGGAGTTCAAGAACGGTGACATCGCCCAGCCCGCCAGGATGATGAGTGGCAGCAGCACAAAGATCACGCCCAGGTAAGCCAGTTTTTGCAGCACGTTGTAGCGCCGCGCGGCGTCGCCTCTGGGGTGCTTGAAACGCACATGGTCTTTGATGGACTGGCCAATGCCCCGCCAGTCGGCGCCGGTGGGCGCCAGATCGCGCATCAAATGCCGGGTGCCCACGGCATACAGCACATAGGCTGCGCCATTCAACACAAACACCCAGGCAAAGAAAAAATGCCATTCGCGCGCCATGCCCAGCGCATAGCGCGCCGGCACGGTAATCCAGGCCGGAAAAGCGCGTACCTGCCGGCTGCCGTCGGCCCCGGTAACGGTGTCTATCTGAAACACCGGCGGGCGGCCGGAGTAGGAAGACTTGCCCCAATACAGCGCCGGGTGGGCGTTGAAGATCTGCAAGCCGCTCATGAACAACACGGTCATCGCCACCACGTTGATCCAGTGCATCAGCCGCACCGCCAGCGTGTGGCGGTCGTAGAGATAGCTTGCGTGCGCGGCGATGGCGTGGGTGGCGGTGTTCATGTGGTGGCCCCTTTGCAATCAAACACCGGCGTACCACTGGTAACCGTCGTTGTCTTCCCAGTAGCCGCCTTTGCCGCGCCCAATGCCGGACAGGCTGGCGACGAGCTCGATCTTCTGCACGAACTTGGCCTGCTTGTAGCCCAGTTGCCGCTCCACGCGCAGGCGTATCGGCGCGCCGTTCTTGATCGGCAGATCGGCTCCGTTCAACCCATACGCCAGCAGGGTTTGTGGATGCAGCGCATCGTCCATGCCTATGCTTTCGTAATAGCGCTCGCGCGTCAGGCCGCCGGGCATAGTGTCGGCGCAATGAAACACGGCGTAGCGCGCCTGCGGTTGGGGCGCCACGCGCGCCAGCACCTGCGCCAGCGGCACGCCCGTCCACTTGCCGATGGCGCTCCAGCCTTCGACGCAGTCGTGCCGCGTGATCTGCGTGCGCGCCGGCATGGCATGCAACTCGGCCAGGGTAAAGGTGGTGGGCCGTTGCACCAGGCCGGTCACTTGCAGCGACCAGTGGGCAAAGCCCGTGCGCGCATGCGCTTGCCAGGCGGGGTCATCGGGCAACTCGGTGCCGTTGGCGCGAAACTCGGGCGACAGGTCGGCCTCGGTAAATTCTTGCGCCAGCGTGCCGGCGGCCAGCCAGCGGTGCACGGTGGCCGTAAGGCTTTCGCCCGCGCCCAGCGTGCGGGCGCCCACGGTGGTTGCGGCGATGCGGTCGCACCCCGCCAGCGTCATCGCGCCGCCGCCTGCGGCCAAGGCAGCAAGCAAGCGACGGCGTTTGAAATCAAGTGCAGTCATGGCGCGGCGTGGCCGTGCAACGCGGGCCGCAGGCCGGGCCTGCCACCCGCGTTGTTGCCAGTGCCTCAGTTGGGCAGCAACACCTTGTTCACGACGTGAATCACGCCGTTGGACTGATACACGTCGGGAATCGTCACTTTGGCCATGTCGCCCTTGTCGTCGGTGATGGTGATGCCATTGCCGCTGGACATGGCGGTGAGCGAGCCGCCGGACACGGTCTTGAGCATGGCCTTGCCGCCGCCATCCTTGATCTCCTGCGTGAGCGCCTTGGAATCCAGTTTGCCGGCCACCACGTGGTAGGTCAGGATTTTGGTCAGCATGGGTTTGTTCTCGGGCTTGAGCAGCGTATCGACGGTGCCTGCGGGCAGCGCGGCAAATGCCTCGTTGGTCGGCGCAAACACCGTGAACGGCCCCGGGCCCTTGAGCGTGTCGACCAGTCCCGCCGCCTTGACGGCCGCAACCAGCGTGGTGTGGTCTTTGGAGTTGACCGCGTTGTCGATGATGTCCTTGTTGGAATACATCGGCGCGCCGCCCACGGTGACTTGCGCCATGGCGCCCGTGGTGCCCAGTGCGATCAGTGCGGTCACGCACAGCTTGGAAAAGGTGGCTTTCATTTGAATCTCCAGTCGGTTTGAGAAGGCGCCAGCCGGATGCCTGCGCCGGATGCAGTGGTCTGCGTCACTCAATACGCGGAGGTGGCGAGACTGGATGCGGAAAATTCAAAAAAAATGGACCGCAAGGGCAGGCCAAGGCGGCATCGCAGATCCCCCTGACCAGAGGTGCACGACCGAAGACGCCATGCATCGCCAATCGACAAATCTTTGCGAGCACCGTCAATCAGGTTGGCGGCCGGAGTCACTCTGCGGCGACCAATTCAACGCAATGCCCTGCTCTCGCTCAAGTCGCGCCACATCGTCTGGGGTGTCGAGGTCGGTGGTGCAACGTGCATGGTTGAGCGCAAGCGCATGGACATGGGAAGAATGGGCGCGGCGCCACTCGCGCACGCTCACTGCATCGCTGTCATGCTGCACGGCAGCGCGCACGGTCGCGCCGAACACCAGAGGATGACCTGGCTGGCCTTGGTGGGTGGGCACAACCAGGTGGATGGCATGGGAACGTGCATGCCAGACTTGCAGCACGGCGCGGAAATCGTCCGCCTCCAGCAACGGCATGTCGCCCAGCGTGACGATGATGGTGCCAAGCGCCTCGGGCAGCGCCGCCAGGCCGCAGCGCAGCGAGGAGGCCGGGCCGTCGTCGGGCGCGGGGTTGACTGTCCAGCGCAATTGCGCAAATCGAGCCTGTGCAGGCTGCAATACCTTGAGCAGCGCCTCCTGGTGGTGGCCGAGCACGGCGACGATGGGCGCGGCGCCGGCCAGCGCCAGCAGCCGGATTTGCCGCAGCAGCAGCGGCTCGCCGTCGCGCAGCAGCAGCGATTTGGGGCGGTGGCCCATGCGGCTGCCGGCGCCGGCGGCCATGACGACGGCGCCCATGGCGGCGGTCATGGCCGATCAGGCGTTTTCGTGCACGACGAAGCAGACGTTGGCCGCGTCATTGGGCGTGATGTCCTGCAGGTCCTTCACATGCGCTACGTCCATGTCGCGCGGCAGCGGCACGCTGTTCTTGACCGCGAGGATCTCCGCCATCACGCTCACCGCGATCTCGGGCGGGGTCTTGCTGCCGATGTAGATGCCGACCGGGCCGCGCAGGTTCCTCATGCTTTCTTCGGTCTGGTCGAGATGCTCGATCATGCGCTGGTGGCGCAGCGCGCTGTTGCGCCGGCTGCCGATGGCGCCGATGTAGAAGGCCGGCGTTTCCAGCGCCTGCAGCAGCGCCAGGTCGTCGAGCTTGGGGTCGTGCGTGAGCGCGACCACGCAGGTGCGGCCGTCGGGTTTCATTTCGGCGACGGTGTCGTCCGGCATGGTCTTGACCAGGCGCGCGCCGGGCACGCTCCAGCTGCCGGCGAATTCCTCGCGCGGGTCGCAGACGGTGACGGAGAAGCCGCAGAACAGCGCCATGGTGGCGAGGTATTCGCTCATCTGCCCGGCGCCGATGATGATCATGCGGTAGCCGGGGCCGAAGGTGTTCACCAGCTCGTGGTCATTGACGATGAGGTCCGAGGGATGCTCGCTGGGCTCCAGCGTCACGCTGCCATCGGCCAGGCTGACGCGCCGGTGCATGAGACGGCCGGCATCGAGTGAGTGCAGCAGTTCGCCCACCTTGGCGCCATCGGGGTTGAATTCCAGCATGACCTCCAGCGTGCCGCCGCAGGGCAGGCCGAAGCGGTGGGCTTCGTCGGCGGAAATGCCGTATTTGACGAACTGCGGGGGGCCCGCGTGCGGCAGCGGGTCGGCCGCGCCGGGCTTGGTGTAGCGGTCGATCAGGTCGTATTCGATGCAGCCGCCCGAGACCGAGCCGACCACCGCGCCATCCTGGCGCATGGCCATGATGCAGCCGACGGGCCGCGGGGACGAGCCCCAGGTGTGCACCACGGTGGCCAGCACGGCGGACTGGCCCTTCTCGCGCCAGTCGTGCACGGCGCGCAGGACGGTGACGTCAAGATTTTCCATGGTGCAACACTCCTTTCACTGGCGCCCGCGCCGGGCGCCTTGCCGTTCAACGCAGCGCGAAATAGCCGCCGATCACGATCACGGCGATCACGATCCAGACCCACGCCGGGATGCCGCCGCTGCTTTCCTGCGTTGCCGGTGCCGGCACGGTGGCCGCCGGTGCGTCTTCCGCTGGCGCGGGGGCGGGGTGCAGGCGCTGCAACTCCTCGTCGAAGCGGGCGAAGAATTTCTCCGCCATCTGCTTGGCCACGCCGTCGATCAGCCGCTGCCCCACCTGTGCGATCTTGCCGCCCACGCTGGCAGTGACGGTATAGCTCAATTCGCAGCCACCGTCCTTGGGTGCCAAAGAAACCTTGGAGGTGCCCTTGCCAAAACCGGCTGGCCCGCCATTGCCTTCGAACGTGAGCGTGTAGCTGTTCGGCGCCTGGATGTCCGACAGCTGGATCGCGCCCTTGAACTTGGCGCCGACGGGGCCGATCTTGATCGCCGTCACCACGTCATAGGCGTTCTCGCCGGTGGCGGTGATGCTGTCGCAGCCCGGAATACACTCCTTGAGTACGTCGGGGTTGTTCAGCGCGTCCCAGGCCTGTTGCTGGGTGGCGGCGAGCTGCCGCGAGCCTTGCATTTCCATTTTTTCTACTCCTCGGTTTCAGTGAAATTCATTGTTTCAGAAGCTTGGCGATGGCGCCGGCGAGATCCTGCAGGCGGGTGATGTTGTGCACCGCCACCATGCCGTCGGTGGTCTTGTGCAGTACGGCGGCGCCGCGCGCTGTCGGCTGGTAGGCGTCGAAGCGCAGCAGCGGGTTGAGCCAGAGGATCTTGCGCGTGTGGCGCTTGAGCCATTCGAGCTCGCGCGTGAGCTCTTCGGGTTCGCCGGTATCCAGGCCGTCGCTCACCAGCAGTACCAGCGTGCGCCGCCCCACCATGCGCCGCCAGTGGTGCTGGCGCAGCGTGGCCAGCGAGGCGCCCATGCGCGTGCCACCGGCGAAGTCCTGGATGCTGTGGCCGGCATGCACCAGCATGTCGTCGGTATCGGCCAGACGAAAGGCGGGGCTCAGGTCGGTGAGCCCGGTGCCGAAGGCGAACACGTCGCGGCGCAGTGCCAGCGCCTGGCCGCCGACCTGGGTGCGCATGGTGGCGCAGTGCAGAAAGGCGAGCAGCAGGCGGGTGTAGCGCTCCATCGAGCCGGAGATATCGACCAGCACCAGCAGCGGCAGCGGCTGGCGGCGGCGCCGCAGGCGGTGCAGCGCCATCACGTCGCCGCCGCACTGGGCGGCGGCGCCCATGGTGCGGCGCCAGTGGATGCGCGCACCGCGCGCGCCGGCCTGGGTGCGCCGGGCCGCCACGGTGGGCAGCGGCAGCGGGATGTCGCGCACCAGGCGCTCGACCAGCGTGTATTCGCTGGCGCTGAGCTGGTTGAAATCGGCCGCCTTGACGCGCGCCAGCTCGCTGGCCGTCATCGCCGCGTCAAGGTCTATGGTCTGCTCGGCCTTGGGCTTGGCCTCGGGTTTGGGGGGCGCCAGGGCTTCGGCGACGCGCGGACGATTCCTGGGCCCCTTGGCCTTGCCCTCGGCCTTGGGCAGCATCTGCGCCAGCAGCTTGTTGGCCAGGCGCGGGTCCTTGAAAAACGCCTCGAACAGCTCGCGGAACACCCCGCGGTCCTGCTCGCGGCTGATCAGAACCGATTCCAGGGCCGCGGCAAAATCCTGCCGATGCCGTACGCCCACGAGATCGAGGGCCTGCTGTGCCAGCGCGATACGCGCCGCGTCCATGGGCAGGCCGGCGCGCCGCAGGGTGCGGCAAAAGCCGCTCAGGTTGCCCGCGAGCTTGCCGCTGCGGGCGTCACCCAGCTGCGAGACGCCTTTCCCCGCTGCCGGCCATTCGGCCAGCACGTTGTCAAGGGCGTCGTCGTTCATGGTGGCGTCCAGGGTTTTGCGTCAGCGCGGCGGTTCAGCCGGCCTGCGCCAGCTGCGCCGCTTGCTCGGCTGCCTGGAAGACGTCGCTGGCCAGTTCGCGATTGAGCGCCGCGACATCGTCGCGCTGCTTGAAAAGGATGCCGGCGGTCTCCACCGCCACTTCGGGGTCGAGCACGATGGTATCGAGCGCCACCAGCGCACGCGCCCATTCCACGGTCTCGGCGATGCCCGGGGCGCGCTGGAAGCGCTCGCCATAGGGCTGGCTGCGCAGCTGCTGCACGAAACCCGCCACCTGGTCCGCCAGGCGCCGCGAGGCTTCAGGCACCAGGGCACGCACGATGGCGAGTTCGCGTTCGCGCTCGGGGTAATCGAGCCAGTGGTAGAGGCAGCGGCGCTTGACCGCGTCGTTGAGCTCGCGCGTGCGGTTGCTGGTGAGGATGGTTACCGGCGGCACCTTGGCACGCACCGTGCCCAGTTCGGGGATGCTGACCTGGTATTCACCCAGGTATTCCAGCAGGAAGGCTTCAAAGGGCTCGTCGGCGCGGTCCACCTCGTCGATCAGGAGCAGCGCGCCGGGCTCGGGGGCTTCCAGCGCCTGCAGCAGCGGGCGGCGCACCAGGTAGCGCGGCTGGTAGACCTCCTGCTCCAGCTCGGTGGTCGAAGCCGTGCCTTCGGCGGCGCGCAGGTGCAGCAGCTGCGCGGCGTAGTTCCATTCGTAGAGTGCCTCGCGCTGTTCCAGGCCGTCAAAGCATTGCAGGCGCAGCATCTGCCGGCCCAACACCTGCGAAAGCGCCTTGGCCAGCTCGGTCTTGCCGACGCCGGGCTCGCCTTCCAGCAGCAAGGGGCGCTGCAGCTTGAAGGCCAGAAACACCGCCGTCGCCAGGCGCCGGTCGGCGTAGTAGCCGACGGATTGCAGCGAGGCGATCAATGCATCGATGGAGTTGCAGGAACAGGGGGCCAGAGGGGCAGATGAGGCATTCATGGGACGGTGCGGCCGAAACGAGTCGACTATCAAATCATGAGCTGTGTGCGCAGCATTGGCGGGTGCAAAAGCCGAAAATCACTCTATCTGCTCGCTGCCCATTAAAAAGGCTTGTTCAAAAGCTCAGGCGGCCGCGGCCGCCTGAGGCACCCTTGCTCCGCTCGGAGAAAGGGTGGGGGAGTCATCTCAGGCGAGGGCCTTGGCGACGGCACGCTGTGCGATCACGCCCACGAGGTGGGCGCGGTAGGCGCTGGAGCCATGCAGATCGCTGGACATCTCGCCTTCGTCGGTCTTGACGCCCGCGATGGCCGCCGGAGCGAAGTTGCCGTTCAACGCCGCTTCCATGCCGGCGTGGCGGAATACGCCATTGCCCGCGCCCGTCACGGCCACGCGTGCGCCTGCGTCGGTCTGTGCAACGAAGACGCCGATGAGCGCGAACAGCGAAGCCGGCTGCGGGAACTTGACGTAGGCCGCCTTCTTGGGGATGGGGAAGCTCACCGCGGTGATCATCTCGCCCTCGTCCAGCGCCGTGGTGAACAGGCCCTGGAAGAAGTCGTCGGCCTTGATCTCGCGCTTGTTGGTGCGCACGGTGGCGCCCAGTGCCATCAGGGCCGAGGGGTAGTCGGCCGCCGGATCGTTGTTGGCCACCGAACCGCCTATGGTGCCGCGGGCGCGGACCTGCTTGTCGCCGATCCCGGCCGCCAGGGCTGCCAGCGCCGGGATGGCAGCCTTGACTTCGGCGCTTTCGGCGACGTCGGCGTGGCAGGTCATGGCGCCGATGACGACATTGTTGCCGTCGCGGCGGATGCCCTTGAGATCGGCGATCGCGCCGAGATCGACGATCTGCTCGGGCGCTGCCAGGCGCAGCTTCATCGAGGCGAGCAGGGTCTGACCGCCGGCCAGCAGCTTGCCACCGGCCTGTGCGAGCTTGGCTGCATCCGCCTGGCTGGCAGGACGCTCGTAAGTGAATGCGTACATGTGCTGTCTCCTATCAGGCTTTGGCTTTCTGGATGGCTTCCCAGACGCGGCTGGGCGAGGCGGGCATGTCGAGGTCCTTCACGCCGACCGACTTGAGCGCGTCAAGCACGGCGTTCATTGCAGCCGGGGGCGAGCCGATGGCACCGGCTTCGCCGCAGCCCTTGCTGCCGATCGGGTTGTGCGTGCAGGGGGTGCACACATGGTCGATCTGGATGTTCACCAGATCGGCCGCGCGCGGCATGGTGTAGTCCATGAAGCTGCCGGTCAGCAGCTGGCCGGATTCCTTGTCGTACACGCACTGTTCCTGCAGCGCCTGGCCCAGGCCCTGGGCCACGCCGCCCTGTACCTGGCCCTCGACGATCATCGGGTTGATGATGACGCCGAAGTCGTCGACGCAGGAGAAGCGGTCCACCCGCACCACGCCGGTCTGCGGGTCGATTTCGACTTCGCAGATATGGGTGCCCGCGGGGTAGGTGAAGTTGGTCGGGTCGTAGAACGCGGTCTCGTTCAGGCCCGGCTCCAGTTTGTCGAGCGGGTAGTTGTGCGGCACGTAGGCCGTGAGCGCCACCTGGCCGAAGGGGATCTTCTTGTCGGTGCCCTTGACCTTGAATTCGCCGCCGGAGAACTCGATGTCGGCGTCGGAGGCCTCCATCAGGTGCGCGGCGATTTTCTTGGCCTTGGCCTCGATCTTGTCCAGTGCCTTCATGATGGCCGCGCCGCCCACGGACAGCGAGCGGCTGCCGTAGGTGCCCATGCCGAAGGGGATGCGGCCGGTGTCGCCGTGCACGATGTCCACCTGGCTGGGATCGATGCCCAGGCGGGCGGCGACGAGCTGGGCAAACGTGGTTTCGTGCCCCTGGCCGTGGCTGTGCGAGCCGGTGAACACCGTCACGCTGCCGGTGGGGTGCACGCGCACTTCGCCGGCTTCGAACAGGCCGGCGCGCGCACCGAGGGCGCCGGCGATGTTGGACGGCGCCAGGCCGCAGGCTTCGATGTAGCTGGAGTAGCCGATGCCGCGCAGCAGGCCCTTGGCTTCCGAGGCGGCCTTGCGGGCGGCAAAACCGGCCACGTCGGCCAGTTTGTTGGCCTTGTCCAGCAACTGGGGAAAGTCACCCGTGTCGTACTGCAGCGCCACCGGCGTCTGGTAGGGGAACTCGGTGATGAAATTGCGCCGGCGGATTTCGTCCTGCGACAAACCCATCTCCCAGGCGCAGCGGGTGGCCATGCGTTCGAGCAGGTAGGTGGCTTCGGGGCGGCCGGCGCCGCGGTAGGCGTCCACCGGTGCGGTGCTGGTGAACCAGGCATCGACCTCGACGTAAACCAGCGGCGTGGTGTACTGGCCCGCCAGCAGCGTGCCGTAGAGGATGGTCGGCACCGCCGTGGCGAAGGTGGACAGGTAGGCCCCCAGGTTGGCATTGGTGTGCACGCGCAGCGCCAGGAACTTGCCGTCCTTGTCCATCGCCATTTCGGCGTGGGTGACGTGATCGCGCCCGTGGGCATCGCTCACGAAGGCTTCGCTGCGGTCGGCGGTCCACTTGACGGCGCAATTGAGCTCCTTGGCGGCCCAGGTGAGGGCCACGTCTTCGGCGTAGAGGTAAATCTTGGAGCCGAAGCCGCCGCCGACGTCGGGGGCGATCACGCGCACCTTGTGCTCGGGCCATTGCAGCACGAAGGCGGTCATCAGGAGGCGCTCGACGTGCGGGTTCTGGTTGGCGACGTACAGCTCGCTTTCGTCGGTGGCGCGGTTGTAGGAGGCGTTGACGGCGCGCGGCTCCATCGCATTGGGCACCAGGCGGTTGTTCACCAGGTCCAGCTTGGTGACGTGCGCGGCGCCGGCGAAGGCGGCATCGACCGCCGCCTTGTCGCCCAGCGTCCATTTGTAGCACTGGTTGTCCGGGGCTTCGTCGTGCAGCGCCGGGGCATTCCTGGCGGTGGCCATGTCGATGACCGCGCCGAGCGGTTCGTAATCGACGTTGACGGCCTCGGCGGCGTTGCGGGCGTGCTCGTGCGTGTCGGCCACGACCAGCGCGACGTGGTCGCCCACGTAGCGCACCTTGGTGTGGGCCAGCACCGGATGGGCGGGCTCCTTCATCGGCGTGCCGTCGGGGTTGTGGATTTGCCAGCCGCAGGGCAGGCCGCCCATCTTGCCGGCCAGATCGGCGCCGGTGAAGATGCGGGCCACGCCCGGCATCCCGGCGGCGGCGGAAATGTCCACGCTCTTGATGATGGCGTGGGCATGCGGCGAGCGCACGAAGTAGCCGTACTTCTGGCGGTTCAGGTTGATGTCGTCGGTGTAGTTGCCCTGACCGGTGATGAAGCGCAGGTCTTCCTTGCGCTTGAGCGATTCGCCGATGTGCGGCAGCTTGGCAAATTCATTGGCACCCATGGTGTGTCTCCTTTCGTGCCGTCAGGCGGTCATGGTTTTCTGGACGGTCTGCACGGCCTTGACGATGTTCTGGTAGCCGGTGCAGCGGCAGATGTTGCCTTCGAGCAGGTCGCGGATTTCGTGCTCGGTTGCCTTGGGGTTGTGCTTGAGCAGGTCGATGGAGCTCATCACCATGCCCGGGGTGCAGAAGCCGCACTGCAGGCCGTGGCATTCCCTGAAAGCCGCCTGCATGGGGTGCAGCGAACCGTCGGCGGGCGTGATGCCCTCGATGGTGGTGACGTCGGCGCCTTCCATCTGCGCCACCAGCGTGTTGCAGGACTTGATGGAGCGGCCATTGGCGATCACGGTGCAGGCGCCGCACTGGGCCGTGTCGCAGCCCTGGTGCGTGCCCGTCAGGCGCAGATGCTCGCGGATGAATTCCACCAGCAATGTGTTGGGCGGCACGTCGGCAGTGACTGCCTGGCCGTTGACCTTGAGCTCGACTTTCATCGGAGTGTCTCCTCGTTTTGAACAAACAGAAATTTCGACGCGAAACCCTGCCATTGGATAACAACATGTTCCACCCTGCGACAGGTGAAACCCTTGCTTGTGCTGCAGCAGGCCCCCGCCGGAGCTTGCAGATGGAGCAGGTGAGGCAGTTGCATGCAGAATTCGTGCCATCTTTCGCATGCCGCTTGCATGCGGTGCCGTGCTCTTCTGCCGTTCCCCTGGATCGGAGCTGCAGTCAACCCCATTGTGCTACGTTCGCGGCCGCCGTGTATCGTTTTGGTCCAGGTGGGGAAAGTGTCTCGGAACTGGACAGTGCAAAGACGGGTGCTGCGTAGCGCGCAAGGCTGCCGAGGCCTGCCGATCAGCGCTCCAGGGGCGTCGCCAGCAGTGCGTCGCGCGTGACCAGCAGCACCTGGTCGCTGCCGGCGCTGGTTGGCAGCCAGAACACGGGCAATTGCGGGAATGCGGCCTCGAAGTGCGCGCGCTCGTTGCCGATCTCCAGCACCAGCACCGCGTCCTCGCTCATGCAGCGTGGCGCATCGTGCAGCAGGCGGCGGATGAAATCCATGCCGTCCGCGCCGCCGGCCAGCGCCATCACCGGCTCGGCCCGGTATTCCGGCGGCAGCCGCGCCATGCTGTGCGCGTTCACATAGGGCGGGTTGCACAGGATCAGGTCCCATGGCCCGGGGCAGGCGGCCAGGCCGTCGGACTGCACGAGCCGCACGCGCTCCTGCAGGCCGTGCTTCTCCACGTTGATGCGCGCCACCGCCAGCGCGTCGGACGACAGGTCGGCGCCGGTCACATCCACCTCGGGCCAGGCCATGGCCGCCAGACAGGCCAGGCTGCCGTTGCCGGTGCACAGATCCAGCACCTGCCGCGTCCGCTCGCTCAGCCACGGGTCGATGCTGGCATCGGCCACCAGCTCGGCGATGAAGCTGCGCGGCACGATGGCGCGCTCGTCGATGTAGAACGCCACGCCCGCCAGCCAGGCTTCACGCGTGAGGTAGGCGGCGGGCTTGCGGCTGGCGATGCGTTCTTCAAAAAGAAGAGCCGTCAGCGCTTTATCAGCGGGTGTTACAGCCTGATTTATTATGGAATCCGGTGTATCGCCCGTGGGACTGTCCAGCGGCAGGCCCAGGCGCCAGAGCACGAGCCAGGCAGCTTCATCGTGGGCATTGGTGGTGCCATGGCCGAAGGCGACGCCCGCCGCCTGCAGCCAGGCGGCGCCGCTGGCGATGAGCGCGCCCACGGTGGTGCCATCGAGCGCGGCCGGGCCGGGGGGCGCCGGCGCGGGCTGGATCACTGCTTCGCCCCTGGCCGCAGGCGGAGCACGGCGGCTTCGGTCTGCTGCACATGCGCGAGCGGGTCGGCGCCCACGTGCACGAAGGCGATGCGGCCGTCCTGGCCGATGACGTAGGAGATGCGGTCGGCGCGCTGCGGGTTGGCCGCCGCCGCGGCGTCGTAGGCCCGGATGGTGCGTGCCTGCGGGTCGGACGCGACGGCGAACTGGTCGCGGCAGGCCTCGGTGGAAAAGCGCTGCAGCGTCGCGATGTCGTCGTGCGACATGCCCACCACCTTGGCCCCCAGCGCGGCGAAGCGCGGCGTCGCCTCGGCAAAGGCGTGCGCCTCCAGCGTGCAGCCCTGCGTGAACGCCTTGGGGAAGAAGTACAAAACCACTGGCCCTTGCCGCAGCGCGGCGGTCAGGTCGAAATCAAAAGTTTTGCCCGCGACGGCGGCCGCCGTCGTGAAGCCGGGCGCTGCATCGCCCACGCGGAGGGCGGCCTGTGCTCCAGCGGTGCACAGCAGCACCGCGGCGCAGATCAGCGTGCGCAAGAACGAGGGCATGCGGACTCCTGAAGATGGAGCGGACGGGAGGGCGCCGGTCTTCATCACCATGAGGTTCGGGTAGTGGTTACTCTGCTTCATGGGAGTCAATCATGCCTGCAACGGCTGACGCTTGCCAGATTCAAGAGCGAGTTTGCAGGGGGACTACAGCAGCCTGTTAAGGCGTGTTGCACCTTTGTCTGAATCCGCCATCCTCTCAACGCCCAACGCCCAACGCCCAACGCCCCTCACTTCTCCACGAACGCCCGTTCGACGACGAAATCCCCGGGCTGCTTGGTGCTGCCTTCCTCGAAATCGCGCTTCTTCAGCAGCTGCGTGAGCGTGGCCAGCATCTCGGGGCTGCCGCAGAGCATCACCCGGTCTTCCAGCGGATCGAGCGGCGGCAGTCCCAGGTCGGCAGCCATCTTCCCGCTGTCGATCAGCGCGTTGATGCGCCCCTGGTGCACGAAGGGCTCGCGCGTGACCGTGGGGTAGTACAGCAGCTGCTTTTGCACCATCTCGCCCAGGATTTCGTGCCCCGGCAGCTCGCGCGTGAGGTAATCGTGGTAGGCGAGCTCGGATACCTCGCGCACCCCGTGCACCAGCACGATCGTCTCGAAGCGCTCGTAGGTATCCGGGTCGCGGATGATGCTCATGAAGGGCGCAAGGCCCGTGCCGGTCGAGAAGAGGTACAGGCGCTTGCCGGGCAGCAGGTAATCGGTGACCAGCGTGCCGGTGGGCTTCTTGGCCACCAGGATGGTGTCGCCCACCTGGATGTGCTGCAGGCGCGAGGTGAGCGGGCCGTTCTGCACCTTGATGGAGAGGAATTCCAGCGTTTCCTGCCAGTTGGGGCTCACCACGCTGTAGGCGCGCAGCAGCGGCTTGCCGTCGATCTTGAGGCCGATCAGCACGAAGTGGCCGTTGGAAAAGCGCAGGGCCTGGTTGCGCGTGGTGGTGAAGGAAAACAGTCTGTCCGTCCAATGGTGCACCGTCAGGACGCGCTCTTCGAAAAACATCGTGTGGTCTGGGTCAAGGCAGCCGGACGGGGCAGGGAGGGGCGTCGCCGCGCCCTGTCGCCATGCGGACTGGTGAATAGGGGAAGCGCGGATTGTCGTGCATGCGGCGCCTGCAGTAGTCAGGGGGTACAGTACCGCTCCCGCAACTTTTGCGGACAGGGAGTGCTGACATGAAGCAGTGGACGGCCGGGGTGCTGGCGTCATTGGCGATGATGGCGGGGGCGGCGCAGGCCCAGGGCACCTACACCATCGGCGAGATCAACAGCTACAAGGCGCAGCCCGCCTTTCTGATGCCCTACAAGATGGGCATGGAGCTGGCGGTGGAGCAGGTCAATGCCGCGGGCGGCATCCACGGCAAGAAGCTGCTGCTTCTCACGCGCGACGACAACGCCAACCCCGGCGAGACGGTGCGCGCGGCCGAGGAGCTCCTCACGCGCGAGAAGGTGGACGTGCTCACCGGCGGCTTCCTGTCGCACCTGGGCTTGGCGCTGACGGATTTCGCGCAGCAGAAAAAGCGCTTTTACCTGGCGAGCGAACCGCTGACCGACAAGATCGTCTGGCAGCAGGGGAACCACTACACCTTCCGCCTGCGGCCCTCCACCTATATGCAGGTGGCGATGCTGGTGCCCGATGCCGTGAAGCTGAACAAGAAGCGCTGGGCGCTGGTGTATCCCAACTATGAATACGGGCAATCGGCCGTGGCGACCTTCAAGCAGCTGCTGAAGGCCGCGCAGCCCGACGTGGAGTTTGTCGCCGAGCAGGCGACGCCGCTGGGCAAGGTGGATGCGGGCAGCGTGGTGCAGGCGCTGGCGGACGCCAAGCCGGATGCTATCTTCAACGTGCTGTTTGCCACCGACCTGGCCAAGTTCGTGCGCGAGGGCAACACGCGCGGCCTGTTCGAGGGCCGCAAGGTGGTGAGCCTGCTGACCGGCGAGCCGGATTACCTGGACCCGCTCAAGGCCGAGGCGCCGGTGGGCTGGATCGTCACCGGCTACCCCTGGTATGCGATCAAGACGCCCGAGCACCAGGCGTTTCTCGATGCCTACCAGAAGCGCTTCAACGACTACCCGCGCGCCGGTTCGGTGGTGGGCTACAACACCATTCTGTCGATCGCGGCGGGCCTGAAGAAGGCCGGGTCCAGCGATACCGAGAAGCTGGTGAAGGCCTTCACGGGGCTGCAGGTGGCCACGCCGTTTGGCCCCATCACCTACCGCCCGCAGGACCACCAATCGACCATGGGTGCCTACGTGGGCACCACGGCGCTGCAGGACGGCAAGGGCGTGATGGTGGATTTCCGCTATGAGGACGGTGCCAAGTTCCAGCCTTCGGACGCTGAAGTGAAGCAGCTGCGCCCTGCCGGGCGGTAAACAGAACCCGGCATGGATGTCTCGGGCCTGCTCGTCCAGCTGCTGAACGGCCTGGCGAGCGGCTCCACGCTGTTTCTCGTCGCCGCGGGCCTGTCGCTGGTCTTCGGCGTGATGCGCATCGTCAACTTCGCGCATGGCTCGCTCTATGTGTTGGGGCTGTACGTGGCCTATAGCAGCGTGGAGCAGCTCGGGGGGGTGATCGGCTTCTGGTCTGCGCTGCTGCTGGCGCCGCTGGCGGTGGCGCTGCTGGGCGCGGTGATCGAAATCCTGCTGCTGCGGCGCATCTACCAGGCGCCCGAGCTGCTGCAGCTTCTCGCCACCTTCGCGCTGGTGCTCATCATCCGCGATGGCGCGCTCTGGCTCTGGGGTGCGGAAGACCTGCTCGGGCCGCGCGCGCCGGGGCTCTCGGGCGCGGTGGGAATTCTGGGACGGCGCTTTCCCACCTATGACCTGTTCCTGATCGCCGTCGGCCCTCTCGTGCTGCTGGCGCTCACGCTGCTGCTCAGGCGCACGCGCTGGGGCACGCTGGTGCGCGCGGCGACGCTCGACCGCGAGATGCTCTCCGCGCTCGGCGTGCGGCAGGCCTGGCTGTTCACGGCGGTATTCGTGCTGGGCGCGCTGCTGGCGGGGCTGGCGGGCGCGCTGCAGCTGCCGCGCGAGCCGGCCAATCTGGAGCTCGATCTGCCCATGGTGGCCACGGCCTTCGTCATCGTGGTGGTGGGGGGCATGGGGTCATTGACGGGTGCGTTTGTCGCCGCGCTGTTGATTGCCGAGCTCAAGGCGGTGTGCATCTGGCTGGGGGTGGTGCGGATCGGGGCACTCAGCATCGCCTTCCCCAAGCTCACGCTGGTGACGGAATTCCTCGTGATGGCGGTGGTGCTCATCTGGCGGCCCTGGGGGCTGATGGGGCGGGCGCAGGCCACGGTGCGCGGCGCGCCGCAGCCGGGCCTGGTGCAGAGCGGGCGCTGGGGCGCAGGGGGCTGGTGGCTGGTGCTCGCGCTGCTGGCGGCGCTGCCGCTGCTGGCGGGCGCGCAGAGCTACGCGGTGGTGCTGCTCACCGACATCGCCATCGCCGCGCTGTTTGCCGCCAGCCTGCAGGCCATCGTCGGCCCCGGCGGGCTGCATTCGTTTGGCCACGCCGCCTACTTTGGCCTGGGGGCCTATGGCGCGGCGCTGCTGGTGCACGCGGCGGGGCTGCCGTTTGCGGCGGCGCTCATGCTGGCGCCCCTCGTGGCGGCGGCCGGGGCGCTGGTCTATGGCTGGTTCTGCATGCGGCTGTCGGGCATTTACCTGGCGATGCTCACCCTGGCGTTTGCGCAGATCACCTGGGCGGTGGTGTTCCAGTGGGATGGCTTCACGGGCGGCAGCAACGGCATCACGGGCGTCTGGCCGCCCGAGTGGCTGACCGATGGCGCGCGCTTTTACTGGCTGGTGCTGCTGCTGTGCGCTGGGGTGATTTACGCGCTGCGCCGCCTGCTGCACGCCCCCTTTGGCTGGGCGCTGCGCGCGGCGCGCGACTCGGTGCCGCGCGCCGAGGCGATCGGCCTGCCCACGCGCCGCGTGCAGTGGGCGGCGTTCACCGTGGCCGGGCTGGCCGCCGGGCTGGCGGGTGCGCTGTTTGCGTTTTCCAAGGGCGGCGCGGCGCCCGATGTGCTCTCCGTGGGCCAATCGGTGGATGCGCTGGTGATGGTGCTGTTCGGCGGCGTGCATGCGCTGGCAGGGCCGGTGGTGGGCGCCGCGGCCTTCACCTGGCTGCACGACACGGTGGCGCGCACCCTGCCCTACTGGCGCGCGGTGCTGGGCGCCGCCGTGCTGCTGCTGATTCTGCTGTTTCCTGAAGGCATTGCGGGTTTTGCGCAGCGTGTGCGGGCGATGACAGCTTCCAAAAACAGAGCACAAGGAGCGGCGCGATGAGCCTGCTTCAGGTGAGCGGCCTGCGCAAATCCTTTGGTGGCGTGCATGCGGTGCAGGGCGTTTCGTTCACGCTGCGGGCGGGCGAGCTGCTGGCATTGATAGGCCCCAACGGCGCAGGCAAGACCACCACCTTCCAGATGATGGGCGGGCAGTTGCTCCCGGACGCAGGCCGCGTGCTGCTGGACGGGCAGGACATCACCGGCCGCACGGCGCGCGCACTGGCCGGCCTGGGAGTGGGCCGCACCTTCCAGATCGCCGAGACGCTGACCAGCTTTACCGCGCTGGCGAACGTGCAGATGGCGCTGCTGGCGCACGACGGGCGCTGGCGCGGCCTCTGGCGCAAGGCCGAGGGCTACCGGTCGCAGGATGCGCTGGCGCTGCTCGACCAGGTGGGCATGGCGGCGCAGGCTGGCCGCCCCTGCAGCGAGCTGGCCTATGGCGACGTCAAGCGCCTGGAGCTGGCGCTGGCGCTGGCCGGGCAGCCGCGCCTGCTGTTGATGGACGAGCCCACGGCCGGCATGGCGCCGGGCGAGCGCGTGGCGCTGATGCAGCTGGTGCGCCAGCTCGCCCGCGATCGCCAGATCGGCGTGCTGTTCACCGAGCACAGCATGGATGTGGTGTTTGGCCAGGCCGACCGCATCGCGGTGATGGTGCGCGGCGAGCTGCTGGCAGAAGGCAGCCCGCAGGCGATACAGCAGGATGCGCGGGTGCAGGCGGCCTACCTGGGAAACTCTGAAAACAATAGCTTGCAGCGCGCGCCGTACAAGGCCGAATCGCCTGAAACACCGTTGCTCTCCGTGGAGGGGCTCAACGCCTGGTACGGCGCGGCGCAGATTCTGCATGGCGTGTCGCTCAATGTGCGCCGTGGCGAAGTGCTGGCGCTGATGGGGCGCAATGGCGCGGGCAAATCCACCACGCTCAAGAGCATCGCCGGGCTGGTGGCGCGCACCACCGGCAGGCGCAGCTTTCTGGGCGAGGACATCACGCGCTGGCCCGCGCACCGCATCGCACGCGCGGGCCTGGGCTATGTGCCCGAGGAGCGGCGCATCTTTGGCGATCTGACGGTGCTGGAAAACCTGGAAACCGGCCGCCAGAGCCCCCGCCGCTGGCCGGACGGCACGGCACTCGAACCCTGGACGGTGCAGCGTCTGTTCGCGCTGTTCCCCAACCTGCGCGCCATGCCCGACCGCCCGGGCGCGCGCATGAGCGGCGGCGAGCAGCAGATGCTGACCGTCGCGCGCACGCTCATGGGCCAGCCGGTTCTGGTGCTGCTTGATGAGCCCTCCGAAGGCGTGGCGCCGGTGATCGTCGAGCAGATGGTGCAGGCGGTGCGTGCGCTGAAAGCAAGCGGCATCGCCATCGTGCTCAGCGAACAGAACCTGGCGTTTGCCGAGGCCGTGGCCGACCGCGTGCTGGTGATCGCGCAGGGCCGCACCGTGCACGAGGCGGCCATGGCCGACTTCGCGGCCGATCGCACGGCGCGGCAGGAACTGCTCGGCATCGCGTGACCAAAGCCACTGGCAGCGCGGGAGGCTTGTCCCTAGGATGGTGCGTCACCATCGTTTGGCACCGCCCCCATGTTCTTGCGTCCCGTCGTCACCCCGCTTCTGTGCATCGCGCTGCTGGCTGCCTGCGGCAAAGCACCCGCCCACCCCAGCTTCGACTGCAAGGCCGCCCGCAGCGTGGCCGAGCAGCTGATCTGTGCGGACCCCGAAGTGGCGCGCATGGACGTGCAGGCCGCGCAGCTCTATGCGCAGGCACGCAGCCGCTCCAAAGATGCCGAAGGCCTGCGCGCACAGCAACTGAAATGGCTGCGCGAGCGCGACCGGGGATGCATCGCAGGCGCCAGCCTGGCGCAGACGGAGCAGGACGAAAAGGTGCGTGCGTGCCTCGTCCTTTCCTACCACGGCCGCATCCTTGAACTGCGCGACCTGGTGGCGCCGCCCCTGCTGCCCGCCAATCTGGTGGCGGTGCCGGGCAAAGTACTGGCGCGGATCGGCCTCACCACAAAAGGCTGCAGTGCGGTGCAAGGCCTGTGGAATGACAGTGGCGACACGCTGGCGCTGGAAATCGATTGCGAGCAGGCCGGCTGGGGGCGGCGCGTCTGGCTCATCCGGGGTGGGACGGAGCTCATGCCCGCCACACCCGATCTGGGGGCGGGCGACCCGCATGGAGAGCGGGTCTTTGCCAGCGGCACCGATCTGTACTGGGATGGCAACACGCTCTACATCTTCACCAGCATGCAAGGCAAGGAGGCGCAGCAGGGCGCGGGAGCGGCGTGGGAGCCGCGCATCTTCACCGCCTCCATGGCCAACGGGCCAACCCAGATCGTTGCCGCACCAGAGCGCATACGCATGTTCTTTGGCATGCGCCTGGGCAGTTTCATGGGGGACGATCCTGAAAAACTCATCGCCGACCCGGACATGGCGACCGGCAGCGCCTGGCTGCTGGGCCGGCGCGCCGTGGCGGGCAAGAGCGCCGCCCAAACCGTGCTGCAGTCCACGCGGGCGCTCTGGCTGCGCGCGCTGCCCGACGATCGCTACGCACTGCGCGTGAAAAATTTCGAAAAAGGCGGCGCCATCACCGAAATTGCGCGCGGCGGGCCTGAGCTGGGCCATGTCCGCTTCGGCAACTGGACCGTGGTCTACCCATCGCACTATGGCCTGCTGGTGCACGATCTCGAAACCGGCACTACGCGCCGGGTGGCCGGCACCCATCCCGGCGATATTTCGCTGGCCTGGGCGCACTCCGATGCCTTGTATCGGCTTGCATGGATCAGCATCCACCCCTGCGGTGGTGCGAAGGGCGCCGAAGGGGCTTACCTGTGCATGGCAGGCATCAATGGCGTGCGGCCAGTGGGAGGTACGCCATGAAGCGCCATGGCTGGCTGGTGGCCTGCGTGCTGTCGGCGGCGGCACTGGCGGGCGCGTGGGCGCAGGGGCTGCCCGAGGCCGTGCAAAGCCTGCCTTATGCGGCCGTGGGCGGCGAGCCCTCCTCGGAGTCCGAGCTGGCGCTGTCGCTCTCGCCGGGCGGCAAGCTGCTGGCGGTGAGCGACGGGGCGCGCGTGTGGTTGTATCGGCGCGATGCGGGCGAGCGCATCGCGGTGACGCCCGCACCGGTGCCGCGCCAGCCGTACAACGCGGCCGGTGTGACCGGCGTCGAAGGCATGCAGTGGCAGAGCGATGCCACGCTGCTTGCCTGGGTGCGCCTGCAGAACGGCAGCGCGCAGGCCTACGCGGCCGACGCCGGTGGCGCGCGCGGGCCGGTGCTGCAGGCGCAGCCCGCACCGGGCCCGGACCTGGCCGCCTTCGTCGCGCGCCACCACATCGCCGCCGACCCGGACTTCATCCTGAACGCTTATGCGAACCGTCAGACGGCCGTCTGGACGGAAAACCGCGGCCACGGCAGTCTGGTGCTGATGGAACAAGCCCCGGGCGGCAAACCGCGCCCGCTGGCGCAAGGCGGCTGGGAGCTGGACACGGTGGTCTTTGATGCGCAGGCGTCCCGGGTGATCTACGCCACGGACAAGGGCATTGCGGTGCACGGCGTTCCCGAGGGCCGCGCCGAACTCGTATCAGGCACCCGCGCCGGCGACCTTGCTTACGATTTTGATAGCGCCAGCCGCTGGCTGGTATTGGTGCGCCAGACGGGTGGTTGCGATGCAGCCAGCGCCGCCTCCAAGGAGCGCCATGTGTGCCTTGTGCGCTTGCCGCCCGCAGCGGCAGCGAAGGATGCGGCGCAGCCAGTGCCTGCAGCACCCCCATCCGGGCCACAGGCCCAGCCCAGCTTTGACTGCAGCAAGGCGCGCAGCACCACCGAGCAACTGCTGTGCGAGCGCGCGCCGCTGGCGGCGTTGGATGTGGAACTTTCCGGCCTGTACCGCCAGGCGCTGGAGCGCGGCCCCAACCCTTCGGCGCTGAAAAAACAGCAGATTGACTGGATGCGTGAGCGCGATGCCCGTTGCACCGCAGGCAAGACGCTGGCGCAGGCGCGTGCAGACCTGTCGGTGGATGCCTGCCTGCGCGAAAGCTACCACCAGCGCATCCGCCTGCTGTAGTGGTTGCTGCGTGGCCGGGGCGATGCGCCCGAGCCGGATGCTGCCACGGGCCTCTCGACCGGCATGACGGGCGGCGGCTCCGGTGGATCGGGTTTCGCCGATCTGGTGCACGATTTTTCACAGGCCAATGCCGCGCGCCAGCAGTGCTGCGCGGGCGATCTTGGCAACGCCTTGCAAGGCCTCTCCGGCGTCTTGGAAGCGCGGTAGCGACGCAGATTCAGGAGGCCTTGAACAAGGCCCACAGCGGCCACGCCAACGTCACCGCCAACGGCCGCGAAGTGCCGATGAACGGTGCCAGCGGCTCGCGGATGCGCTGCAGAAGGTGTTGGACGGCAAGGGAGTCACGGTGCACCACGGTCAACGGGCTGCCTGTGGGCGGCCAGCCCTTGGGCGACGCCGCCACCCGATTGCAGCAACTGCAGCAGTTGCGCGACCAGAGCCTGATCAGCGCGGTGGAGTTCGGCGCCAAGCTCGCCGAAATTCTGAGAGCACTGTGATGGCGATCTTGCGTAGCACGTCGCTGCTAGGGGGTTTGCTGCTTGCCGCAGCATTGCATTGGCCCAGACCCACAAGGAGAAACCCATGGCGATACAAGCCATCGCGGGCGGTGGCATGCACAGCATGCTGATTGCGCAAGACGGCCGCTCTGGGCGGCTCGCACAGCCTGCTGCTCAAGAAGGACGGCAGCGTATGGGTGGCGGGCAGCAACGGTTCGGGCCAGATCGGCCTGGGGCAGGGTACGCGTGAGTCGCGCATGGTCTGGCTCATTGCGTTGACTGCCGCAGGGTACGCGGGTCGTACAGCCAGCGCCGCAGCTTGGTGGCCAAGACCTGTGCAGCAGCAGGGTGGCGCGGGTTGATGAGCAGGTTGCTTTCCTCGGGCACGATGACGGACGGCACCTCGGCCAGGCACGAGGACCCCTCCTGTGCCCAGGCCATGCCCCAGGCGACGCTCACGCGCCCGACCGGCAGCGCGTCCCAGCCGACTTGCTGCGCCGCATCGAACACCGTGCGCGCGGCCCACAGCGCGGCGGGCACCTCGATGCGCACCAGATAACGGTTGAGCGGCAGCGCCAGGCCGCCGCCCAGGTGCACCACGGTCTCCAGGCAGGCCAGCGCGCGCGTGGTGCTGGCGTACACCAGCGGCTGGCCGCGCGCGTTCCAGCGCCCGCCGCTGCGCTCTGCGCCGGCGCCGCTCAGGTCTTCGGCGGTGTAATCGGGCGTGTCCGTGGCGATGCGCCAGAGCGCCACCTCAGGCATAGACGCCGAACTGCATCTGCAGCAGCAGATTGGAGAGCGCCTCGCGGCCATCGGCGGTGCCCAGCAGCTCCTGCGGGCACAGGCCGCCGAGCGCCGCCACGGGCTGGCTGATCCAGCTGGCGAACCAGCGCGGCGCGCTGAAATCGGCGTCCACGGGCTGCGCCATCGCTTCGATCTGACCGATCAGGCGCGAGATGCCCACCATTTTTTCGCTCTCGGACTCCGAGAGCAGGCCGCGCGCGGCGATCTTGCGCTCGACGGTGGAGCGCGCCAGCCCGGCGGCGCGCATGAACTGGTCGCGCGGCAGGCCCATGGCCAGGCTCAGCTCCTGCACCGCGCGCGCCGGCACGCCCTGCTTGACCAGGCGCACCCGCTCCAGCGCCGAGAGCTGGTACACATTGCCTTCGGCCGCCGGCGGTGGTGCAACGACGTAGCTGGCGCGGCGATCGCTGGCAATGACATGGGAAGCGCTGGGAGTATGCATGGTGATTCCCTTTCGGGATTAAATATAATCTCACTTGGGATGTTTTGCAAACCAAATATCAGGAACAGCCCCATGAGAAGGTAGTCAACCAGAGGCCCGCAGCACGCGCCGGTATTGCACCGCCTCGCCCACATGGGCCACGGTCACATGTTCCGAGCCCGCCAGGTCGGCAATCGTGCGCGCCACCTTGAGCGCCCGGTGCGTGGCGCGCGCTGACCACGCGAGGCGCGTGGCGGCGGCCTGCAGAAAGCGCCCGGCCGCCTCATCGAGCCGCACCGCTTCCTGCAGCTGCTGGCCTTGCAGCACCTGGTTGGGTTGGCCCTGGCGGGTGAGGGCTTTGGCGTGCGCCGCCGCCACCCGCTCGCGCACCACGCTGCTGGCCTCGCCGGGGGCGGCGTGCAGCAAGTCCTCGGGCGGCAGGTGCGGCACTTCCACATGCAGGTCGATGCGATCGAGCAGCGGGCCCGAGAGCTTGGCCTGGTAGCGGGCGATCTGCGCGGGCGTGCAGCGGCAGGCGCGCTGGCGCGAACCGGCGAAGCCGCAGGGGCAGGGGTTCATCGCGGCGATGAGCTGAAAGCGCGCGGGAAAGACGGCGCGCTGCGCCGCACGCGCGATGGTGATGTGGCCACTCTCCAGCGGCTCGCGCAGTGCTTCGAGCGCGCTGCGGGCGAATTCGGGGAATTCATCCAAAAAAAGTACGCCGTGGTGTGCAATCGAAATCTCGCCGGGGCGCGGCGGCGAGCCACCGCCGACGAGCGCCACCGCGCTGCAGGTGTGGTGCGGGCTGGCGGTAGGGCGCTGCATCCAGTGCTGCGGCGTGAAGCGCCCGGCCAGGCTGGCAATCGCCGCGCTCTCCAGCGCCTCTTGCACCTGCATGGGCGGCAGGATGCCCGCAAAGCGCTGCGCCAGCATGGATTTGCCCGAGCCCGGCGGGCCGACCAGCAGCAGGCCGTGGCCTCCGGCAGCCGCAATCTCCAGTGCGCGGCGTGCGGCGGCCTGGCCCTTCACGTCGGCCAGATCGGGGCCGTTGCCCGAGGGTTCTGGCGCGACAGGCTCCACACGCTGCCAGCCTGAGGGCGGAGCGGGCGCGTCCCCGCCACTGCCCGGCGGCAGAAACTGCGCGACCACATCCAGCAGATGCTCTGCGCCGTAGATGGCGGTATCCGGCACCAGCGCGGCCTCGCGCGCGCTCTCGGCGGGCAGCACGATGCGCGCTGATTCGCCCTGGGTGCGCAGCGCCAGCGCCGTCGCCAAGGCGCCGCGCACCGGCCGCAGGCCACCCGAGAGCGAGAG
The DNA here is from genome assembly GCF_000484635.1 of Comamonas badia DSM 17552. GTDB lineage: Bacteria > Pseudomonadota > Gammaproteobacteria > Burkholderiales > Burkholderiaceae_C > Comamonas_C > Comamonas_C badia. The sequence goes on along the minus strand of NZ_AXVM01000003.1, from coordinate 214,661 downwards.
CTCGCCCGCAAACTCCCAACCCGCAAGCTGTGCAACATCGATCTGCCCGCTGGCGGCCAGCAGGCCGAGCGCGATCGGCAGGTCAAAGCGCCCCGAATCCTTGGGCAGATCGGCCGGTGCGAGATTGACCGTGATGCGCTTGTTGCTCGGGAACTCCAGCCCGCTGTTCTGCAGCGCAGCGCGCACGCGCTCGCGCGCTTCCTTGACTTCCACGTCGGCCAGGCCCACCAGCGTGAACGAGGGCAGGCCGTTGGCCAGATGCACCTCCACCGTCACGGCGGGCGCGGCCAGGCCCAGCAGCGCGCGGCTTTGCACCAAAGCGAGACTCATGGCGTGAAAACTCCCCAATCTGGTGCACTGCAATGGTGCGAAACAGGCACATTGGGTCGGGACTGTACCTGCAAGCGCACTTGGCATGCTCCATGCATCGAAGCGGGAATCCGCATGAACGGGAGCCCAGCACGATGCTCATGATTACCGCCATCCTCCAGCCCTTCAAACTCGACGACGGAGAAATTTGCGTGACCGCGCTGCAGCAGGCCATCCGCATCCGCAGCGGCGAAACCGGCACGCACGCGATCTGAGGGGCTGTGATGCACGATCCGCACACGCCGGCCGACGTCCTGTTCATCCTGCTGGGCGCGATCATGATCCTGGCGATGCATGCCGGGTTTGCCTTTCTGGAGCTGGGCACGGTGCGCCAGAAGAACCAGGTGAATGCGCTGGTGAAGATTCTGGTGGACTTTGCCGTCTCCACGCTGGCGTATTTTTTCATCGGCTATGGCGTGGCCTATGGCGTGCACTTCTTCAGCGGCGCGCAGCAACTGGCGCAGCACAACGGTTACGGGCTCACGCGCTTTTTCTTCATGCTGACCTTTGCCGCCGCCGTGCCGGCCATCGTCTCGGGCGGCATTGCCGAGCGGGCGCGCTTCATGCCGCAGCTGGCGGCGACGTTTTGCATCGTCGGCTTCATCTACCCGTTCTTCGAAGGCATTGCCTGGAATGGCGGCTTCGGCATCCAAGGCTGGCTGCGCGCGCACTTTGGCGCCGAGTTCCACGATTTCGCCGGTTCGGTGGTGGTGCATGCGGTGGGCGGCTGGATCGCGCTGATGGCCGTGCTGCAACTGGGTGCACGCCGTGGGCACTACGCCAGGGATGGCGGCGTCAAGGCCCATCCGCCATCGAGCATTCCGTTTCTCGCGCTGGGCGCGTGGATTCTCATCGTCGGCTGGTTCGGCTTCAACGTGATGAGCGCTCAGCAGCTGGACAGGATCACCGGCCTGGTGGCGATGAACTCGCTGATGGCCATGGTGGGCGGTACCTTGTCGGCCACGGTGATGGGCAGGAACGACCCGGGCTTTGCGCACAACGGGCCGCTGGCCGGGCTGGTGGCGATCTGCGCCGGCTCCGACGTGGTGCACCCGCTGGCGGCGCTTGCCATCGGGGCCGTGGCGGGCGTGCTGTTCGTGCAATTCTTTACCCGGATGCAGAACCGCTGGAAGATCGACGACGTGCTCGGCGTCTGGCCGCTGCACGGCCTGTGCGGCACCTGGGGCGGCATCGCCTGCGGCCTTTTCGGCAACCAGGCGCTGGGCGGACTCGGCGGTGTCAGCATCGCCAGCCAATTGATCGGCACGCTGCTGGGGATTGCGCTGGCGGCGCTGGGCGGATTTGCGGTCTATGGGCTGCTGCGCAAGACCGTCGGCATCCGCCTGAGCCAGGAAGATGAGTTTGTCGGCGCCGACCTGGCGATCCACCGCATTGGCGCGGTGCCCGACGTCGCCCGGCTGTAGCTCCCGCCGCGGCATGGCCTGCCGCGCCCGCCGCACCACAACAGGGCCCGCGGCGCGCGATGCTCCCCAATTTGATGCATGCAACGGGGCCTCTTCAGGCGCTCTCCCTGGGGCGGCGCACGGGCTGCAGGGCTGGCACGAACCCTGCAATGACGGGGGTGTCCGCACTTGCAACCTACCGGAGGACTCATGACCCACGCATCCCTGAAGACCCTGAGCCTGGCCCTCGCGGCAGCGATCCTGCCTGCCGTCGCCGGCGCTCAATGGACGGCCAACGTCTCGCTGACCAGCAACTACAAGTTCCGCGGGCAGGACCAGCATGCCCACCCCATCCAGGCCGTGAATCCGGCCATCCAGGGCGGCTTGGACCATGCCTTTGAGGGCAGCGGCTTCTACGTCGGCAACTGGAATTCCAGCGTGAACTGGCTGCCGGGCAATGCGGTTGAAACCGATCTGTACGGCGGCTACAAATTCAGGCTGGGCGCCGTGGATCTGGATGTCGGCGCGCTCACCTACCTCTACCCCGGCAACACGAGCGGCAACACCACCGAGCTGTACGGCGCGGCGACTTATGGCCCGTTCACGGCCAAGTATTCGCACACCGTGTCCAGGGACTATTTCGGCTGGGCCGGCGCCAGGACTTCCGGCCTGAAGGGCCGCAACACCGGCTACCTGAACCTGGCCTTCGCGCAGGAGGTGGCACCCCGCGTCACCCTCAAGGCGGCCTTGGGCAGCACGCGTTTTTCCGGCGGCATCAGGGCCCTGGGCGTGCCCAACTATGTGGACTACCAATTGGGCGGCGCCTACGACTTCGGCGATGGCCTGTCGCTGTCGGCCCTGGTGGCGGGGGCCAACAAGAAAAGCTTTTTTGGCGGCGCCAACAAGGCGCGCCTGATCCTCACGCTCACCAAGACCCTGTAATTCTCGAAAAGGAGCCGATCATGAAAATGGTCACCGCCATCATCAAACCCTTCAAGCTCGACGAGGTGCGCGAGGCGCTTTCGGACATCGGCGTGCAGGGCATCACCGTCACCGAGGTCAAGGGCTTCGGCCGCCAGAAGGGCCATACCGAGCTGTACCGCGGCGCCGAATACGTCGTCGATTTTCTGCCCAAGGTGAAGATCGAGGCCGCCGTGGACGACGCGCTGGCCGAGCGCGCCATCGAGGCCATCGAGGGCGCCGCGCGCACCGGCAAGATCGGCGACGGAAAGATCTTCGTGAGCGACCTGGAGCAGGTCGTGCGCATCCGCACCGGCGAGACCGGCGCACAGGCCCTGTAACCCCGATCACGGAGCACCATCATGAAAAAATGGCTTGTCTTCCTGTGGCTGGGCCTGCTGGCCGGTGCCGCCTTCGCGCAGGCGCCCGCCCCCAGAATCGATTCCGGCGACACCGCCTGGATGCTGACCTCCACGCTGCTCGTGATCCTGATGACCCTGCCCGGTCTGGCGCTGTTCTACGGCGGCCTGGGCCGCAGCAAGAACATGCTGTCGGTGCTGATGCAGGTCTTCGTGGTCTTCTCGCTGGTCTCCATCCTGTGGGCGCTGTACGGCTACAGCCTGGCGTTCTCGGGCGACGGAAAAATCGTCGGCGACCTGTCCAAGGTCTTTCTGAAGGGCGTGGGCCTGGAGACTTTTGGTGCGCTGACGACCATCCCCGAATACGTGTTCCTGGCCTTCCAGGGCACGTTCGCGGCCATCACCGTGGCGCTGGTCGTGGGCTCGTTCGCCGAGCGCATCAAGTTCTCCGCCGTGCTGGTCTTCGCCCTGCTGTGGTTCACCTTCAGCTACGTGCCCATGGCGCATATCGTCTGGGGCGGCGGCCTGCTGGCGGCCGACGGCGCGCTCGACTTTGCCGGCGGCACCGTGGTGCATATCAACGCCGGCATCGCCGGCCTGGTGGGCGCCTACATGGTGGGCAAGCGCATCGGCTTTGGGCGCGAAGCGTTCACGCCGCACTCGCTGACGCTGACCATGGTGGGCGCGTCGCTGCTGTGGGTGGGCTGGTTCGGCTTCAACGCCGGATCGGCCGGGGCCGCCAACGCCGTCGCCGGCTTGGCCTTCGTCAACACCGTGCTCGCCACCGCCGCCGCCACGCTGTCGTGGAGCGCCGGCGAGGCGCTGCACAAGGGCAAGGCATCGATGCTGGGCGCGGCCTCGGGCGCCGTGGCCGGCCTGGTGGCGGTCACGCCGGCCGCCGGCTTCGTCGGGCCCATGGGCGCCATCGCCATCGGCCTCATCGCCGGCGTGGTCTGCCTGTGGGGCGTGGGGGGCCTGAAGCGCATGCTCAAGGTGGACGACGCCTTCGACGTGTTCGGCGTGCATGGCGTGGGCGGCATCGTCGGCGCCATCCTGACCGGCGTGTTCGCGGCCCAGGACCTGGGCGGCACGGGCGGCGCCACGCCCGACACCTTCCACATGGGCGCCCAGGTGTGGATCCAGGTCAAGAGCGTGCTGTTCACCATAGTCTGGTCTGGCGTGGTGTCCTTCGTGGCGTACAAGATTGCCGATCGGCTGGTGGGCCTGCGCGTGGACGAAGACGCCGAGCGGCAGGGTCTGGACATCGCTGCGCATGGCGAGACGGCCTACCACCGCTGACCCCGGCGGGTGACGGCGCTGGCGCGCCCACGGCGCCCGGAACCCGGAAACGCGGGGCCGGGCGCCCGTACACTTGGCCGGAAAATTCCGCATCCCATGACTGCCGTGCACACCCCACCCACTCCCGAACCCGCTGCCGCGCGCAAGGCGCGCCCCGCGCCCGCGCATCCGCCGCTGCTGGATCAGCTGGCGCAGTGGTACCCGCGCCTCTTCGGCGCGCATCTGCTGCCGCTCAAGCGCGGCATCTTCGAAGACCTGATGGCCGCGCACGCGCTGGACCAGGCCGAGCTCAAGCAGGCGCTGGCCTGGCACGCGCGCAGCACGCGCTACCTGGCGGCGGTGGCCAGCGGCCAGCCGCGCCACGACCTGCAGGGCAAGGCGGTGGAGCCGGTGGCGCCCGAGCATGTGCACCACGCCTTGCTGCAGGTGTTCCGCCGCCGCCAGCAGCGCACGCAGGAGGATCTGTCCGCCCAGCTGCGCCAGCGCATCGTGCGCGCCTGGCAGGCCTCGGGCCTGGGCCGCCAGGCCTATGCCGAGCGGGTGCGCGGTCGCGACGAAGCGGCCAATGCGCAGCTCGATGCCGCCCTGGCCGACGCGGCCGCACAGGATGCCCGCGCCGAAGCCCTGCTGCGCGCGTTCGAAGCGGGCACCGCCGATCTGTCCACCTTCGCCGCGATGTACGGGCTGGCGGTGTCCGAGGTGCAGCGGGCGCTGGCACGGGCGCGGCAGTTGCAGGCCGGCGCCGCGCAGGCAGCCGCCTGACCTGGGGCCGGAGCGGCCTGTCGCTGGCCATAGCGCGGCAAGGCCGCGCACCCCCGGCCTATTCGCGCCGCTGCAGCGCCGCCAGCAGCGCCGCCAGCACGATGAGCGCGCCGCCCGCCCAGGTGGCCGCGGCGGGGCTGGCAGCGCCGGCGAGCACCGACGACGCGGTGGCAAACAGGATTTCCGAAAGCATCACCAGCGAGGTGGTGCCCGCCGGCAGGCGGGTGGCGCCGAACTGCAGCGCCCAGTTGGCCAGCACCAGCACCGCTGCCCAGGCCAGCACCGGCACCAGCCAGGCGGCGCCCGGCGCCGGCAGCGCCGGCACCAGGCCCAGCGCGTGGCTGGCGCCTGCCACCGCCAGCCCCGCCAGCGCGCCGCCGGCGAACATCGCCAGCACGCGCGCCTGCGTCGGCTCGCTGCGCAGGCGCAGCAGCAGCACGTTGTTGGCGGCGAACATGAAGCCGCCCAGCACCGCCAGCGCATCGGCCAGAGAAAAATCCGTCGCCAGATGCTGCATGCCGCCCTCGGCCGGCCAGAGCACCAGCGCCACCCCGGCAAACGCCAGCAGCAGCCGCGCCAGCGCCCAGCCACTGGGCCGCTCGCCCAGAAAGCGCCACGCCAGCAGCACCGCCCAGGCGGGCATCAGATAAAACAGCAGCACCACGCGCACCACGTCGCCGATCGTGATCGCCCAGTTGAAGGCGACATTGGTCATGCCGGCGGTGAGCATCAGCAGCCACAGCCCCGGCGTGCGCAGCAGGCGCCGGCGCGCCGCCGGGCGCAGCAGCAGCATGGCCGTGGCGATGAGCGCGAACATCAGCGCCGTGGCCCACAGCGGGTGCAGGCCGGCATCGAACATCAGGCGCAGCGGCCACCAGGAAAGGCCCCAGATCAGCGCATTGCACAGCAGTGCGAGCGCGGGCAGAAGATTCGAATTCAAAACAGGGTTTTGCGCTTATGCATCAAGCGCTGAAAGCTATCAAAATAAATTCAACGATCGCGGCGGGCGATGACCTTGAGGCGCGACATCTCCTCGCGGTGGTGGCGCAGGTTGTGCGCATACCAGCGGCCGATCAACCACATCACGACGACCACGATGGCGCCGAACGCGGTGACCGCGCCAAAGGCCGACAGCCCCCACTTGGCGCAGGCGCTGTAGCCCGCGCCCATGAGCAGGATGGCCAGCTGCTCGTTGAAGTTCTGCACCGCGATCGAGCGGCCCGCACCCATCAGGTGGTGGCCGCGGTGCTGCAGCAGCGCATTCATCGGCACGACGAGAAAGCCGCCGAGCGCACCCATGAAGATCAGGAAGGGCACGGCGATCCAGATGCTGTCGATCAGGTTCATCGCCATCACCAGCGCGCCCATGGCGATGCCCCAGGGGATCACGCGCGGCGCGCGGTCGAGCCGGATGCGCATCGAGGCGAACACCGCGCCGCTGGCGGTGCCCAGCGCCACCACACCCACCAGCGCCGAGGCCTGGGTGGTGCCGTAGCCCAGCGCCGCCGCGGCCCAGGCCAGCACCACGTAGCGCAGATTGCCCGAGACGCCCCAGAACAGCGTGGTCGAAGCGAGCGAAATCTGACCGAGCTTGTCGTGCCAGAGCTTGCGGTTGCAATCGCGAAAATCCGGCAGCAGCGCCAGCGGGTTGCGCGGCATGGGCCGGCGCCGGGTGCGCGTGAGCGGGATGTGCAGGTTGAACCAGGCGGCCAGCAGATACACCGGGATCAGCGCGAAGATCGCGCCTTCGGCCGGCAGCTCGACGCCCGGCCAGTGCCCGGCCAGCAGCAGCTCGGAGACATGCGGCGCCACCAGCTGCCCGCCCAGCACCACCCCGAGGATGATGGAGGCGATCGTCAGCCCCTCGATCCAGCCATTGGCCTTGACCAGCAGCGACGCGGGCAGCAGCTCGGTGAGGATGCCGTACTTGGCCGGCGAATACGCCGCCGCGCCCAGGCCCACCACGCCATAGGCCAGCAGCGGGTGCGAACCGGCGAGCATCAGCAGGCAGCCCAGCGCCTTGATCGCATTGCTGATGAACATCACCCGGCCCTTGGGCAGGGAATCGGCGAACGCGCCGACCCAGGGCGCGAGCACGACGTAGAACAGCGCGAACATCGGCACCAGTGCCGCCGCCTGCCAGGGCGCCGCGCCATTGGTGCGCAGCAGTTCCACGGCCACCACGAACAAGGCGTTGTCTGCCAGCGAGCTGAAAAACTGCGCTGACATGATGGTGTAGAAACCGCGCTTCATCGGGAGCTGGAAGGGCGCCTCGCTGGCGGGCGCTGTGGATGGGCCTGGATACTCCGAAGAGCGACGCGCGGGGTTATATCACGCAGCCTGCGCGCTGGCGGGTGCAAGCGGATGGGAGAATGCGCCCGCATGCCCCGCCCCATTCTTGCCACCATCCACCAGGGCGCGCTGCGCCACAACCTTGACCTTGCCCGCGAAAGGGCGCAGGGCGCGCGCGTCTGGGCGGTGGTCAAGGCCAATGCCTACGGCCACGGCATGGAACGGGTGTTCGAGGCCTTTCGCGGCGCCGACGGCTTTGCGCTGCTCGACCTGGCCGAGGCCGAGCGGCTGCGCCAGCTGGGCTGGCGCGGGCCCATCCTGCTGCTGGAGGGCGTGTTCGAGCCGCGCGATCTGGAAACCTGCTCGCGCCTTGGGCTCTGGCATGCGGTGCATACCGATGCGCAGATCGACTGGCTCAGCCAGCACAAGACGCAAACGCCGCACCATGTGTTCCTGCTGATGAACTCGGGCATGAACCGCCTCGGTTTCCCGCCCGCGCGCTACCGCGCCGCCTGGGCGCGGCTGAACGCGCTGCCGCAAGTCGATGAAATCGCCCTGATGACGCATTTCTCGGATGCCGACGGCCCGCGCGGCATCGCCCACCAGGTGCAGGTGTTTGAGGCCGCCACGCGCGATCTGCCAGGCGAGCGCAGCCTGGCCAACAGCGCCGCGCTGCTGCGCCACTGTGCGGATGCCCGGGTGCGCGGCGACTGGGTGCGCCCCGGCATCCTGCTGTACGGCAGCGCGCCCGATTACCCCGAAAACGGTGTCTCCCACTGGGGCCTGCAGCCCGCGATGACGCTCACCGCGCGGGTGATAGCCGTGCAGCACCTGCAGGCCGGCGACAGCGTGGGCTATGGCTCCACCTTCACCGCCGACAGTGCGATGACCGTGGGCACCGTCGCCTGCGGCTATGCCGACGGCTACCCGCGCCACGGCGGCACGGACACGCCGGTGCTGGTGGCTGGCCAGCGCACCCGCACGCTGGGGCGGGTCAGCATGGACATGCTGGCCGTCGATCTCACGCATCTGCCGCAGGCGGGCCTGGGCAGCGAGGTGACGCTCTGGGGGCGCGCGGCCAACGGAACGGTTTTGCCGGTGGAGGAAGTCGCCGCCGCCGCTGGCACCATAGGCTATGAGCAGCTCTGCGCGCTGGCGCAGCGCGTGCCCGTGGTGGTGCAAGAATAAATCCATAAAGATAGCTGTTACCGCTTGCCCAGCATGCGCAAAAGCCCGATTTGATATAGAAATGGCCAAGGACAAGACCCTCTACACCTGCAGCGAATGCGGCGCGAGCAGCCCGCGCTGGCTGGGCAAATGCCCGGGCTGCGGCGCCTGGAACACGCTGGTCGAAACCGTGGCCGAAACCCCCGGCGCAGGCAAGAACCGCCTCAGCGGCGCGCAGTACGCGGGCCTGGCGCCGGCGCAGCAGGTGGTGCCGCTCTCAGCCATCGAGGCCTCCGAGGTGGCGCGCACCGCCACGGGGCTGGCGGAGCTCGACCGCGTGCTGGGCGGCGGCATCGTCGAGGGCGGCGTGGTGCTGATCGGCGGCGACCCGGGCATAGGCAAATCCACGCTGCTCTTGCAGGCGCTCGATGCCTTGCAGCACCTGGGCCTGCCGGTGCTGTACGTGACGGGCGAGGAAAGTGGCGCGCAGGTGGCGCTGCGCGCGCGCCGCCTGGGTCTCGCGGCCAGCCAGGTGCAGGTGCTGGCCGAAATCCAGCTCGAAAAGATTCTGGCCACCGTCGATGCGGTGCAGCCGGCGGTCTGCGTGATCGATTCCATCCAGACCATTTATTCCGACCAGCTCGCCAGCGCTCCCGGCAGCGTGGCGCAGGTGCGCGAGTGCGCGGCGCACCTCACGCGCCTGGCCAAGGCCAGCGGCATCGCCATCGTCTTCGTCGGCCATGTGACCAAGGAGGGCGCGATCGCCGGCCCGCGCGTGCTCGAACACATGGTCGATACCGTGCTGTATTTCGAGGGCGATACGCATTCGAGCTTTCGCCTGGTGCGCGCGATCAAGAACCGCTTTGGCGCGGTGAACGAAATCGGCGTGTTCGCGATGACCGAGCAGGGCCTCAAGGGCGTGACCAACCCCAGCGCGATTTTCCTGAGCCAGCACAGCGAGCCGGTGCCGGGCTCCTGCGTGCTGGTCACGCTGGAGGGCACGCGCCCGCTGCTGGTGGAAATCCAGGCGCTGGTCGATGGCGGCGGCGTGAGCCCGCGGCGCCTCTCGGTGGGGCTGGACCGCGATCGCCTGGCGATGCTGCTGGCCGTGCTGCACCGGCATGCGGGCGTGGCCTGCGCGGACCAGGACGTGTTCGTCAACGCCGTGGGCGGCGTGCGCATCAGCGAACCAGCGGCCGATCTGGCCGTGCTGCTGGCGATTACCAGCAGCCTGCGCGCCAAGCCGCTGCCCAAGGGCTTCATCGCGTTTGGCGAGGTGGGCCTGGCGGGCGAGGTGCGGCCCGCGCCGCGCGGGCAGGAGCGGCTGAAGGAAGCGGCCAAGCTGGGCTTCACCGTGGCCGTGGTGCCCAAGGCCAATGCACCGAAGAAACCGATTGCCGGGCTCACCATCCATGCGGTCGAGCGGGTGGAGCAGGCGATGGATGCGGTGCGGGGGCTGGCGTAGGCCGGGATATGCGGCTGCGCAGCTTTGTCCCGCCGCTGGCCTTGGCCGCGCTGCTGGTGCTGTGCTGGCTGGCCTGGGGCTGGCCGGGGCTGCTGGCGGGCGTGGGGGCGGCGCTGCTCTGGCTGCTGCTGCATTTCACGCGGCTGATGCAGGTGATGCGCCGGGCGGCGGATCGCCCCGTCGGCAGCGTGGCAAGCGCCGTGATGCTCAATGCCCGTCTGGCGCCGGGGGTGAATCTGCTGCACGTCGTGGCGCTGACCCGGTCGCTCGGCGAGCGCCTGGGCGCGGAGGGCGCAAGCACCGAAACCTATGCCTGGCGCGACGCTTCGGACGCGCAGGTGCGCTGCGAATTCGAGGACGGCCGCCTGGTGCGCTGGCAGTTGCTGCGCCAGGGCGCGGCCGAATCGTAAAATGACCGGTTGTTCTGGTTTGATTTTCAGAGGATGGCGATGAGTTCCACTATTCCTTCGTTGGCCGATCGTGACGGCAAAATCTGGATGGATGGCCAGATGGTCGAGTGGCGCGACGCCAAGATCCACGTGCTCACGCACACGCTGCACTACGGCTGCGGCGCGTTCGAGGGCGTGCGCGCCTACGACGCCCAGGGCGGCACGGCGATCTTCCGCCTGCAGGACCACACCCAGCGGCTGTTCAACAGCGCCAAGATCCTGCGCATGAATATCCCGTTCAGCATGGACGAGGTCAACGAGGCGCAGCGCGCCGTCGTCAGGGCCAACCAGCTCGCCTCCTGCTATGTGCGCCCGCTGGTCTGGATCGGCGACAAGAAATTGGGCGTATCGCCCAAGGGCAACACCATCCACGTGATGGTCGCGGCCTGGGCCTGGGGCGCCTACCTGGGCGAAGAGGGCATGCAGCGCGGCATCCGCGTGAAAACCAGCAGCTATACCCGCCACCACGTCAACATCACGATGACGCAGGCCAAGACGGTGAGCAACTACACCAACTCCATCCTGGCCAACATGGAAGCCACCGACGATGGCTACGACGAGGCGGTGCTGCTCGATAGCGCCGGCTTCGTGAGCGAGGGCTCGGGCGAGAACGTCTACATCGTCAAGGATGGCGTGGTCTACACGCCCGACCTGTCCGCCGGCGCGCTCAACGGCATCACGCGCAAGACGGTGCTGCAGGTCTGCAAGGATCTGGGCATCGAGGTGGTGCAGAAGCGCATCACGCGCGACGAGTGCTACATCGCCGATGAAATGTTCTTCAGCGGCACCGCCGCCGAGATCACCCCGATCCGCGAGTACGACCGGCTGCAGATCGGCGGCGGTTCGCGCGGGCCGGTGACGGAACGCATCCAGACCGCCTTCTTTGACATCGTGGGCGGCCGCAACCCCCAGTACGCCCACTGGCTCACCAAGGTCTGAAGCATGGCGCAAACCGTTGTCGAACTGCTCGCCAAGGACCTGGATGGCAATGGCGGCATCTACTGCCCCAGCGCCAAGGCGGACATGAAGCTCTGGAACGGCCACCCGCGCGTGTTCCTCGAAATCGCCCGCCAGCATGAGGCCCGCTGCCCCTACTGCAGCACGGTCTATCGCCTGAAAGAGGGCGAGGTGGTCAAGGGCGGGCATTGAGCGGCGGCTCGTGCCCCGGCCGGACGCCGGCGGCACGGGCAGGCCCTGCGCGGGAGCACGCTCCGGCTGCTGCCTTCTGGAACTTCCATGCCGACGCTCACGGTCGCCGTCCTGGCTCTGAATGAGGCACGCTGCATCGCCCGCTGCCTGCGCAGCGCGGCGTTTGCCGATCAGCTGCTGGTGGTCGATGGCGGCAGCACGGATGCCACGGTGGACATCGCGCGCTCGCTGGGTGCTGAAGTCCACGCCTACCCCGATTGGCAAGGTTTTGCGGTGCAGCGCAACCGGCTCATCGCGCACGCGAGTGGCGATTACCTTTTTTTCCTGGACGCCGATGAAACCATGACGCCCGCATTCGCCGCGGAGCTGCAGGCGATCGTGGCCGGCGGCGCGCGCGCGGTGTACAGCATCCGCTGGCGCCTGGTGGCGTTTGGGCGCGAGCTGCGGCGCTTTCGCGCCGATACGCGGGTCGAGCGCCTGTTCCGGCGCGACCAGCTGCGGGAATACGTTGGCGTGGTGCACGAGCAGGCGGTGCTGCGCGAGACCGAGGTGCCGCGCCGCCTGATGCGCGAACGCCTGCTGCATGAAGCGCGCCCGACGGTGCGCATCTCGCTGGAGAAGCTGACGCAGTACGCGCTGCTGGGCGCCGCCAAGCGGGCCGGCGGCAGCGCCCGGGGCGGCGTGCTGCGCGGCCTGGCGGCGGGCAGCTGGATGTTTGCGCGCATGTATCTGTGGCGCGGCGGCTTTCTGTGCGGCGGCGCCGGCTTTCTCTACTGCTGGTTTCTCGCGCTGGAGGCGTTCTTCCGCTACGCCGCGCTGTACTACGACCGCGATGACTTAACGGCGGAGGTGGCGCGTTGAGCCAGGGCCGCGAGCGCTGGGCTGCGCGGCTGACGACCGCAGGCGTGTTCCTGGTGCCGGCGGTGGCTCTGCTGTTTCCGTCGGGCTACTCGGTCGGCGCGGCGCTGCTGTTCCTGGCGAGTCTGCTGAACATCGGTGCATGGAGCCGGTGCCGGCCGTCGCGGGAGATGCGCTGGTGGATCGCCTGCGTGCTCTGCATGGGGCTGGTCTGGGCCATGGACATCAATGCGGTCCGGGGCTGGGCGAGCGCCGATCGTCCAGCCAAGTACCTGCTGGTTCTGCCTTGTTTTCTGCAACTGTGCCTCTGCCCTGCACGGGCAGGCGTGCTGCGGCTGGGCGTGGCGGCAGGCGCCATCGGAGGCGGATCCGTGGCCTTGTTCCAGAACCTGGTGGAACGCAGCCCGCGCGTGGACGGCTTCATGAATGCCATCCAGTTCGGCGATCTGAGCATGCTGCTGGGCTGCATGTGCGCTCTCTGGCTGGCGGTGGGGAGTGCGGGCGGCAAGCGCCAGACCCGGCTGCTGCTGGCGGCCGGTGCCTGCCTGGGCATCCTCGGTTCGGTGCTGTCGCTGTCGCGCGGCGGCTGGCTGGCCGGGGTGCTGTCACTGCCACTGTGGCTCTGGCTGCTGGCGCGTGGGCACAACCACCGCCGGATGTGGCATGCGCTGGCGGCGCTGAGTCTCATGGGTCTGCTGATCGGCTGGTACCAGGGGCCCGAAGTGGCGCAGCGCTGGACCGAAGCGGTCCAGGAGGGCGATGCCTACCGCGAAGGCGTCCCGGCGACCATCAATACCTCATCCGGCCAGCGCCTGGAGCACTGGCGGCTGGCGCTGGAGATGGGCCGGGACCGGCCCTGGCTGGGTTGGCGCGGGCAGTACACCGCCGAGAAGACCCGGCGGGTGCAGGCGGGCGAGATCGATCCCACCGTGCTGCAGTTTGACCACGCGCACAACGAGGTGCTGGACATGTTTGCCAAGCGGGGCTTGGTCGGCGTGGCCGCGCTGCTGTTTTTCTACCTGGTGCCCTTGCTGGTGTTCTGGCCCAGGCGTCTGGATTCGGAGGCCCGGAGGCAGGAGGCAGACGATCAGGGGGTCTTTGCGCTGCGCCTGGCCGGCCTGGCGATTCCGGTGCTGTATACCGGCTTTGGCCTGACCCAGGTCTTTTTCGCGCACAACAGCGGCAACCTGTTCTACCTGCTCATGGTGACCATGGTCATGACGGCCCTGCAGCAGCGCCGGGCCGCCGGTGTCAGCGCACCGGCCATGGCTTGATTCGGGCCAGCTCCGCCGCCAGCCGGCGCACCAGATCGGCTGCCGGCAGCGCCCGCGCCGCCCCCACCCCCTGCCCCGCCCACAAGGCCATGCCGTCCGCATCGCCTGCCTTCGCGGCGGCGCGGCGCACCGGCCCCATCAGCGCGTTCTGGATCGGGTAGGCGGGCAGCTGCGCTGCCAGCGGATCGAGCGCGCGCATCGTGGTGTTTCCGATGCCGCGCGCCCAGCGGCCCGAGAAAGCGCGGGTCAGGCGCGTGTCGCTGCCCCGGGCGTTGGCCAGCGCCGCGCGCCATGCCGGGGCGATGGCCGATTCCGGGCAGGCAAGAAAGGCCGTGCCCATCTGCACCGCCTGCGCGCCCAGCGCCAGCGCTGCGGCGATGCCGCGCCCATCCATGATGCCGCCGGCGGCGATCACGGGGATGGAGAGCGCATCCACGCAGGCGGGCACCAGCGCCATGGTGCCGATGTGGCTTTCTTCCCAGCGGCTCAGAAAGGTGCCGCGGTGCCCGCCGCCCTCGATGCCGCTGGCCACCACGGCATCGGCGCCCGCGTTCTGCCAGGCCAGGGCCTCTTCCACCGTTGTCGCGGTGCCCTGCACCAGGCAGCCCGCGCGATGCAGGCGCCCGATCTGTTCGCCGCTCAGGATGCCGAAGGTGAAACTGGCCACGGCGGGACGCAGTTCCAGCAGGGTGTCGAACTGCGCATCGAAGTCTTCGCACCATTTTTTCGGGGGCTCAAGCGGCAGGTCAAATCGGGCGTAAAGCGGCGCCAGGCGCGCGAGTGCAGCTTCCACCATGGAAGCGTCCGGTGCGGGTGTCCGCAACACGAAGAGGTTCATGGCGAACGGCTTGCCGGTCGCGGCGCGCACGGCGGCGGCGGCTTCGCGCATGGCCGCCGGCGAGCGCGCGCCGCAGCCGAGGGACCCGAGCCCGCCTGCCTGCGAGACGCTGGCGGCCAGCTGCGGCGTGTCCGAGCCGGTCATGGGGGCCTGGATGATGGGGTGCTGCAGGCCAAGGTGCTGCAGCAGCGTGGAGGGTTGCGTCATGGGGTCCGGGGCAGGAACGCTGCCGTGTGCGATGATTTCCGCCTTCATCTTACGGCGCTGCGGCATTGCGACGCTGCGCCGGCCATTGCCCCATGCCCGTTCCTGCCGCCACCCCTGCCGCTTCGCCCTGGTTTGAGCGCCCCTGGGCCATCGCGCTGGCCGGGCTGCTGGCACTGGCCGTGGCCATGGGCGTCGGGCGCTTTGCGTTCACGCCGCTGCTGCCGATGATGCTGCACGACGGGGTGGTCACCATCGCGCAGGGCAGCTGGCTGGCAACCGCCAACTACATCGGCTATCTGGTGGGCGCCCTGGCCTGCACCGCCGTGCCGTGGCTGCTGCCGGGGCTGTACCGGCGCTGGGGGCCGGCGCCGTTTGCCCATGCGGGGCTTGCCGCCACGGTGCTGCTGACGCTGGCGATGGCGCTGCCCGTTCCCGCCCTGTGGCCGACGCTGCGCTTTCTGGCGGGCGTGGCGAGCGCCTTTGTTCTGCTCAATGTGACGGCCTGGTGCATGGTGCGTCTGGCGTTGCAGGGGCGCGCCTTCATGGGTGGGCTGATCTTTGCCGGGGCGGGCCTGGGGATCGTGTTCAGCGGCCTGGCGGCGAGCGCCATGGTGGCGGTCCAATGGCGGGCGGCCACCGGCTGGGCGGTGTTTGGCGTGCTTGCTCTGCTGTGGTACCTGCCCGTCTGGCCGGTGATGCGCGGCCTGGCCAGCCCGGCGGGCGCCGCACGGCCGGCGGGCGCGAAGGCGCCGCCCGCGCAGGCCGCGGCGACGGTGCTGGCGCGTGCGCTGCATGCGCTGGGCTACGGTCTGGCGGGGCTGGGCTATATCGTCACCGCCACCTTTTTGCCGGTGATCGCACGCATGGCGCTTGAGCCCGGATCGCCCTGGCCGGATCTGTTCTGGCCGATTTTCGGCGTGGGCGCCACCGTTGGCGTGGTGCTCAGCACGCGCTCGCCGGAGCGCTGGGACCGGCGCTGGCTGCTCGTCGCCTGCTATGGGGTGCAGGCGGCCGGCATCATCGTGGGCCTGCTGTTGCCGACGGTGGCGGGCTTCGCCATGGGCAGCCTGCTGCTGGGGCTGCCTTTTCTGGCCATCGTTTCCTATGCCATGCAGGTGGCGCGCCGGCTCTGGCCGGAGGCGGCGGACAGCTTTATGAGCCTGATTACCGTGCTCTACGGCCTGGGCCAGATCATCGGCCCGCCGATCACCGCCTGGCTGCTGGCGGTGCACGGGCAGCAGCGCGGGTTCACGCTGGGGCTGATGTTCGCGGCATCGGCGCTGGTGCTGGGTGCTCTGATTTACGTCGGGTCGGCACTGCGCTGGAGGCGCCTGCCGTGAGCCAGCTCGCGCGCCACGATGATCCGATCGCGGCCATCGCCACCGCGCCGGGGCGCGGCGCGGTCGGCATCGTGCGCGTTTCCGGGCAGGACCTTGCGCCCTTTGCGCGGGCGCTGCTGGGGCGCGAACTGCGGCCGCGCGAGGCGCATTACCTGCCCTTTCCCGATGCGGCGGGCGACGCGATCGACCGCGGCCTGGCGCTGTGGTTTCCAGCGCCGCACAGCTACACCGGCGAGGACGTGCTGGAGCTGCAGGCGCATGGCGGGCCGGTGGTGCTGCAACTGCTGCTGGCGCGCTGCATGGAGGTGGCGCGCGCGGCGCTGCCGCGGCTGCGTCTGGCCGAGGCGGGCGAGTTCACCGAGCGCGCCTTTCTCAACGACAAGATGGACCTGGCGCAGGCCGAGGCGGTGGCCGACCTGATCGACGCCAGCACCGAAGGCGCGGCGCGCAGCGCGGCCCGCTCGCTCTCGGGTGCGTTCTCGGGCGAGGTGCACGGTCTGCGCGATGCGCTCGTGCACCTGCGCATGCTGGTCGAGGCGACGCTGGATTTTCCCGAGGAAGAAATCGACTTCCTGCGCAAGGCAGACGCGCGCGGGCAGCTATCGAATTTGCAGAATCGGGTGGCGGCCGTGCTCGGCCATGCGCGCCAGGGCGCGCTGCTGCGCGAGGGCATCGCGGTGGTCATTGCCGGCCAGCCCAATGTGGGCAAGAGCTCGCTGCTCAATGCCCTGGCGGGGGCGGAGCTGGCCATCGTCACGCCGATGGCCGGCACCACGCGCGACACCGTGCGCCAGACCATACAGATCGAGGGCGTGCCGCTGCACGTGATCGACACCGCCGGCCTGCGCGAGAGCGCGGATGCGGTGGAGCGCATCGGCATAGAGCGTGCCTGGGAACAAATTGCGCGGGCGGACGCCGTGCTTTTTCTGCATGACCTGACCCGCGGCAGCGATGCCGCCTACCTGGCGGCAGATGCGCAGATTGCCGCTGCGCTGATCCAGCGGCTGGCCCCGGCCGTGCCGCACCTGGATGTCTGGAACAAGAGCGATGCCGCCCCCGACGCCATGCCGCCCGGCGCGCATGGCGCGCAGGCGCTTACGCTCTCGGCGCAGACCGGGGAGGGGCTGGCGGCGCTGCGCCAGAGGCTGCTGCGCACCGTGGGCTGGGAAGCCCTGCCCGAAGGCGTTTACATGGCACGCGAACGGCACCTGCAGGCGCTCCGGGGTGTGCAGGAGCACCTGGCGCAGGCGCTGGCCCGGCTCGATGCGCCCGAACCCGCGCTCGATCTGCTGGCCGAGGAACTGCGCCTGGCGCAGGGGGCGCTGGGTGCGATCACCGGGGAATTCACGGCCGACGACCTGCTGGGCACCATCTTTTCGCAGTTCTGCATCGGCAAGTGACGCCGTCGCGGCCATGCGACGGACATGCTTCCAGGTGTAAGCGGCACGCTGGTGCGCTTGCATATCCCCGGCTTGCAGGGTAAGTTGTTCGGATGGCGACCGCGCACTACCCCAGCTCCGCGTCCAGCAGTCTGGACGGCCTGGTGGCGGCGATCCGCCAGTCGCCGGAAGACGACGCGCTGGGCACGGCGCTCGGCGCGCAGCAGTGGGCCATCATCGCGCCCTACCTGCAGCCGCTGGACCTGGTGGCCAGCCAGATCCTGTTCGACCAGGGCAGCAGCGACCGTTCGCTGTATCTGGTGGAAAGCGGCTCGCTCAGCGTGCACTACCAGGACGCCAGGCAGCGCGTGCGCCTGGCCGTCGTCGGCAGTGGCTCGGTGGTCGGCGAGGGTGCGTTTTTTTCGCACCGCACGCGCAGCGCCACGGTCCAGGCCAACGGCGCCTGCCGGCTCTGGGGTCTCACGCCGCTGCGCTTTGCGGAGCTGTCCAACCGGCAGCCGGCCGCCGCGCTGGCCTTGGCGATGACGGTCGGTGCGGTGCTGGCCAAGCGGCTGGCCAACCGGCGCATGCGGGTGGCGGCCACCTGAGGAAGTGAGCGCCTGCGCCGGAGGTTTTGCGCGTTAAACTGCAATGCAACCATTGGTATCACCGGAGTGAAGCATGTCGCTGCTGAGTTGGCTTTTTCCTCCCAAATCCAAGCCTGCCGGAGCCGCTGCCGGGTCCGCGGCGCAGGCTGCGGCCACCGAGTCCGCCAAGGGAGAGCGGACGCAGCGGCGCGAGCACCTCTACCTGGCGGTGCGCGATGCCATGGTGCGTTCGGGGGTGCTGTCCTCGGGCTACAAGTTCAAGGTGCTGTCGCTGGATGCCGATGGGCGCCAGTTCCTGGTGATGATCGACATTGCGCCCAATTACGGCGCCGATACCGCGCGCCAGGCGGAGATGGAAGCACTGCTCACCCAGACCGCGCGCACGCGCTTTCACGTCGAGGTGGCGGCGGTGTACTGGCGGGTGAGCCCTGCGCTGGGGGGCGCCGAAAAACCGGCCGCTGCCGTGGCGCCAGCCGTCCCGGCTGCGAAACCGGCTGCCGCGCCGGCGCAGCCTCGGGTGGCGACCCCGCCCGTCGTAGCGCCTGCGCCGCAGGCGAAATCGGATTTCGAACCCATCGCGCCCGACGAGGTGGAGGCCTTCCAGCAGGCACTGCAGAAGGCCGCGGCGCCCAGGTCTGCCGCGCCGCCGCAGCGCCGCCCGGCAGCGCCCACGCAGGATGCGTCGGACAACAACGGCTTTGCCGACACCATGATCGTCGACGATGACGGCCAGGCCCCGCGCCTGGGGGTGACGCAGTACGGCGCGCTGCGCTGAATCTGCCCCTGCTCAGTGCCCGCTGAAATCCACCAGCGTGAAGAGTGGCAGTCCGGCGGCGCGCAGGCGGTCTGAACCACCCAGCTCCGGCAGATCGACGATCGCCACGCCTTCGGCGACCGTCGCGCCCAGTTTTTCCAGCAGCTTCTTGCCGGCCATCATGGTGCCGCCGGTGGCGATGAGGTCGTCCACCAGCAGCACGCGGTCACCGCGCTGGACCGCGTCGGCGTGCAGCTCCACGGTGGCGCTGCCGTATTCCAGCTCGTAGGTTTCCTGCACCGTGGTGAACGGCAGCTTGCCCTTCTTGCGGATCGGCACGAACCCGAGACCCAGCTCGTAGGCCAGTACCGAGCCGATGATGAAGCCGCGCGCATCCAGCCCGGCGACCACGTCGGGGCGCATGCGTTTTTCCATGTAGCGGTGCACGAAGGTGTCGATCAGCACGCGGAACACCCGCGGGTCCTGCAGCAGCGGCGTGATGTCGCGAAACTGCACGCCCGGCGCGGGCCAGTCGGGCACGGTGCGGATGTGCGAGCGCAGGTAGTCGGTGGTGCTGGGTGTGGGCATGGAGAGGCTGGAAATCGGAGCGATGCCGGCATCCTACCCGCGCAGCAGGCTTTCCTCGGCCAGCTGCAGTGCCGTCGGATGGCCGCTGAGCACCAGGGTATCGCCGCCGGACAGCGGCTGGTCATCCTCCGGTCCGCTGGTTCTGCCATTGGCGTGGCGCACCGCGACGAGCTGCACGCCCATGGGAGCGAGGCTCAGTGCGGCCGGGCTCTGGCCCAGCGCGGCGGCGCCCTCGGGCAGGGTGATGGAGGCCAGCCGCTCCTGGTCGCGTTCGGTCGGCGTTTCGTCCAGCCCGTGGAAATAGTTGCGCAACAGCCCGTAGCGGGCATTGCGTTGCTCCTGCAGCAGGCGCACCACGCGGCGCAGCGGCACGCCGACGAGCGCCAGCGCATGGCCGGCCAGCACCAGCGAGCCTTCGATGGCTTCGGGCACCACCTCGGCGGCGCCGGCGGCGCGCAGTTGCTCCAGGTGCGTGTCGTCCTGCGTGCGCACGATCACCGGCACCTGCGGCGCCTCGCTGCGCAGGTGGCCCAGCACCTTCAGCGCCACCGGCACCTCGTGCGTCGTCACCACCACCGCCGCCGCGCGCGAGAGGCCCGCCGCGCGCAGCGCCTGCATGCGCGTGGCGTCGCCGAACACCACCGAATTGCCGGCGGCGGCGGCCTGGCGCACGCGGTCCGGGTCCAGATCGAGCGCCAGGTAGGCGATGCCCTCCAGCTCCAGCAGCCGCGCCAGGTTCTGGCCGCAGCGGCCGTAGCCGCAGATCACGATGTGGCCCGCGGTGTTGATCGCCCGGCGTGCGATCTGCGTCACCTGCAGCGATTGCTGCATCCAGTCGCTGGCCACCAGCCGGCCGACGATCTGCGGGCTGTACTGGATCAGGAAGGGCGTGGCCAGCATCGACAGCACCATGGCCGCCAGCACCGGGTTCATGAGGCGCGGCTCGATCAATTGGTGCGTCTGCATCAGCGCCAGCAGCACGAAGCCGAATTCACCGGCCTGCGCCGCGTACAGCCCGGTGCGCAGCGCCACCCCGGCCGAGGCGCCGCGCGCATGCGCCAGGCCGAAGATGATCGCCGCCTTCAGCGCCAGCGGCACCAGCAGCAGCAGGCCCACCAGCGCCCAGTGTTCGACGAGGATGTGCCAGTCCAGCATCATCCCCACGGTGATGAAGAACAGGCCCAGCAGCACGTCGTGAAATGGCCGGATGTCCGCGCCCACCTGGTGGTGGTAGGGCGTCTCGGAGACCAGCACGCCGGCGATGAAGGCGCCCAGCGCCAGCGACAGCCCGGCCAGTTCGGTGAGCCAGGCCAGGCCCAGCGTGACCAGCAGCAGGTTGAGCATGAACAGCTCCTCGCTCTTGCGCCGCGCCACCAGCGTGAGCCACCAGCGCATCACGCGCTGTCCGCCCATGAGCAGCACGGTCACCAGCACCACGGCCTTGACCAGCGCCAGCGCCAGCGCCGTCAGCAGCTGCTCGGGCGAGGAGCCGAGCGCAGGAATCAGCACCAGCATGGGCACCACGGCAAGATCCTGGAACAGCAGGATGCCCATGACCCGCCGGCCGTGCTCGGTGTCCACCTCGGCGCGCTCGGCCAGCAGTTTCACCACGATGGCCGTGCTGCTCATCGTCAGCGTGCCGGCCAGCGCAAGCGCCGTCTGCCAGCCCATTTCCCAGACGCCGCCCAGCCCGTTTGAAAGCAGCAGCAGCCCGGCCATGAACGCCAGCACGCTGCCCAGCACCTGCATCAGCCCCAGGCCGAAGACCAGCTGGCGCATGGCCCGCAGCTTGGGCAGGCTGAATTCCAGGCCGATGGTGAACATCAGGAACACCACGCCGAACTCGCCCAGATGGCGTACGCCCTCGGAGTTGAGCGCCAGCGCCAGCGCGTGCGGCCCGATCAGGATGCCGGCGGCGAGGTAGCCCATCATCGGCGGCAGGCGCAGCAGCCGGCAGGCCACCACGCCCAGCACGGCGGCCAGCAGGTACAGCAGGGTCAGCGCCAGCGACGACATCGCACGATGGTAGGGCCAGTTGTCCAGGTTGTGCCCGGGTTTCGCACCTGCGCCGATAGAATTTGCCCATGTCTTCTCCACAAGGCGCGCTGCGCACCGACGACGACCGCATCCTGCGCCTGGGGCGCGAGGCCTGCCACATCGAGGCGGCTGCGCTGGGCCGCATGGGCGAGCGGCTGGGCGCTGCCTTCACGCAGGCCGTTCACCGCATTCTTGCCACGCGCGGGCGGGTGGTCGTCATGGGCATGGGCAAAAGCGGGCATGTGGGGCGCAAGATCGCCGCCACGCTGGCCTCCACCGGCACGCCTGCGTTCTTCGTGCACCCGGCCGAGGCCAGCCACGGCGATCTGGGCATGGTCACGCAGGAGGATCTGGTGCTGGCGCTGTCCAACAGCGGCGAGAGCCACGAAATCACCGCGTTGCTGCCGGTGCTCAGGCGCCTGGGCGTGCCCATCGTCGCACTCACCGGTGGCGCGGAATCCACGCTGGCCGCCCATGCCGATCTGGTACTCGATTGCAGCGTGGAGCGCGAAGCCTGCCCGCTCAACCTCGCGCCCACCGCCAGCACCACGGCGCAGATCGCCATGGGCGATGCACTGGCCGTGGCGCTGCTGGACGCGCGCGGCTTTCGCCCCGAGGACTTTGCCCGCTCGCACCCGGGCGGCGCGCTGGGCCGGCGCCTGCTCACGCTGGTGCGCGATGTGATGCGCAGCGGCGCCGATGTGCCGCGCGTGCAGCCGGGCGCCGGTTTCAGCGCGCTGATGCGCGAAATGAG
This sequence comes from Comamonas badia DSM 17552, assembly GCF_000484635.1. GTDB lineage: Bacteria > Pseudomonadota > Gammaproteobacteria > Burkholderiales > Burkholderiaceae_C > Comamonas_C > Comamonas_C badia. The sequence goes on along the minus strand of NZ_AXVM01000003.1, from coordinate 192,350 downwards.
CGCCAAGGGCGTGGGCGCGGCCGCGGTGGTGGACGCCGCGGGGCGGCTGCAAGGCATCTTCACCGATGGCGATCTGCGCCGCCGCATCGAAGCGGGCGCTGATGTGCTGACGATGACGGCCGGCGAGCTGATGCACCCCGGCCCGCGCACCATGGGCGAAGAGGCGTTGGCCGCCGATGCCGCGCAGCTGATGGAGCAGCACCGCATCACCAGCGTGCTCGTGACCGATGGTGCCGGGATGCTGACCGGCATCGTGCATATCGGCGACCTGATGCGCGCCAAGGTGATCTGATGACGGACCTGCTGCCCCCGCTGCCGCCGGCGCTGCGCTTTGCGCCGGAACTGCTGCTGCAGGCCCAGGGCGTGCGCGCCGTGGTGCTGGACGTGGATGGCGTGCTGACGGACGGCGGGCTGTATTTTTCCGCCGAAGGCGAGGTGCTCAAGCGCTTTGATTCGCTCGATGGCCATGGCCTCAAGCTGCTGCAGCAGGCGGGTCTGCAGGTCATGGTGGTGAGCGGACGCGATTCGCCCGCCCTGCGCCTGCGCCTGGCGGCGCTGGGCGTGCAGCGCTCGCGGCTGGGCGCGCAAGACAAGCTCCCGGCGGCGCAGGCACTGCTGGCCGAGCTGGGTTTGACCTTCCCTGAGCTGGCCGTCATGGGCGACGATTGGCCCGATCTGCCGCTGCTGCGCCGCGCGCGCCTGGCCTGTGCGCCGGCGCAGGCCCATGCCGAGGTGCGCGCCGTGGCCCACCATGTGACGCAGGCCGCGGGCGGGCACGGCGCGGTGCGCGAACTGTGCGATCTGCTGCTGGTCGCCTCGGGCCGGTATGCGCAGCTGCTGGCGCGTGCCTCATGAGCGTGCGTGCCTGGCAACGCACCTGGAGGCGCACCTGGGAGCGCGTCACGCTCTACCTGCCAGTGGCGCTGATGGGGCTGCTGGCCCTGGGCACCTGGTGGCTGGTGCGCAACGCGCCGCAGCTGCAGGCGCCCCAGCCGCCGGCAGTGGTGGCGCACGAACCGGACTACTTCATGCGGGACTTTTCGGTCAAGTCGTTCGACGCCAATGGTCGCCTGCAGAGCGAGGTGCGCGGGCGGCTGGCACAGCATTTCCCGGATACCGACACGCTGGAAATCGAACAGGCCGACATCCGTTCGACCGATGCGCAGGGCCGCGTGATGACGGCCACGGCCAGGCGCGCCATCACCAATGCCGACGGCTCCGAAGTGCAGCTGCTGGGGGATGCGGTGGTGCAGCGCGTCACGCCGACGACTGCGGGCCAGCCTGCGCCGCCCGTGCTGCGTCTGCAGGGGCAGTACCTGCGCGCCTGGGTCAACAGCGAGCGCGTGCAGTCGGATCAGCCCGTGGTGCTCACCCAGGGAAATGACCGGGTCACCGCCGACACGCTGGATTACGACAACAAGGCAGGGCTTGTGACCATGACGGGCAATGTGCGTGGCCTGGTGCAGCCGGCACGCAGCCGGCGCTGATGGCCGCGCCGCTCGTCTTCATCACCGGCGCCTCCAGCGGCATAGGCCAGGCGCTGGCCCGCCGCTATCTGCGCGCAGGCTGGCGCGTGGCGCTGCTTGCCCGGCGCGCGGATATGGTCAAAACATGGCTTGACGCAGAAAACATAAGTGCTGACAGCTATGAAATTTATGGAGCTGACGTCAGTGATGCCGCGCAAATCGCCGCTGCTGCCAGCGCCTGTCTTGAGCGCCAGGGCCTGCCGGACGTGGTGCTGGCCAATGCAGGCATCAGCGTGGGCATTGCGCCGGGCGATGCGCAGGATCTCGCGGTGCTGCAGCGCACGCTGGCCACCAACGTCATTGGGCTGGCGGCGACGTTCCAGCCTTTCATAGCCCCGATGGTGGCACGTGGCAGCGGCCGGCTGGTCGGGGTTGCCAGCGTTGCCGGCGTGCGCGGGCTGCCCGGCCACGGCGCGTACTGCGCGAGCAAGGCCGCCGTCATCAGTTACTGCGAGAGCGTGCGCAGCGAATTGCGTGGCAGCGGAGTCAGCGTGCTCACGCTCTGCCCTGGTTTCGTGGCGACGCCGCTCACCGCGCGCAACCGCTACCCCATGCCCTTCCTGCTGTCGGCCGAGGCGTTTGCGCGGCGGGCCGAGCGTGCCATTGCCGGCCGCGCGAGCTATTGCGTGATTCCCTGGCGGATGGCGATCGTGGCGCGCCTGCTGCCGCTGCTGCCCGATGCGGTGTTCGACCGCCTGATGGCGGGGCGTCCGCGCAAACGCCGGGAAGGCGAGTAATTCCATTTCCAAATCAATCGATTACTTTGTCGGCTCCGCTCGCCGTGCTACAGCACTGTCTTCGCTTCGCCTTCGCGTACTCGAATGATATGGAATTGAAATAAGGCCAGGCCTCGACGCAGGCAATAAAAAAGCTCCCGAAGGAGCTTTTTCATGGGTTTGCCGGGGGATCAGTATCCGCCGTTGCCGCCGTCGTAGCCACCGCGGCCGCCGCCGTCGTAGCCGCCGCGACCGCCACCACCGCTGCGGCCACCGCCGCCGTAGGGGCTGCGGAAACCGCCGCCGCCCTCACCGCGGCCGCCGCCACCATAGCCGCCGCCACCGCTGCGGCCCCCACCAAAGCCGCCGCCGCCGGAGCGCGGGGGGCGTGGCTCCATCGGGCGCGCTTCGTTGACGACCAGGCTGCGTCCGCCCAGGGGCTGACCGTTCATGCCGTTGATGGCTTGCTGTGCTTCGGCATCGCTGCCCATTTCGACAAAGCCGAAACCCTTGGAGCGGCCGGTGTCGCGCTCCATCATGACCTTGGCGCTGGTGACCGTGCCGAATTGCCCGAAGGCCTGCTGCAGATCTTCATCGCGCACTTGGTACGGCAGGTTGCCGACGTACAGTTTGTTGCCCATGAAATGGGACTCCCTAATTAACAAAAAAATGGAACCACGGAGTCCCGAAACCGCCAAAAGTGAATCACCTAAGAAGCCCTATGCGCGAAAACTGACGGATCACCGTAACCTACTTGACGGGCGTACGCCCACCAATACGGTACTGTTCTTGAATTTCGGCGGCGATGCAAGCGTTTTTTGCGCGGCAGTGGTGCAATTTGCAACAAGTCGGACTAAAAATCCGCCTAAATCCTTTCCTGGCAAACCTGCAGGACCAGCGCACCATAGGCCTCAAGCCGCTTGGCGCCCATGCCGGGGATGCCTGCGAGATCGGCCAGTGTCGCCGGGTTGCGCTCGGCGATCGCAGCCAGCGTGGTATCCAGAAAGACGACATAGGCCGGCACGCCGTGCTCCCGCGCCACTTCGGCGCGCCAGGCCTTGAGGTTGATGAAGCGCACCTGAGCGCCGGCATCCAGTTCGGCGGCCGCGGCGGCGGGCGCATGGCGCCGGGGCTTGCGCGCGCGGCGCGCCGGTGCGCTGGCCTGGCGCAGCAGCACAGGCACTTCGCCGCGCAGCAAGGGGCGGGCGCTGGCGCCCAGCGACAGCGTATCGAAGGCGCGGCCATCGCCCTGCAGCACGCGCTGCACGCCCACCGCCTGCGTCGCCAGCAGCTGGCGCAGCACGGCGCGCAGCTGGTGCTCGTTGTAATCGGCGCCCAGGCCGAAGGTGGACAGGCGCTCGTGCCCGAACTGGCGCACCTTGTCCGTCGCGTTGCCGCGCACGATGTCCATGAGGTGCCCGGTGCCGAAGGTCAGGCCGCTCATTTCATGCACGCGGTAGATGGTGGAAAGGAGCTTGCGCGCGGCGTCCGTGCCGTCCCAGACGGCGGGTGGCTGCAGGCAGTTGTCGCAGTTGCCGCAGGGCTCGGACGCCTCGCCGAAGTAGGCCAGCAGCCGCTGGCGGCGGCAGTCGGTGGCCTCGGCGAGCGCCAGCAGCGCATCGAGCTTGCCGCGCAGGATGGATTTGAACGCCTCGGCCGCGTCGCCCTCGTCGATCATGCGCCGCTGGTTCACCACGTCCTGCAGGCCGTAGATCATCCAGGCATCGGCGGGCAGGCCGTCGCGCCCGGCGCGTCCGGTCTCCTGGTAATAGCCTTCGATGTTGCGCGGCATGTCCACATGCGCGACGAAGCGCACATCCGGCTTGTCTATGCCCATGCCGAAGGCGATGGTGGCGACCATCACGATGCCGTCCTCGCGCAGAAACCGGTCCTGGTGCGCCTGGCGCGTGTCGGCCGGCATGCCTGCGTGGTAGGGCAGCGCGGCAATGCCTGCCTGCGCGAGCGCTTGCGCCATTTCCTCCACGCGTTTGCGCGACTGGCAATAGACGATGCCGGCTTCGCCCGCATGTTCCTGCGTGATGAAGCGCAGCAGCTGGGCCAGCGGCTCCTTCTTCTCTTCCACGTGGTAGCGGATGTTGGGGCGGTCGAAGCTGCTGATGAAGACCTGCGCCGAGGGCAGCTGCAGCCCTTCGAGGATGTCGGCGCGCGTGAGCGCGTCGGCGGTGGCGGTGAGCGCGATGCGCGGCACGCCCGGATAGCGCTGTGCCAGCAGCGCCAGCTGGCGGTACTCGGGGCGAAAGTCGTGGCCCCATTGGCTGACGCAGTGCGCCTCGTCAATCGCCACCAGCGCGAGTTGTCCCTGTGCGTACAGGCCGTCGAGCAGGCCCAGAAAGCGCTCGCTCACCACGCGCTCGGGCGCGGCGTACAGCAGCGTGGTTTCGCCCTCGGCCATGCGCCGCTCCACGTCCAGCGTCTGCGGCCAGTCGAGCGTGGAATTGAGGAAGGCCGCGGCCACGCCCGCCTCGCGCAGCGCGCCCACCTGGTCGTGCATGAGTGCGATCAGCGGCGAGACCACGAGGGTGACGCCCAGGCCCGCCTGCTGGCGTGCAATCGCGGGAATCTGGTAGCACAGCGATTTGCCGCCGCCCGTGGGCATGAGCACGAGTGCATCGCCCCCGCCGGTGACATGGTCAATGATGGCGGCTTGCGGGCCACGAAAGCTGTCGTAGCCGAAAACCTGGCGCAGGATGGAGAGGGGGGAAGACAAGGAAACTTCGTTAAAGATAGCTGTCTACGCTTGCCTGACAAGCATAAAAGCGGAATTTGATCAAAAAAACAGAAGCTCTATTGTCCGGCACGCGCCTTCCTACAATCGCCCCATGACCCTTCCGCATTACACCCGCGCGCAGCAACTGCCCGAGATTCTTGAAAACCGCATCGCCATCCTCGACGGCGCCATGGGCACCATGGTGCAGCGCCTCAAACTCACCGAGGCGCAGTTTCGCGGCGAGCGCTTCCAGGACTTCCACAAGGATGTGAAGGGCAACAACGAACTGCTGGTGCTCACCCAGCCGCAGTTCATCACCGACATCCATGAGGGCTACCTGGCCGCCGGCGCCGACCTGATCGAGACCGACACCTTCGGCGCCACCACCGTGGCGCAGGCCGATTACGACATGCAGGAGCTGGCGCGCGAGATGAACGTGGTGGCGGCGCGCCTCGCGCGTGCGGCGTGTGACAAGTTCTCCACGCCCGACAAACCCCGCTTCGTCGTCGGCGCGCTCGGCCCCACGCCCAAGACCGCCAGCATCAGCCCCGACGTGAACGACCCCGGCGCGCGCAACATCACGTTCGAAGACCTGCGCAAGTCCTACCATGAGCAGGCCAGCGGCCTGATCGAGGGCGGCGCCGACGTGCTGATGGTCGAGACGATTTTCGACACCCTCAACGCCAAGGCGGCGCTGTTCGCGATTCAAGAGGTGTTTGACGAAACCGGCGAATGCCTGCCGCTCATCATCAGCGGCACGGTGACCGATGCCTCGGGCCGCATCCTCTCGGGCCAGACCGTGACCGCCTTCTGGTACAGCGTGCGCCACGCCAATCCGCTCGCCGTCGGCCTGAACTGCGCGCTGGGCGCGGCGCTGATGCGCCCCTACATCCAGGAACTGGCCAAGGTGGCGCCCGATACCTTCATCAGCTGCTACCCCAACGCCGGCCTGCCCAACCCGATGAGCGAGACGGGCTTCGACGAAACGCCCGAGGTCACCAGCCGCCTGCTGCACGAATTTGCCGCCGAAGGCCTGGTGAACATCGTCGGCGGCTGCTGCGGCACCACGCCCGAGCACATCAGCGCGATTGCGAGGGCGGTGGCGCCGGTGGCCACGCGCAGGCTCTTCTATCCGGCGGAGGCCTGAACGACTTCTATATGAATAGCTGTTCACGCTTGCTCAGCAAGCGTTTGAGCCGCTTTTCATCAAAATTTTCAGAGCCCCAGCATGATCTTGAGGTTCTGCACCGCCGCGCCGCTCGCGCCCTTGCCCAGGTTATCCAGGCGCGCCACCAGCACCGCCTGGCGGTAGCTGTCGTTGCCGAACACGCGCAGCTCCAGCTGGTTGGTGTCGTTGAGCGCTTCGGCCTCCAGTTTGCCGTCGCCGGTCGCGGGCAGCACCTGCACGAACTGCTCGGCGGTGTTGGTTTTGGCGTAGTGGGCGGCCAGCAGATCGTGAATGTCTGCAGCCTTGGGTGCGCCCTTGAGCAAATCCAGATGCAGCGGCAATTCCACCAGCATGCCCTGGCGGAAGTTGCCCACCGAGGGCACGAAGAGCGGGCGGCGCTTGACGCCCGTGTACTTCATGATCTCGGGCAGGTGCTTGTGCGCAAGGCTGAGGGCGTAGAGCTCGTACTTTGCCGCCTCGCCCTTCTCATGCGCCTCGATCATCGTGCGCCCGCCGCCCGAGTAGCCGCTGACCGAGGGCAGCACCAGCGGGTAGTCGTCGGGGATGAGCCCCGCATCGACGAGCGGGCGCAGCAGCGAGATCGCGCCCGTGGCGTAGCAGCCGGGGTTGGCCACGCGGTCGGCGGCGCGGATGGCGTCCAGCTGCCCCGGCGCCAGTTCCGGAAAGCCAAACACCCAGCCGTCCGCCGTGCGGTGCGCGGTGGAGGCATCGATGATGCGGATGCGCCTGCCGGTTTCCGCCGTGATCGCATCCACCATCGCCGCGGTCTCGCGCGCCGCATCGTCGTGCAGGCACAGCACCACCAGATCGACACCAGCGATCAGCGCGCGCTTGGCCGAGGCGTCCTTGCGCAGCGCGGGGTCTATGCTCGTCAACTCGATCTGCGGCAAGGCCTCAAGCCGCTCGCGGATCTGCAAGCCGGTGGTGCCGGCTTCGCCGTCGATGAATACCTTGGCCATGGAGCGCTCCTTGCTGGCAAATGGCAGCATTTCACAGGGACAGGAAAGTGTCTTGTGAATGCTGCGTCGCAACATGATACATTCGCCGATTGCCGAGGTCGTGAAGCGGCTGCAGCGTTGCAGCGCGACACGACCCCAGACCCGACACCTGCGGTCCTGCAAGCGCTCTTCGGCAGCACGGGTAAAGACACCAACTTTTCCTGAGAGAGACTTCATGAAAATTCACGAATACCAAGGCAAGGAAATCTTGCGCAGTTTTGGCGTGCCCGTTCCGCGCGGCATTCCGGCGTTCACCGTGCAGGAAGCCGTGGAAGCGGCCCAGAAGCTCGGCGGCCCGGTGTGGGTGGTCAAGGCGCAGATCCACGCCGGCGGCCGCGGCAAGGGCGGCGGCGTGAAGGTGGCCAAGACCATTGACGACGTGAAGGCGCTGGCCGGCCAGATTCTGGGCATGCAGCTGGTCACGCACCAGACCGGGCCGGAAGGCCAGAAGGTGCGCCGCCTCTACATCGAGGACGGCGCCGACATCCAGAAGGAATACTACCTCTCCGTCGTGACCGACCGCGAAAGCCAGAAAGTGGCCTTCATCGCATCCAGCGAAGGCGGCATGGACATCGAGGAAGTGGCGCACAGCACGCCCGAAAAAATCATCAAGACCTTCGTCGATCCGCTGGTGGGCCTGACCGAAGCGCAGGGCCAGGAGCTGGCGCGCGGCGTGGGCATGCCGCAGGAATCAACCGCGCAATTCATCGACGTCTGCCAGAAGCTCTACAAGTGCTACATGGAAACCGACGCCAGCCTGGTGGAAATCAACCCGCTCAACCGCGACAGCAAGGGCGCCATCATCGCGCTGGACGCCAAGTTCAATTTCGACAGCAACGCGCTGTTTCGCCACCCGGAAATCGTGGCGCTGCGCGACCTTGATGAAGAAGACCCGGCCGAAGTGCAGGCAAGCAAGTTCGATCTTGCCTACATCAGCCTGGACGGCAACATCGGCTGCCTGGTGAACGGCGCCGGCCTGGCCATGGCCACGATGGACACCATCAAGTTGTTTGGCGCGGAACCGGCCAACTTTCTCGACGTGGGCGGCGGCGCCACCCCCGAGAAGGTCACCGAGGCCTTCAAGATCATGCTCAAGAACCCCAAGGTCAAGGGCATCCTGGTGAACATCTTCGGCGGCATCATGAAGTGCGACACCATCGCCACCGGCGTCATCACCGCCTGCAAGGCGGTGAACCTTGCCGTGCCACTGGTCGTGCGCATGAAGGGCACGAACGAAGAGCTGGGCAAGAAGATGCTGGCCGAATCGGGCCTGCCCATCATCAGCGCCGACACCATGGCCGAAGCGGCCACCAAAATCGTCGCAGCCGTCAAGTAAGCCCGGGAGCATTTCATGTCGATTTACATCAACAAAGACACCAAGGTCATCACCCAGGGCATCACCGGCAAGACCGGGCAATTCCACACAGGCAAGTGCCAGGAATACGCCAATGGCAAGAACTGCTTCGTCGCCGGAGTGAATCCGAAGAAGGCGGGCGAGAAGATTTTCGACATCCCGATCTACGGCACCGTGAAGGAAGCGGCGCAGCAGACCGGCGCCACGGTGAGCGTGATCTACGTGCCGCCGGCCGGTGCCGCGGCCGCGATCTGGGAGGCGGTCGAAGCCGACCTCGATCTGGCGATCTGCATCACCGAAGGCATCCCGGTGCGCGACATGCTGCAGGTGCGCAACCGAATGAAGGCCAAGGAGGCCAAGGGCGGCAAGAAGACGCTGCTGCTGGGCCCCAACTGCCCCGGCCTGATCACGCCCGACGAGATCAAGATCGGCATCATGCCCGGCCACATCCACAAGAAGGGCCGCATCGGCGTGGTCTCGCGCTCGGGCACGCTGACCTATGAAGCCGTGGCGCAGCTGACCGAGCTCGGCATCGGCCAGTCCAGCGCCGTCGGCATCGGCGGCGACCCGATCAATGGCCTCAAGCACATCGACGTGATGCGCGCGTTCAACGACGATCCGGATACCGACGCCGTCATCATGATCGGCGAGATCGGCGGTCCGGACGAAGCCGACGCCGCGCGCTGGTGCAAGGCCCACATGAAGAAGCCCATCGTCGGCTTCATCGCCGGCGTGACGGCGCCCGCCGGCAAGCGCATGGGCCACGCGGGCGCGCTTATTTCGGGCGGCGCCGACACCGCCGAGGCCAAGCTGGCGGTGATGGAAGAATGCGGTTTCAAGGTCACGCGCAATCCGTCGGAGATGGGGCGCATCCTCAAGGGCCTGATCTGACCGTTGCCGCCTCGTGCGAAGCCAGCTCCTGGAGCTGGCTTTTTTGTCGGCGCAGCACACGCCACCCGTATCATTGCGCCCTTGCAGCGTTTCACGCCCATGGGCGTCACCGACGGCCAGCCGATGTCCTCCCTTCTGGATTACGAGTTCTGCGCGCGCACCGACATGGGGCGGGTGCGCAGCAACAACGAAGATGCTCTGGCCGTCTGCGCCGATGTGCGCCTGATCGTCGTCGCCGATGGCATGGGCGGGTACAACGCGGGCGAGGTGGCCAGCGCGATGGCGGTGCAGGTCCTCGAACAGGAGTTCGGCGCCTGGCTGGTGGCTGCGGGCCGCGAGGTGGATGTCACGCTCATCCGCGAGACATTGGCTGCCTGCGTGGACCGCGCGAACACCGACATCCTGAACGCGGCACTCGCCCACCCGGAATACGCTGGCATGGGGACCACCCTCGTTGTCGGCGTTTTTGTGCGCGACCGGCTGCTGCTGGGCCATATCGGCGATTCGCGCGGCTATCTGCTGCGCGGCAAGCAGCTCCGCCGCATCACGCGTGATCACACCTGGCTGCAGGAGCAGGTGGACAGCGGTCTCATGACGCTGCAGGATGCGCGCCATTCCGGCATGCGCAACCTCCTCACCCGCGCGCTCGGGGTGGATCCGCAGGTGCGGCTGGAAATCAATGAATTCACGGTGCAAGCCGACGATCTTTTCCTGTTCTGCACCGATGGGCTGACCGACCGCATGACCGACCAGGACCTGGAAGTCCTGCTGCGCGACCCTTCGCCGCTGCCGCTGCTGGCCGAACGCCTGCTGCAGCAGGCGAACGCCCTGGGTGGACGGGACAATACCAGCGTCGTCCTGGCCCGCGCAAGCGCGGCGGCGGCCGGCATGGTTCGCCGATAATGGGGCGAGAGAGGAAATAGCGCATGCCCAGCCTGGTCTTCATGCTTGAAGGAACGGTCGTCAAGGAGGTGGACCTTGAAAAAACACGCACGACGCTGGGGCGCCGCCCGAACAACGACATCGTGATCGAAAACCTCACTGTCAGTGGCGAACACGCAGCCTTCCACCTGCAGGGCCAGGTGGTCGAAGTCGAGGACTTGCACAGTACCAATGGCACCTTCGTCAACGGGCAGCCGGCGCGGCGCCAGGCTCTGCGCGACGGAGACCAGGTCATCATCGGAAAGTACGAGGTGCGCTTTGTACAGGGCGCGCCTGCTGCGTCGCACGCCTCTGAGCCCGTCCCCGAGCCCGCCGCGCGGCCCTTGGCACCCGCTGCGCCGCCCGCCGCAGGCCAGGCGCTGGTACGCGTGCTGACGGGGCCGGGCGCCGGTCGGGAACTGGTGCTCACCAAAGTCGTCACGACCCTGGGCAAGCCGGGCGAAGCCGTGGCGTCGATCAGCCACCGTCCGCATGGCTATCTGCTGGCGCAGGTGGATGGCACGGCGCCCAGCGTCAACGGGCAGGCGATCACGCAGCCCCACCCGCTGCAGCCCGGCGATCGGATCGTGCTGGGCGACACGCAGATGGAATTTCTGCTGCGCTGAGCAGGCAGCCCGGCCGATGAAGGTACGCGTGCTTGGCTGCAGCGGCTCCATTGCCCGTGGTTCGCGCACGACCGCCTTTTGCCTGGACGACCGTATCCTGGTGGATGCAGGCACCGGCGTGGGCGAGCTCACCGTCGAGGCAATGGGCGGCATCACCCATGTCTTTCTCACCCATTCGCACCTCGACCACATCGCCGCGCTGCCGCTGCTGCTGGACACCGTAGGCACTCAGCGTGCGGCGCCGCTGCAGGTGTTTGCCCTGCCGCAAACGCTGAAGGCCTTGCGCGAGCACATTTTCAACGACGTGATCTGGCCGGATTTCACGCGCATTCCACGGCCGGAGGCCCCCCTGGTGCAGCTGCACCCCTTGGGCGTGGGCGATGTGTTTGCGTTGTCCGGCCTCACGCTGGAAGCCTTGCCCGCACGCCACAGCGTGCCTGCCGTGGGCTATGCGGTGCGCGGGGCAGGTCCGTGGTGGGTCTTCAGCGGTGATACCGAGGGCGGGGCGCCGGCCTTCTGGCAGCGCGTGAACGCCCTGCACGCGCAGGCGCCGGGCGTGGGCGCGCTGGTCATGGAGACGGCTTTCAGCAACCGCGAGCAGGCGCTGGCACGCAAGAGCGGGCACCTGACGCCTGCCGCACTGGCGCAGGAGCTCGCGCACATCGCCGATCCGGCAGGTTTCCCGGTGTACATATCGCACCTCAAGCCCAGCGAAGGCGCGGCCATCATGCGCGAGGTGCGTCAGCTGGAACGGGGGCGCGGGCTGCAGATCATCGATCTGCAGTCGGTGGGCATGCTGCAGCTGTAGCGCTTCCCTGGTGCCAGCGCAGCGCACTGCGCAAGATGCTGTCTAGGCCATGCCGCGGCGTCCAGCCCAGCGTCTCGCGCGCCAGCGTGGCGCTGGCCACCAGCGTGGCCGGGTCTCCGGGGCGGCGCGGCTGCGTTTCGCTGGCCGGCGCACCGGCGCACAGCGCCTGGCATTGCGCGAGCACTTCGGCGACGGAATTGCCCTGACCGGTGCCCAGGTTGAACACATGAAAGCCTGCCTGCCCGTTCATGTAATCCAGAGCGAGCAGATGGGCTTGCGCCAGGTCTTCGACGTGGATGTAGTCGCGCACGCAGGTGCCGTCCGCCGTCGGGTAGTCATTGCCGAAGAGCTTGACCGGGCCGAGTGATGGCGTGAGGGCCGCGCGGATGATGTTCGGAATCAGATGGGTTTCGGGCTCGTGCGCTTCGCCGGTTTCGCCGTCGGCGTCGGCGCCGGCGGCGTTGAAGTAGCGCAGGCAGACGGCGCGCAGGCCATAGGCTTCGCAATAGGCGCGGATCTGCTGCTCGGCCAGCCATTTGCTCAGGCCGTAGGGGTTGATGGGTTGCGCTGGATGGGCTTCGTCGATCGGCGTGTACAGCGGGTTGCCATAGACCGCGGCGGTGGAGGAAAACACCAGCTTGCCCACGCCGGCGCTGCGCATGGCGTCGAGCAAATTGAGCGTCCCGGTGACGTTGTTGCGCAGGTACAGCGCCGGCTCGCGCGCCGATTCGCCCACCAGCGAACGCGCGGCGAAATGCAGCACCGCCTGCAGCGGATAGCGCGCAAAAACGGCGCTCAGGTCGGCAGGATGGAGCAGATCACCGATTTCCAGCGGCCCCCATTGCACCGCGCTGCGGTGGCCGGTGGCGAGGTTGTCGAAGGTGACGGGCACCAGGCCGGCACGCGCCAGGCGCTTGCACATGTGCGAGCCGATGTAGCCGGCGCCGCCGCAGACGAGGACATGCGGCTTCATGCCAGGTTCTGCGCCAGCCGGTGGCGCAGCTCCTCGACATCCATGCCGCGCCGCGCGGCCATGTCCTGGACCTGGTCGTCGCCGATCTGGCCGGTGGTGAAATAGGTCGATTCGGGGTGCGCGAGGTAGAAGCCGCTCACGCTCGACGGCGGAATCATGGCAAAACTGTCGGTCACCTCTATGCCGGCCTCGGGCGCATTCAGGGTATCGAACAGCGTCTGCTTCACAGTGTGATCGGGGCAGGCCGGGTAGCCGGGCGCAGGGCGTATGCCCTGGTATTTCTCCGCGATCATGGCGTCGCGGTCCAGCGTCTCATCGGCCGCATAGCCCCAGAGGTCGCGGCGCACGCGCGCGTGCAGGCATTCGGCGAAGGATTCGGCCAGCCGGTCGCACAGTGCCTTGAAGAGGATGTTGGAATAGTCGTCGAGCTGCTCCATGAACTCCTTTTCTTTCTTCTCCGCGCCTATGCCGCCGGTGACGGCGAACATGCCGGCGTAGTCCTTGATGCCCGATTCTTTCGTCGCGATGAAGTCCGCCAGACACCGGCTGGGCCGCATCACGCCGTTCACTGGCGTCTTCTCGGTCTGCTGGCGCACGCCATACCAGGTCATCAGCACCTGGCTGCGGCTTTCGTCGGTGTAGAACTCGATGTCGTCGCCCACGCGGTTGGCCGGGTACAGGCCGATCACGCCATTGGCCTGCACCCAGCGGTGTTCGATGATGTTTCTGAGCATGGCCTGGCCGTCGGCAAAGACCTTGCGCGCTTCCTCACCCACCACCTCATCCTGCAGGATCGCCGGGTAGGCGCCCGCCAGGTCCCAGGTCTGGAAGAACGGCGCCCAGTCCAGGTATTTGACGATCTCTTCGAGGTCGAAATTGATGAACATGCGCCGCCCGAGGAACTTCGGTGCCGTCGGCTGATAGTGCGTGAAATCCACCTTGGTCGCGTTGGCCCGCGCCTGCGCTATCGTCCACAGCGGCACGCGCTTCTTGCGCGCGTTGAGCTTGCGCACGTGGGCGTAGTCGGTCTGGATTTCCTGCAGGTAGGCGGCGCGCCCTTCGCCCAGCAGGCTCTGCGCCACGCCCACGCTGCGCGACGCGTCGGGCACGTAGATCACCGGCCCGTCGTACTTGGGCGCGATCTTCACCGCGGTGTGCACGCGCGAACAGGTCGCGCCGCCGATCAGCAGCGGTATCTGGCGGCTGGTGAAGTACGCGTCCTTGTTCATCTCGGCGGCGACATGCTGCATTTCCTCCAGGCTCGGCGTGATGAGACCCGATACGCCGACGATGTCGGCCTGCATCTCCTTGGCCTTGGCCAGCAGCTCGTGCGCCGGCACCATCACGCCCAGATTCACCACCTCGAAATTGTTGCACTGCAGGACGACGGTGACGATGTTCTTGCCGATGTCGTGCACATCGCCCTTGACGGTGCAGACCACCAGCTTGCCCTTGCTGGAAATATCGATGCCCGCGGCCTTCTGCGCTTCCTTTTCCGCTTCGATGTAGGGCACGAGGTGGGCCACCGCCTGCTTCATCACGCGCGCGCTTTTCACCACCTGTGGCAGAAACATCTTGCCGGCGCCGAACAGGTCGCCGACGATGTTCATGCCGTCCATCAGCGGCCCCTCGATCACCGCCAGTGGCCGCGCGCCGCCCTGGACGCAGATCTGCTGATAAGCCTCTTCGGTATCCGCCACGATGAAATCGGTGATGCCATGCACCAGCGCGTGCGACAGGCGCTGGCCCACGGGCGCGGGAGCCTCGGGAGTGCCACGCCATTCGAGCTTCTTGCTGTCGTCGCGCGCCGCGCCCTTGGCACTCTCGGCGATTTCCAGCAGCCGCTCCGCCGCGTCGGGGCGGCGGTTCAGCACCACGTCTTCCACGCGCGTGCGCAGCTCGGGCTCCAGGTCATCGTACACGCCGATCATTCCGGCGTTGACGATGCCCATATCGAGTCCGGCGCGAATGGCGTGGTAGAGGAACACGGTGTGGATGGCCTCGCGCACCGGATCGTTGCCGCGAAACGAAAAGCTCACGTTGGAGATGCCGCCCGAGACCTTGGCGCCCGGCAGGTTCTGCTTGATCCAGCGCGTCGCCTCGATGAAGTCGATGCCGTTCCTCGCATGCTCCTCGATGCCGGTGGCGATCGGGAACACGTTGGGGTCGAAGATGATGTCCTCGGGCGGAAAGCCGACTTCGTCAACCAGGATGCGGTAGGCCCGTGTGCAGATTTCGATGCGCCGCGCCAAGGTGTCTGCCTGCCCCTGCTCGTCAAACGCCATCACCACAGCGGCGGCACCGTAGCGCTTCACGCGCAGCGCGTGGTCCTTGAACTCCTGCACACCCTCCTTCATGCTGATGGAGTTGACGATGCCCTTCCCCTGCAGGCAGCGCAGGCCGGCTTCGATGATCTCCCACTTGGAGGAATCGACCATCACCGGCACCTTGGCGATGTCGGGCTCGGAGCCCAGCATGCGCAGAAAGCGCACCATCGCGGCCTTGCCGTCGAGCATGGCCTCGTCCATGTTCACATCGATGATCTGCGCGCCGTTTTCCACCTGCTGGCGCGCCACCGACAGCGCCTGTTCATACTGCTCGGCGATGATCATCCGGGCGAAGACCTTGGAACCGGTGACGTTGGTGCGCTCGCCGACGTTGACGAACAGCGAACCGTCGCCGATCACGACGGGTTCGAGACCGGAAAGCTTCAGGGGAGGGGGAACTACGGCAGACATCTGACTCACCCGCGCAATGCGTGCGCATTGATCTGGTGAGCGCCGTTGGGAAAAACCGCCGCCCCAAGCCTGACGGACCCTGGCGGTCCGCTGCAACGCTCCTTGAGGCGGCTCGCCAATTTTATCGGGATGCAATCAAGACGACACGTTCCAGCAAGGATGGCACCTTGATGGGCCTCCTTTTGCACCGGCTCCGGGCAAGCGGTCAAGCGGCCTCTCGCACCTCCATCACGGCACCTTGCTGCCGTATCAGCAGCACCATGCCGATCGCCAGGCACGCGACGACCGCCGACGCTGCGCCAACGGCGGAATAGCCGAAAGTCTGCACCAGGGTGCCACCCAGCAGCGGGCCGACCGAGGAGCCGATCATCACCATCGCCGGCGTGGACGCCGTGGCACGCCCGGTCGGATCCAAGCGTGCGATCAGGCCAAACAGAAAGATGTGGCCGAACATGACCGGGAACACGCAGAAGGCCGCCGCGACCGCATAGGGCGCGAAGTCGAGCGCGCTGAACACCACGATGGCCAGCAGCGCCTGCGCCGCCGGAGCGACCAGTCCGACGGTGACGGCAGAGACGCTGCGTTCCAGCAGCGCCGCCAGCGGGCCGGGCACCATGTTGATCAGGCCCAGCGCCAGCAGCACCAGCGCCACCATGCCGGCCGGAAAGCCGCGCTCGACGCCCACGCGCTCGATGAAGCTGAAGGTCATGCCGTAGTTCAGCGTGAGGAAGATCACCGCCGCGATCGCCAGCCAGGCGGCGCGCGGGATCTTCGCGGCGGACGCCACGCGCGGCGCGTCCTTGGCCTGCAGGCGCGGATACCCGATGGCGATGACCACGGCCGCCACCAGCATGATCACGAAGAAGGCCAGGAAGATGCTGTGGCCGCCCACGCTCTGGATGGCCCGGGGCATCAGGCCCAGAAAGCCCACGGCGAAGATGCCCAGCAAGGCATGCGCGACGGCGAACATGCGGTGCGGATTGGGCGTGCGCCCCATGCCGCCGTAAGTCATGGACAGGCCCGCGCCCACGCCGACACCGGCCAGCGCATGCAGCACCAGCATGCGGGCCAGCACATCGGTCCCGCCCGATACGCCGGCGGCCACGTAGAAGCACCCGGCAGCCACGATGTAGCCGGCCGCGGCCAGTGCGCGCCGCGGCAGCCGGGTGAACAAGGGCGAAAGCACCACGCTGGTGAGCGCCACCGCCAGCAGAAAGGTGGTGACCGTCAGGCCCGCCATCTGCGGCGTGAACAGGTGCGTCTGCATCAGCACGCCCACCCACAGCGGCAGCGCCACCATGTCGATCATGCCGGCGATGTGGCCGACGACCAGGACGGCCATGCCGCCTTTTGAGACCGAATTTTCCATGTCTTGCTCTTTCTTTTGTCAACGATGAATGGGTTTTTGATGCGGCCCGATCAAGGGTGGGAACACCGCCTTGACCCCGAGGGTGTTGTCCGAGCGGGCACGCACAACCAGCCCCGGGCTTGGGCGCCCGAAGCTGGACACAGGAAACGTCGTCGTGGGGAACCCACCACGAATCGGGTGTCGGGCGGCCTAGCCGCGCACGGCGGGCTCCGAGATGAAGCGGTTCTCGATATGACCGATGGCGTCGATCTCGGCCCGTACCACGTCGCCGTGCTGGAGGAACCGCGCCGAAGCGATGCCAACCCCGGCGCAGGTGCCCGTGGCGATGAGGTCGCCGGGTTCGAGCGTCATCACCTGGCTCAGGTGATGAATCTGCTGCCAGATGGTGTAGATCATGTTGCCGGTGCGCTGGCGCTGGCGCAACTCGCCGTTGACGAACAGGCGCATCTCCAGCGCATGGGGATCGGCCACCTCGTCCGGAGTCACGATCCAGGGGCCGATGGGCCCGTGGGTGTCGAAGGACTTGCCGAGCGTGAAGGTCGGGCTCGCCTGCTGCCAGTCGCGCGCCGAGACGTCGTTGGCCACGAAATAGCCGCCAACCACCGCATGGGCCTCGCTCTCGGCGACATAGCGGCAACGCCGGCCTATGACCACCCCGAGCTCGATTTCGTAATCCACCTTCTCTGATACCCTGGGGATCAGCACCGGATCGAACGGACCGTGGATGCAGCTGACCTGCTTGTTGAACCACAGCTGTGTCTTGGGGATGGACAGGCCGGCGCGGCGTGCCTCTTCGGCGTGGTCCTGGTAGTTCATGCCGATGGCCAGGTACTTGGAGGCGTCCGGGATCGGTGCCTCCAGGTGCACGTCGGCCAGCGCGTGGCCGGCCGGTGCCAGTGGCAGTGCCGCCACGATCCGCTGCCGAAGCGGGGGCCCCGCGGCCAGCACCTCACGCAGGGTCGATGGCGCATCCGGCAGCACCGACGAAAGCGCTACCACACTATCCCCCAGCACGACGCCGATCGCCGTGTGCCCATCCACCGTGAAGCGTGCGAGTTTCATGCGGGCGTCCTCATGCGACCGCGGTCATCGCGGCTTGCGGGTTGGCGGCGGACGGCAGCGCCAGCCCCGACGCATCGGCCGCCGCGACGAAGCGGTCGGGCCGCACCGCGATGGCCTTGACACCGTAGCGGCGCATCCAGGCCAGCAGCGCGCCGTCCAGATCGACGATGTCGTCCGTGCCCTTGCCCTGCTGTTCGGGTGCAATCACGCGCAGGTAGCGCGCGCGTAGCGCGTCCCAGCCGGCCTGCTCGCCCGGCGTGAGCAGCGCGCGCGGATCGATGCCGTCGCCCAGCAGGGCAAAGCCGTCGCCCAGTTGCTCGTCGAGCCAGCACAGTCGGCCGCGCGCGTCACCCACGCGGGGCTGCGGAATCATCTTGCCGACGGCGCTGTCGGGCGTCGGCGCGCCACGCAGCCAGCCGGCCTCGTACCAAGGATTCCACAGCAACGGTGGCTCGGGCGGCGGTTCGCCCGGCTTGGGCGCCATGGCGACCATCTCATCCTCGCTCAGTTGCTGCTGGATGATGCGGCCCAGCTGCACCGCCACGCCGGTGTAGAAAGCGACGTTGGGCTCGCGTTCGGCCTGATAGCTGTCGAGCAGCGCGTCGGGCAGCGTGCCGCGCAGCACCTCGCGCAGCTTCCAGCTGATGTTGAAGGCATCGCGGATGCCCGACTGCATGCCGGCGCCGGCCCATGGTGGCATCAGGTGGCCGGCGTCGCCCAACAGGAACACGCGCCCCTGGCGCCAGCGCTCGGCGTGGCGGATGTGGTGCTTGTAGAAGGCGTGCTGGTGGATCTCCACATCGTCGGGCGTCACGCCCAGCGAGTTGAGCAGCTTCCACAGCTGCTCGTGGGTGGCGAAATCGGCCTCGGATTCGTGTGGCTCGAGCGGAAACTCCCAGCGATGGTTGCCCTGGGCCAGTGCGATGTCCACCACCGGGCGCTGCTTGTCGGACCAGAACGTGAGGATGTGCCGCTCGGGCCACCAGCGCTTGACCTTGGCGTCAATCACCACCCACTTCACTTCGCGCGTCTCGCCGATGAGCTTGATGTCGAGGCGCTCGCGCGTGGTGCTGGCGCCGCCGTCGCAGGCCAGCACATAGCGCGCACGAACCGTCCCGGTGGTGCCGCTGGCAAGTTGGCGCGTGCTCAGCGTGACGCCATCGGCGTCCTGCACCAGATCGTTCACTTCCACGCCGTAGCGCACGTCCACATGCTCGGCATGGCGCTCATTCGCCTTGCGCAGCACCTGCTCCATCGCCGGCTGGTAGATGGCGTAGGACGTGGGGTGGCGGCCGATGCGCGAGGGCGGAAAATCCAGCCGCGTGATCTGCTGGCCGTCGTAGGTGACCCAGCGCAGCGCCGCGGTTGGATCCATGGTGCGCGCCAGTTCTTCATCGAGCCCCAGCGACTGAAAGCAACGCATGGTCCAGTCGTTGACGGTGACGGCGCGGGCGCGTGGATAGATTTCGCGGTCGCGTTCAAAGGCGATGGCGCGTATGCCGTAATGGCCCAGGCACAGCGCGGCGGCCAGGCCGCTGGGGCCGTAGCCGACGATGGCGACGTCGGCGTCGAAGGTTTTTTCCGTAGTGCTCATGTCAGGCCACCTCCACCACGGGCGCCGGCATCGCCGAAGCCTCTTCCGGCCGCACGCCGTAGGGGCGATGGCCCCAGGCGCTCACGTGGTCGTAGTCGGCGACCTGCCAGCTGGCGTCGTCCACCTTCACACCGCCCCAGCCGACCTCGACCAGGAAGCCGGAAGGTGTGTGGGCGTAG
Source organism: Comamonas badia DSM 17552 (assembly GCF_000484635.1). Lineage (GTDB taxonomy): Bacteria > Pseudomonadota > Gammaproteobacteria > Burkholderiales > Burkholderiaceae_C > Comamonas_C > Comamonas_C badia. Next base: position 172,678 of record NZ_AXVM01000003.1, on the reverse strand, counting down.
AACGAAACCATCTGGTCGTTCGGATGCTGGCCAATGTCCATCACCACCGGCAGGCCAAAGTTCAGGCAGCGGTCGCGCGCTCGGCCGACGTCGGCCATGCTGGCGACTTCGATCATGAAGTGGTGGATGCGCTTGCGCGGCCCCGGCGCAGGTGAGCGCGGCGCCACGGCCAGCGAGTGGTGGCGCTCGTTGGCATGAAAGAACGAGACCTCGATGTCCACGCCTGGCACCGGCACCAGGTTGATGTGGTCGCTCAGGCGCGCACCCAGCGCCTGGTTGGCGAAGGCGATGGTGTCCGGATAGTGTTCGGCCTCAAACACGACGTGGCCGGCGCCGCCCGCGCCGGTGATGAAGCCCGAGCTCACCAAATGCGAGCGAAACGGCGCCTCCTGCGTCGGCGCCGCGACGTAGACCTCGTGGCGATTGCCCTCGGGATCGGTGAAATGCAGCATGCGCTGGGCGTGGCGCACGGCGAGTTCATCGTCCGTGCCCCAAGTGCCCTTCAGCCCCAGGCTGTCGAGCTGGCGGGCGAACGCATCGGCCTCGGCGGCGGAGGCCAGCTTCCAGCCGGCGAAGGCAAAGTCGTTGGCGCCGCCCTGGCGCAGGATGAAGCGCGCCGGCGCGGCGTCGAGCCGCAGGCGCAGCGTGTCCTGCGGGCCGCGGCTGACGCCCACGCCCAGCACCTCGCGGGCGAAGCGCTCCCAGCGCGGCATGTCGGACACCTCGAAACCGAGGTAGCCCAGTTCGTGAACGCAAACAGTCATGGTCGTCTCCTGTCGGAAGTAGAAAAAAGAGAAAGTCAGGCCCCCGCCGGACCTCGAGGCTCGGCGCAGCGGGCGCGAAAAATCGCGGTGGAAGGAGTGGAGCGGAGGCACCGGCACACGCCGGCGCCTCCGTCAGTCGGCGTGCAGCAGGAAGCTGGTCACCACGTCGTTGAAGCGCTGCGCGTGCTCCCACTGCGCCCAGTGGCCGCAGTTGGTCAGCAGCAGGTAGTCGGCGTTGGGCATCACCCTGAACGGCTCCAGGCCCTGCGCCGGGTTGACCTTGTCCTGCAGGCCCCAGATGAACAGCGCGCGGTGCGCCACGTTGGCCAGGCGCGGGTCCAGGCTGATGAAGGTCTCCTTGCCCGGGCCGCCCGGCGGCGGCACCAGGGGCGGGTTGGCGCGGATCCCGGGATCCATGCTGGCCTCGAAGCGGCCGCGAATCAGTTCGGGCGTCAAGAGCGAGCTGTCGTGCACCAGATGGGCGATGAAGGCCTGCAGCTTTTCCAGGCTGGGGCCGTCGCCCAGGTAGTAGTTCAGCAGCAGCCTGATGCCCTCGGTCGGGCCCTTGGCGCCGGCCACCACGCCGCCGCCCGGGCCCATCAGCACCAGCCGGTTCACTCGCTCGGGCTGGTCCATCGCCAGGCACAGGGCCGAGGCGCCGCCGAACGAATTGCCGACCAGGTGCGCGCGCTTGAGGCCCAGCGCATCCATGAAGTGCCGCACCGCCCGCCCGCCGTTGTGGAACGGCCCCAGGCCGCCGAAGGCGTTCAGATTCTTCGAGCTTTGGCCCCAGCCGGGGAAATCGATCACCCAGCAGCGAAAGTGCTGGGACAGCGCGTCGATGTTCTTGCTGTAGTTGCTGGCGCCGGTGGCGCCGGGCCCGCCGCCGTGCAGCAGGATCACGTCTTCGCCCGCGCCGCTCACGCGGTAGGCGACGCGCCAGGCGGCGCCACTTTCGGTCTGTCCTTCAACGAACTGGGTTTGCGTCATGCCGACTTTCCACCGCACCGTCTCGCCTCGTGGCCGCGCACCGCGCGCATGGATCGTTCACGCCAGGCGAAGCAATCCAGAGAAGATGAGGGTAAGTCTATTTAAATTGACAATTTCGTCAATGACATAAATGTCAATTTAAGGGAAAACACCTATCAAACCTGGCTCGATGGAACAACAGGCGGCAATGGAACTTTCAAAGCCTGGTCAATCAGCTCGGGCGCCACGCCCAGCGCATTCAGCATGGCGCGCACCACCTCCCGGGTGCGTTCCTGGCCGCTTGCCTCCACGTCGGAGGCTCGCAGGGCAAACACCATCACGCCGAAAGCGATCGCGTCGGCCAGCTCGATGTCCCTGACCTTGACCAGGCCCTGGTCGATGGCCTCCACCATATCGGCGTGGGCACGCTGCATCGCCAGGCTGCCGACGCCGGAAACCGAGTTGAAAAAAGCCCTGAACACCGGATCGAGCCTGGCCTTGCGGTAGAACAGCCGCGCCGCAGTGGCAAAGCGGATGACGGGGTTGGGCTCGTCGGCGACCGCCGGGATGATGGTTTCGATCAGTTCGTCCGAGATGCAGGCCATCGCCGCCTCCAGCAGCTCCCGGGTGGTCTGGAAGTAGTTGTAGAACGTGCCTCGAGAAATGCCCGCCGCCTTCACGAAATCGTCGATGACCGGGATGTCCGGTCCGTGGCGAGCGAATACCGGGATCGCTGCCTCGATGATGGCTGCGCGCGTGCGGGCTTTCCGGGCCTGCCCGCTGGCCGTCCTGGGATGAACAGCTCTTTGGGGCTTGGGCTTGGGCTGGTCTGGCATGTGGAAGTCGGGCTGAGGCGCCGCCGGTGCGCTGGCACTCCGGCGCCGGGTGTTACAGCGAAACACCCCAGGTGATGCCGCTTTCCTTGAGGTAGCGCCGGTAGGCGGTGGACATGCGGTCGGCCGAGCCATGGGCTTCGGCATGGGGGGCCAGCGGCAGGCGCTTGGGACGCTGCGATTCAAGAATCGGCTGATCCTGGCTGAAGATGTGGTCCTGAAAATTGATCAGGCGCGCGTCGGGCGAGCTGAAATCGTTCATCGCCATGCGCGTCCAGGCCATGCTGCTCTCTTCGCCGATGGGGCAGACGAACATCGCGATCGATTCCCACAGGCCTTCTATCGCCGTGCTGCCCGGCTCGGGCTGCTTGGTGAGTACGGCCATGTAGGGCGCGCTGACCTCGTAGGTGTATTCCACCTGGGCGCCGCCCTGCGCGTGGATGGACGATTGCGGCTGCCAGGCAAAGCAGCCGGTGGCGCGCACGCCGGTTGCCGTGGGCTTGACCTCGTAGGGTTCGATGACGGTGTGCGCGCGGCTGCCGAGCCAGCCTTCGTGCACGTAGCCGAAATGCGCCATGTCGAGGAAGTTCTCGATGATGCGCGGCGCGCTGGCCTTGACGAAGTACGGCCCGCTGGTGGTCTTGCGCAGGCGCGCTTCGGCCTCGGCGGCGAACACCGGCAGCGCGTGGATGGGCAAGGCCTGCCCCTGCGGCGCCTCCAGCCGCACCCAGACCATGCCGTACGCTTCCTGCACTTCGAACGTCTGGGCGTGGTAGCGCGGTCCGGGCGTGAACTGCGGCGTGGCGGGGATGCGGGTGCATTGCCCGCCGCCCTCGAAGCGCCAGCCGTGGTAGGGGCATTCAATCTGCCCATCTTCCACGCGGCCCATGGAAAACTTGGCGCCGCGGTGCGGGCACTGGTCCAGCCAGGCCTGGGCAGCACCGGCGCCATCGCGCCAGAGCACGAGTTCCTCGCCCAGCAGCGTCACGGCAAGCGGCTGGCTGCCGACGACATGGCCCATGGCCACGGGATGCCAGAGCGTGCGTTCCAGCAGTGGTGTCATTTCATTTCTCCATCAAAACAGGGTTTTGCGCATATGCAGCAAGTGCCAATAGCTATTCAATTGGAAGTTGGAATCTTCCCTTCTACGCCCTTGACGAAGAAGTTGATCGCACCCATCCAGGCATCGTCGGCGCGCGTGCCGGCGGCCAGATGTTCCTTGCCCTCGCCATCGGTGATGGGGCCGGTGAACACGTCAAAGCTGCCGTCGGTCATCTTCGCCTTCACCGCCTGCACCTGGGCGCGCAGGTCCTCGGGCACGGTGTCCGGGATCTTGACCAGATCGTTCTGTCCCTCGGGCACGCCCCAGCGGGTGGTCTGCCCGCCCTTCCAGCTGCCGTCCAGCGCGGCCTGGATGGTCTGCTTGTAATAGCGCGACCAGTCGGCGATGCACGAGCCCAGGTGTGCCTTGCCGCCCATCTCGCTCATGTCCGAATCCCAGCCGAAGGCGAGCTTGCCGGCCTGCTCCACGGCCTGGATCACGGCCGGCGAGTCGGTGTTCTGCAGCAGGATGTCGGCCCCGCCGTTGAGCAGCGCGTTGGCGGCCTCGGTCTCCTTGGGCGGATCAAACCAGCTGTTGGTCCAGACCACGCGGGTCTTGATGCCCGGGTTGGCCGTCTGCGCGCCCAGCGTGAACGCGTTGATGTTGCGCAGCACCTCGGGGATGGGCACCGAGCCGACGTAGCCCAGCACCCCGGTCCTGGACAGGTGCCCGGCGATGATGCCGGCCAGGTAGGTGGCCTGGTAGAAGCGCGAGTCGTAGACGTTGAGGTTGGCGGCGGTCTTGTAGCCCGTGCAGTGCTCAAAGCGCACGTGCGGGAATTCCTGCGCCACCTTGACCATGGCTTCCATGAAGCCGAAGCTGGTGCCGAACAGCAGCGTGTTGCCCTGGTTGATCAGGTCGCGCAGCACGCGTTCGGTGTCTGCCCCCTCGGGCACGTTCTCGACGAAGGTGGTCTGCAGCTTGTCGCCAAATGCCGCCTCCGCCGCCTTGCGGCCCTGATCGTGCGCAAAGCTCCAGCCGGCATTGCCCACGGGGGCGACGTAAATCCACGCGGCCTTGAGCGGCCCGGCGGCGGGCGCTGGCGCCGGAGCAGCCGCCGGTGCGGGGGCGGCCGGGGCAGGCGCTGCCTCTTCCTTTTTGCCGCATGCGGCGAGCGCCAGCGGCGCCAGGGCGCCGGCAGCGGCGAGTTTGAGCAGCGTGCGTTTGTGCAGGTCTGAATGCATGGTGGCCTTTTGGGTGTACAAATGTGCCCGCATTGCCGGATGGCCGTTTGGGGCGGAAAGCAGTGTATGTGCCTGCATGCGTTTATGCCACAGGCGTGATATATCAATCAATTTCGGGCCATCGATACCATGCTCAGCCTCCTTGGAACCCTTTTCATCGGACTCATCGTCGGCCTGCTGGCCCGTGCCCTCAAGCCGGGCGACGACAAGATGGGCTGGATCATGACCTGCGTGCTCGGCGTCGCGGGCTCTTTTCTCGCCACTTACGCCGGACAGGCTTTCGGCTGGTACCAGGTGGGCCAGACGGCGGGGTGGATCGCTTCCATCATTGGCGCCATCGTGCTGCTGGTGATCTACGGTCTGGTGCGCAAGAAGGCCTGAGCGGGCGCCTTGATTGCGACGTTTTGCTGCCTTGCGGGCACCACGCGGAGACTTTGAGCACGCTCTGAGAGCCTGAACGGGCCCTGAAACCGGCGCGCCGGTCAGCGCACCGGCAGGAATTGCAGCAGGCCCGCGCCCAGCAGGCTTTGCACGTAGTTGATCGCGGCGCGGCGCATGCGCTCGTCGCTGAGCTCGGCCAGCAGGTCCAGGCGCGCGATGATCTTGCCGAATTCGCGCTCGAAGCTCAGGTTGCGCGTTCCGCCATCGGCACTGAGCTCATTGGCCAGCAGCAGCGGCCGGTTCTGCGCATCACGGCGCTCCGAAAGGATCCAGGCGGCGATTTCGATGTTGCGCGCGGCGTTGTGGATGTGCTGAGCGTCGATGCCGTCCAGAAGGTGGAACGTCGTCCTTCCGCCATGCGCGGTGATGAGCATGTCCACGGTGGCAAGCACCAGCGCGGCGACGCGGTCGCCGGTGAATGCGGGTGACATCGCATAGGCCATCGCGTCGATGTCGCGCCGCCCGCCCAGCGGCGCCCAGGCCTGCCGCAGGTCGATCGCCGACTGGATGCGCTGCAGCGCCTGCTCCCGGTCCGTGGCCCCGCCCGCGCGCCATTGGGCGGGGTTGCGGCGGTAGAGCTTGTCGGCCAGCAGCATCAGGCTTTGCAGGTTGTCGTGCATGGCCAGCGTGGCGGCGCGGTTGAGTTCGGACTGCACCAGCTCGTCGCGGCTGGCGGAGGCCCCCTGCACCTGGCCACGGTCGGTGGGGGCGGAGCTCGCGCAGCCCAGCAGCAGCGCCGCCATCGCCGGGCCCAGGGCCTGGACGGCAAGGCGCGCAAGCGGCGTGGTGGGCATGGAGGGTTCTACGCCGTCGTTTCGGCAGGAGCGCCGCGCTCCCGCAGCGTGAATGCCGGCAGGCCGTGCAGCAGACGCCGCCCGTAACCCGTGTGCAGCAGGCGTTTGTCGTAGCAGATGACCTGTGCGTGGTCGTCTTCGCTGCGGATGGCGCGGCCCACCCACTGCGCCAGCCGCATCGCCGTGGCGGGCACGACCAGTTCCATGAACGGGTCGCCGCCGCTGGCGCGCAGCCATTCGGCGCGCGCCTCGTCCACCGGTTCGTCGGGCGGCGCAAACGGCAGCTTGGTGATGAACAGCGTTTCGCACAACGCGCCTGGCAGGTCCAGCCCCTCGCCAAACGATTGCAGGCCGAAGATGACCGAGGGCGCGCCCCGGGCCACGCGTTCGCGGTGCGCTGCCAGCAGCTTGAGGCGCGGTTGCTGCCCTTGCACCAGCACGATGGTGCGCAGCGCCGGGGGCAGTTGCTCCACCGCCTGGCGCATCTGCTCGCGCGAGGTGAAGAGCACCAGCGCGCCGCTGCGCACCTGGGCGAGGTCGTCCAGCAGCGCACGCACCATCTGCCGCGTGAACGCTGCCACGTCACGCGGCAATGCCTCGGTGCGGCTGGCCGTCAGGGTGCCCTGCCTGGCGTAGTCGAAGGGGCTGGCGACTTGCAGCGTGGTCACGCCCGCATCGTCGGACAGGCCGGCCTCGCGCAGGAAAAAATCAAAATTGCCGCAGCTCGTGAGCGTGGCCGAGGTCAGCACCGCGCCGCGCACCGCCGACCACAGGTGCGCCGCCAGCGCCGCGCCGGGCAGCAGGGGACTGGCATGCGCGCGCACCACGGGCGCGTCGCCGGCGCTGGCCAGCGTGAACCATTTGGCGGCCGGGGCGCCGCCTTGCGGCGCTTCCTGCAGCAGCAGCGATGCGCTGGCATGCACCGCCTCCAGCCGCGGCGCGAGCTGGCCGACCTGGGCGTAGAGCTGCGACAGGCGGCGGGCGTCCGCGGGCTCTTCGCGGATGTGCTCGCGCAGCGCCTGGGCGATGGCGCGCAGGCCTTGCAGCAGATCGCCCGCGTGCTGCAGCACCTGCGCCAGCGCTTCGGAGAGCGGCGGGGGCAGCTCGCCCCTGGGCGCCCGTGCGCGGTGCGAGGCCGGTTTGCCCGGCGCGCGCGCCATGGCTTCGCGCAGCGGCGCGCCGTACAGATCGATCACCAGCCGCTCGGCATCCTGCAGCGCCACACGCAATCGGGCGCTGCTGGCCGCCACGTCGATATCGCTTTCCACTTCCACCTGAGAGGCGACGCGCAGCGCACGGCTGGCCAGCTGCTGCAGCCAGGCAAGGCGGGAGATGTCCATCTCGCAGGCAAATTGCGCCAGCGCGGTCCTGGGCAGATGGTGCGCCTCATCGATGATGAGCAGGCAATTGGAGAGATCCGGCAGCAGCCGCGCGCCTATGGAAGACAGCAGCAGGTCGTGGTTGGCGACGATCACCTGCGCGGCCACCAGCTCCTTGCGCCGCTCGTAATAGGTGCAGGTGGCAAACAGCGGGCAATGCCGGCCGGTGCAGGTGTGCGCCACCGCCGCGATCGGCGACCAGAGCGCCGGATCGGGCGGGATGGCGAGTTGGTCGCGATCGCCCTCCCACAGGCCGCTGGCCAGATCATCGGCCAGGCGCGTGTAGAAGGCGCTGCGCGCCTCGCGGGTTTCGGCTGCTTCCTTGCCAGGGGCATCCGGGTCTTCAGGAAACAGGCCATCGTCCACGGCGGATTCATCGCTCGCCAGCCGCTCCAGTTTGAGCTTGCACACATAGCGCGCCCGCCCCTTGGCCAGGGCGAAGCTGAAAGGTTCTGACATCGCCGCCGCCAGCGCGGGCAGATCCTTGTGCACCAATTGCTCCTGCAGCGACACGGTGGCGGTGGCGATCAGCACGCGCGTGCCGCGCGCCAGCGCCATCTGAATGGCGGGCGCCGCATAGGCCAGCGATTTGCCCACGCCGGTGCCGGCTTCGATCACGGCGATGGCGTGCTCGGAGGTGTCGCTTTCGGTCTCACCCGCTTCGCCGCGCAGCCGGGTCTGCGCAAAGGTGTCGGCCACTTGCTGCGCCATGCGCTGCTGGCCGTCCCGCACGCGCAGGCCGGGGGTGGACTGCACGATGGCGTTGAATTGGTGCAGGGCCAGGGTGGCAAGGGCGTCAGTAGACATTCGGAAGGTGACTGTATATGCAATCAGTCTGCTAATCTGCCTTTATCTCGTGCATCTCGATCGTTGGTGCCACGACAACAATTGGAGGGGCTGGTTGTGACGAGTCTGCACCATGATCCGTATGGGATTGCGCCTATCGCGCATTCAGTTCAAACGAGAGACGGTACGGTGCGCGAGCCTCACGCGCTGGATGAACATCTCCGGGCGGTGGGAGCACTTGCAGCGGAACTTGCGAAGCATTTTGGCGCTGAGTGGGCACGTCTGGCTGGGAATTGGCATGACTTGGGCAAGTACCGACCTGGGTTTCAAAAGTATCTGCGCCAGACGGGAGATGTGGACGCACACATTGAAGGCAAGATTTCTGGCCGTGACAAAACCCACTCTGCTGCTGGCGCACTGTGGGCCGTCAGGCAATTGAATGAAGCAAACCGCCCCTACGGTCACATACTGGCATATTTGATAGCGGGCCATCACGCTGGATTGTCCGATTGGGACGGGGGCCTGAAAGAGCGGCTGCAAAGTGAGGATGCGCAGAGAGAGTTCGACGAAGCCCTCGCGGCGGGGCCATGACCGCAATGCCTATTTGGGAATAAAAGGGATGTAGGGCGCAGCGTCGTCACGCAGGCCCGCGCGAGCAAACGGACTTGCACCAATGGCACCAGGCCCAAAGGCACGGTTTGCGCCAGCAGGGGATGGGTCATCTCATCCTTTTTGCGCTCTTGAAAGACCACCACCACAGCCTTGCGGGCAGGGCGGTAATCGCCCATGTGGTCGCGCAGATTGTGGCTGGAGAGTCCCTTGGCATCCTTGTGCTTCGCCACACTCAAATCTGACCAGGTTTGGTGGATGAGGTTGGTGAGGATGGCGAACTCGCGCCCCTGCGCCGCGTCGTGCTCACTCCAATAGTCGGTGAGCTTGTTGCGCGTTTCCTGCCCCGTCATGCGCTGCTGAATCCATTTTTCGCTGCGCCCCTGCTGCACCCAGGTCTGGCGCGCACGATCGAGCGCTTGGGCTGGGTCGGCAATTTCCTGCATCCGCTCGTAACCCACCCGCGCCAGCCATAGCTTGATAGGCTCGACCTTGGGGCTGGGGATGGATTGCACGATGCGCAGCAGGCTTTCAGCCGTGGCGCAGTCGGTCAGGCGCTGTTTGCCGTCAGGTGTGGGGAGTTTCAACCTTACGATTTTTTCGTAAGCTTGGTCTGTCCCTGCCTCCTGGGTTAGTTTGCGCTTGAGGTCAGACCAATACCGGTTGCTGTTGTTGCTGCCCGTGAGTACCTGAACCACATCAATCACCGAGAACCACCAGGTGTCGGTGGCCTCGTCGTACAGGCGACGAATGGACTGGCCTTCAAAGGCTGTAGGGATGGGCTTCATGTCTACGTCCCAGGCTCACCACAAGCGGCGCAGCATGACGCCTTGCGCTACAGGCAGTGCTTGCCCCACGGCCACATGCCCATCAAAGGTCACGCTGTAGGCATCAAAGCCGCGTGCAATCTGCTGCGGGTTCTTGGGCGCGGCAACAAGACGTGCAAATAGGGCGTGGGTATGGTGAGCCGTGGCCACCTACGTGCTGATTGCCATCGTCAAGAAGGAGCTTCAACTCGATGCCTCGCTCTACACATGTCCACAGATCCTGTCGGTGTCGCTGTTCGAGAAAACCGAGGTTTCATGCGCCTTGCAGGCCGATGCATCCCAGATCGACCTGCTCAGCATCGCTAACCAGTTGAATTTGTTCGATTTTTAACCGGACAGCAGTGACCGACGCCATCAGTTTGCGCATCCTGCCATGCGCATGGACTGCATGATGAATGCATCATTGCTTGTGCGTCTGCCGGCGCACCATTGCGATTGCATCAAACGGGCAGCGCACCGCGCACAGTGCGCAGCCAGTGCAGCCATCCGCATCATCCAGCGCGGACCGCTTGGCTGCGCCAGGACCGTCTGCTGTCCTCCGCAGCGACAGCACATGGGGTGGACACACCGCCACGCACCAGCCGCAGCCGGTGCAGCGGCTGGGGTTGATCGCGGGAATGGCCTTGGGTGTACCCTGCATGTTCGCAGCATGCCATGGCGGGGTTGACCGCGTTGGATGTGGCGGATGGGTACACACCGGCGACAATCGGCGCATGCCAGAACTGTCCACCTCCGATTCCACCCCCGACAAACGCGAAATCCTGCGCCAGGCGGCACTCGACTACCACGAGCACCCGCGCCCCGGCAAGATTTCCATCCACGCCACCAAGCAGATGGTGAGCCGCCACGATCTGGCGCTGGCCTATTCGCCGGGTGTGGCCGCGCCCTGCGAGGAGATCGTCAAGGACCCGGCGGCGGCCTTCCGCTACACCGCGCGCGGCAACCTGGTGGGCGTGGTCACCAACGGCACGGCGGTGCTGGGCCTGGGCGACATCGGGCCGCTCGCGGGCAAGCCGGTGATGGAGGGCAAGGGGGTGCTGTTCAAGAAGTTCTCCGGCATCGACGTGTTCGACATCGAGATCGCCGAGAAGGACCCGGACAAGCTCGTCGAGATCATCGCGGCGCTGGAGCCGACCTTTGGCGGCATCAACCTGGAAGACATCAAGGCTCCGGACTGTTTCTACGTCGAACGCAAGCTGCGCGAGCGCATGAAGATTCCGGTCTTTCACGACGACCAGCATGGCACGGCCATCGTCGTCGGCGCGGCGGTGCTCAACGCGCTGGCCGTCGCGGGCAAGGACATCGCCCAGGTCAAGCTGGTCGCCTCGGGCGCGGGGGCGGCGGCGCTCGCCTGTCTGGGGCTGCTGGTCAAGCTCGGCCTGCCGCGCGAGCATATCTGGGTGAGCGACATCGCCGGCGTGGTCTACGAAGGCCGCACCGAGCTGATGGACGAGGCCAAGGCCACGTTCGCGCAGAAGACCGATGCCCGAACGCTTGGCGACATCATCGACGGTGCCGACATCTTCCTGGGGCTTTCCGCCGGTGGCGTGCTCAAGCAGGACATGGTGCGCAAGATGGCGGCGCACCCGCTGATCTTCGCGCTGGCCAATCCAAACCCCGAGATCGCGCCCGAAGACGTGCAGGCGGTGCGCGGCGACGCCATCATCGCCACCGGGCGCAGCGATTACCCCAACCAGGTCAACAACGTCCTGTGCTTTCCCTACGTGTTCCGCGGCGCGCTCGACAGCGGCGCGACCACCATCACCACCGAGATGGAAATCGCCGCGGTGCGCGCGATTGCCGAGCTGGCGCAGGCCGAGCAGAGCGAGGTGGTGGCGGCGGCCTACGCGGGCGAGCAACTGAGCTTCGGCCCGGAATACCTGATCCCCAAGCCCTTTGATCCGCGCCTGATGATGAAGATCGCGCCGGCGGTGGCGCAGGCGGCGATGGACAGCGGCGTGGCCAGCCGCCCGATCGCCGACATGGCCGCCTACAGCGACCATCTGCAGACCTTCGTCTACGCCTCTGGCACGATGATGAAGCCGGTCTTCATGGCCGCGCGCCAGGCCCAGCTCAAGCGCGTGGCCTTCGCCGAGGGCGAGGAAGAACGCGTGCTGCGCGCCGCGCAGATTGTCTCGGACGAGCGCATCGCCCGGCCCACGCTGATCGGTCGGCCCGCGATCATCGCGCAGCGCATCGAAAAATTCGGCCTGCGCCTGAAGGAAGGGCAGGACTACGACGTGGTGAACGTCGAGCACGACGAGCGCTACCGCGGCTTCTGGCAAACCTACCACCGCCTGACCGAGCGCAAGGGCGTGACGGTGCCGATCGCCAGGATCGAGATGCGCCGGCGCCTTACGCTCATCGGCTCCATGCTGCTGCACACCGGCGAGGTCTCCGGCCTGATCTGCGGCACCTGGGGCAACACCCAGCACCACCTGCAGTACATCGACCAGGTGATCGGCAAGCGCGCGGGCGCCAGAACCTATGCCTGCATGAATGCGCTGCTGCTGCCCGAGCGCGAGGTGTTCATCGTCGATACCCACGTCAACTACGACCCCAGCGCCGAGCAACTGGCCGAGATCACCGTGATGGCGGCCGAGGAAATCCTGCGCTTCGGCATCCAGCCCAAGGCGGCGCTGCTCTCGCACTCCAACTTCGGCTCGAGCCAGCAGCCCAGCGCCGTCAAGATGCGCCAGGTGCTGGAGCTGCTGCAGCAGCAGGCGCCGTGGCTGGAGGTGGAGGGCGAGATGCACGGCGACGTGGCGCTGGACGCCAAGGCGCGCGAAAAGCTCATGCCCAACAGCCCGCTCACGGGCAGCTGCAACCTGCTGGTGATGCCCAACATCGACGCCGCCAACATCGCCTACAACCTGCTCAAGACGGCGGCGGGCGGCGGCATCGCGATTGGGCCGATGCTGTTGGGCGCGGCCGCGCCGGTGCATGTGCTCACGCCCAGCGCCACGGTGCGGCGCATCGTCAACATGGTGGCGCTCACGGTGACGGACGCCAATGCCGCGCAGGCGTCGGCCGCGCCATCGGCCTGAAATTTGTGCGTTTGCACAAATTTCAGGGTAAACCCTGAAGTCTTGCCCATTTTTTCAGCACAGACTTGCATTTTGGGCCCGTTTTTGTCACACTAGCGCGTTTTGATTTCGGGTAAACCCTAGTTTGGCGATGCCGACGGGTTGCTTGTGTAAGGCGATTGCCAATGGGAATTTCACTTGCCGGGGGCGCGCGCCAGTGGCTTGCTGCGGGGCTCGTCGGCATGGTGTGCATGCTGGCCCTGCCCGTGGGTGCGCGGGGGCTGGCAGAACCGGCCGCCGCAACGCCGATCAGTGTGCAGCAGCTACCCGCCAACGGGCGCGCGACCTATGCGCTGATCCAGCGCGGCGGGCCGTTCCCGCATGACAAGGATGGTTCGGTGTTCGGCAATTACGAGCGCCAGCTGCCCGTTCATGGTCGCGGGTATTACCGTGAATACACGGTACGCACACCGGGGCAGCGCGGGCGCGGGGCGCAGCGCATTGTCTGCGGCGGAGCGCCGCGCACGCCCGATGCCTGCTATTACACGAACGACCACTACGCCAGTTTCAGGGTGATCGCGCCGTGATGCTGCCTGCCTTTGATTCCGATCGAACGGGTAGCGCCGCCGCCCCCCAGGCCTTGCCGACTTCGGGCGACAAGGCCCCTGCTTTCAATGGACTTTTGACAGAAAGAGTTGCGGAGATGGACATGCCACTTCGTCAAGACGATGAAAACCTGCTGCGCAACGTGCGCGCCAACATCGTGCAGTCGATTCGCGCCTTCAGCGTGAACGACCTGCAGGAGACGGCCGCGCGGTTGGGCCACCACTTCCTGTACGCCAACCTCGCCCATGCACAGACCAAACAGGATGTGCTGGACCTGCTGGCCGAACAGTTTCTGTTTCCGGCGCATTTCGGCAAGAACTTCGATGCGCTCTACGATTGCATGACCGACCCGCTGCACAAGGCCGGGCCGCAGCCGGGCTTCGTCGTGGTGCTTGAACAGATTCCCGCGACGCTCAAGTTCGACAAGGAAGCGCGCGAACAGCTGCTCGACATCTTCCGCGATGCCGCGGAATACTGGGGCGACCGGCGCATCGCGTTTCGCTGCTTCTATTCTTTTCTGTAGCCCGTTCCGCCACCTTTGGCCCTGCGGAACGGGCTGACGAGGCCGAGCAGCCCCATGCTGCCCAGTCTTTGGCCGTGCACGGCGTGCAGATCGACGCCGAATCGGGGGAGAAGATGCCCACCGACAAGCTGCTGGATGTCTCGCCGCTGGCGCTGCGCATGAGCAGCCCGTTCAACAGCGCCTACTGGCTCGCGGACGCTGCATGACGAAATGACGCCCGCTGGCGCGGGGCATGACAGATACCCCCGTCATGCGGCGCAGGCCGCGTCATCGCCAGCGTAAGCCGCGGTCATTCTTCATTACCAGCCAGCGCCTGGGCCAGGGCGACATATTCCGCCACCGGCACCTCCTGCGCCCTGCGCTGCAGGTCAAAGTTGCCGCTGTAACCGTGGGCGTCCAGCCACGGTGCGAGCGGGTGGCGCAAGAGCTTTCTGCGCTGGCTGAACGCCGCCTGCACCAATTGCGAGAGCAGCGCCGCATCGACCGGTGCGGGCGCGGGAAGCGGCAGCATGCGCACCACGCTGCTGTCCACGCGCGGCGGCGGGTCGAAGCTCTCGGGCGGTACGAACAGCACATCTTCCATCGCGTAGCGCCATTGCAGCATGACGGAAAGCCGCCCGTACTCGGCACTGCCGCAGGGCGCGACCATGCGATCCACCACCTCTTTCTGCAGCATGAAATGCTGGTCTTCGATCACCTCGGCACACGCCAGCAGGTGGAACAGGATGGGCGTGGAGATGTTGTAGGGCAGGTTGCCGGAAACTCTGATTTTTGTAGCTTCCAGCGCTTTTGCGATCTGCGCAAAATCCACTTTCAGCACATCGGATTCAATCACTGAAAGCAGCGGATTGCGGCGCAGTTGCGCGGCAAGATCGCGGTCCAGCTCGATGACGGTAAGCCGTCCCAGGCGTTCGAGCAGCGGCTGGGTGAGCGCCGCCAGACCCGGGCCGATTTCCACCATGGCCTGGCCTGGCCGCGGCGCGATCGCACGCACGATGGCGTCGATGATGGCCGCATCGCGCAGGAAATGCTGGCCGAAGCGTTTGCGCGGGATGTGCTGCATGCCGGCTTTATTGCGGCGGCTCGCGCATCTCCACGTAGGCCCGCGCGCGCTCCTCGCGTATCCAGTTGGCATAAGCCTCGTCCAGCTTTTTCGCGCGCACCGCATCGCGCACCAGGTCACGCTGTTCGCGCTGCGTGAGCTTCACCTCGCGCCGGCCTTCGAGCTCGATCAGGTGCACGCCGAAACGGGTGACGACGGGCTGGCTGATTTCGCCGAGCTTGAGCTGGTCGAGCGCCTGCTGGAACTCGGGCACGTAGCGGCCTGGGTAGGACCAGCCCAGGTCCCCGCCCTGGCTGCTGCTGCCGTCTTGCGAGTATTCGCGGGCGAGCGCTTCGAACGACCCCTGTCCGCCCACGATGCGCTGGCGCAGCTCCTCAAGTTTGGCCGCCGCCTGGGCCTCGGTCTGGTTGGCGCTGACGCGCAGCAGGATATGCCGGGCGTGCGTCTGCACCGCCATGGTGGGCAAGCCGTTCCTGGAGCGCTCGATCACCTTGAGAATGTGGAAACCCGCCGGCGAGCGCACCGGCCCCACGATGGCGCCGACGGGGCTCTTGGCGGTGGCCTCCAGGAACAGCTCGGGGTAGCGGTCTTCGGGGCGCAGGCCGAGTTCTCCGCCGGTGCGGCCCTCGGGGGCATCCGAGTATTCCCGCGCCAGCGCGGCGAAGTCTCCGCCCGCCTTGAGCTTGGCCGCGACCTCCTCGGCACGTGCCTGGCGCTCGGCCACCTGTTGCGGGCTGGCGCTTTCCGGCACCTCGATGAGGATGTGGCCGAGGTTGATGGCCTGCGTTGCCGGGTCTGCGGTTTGCGCCTGCTCCTGCATGAACTGGTCGACGTCGGCGTCGCTGACCTTGACGCGCGACTCGACGTCGCGCTCGCGGATGCGCAGCGTCAGGAGCTGATTGCGCAGCTCGCGGCGAAAGCTTTCGACGGTAATCCCTTCCTGCGCCAGCTGGCGGTGCAGTTGCTGCAGCGAGATATCGTTCTGCTGCGCGACGGAGAGTTCCGCCTGGTCGATGGCGTAATCATCTACCTTGATGCCGGATTCCAGCGCCAGCTGCACCTGGATGCGCTCGGAAATCAGGCGTTCCAGCACCTCGTGCAGCAGCTGCGCGCGCGGCGGCATGGCGGCGCCCTGGGCCTGCAGCTGCTCGGCCACGCGGGCGGCGCGCGCGCGCACCTCGTTGTTGGTGATGGGCTCGGAGTTCACCACGGCGACGATGTAATCCGCCGACTGGGGCGCCAGTGCCTGTGCGCTGGCGCCGGCCGCTGGCGCCTGGGTTGGCGCGGGTTTGCGCGTGGCCGTTGCCGCGGCCTTGGCTGACGGCTTCTGGTTCTGGGCGTGGCCGGCCGGCGCGGCAAGCAGCGCCAGGGCCATCAGGCTGGCGAGGGCGGAAGTTCGGGCGCGTGGTGTCATGGCGGATAAAGGGTTGGCGCTCAATCGTAGCGGGTGAAGCGGCTGGGGGTGGTTTGGCGGCTGTCCAGAACCTGGTAGCCCGGCACGTTCTGCTGCAGGCTGGCCAGCGGGTTGTTGCCGAACGACAGGCGCGACAGGCCCTTGAGCTCAAGCTGCAGCAGGATGCGCGTGTTCGAGGTGGTGGCGCCCATTTGCAGGCGCTCCAGCACCACGCGGCCGGTCCAGCAGCAGCTGTCGTATTCGGCGCCGATGATGGCGTCCGTCAGCTTGCGGTCCTGCAGGCTGTAGTTCAGGCGCCCGACGCTGTACCAGCGCCCGTCCCGTCCCGCCTGGCTGTCCCTGGACGATCCAAACACGTCCGAGAGCGGCCATTGCCAGCCCAGGTCCAGCTGCTTGCTGGCCACGGTGAAGGGGCCGGTCACATCCTGCTTGCGGTAGGCGACGCTGAGCGTGTGGTATTTGGCCGGGGTGTAGCGCGCGGCGATGGTGGTGCGCAGCGACTGGCCCTGCTTGGGGTTGTACTGGATGGTGGAGTCAAAGCCCCACTCGGGCACCCAATGGATGCCCGCGCCCAGCAGGATGTCCGACAGGTGCTCGCTCACCACGGGCTGGCCGGGCATGGTCACGGTCTGGTCGGAAAAGCGCAGGCGCTGCGCCACGCCCAGGCGCACGGCCTCGGCGCCGCTGCCCGGGTCGAGCAGCCGCGTGGTCACGCCCAGCGTCAGCAGGTTGTTGTCGGCGATGCGGTCGTTGCCGCCAAACGAGTTTTCGGTATAGATGGAGGCGAAGTTGAAGTCGGTCTGCGCCGTGTCGTACACCGGCAGCATGCTCTGGTTGTGGTGCGGCGTGAAGGTGTAGAAGGCGCGTGGCTCCAGCGTCTGCACGAAGCCGCGGCCGAGGTACGCCGCATCGCGCTCGAAGACCAGGCCGCTGTCGAGGCTGAAGGTGGGCAATACCCGGGTGATGCCCGTCTGCCCCGTGGAGAGCGGCGTGTCGAACTGGTAGCGCGTGGCGTGCAGCTGCAGGCGCGGCGTGATGAAGCTCGCCGGCGTGAGCCAGGGACGGCTGAGCTGGGCGATGAAATAGCTGCGCGCGGCATTCGGCTGGGTGTAGAAGCTGCGATCGCCGCGGAAATGGGTGTAGTCGCCATCCAGGCGCAGGTCCAGCCCCGGGCCGACGCTGTCGGGCGTGTAGGCCCAGTGCAATTGCGGCAGCAGGTCGTAGGGCGGCGTGATCGGCGATGTCACGTCCTGCAGCGTCTGCCACTTGAGGGTGCGCAGGCTCACCGCGTTGTTGCCCTGGGACCAGTGCAGGCTGCCATCGGCCGCCAGCAGCCGCTGCGCGGTGGTGTCCAGCGGGTTGGTGCCGCTGGTGCCGCGCTGGGGGAAATCGCGCCAGTAATTGTTGTCGCTGGCGCGGCGGATGTTGATTCCCAGGCCCAGATCGCCCAGGGGCGAGGCGATTTGCGCGCTGTGCTTGATGCTGCCCAGCCAGCGGTTGCGATCGCGCAGCTTGTCCGTCGGCATGAAATTCAGCCCCAGCTCGCCGTTGTAGCGCGGCTCCAGGTAGCGGAACTCCGAATTGAGCGCGACACCGCGGCGCGACATCAGCACCGGCGTGAAGGTGGCGTCGCGGTTGGGCGCGATGTTCCAGTAATACGGCTGGGCGTAGACGAAGCCGCTGGTGCTGTCCAGCGCCAGCGTGGGCGGCAGCAGCCCGGACTTGCGCTGGTTGGACAGCGGGAAGCTGACCCAGGGCGTTGCCAGGATGGGCACGCCCTTGAATTCCAGCACGGCGTTGGTGGCGACGCCCTCGTCCTGCACCTTGTCTATCGTCAGCGTCTCGGCACGCAGCACCCAGTCGGGCTGCCAGCTGGCTTCGTTGTCCTTCTCGCAGGTGGTGTAGGTCGCGTCGTGCGAGACCGAATGGTCGTGGTCGATGAAGTCCACGCGGCTGGCCACGCCGTGGCCGCCCGTCTGCAGCAGCCGGTAGTCGATCTGCGTGAAGAAGCCGTTGAAGGCGTTGACCTTGAGATCGAGCAGCTGGCCGTCGTAGAGGTTGCCGCCGCGGTTGATGCGCACATGGCCGCTGGCGCGCGCGCGGTCCTCGGGGATGTCGTAGTCCATGCGGTCCGCATGGATCACGGTGTCGCCGCGGCGCAGCTCGGCATCGCCCTGGATATTGATCTGCACGTCGGTCTGCCCCTCGATGCGCTCGCCGCGCACGAAGGTGGGCAGGGCGGAGGGCGGCGTGGGCGCCTTTTCCGCCAGCTGCGGCGAGGCTTGCAGCGCCGCGGCGGGCAGCGGGCCATCCTGCTGGGCGAGCGCCTGGGCGCAGACCAGCAGCCCGGCGCAGACCAGGCTTGGCAGGCGGCAAGGCGGCGGGGACAGGGGTGGTGGCACGGATGGAGTATTCAGGCGCCCTGGGCGGCTTGCGCGCCGGCCCGGCACAGGACATGGGGAAAATCCGGCAGACCCGGCCCCTACAATTGCCATTATCCATGAGCGCTGTGCCCCATTTCCCCAGCCCGCCCGCGGTGGCCTGGGACGATCCTGCCCGCGAATCGGCGTTCCGGGCCTGGCTCGCCCCGCTGGCGCAAGGCCAGGGCCTGCAGCCTGCCTCGCTGCGCGCCGCCAGCAGCGATGCGAGCTTTCGGCGCTACCTGCGCATCGATGCAGCCGATGGCGCGGCCCGCATCATCATGGATGCACCGCCCGGGAAGGAAGATTGCCGCCCCTTCGTCGCCGTGCAGGCGCTGATGCAGGCCGCCGGTCTGCGGGTGCCGCAGATTCTGGCCTGGGATGAGGCGCATGGCTTCATGCTGCTCACCGACCTGGGCGCCCGGACGGCGATCGAAAAACTCGACCCTGCCCAGCCGCGGGCGGCGCATGCCTGGTACCTGCAGGCCATCGACGTCCTTCTCGACTGGCAGAAGGCCAGCCGCGCGGGCGTGCTGCCGCCGTATGACGAGGCGCTGCTGCGCCGCGAGCTGCAGCTCTTTCCCGACTGGTACGTCGCGCGCCACCGGCAGACCACGCTCGATGAAAAACAGCAGGCGGTGCTGGCGAAGGCGTTCGACGCCATCGTGGCGCAGAACCTGGCGGCGCCGCAGGTTTTCGTGCACCGCGACTACATGATGCGCAACCTCATCGTTGGCCCGGACGAGTGCCTGGGCGTGCTCGATTTCCAGGACGCGGTGTTCGGCCCCATCACCTACGACATCGCCAGCCTGATGCGCGACGCCTTCATCAGCTGGGAGGAAGACTTCGTCATCGACCTCACCGTGCGCTACTGGGAAAAGGCGCGCAAGGCCGGCCTGCTGGGTACCGCCAGCGCGAGCGGCTGGGGTGCGGACTTCGGCGAGTTCTACCGCGCGGTGGACTGGATGGCGCTGCAGCGGCACCTGAAGGTGGCGGGCATTTTTGCCCGCATCACGCTGCGCGACGGCAAGCCGAAATACCTGGCGGATGCGCCGCGCTTCATCGCCTACATGCGCGCCACCTGCGCACGCTACCGCGAGCTGGCGCCGCTGCTGCGCCTGATCGACCAGATCGAAGGCACGCAGCAGGCCGGCGGCTGGGCCTTCGGAAGAATGTGACAAAAAACACCTCTGACGCAGGCTGTGCAAGCGCCTGCAGCTCCTGTTTTGAATATGCCGCGCATCTGGTGCGATGAACCTTTGAGCCCCGGCGAGCGCGTGCTGGCGGGCGAAGCCGCGCGCCATGTGCAGGTGCTGAGGCTGCAGCCGGGCGCGCCGCTCACGCTGTTTGACGGGCGGGGTGGCGAATGGGCGGCGAACGTCACGCGCATGGGCCGCAGCGACGTCGCGGTGGCGGTCGGCGTTCACGACCCGGTGGAGCGCGAGGCCGCGCGCGCGGTCCATCTGCTGGTCGGCATGCCGGCCAATGAGCGCATGGACTGGCTGGTGGAAAAGGCGACGGAGCTGGGCGTGACG
This sequence comes from Comamonas badia DSM 17552, assembly GCF_000484635.1. GTDB lineage: Bacteria > Pseudomonadota > Gammaproteobacteria > Burkholderiales > Burkholderiaceae_C > Comamonas_C > Comamonas_C badia. The sequence goes on along the minus strand of NZ_AXVM01000003.1, from coordinate 152,403 downwards.
AGCCTCCAGCCGGTGCTGACGGCGCGCAGCGTGCTCAAGCTCGAAGGCGACCGTGCGGCGAAGCGCCAGGCGCGCTGGCAGGCGATTGCGGCGGCGGCGTGCGAACAATGCGGGCGCAACCGCGTGCCCAAGATTGCCGCTCCCGTGGCGCTGCACACGGCCTTGCGCGGCGCGGGCCAGGGCGGGCGGGTGGTGCTTTCGCTGCGGGCGGGCAGCCAGCCCCTGCGCGAGGCGGCGGGCGCTGCGCCGGCCGTCTGGGTGCTGCATGGTCCCGAAGGCGGCCTCACGCCGCAGGAAGACGATGCGGCGCTGGCCGCGGGCTTCGCGCCGGCGCACCTGGGTACGCGCGTGCTGCGCAGCGAGACGGCGGCCATTGCCGCGCTGGCCGTGCTTGTATTCTCCTGAAAAGAGAGCTGCCAGCGCTTGCCAAACAAGCGTCAACGGTGGTTTTTGTTCAGATATTCCTGAAGCCACCGGCCCAGGGCGGCAAACACCGGCGCAGGATCGGCCTCGTTGAAGATCTCGTGGTACAGCCCGGAAAATTCCTGCGCCGTGACGACGCCGGGCGGGGCGTTGGCGGCCAGCTGGCGGCAGCCGGCGGGGTTGACCATGCGGTCGCCGCTGCCCCACAACAGCAGCGTGGGCACGGGCCAGTGCGGCGCGTGCGCCAGCGTACCCGCCCCCGTGAAGGCCAGAAAGTGCGCCAGCCGCGTGCTGATGCGGTCGTGGCACAGCGGGTCGTTCACATAGGCCTGCACCACGGCGGCATCATGGGAAAGGTGCTCGGGGTTCAGGCCGTTGCCGATGCGCAGATTCGGCAGCAGCCCCGGCAGCGTCGCCAGCAACAGCTTCTGCACCGGGCTGGTGAAGATCGCCAGCGCCGGGGCGGACAGCACCAGCGCATCGATGGGGCGCAGCTGCCGCGCGGCGAAGGTGGCGGCCACCAGCCCGCCCATGCTGTGCCCGAGCAGGATCAGCGGCTCGTCCGCGGGCAGCGCGGCGCGGGTGGCGTCCACCACGGCGGCCAGGTCGGTGAGCAGGCGGTCTTCCTGGGGCAGCGCGCCGCGCGTGCCGCTGGAGCCGCCATGCCCGTAATGGTCGTAGGCCTGCGCCGCGCAGCCCCAGCCGCCCAGGTGCCGGGCCAGGGCGGCGTAGCGCCCGCTGTGCTCGCCCAGGCCATGCACCAGCAGCAGGGTGGCGCGGCGCTTGTCCGCAGCCAGCGGCCAGTCGCGCAGCAGCAGGGTGGCGCCATCGGGGCGGGCGAGTTCGCGGGTGTTCATGCGGGCTCCTTGATGGGCGCACCATGGTAGCGCGCTGGCACAATGGGCCGTTCACCCCACACGGTTTTGCAGCATGTTCACAGGCATAGTCCAGGCCGTCGCCACGCTGGATGCGATCGAGGATCGCACCGGTCTGCGCAGCTTCACCATCGAATTCCCGGCGGGCTTCTGCGAAGGCCTGGCGATAGGCGCCAGCGTGGCCGTCGATGGCGTGTGTCTGACGGTCACCCGCATCGCCTCGCCCACGCGCGCCTGCTTTGACGTGATGCAGCAAAGCCTGGCGATCACCACGCTGGCGGGTTACGGCGCGGGCCAGCCGGTGAATGTGGAGCGCGCGGCCCGGGACGGCGCGGAGATCGGCGGGCATCCGCTCTCGGGCCACATCGACTGCACCGCGCGGCTGGCGCAGCGGCGCGTGCTGGAGAACAACCTGGTCTGGCGCATCGGCATGCCCGCAAGCCACATGCGCTACGTGTTTGCCAAGGGCTATATCGCCGTCAATGGCGCGAGCCTGACGATTGCCGAGTGCGATCGGGCCGCGGGCTGGTTCGAGGTCTGGCTGATTCCCGAGACGCGCCGCGCCACGGTGTTCGAGGACAAGCGCGAGGGCGATGCACTCAACATCGAAGTGGAGCGCAATACGGTGGTCATGGTCGATACCGTGCGCGAGGCGGTGGAGCAGCGCCTGGCGCCGCTGAGGGGCGCGATCGATGCGCTGCTCAGGGACAAGGGGCAGTCGCTCGACGATTTCCTGGCGCGATGACGCAATGACGCCGGCTGGCGCCGGGCGTGGCGAAATGACCAATACCCCCGTCATGCGGCGTGCGCCGCGTCATCGCTGCAGCGCAGCGGTCATTCTGTCATGGCGTCCCGTAGAAATGCGCCAGAAACTTGGCACGGTAGCTGTTGTGGCAGCCGTCGCAGCTTTGCTGCATGCGCGCCAGATCGCGGGCGGCGGCCACGCCGTCCTGCTGCTGGGCGGCGGTCCGCAGCTGCGCGGCCGCGGACTTGACCTGCAGGTCGTAGTTGCGGAACGTCATCGCGTCGGTGAGCAGCCAGGTCAGGATGCGCACCTTTTCCAGCGCCGGAGGCTCGGCGTGGTGTGCCAGTTTGTCGGCATGGCTGGCGGCGCTCGCCCAGTCCTGGCGAGCGATGGCGTCGCCCGCGGCCTGCGTATCCGCCTGCATCTGCGCCATCACGCTGCGCAGCACCAGCGGCTCGGCGGCGCTTTGCGCCCATCCGGCGCCGGTGGCAAGGGCCAGCGCCAGCGCGGCCAAGGGTTTCATCCAGTGCATGGGGCCTCCAGTGCCTCGGATGGTACGGCGCAAAAGAGGCCATGACGAAATGACGGAATGGCGCCGGCTGGCGCCGGGCATGACGAAATGACCAATGCCCCGTCATGCGGCGCGAGCCGCGTCATCGCCGCAGAGCAGCGGTCATTGCGCCATGGCACGCAAAGGCAGGCGCAGCACGAAGCTCGCGCCCGTCGCACCATCGGGACGGCCCTCGCAGACCACGTTGCCCCCATGGCGCTGGGCAATCGAGCGCACCAGGGCCAGTCCCAGGCCGACGCCGCCGCTCTTCTCGCTGGCACCGGGCAGGCGGTAGAAGGGCTCGAAAATCCGTTCGCGCTGCGGCTGCGGCACGCCTGGCCCGTGGTCGCTCACGCGCACCAGCACCGCGCCGCCCTCGCACGAGAGCTGCAGCGTGACGTTGCCGGCGCTGTAGCGGCGTGCGTTTTCCAGCAGGTTGCGCACCGCGCGGCGCAGCAGCCGCACGATGCCGGGCAGCTCGGGGATGGCGCGGCCCCCGGCCATCTCCAGTTCGGCATCGACGCGTGCGCATTCCTCGGCGGCCAGGCCGACGAGATCGACCATTTCCACGGTACCCACGTTCGGCGCACCGGCATCGAGCCGGCTGGCGAGCAGGATCTCATCGACCAGCTGGTCCAGCTCGGCAATGTTGCGCTGCAGTTCGGCCTGCGTTTCGGGCGAGGGCGCGCCGCCTTCCAGCAGCCCCAGCCCCATGCGGATGCGCGCCAGCGGCGAACGCAGTTCGTGCGAGGCGTTGGCCAGCAGCGATTTGTGCGACTCCACCAGCGCCTGCACGCGCGCCGCCGCGGCGTTGAACTGGCGCGCCAGCTGCGCCACCTCATCATGCCCCTGCTCGGGCGCGCGCACCGCAAGATCGCCTTCGCCAAAGCGCTGCACGCTGCGCTGCAGCCGCTCCAGGCGCTGCAGCAGCTTGCGGATGATGGGGAACACCCCCAGCGTGACCGCCAGCCCCACCAGCCCCAGAATCCACAGAAAGCCATAGGGCGGAGCCAGCCAGAACGGGCCGTCGCGGCGGCTGCGCGCGCCGCTGCCCGCCGACCGCTGGCGCGGCGCCATCTTCAGCGTGTAATTCTTGCCCTCGGGCGTTTCGATCTGGTAGGTCACGCCGTTTTCCCACGGACCGGGCTCGCGTGCGGCCAGGCCCTGCAGCAGCGGCGTGCCGTCCTCGCCCGTGATCTGCAGCTCGCGCGGCGGTGGCGCGTTCATGGCCTGTGCGTTGTGCTCCGCCGCGATGCGCCAGACCCAGCCGACCACCAGCGCAAACACCAGCACGCCGCCGACGGTGGCGAGCCAGATGCGCAGGTACAGGCGGCGGGAGAAGGGGCCGAGCATGGTTGGGCGTTGGGCGTTGGGCGTGAGGGGTGAGGGGTGAGGGGTGAGGGGTGAGGGGTGAGGGTCTCCTAACGCTTCACGCCTCACGCCTCACCCCTCCCTATTCCTGGTGCTTGGCAAACACATAGCCCACGCCGCGCACGGTGAGGATGCGTTTGGGGTTCTTCACGTCCTGTTCGATGGCCGCGCGGATGCGGCCCATGTGCACGTCGATGGAGCGGTCGAACGCCTCCAGCTCTCTGCCGCGCACCGCCTCCATGATCTGGTCGCGCGTGAGCACGCGGCCGGCGCGTTCGGCCAGCGCCACCAGCAGATCGAACTGGTAGGAGGTGAGCTCCGCCGCCTGGCCGCCCACGCTGATGGTGCGCGCGTCGCGGTCGATCTCCAGGCTGCCGAAGCGCATCACGCTGCTGGCCTGCTGCGCGCCGCCCTCGCGCCGGCGCAGGATGGCGCGGATGCGCGCCAGCAGCTCGCGCGGCTCGAAGGGTTTGGGCAGGTAATCGTCGGCGCCCACTTCCAGGCCGATCACGCGGTCCATCGGGTCGCCCTTGGCGGTCAGCATCAGGATCGGCACCCTGCCCGCGACGCCCGGCAGTGCGCGCACGCGCCGGCAGACCTCCAGCCCGTCCATGTCGGGCAGCATCAAATCGAGGATCACCAGGTCCGGCAGCGGGTTGCCGCCCGGTGTTTCCAGCCGGAGCAGGCCCGCGGCTGCGCTGTCCACATGGTCCACCTGCAGCGCCGACTGCTGCAGGTACTGCACCACCATCTGCGCGAGGCGGTGGTCGTCTTCGATCATCAGGAGCTGGGCGTTCATGCGGCCATCCTGCCTGCGTGCGGCTGCGCGGTGTTGAAGCCCGTGTAAAGCCAGGGTAAAAGAAGATTCCTGAATGAATAGCTGAAAACGCAGTCCAGAAGCGCGCTTTAAGCTATTTTTGTTCAGTATTCAGGGGCGCTGGCACGGGCAGCGTTTCAGCCGAGGATGCCCATGGAGTCCAGCGCCTTGGCCAGCTGTGCCACGCTGCGATCCGGGTTGGCCCATTTGTCGAGGCCGAACAGGCCCAGGCGGAAGGTGTGGAAATCCGCGCCTTCATCGCACTGCAGCGGCACGCCCGAGGCGGTCTGCAGGCCGGCCTGCAGGAATTTTTTGCCGCTCTTGATGTCCGGGTCGGTGGTGTAGCTCACGACCACGCCGGGCGCCTTCCAGCCTTCGGCCGCCACGCTGGGAAAGCCGCGGCCTTCCAGCAGCGCGCGCACCTTGCTGCCAAGCGCCAGCTGCTGCTCGCGCAAGGTGGCAAACCCCCGTGAACGGGCTTCCAGCATGGTGTCGCGCAGGAGGACGAGCGGATCGGTGGGCATGGTGGTGTGGTAGGCGTGCTGGCCTTTTTCGTAGCCTTCGGCGATCTGCATCCACTTCTTCAGGTCGCAGGAGAAGCTGGAGCTTCGGGTCGGTTCGATCGCCTCGCGCGCACGTTCGGACAGCATCACCATCGCGCAGCAGGGCGAGCTACTCCAGCCCTTTTGCGGCGCGCTGATGAGCACGTCCACGCCGGTGGCCTGCATGTCCACCCACATCGCGCCCGAGGCGACGCAGTCGAGCACGAACAGCGCACCCACCTCGTGCGCCGCGTGGCTGATGGTGCGCAGGTAATCGTCGCCGAGCAGGATGCCGCTGGCGGTTTCCACATGCGGGGCGAACACCACCCTGGGCTTCTCGCTGCGGATGGCCCGGGCGACTTCGTCCGCCGGGCAGGGCGCCCACGGCGCCTGGCTGCCTTCGCCCTGGCGGCGCGCCTTGCAGACCACGGCGCCGCCGCCCAGGCCGCCTTCCTCGAAGATCTGCGTCCAGCGGTAGCTGAACCAGCCGTTGCGCACGATCAGCACCTTCTCGCGGTTGGCGAACTGGCGCGCCACCGCCTCCATGCCGAAGGTGCCGCTGCCGGGCACCAGCACGGCCGTGTGCGCTGCATAGACCTCCTTGAGCGTGGCAAGGATGTCCTGCATCACGCGCACGAAGCGCTGCGACATGTGGTTGAGCGAACGGTCGGTATAGACGACGGAAAATTCGAGCAGGCCGTCGGGGTCAACGTCGGGCAGAAGTCCGGGCATGGTGTGTCTCCTGAATGAGGTGGGGTGCGATCGGCGCCGCAGGCCGGGCGCCATTGGATGGATTTCAGCTTAGCACGGCGCCGCATGCGGCGCGGGCGTGGGGCTGCTCATCCGGCGGGCGGTGGGTAGTGGCGCGCGCCAAAGATGCCGCTGCCCACGCGCACCAGGGTGCTGCCGGCGCAGATGGCGGCCTCCAGGTCGGCGGTCATGCCCAGGGACAGCGTGTCAAAGCCGGTGTGGCTCGCGGGCAACGCCGCGGCGATGGCGTCGAAGGCGGCGCGCGCGCGCTGGTGGATGGCCAGCTGCGCGTCAAAATCCGGCAGCGGATCGGGAATGCTCATCGCGCCGCGCAGCTGCAGCCGCGGCAGCTGCGCCACCTCGCGGGCGAGTGCCACGGCCTCCGGCACGGGCAGGCCGGATTTGGTGGCGCCGCCATCGACGTTCACCTGGATGCAGACCTGCAGCGGTGGCAGATGGGGCGGGCGCTGGTCGTTCAGCCGCCGCGCGATCTTGGCCCGGTCCAGGGTGTGCGCCCAGTCGAAGTGCTCCGCCACCAGCTGCGTCTTGTTGCTCTGGATCGGGCCGATGCAGTGCCACGCCAGGCGCGGCGGATGCTGCAGGGCCACGTCCGCCATCTTCCGCACGGCCTCCTGGATGTAGTTTTCGCCAAACAGGCGCTGCCCGGCCTGTGCGGCGTTCAGCACCGCATCGGCGCCAAAGGTTTTGGACACAGCCAGCAGCGCCACGCTATCAGGATTGCGTGCGCACATGGCGCAGGCACGTGCAATGCGGTCCCTGATGGCTTGTAGATTTGCGGCGATCGTCGTCATAATGCCTGCCAAAGCGTACTCCAAACTTCGCATTCAAACACCGCATTCAAGAGGGACATCCCGTGGATATCACCCAGCTTCTTGCCTTCAGCGTGAAAAACGATGCATCGGACCTGCATCTGTCGTCCGGCCTGCCGCCGATGATCCGCGTGCACGGCGACGTGCGCCGCATCAACGTGGACGCGCTGGACCACAAGACGGTGCACGCCATGGTGTACGACATCATGAGCGACTCGCAGCGCAAGGCCTACGAGGAATTCCTGGAGGTTGATTTCTCTTTCGAAATCGATGGTCTGGCGCGCTTTCGCGTCAATGCCTTCAACCAGAACCGCGGCGCGGCGGCGGTGTTCCGCACCATCCCGAGCAAGATCCTGACGCTCGAACAGCTCAACGCGCCCAAGATCTTTGCCGACCTGGCGCTCAAGCCGCGCGGCCTGGTGCTGGTGACCGGGCCGACCGGCTCGGGCAAGTCGACGACGCTGGCGGGCATGGTCAACCACCTGAACGAGACCGAGTACGGCCATGTCCTGACGATCGAGGACCCGATCGAATTCGTGCATGAATCCAAGAAATGCCTGATCAACCAGCGCGAGGTCGGGCCGATGACGCTGTCGTTTTCCGCGGCGCTGCGCTCGGCCCTGCGCGAGGACCCGGACGCGATTCTGGTGGGCGAAATGCGCGACCTGGAAACCATACGCCTGGCGATGACGGCGGCCGAAACCGGCCACCTGGTGTTCGGCACGCTGCACACCTCGTCGGCCGCCAAGACGATTGACCGCGTCATCGACGTCTTCCCGGCCGAGGAAAAGGACATGGTGCGCGCCATGCTCTCGGAGTCGCTGCAGGCGGTGATTTCGCAGACGCTGTGCAAGAAGAAGGACGGCAAGGGCCGGGTGGCGGCGCACGAGATCATGCTGGGCACCAGCGCCATCCGCAACCTGATCCGCGAAGCCAAGGTGGCGCAGATGTATTCCACCATCCAGACCGGCAACAGCGTCGGCATGCAGACGCTGGACCAGAACCTGACCGACCTCGTGCGGCGCAACGTGATCAGCCCGGCCGAGGCGCGCAGCAAGGCCAAGATTCCGGAGAATTTCCCCGGTTGATGTGTTGACGGCGCGGGCGGCCGCCGCTGGTGCCACGAATCAGCCCTGGCGACAGGGCCATGCATATGGGAGTTGTTGCCATGAAAGGCATTCTCGGCCTGCTCAGGTCCAGATATGGAAAGGCCCAGGAGGAGCCGCCGGAGTCGGCATTCTTCACCACGGCGTTCGTCGGCCAGGGGGTGGATGACGCGCTGCTCATCCCCTGGGAGGCGCGCGCCACCGAAATCGGCGCCAAGCGCCTGCCCAAGAGCCGCGGCGGCAAGCTGCTGGAGGCGTTGTGGGCCAAGGACAAATACATGTCGCATCTGGACAGGGATGCGGTCGAGCGCCTGGAGCGCTTTTTCCAGTTCGCCTCGGTGCCGCCCAACCGCGACGTGATCCGCCAGGGCGAATACGGCAACTTCATGGTGGTGCTGCTCAACGGCACGATTGCCGTCGACCGCCTGCAGCCCTGGGGCGAGCAGCTGCGCCTGGCCGAAACCCGGCCCGGCGACATCCTGGGCGAAATGTCGCTGCTGGACAGCGGCATCCGCTTTTCCTCGTGCACCACGCTCACGGATTGCGAGCTGGCGGCGCTCAATGCCGAAGCCATGGACGAAATGATGGCCAAGGATCCGCTGCTGGCCGCCAGCCTGGTGGCGCTGCTGGCGCGCAAGCTGTCGCAGCGTTTGCGCGTCGTCAGCGCGCGCCTGAGCGACCACCAGGGCTGACCCCTTTGGACGGGACAGCGGGACTGAGGGAGGAGACACAGCATGGAACGCGATCAGGCCAGCAAATTCATCAACGACCTGCTCAAGCTGATGGTCAGCCGCGGCGGCAGCGATCTGTTCGTCACGGCCGAATTTCCGCCGGCGATCAAGGTGGACGGCAAGATGACCAAGGTCTCGCCGCAGCCGCTGACGCCGTCGCACACCTTGACGCTGGCGCGCTCCATCATGAGCGACAAGCAGGTGGCGGATTTCGAACGCACCAAGGAGTGCAACTTCGCCATCTCGCCGGCGGGCATAGGGCGTTTTCGCGTCAACGCCTTCATCCAGCAGGGCAACGTCGGCATGGTGCTGCGCACGATTCCGCTGACGCTGCCGACCATCGATGGCCTGGGCGTGCCGCAGATCCTCAAGGAAGTGGCGATGACCAAGCGCGGCCTGTGCATCATGGTCGGCGCCACGGGTTCGGGCAAATCGACCACGCTGGCGGCCATGGTGGACTGGCGCAACGAGCATTCCTACGGCCACATCATCACGGTGGAGGACCCGGTCGAATTCGTGCACCCGCACAAGAACTGCGTGGTGACGCAGCGCGAGGTCGGGCTCGATACCGACAGCTGGGAAGCGGCGCTGAAGAACGCGCTGCGCCAGGCGCCCGATGTGATCCTGATGGGTGAAATCCGCGACCGCGAGACCATGGAACACGCGGTGGCCTTCGCCGAGACCGGCCACCTGTGCCTGGCAACCTTGCACGCCAACAGCGCCAACCAGGCGCTGGACCGCATCATCAACTTCTTCCCCGAAGAGCGGCGCGCGCAGCTGCTGATGGATTTGTCGCTCAACCTCAAGGGCATGGTGTCGCAGCGCCTGCTGCCCAAGCAGGATGGCAAGGGCCGCATCGCCGCGGTGGAGGTGATGCTCAATTCGCCCCTGATTGCCGACTTCATCTTCAAGGGCGAGGTGAGCAACATCAAGGAGACGATGAAGAAGAGCCGCGAGCTGGGCATGCAGACCTTTGACCAGGCGCTGTTTGACCTGTACGAGGCCAACCTCGTCACCTATGAAGACGCGCTGCGCAATGCCGACTCGGTCAACGACCTGCGGCTGCAGATCAAGCTGACCAGCCAGCGCGCCAAATCGGGCGATCTGGCCGCGGGCACCGAGGCCTTTGCCATCGTTTGAGGATTGCAGAAATGACAGCAGGCATAGAGGCGCGCGAATACACCTCCGTCGCGCCGCACAGGGTGGCGTTTCTCGGGCTGGGCGTGATGGGCTACCCCATGGCGGGCCATCTGGCCCGGGCCGGGCATGCGGTGACGGTGTACAACCGCACCGCTTCCAAATCAGAAGCATGGTGCGCAGAATTCGCGGGCGCTGGGGCCGTAAAACAGGCAGAAACCCCGCAGGCGGCGGCGCAGGGCGCGGCGCTGGTGTTCTGCTGCGTGGGCAATGACGACGACCTGCGCTCGGTGGCGCTGGGCGCCGACGGGGCCTTCGCCGGCATGCGGCCCGGGGCGATTTTTGTCGATCACACCACGGCGTCGGCCGAAGTGGCGCGCGAGCTCTACGCCACGGCGCGCGAACGCGGGCTGCAGTTCGTCGATGCGCCGGTCTCCGGCGGCCAGGCGGGCGCGCAGAAAGGCGTGCTCACCGTGATGTGCGGCGGCGACGCGGCGGCGTTTGATGCGATGCAGCCGGTGGCGATGGCCTACGCCCGCGCCTGCACGCGCATCGGCGCCAGCGGCAGCGGGCAGCTGGCCAAGATGGTGAACCAGACCTGCATCGCCGGCATGGTGCAGGGTCTGTCGGAGGCGATCGCCTTCGGCCAGCAGGCGGGCCTGGACATGCCGCTGGTGCTCGACGTCATCGGCAAGGGCGCGGCGCAGAGCTGGCAGATGGACAACCGCGGGCGCACCATGGTCGAGGGGCGCTTTGACTTCGGCTTTGCCGTCGACTGGATGCGCAAGGACCTCGGCCTGGTGCTGGCCGAGGCCAGGCGCAACGGCGCGCTGCTGCCCGTCACCGCGCTGGTGGACCAGTTCTATGCCGAGGTGCAGCGCAGCGGCGGCCGGCGCTGGGACACGTCCAGCCTGATCACGCGGCTCACGCCGGACGAGCCGCGCTGAACCGGTCTATCTATCGGGTGACGGTCGCCGGCTGGGCGCCGCTCCTGGCCGGTGCGGGATCGGGAATGATCTCGAACACGCGGATCACCTTGCGCACGCCGTCGATGCTGCGCGCCGCGTCCGTGAGCTGGCTGGACTGGAACTGCGTCACGCGGCCCAGCATGTAGACCTCGGAGCGTTCCGTCACGATCTTGAAGGCATTGGTGGCGACGGGGTCGCCGAAATCGACCAGCTTGGCGCGCACCTTGCCGGTGATGTAGGTGTCGTTGGAGCGTTCGGACAGCGTGGAATTGGGCATCACGCCGAGCGCATTGACCACCGATTTCACGTTCTGCACGCTCTGAACGATCTCCTGCACGCGCTGGCTGTCGGCGGCGGTGGGCACTTCGCCGGTGATGAGCGCCTGGCGGTTGTAGCTGGTGATGTTGACGTGCACCTTGTCGCCCAGGGCTTGCGTGATGCGGCTGGAGGCGCGCAGCTCTATGCCTTCGTCATCCACCTGCGTCCCGGTGGTGCGCGGGTCGGTGGCCACCATGGCACCGACGGCCGCGCCCGTGCCCACGACGAGCGGAACGCAGGCGCTCAGGCCGCTGGCAAGCGCCGCGGCGGCAATCGCGACACGAAGGAGAGAGGCGGTTGGGGTGGTCATGGGAGTGGGCTGTTCCTGCAAACGGTCGTGGGGGAGAAGGCAAGGCGCAAATCATACCCAGCCGCTTTCGCCGGCAGGGTAAGAGGTGATGTGAACCGTATCAAAAATCCAGCAGGCTCAGGCCCACGCTGAACACCGTGCGCCTGCGGTTGTAGTCGATCAGGCTGTCGCCGTAGCCCGAGAACAGCGCGGTGTGCAGGCGCAGGTTGGAATCGTCGCCCAGGCGGCGCAGCCATTCGATGCGCAGCGAGCCGTGCGCGGGCGAGCGCAGCGCGTGGCGCGCGGTCAGCGCCAGGCTGTCGTCCCGGCTGATGTTCCATGCCAGGCCCAGCTCGGCGCGGCCGACGTAGTCGCTGATGTGCGGGTTGTCGTCGTTGGCCGCGCCCTCGTGCAGGCGCTGCCAGAGGCGTGCCGTGATGAGCCAGCGGTCGCCGCGCTCCAGCCCCGCCATCAGGTAGACCCGGTTCCAGCTGCGCGACAGCGGCCGGCTCTGGCCGTTGGACTGGTGCACCAGGCCGATGCCGCCGTAGCGCAGGCGCCAGCCCCAGGGCAGGTCGGCGGTGGTGGGGTAGACGTAGACCAGCTCCGGCTCGTGGTCGGTGTTGCGGAACGGCCGCGAGATGCCGGGCGAGAACAGCTGCCAGTACGACTGCTGGGTGTAGCCCGCCCAGAGCGAGTCGCGCTCGCCTTCGCTGCCGGTGGTGAACAGCCCCTTGGCGAGCTTGGTGCGCACCGACAGCTGCACGCGCATCTCGGTGCGCTTGTAGGCCACCGCCGTGCCGGCGTTGTTCAGCGGGTTCTCCGACGTGGGCTGCCGGTTGACGCTGTTGGCGTTGACCACCGACACGGTCAGCGGCCGGTAGCCGCGAAAGCGCAGCGTGCCGCAGTCGCTGCCCGCTTCCAGCTCCCAGAAGCGCGAGAGCGTGGTGTAGCGCTCGTCGTGGCAGCCATCGCCCGCCGGTTGCGGCAGGTCGGGCAGGCGGCCGGCCAGGGCGGCGGCCGGTGCCGGGGCGGGCCGCGGGGGAGGCAGCGCGCTGGCGGGCGCGGCGGCGGCGCCTGCCGCCTGCCGGCCGGCCCATTGGTCGAAGCACGCCAGCCGCGCGGCGCCGTCGGCGTCGATCGCGGCGCAGGCCTGCCAGCCGGAATCGGCGGCGAGCGCCGGGAGCGCGCAGACGGCGGCGAATGCCAGTGCCAGCCCGGTGAAGCGCGATGTGCGTATGCAATGCATGGAAAACCTCCGAAAGCGCCGGCTACGGCGCTGCCTGGGCGGCCTTGCGGGCGAATTCCGCGCGCAGCTGGCGCAGTTTCTCGCGCGGATCTTCGCGGCTGGCGGCGGCGTCCAGCTGCATCTCGGCGATGAAGCGGCTGGGCTGGCAGGCCACCATCTCGCGGCCCTTCTTGCGCTTTTTGGTCCAGCTCACCACCAGCGTGCGCCTGGCGCGCGTGATGCCGACGTACATCAGGCGGCGCTCTTCCTCCAGGCGGGTCTGGCGCTCTTCCTGCGCCTCGCTGTCGTCCAGGCGAAAGGGCAGCATGCCTTCGGTGACGCCGGCGAGGATCACGTGTGGCCATTCCAGCCCCTTGGCCGCGTGCAGCGTGGAGAGCGTGACCATGTCCTGTTCCTGTTCGCGCTCCGAGATGGTGGAGAGCAGCGCGATGTTGCGCGCCACGTCCAGCAGGCTGCGTTCCTCGGAGGCCGTCGTGGTGCCCGCCGCATCCGCGATCTGCCCGCCCGCGCGCTGCGCCATCCAGTCGCAGAACTCCAGCACATTGCTCCAGCGCGCCTGCGCCACCTTGTCGCTGTCTTCGGCGTCGATCAGGTGGCGTTCGTAGGCGATCTCCTGCAGCCAGTCGGCCAGAAAACCGCGCGCCGCCTGCGCGCCCAGGGTGTGGCGCGCGCGGTATTCCTGGTCGTTCACGGCGCGGCCGAATTCCGTCAGGCCGTCGATCGCCTTGCGCGGCAGCGCCGCCGCCAGCGTGGGACTGAACAGGCTGGCGAACAGGCTTTCCTTCCTCTGGCTGGCGAATTCGCCCAGTTTGGCGAGCGTGGTGTGGCCTATGCCGCGCCTGGGCGTGCCGATGGCGCGCAGAAAGGCCGGGTCGTCGTCCTGGTTGGCCCAGAGGCGGAACCAGGCGCAGAGATCGCGGATCTCGGCGCGGTCGAAAAAGCTGGTGCCGCCCGAAACCTTGTAGGGGATGCTGGCCTTGCGCAGCGCCTTTTCCAGCGGCTTGGCCTGGTGGTTGGCGCGGTAGAGCACGGCAAAGTCCTTCCACGCGGGCGGCGGGTTGCTGGCGGCGCGCAGGCTCTGGATGCGGGCGACGGCGCGCTCGGCCTCGTGCTCCTCGTGGTCGCTCTGCTGCACGCGCACCGGTTCGCCCTCTCCGAGTTCGGAAAACAGCGTCTTGGGGTAGAGCTTGGGGTTGGGCGCGATCACGTGGTTGGCGGCGCGCAGGATGGCCGAGGTGGAGCGGTAGTTCTGCTCCAGCTTGATGACCTTGAGCCGCGGGAAATCCTGCGGCAGGCGCTTGAGGTTTTCCAGCGTCGCGCCGCGCCAGCCGTAGATGCTCTGGTCGTCGTCGCCCACGGCGGTGAAAAGGCCGTCGCCGCCCACCAGCAGCTTGAGCAGCTCGTACTGCGTGGCGTTGGTGTCCTGGTATTCGTCCACCAGCACATGGCCAAGCTGGCGCTGCCACTTTGCGCGCACCTCGGCGTGCCCCTGCAGCAGGCGCATAGGAAGACCAATCAAATCATCGAAATCCACGCTCTGGTAGGCCGCAAGGCGCTCTTCATAGCGTAGCAACAGGGCGGCCAGCTGGCGCGCGGGTTCGTCCTGCGCCTGCGCCATCGCCTGGCGTGCATCCAGCCCCGCGTTCTTGAGCGCGCTGATGCCCCATTGCCACTGGCGCGCGGTGGCCAGGTCGGTGGTGCCGCCGGCGCAGTCCTTGAGGATGGCGGTCACGTCGCCGGTATCGAGGATGCTGAAATGCGGCTTGAGGCCCAGCGCCGCGCCGTCCTCGCGCAGCAGGCGCACGCCGAGCGCGTGGAAGGTGCAGATCAGCACCTGCCTGGCGGGTTTGCCGATCAGTCCGCCCGCGCGCTCGCGCATCTCGGCGGCGGCCTTGTTGGTGAAGGTGATGGCGGCGATCCGATCGGGCGCCAGGCCGTTCTGGATCAGGTGCGCGATCTTGTGCGTGATGACGCGCGTCTTGCCCGAACCGGCCCCGGCCAGCACCAGACAGGGGGCCTGGGTGGCGTGCACCGCCTGGAGCTGGGCGAGATTGAGACCGGACATGCTGGCAAAAACGTTCGATCATACGGCGCGGCGCTGCTGCGACAATCCGGCACTTCGCACGATGGTTGAATTTGGATGCAGGCCTCTTCCCCCCTCTCTCCCGCGCCATCGCCGGCAAGAGTCCTGGCGTGGATGGGCGCCGCCGCCCTGGTCTGGGCCTGGGCCTCGTGGGTCGGCAATGCCAACCTCGATGGCTACCACGACATGCTGGAGAACTACGCCTGGTCGCAGCCGCTGCGCTGGGGGACGCACAAGCACCCGCCCTTCTTTGGCTGGACCACGGGGCTGTGGTTCGCCGTCTTTCCGCAGAATGACTTTTTCTACCGCCTGCTGTCCTACGCCAACGTGCTGGTCGGTCTGCTGGGCGTCTGGGCGCTGGGCCGGCGGCTGCAACTGGGCGCGCTTGCGCCCTGGGGTGCGCTGCTGCTGCTCTGGGCGCTGCCCTACACCAACCTGGCCGGCAAGTTCAACGCCAACACGCAGCTGCTTTCGCTCTGGCCCTGGGCGGCGGCGCTGCTGCTGGCGAGCTGGCAGGAGCGCGGCTGGCGCGGCGCCTGGTTCAGCGTGGGGCTGGGGCTGGTGTCCGCCGCCTGCATGCTGAGCAAGTACTACAGCGGGCTGATGCTGGCGGGCTTTCTGCCGGCGGTGTTTCTGCATGCCGACGGCCGGCGCTGGCTGGCCTCGCCGCGCCCGTATCTTGCGCTGGCGGTGTTCGCGCTGGCGCTGTGGCCGCACCTGGCCTGGGTGGCGAGCCACGACTGGGCGCCGCTGACGTACGCCATGGACCAGGGCGGCGGCGAGGTGTCCTGGCATTACATCGTGCGCTTTGCGTTCTCGCCGATCTTCTATTGGCTGCCGGCCTGGCTGGCGCTGTGCCTGACCTGGGCCTGGCTCGCCGCGCGCCGGCGCGGCGGAGCCTGGCTGCCCTGCGCCGCGCGCCTGCTGCTGCGCAGCTGGCTGCCGCAGGGGCGCGACGACGTGCTGTTCTGGCTCGCCTTCATGCCCTGGCTGCTCTCGCTCGCGTTTGCGCTGGCGGAGATCGTGGCGCTGTCCACGCCCTGGTCCATCCCCATAGGCTATGCCTTCGCGCTGCTGTGGCTGCGCAACCTGCAGCGGCTGGAGCCGGAGGTGGCGCCGCAGGTGCTGCAGCGCTTGTCGCGTGCCTGGTGGCCGGTGCTGGCGCTGGTGGCGGTGATGGCCGTGGTCGTCGCGGCCGTCAACGCGCTGCGCGGCGACGAGGGCTATTACCGCCCGACACAGGCGGCCGCGCTGGCCATCGTGCATGACTGGCAGCAGCGCCACCCGGGCCAGCAGCTGGCCTGGGTGGGCGGCGACTGGGCCGGCAATGCGATGCTCGCGTTCTATGCGCAGCCGCATTTGCTCACCGTGCCGGGCGATCCGGACAGCGAGGCCGCGCGCCTGTCGCAGATGGGCGACTGGCGCGCCGGCAACGGCCTGCTGCTGTGCCTGCGCGGGCCGCTGCAGCAGACGCAGGACACCGAATGCGACATCGAGGCGCAGGAATGGCTGGCGGCGCATGACCTGCCGCTGCAGGCGCATGTGCTGCAGGCGCGGCGCAGCGGCTGGCGCTTTCCCAAGCCGCGGACCTGGGTCTACGCCGTGTACGACGTGGATGCCGCCAGGCGCTGACTGAAATACAGGAACTGCCGCGCGCCGTGCTTTCCGTCCTCGCCGTCACCTTCCCGTTCTTCGCGCTGGTCCTGTGCGGCTGGCTGGCGGCGCGCGTCGGCGTGGTGCCGCTGTCGGCGATCGGCGGGCTCAACACCTTCGTGCTGTATTTCGCGCTGCCCTGCCTGCTCTACCGCTTCGGCGCGGGCACGCCGCTGGCGCAGCTGCTCGATCCGGTGGTGGCCGGGGTCTACTTCGGCTGCGCGCTGGTGCTGGTGGGCGCCGTGGTGGTGCTGTACCGGCGCCGCTGGGGCTGGAGCGACGCCGCGTTCGCCGCGCTGGTCACGGCCTTTCCCAATTCGGGCTTCATGGGCGTGCCGCTGCTGGTGGCGCTGCTGGGCGAGCACAGCGCGGGCACGGTGATCCTGACGGTCGCCATCGACATGTGCCTCACCGCCTCGCTGTGCGTGGCGCTCTCGCGGCTGGACGTGGGCGGCGCGCGCGGCATGGCCGGCGCGCTCAAACAGGCGCTGCGCGGCATGGCGGTGAACCCGATGCCGATCTCCATCGTGCTCGGCGGCCTGGCCTCGGCCTTCGGCTGGCAGCTCTGGGCGCCGGTCGATCGCACCGTCGCCATGCTGGCCGATGCCGCCTCGCCGGTGGCGCTGTTCACCATCGGCGCGGTGCTGGCGCGCTCGCAGCGCAACCAGCACGAGGCCGTGGCGCTGGGCGACTACCTGCCGCTGGCGCTGGCCAAGCTGCTGCTGCACCCGGCGCTGGTCTGGGCGGCCGGGGCGCTGGCCATGCGCCTGGGCCTGCCGCTGTCGCCCTTCACTTTGAGCGTGCTGGTGCTGGTGGCGGCGCTGCCCAGCGCGAGCAACGTGGCGATGCTGGTCGAGCGCTTCGGCGCCCACACCGGGCGGGTGGCGTACATCATCCTGGCGAGCACGGTGCTGGCGTTCTTCAGCTTTTCGGCGCTGGTGGCGTGGCTGGTTTGACCCATGCTGCGCCGAAGCTTCCATCGAAATTTTTTCTTGTCGTGCACTACCCTGGTGTCCCCGCTCGCCTGGGGGCGCCCAGCGGTCACCGCCCGGGAGGGCGACCCCTGGCAAGCGATCGAAACCGCGAGCCAGGGGCGTCTGGGCGTTGCCGTGCTGGATGTTGCGAGCGGCGCGTTTTCAGGCAACCGGCTCGATGAGCGCTTTCCGATGTGCAGCACCTTCAAATGGCTGGCGGCAGCGCAGGTGCTGCAGCGCGTGGATCAGGGACATGAACAGTTGAAACGCCGCGTGCGTTTTGGCAAGGAAGTCTTGCTGCCCTGGTCGCCGGTCACCGAGCAGCATGTGGACGATGGCATGACGGTGGGCGAGCTCTGCCAGGCCGCCGTCGCGATGAGCGACAACGCGGCCGGCAACCTGCTGCTGCAATCGCTGGGCGGGCCGCGGGGCCTGACCCGGTTCGCGCGCGAACAGGGCGATTCCGTGACACGGCTGGATCGCTGGGAGCCGCAGCTCAACGAATCCACGCCTGGCGATCCGCGTGATACCAGCAGCCCACGCGCGATGGCGGGGTTGCTGCAGCGCCTGGTCGTCGGACAGGCCTTGTCGCGGGGCAGCCGAGAGCAGTTGGCGCAGTGGCTGCGGGACACGAAGACCAATGCCCAGCGCCTGGGCGCTGGATTGCCTGCGTTGTGGCGCGTGGGCAGCAAGACCGGCACCGGCCCGCACGGAAGCACCAATGATGTGGGCGTCTATTGGCGCGAGGGGCGTCCGCCCATCGTGGTGGTGGCGTTTCTGACGGAATCGGCCGCCAGCCTCGCGGTGCGCGAAACGGCCATCGCGCAGGTGGCGAAGGCAGTCTTCGCCCTGGGCGGAGGCTGAGGATTTCAGATCGCCTGCGGATCCACATCCACCAGCCAGCGCACCAGCCCCTTGTGCGCGCGCCGCTCGGCGTGCAGCAGCGGCTGCCAGGCGGCCAGGAACTGCTGCAGCGCGCCGCGGTGGGCGCTTTCGATCAGCATCTGCGCGCGCTCCACGTTGGCCACGCGCTGCACCGCCAGCGGCACCGGCGGGTAGAGCTGCACGTGGTCCGCGCCGGGCAGACTGGCGGTGCGCGCCGCGTCGCTCGCGGCCTGCAGAAAGCCCTGCGCCGCCTCCTGCGTGCGCGCATCGGCGCGCAGCAGCGCCTGGTGCGAGAACGGCGGCATCGCGGCGGCTTCGCGCTCGGCCAGTTGCTGCGCGGCAAAGCCGGGGTAATCGTGGCGGCGCAGCGCGGCGAACAGCGGGTGCCCGGGGTGCCAGGTCTGCACCCAGAGTTCGGGCGCGGACTGCTGCGCGGCCATGTAATGCGCGTCGCGCCCGGCGCGGCCCGCCGCCTGCATCAAGAGCGCAAACAGCCGCTCGGGCGCGCGGAAGTCGCTGGAAAAGAGCGCGCTGTCGGGCTGCACCGCCGCCACCAGCGTGACGCGGCGAAAGTCGTGCCCCTTGGCCACCATCTGCGTGCCCACCAGCACGTCCACCGCGCCCGCGTGCACCGCCGCCAGCTGTTCCTCCAGCGCGCCCTTGGCGCGGGTGGTGTCGGCGTCTATGCGCGCCACGCGCGCGGCGCGGCGCTCGGGCGTGATGACGTTGCGCAGCAGCGCGGCAAGCTGCTCTTGCAGCTGCTCGGTGCCGCGCCCGACCGGGGCGATGTCCGGGTTGCCGCAGCTCGGGCAGGCGCGCGGCACCGGCGCGCTGCAGCCGCAGTGGTGGCAGCGCAGCGTGCGGTCTATCTTGTGAAAGACCTGCGCCGCCGAGCAATGCGGGCAATCGCTTTTCCAGCCGCAGGCGTGGCAGTGCAGCACGGGCGCAAAGCCGCGGCGGTTGAGCAGCACCAGGCATTGCTCGCCTTTTTCCACGCGCTCGGTGATGGCGGCGATGAGTGGCGGCGCAAACACGGCGCGCCGCGGCTGCTGGCCCATGTCGATCAGACGCAGGCGCGGCAGCGCGGCGGCGCCGATGCGGCTGGGCATGGCCAGGCGCCGGTAGCGGCCCACGGCCGGGTCGCTGGCGTGCCAGCTTTCCAGCGACGGCGTGGCGCTGCCCAGCACCACCCGGGCGCCGCAGTCGCGCGCGCGCCAGAGGGCGAGATCGCGCGCCGAATAGCGCGCGCCCTCCTGCTGCTTGTAGCTTGCGTCGTGCTCCTCATCGACCACGATCAGCGCCAGATGCGGCAGGCTGGCGAAGATCGCCATGCGCGTGCCCAGCACGATGCGCGCCTGCCCGGTGTGCGCCGCGAGCCAGCTTTTGAGGCGCTGCGCCGGTGTCATGCCGCTGTGCAGGCTGACGATGGCCGGGCCGCCCACCAGTGGCTCGAAGCGGGCGCGAAAGCGCTGCTCCAGCTGCGGCGTGAGGTTGATCTCGGGCACCAGCACCAGCGCCTGGGCCTGCGGGCTGGTGGCCAGCGCCGCCTGCACGCTGTGCAGATAGACCTCGGTCTTGCCGCTGCCGGTGCTGCCGAACAGCAGAAAGGGGCCAGGTTCAGCATCAATTTGGCCTGCAGCGCTTGCCTGTTCTGCGGTAAGCGCTATTGAATTGGATACCGCTTGGCCGGTTCCCGCTTCGCCGGCGGTCTTTGCCTTGCGCCGCAGCCGCCGTTGCAGCTGTTCGGCGCTCAGCTCGCGCAGCGAAGGCGGCAGCGCCGCCAGCGCCACCTCGCCCAGGCCGCGCTGGTAGTAGCGCGCGGCAAACGCCACCAGGCGCCGCCAGGGCTCGGGCAGCGGTGGCAGGCCGGGCAGCACGCCGGCGATGGCGCGCAGCTCGGCGCCGGCGGGCGGCGCATCGCCGGGCGCATCACCGGGGCCCTCCCAGACGATGCCCAGCACCTCGCGCCGGCCCAGCGGCACGCGCACCAGCGTGCCCGCGGGCAGGGCGGTGTCGTGCAGATAGCTCAGCGGGCCGGCGACGCTGCTGTGCGCCGGGGTCTGCACCGCGACGTGCAGGGGAATCATTTGGAGAGACAAAGACTTGCGGCTGGTTGTGAGGCAATGACTTCAATTTCGGTGCCAAGTCGCTGCCAGTGCCTGTGTTTTTGACCTATCCACGGTTGCTGTGGATAACTTTGTGGGTATCTTGGGCTCAAGGCTGCGCAAGCCGCATCTTTGCTGGGTTTGTGCGCATTGCATGCAAAAACGGCAAAACCAAAAAATCCTTGTAAATCAACGGCATTGTGGTTTTTTACAGTTCCGTGCTCTGCTGCGGTGCACTAATGGTTACGGACGGGCAGCACCGTTTTCTTTGTGCATAAGTCAGTTGCGATGCCCTGTCAATACCCTGTTTGGGCGGTGTTTTGTGCTATGCGCGCATGCGTTTCCCGTGCGCGTGCACCGCCTCCACCAGCGCGCTCACATGCTCGGGCGGCGTGTGCTGGCTGATGCCGTGGCCGAGGTTGAAAATGTGCGTGGGCCCGGTGCCCGCCGCATCGGTGTGCGGCCGGCCAAAGCTCTCCAGCACCGCGCGCGCCTGCGCCTCGATGGCGGCCGGCGGGGCAAACAGCACGTTGGGGTCGATATTGCCCTGCAGCGCCTTGCTGCCGCCCACCAGCGCGCGGGCGCGGCCCAGGTTCACCGTCCAATCCAGCCCCAGCACCTCGCAATCGAGCGCCCCCATGTCGGGGAGCCACAGCCCGCCGCCCTTGGTGAAGACGATGCGCGGCACGTCCTGCCCATCCGCCCCGGTGCGCTTCAATTGCGCCAGCACGCGCCGCGTATAGGCCAGGCTGAAGTCCTGAAAGCAGCCATCGGCCAGCACGCCGCCCCAGCTGTCAAAGACCATCACGGCCTGCGCGCCGGCATCGATCTGCGCGTTCAGATAGACAGCCACCGCGTCGGCGTTCACCGCCAGCAGCCGGTGCATCAGGTCCGGGCGGGCGTACATCAGCGTCTTCACCTGCCGGTAGTCGTCGCTGCCCCTGCCCTCCACCATGTAGCAGGCCAGCGTCCAGGGGCTGCCCGAGAAGCCGATCAGCGGCACGCGGCCGTTCAGCGCCCGGCGGATGCTGGTGACGGCGTCGAACACATAGCGCAGCCTGTCCATGTCCGGCACTGCCAGCTTGCTGACGGCGGCCTCGTCGCGCACCACCTGCGCAAAGCGCGGGCCTTCGCCCTCGGCAAACGACAGGCCCAGGCCCATCGCATCGGGCACGGTGAGGATGTCGGAAAACAAGATGGCGGCATCGAGCGGGAAACGCTCCAGCGGCTGCAACGTCACCTCGGTGGCGTAGTCCACGTTCGTGGCCAGCCCCATGAAGCTGCCCGCCCTGGCGCGCGTGGCCTTGTACTCGGGCAGGTAGCGCCCGGCCTGGCGCATCAGCCAGATGGGGGTGGTGTCGGTCGCCTGGCGGCGGCAGGCGCGCAGGAAGCGGTCGTTGGCGAGGGGGGCGAAGGCGTTCATGGCGGGCGATTGTCGCCCAGTGTCCGCTGGCCGTGAATGTCATCGTCCGCGCGGCGGGCTTGTCTGTGTCCGGCGCGCCAGGGCGACGGCATCGCGCAGATTCAACTGCAGCATCGCCATGCTGCCGACATAGCCTGCCGTCGCCTGCGTTGCGCGCTGCTCGATCGCATCGGCATTCGTCAGACCAAGCTGCACCAGCGCGCAGATGTCCTCCCGGTCGTTGTCCGCCAGTCGGGCGATCTTGCTCACGGCCAGATCCACGGGCGCGAGGACATGCAGGCGTATCTGCTCCAGCCCCAAATCCACCGGCAAGGCATCGGCCAGATAGTCTTCGTGCATCAGGGCAAAGCTCGCGTTGTAGTTGGTATCCAGATAAACCACCTGCGGCGCGCCATCGTCCAGCACGACTTCTACCGCCAGATCACTGGGCAGCAGCACGCGCGCGCCGAACTCGGCATCCACGTCGGTGGTGACGCGACTGGCGGTATACAGGTGCACGGCCATGCCCCCAGCGAGATAGACGTTCAGCGGGCTGTGCAATGCAAGCCGCTCTTGCAGTTGCCGCAGCAGCTCGCGCAAACCCCGTGCCAAAGCCGTGTCCGTATGCAATGGCAGACTGCCTGGCATCGCATCAGCCCCGGCCAAGTTGCTGATCGAGCAGGTCGCGCCAGCGCGGCAGGCCCAGCACCCAGCCCCGCCGCACCAGTTCGGCCGCTTCCAGCCTGTCGCCGGGGTGGGCGGCGAAGTAGCGTTCGCTGGCTTGCCACAGTTGTGCCGAGGCCGCTGGAAAGCGTGGACGCACCAGCATCGCGGCCAGCCGAAACACATTGGCCTCGCGCTGGTCGGCGGCAGGCGCGGTCTGCCCCTGCACGACCGCGGCGCAGCGCTGCAGCAGCGCGGCTTCAAGGTCTCGGGCAGTGGGGGCGGCGGCGTGGTTCATGGTGCGATGCAGTGTAGGACAAGGCAGGGCAACCGGCGTCTCTATCATCCCCTTTCATGACCACCGAAACCAGCCCCGCTGACGCATCAGCCGCCGCCTTCATCGCCCGCTGGCAGGGCAGCGCGGCGAGTGAACTGGCCACCGCGCAGAGCTTCACGCTGGAGCTGTGCGCGCTGCTGGGCGTGGACAAGCCCCACGCCACCGAAGCACTCGACTACATGTTCGAGCGCCCGATCACCTTCGCGCATGGCGACGGCAGCAGCAGCAGCGGGCGCATCGACTGCTACAAGCGCGGGCACTTCGTTTTGGAGGCCAAAAAGCTCAAGGCCGCCGCCACCACCCGCGGCTTTGACGACGGCCTGCTGCGCGCCCGCAGCCAGGCCGAGGGTTACGCCCGCGCGCTGCCCGCGGGCGAAGGCCGCCCGCCGTTTTTGATCGTGGTGGATGTGGGCACCGTGATTGAGCTGTACGCCGAATTCAGCCGCAGCGGCGCCACCTACACGCCCTACCCCGACCCGCGCAGCCACCGCATCCGCCTGGCCGATCTGGCGAATGAAGCCGTGCGCGAGCGGCTCAAGCGCATCTGGACAGACCCCGAAAGCCTCAACCCCGCGCGCATCAGCGCTCAGGTCACGCGCGGCGTGGCGCAGCTCTTGGCGCGGCTGGCGAAATCGCTGGAGGGTGGCGACGCCAGCAGCCCTCACCCCAGCCCTCTCCCAGAGGGAGAGGGAGCGAATACCGGCAGTTCACTCCCTCTCCCCCGTGGGGGAGAGGGCAGGGGTGAGGGGGCAGCACCCCAACGCGCCGAAAAAGTAGCCTCCTACCTCACCCGCTGCCTGTTTTCCATGTTTGCCGAAGACGTCGGCCTGCTGCCCGAAGGTGCATTTGAAGACCTGCTGCGCCGCCACCGCGACGACCCCGCCGCGCTGCGGCAGATGCTGCAGGCCCTGTGGGCCGACATGGACCGCGGCGGTTTTTCCGTCGCACTCGCCAAACCCTTGCTGCGCTTCAACGGCAAGCTCTTCAAGGGCGCGGGGCAGGACGGCTACAGCCTGCGGCTCACCCCCGCGCAGATCGACCTGCTCATCGAAGCCGCGCACGCCAACTGGCGCGAGGTGGAGCCCGCCATCTTCGGCACGCTGCTGGAGCGTGCGCTCGACCCCACCGAGCGCCACGCCCTGGGCGCCCACTACACCCCGCGCGCCTATGTCGAGCGCCTGGTGCTGCCCACCGTCATCGAGCCGCTGCGCGCAGAGTGGAGCAACGCCCGCGCCGCCGCGCTGGTGCTGGCGCACGAAGCCGCCGTTCTGCAGGGCAAGGCGGCCGACGAAAAAATGGCCGCCGCCCGTGCGCAGGTGCGCGCCTTTCACCACCACCTGTGCCAGGTGCGCGTGCTTGACCCGGCCTGCGGCAGCGCCAACTTTCTGTACGTGACGCTGGAGCACCTGAAGCGCCTGGAGGGCGAGGTGCTCAACCAGTTGCAGGAGCTGGGCGAGGCGCAGGACAGCCTGGGCCTGGAGGGCGACACCGTCACCCTGCGCCAGTTGCTGGGCATCGAATTGAACGAACGCGCCGCCGCGCTGGCGGAACTGGTGCTGTGGATAGGCTGGCTGCAGTGGCATGTGCGCACGCGCGGCCTGGCCAGCGTGGCCGAGCCTGTCGTCCACAACTACGGCAACATCGAACACCGCGACGCGGTGCTGGCCTGGGACGGCGTGGAGCCCGCCCACGACGATGCCGGACGCCTGCTCAGCCGCTGGGATGGCGTCACGTACAAAACCCACCCCGTGACCGGCGAGCGCGTGCCCGACGAGGCCGCGCAACTGCCGCAGTGGCGCTACATCGGCGCCCGCAAAGCCGAGTGGCCGCAGGCGGATTTCATCGTGGGCAACCCGCCCTTCATCGGCGCGGCCAGCATGCGCGCCGCGCTGGGCGATGGCTATGTGCAGGCGCTGCGCGGCGTGTGGAAAGAGGTGCCCGAAAGCGCCGACTTCGTGATGCACTGGTGGCAGCACGCGGCCGAGCAAGTCGCCAGCGGCCAGGCGCAGCGCATGGGCCTGATCACCACCAACAGCCTGCGCCAGACCTTCAATCGCCGTGTGGTGCAGGCGGCGCTGGCTGCGGACACGCATCTGGCCATAGCCATCCCCGACCACCCCTGGGTGGACAGCGCCAACGGCGCGGCCGTGCGCATTGCGATGACGGTATTGGCCAGCGGCAGTGGCGAAGGCGAATTGCTCAGCGTGACCGACGAAGTGGCGGGCGAGCACGGTGAAATGGCGGTGACGCTGAGCGCGCAAACCGGCCTGATCCACGCCGACCTGAGCGTGGGTGCCAACGTGGCGGCGGCGCAGGCGCTGCGCGCCAACCAGAACCTGAGCAACCGCGGCGTGCAACTGTTTGGCGCAGGCTTCATCGTCACCCCCGAAGAAGCCGCGGCTTTACTCCCTCCCCTGCCGGGGGAGGGCGGGGGTGGGGGCCAGCCGCCCTTGATCCGCCCCTACCGCAACGGCCGCGACCTGACCGACAAACCGCGCGGCGTGCTGGTCATCGACGCCTTCGGCCTGAGCAGCGAGCAACTGCGCGACCGCTACCCCGCCGCCTACCAATGGCTGCTGGAGCGCGTCAAACCCGAGCGCGATCAGAACAACCGCGAAAGCCGCCGCAAGAACTGGTGGCTGTTTGGCGAAACAAATCCAAAGCTGCGCCAGCAACTCGCCCACTTGCCCCGCTACATCGCCATCGTCGAAACCGCCAAGCACCGCACCTTCCAATTTCTGGACGCCAGCATCCTGCCGGACAACAAACTCGTCGCCATCGCGCTCGACGATGCCTTTGCGCTCGGCGTGCTCTCCAGCCAGTTGCACATCGTTTGGGCGATGGCGGCTGGCAGCACACTGGAAGATCGCCCGGTTTACGTCAAAACCACCTGCTTCGAAACCTTCCCCTTCCCCGGCGAAGACACCGGCCTGACGCCGTCGCTGCACGCCACCATCGCCGAGCTGGCCGAAAAAATCGACGCGCACCGCAAGCGCGTGCTGGGCCACGACTCCTTCCCCCTTTGGGGGAAGGCCGGGATGGGGGCTTGGTGCGCATCCATGGGCGCGGTGCCTGATGCATCGCCGCACGCCCCCACCCCTGCCCTCCCCCAGAGGGGGAGGGAGTCAGAAGAGGCGCTCCCCCGAGAGGGGAGTGAGCAAGAAGGGGCGCTCTCCCCAAAGGGGAAGGAGCAGGAAGTGACCCTCACCGGCCTGTACAACGTGCTCGCCGCGCTGCGCGAAGGCCGCGCGCTCTCCGCCAAGGAAAAGGCCCTCCACACCCAGGGCCTGGTCGGCGTGCTGCGCGAGCTGCACGACGAACTCGACGCCGCCGTGCTCGCCGCCTACGGCCTGCCTTCGGATACCAGCACCGATGCCGTGCTGCAGCACCTGGTGCAGCTCAACACCCGCCGCGCGCAGGAAGAGGCGCAGGGGCACGTCCGCTGGCTGCGCCCGGCGTTCCAGAATCCACAAAAATTGCCTCAATCCCAGGAGCTGCTCGCGCAGTATGGGCAAGCGTTAAAAGCCGATTTGAATGGTGAAATTTCACTATTAAAACAAGAGCAAAAACCCGCCTTGCCCTGGCCCGCTACGCTGCCCGAACAGGTGCGCGCCGTCGCCGCCCTGCTGGCCAGCAGCAAAGCCCCGCTGCCGCTGGCCGCGATCGAAGCCGCCTTCAAGGGGCGCGGCGCCTGGAAGAAGGGCCTGCCCACGCTGCTTGCCACCCTCGAAGCCCTGGGCCGCGCGCAGCCGGTGGCGCTGGCGGATGGGGGGCAGGCCTGGCGGGGGTAGCTGAGCTTGATTTCGCATCACCCATCCATACAATGTATGGGTGATTCGTTTTGAATGGGACCCATCCAAGGCAGCCGCCAACCTCAAAAAGCACGGCGTTTCTTTCGAAGAGGCGCAGTCGGTTTTCTACGACGAATTTGCCGTGCAATTTTTTGATGAGGCGCACTCCAGCGATGAAGATCGATTCCTGATGCTGGGCCTGAGCGCAATGGCCAGGCTCTTGATCGTCTGCCACTGCGAGCGTGAAGATGGCGACGTGCTGCGCATCATCTCGGCGCGCCGTGCCACGGCACGTGAGCGCCAGCTTTACCCAGGAGCGTGATATGAAGGCTGAATACGATCTTTCCAAAATGAAATCGCGCCGCAACCCCTACGCATCGCGGCTGAAGACGCCGGTTTCCATGCGGCTCTCGGGCGACGTGGTCGAATACTTCAAGGCCATGGCCGCAGAGTCGGGTGTGCCTTACCAGAGCCTGATCAATCTCTACCTGCGCGACTGTGTGGCGCAGCACCGCAAGATTGAAATCGGTTGGCCCAAGGCAAGCGCCTGAGTGAAAGTGCCTGCCTCATGACAAGTGCACAACGATTCGCCAGCGTATGGGATGCCATCGAAGACACGCCGCAGCAGGCTGCCAGCATGAGTGCCCGCTCCGGCCTGATGATGGCGCTGACCGAAGCCATCCGCCAGCAAGGCATCACGCAGGCGCAGGCGGCAGAGCTCTTCGGCGTGACGCAGCCGCGCATCTCCGACCTGGTGCGCGGCAAGGTCAATCTGTTCTCGCTCGATGCGCTGATGGATATGGCGGCGGCGGCCGGCATGGCGCCGACCATCACGGTCACAAAACCCAAAAGCCAAACTGCCCGGCGTGCGCAAGGCAAAACACCGGCGCATGTCTGAGGCTGGCAGCTGCTGGAAGCGCACGACGCCAAAGTCGCAGCTTTCGTGGCTAACCAACTTCTACAAAAATAGCATTACACCCATTGTAGGAGCGGCTTCAGCCGTGAATGACTATATTCCCGTGTGTTCACACATGCTCGCGCCGCTGCACCACCACGAAGCGATCGGCGACGAAGGCCAGCGTGGTGTAGCTGGTGGTCGCCGCCGGGTTGCCGCCGGTGGCGTGGTAGTCGGAGAAACCGGCCGACTGGTTCACGTACACGCCCTGCGTGAGGTTGATCGAGAGCGCCACGCGGGCGCGCAGGCTGAGCTGCACGGTGCGGTCGATCACCGCGCGGTCGGTGGAATACACGCCCAGCGTCAGCGCGCCCTGCTCGCGGGTGGTGGCTTCGGCCTGCTGCAGCGAGGCTTCGCGCGAGTCGGTGGCGACGACGAAGGAGACGGGGCCAAAGCACTCGCTGCCCCAGGTGGCGCGGTCGGCCTGCGTGAGGGCGACGATGGCCGGGGTGTGGATGCGCGCCTTGGGGTACTCGGGATTATCGAGAGTGCGTGAGGCCAGCAGCAGCTGGCCCTTGCTGCTCGCGGCGACTATGCGCTCCACGGTCTCGGGCGCGCAGACCGCGCCGAGCACGGCGGTGGCGACCTTGGGGTTGCTCAGCAGCTTGTCCACGGCAGCCGCCAGGTCTTGCCCCACTTGTTCAAAGCGCTTGTGCCCTTCATCGGTGGCGATGCCGTCCCTGGGCACGTAAATCGTCTGCGTGGTGGTGCACATCTGGCCGCTGTAGAGCGTGAGCGTGAACGCCAGGTTGTTCAGCATCGCGGCGTACTGGTCGGTGGAATCGATGATGACGCTGTTCACGCCCGCCATCTCGGCGTACAGCCGCGCCTGCGGGGCGTGGTCGCGCAGCCAGTGGCCGAAGCCGGTGCTGCCGGTGAAGTCGATGCTGGCGACCGCCGGGCTTTGCGCCAGCGCCTGGGTGTGCGCCGGGTCGTTGCTCAGCGCCAGCAGGACGAGGTTGTGATCGAGTCCCTGCTCGGCCAGCACCTCGCGCAGGATGGCGACCGTGATCGCGGCGGGCAACACCGCATTGGGGTGGGGCTTGACGATGACCGGGTTGCCGGTGGCCAGCGCGGCGAACAGGCCGGGGTAGGTGTTCCAGGTGGGGAAGGTGGCGCAGCCGATCACCAGCGCCA
Source organism: Comamonas badia DSM 17552 (assembly GCF_000484635.1). Lineage (GTDB taxonomy): Bacteria > Pseudomonadota > Gammaproteobacteria > Burkholderiales > Burkholderiaceae_C > Comamonas_C > Comamonas_C badia. Next base: position 123,717 of record NZ_AXVM01000003.1, on the reverse strand, counting down.
CGCCGCGGCCGACGATCTCGAAGTGCTTGTGCATCACCAGCGGCGGGTTCTTGCCTTGCGGCTTTTCCCAGCGCGCCTGGGCGGGCACGTCGGCCATGGCCTTCCAGGCGTAGGCGATGGCTTCGAGTGCGCGGTCCTGCGCGTGCGGGCCGCCGGCCTGGAAGGCCATCATCGGGCCCTGGCCGGTGGTGAGCATCACGGCATGCGCGATCTCGTGGCTGCGCTTGTGGATGCGCGTGAGCGCTTCCAGCAGCACGCCCACGCGCCCCTGCGCGCCCAGCGCCTGCCAGGCGGGCTCGGCGGCCTGGGCGGCGGCGATCAAGGCATCGGCCGTGCATTCGGGGTAGCGTACGTCCAGCGCCACGCCGTAGGGTGATTGCTCGGTGGCGATGCGGCCGACTTCGCCCGGCTGCGTGAGCGGGAAATCCTTGCCCAGCAGCGCGTTGGCGGCGGCGATGCCGTCGGCCTGGCCGGTTTCGCCATAGACCTTGGGCGAGGGCATCTCGGGGAAGGGCGTCCAGAACGCGCGCGTGGCAAGGGCGCTCAGCGCGCCGTCGAGCAGCGCGCGGTGGGTGTCGAACAGCGACATGGGAACCGTCTCCTAGGGTTTTTACGGGGGTGAAAGGGCTTGCGCCAAGGCAGCCCGAGAGTTTATGATTTACCGACCGATCGGTCAATTATGTTTTCCTGGTCGGTTTTTCTTTTTCAGCCATCCGTACCCGTATCGCCCATGTCCGACCCCCTGGTTCTCGTCTCCAACGATGCCGCCGTGCGCACCATCGCGCTCAACCGGCCGGCGCAGCTCAACAGCTTCACCGGCGAACTGCACCAGCAGCTGCTGGCGGCGCTCCATGCCGCGGCGGATGACGCCAGCGTGCGCTGCGTGGTGCTGACGGGCGCCGGGCGCGCGTTCTGCGCCGGGCAGGATCTGGCCGATCCCGAGGTCGCGCCAGACCCCGCGCCGGGCGCCGCGCCCAAGGATCTGAGCGTGGCGATCGAACGGCATTACGTGCCTTTGCTGCTGCGCCTGCGCAGCATGCCGGTGCCGGTGGTGGCCATGGTCAACGGCGTGGCGGCGGGCGCGGGCGCCAGCATTGCGCTGGCCTGCGATCTGGTGGTGGCGGCGCGTTCGGCCAGCTTCATCCAGGCGTTTTCCAAGATTGGCCTGGTGCCCGACAGCGGTGGCACCTGGCTGCTGCCGCGCCTGGTGGGCCGCGCGCAGGCGCTGGGCCTGGCGCTGCTGGGCGACAAGCTGCCGGCCGAGGAGGCGGCGCGCATCGGCCTCATCTGGCGCAGCGTGCCCGATGACGAGCTGGCCGCCAGCGCGCAGGCGCTGGCCGCGCGCCTGGCGGGCATGCCGACCCAGGCGCTGGTGGCCATCCGCGGCGCGCTGGATGCCGGTGCGCAAAGCGACTTTGAAGGCGCCCTGAAACACGAAGCCGCGCTGCAGCGCACGCTGGGCTTTGCCCACGATTACCAGGAGGGCGTGCAGGCCTTTGCCCAGAAGCGCGCCCCCCGATTCACCGACCGTTGAACGCCTGCGATGACACCAACCCTTGACCCCCAGCAGCTTGCCGAGCAGGTGCGCGCGCTGATGCTTGAAAACGACCGCGCCACGCGTGCGCTGGGCATGCAGGTGACGGCCATAGGCCCCGGCCGCGCCACGGTGACGATGACGGTGCGCGCCGACATGCTCAACGGCCACGCCACCTGCCACGGCGGGATGATCACCACGCTGGCCGATTCGGCGTTTGCGTTTGCCTGCAACGCCGGCAATGAGCTGACCGTGGCCTCGGGCGTGACGATCGACTTCGTCGCTCCCGGGCGCGAGGGCGACGTGCTGACCGCGCAGGCGCGCGAGGTGCAGCAGGCCGGACGCACCGGCGTGTACGACGTGGACGTGCACAACCAGCGCGGCGAGCTGGTGGCGGTGTTCCGCGGCCGCTCCTACCGCATGAAGGGCAAGCCGGCGGTCGATCTGCCCAGCGCTTGACCCTGCACCACGACAACCAGACAAGGAGACTTTCAATGACCGTTTTTCGCCCCGAGCCCGGCGACCTGGAACCGATAGAAACCGCCAGCCGCGACGAGATCGCCGCGCTGCAGCTCACACGCCTGCGCTGGTCGCTGCAGCACGCCTACGACCACGTGCCGCATTACCGCCAGGCGTTTGACGCCAAGGGCGTGCACCCGAACGACCTCCAGCAGCTGAGCGACCTGGCCAAATTCCCCTTCACCACCAAGAAGGATTTGCGCGACAACTACCCCTTCGGCATGTTCGCCGTGCCGCGCGAGCAAATCACGCGCATCCACGCCTCGTCGGGCACCACGGGCAAGCCCACGGTGGTGGGCTACACGGCAAAGGACATAGCCACCTGGGCCGATCTGGTGGCGCGCTCCATCCGCGCCTCGGGCGGGCGCCCGGGCGACATCATCCACGTCGCCTATGGCTACGGCCTGTTCACCGGCGGGCTGGGCGCGCACTACGGCGCCGAGCGCGCGGGCTGCACCGTGATCCCGGTCTCGGGCGGCCAGACCGAGAAGCAGGTGCAGCTGATCAACGACTTCCACCCCGACATCATCATGGTCACGCCGTCCTACATGCAGGTGATCATCGAGGAGTTCATCCGCCAGGGGCTGGACCCGAAGAAGAGCTCGCTCAAGGTCGGCATCTTCGGCGCCGAGCCCTGGACCGAGGCCATGCGCCGCGAGGTGGAGAACACCTCCAGCCTGAAGGCGGTCGATATCTATGGCCTGTCGGAAGTGATGGGCCCGGGCGTGGCCAACGAGTGCATAGAAACGCAGGACGGGCCGGTGATCTGGGAAGACCATTTCTACCCCGAAATCATCGATCCCGAGACCGGCGAGGTGCTGCCCGATGGCGAGGAGGGCGAGCTGGTCTTCACCACGCTGACCAAGGAAGGCCTGCCCATCGTGCGCTACCGCACGCGCGACTTGACGCGCCTGCTGCCGCCGACGGCGCGCAGCTTCCGGCGCATGGGCAAGATCGTCGGCCGCTCGGACGACATGCTCATCATCCGCGGCGTCAACATGTTCCCCACGCAGATCGAAGAAATCGTGCTGCAGCACGAGAAGCTCTCCGGTCAGTACCAGATCACCGTCACGCGCGACGGCAACCTCGACGAGGTGCAGGTGCTGTGTGAACTGCATCCCGAAACCAGCCATGCCGCGGCCGACGAGGTCAAGGCCATCCAGGGCTGGGTGCAGCACCGCATCAAGACCATGGTCGGGGTTTCCACGCGCGTGTCGGTGCTGCCCTCGGGCTCCATAGAGCGCACGCTTGTCGGCAAGGCCCGGCGTGTGATCGACCGGCGCCACCACTGATCCACTCCCTTTCCAGGAGATCCTATGTACACCCAGGCCATGGACACCATGGGCAAGCCGCTGCAGGCCGCGGCGCCAGCCAGTGCGCAGGAAGAGGCGCTGCAGCAGCGCTTTGACACGCGCATCGACGCCGGCGAATTCATCGAGGCCAAGGACTGGCTGCCCGACCACTACCGCAAGACGCTGGTGCGCCAGATCAGCCAGCACGCGCATTCCGAATACGTCGGCATGCTGCCCGAGGGCAACTGGGTGACGCGCGCGCCCACGCTCAAACGCAAGGCCATCCTGCTGGCCAAGATCCAGGACGAGGCCGGCCACGGCCTGTACCTCTACAGCGCCGCCGAGACGCTGGGCACCAGCCGCGACCAGATGCTCGATGCCCTGCACAGCGGCCGCGCCAAGTACAGCTCGATCTTCAACTACCCCACGCTCAGCTGGGCCGATGTGGGCACGATTGGCTGGCTGGTCGATGGCGCGGCCATCATGAACCAGGTGCCGCTGTGCCGCTGCTCCTACGGGCCGTATGCGCGCGCCATGGTGCGCATCTGCCGCGAGGAGAGCTTTCACCAGCGCCAGGGGTTCGACGCGCTGCTGGTGATGATGCAGCAGGGCACGGACGCGCAGCGCGCGATGGTGCAGGATTCGGTCAACCGCTGGTGGTGGCCGTCGGTGATGATGTTCGGCCCGCCGGACGACCAGTCGCCCAACAGCGCGCTGTCGATGCGCTGGGGCATCAAGCGCAATTCCAACGACGAGCTGCGCCAGAAGTTCATCGACGCCTGCGTCGATCAGGCCAAGGTGCTGGGCGTGCAGCTCCCCGACCCCGATCTGAAGTGGAACGAGGAGCGCCAGCACCACGACCACGGCGTGATCGACTGGGACGAGTTCTGGCGCGTGGTGGGCGGCGACGGCCCCTGCAACCGCGAGCGCCTGGCCGCCCGCGTCAAGGCCTGGGACGACGGCGCCTGGGTGCGCGAGGCGGCGCTGGCGCATGCGGCCAAGGAGGCAGGGCGCGAGCGCGCTGTGGCATGACGGTTTTCAATCCCTCCCCCGCTGGGGGAGGGCAGGGGTGGGGGCGAGCAGCGCCCGCTATGGACGCCAAGCCCCCATCCCCACCTTCCCCCAGAGGGGGAAGGAGCAAGCAACAAATGAAAGAGCAAACACCATGACAACCCCTACACCCGCTTCCACCGAATGGCCGCTCTGGGAAGTGTTCGTGCGCTCGCGCGCCGGGCTGGACCACAAGCACTGCGGCAGCCTGCACGCCTCCGACGCCAAGATGGCGATCCAGATGGCGCGCGACGTCTACACCCGGCGCCAGGAAGGCACCAGCATCTGGGTCGTGCCGTCGAGCGCGATCGTCGCCAGCGACCCGGCCGACAAGGACATGTACTTCGATCCGGCCGAGGACAAGGTCTACCGCCACCCCACCTTTTTCACGTTGCCCGCGGCCGTGAACCACATGTGAGGCAAGGAGCTGACATGCAAAGCATCCGCATTGGCAAGGAGCCCCAGGTGCAGTACCTGCTGCGCGTGGCCGATACCTGTTTGATCCTGGCGCAGCGCATCACCGAATGGTGCGGCCACGCGCCGATTCTTGAGGAAGACATCGCGCTGTCCAACATGGGGCTGGATCTGCTGGGCCAGGCGCGCGGCGTGCTGACCCGCGCCGGCCAGGTCGATGGCCGCGGGCACGATGAAGACCAGCTCGCGTTTCTGCGCGGCGAGGGCGATTTCCTGAACGTCACCATGGCCGAGCTGCCGCGCGGCGACTTCGCCTTCACCTGTTTGCGCAACGCCATGCTGGCCACCTTGCTCAAGCTGCTGTGGCAGCGGCTGGAAAGCTCCAGCGACCGCGAACTGGCCGCGATCGCCGGCAAGGCGATCAAGGAGGCGCGCTACCACCAGCAGCATGCGGCCGACTGGGTGGTGCGCCTGGGCGACGGCACCGAGCAATCGCGCCAGCGCATGCAGGCGGCGCTGGCGCAGCTCTGGCCCTACACCGCCGAACTGTTCGACACCGACGCGGTGGACGATGCTGCTCAGGCCAGCGGCCTGGGCCCGCGCTGGGCCGATCTGGAGGCCGAGTGGCGCCAGGAGATGGCGCAGATCCTCGCCGCGGCCGATCTGGCCGTGCCCGAGGGTGATATCAAATTCCGCAGCACCGGCAAGCGCGGCGTGCACAGCGAGCACATGGGCTTCATCCTCGCCGAGATGCAGTACCTGCAGCGCAGCTACCCCGGAGGCGCGTGGTGAGCGTCCTGCAGCAACGGCAGCCCAGCGCGCGCGTGCAGGCCGCGTGGCAGGTGCTGGAAACGGTGCAGGACCCGGAAATCCCGGTGATCTCGCTGTGCGACCTGGGCGTGGTGCGCGAGGTGCGCGAAAACGGCGCGCTGCTGGAGGTGGTGCTCACGCCGACCTATTCCGGCTGCCCCGCGACCGAGGTCATCGCGCACGATGTGAAGACCGCGCTGCAAGCCGCGCGGCTCGGCCCCATCGCCACCGTGCTGCAGCGCGCGCCCGCCTGGACGACGGACTGGATCAGCGCCAAGGGCAAGGCGGCATTGCGTGACTACGGCATTGCGCCGCCCGGTCCGGTGCCGCTCGAAGGCGCCAAGCCCATCTGCATCACCCGCCGCCGCCAGCCGCCCGTGCCCTGCCCGCGCTGCGCAAGCACGCATACCGAGCGCATCGCGCCCTTCGGCTCCACGCCGTGCAAGGCGCTGTACCGGTGCCTGGCCTGCCACGAACCGTTCGAACATTTCAAGCCGATATGAGCGTCATCTTCCATCCCCTGCGCGTGCGCGCCATTGAACCGGACACGGCCGAGGCGGTCATCGTCTCGTTCGATGTGCCCCCTCAATTGCGCGAAGTCTTCGGTTTCATCCAGGGCCAGTACCTCACGCTGCGCGCCCAGGTCGATGGGCAGGACCTGCGCCGCTCGTACTCGATCTGCGCCGGCGCCGACGACGGCGAGCTGCGCGTGGGCGTGCGCAAGGTGCAGGGCGGGCAGTTCTCGCACTGGATCAACACGCACCTGAAATCCGGCGACACGGTGCAGGTGATGGCGCCGCAGGGGCGCTTTTACGTGCCCACCGACCCGGCCGCGCACCGCCACTACGTCGGCGTGGCCGGCGGCAGCGGCATCACGCCCATTCTCTCGATCATGAAGACCGTGCTCGGGCGCGAGCCGCACAGCCGCTTCACGCTGCTCTACGCCAACCGCAGCCTGCAGTCCACGATGTTCAAGGAGGAGCTGGAAGACCTCAAGAACCGCTACCTCACGCGCGTCGCGCTGCACCATGTGTTCTCGGGCGAGGATACCGACGCACCGATCAACATGGGGCTGATGGACCGCGCCAAACTGGGCGATTTTTTGCAGCAGGTGGTGCCGGCCCGCAGCATCGACGAGGTTTTCGTCTGCGGCCCGTTTCAGATGAACGACGAGGCGCAGGCCGCGCTGGAGGCCGCCGGCGTGCCCGCCGAGCGCATCCACATCGAGCGCTTTGGCGTGGCGCTGCAGGCGGGCGAGAAGGTCGGCGCGGTGGAGCACCGCGCGGCCGAGGGCGATGCCGACCGCTCCAGCATCACCATCATCCGCGATGGCCTCAAGCGCGAGTTCAGCTTCAGCAAGGAGCAGGCGAGCATTCTCGACGCGGCATCGGCGGCCGGGCTGGAGGTGCCGTTTTCCTGCACCTCGGGCGTCTGCGGCACCTGCCGCGCCAGGCGCATCGAGGGCGAGGTGCGCATGGAGCGCAACTTCGCGCTGGAGAAGGCCGAGGTCGAAGCCGGCTTCGTGCTCACCTGCCAGTGCCGCCCGCTCACGCCGCGCGTAGTGCTCTCGTTTGATGAGCGTTGAATGCTGATCAGTCATGCGTTACAAGGCGATTTGAATGGCAAGAGGACGTTCCGCCGGTTACGAGGATCAACGTGATTTGATCCTGCAGCAGGCCGCCCGCCTGTTTGCCGAGCAGGGCTATGGCGGTGCCAGCATGAACGCCGTGGCGCAGGCCTGCGGCCTGTCCAAGCCCGCGCTCTACCACTACTTTCGCGACAAGTACGCGCTGCTGCTGAACATCACCGAAGGCCATGTGACGCGGCTGCAGGCGCAGTTCGACGCGGTGGCGCAGATGGAGCTTGCGCCCGAACCGCGCCTGCGCGAACTGATCCGCCGCTTCGTCGCCGAATACGCCCAGGCGCGCTACGCCCACCGCGTGCTGGTCGAGGACGTGAAGTTCCTGCAGCCCGAAGACTGGGAGCGCGTGCGCGCCATCGAGCGCAGCGTGGTCGATGGCTTTGCGCAGACCGTGGAGGCGCTGTGGCCGCAGGTCGGAACAGCGCGCATGGCCAAGCCCACCACCATGCTGCTGTTCGGCATGATCAACTGGATGTTCACCTGGTTCCGCCCCGATGGCGCGATGGACTATGACGCCATGGCGCCCATCGTCGCCGACCTGTTCTGCGGCGGCGTCGCCGCCGTCAAGCCGCCGCAGGGCAAGCCGGCCAAACGGCGCGGCCGCATCAGGGTAGTTCCGACTGGCGCGCCGCCCTGATTCGCCCCACCATCACCCACCCCGCGAGAACTCGCATTCACTTCAACCACTGACTGACAGGAGACACTTCATGAAAAAACGCTGGACCGCCCTTGCCCTGGCCGCCGCCGGCCTGATCGCCGCCAGCGGCGCGGCGCTGGCCGACGTCAATGTCGGCGTGACCATCTCGGCCACCGGCCCCGCGGCCTCGCTCGGCATTCCGCAGAAGAACACCATCGCACTGATGCCGCACACCATCGCGGGCGAGAAGATCAACTACATCGTGCTCGATGACGCTTCGGACACCACCGCCGGCGTGACCAACACGCGCAAGCTGATCAGCGAAAACAACGTGGACATCATCCTCGGCTCCAGCACCACGCCGGTGTCGCTGGCGATGATCGACATCGTTTCCGAGGCCAAGACGCCGATGATTTCGGTGGCCGCCTCGGCCAAGATCGTCGAGCCGGTGGATGCCAAGCGCCACTGGGTCTTCAAGACGCCGCAGAACGACATCATGATGTCGCTCGCCATCGTCGAGCACATGGCCAACCATGGCGTGAAGACGGTGGGCTTCATCGGCTTCTCGGATGCCTACGGCGAGGGCTGGGCGCAGGAATTCGCCAAGGCCGCGGCGCTCAAGAAGATCACCATCGTGGCCAATGAGCGCTATGCCCGCACCGACACCTCGGTGACCGGCCAGGCGCTCAAGATCAAGGCCGCCAACCCCGATGCGGTGCTGATCGCCGGCTCGGGCACGCCGGCCGCGCTGCCGCAGACCGCGCTCAAGAAGATCGGCTACGCCGGCAAGTACTACCAGACCCACGGCATCGCCAACAACGACTTCCTGCGCGTCGGCGGCAAGGATGTCGAGGGCACCATCCTGCCCGCGGGCCCGGTGCTGGTGGCCGATCAGCTGCCGGCTTCCAACCCGGTCAAGGCCTCGGCCCTGGCCTACGTGCATGCCTACGAAAAAGCCTACGGCAAGGGCAGCGTCTCGACCTTCGGCGCGCACGGCTGGGATGCGGGCGTCCTGATGACCGCCGCCGTGCCGGTGGCGCTCAAGAAGGCCAAGCCCGGCACGCCCGAGTTCCGCGCCGCGCTGCGCGATGCCATCGAAGGTCTGAAGGAAGTGCCGGGCGCGCACGGCATCTTCACCATGTCGCCGACCGACCATCTCGGCCTGGACCAGCGCGCGCGCGTGATGGTGACGATCCAGAACGGCACCTGGAAGTACATCGGCAACGATTGACCGGCCCGCGGCGGCAAACGCCCCCTGTGCCGTGCAGCGCAGGGGGCGTTTGCGTTTCAGCGCGCTATCGCCACCGTGCCTTGCAGCGCCGTCTGCGTGAACTCATCGAGCAGCAGCTCGGCGCGCACCGTCCATTCGCCGGCGGCCGGGATCAGCACCGCGTCGGCGCGCCAGCGCCCCGGTGCGGTGGCATGCGCCTGGGCGTGCAGGGCCTCGATGCCCAGCGCCGGGTTGGCCAGCACGAAGGCCACTTCCCTGGGTGCGACCGTGCCCGGGGCGAGCGTCGCGGTGATGGAGACCGGCCCGGCGGCGGCCGGCGCGATCACCAGATCGATGCGGACCTGCCCGTTGTCCAGGACAAGGTGCGCGGGCTGCGCCTTCGCCGCCGCGGCCGCTGGCGGCGGCAGGCTGCGCGGCGGCGGCGTGAAGCGCCAGAGCGCGACGACCGCCAGCACGGCGGCGAGCATCCCGGTTTCGATGGCGATGGAGCGTGCCATGCGCCGCCGCGTGCCGGTCTGCCCGTGCATGAGGGCCGGCGTGAGCCGCCAGCGGTGCCAGGCCGCCAATACCAGCACCAGCGCGACGAGCGCGAGTTTGGCCAGCAGCACCCGCCCGTACGCGGTGGCGTAGAGCGCCCGCGGATCGCCGAGCTGGATGCTGGCCAGCGCCAGGCCCGCCAGCACCAGCGCCGCCAGCACCCATGGGATGGCGCGCGAGAAGCGTGCCAGCAGCCGCGGCGCGTCCGCCCCCGGCCGGCGCAGGCTGGTGGCGAGCGGAATGAGAGCCCCCAGCCACAGCGCCACGCTGGTGGCATGCACCGACACCGCGGCGCGTGCCCATGCGTACGGCGCCGTGCTGGCGTGGCCGCTGGCACTCAGCGCCGCGCCGCTGCCCAGCAGCGCCAGCAGGCCGGCGCCGCGGGCAAGCCGGCCGCCGTGCCCGCGCAGGGCGCACAGCCCCAGCAGCAGGGCGGCGCCGGCCAGTGCCAGCGTGGCGCCCAGGCTGGTCTGGGCACCCGTGCGCCATGCCTGCCAGCTGGCGCTCTCGTGCAGCGCCAGGCCCAGCATGTCCGCGCCCTGGAGCAGGGGAGCGAGCAGCGCCGAAACCAGCCCGAGCGCCAGCAGCGCGCTGCCGAGCCGCCGCGTGGACGGCGTGCACGCCGGCGCATTCCAGGCGCACCAGAAGGCCGTGCCGGCGCCCAGGAAGAGGCCCAGGTAGAGCGCGCATTTCGCCAGCCAGATGGCGGCTCCCAAGGGCGTGGCGCTTGCCGCCGCGGCCGGCGCCGCGGGCGCGGCCCCGGCGCCCACGGACCAGCGCAGCACGCCGCTGACCGGATGGCCGTCGGCAGAGATGACATGCCAGACCAGGGCGTGGCCGCCGCGCGCCAGCGCGGGGATCGGCACCTGGACCTGCGCGCCCTCGGTGCGTGCCCCCGGCACGGGCAGCGCCGAGCCATCGGGCTCGACGATCTGCAGCCGCGTGACGGTCACCGGCTCGCTGAATGCGAGCAGCGCCTGGCGCGGCGCCTGCGCCAGCACGCTGCCATCCGCCGGTTCGGCATGCAGCAGCGCGGTGTGCGCCCAGGCCGCGCCGCCCGGCAGCAGCATGCCCAGCAGCAGCGCCCGGAGCAGCGCGCACAGCCACCGCAGCGGCGCCGGTTTCATGGTTTGCGCGCGGGCAGCAGCGTGATCACCGGTGCCGGCTTCTCAGGGTGCTTCTGGCCGGCGGAGGGCAGCTCGATCCAGCGCTCCACCCCGTGCTCGCAGGTCTGCACCGTGGGAAAGGCCAGCGTGCTGCCCGGCGTGAGCGTGGAAGCGATCTGGCTGCTGAAGGCGAACTCGTCGTAATAGGCGTCGGGCAGGCTGCCTCCCGACCAGGTGATGGTGCGCACGCCTTCGCTGACCTGGTTGCCGTGGAAGGTATAGGGCCGGGCGTATTTCCCTTGCGTGGTTTCAATCGTCCAGCCGGGCTTGATCTGCGGCTTGACGGCGATGACCCCGTCCGGGATCTGCACGCTGAGCCTGACCGTGGCCGAACCCTTGCAGCCATGCGGCACCGTGAGTACCGCCTTGTAGCCCGCGCCCACGGACGCCTGCGCCGCTTGCAGGCCGACATGCGCATGGGCCGCCCCGGCGGCCAGGCCAGCGAGGGCGATGAATGAGGAGATGCGCGCGGCATGGTTGGAAATGTGCATGAAAGACCTCGTTTGAGTCAGAATTGGTAGCGCAGGCCGGCGTGGATGCTGCGCCCGGCGCCAGGATAGAAGGTGCTGGCCGGGGCGCCCGCGCTGGCGTTGAGCACGGTGCCGAAATCGGCCACGTAGCGCCGGTTGGTCAGGTTGCGCAGATCGACGAAGAAGCTCAGGCCGTCGCGCAGTGTGGCACCAAGCTTCAGGCCCAGCAGCGCGTAGCGCGGTGTCCGGGCGGTGTTGGCATAGTCCACCCAGGCGCCGGTGGGAACCCAGTCCAGCGTCGGCGTGACGTAGAAGCCATTGGCCTGCGCGTAGGTCAGCGAGGTGCGCAGCAGATGCCTGGGCAGCCCGGGAATCGCGTTGTTGCCATGCTGCGGATCACCGCGGAAGCGGAAATCGCTCCAATTCCACAGCTGGTTCAGGACCAGCGTGTCCCCCGCGGCCGGGACCAGGTTGCGCGCCAGTTCCAGCGACGCGCCCAGCTCTATGCCCTGGTGCAGCGTGCGGCCGGCGTTGAAGGTGGAGGCCGGCACCGCCGGATCGACGGTGTATTGCAGCAGCTCGCCGCGCACCCAGGAGCGGTAGTAGGTGGCATCCCAGCTCCAGGGCCCGCTGCGCCCGCGCGTGCCGATCTCCATCGTCCAGGCGCGCTGCGAGGCCAGCGGCACGAAGCGGCTGCTGGCGCCGAAGGTCTGCGTCAGGTCGGTGAAATCGGGTACATCCTGGCTGCGGGTGACGTTGGCGAACACCTGGATGTTCCGCCGTGGCTGCCAGAGCAGGCCCAGCCTGGGGTTGAGTCCGCTGAAATCCGCCTGGTCCGCGCGCTCGGCGGGCTGGGCGGGCAGGCCGCGGTCCAGATAGCGGCGCTCGCTGCGCAGCGCCTTGACCCCGGCGATCACGGCCAGCTCGGGTGAGACGTACCAGTGGTTCTCGGCGTAGGCCTCGTAGTTGAGCGCCTTCTGGCGCGCGTTCAGCGTGGGCGCGGCCGCCACGCCGCCGGCGTTGACGAAGCGCGAGGCCTCGTAGTCGCCGCTGGTGATGCGTGCGCCGACCGTCAGGTCGTTGCGATGGCCGCCGATCTGCCAGGAGCGGCTGTAGCGCGGCGCCAGGCCCCAGGTGTTGCCGTTGAGCGTGAGCACCTGGAAGATGGGGTGGAACATGTCGGTATGGATCAGCCAGCTGTCCAGGTCCAGCTGCCCGTCGCCCAGCGCCACGCTGGTGCGGTTGGCCAGGCGCTGCACGCGCATGTCGCGCGCCTGCTTCTGCGCCAGCACGCCGGCCCCGGCCTTGCGCGGATCGGCCAGCGCATCGGCCAGCGTCAGCGTGCCGGGCAGCTGCTGGTTGGTGGCATACACGCCGAGGTAAAACCGGGTCTCGGCCGACGGCCCGAGGCGGTAGCCGAGGTTGCCGTTGAACTGGCCGTAGTTGCCGGTTTCGTGGGCGCGCCAGCCGTCGGCGTGCGAGGCGGTGACGTTGGCCAGCAGATCCACGTCGCCCAGCACCCGCGACACCTGGCCGCTGGCCTGCAGCGTGCCGAAGCTGCCGCCCGAGAGCTGCATGATGTTGGGCGCCAGCGCCGTGCGCGCCGTGGGCGTGACGAAATTGATCGCACCGCCCAGCGTCGACGCGCCGTGGCGCAGTGCGTTGCCGCCCTTGTAGATTTCGGTGCTGCGCAGCCCCATGGGGTCGATTTCGTAGAAATCGCCGCTGCCGTCGGCCAGATTCGTGGGAATGCCGTCCTGCAGCAGCTCGACGCCGCGCACGTGGTAGCTGCGCGCGATGCCCGAGCCGCGGATCGACAGGCGCAGCTCCTGCCCATAGCGGTTTTGCGTGAACACGCCGGGGGCCTCCTGCAGCACGTCGCGCAGATTGCTCTGGTAGCGATCGAGCAGCGTGGCGTTGTCGATGAAACCCACCGAGCCCGCGGTCTGCTCGACGGCCTGGCGCTGGCGCGCGACGCTGGGCGCGGTGAGCGAACCCGGTTCGGGCTCGCTCACGGTCAGTGTCGGCAGCGCGTGGGCAGCGGCGGCGGACGGCGCGGGCGCTGCCGTCTGCGCGTGCGCGCCCAGGCCCAGCAGCGCCGAAGCCAGCGCCGCCACAGGGGCGGTGCGCCGCACGGCCCCGCGGGGCCGGACGATAGATTGAATCCACATGAAAAAACTCCCACCGAGATGGCCGGCTGCCGATGGCAGTCTGTCGGCCTGCATGAACCAGGCGCACGCATGCGCCCATGGTGGGCACAGGCATGCAACGTATGGCGGCGGCCGCAGTGGCCTGCGGGCCGTGCCGGTCAGGCGCGGGTGGGTGGGGGCGCGCGCGGATCGGGGCGCAATGCGCGCCGCGCAGACGGCGGCCGCGCGGGCTCGACCGGCAAAGCGTGCGCGGTCCGCGAGGCCTGCAGCGCCACCGTGGCGGGCGCTGGTGGCGGCGCGGGCGTGTGCTGCTGCCCGTGGCAGCCCAGCAGGCAGCACAGCGCATGCGCGCAGCTGTCCTTGTCGGGTTGCGATTCGCCGCCGCCGTGGCTTTGCGAGCAGATGTCCGTGGCCCAGGGCGGCAGCTGGGTCTGGGCCAGCACCGGCAGCGGCGCAAGCGCGATCGCCAGCACGTGCAGCAGCCAGGCGCAGGCCAGCACGGTGGAAATCCACCGCCGCCGCCGCCTGCTGCCCATGGCCATGCCGCGCTTCACTCTGTCTCCGTGCTGTTGTCCGCTGTTGGATGGGCGGATTGTCACGCATGTTCCAGGCGGCTTGCAATGCGAGAGGCGCCGCAGCCACTTTGCGGTAAGGTAGCCCCATGCAGCACGACACCCCCCGCCCCGAGCACCTTCTGCCCACCGCGGCGATCAACAGCGACCACCCCGCGGTGCAGACCTTTGCCCGTGAGCATGCCAGGGGCAATGACGACCGCGAGCGCGCGGTGGCGCTCAATCTGGCGGTGCGCGACGGCTTTCGCTACGACCCCTACCGCATTGAACTGAGCCTTGCCGGCCTGTGCGCCAGCAGCGTGCTGGAAAAGGGCTATGGCTGGTGCGTGCCCAAGGCGGTACTGCTGGCGGCGGCGGCGCGTGCCGTGGGCATCCCGTCGCGGCTCGGCTTTGCCGACGTGCGCAACCACCTGAGCACCGAGCGCATGCGCGCCACCATGCGCACCGATACCTTCTACTGGCACGGCTATACCGAGCTCTGGATCAACGGCGGCTGGCGCAAGGCCACGCCGGCCTTCAACATCGAGCTGTGCGAGCGCTTTGGCCTGCTGCCGCTGGATTTCGATGGCGAGCACGACTCGATCTACCACGAATTCGACAAGGCCGGACACCGCCACATGGAATACGTGCACCAGCGCGGCAGCTTCGATGATCTGCCGCTTGACACATTGCGCGCCGATTTCGAGCGCTTCTACCCCGAATGGCCGCAGATGCAGTCGGCCGATTTCGAACACGAGGTGCGGCAGGAGACGCGCAAGTGAACGCTGCGCCGGAGATTGCCATGCCCGGGGGGTTCGAGCCTTTTCGCATCGGCGGCAATTTCATGGCCGTCAACGGCCCGCTGCATATCCGCCGCGCCGGGGCGGACACGCGCCTGGGCCTGCGCGTCGAGCCGCGCCACGTGAACCCCATGGACAACCTGCATGGCGGCATGATGGCGAGCTTCTGCGACATGCTGCTGGTGGTGGTTGCCTATGCGCAGAACACGGCGGTGCACGGCCACTTCCTGCCCACCGTGAGCCTGCAGATGGATTACCTTGCGCCCTCGCCGCTGGGCTGCTGGATCGAGGGCTCGGGGCAGCTCTTGCGCAGCACGCGTTCGCTGGCGTTCGTGCAGGCGCTGGTCACGGCCGATGGCCAGCCCTGCGTGCGCGCCAGCGGCGTGCTCAAGATCGGGCCGAAGATGCCCGATGCGGTGCTGCCTTTCTGAACCCTTTTCCTGTTCACGGAGATTTTCATGCCCGATTTGAACGCCCTGTTCGAGGCCGCCGTCGCCAATTCCAAGACCTTGAGCGAGCGCCCTGACAACCCCACGCTGCTCAAAATCTACGCGCTCTACAAGCAGGCGACGCTGGGCGACAACGCCGAGAAGAAGCCCAGCCTGACGGACCTGGTGGGCCGCGCCAAGTGGGATGCCTGGAACAAGCTCAAGGGCACGGCGCAGGATGCGGCCCGGCAGCAGTACATAGCGCTGATTGACTCGCTGCGAAGCTGATATCCCCCTGCAGTGCCTGCAGGCGCGCCAGGCGCTCACTCGCGGGCAGTTGCGCCAGCGCCTTCACCGCCGCGTGAAAGTGCGGCCAGTCACGGCCTTCGCGCTCATACAGCGCGGTGAATGCAGGCACCAGGTCTTCATACGCCGCTTGCGCGCCAAAGCTCGCGTTGTTGGCCTCGGCCACCCAGCGGTCCAGCGCGGCGAGCTGCGGCGCGGTACTGCCCTGTGCCTGCCAGCGCGCGCGCAGTTCGGCATAGGCGGCGCGGAAAGCGGAAAACGCTTCTTGTTTCATAGCTTCAAGCGCTTGCTGGTTGTGCGTTGAAGCGGTATTTGATGCATAAATTTGCGCCAGGCGCTCGCGCGTGCCGCGCGTGAGCGCGCGCCACTCGCGCCGCCGTGTTTCGCTCGCTTCATAGGCCTGCAGCGCTGCGGGCGTGGAGGTTTCCTTCAGCCATTGCAGCGTGCCCAGCCGCCCGACGGCGGTGGCGTAGGACTCGTTGAAGGCGGTGTCGCCCGTGGCATAGACCTCCTGGTGCGCGAGCTCGTGCAGCATCAGCTGGACGAAATCGCCCTCGGGCCAGGCGATCCAGGTGGACAGCAGCGGATCGCCCCCCAGCCAGTTGCTGTAGCCCAGCGTGGAATAGGCCGGCACGCCGTAGACGCTCACCTCCAGCCCGCTGGCGGCAAGGCTGGCTGCCTCCGTGCGCGCGCCGGCTTCGCTGAAATAGCCGCGGTAGCCGATGCAGCCGGTGACGGGGAAACACCAGCGGTGCAGCTCCAGCGAAAACGGCGGCGCCGCCACCACGTTCCAGACCACGAAGCCGCGGTGGATGGACGCATAGCGCGTGTAGCTGGCGTTGTCCGGCAGGCCGATGGCGGTGACGGCAAAGCGGCGCGCCCGCTCGGCCAGTTCCAGCCGCTGGCGCAGCAGCGGCGGGGTCTGCGGCTCGGCAATCCATTCGGGCAGCGGCCGTGCGGCGCCGAGCAGCGCCAGGTGCCCCCGCAGCGATTGCCAGTAGTAGCCGGTGCCGGCACAGCCGCTCAGCGCCAGCGCAGCCACAAGGCCCAGCACCATGCGTAGCAGGGAATGCTTCATGCCGTCAGAAAAAAGCCGCGCACAATCGCGTGATGCCTGAGACCCCAGAACCTGCCGGCTTGTTCCACGATGGCGCCGGGCACGCGCGCTGCGCCTGGTGCGCCGCCACGCCGCTGTACCAGCGCTACCACGACGAAGAATGGGGCTATCCCGTTGCCGACGAGCGGCGTCTGTTTGAAAAACTCTGCCTGGAAGGCTTTCAGGCCGGGCTGAGCTGGCTCACCATCCTGAACAAGCGCGAGGCGTTTCGCGCCGCGATGGCGAACTTCGAGGCCGAGGAACTGGCGCGCTTTGGCGAGCCCGAGGTGAACGCGCTGCTGGCCAATGCCGCCATCGTGCGCCACCGCGGCAAGATCGCATCGGCGATCCACAACGCCGCCCGCATGCTGGAGCTGCGCCGCGAGTTCGGCTCGTTCGCGCACTATGTCTGGCGCTATGCCGAACAGGCGCAGCAGGGGCGGCCATCGGAGATCACCGCGCAGGCGCTGCGCGCGATGACCACCTCGCCCGCGTCGCACGCGCTCTCGCGCGATTTGAAGCGGCGCGGCTTCACCTTCGTCGGGCCGACGACGATGTACGCCTTCATGCAGGCCATGGGTCTGGTCAATGACCATGCCCAGGGCTGCGCCGCGCGCGCCAGGGCGGACGCGGCGCGCGCGGCTTTCGTGCTGCCTTGAAACCGGGGCGATCAGCCGCCCGCGTGGGTGCGCTTGCCGGGGTTCTTCTTGTAGTGGGTGTGCGAGCCGCGCTCCAGGCTATTGCGCTGGCCGCCGCCGCTCCGCGTGAGCGGCATGCCGGGCATGGGGGTGGGGCGGGGCGCGCGCTTGCGGTCGGCTTCGGTAACGATCTTGTTGCCCATGGTGCTTCTTTCCTGGTGCGGGTGGTAGGATGAAAACCCTCTATTAGGCCACAGTCGCCGCTGTTGGCGGCGACCGCGCGCTTTGCGCCAATAATCGCGCATGCCCCGCACCCGCACCTCCGAACCGGCGCACGACAGCGCCGACACGCCCGCCCCATCGTCCAAGCCGCAGCGCCGCATCCAGTCCATCGAGGTCGGCGTGCGCGTGCTGCAGGCGCTGGTGGAGCAGCGCCGCGCGCTGCCGCTCAAGGAACTGGCGGCACTGGCCGACATGCCGCCGGCCAAGGCACACCCCTATCTGGTGAGCTTCATGAACGTCGGCCTGGTCCAGCAGAACCCGGCCACCAGCCTCTATGGGCTCGGGCCCATGGCGCTGCAGATGGGCCTGGCGGCGCTGCAGCAGCTCGATGCGCTGTCCGAGGCCAGCGATGAGGCCGTGCGCCTGTGCACCGAGGCCGACCTGAGCGTGGCGATCGCCGTCTGGGGCCACCTCGGTCCGACGGTGGTGCGCCTGGATGAGCCACGCTACCCGATGCATGTGAACATGCGCGTGGGTACGGTGATGTCGGTTTTCAACACCATCACCGGGCGCGTGTTTGCCGCCTACCTGCCCGAGAAGATGGTGCGCTCGGTGCTGGAGGACGAGCACCGGCGCGTGGTCGGCGGCGCCTCGGTGGCGTTCGATGCGCCCGAAGTGCAGCAGATGCTGGCCGACATCCGCGCCAGCGGCATGGGGCGGGGGCTGTCCCAGCCTCAGCCGGGCATCAATACGCTGAGCGCGCCGGTGTTCGATGCCGATGGCAAGGTGGTGCTCGTGCTGACGGTGTTCGGTCCGCAGGGCGTGTTCGCCGCCGGCATCGACGGCAAGGAGGGGCAGTTGCTGCGCATGCATGCCGAAGCGGTGTCACGCCGTTTGGGCTTTGATCCAGGTGCTAAAATTAAACAATAACAAATGTATTGACATTAGACTAATTGCGTCCGACAATCCGTGCATCAACAACGCATCGGAGCCACGGACATGACCGAAAAGAAATTCGCCTCGCAGGCCGACCTCGAAGAAAAGAAGATCAGCTGGGACAAGCTGAGTGCCAACGCCTACGCCTACACCGCCGAGGGCGACCCCAACACCGGCGTGATCATTGGCGACGACGGCGTGATGATCATCGACGCCACCGCCACCCCCGTGGCCGCGCAAGGCGTCATCAAGAAGATCCGCGAGATCACCGACAAGCCCATCAAGTACGTCGTGCTGACGCACTACCACGCCGTGCGCGTGCTGGGCGCCAGCGGCTACAAGAACGAAGGCCTGGAGCAGATCATCGCCAGCCAGGACACCTGGGATCTGATCGTCGAGCGCGGCCAGCAGGACATGGACTCCGAGATCGGGCGCTTTCCGCGCCTGTTCCAGGCGGTGGAGAGCGTGCCCGGCCTGACCTGGCCCACGCTCACCTTCCAGGGCGAGATGACGCTGTGGCTGGGCAAGCTGGAGGTCAAGATCCAGCAGATCGGCCGCGGCCACACCAAGGGCGACACCATCGTCTACCTGCCCAGCCAGAAGATCTGCTTTTCGGGCGACCTGGTCGAATACGAGGCCGCCTGCTACACCGGCGACGCCTATCTGGCCGACTGGCCGCAGACGCTGGATAACCTGGCGGCGATGAACTTCGACAAGCTGGTGCCCGGCCGCGGCCCCACCTTGATGACGCCCGAGCAGGTGAAAAAAGGCCTGGCCTACACGCGCGACTTCACCGCCACGCTGTACAAGAGCGCGCAGGAAGCCGTGGCCCAGGGCATGGACCTGAACGCGACCATGAAGCACACCCGCAAGGCGATGGATCCGAAGTTCGCCCAGGTCTTCATCTACGAGCACTGCCTGCCCTTCGACGTGACGCGCGCCCACGACGAGGCCAGCGGCATCCGCGATCCGCGCATCTGGACGGCCGAGCGCGACCAGCAGATGTGGCACGCGCTGCAAGACTGACCCGGGATGAAGGCGCACGAGGAGACAAGACCATGAACCAGCCCGATTCCCAAACGACCACGACCCAGCACCGCACCCAGGTGGTGGTCGTGGGCAACGGCCCCGTCGGCCAGACGGCGGCCCTGCTGCTGGCCCGCTGGGGCATTGACTGCATCGTGCTCGACCGCCGGCCGCAGCGCGACGTCATCGGCTCCAAGGCCATCTGCCAGCAGCGCGACGTGCTGGACGTGTGGGAGTCGGTCGGCGTGGGCCACAAGATCGCCGCCGAAGGCGTGACCTGGGACCGCGCCACCACCTTGTACCAGGGCGCCACGCTGTTCACCCAGCCTTTCGTCGACACCGGGCGCTCGGTGTTCCCGCCCTTCGTCAACATCTCGCAGACCCGCACGGAAGAACTGCTGGATGAGCAGATCGCCGCCGCCGCGCACATCACGCCGCTGTGGGACCACGGCGTCGAGCAGATCGAGCAGGACGAAGGCGGCGTCACCCTGCACTGCCGTCGCGCCGACGGCACGCCGGTGGACGTGCGCGCCCCCTATGCCATCGTGGCCGCCGGCTCCGCGCCGCGCGAGCTGCGCCACCAGCTCGGCGTCAGCTTCGACGGCCGCAGCTTCGAGGACAAGTTCCTGATCTGCGACATCCGCGCCGACCTGCCGGGCTGGGAGCGCGAGCGGCGCTTTTACTTCGACCCCGAGTGGAACCCCGGCCGCCAGGTGCTGATCCACCCCTGCCCCGATTCGACCTTCCGCATCGACTGGCAGGTGCCGGGCGACTACGACATCGAGCAGGAAGAAGCCAGCGGCGCCCTGGACGCGCGCATCCGCCAGATCATCGGCGACAAGCCCTACGAAATCGTCTGGAAGTCGGTCTACCGCTTTCACTCGCGCATGGTCGATCGCATGCGCGTGGGCCGCGTGCTGCTGGCCGGCGACTTTGCCCACATCGTCTCGCCCTTCGGCGCGCGCGGGCTCAACACCGGCGTGATGGACGCCGAAAACGCCGCCTGGAAGCTGGCCTTCGTGCTGCGCGGCTGGGCCGACGACGCGCTGCTCGACAGCTACGACAGCGAGCGCTGCGCCGCCTCGCGCGAGAACATCGAGGTCACCGGCAAGACCATGGATTTTCTGGTGCCGCACACCGAGGAGCAGCACCGCATCCGCGTCGAACGCCTCACGGCGGCGCTGACCGACCCGTCGGTGCATCCGCAGATCGACTCGGGCCGCCTGTCCGAGCCCTTCTGGTACGTCGACTCGCCGCTCACCACGCCCGACGCGACGCGCCCGTTTGCCGGCCGTCCGCCGCGCGGCCATGTGCCGCCGCCCGCGCCCGGCGTCGCGCTGCCCGACGTGCCGGTGCGCATCGCGGGCATGGACTGCGCGCGCCTGCGACAGGTGGCGCGCGACGGCCTGCTGCTGCTGGCCGGCAGCGCGGTCGACCTGACCCGGCTGCGCGCGCAGGCGCAAGCCGCCATCCCCGCCGCGCCGCTGCGCGTGCTGCGCATCGCCGACATCGACGCCGAAGGCGCCCTGCAGCAGGCCCTGCAAGCCGGCCCGGATGAAGTCTGGCTGGTGCGCCCGGACGCCCACATCGCCGCCGTCTGCCAGCATGGCGACGACCAGGCCTTGCAGGGCGCGTTGCAACGCGTCATGGGCAAGCGTGCCGCCGTATCCGTCTGATCCACCCCTTCAAAACGAGGAAACCCTCATGGCCCATCTGAACGGCGTGCACCACGTCGCCTACCGCTGCAAGAACGCCAAGCAAACGGTGGAGTGGTATCAAAAATACCTCGACGCCAACTTCATCCTTGCCATCGCCGAGAACGAGGTCCCTTCCACCAAGGAGCCGGACCCGTACATGCACATCTTCATCGACATCGGCGGCGGCAACATCCTGGCCTTTTTCGAGCTGCCGACCAAGGAGCCGATGCTTGCACCCTCGGATGCCAACACCCCGTCCTGGACGCAGCACCTGGCGCTGAAAACCGACTCCATCGACACCATGCTGAAGGTCAAGGCTCGCATGCAGGCCGACGGCATCGAGGTCATCGGCCCCACCAACCACACCATCTTCCAGTCCATCTACTTTCGCGACCCCTCGGGCCACCGGCTGGAGCTGGCCGTCAACACCGCCACGCCCGCGATGGACCAGGCGCTGGACCAGGTGAAGTGGGACATGCTCAACGAGTGGGACCGCACCAAGAAGGCCCCCGAGCACGCCCGCTGGATGCACGACGGCAGCGGCCACATCGGCGCGCACTGAGCGCCTGAACCACCCTGAACCGGGGGCGCACGTGCCTCCGGCACTGACAAGCCAGTCTTGACTGCGGCTGCTTCGGGCGGCCGTTGTCCCCATTCACCCCGAACCCATGCGTCGACCGCACGCAGGCCCCGCCTTGGACGCTTTTCCGGAGAGAGACATGAACACCGCCACCCTGACCCCCGCCGGCGCTCCGCCCGCCGATCCAACCAAAAAAGAAGAGCACCGCGTGCTCGCCGCCACCTTGGTGGGCACCGCCATCGAGTGGTATGACTTCTTCATCTACGCCCAGGCCGCCGGCCTGTACCTGGCCGGGGTGTTCTTCACCGGCCTGGCGCAGGACAACCCGGGCCTGGCGCTGATCCTGTCATTCGCCACGGTCGGCATTTCCTTCCTGTTCCGCCCGCTGGGCGCCATCGTCTGCGGCGCGCTGGGCGACCGCTATGGCCGCAAGGTCGTGCTCGTGCTCACGCTGCTGCTGATGGGGGCCTCGACCACGCTGATCGGCCTGCTGCCCGGCTACGCGAGCATCGGCATCTGGGCACCCGTCGCGCTGATTCTGCTGCGCATCGTGCAGGGCTTCTCGGCCGGTGGCGAATGGGGCGGTGCCGCGCTGCTGGCGGTCGAGCACGCACCGAAGAACAAGCGCAGCCTGTTCGGCGCCTTCCCGCAGATCGGCGTGCCGCTGGGCCTGATTCTGGCCACCGGCGTCACGCTGCTCATCACCCTCCTCATCGGCAAGGAAGCCTACGCCGAGTGGGGCTGGCGCATTCCTTTCCTGCTGTCCTTCTTGCTGATCGTCGTCGGCGTGCTGATTCGCCGCGGCGTGGAAGAGTCGCCCGTGTTCACGCAGCTGGCCAATCGCCGCAAGGCAGGCTCGGCGCCGCTCGCGGACCTGGTGCGCCAGCACCCAGGCACGGTGGTGAAGGCCGCGCTGGTCTTCATCGCCAACAACGCCGCCGGCTACCTGTTGATCGCCTTCCTGATCAGCTACGGCCAGCGGTCACTGGGCTTTTCGAGCACCGAGACGCTGCTGAGCGGCGTCGTCGCCGCCGTCGCCTGGCTCGCCTTCACGCTGTGGGGCGGCCATCTGGGCGACCGCATCGGGCGTGTGCGCACCTTCCAGATCGGCTACGTGCTGCTGGCGCTGTGGGCGATTCCGATGTGGTTCGTCTTCGATACCGGCAGCATCACGCTGTTCCTGCTCGGCCTCGTGGTGCTGGCCCTGCCGCTGGGGTTGACCTACGGGCCGCAGGCGGCGCTGTACGCCGAAATGTTCCCGGCCAAGGTGCGCTACTCGGGCGTCTCGGTGAGCTATGCGCTGGGCGCCATCCTGGGCGGCGCGTTCGCACCGATGATCGCGCAGACCATCGTCGCCGAGACCAAGACGCCCTGGCTCATCGGCTTGTACATCGTCGCGCTGTGCGTGATTTCGCTGTGGGCCGTGTCCCGCGTCGAGGAGCGCAAGGACGTCGACCTGAATGCCTGATCTTTGCGTTGCACATTCCAGCGCCCACCAGAGGAGAACGCCATGATTGAACCCAATGCCACCCACGACCCGGCGCTCAGGAGCTGGGTTGCCAGCGCCAACGACGGCATCACCGATTTCCCGATTCAGAACCTGCCGTTCGCGATCTTTCGCCGCAAGGGCAGCCAGGAGGTCTGGCGCGGCGGCGTCGCCATTGGCGACCAGATCGTCGACATGGCGGCGGCCGTCGCCGCCGGCGTGTTTGCCGGCGACGCCCTCGCACCGGCCCAGGCGGCTGCAGAATCCACCCTCAATCATTTGATGGAAATGGGAGGGAAACCCGCATCCATTCTGCGCAAGACGCTATCCAAAGCATTGCAAACCGGCTCGCCGCACGAGGGGGCGCTCAAGCCCTGCATGGTGGCGCAAAGCGGTGCCGAATACACCGTGCCTTGCCGCATCGGCGACTACACCGACTTCTACACCTCGATTCATCACGCCACCAACATCGGGCGGCTGTTTCGCCCGGACAACCCGCTGATGCCCAACTACCAGTGGATCCCGATCGGCTATCACGGCCGGGCCTCCTCGGTGATTGTCTCGGGCCAGGACTTTCATCGCCCGCACGGGCAGGTCAAGGCGCCGGGGGCCGACGCACCGCGGCTGGCGCCCAGCGCGCGCCTGGACATCGAGCTGGAGCTGGCGGTGTTCGTCGGCCAGGGCAATGCGCTGGGGGACTCGGTCGGCATTGATGCGGCCGAGGACCACATCTTCGGCCTGGCGCTGTTCAACGACTGGTCGGCGCGCGACATCCAGCCCTGGGAGTACCAGCCGCTGGGGCCGTTTCTGGCCAAGAACTTCGCTTCCACCGTCTCGCCCTGGGTGGTGACGCTGGAGGCGCTGGCGCCTTACCGCGTGCCGTTCACGCGGCCGGCGGAGGAGCCGCAGCCGCTGCCGTATCTCGCCAGCAGCGCGCACAGCGCCGCGGGTGGTTTCGACATCCAGCTGGAGGCACTGATAGCGACACCGCGCATGCGCCAGGAAAGCAGCGCCCCGGCGCGCCTGGCGCTGACCAACTACCGCCATGCCTACTGGACCGCCGCGCAGATGCTGGCGCACCACACGGTGAACGGCTGCAACCTGCAGCCGGGCGACCTGCTGGGCACCGGCACGCTGTCGGGACCGACGCTGGATGCGGCCTGCGCGCTGATCGAGCTGACCGCCGGGGGCAAGAACCCTGTCCACTTGCCCAACGGCGAGCTGCGCACCTGGGTGGAGGATGGCGACGCCATCATCCTGCGCGGCTGGTGCGAGAAGCCGGGCGCGGCACGCATCGGGTTTGGGGAGTGCGTGGGGGTGGTGCTGCCGGCCAAGGCGTGATCCTGCGCCCCGCGCGCGCGAAGGGGGAAGGGGTTAAGCTAGCCGCATCCCATTCTTCACGGGTGCTGCCATGCTGTACAAATTCAAATCCCGCGCCACCGCCGAACTCATCATGCTCGAACCGGTCGGGCGCCGCGTGCTGCAGATCATAGGCAAGGACCCGGACCAGCCGCAGGGCATCATCACCGCCGAGCAGATCCCGGCTGCCATCGCCGCGCTGCAGAAGGCGGTGGAGCAGGAAGAAGCCCAGCGCAGCGCGCCTGCCGAGCAGCCGGCGCCTGCCGAATCCGACGGCGAAAAGCCCGAGCCCAGCGAGCGCGTCTGGCTGCGCCAGCGGGTAGTGCCCTTCATCGACATGCTGCGGGACAGCGCCGCCGCCGGGCGCGAGGTGACCTGGTAGCCCAGCGCATGCTCACTGCATCGAGTGCAGGCCGATGCAGTTGCCCTCGGTGTCCACCACCGGCGCGATATGGCCGTGCGGGGCGATGGAGAACTTAGGCTTGAACACCGTGCCGCCGGCCGCCTGCACCCGGCCCTGCTCGACGGCGCAATCGTCGCAGGAGAAATAGACCAGCGTGCCACCGCCGCCCGAGGGCACGCCGTCCATCCTGACCAGCGCCCCCGAGGCGCCCATGCCCCGGACCGTTGCGCGGCAGCGCCTGTTTGCGATGGCCGAAAAGGGGCTGTGACCGTTCTCGATGCGTGCAGTCGACAGGCTTGGCGCGCAGCGCGATCGGCCCTCACTTGCGCCGCAAGGCCGCGCAATAGTCTTTGGGCGCGATGGCGGGTGTCCGGTGGACGTAATCCACGTCGCCTTTTTTGACATCGGGAGCCTGGCCGGCTTGCGCCACGGCCACTTTGTAGCCCGAGTGCGCCGGCAGCCAGCTGGGAATGCCCAGACCGCGCCAGACATGCCCCGCGCCTGCAATGAGCAGCACGGTCTGGCCCGGGCGCAGCGCTTGCTCGGCCGTGCGGGCCAGGCTTGCATCGCGCGCCAGCTGCACCCGCGTCATCGGGGCGGTCTGGCTTTCAGGCAGCAGGTCGCAATGGCCTTCGCGCACGGCCTGCTGCTGGCGCGCCAGCGCGGCGGGTGGCAGATGCGCGTCCAGAGCGCCATCCTGCATCGCCGCGTGCTGGGACGCGCGCGGCAGGTTGCCGCCCAGCACCGGCACCCCGGCGCGCACCGCCGCCAGCACCACCGGCCCGTAATGCGCCCAGGGCCAGCCGGTGTCGTTCCAGTGCAGCGCCTGGCGCACCTGTGATGCGTCGGCGTCGGCCGGCAGGCCTGCGGTGCCGCGCCCGGCGTCCGCCATTTCGATGACCAGGGCCGCCAGCTGCCCCTGCGCGGCCAGCTGTTGCACCGTCTCGCGCTCCCACGCCTGGTGGGCTGCTGCATCGTGCTGTTCACCCAGCAGCAGCAAGGGCACGCCGCGCCACTGCTGCAATTGCGCTTGCCACGCAGCACCGTCGGCGCCGGGCACCGGTCCGCCGGCGCAGCCCAGCAAGGCAGCCGCGCACAGCAGCCAGACAGCGCTGCACACCAGCGCGCGAAGGCGTCTCGGAATGGGGGTGATTGGTAACATGATGTATCAGTGGCGATGCGAACAGATGACGGGCAGCAGGCGCCGCACCATCGCTGCCATGCTACTGGAATCGGAGCCCGATGGGCTGCGGATCGGTGTACAAACACTGCCTGTTGCGCCCGGCGTTTCGGGCCGTTTTTTGTGCTGGCGCACCGGGTGCCGCCGGCCCTCCAAGGAGCTCTTTCGACATGCAGCGTGAAACCACCGATCTCGCCCCCCAGCTTGCGGCCCAGCCGATCAGCCTCGATGTGCTGCGCGAAAAATACTTCAAGAACGGCGAGCGCGAAGTGGACGATCTGTATGCGCGCGTGGCGCGCGCGCTGGCGTCGGTCGAGCAGCCCGAGCTGCGCGAGACGCTGGAGCAGCGCTTCCTGGAAAACCTGCGCGCCGGTGCCATAGGCGCCGGGCGCATCATGAGCGCCGCCGGTACCGACATCCAGGCGACGCTCATCAACTGCTTCGTGCAGCCGGTGGGCGACTGCATCCAGGGTGTCGATGACGAAGGCTTCCCGGGCATCTACGAGGCGCTGCGCGAGGCCGCCGAAACCATGCGCCGCGGCGGCGGCGTGGGCTACGATTTTTCGCGCATCCGCCCGCGCGGCGCCGAGGTCAAGGGCACGCACTCGATGGCCTCGGGGCCGTGTTCCTACATCAATGTGTTCGATCAGTCCTGCTCCACGGTCGAGAGCGCGGGCGCGCGCCGCGGTGCGCAGATGGGCGTGCTGCGCATCGACCATCCGGACGTGCTCGACTTCATCACCGCCAAGCGCACACCGGGGCGCTGGAACAATTTCAACGTCTCGGTCGGCGTGCCCGATGCCTTCATGCACGCGGTCGAGCAGGATGGCACCTGGGAGCTGGTGCACAAGGCGCGCCCGAGCCAGGAATGCCGCGACCGCGGCGCGCACCAGAGGGCCGATGGCCTGTGGGTCTACAAGACGCTGCGCGCGCGCGCGCTCTGGGACACCATCATGCAATCGGCCTACGACTTCGCCGAGCCGGGCATTCTGTTTCTGGACCACATCAACACCGACAACAACCTGCGCTATGTCGAGCGCATCGATGCGACCAACCCCTGCGTGACGGCGGACACCTGGGTGTTGACGCAAGACGGCCCGGCGCAGGTGCAGGACCTGATCGGCAAGCCCTTTGGCGCCGTCGTCGATGGTCGGGTGCATCCCACCGAAAGCCAGGGCTTCTTTGCTACCGGCACCAAGCCCGTGCTGCGCCTTGCCACGCGCGAAGGCCATGCGCTGCGCCTGACGGCAGACCACCGGCTGCGCCGCGTGGTGTGCAAGACGCGCTACACGCTGCAAACCGAATGGACGCCCGCGTCCGCCTTGCAGCCTGGCGACGAAATCCTGCTGCAGAACCACCGCACCATGCTGGGCTGGGAGGGCGTGGGCACCGAGGCCGAGGGCTATCTGCTGGGCTTGCTGGTGGGCGATGGCACGCTCAAGGCAGACAAGGCCGTGATCAGTGTCTGGGCGCCGCAGTTGCGCGCGGTCGGTGGCGATGTGGCGGTGGCTTTGGCCGCCAATGGTGCCGTGGGCGTGGTGCGCGCCGCCGAAGCGGCCGCGGCGACGCTGCGCCACCGCGCGGATTTCCGTGGGTTTCAGCGCCCCATCGCCGATCGCGGAGAAATGCGCATGGCCAGTGCTGCGCTGCGCGATCTGGCCTTCGGCATGGGCATGCGGGTGGGCCGCAAGGGCATCACTGCGCAAATGGAGCGCGCGTCGAGTGAATTTGCCGTCGGCCTGCTGCGTGGCTTGTTCGATGCCGATGGCAGCGTGCAGGGCGCGCAGGCCAAGGGCGTGAGCGTGCGCCTGGCGCAAAGCGATCTGCCCTGCCTGCAGGCGGTGCAGCGCATGCTGTTGCGCCTGGGCATGGCCAGCACCCTCCATGCCAACCGCCGCCCGGCCGCCGTGCGCGCGCTGCCCGATGGGCATGGTGGGTACAAGGACTACGCCACGCAGGCACAGCACGAGCTGCTCGTCAGCGGCGACAACCTGCAGGTGTTTGCCGAACGCATCGGTTTTGCGGATGGCGAGAAGGCCGAGCGGCTGGAGCAATTGCTCGGCACCTACCGCCGTGAGCTCAACCGCGAACGCTTCACGGCCACGGTGGCAAGCCTGCAGGAAGATGGGGAAGAAATGGTCTATGACGTGACCGTCGCCGACGTGCACGCCTTTGACGCCAACGGCCTGCATGCCCACAACTGCGGCGAGCAACCGCTGCCCTCCTACGGCTGCTGCGATCTCGGCCCCATCATCCTCACGCGCTTCGTGCGCCACCCGTTCGGCTTCTCGGGCGAGGCGAGCTTCGATTTCGAACGCTTCGCGCAGGTCGTGGCCACCCAGGTGCGGGCACTGGACAACGTGCTTGACGTGACCTTCTGGCCTCTGGAACAACAACGTGCCGAATCCGCCGCCAAGCGCCGCATCGGCGTGGGCTTCACCGGCATGGGCAACACGCTGGCGATGCTGAAACTGCGCTACGACCGCCAGGACGGGCGCGCGATGGCGGTGCGCATCGCCGAGTGCATGCGCGACAGCGCCTACCGCGCGTCCGTCGCACTGGCCAAGGAGAAAGGGGCGTTTCCGAAGTTCGAGGCCGATGGCTATCTGGCGCAGGGCACCTTTGCCAGCCGGTTGCCGGCGGACGTTCAGCAGGAGATCCGCGCGCATGGCATACGCAACAGCCATCTGCTGTCGATCGCGCCCACCGGCACGGTGAGCCTGGCCTTCGCCGACAACGCTTCCAACGGCATCGAGCCGCCGTTCTCCTGGACCTATACGCGCAAGAAGCGCGAGGGCGACGGCAGCATGAGCGAGTACACCGTCGAGGACTACGCCTGGCGGCTGTACCGGACATTGGGCGGAGACGTGCAGCATCTGCCCGACTATTTCGTGAATGCGCTGGAGATGTCCGCGCTGGAGCATGTGGCGATGATGGAGGCGGTGCAGCCCTATGTGGACACCGCGATCTCCAAGACGGTGAACATCCCGGCCGATTACCCCTACGGCGATTTCAAGGGCCTGTACCTGCAGGCCTGGCGCTCGCACCTCAAGGGGCTGGCCACCTACCGGCCCAACAGCATCCTTGGCGCGGTGCTGGAGGTCCCGGCCAAGGAAGAGGCCAAGGCGGCGCCCGGCGCCGTGGAGCCCGCCGTGCCGGTGGACCCGATGCGCACCGTGATCGAAAGCCGCCCCAGCGGCGGGCTGGCCGCCGTGGCCGAGAAGGTGGAGTACTGGACGCAGGAAGGGCACAAGCGGCTGTACATCATCGTCTCCTTCCTGCCGGTCGATGACGGGCGCGGCGGCACGGTCGATCGCGCCATCGAGTTCTTCATGCCGGTGGGGCAGAGCGGTGAATCGCAGCAGTGGATCACCTCCAGCATGCGCTTGCTGTCGCTGGCGGCGCGCGGCGGCTTCCTGGAACGGGCGCTGTCGGACATGCGCAAGGTGGCCTGGGACCGCGGCCCGGTGCGCCTGGGCCACCACGCCAAGGACGACGGCACGCTGGTGCCGATGTGGCACGACTCCGAGGTCGCGGCGCTGGCCTACGCGATTCAGCAGATTCTGCTGCGCCGCAGCAGCGCGCCGCAGCAGCAGGAGCTGCCGCTGGAAGAGCCCGAGGCGCCGCGCGGCCTGCCGCCCGCCATGGCGGGCAAGAAATGCTGGGAATGCGGCGCGCACGCGGTGATCCGCAAGGACGGCTGCGACTACTGCACGCAATGCGGGGCGCTGGGCAGCTGCGGCTGAGCGTGCCGGGTGGCGGGGTGGAGCGGCTGCGTCCCTCTGCGTCCCTGACAGGGATGGGGCTGCTTGCGCTGCGCTATCGTCGGGGCATTGCCATTTTCAATGTCTCTTCATGAAAACCCTGCTGGGCGCCGGTTGCGGCGCCAATCCTGAGGTGGCGCGATGAGCAGCGCCGCACCCCTCGACCCGCACTGGCGCCTGCGCTACATCCTGCTGGCGCCGCACCGTCTGGGCTTTTCGCTGGCCGCCGTGGTGCTGATTGCCGCCAGCCTCTGGTGGGCGCTGGTGCAGGTGGACCGCGCCACCGGCGCCATCGGCCTGCCGGCGGATGGCACGCCGCCGCTCATCACGCATGCGGCACTGATGAGCTTCGGCTTCATTCCTCTGTTTTTTTCCGGCTTCCTGTTCACCGCCGGGCCGCGCTGGCTGGATGTGGAACCGCTGTCGGTGCGGCAGATCCAGGCGCCGCTGTTCATGCAGTGCGCCGGCTGGCTGGTCTGGCTGCTGGGCGGGCTGTTCAGCGAAACCCTGGGGCTGCTGGGGCTGGCGCTGGCGTGGCTGGGGCTGGTGCTGATGGCCTGGCTGTACGCGGGCCTGGTGCGCGCCAGCCGCGCCGCCAACCAGATGCACGGCAAGATGGTGCGCGCGGCCTTTGTCGTGGGGTGCGTCAGTGTGGCCGGGTTGGGCGTGAGTGTGCTGCTCGATCGCTATGACCTGGCGCTGGCCTGGGTGCTCACCGGGCTGTGGGGCTTTGTCGGCGTGGTCTTCATGACGGTGGCGCACCGCATGATCCCGTTCTTCACCCACGGCAAGCTGCCGGGCGTGGACGCCTGGCGGCCGAACTGGGTCATGGGCGTGCTCGCGCTGGCCGTGGGCGCCCAGGCGGTGTTCGTCTGGCTGTCCATGGGTAGTTGGCCGGTCTGGCTGGCGATGGTCGGGCTGATGCTGCGCACCTGCTTCGAGCTCCTGATCGGCGTTTGGCTCATCTGGCTCACGGTGCGCTGGGGGCTGATGGCGGCCATCAAGATTCCGCTGCTGGGCATGCTGCACATCGGCTTTCTCTGGCTCGGCCTGACCAACCTGATCGCCGCCGCCACCGGCGCCTGGAGCGCCGTCGTTCAGGGACCGGTCTGGCACCTGGCGGCGCTGCATGCCTTCACCATGGGGTGTCTGGGCTCGCTGATGGTGGCCATGGTCTCGCGCGTGGCTGCCGGGCACAGCGGCCGGCCGCTGGAGGCCGGGGCTTTCTTCTGGGGCTTGTTCCTGCTGCTGCAGGTGACGGTGGTGATCCGCGTGGTCGCCGCGCTGCCGATGGCCGCCAGCACCAGTCTGCTGGCGCTCGCGGCCGTACTCTGGCTCGCCACCATGGCGGCCTGGGGTGGCCGGCTGCTGGGCTGGTGGGGCCGGGTGCGCATCGACGGCAACCCGGGTTGATGCTTCTTATTGAATAGCTGCCAACGCCCGTCCATTGGGCGTTGGTGGCATGAATCACTCAAATTTCAGTGCAGGACGACCGGGTTCTGCGCCAGACCCGCGTAGCCTTCGAGCGTCGCCTCGACCTCTTCCTGCGAGGGGGTGTTGCGCTGCCAGGCGACGATCTGCTGCTGGAACAGCTCGGCCCAGGAGCCGTCCAGATACACCTCCTTGCCCGAGCGCTTGTCCACGATTTCAAAGCCGTGGCGCAGCAGCTGGGGCACCGGCTTGGCATCCGCCTGCGCGTCTTCCTCCTCGGGCCGGGGCAGCATGTGCACCACCACGAAGGATTCTGAGTCGTAGAGCATGTGCATGGTGGTCCTCCCGTTGCTATCGCTGGCAGATGGTGGCAGGGCGCCCGCGTTCAAGACCGCGACAGTATTCCATGAATCGGCCGTGTCGGTGCCGGCTCAGGGGTTTTCGTGGCCGGAAAGCCGCAGGTCGACGAAATCCCCGCCCTCTTCCGCGAGGCGGATGCGCACCGGCAGGTAGTGCAGTCCGGTGCCCAGCCACAGCGTGTCCCTGCGCTCGTCGCCGCCGCGGGGCAGGCGCTGCAGCTTGATGGCCGGGGTGTCGCCGGCGGGCAGGTGCAGCACCTCGGGTCCGGCGACGGTGAAGGTCCACGGATCGATGCGCTTGGGGCCCACGGTGGCAAAGCTGATCTGCGTGCCGCGCGGGTAGCGTTCGGGGGCCGCGGCGATCAGTGCGCCGAGCTGCACGAAAATGCTCAGCCGGTCCTGCGTGCCGTCGGCCAGGGGCGCTGTGGCCGTGTCGCCGTCGCTGAACCGGGCCTGGTGCGCGGCAAGGTCGAGCTCCACGTTGCGCGTTTTGCTGCCTTCGTCGATAAAACGCTCGGGCTGCAGGCCGCGGGCGGTGACCAGTCCGCGGCTCTCCTGGGCGCGCGAACCCAGCAGAAACAGGCGAATCTGCTGGCGCAGCTGGTAGTGGGCGCTGTCGATCTGCCAGGCCAGCGTCGCGCGCGCCTGGTAATTGAAGCCTTTGACATGGCCCGACACGTCAAACGACAACACGGTGGAGGGCGGCAGCAAGAGGGGCGCGGCGGCCGGTTTCGGTGCGGTGGGCCTGGGTGCGGGGGGCTCGGCCGGTGGCGGCGCTGGCGTGGGGGCTTGCACCACCGGCGCGGGCGCGCCCGCGGGCGGGGCATTGCCGGCGGAAGAGGCGGGCTGCGCTTTGGGCGGTGCTTCAGGCAAGGCGGCGGCCGGGCCGACGCCGACCTGTTGCTCACGCCAGCTTTCGTAGGCCGCCTGCAGGCGGGCGGAGCGCTGCAGGCCCGCGGGCGCGGGGGCGATGGCGGTGTTTTCGGCGGCGGTCTCCGATACCTGCCGCGCCGGCGCCGGCATCGCCTTCCTGGCGGGCACCGTCCGCCGCGCCGCCGCTGGGCGTGGCGCTGACTGCGGCGCGGCAGCGCGGGGCGGCAGCCCGGGCGCAGAGGGCCCAGGCGGCGCCAGGACCCGGGTCTGCAGGGCGGCGGGCGGTGCGTTGGCCGACAGAGCCAATGGCAGCGGCACGCGGGAGAGCAGCAGCAGGTGCAGCGCCAGCACGGCAAGGCCCAGCAGCCAGAGGCTGCGCCGGGCGGCGGGCGCTACCATGCGCTGTTGCTGCATCAGTAATCAAGGCGTTTTGCAAGGCTCTTGCGCACGCACATCAAGGAAAGTTTGCTATGAAATTGGCTACGCTGCGCGATGGCTCGCGCGATGGCCAGCTGGTGGTGGTCTCGCGCGACCTGGCGCAGGCGCATTATGCGAGCGGGATCGCCGCCCGCCTGCAGCAGGCGCTGGAAGACTGGAACTTCTTTGCGCCGCAGCTGCAGGATCTCTACGACGCGCTCAACGCCGGCCGTGCGCGCCACGCCTTCGCGCTGGACCCGGCGCAGTGCCTCGCACCGCTGCCGCGCTGCTACCACTGGGCGCATGGCAGCGTTTACCCGGCGCATGCGCAGCGCTGCCCGCAGGGGGCGCCCGCTTTCCAGCTGAGCCCGGCGGACCATCTGCTGGCCCCGCAGGCATGTTGGCAGGTCGGGGGCGTGCAGGCATTGGATTTCGCCGCGGGCCTGGCGGTGGTCACGGGCGACGTGCCGCGTGCGGCGGGCCCCGAGCAGGCGGCAGAAGGCGTGCGGTTGCTGCTGCTGGCGCTCACGCTCGGCCAGCCTGGCTCGCCGCACAGCCTGGCGACGGCGTTCGCCCCGGTCGCCCTCACGCCCGACGAGCTGGGCGAGGCTTGGCGCGGCGCGCGGGCGCGGTGCACGCTGCAGGTGCAGCTCAACGGGCGCAAGTTCGGGCTGTGCGAGACCGGGCCGGAGATGGCGCTGGATTTCGGCGCCAGCATCGCGCAGTGCGTGCGCTGGCGCGGCGTGGCGGCGGGCAGCATCGTCGGCGCGCTGCCGGTGAGCAACGCGGATGCGGCACGCGGCTTCTGCAGTCTGGCGGAGCGGCGCGGCGCAGAGGTCGCGCAGGACGGCGAGGCCAAGACCGCGTGGCTACGCGCGGGCGATGCGCTGCAGGCGCAGGCGCGGCTGGCCGCCGGCGGCCAGAGTCTGTTCGGCGCCATCGATCTTGAACTGCGCTGAGCCCGGTGGTCAGCGCCGGTTGCGGTCGTGGTGATCGTGCTTTTCATGGTGATCGCGCCGGCCCCGGTCGTGGCGCGGCCGGTCGTCGCCCCAGCGGCCGGCGATGAAGACCCACTGCGGCCCCTGCCGCACCCACCGCGGCTGCTGCCACGCATGGCCGCGGCGCACACGCACCCATTGGCCGGGTACCCAGACGTAGGCGCGGTGGCGCCATTCCCAATGCCCTTGCGACCAGACCATGCCGCGGCGTGCGCGCGGCACGGCTTCGTAGCGCGGCGGCGGGGGCGGTTGCACCATCACCGGGGCGGCGATGGCGGGCTGCGGCCCGGCCTGGATGACGACGGTGGCGCTGGTGGCGGCCTGCGCGCCCGCGGCGAGCCCAAGGCCCAAGGCGGCGGTGGCGGCGGCGGTCAGGAGGATGCGGTGCATGTATTTTCCCTTTGCGTGTTGTTGTGCATGCGCCATGGTCGCCGGGCATTGTCAACAGGGGCTGCCGCGCGTGTTTCCGTTGGCTGAAGCGTTGTGACGAGGCGTCACGGCCCGGCTGTCAGCCGGCGGCCGCCTTGCGCGCGGCCAGCGCGGCCAGGTAGCGCCCGGTCGCGTCGCGCGCCATCGCCACCGAGCCCAGCGCCTGCCCGGCGCCATCGGTGACGATGGCAAAGCTCATGTCCACATACAGCTTGCGCCCGTCCTGGTGCACGCCGCGCGTGGTGCGCACCTCCTGGCTGGCGGTGTGGGCGCTTTCCATCGCGCGGTTGAAGCCGCGCCAGTGCGCCTCGCGCAGGTGGGCGGGAATGATGAGGTCCACGCTCTGTCCCAGGGCGTCTTCGGCGCTGAAGCCGAAGAGCGCCGCGGCGCGTGCGTTCCAGACGCGGATCACGCCTTGCGCGTCGATGAAAATCAGCGCATCGCCTGCGTCGGCGATGATGCGCTCCCAGGGGGCGGTATTCGTGCTTGGCTGTGTCATGGGTGGATTGTCCTCCGGGTGGCAAACCCCGTGAATACCATGGTCAAAATCGGGGTTTGGCGCTTTCCCTGAAAGCGCAAACAGCTATCGTTTTAAGAGAATGGGAGCATGGCCATGGGCAAAGCGCTGCGTCTGTCGGAAAAATGGTTTCGCCGCGGCCTGTGGCTGGTGGCCCTGGTTTTTGCCGGCTTTCTGATCGGGCTGGGCGGCACCATCGTCGGCGATCTGCCGCAGGTGGAAACGGCGCCGCAGCTCGACGACTACCTGGACATGGCGCAGGTGGCGCCGCTGCGTGCGCAGGCGCGTTCCGCGCGCGAGGCGCAGGAGGCGGCGCGCAATGCGCTGGAGCAGGCCGAGCTGCAGGCCGGCAAGGCGCGCTCCAGCACCCAGACCGAGCGCGAGAGCCTCAACGCCTGGCTGGCCACGCGAAGCGCCACGCAGCGCTCCGAGCAGGACCCGGAGGTGATCGCCCGGGCTCGCGCGCTCGATGCGCTGCAGCAGCAGGAATTGAAGGCGCGCCAGGCGGTGCAGGCGCAGCAGCAGGCGCTGCTGGATGCGCGCCAGCAGGCGCAGGGGCAGCAGCAGCGCCTGGCGGAGCTTGAACGCGGCGGGCGCGAACGCATGGCCGGCGCCGAGCGTGCGCAGGAGCTGCGCGTCTTCCTCTACCGCCTGGCGCTCACGCTGCCGCTGCTCGCCGTTGCCGGCTGGCTGTTTGCAAAAAAACGCAAGAGCACCTGGTGGCCCTTCGTCTGGGGTTTCATCTGGTTTGCGCTGTTTGCCTTCTTTGTCGAACTGGTGCCCTACCTGCCCAGCTATGGCGGCTATGTGCGCTATGCGGTGGGCATCATCGTCACGGTGCTGGTCGGGCGCTTTGCCATCCAGGCGCTCAACCGCTACCTGGAGCGGCAGAAGCAGGCCGAGGCGCGGCCCGATTCCGAGCGCCGGCGCGGGCTGGGCTACGACGTTGCGCTGTCGCGCCTGGCCAAGGGCGTATGCCCGGGCTGCGAGCGTGCGGTGGACCTCAAGGACGGCACGACGGATTTTTGCCCGCATTGCGGCATCGGCCTGTTTGCACGCTGCGCACATTGCAGCACGCGGCGCAGCGCGTTCGTGCATTTCTGCCCCTCGTGCGGGACGGCAACGGAAAGGCCCTGACGCAGGCTACGCGCTGATCTCGCCGTGGCGCAGCGGCGTCATCACCGCGGCATCGAAGGCCTGCACCCGGTTGCGCCCGGTGGTCTTGGCGTGGTAGAGCGCGGCGTCGGCGCGCGCCAGCAGTTCGCTCATGGTGTACGGGGTGTCGGCGGGCGTGCCCGCATGCAGGCCCACGCTCATGGTCACGGAAAACTCGTCGCCGCCCTCGGTGGTGAAGCGGTGTTCCCGCAACTGGGCGCACAGGCGTTCGCTCACCGCCTGGGCGCCGGCGTGCGTGGCATGCGGCAGCAGCAGCGCGAATTCCTCGCCGCCGATGCGCCCGAACAGTTCACCGGGGCGCAGGTTGTGCTGGATGAGCTGGGCAAACTGCTGCAGCACGCTGTCGCCCTGGGCATGGCCCCAGCGGTCATTGACCTGCTTGAAATAGTCCATGTCGAACATCAGCACGGCGACGGGCGCGCTCTCGCGCTGCAGGCGCTGCAGCTGCTGCGCGCCGCGCTCCATCAGGGCGCGGCGTGACAGCGCGCCGGTGAGGAAATCATGGTTGACCGCCCGGTGCAGGATCTGCAGCGCCTGGGCGTGCAGCGCGTGCGCGGTCGCGACGGCCAGCGGCGCCAGCGACAGCAAGGCAACGCCGACGCGGAACGACACCGCGTCCAGCAACTGTTCCGGCGTCAGGCTCAGGCCCAGCAGCACCAGCGTGGCGGTGCTCCACAGGCCGACCAGCAGGTTCAGCAGCGACACGAGAAACACGCCGTAGAGCATCGCGCACCACACCAGGGCGGGTACGGCAAACACCAGCGCGCCCGGACCCTGCAGTGCAAAGGCTGCCGCTTCGGAAGCCAGCAGCGCCAGCAGCGGCAGCCCCCAGAGTTTGCCCAGCGGGCGCAGCACGCGGCGCCAGCGCCACTGCCAGAACCAGCCGCGCGGCGCCGCCAGCACCACGGGCAGGCACAGGATCAGGTTGTACAGCTCGCCGCTTTCCCAGATGATGAAGGTCTGCCAGCCGGATGCGGAAAAGAACAGATCGCGGCTCAGGCTGCCGAGCAGCGCCCCGGTGGTGGCGGCGATCACGCAGCCGACCAGAATGACGAGCACCGAACGCTGGCGCCGAAAGCCCAGCGTGGCCGGGCCCTGGCGCACCAGGAAAAGCCAGCCGGCCAGCACTTCCACCAGGTTGATGGCGTTGATCACCAGGTTGCGCTCCAGGGCGGCGCCGGTGAGGGCATCGGCGGCCACGAAGCCCAGCCACGCGGACAGCCATGCCAGGGGCGTCTTGCTCCAGACCGGGTTGCGCAGCATCAGCCCGAGCAGCAGGCCGTTGGCCGGCCAGAAGGTCGCCATGAAGGCGATGGGCCGCGTGGCGATGCCCGCCAGGCAGGCGGCGAGCATGCACAGGAACAGCAGCCCATGTTCGCGCAGGAGCATGGGTCTGGTCGTCATCGGTGCTGGCTGAAAGGGCATCGCGCGTGCGGGTCGCAACAGGGAGGTACATGCGCCAGCGGACAGAAGATCGCGCGCGGCCGCTTTGTTAGCGAAGCTTGCATTGTCCACTTGTTGTAACAAAAAACCTAGGGGCAAATGTGAAGGATTGCCAACCTCCGGTAGAGGGTCAGGGCGCCATTGCTACACGCCGCGCGCGCGGTCGTGCGCGAACCGGGCGCGGAACTGCGCGTATTGGCCGGTATCCAGCGCGTCGCGGATTTCCTGCATCAGCTGCAGGTAATAGTGCAGGTTGTGGATGGTGGCGAGCATCGGCCCGAGCATCTCGCCGCAGCGATCCAGATGGTGCAGGTAGGCGCGCGAGAAGCCTTTGTCGCCACCGTCGTTCCAGCTCACCCCCTCGGCGCCCGCGCAGGCGTGGCAGGTGCAGCTCGCGTCCAGCGGCTGGCGGTCGTCCTTGTGGCGGGCGTTCCTGATCTTCAGATCGCCAAAGCGCGTGAACAGCGTGCCGTTTCTGGCGTTGCGCGTCGGCATGACGCAATCGAACATGTCCACGCCGCAGGCGACGCCTTCGACCAGGTCCTCGGGCGTGCCCACGCCCATCAGGTAGCGTGGCTTCTCGGACGGCAGGCGGTGCGGCGTGTGCGCCATGATGCGCAACATGTCCTCC
Source organism: Comamonas badia DSM 17552 (assembly GCF_000484635.1). Taxonomy (GTDB): domain Bacteria; phylum Pseudomonadota; class Gammaproteobacteria; order Burkholderiales; family Burkholderiaceae_C; genus Comamonas_C; species Comamonas_C badia. Next base: position 85,519 of record NZ_AXVM01000003.1, on the reverse strand, counting down.
TTGGGCTCGCCCACGCTCACGCCGCCGATCGCATAACCGGGGAAGTCCATCGCCGCGAGCGCCTGCAGCGACTCTTCGCGCAGGGGCTCGAACATGCCGCCCTGCACGATGCCGAAGAGCGCGTTGGGGTTGGCCAGGCGCGCGAATTCCGCCTGCGAGCGGCCCGCCCAGCGCAGGCTCATTTCCATGCTCTTGCGCGCCTGCGGCTCGGTGGTCAGGTGGCCGCTGGTTTCATACGGCGTGCATTCGTCGAGCTGCATCACGATGTCGGAATTGAGCACCGTCTGGATCCGCATGCTCACTTCGGGCGAGAGAAACAGCTTGTCGCCGTTGACGGGGCTGGCGAAGTGCACGCCGTCCTCGGTGATCTTGCGCATCGCGCCCAGGCTCCAGACCTGGAAACCGCCCGAATCCGTCAGGATGGGCTTGTGCCACTGCTCAAAGCCGTGCAGGCCGCCAAAACCCCTGACGATGTCCAGCCCCGGGCGCATCCACAGGTGAAAGGTGTTGCCCAGGATGATCTGCGCGCCCATTTCCGTGAGGCTTCTGGGCATCACGCCCTTGACGGTGCCATAGGTGCCCACGGGCATGAAGATCGGCGTTTGCACCACCCCGTGGTTGAGCGTGAGGCGGCCGCGCCGGGCGTGGCTGGCGGGGTCGGTGGCAAGCAGGTCGAATTGCAGCATAGGGGTGTGATTGTCCCAGAGCGCGCCGCCCCGGCCACTGTCCTACACTGGCACCAACCGATAGGCGATGGAGGTGGCGATGCTGAGAATTCTGGTGGCGGTCGATGGTTCTGAACTGGCGCTGGATGCCGTGCGCCATGCGATTTCCCTGGTGCGCGAGCATGGCTTGCAGGCCACGCTGGTGCTGGGCCATGTGCAGGAGGAGGCCTCCTTCCTGGAACTGGCCACGCGCGATGCCGATGTGATCGCGCAGGCGAGCGTGGAGGCGGGTCAGCACCTCATGGCGTCGGCCGTGGCGCTGGCGCAGGGCGCGGGTGTGGCATGCGAGACCGAAATTGCGCTCGGTTCGCCTGCCGCGACGCTTGCCGACATGGCTGACGATTGCGGCTGCGGCCTGATCGTCGTCGGGGCGCGCGGCATGGGCGGCCTGCGCGGCGCGCTGCTGGGTTCGGTGTCCCAGGCACTGGTGCGCGATGCCACGGTGCCGGTGACCGTGGTCAAGCACGAGCACCCCGCCGACGAAGAAGACGCTGGGCAGGCGTGAGGGCCGGGGAGGCCGGCGGGAACAGGGTCAGGCCGCTTTCTTCCAGTCGGCTGGCTTGCTGCGCTGCAGCTTGCCGTGCGGCAGCGTGGCCAGGCGCTTGAGCATGCGCCGGCAGTAGCCGCGGATCCACAGGCATTTGTTGAGTTCGTCCACCGGCAGCGGGCCGGAGACGACGACGATGTCGTTGGCCTGCAGCAGCGCACCGGCCGCGCGCAGGCGCCGGCGCTGGGTTTGCGCCCAGGACTGGATGCGCGTGGGGTTGCCGTGGCGGTGCACTTCGCCGGTATGCGCGTCGAAGGCGATCGCGACCGTGTCCGTCTTGAGCTTGAAGCGGCGCTCCCCCGTGATCTTGCTCGGGGCTTCGCGCATGTCATACAGGTAGTAGCTGCCTGCCTTGAGCTCGTATTGCAGATCCATGGTGAAGAGTCTCCTTGCTTGAATTGTGCTGACGGTGGCGCCGTTTGATGGCCGGTGAAGCACGAGGAAACTCCGGCTTTTCCATGGGCAAGCCTTGCAAGCTTTCCATCGGGTGCCGACCGCCATTGTCGGTCAAGCCATAGCCGTGATCAATCAATTGCGCCGAATCGTTTTGCAATCGGCCGATGCTGGCGCGGGGGCAAGGGCCCGTGCCATCACACCATGCGCTTGGCGACTTCCTCCAGCATCACCTCGGTCGCGCCGCCGCCGATCGCCTGCACGCGCGCATCGCGCGCCATGCGCTCGATCGCGGTCTCGCGGATGAAGCCCATGCCGCCGTGGAATTGCAGGCAGTCGTACATCACCTCGTTGACCAGCGTGCCCGCGAGCGCCTTGATCATCGAGACTTCGCTCACCACCTGCTGGCCCATGGCGTAGCGCCAGGCGGTGGTGTAGACCAGGCTGCGCGCGGCCGCCACCTGCGCGGCGCGCCAGGCCAGGCGCTGGCGGATGGCCTGCTTGTCCCAGAGCGTGGCGCCGAAGGCGCGGCGCTGCGTGACCCATTCGAGCGTGAGTTCGATGGCGCGCGCGGCCTCGCCCATGCACTGCGCGCCCAGCACCAGACGCTCGTTCTGCAGGTTCTTGACCAGCGCGTAAAAACCCTTGTGTTCCTCGCCGAGCAGCGCGTTGGCGGGCAGCACGCAGTTTTCGAACACCAGTTCGGCGGTGTCGCTGGAGAGCCAGCCTTGTTTCTTCAAGGGGCGCTCCACGCGAAAGCCGGGCGTGCCCTTTTCGACGATGAACATCGATATCTCGCGCCCGCGCCCCGCATCGCCCGTCTTGGCGGCCACGAAGTACACGTCGCCGTGCACGCCGTTGGTGATGAACATCTTGCTGCCGTTGAGCACCCAGCCATCGGCGCCGCGCCGCGCCGTGGTGCGCATGCCCTGCAGGTCGGAGCCGGCATCGGCCTCGGTCATCGCCACGGCGGCGATCTTGCGCCCGGCGATGAGCTCGGGCATCAGGCGCTGCTGCTGTTCCGGCGAGCCGGCATGAAAGAGATGGGGGCTCGCCATGTCGGTATGCACCAGCACGGTGATGGCAAAGCCGCCGTAGCTGCTGCGTCCCAGCTCTTCGGCCAGTACCACGGTGGAAAGCGCATCCAGCGCCGAGCCGCCGAATTCCTGCGGGTAGCGGATGCCGAGCAGGCCCAGCTCGCCCATTTCGCGCAGCGCCTCGCGCGGCACGAAACCGGTTTCTTCCCACGCGTCCGCGTGGGGCAGCACGCGCTCGCGCACAAAGCGGCGCACGGTATCGCACAGCATTTCATGTTCAGCGGTCAGAAAGGGGAAGGCGGCAGTCAGGGAATCGGTGATCATGGCATTTACCTAACAATCAATCGATTGAATATATGTGCATATCGCAGGTGTGTCAACGGAATTGCGATATTGACAAACTAACAATCATTAGATAAATTCAACGGTAATCCATGCCAGTCGCCATCCACCCTTCCGCCGAAATCGCCGCCGGCACCCGCCAGCTGGTGCTGGATGCCGCGGCGCGCCTGTTCCGCACGCAAGGCTATGCCAGTACGTCGTTGCGCGAGATCGCTGCACTGGCAGGCATGCGCGCGGCCAGCCTGTACCACTACTTTGATTCGCGCGACGCCATCGTCGCCGAAGTGTTGCGCCTGGGTGTCGAACAAGTGTTTGATGATGTGCGCCATGCCGTCGATGCGCTGCCGGCCGACGCCGACGCTCTTGCACTGCTGCAAACCGCTATCCACGCCCATCTGCAGGCCATGATGGAGCGGCAGGACTACACCTCGGCCAACGTCCGCATCTTCGGCCAGGTGCCGCAAGGCGTGCGCGACGCGCATCTGCCGCTGCGCGATGCCTATGAACGCTATTGGGCATCGCTGCTGGCGCGCTGCGCCGCGGCTGGCGGCTTCGACCGGCGGCGCGATCTGCGCCTGGCGCGCCTGTTTCTCATCACGGTGATGAACGGCAGCCTGGAATGGTTCCAGGGCGGCACGCTCGCGCTCAAGGCGGTGGCCGACGAACTCACCGAACTCATGCTCTACGGGCTGCAGCAGCGCTGGCCGCCCGCGGCGGGAAAGCCATGACCATGTCCAGTACGTCTGAACAACGCCGGCGCGATTACGACGCCGCCCTTGCCACCCTGCACGAGCGCATGCGCTGGGCGATCGCGGGCGGCGGTGAAAAACTGCGCGAACGCCACAAGACGCGCGGCAAGATTCCGGTGCGCGAGCGCATTGAATTGCTGCTCGACCCTGGCAGCCCGTTCCTGGAGCTCTCGCCGCTGGCCTGCTGGGGCTTGCATGGCAACGAGGCGCCGGCCGCCGGCATCGTGACCGGCATCGGCCGCGTCGCGGGCGTGAACTGCATGCTCATCGCCAACGATGCCACGGTCAAGGGTGGCAGCTTCTTTCCCGAGACGGTGCGCAAGCACGTGCGCGCGCAGGAGATCGCCTGGGACAACCGCCTGCCCTGCCTGTATCTGGTCGATTGCGGCGGCGCCTACCTGCCGATGCAGGACCAGGTGTTCCCCGACTACGGGCATTTCGGCACCATCTTCTACCACCAGTGCCGCATGAGCGCCGACGGCCTGCCGCAGCTCTCCGCCGTGTTCGGCGGCTGCACGGCGGGCGGGGCCTACATCCCGGCGCTGTCGGATGAGTCCATCATGGTGCAGGGCACGGGGCGCATCCACCTGGGGGGGCCGCCCATCGTGAAGGCCGCGATTGCCGAGGTGGTGGACGGCGAAACCCTGGGCGGCGCGGCGATGCATGCGCGCGTCTCCGGCGTGACGGACTACCTCGCGATGAACGAGATGCAGGCGCTGCAGCAGCTGCGCGGCATCGTGGCCCAGCTCAACTGGAAGACGCACGCCGCTGCCGCGCGCCAGCCGGTGCGCGCGCCGCTGCACGATGCCGCGGAGATTCCCGCCCTCATCGGCACCGATCTGCGCCAGCCCTATGACGTGCGCGCGGTGATCGAGCGCCTGGTGGACGCGAGCGACTTCAACGAGTTCAAGCCCGAGTACGGCGGCACGCTGGTCTGCGCCACCGCCCATGTCCACGGCTACCCGGTCGGCATCCTGGCGAACAACGGCGTGCTGTTCTCCGAATCGTCGGTCAAGGGCGCGCATTTCATCGAGCTGTGCAACCAGCGGCGCATTCCCATCCTGTTCCTGCAGAACATCACCGGCTTCATGGTCGGCACCGAGGCCGAGCGCGGCGGCATCGCCAAGCATTCGGCCAAGCTGGTCTATGCCGTGGCCACGGCGCGCGTGCCGCGCTTCACGGTGCTGATCGGCGGCAGCTACGGCGCGGGCAATTACGGCATGTGCGGCCGGGGCTTTGGTCCGCGCTTCGTCTTTGCCTGGCCTGCCAGCCGCATCGCCACCATGAGCCCGGATGTGGCCAGCACGGTGCTCACCGACCTGCGCCGCGCCTCGCTCAAGGGGCCGGTGGACGAGGCGGAAATCGCCGCGCTCGATGCCCGCACCCGGGTGCAGTTCGAGGAACAGAGCGACCCTTACTACGCGACGGCGCGCTTGTGGGACGACGGCATCATCGAACCGGCGCAGACGCGCGACGTGCTCGGCATCTGCCTGCAGCTCGCGGATGAAAGCACGCCGCGCTTCGAGGGCCAGAGCCCGGTGTACCGGATGTGAGGGGTGGCGCGATGTTTGAAAAAATCCTGATTGCGAACAGAGGTGAGATCGCTTGCCGTGTGCTGCGCACGTGCCGCGACATGGGCATCTGGACCGTGGCGGTGTATTCCGAGGCCGACGCCAGCGCCCGCCATGTGTGCGCGGCGGACGAAGCCGTCTGCATAGGCCCGGCGCGTGCGCAGGATTCCTACCTGAATGCCGAGGCGGTCATCGCGGCCGCGCTCAAGACCGGCGCGCAGGCGATTCACCCGGGTTACGGATTCCTTTCGGAGCGCCTGGCGCTGATCGATGCCTGTGCAAACGCTGGCATCACCTTCATCGGCCCGCACCGCGAGGCGATTGCCTCCATGGGCTCCAAAATCGAGAGCAAGCGCATTGCGCGCGCGGCCGGCGTGCCGTGCATCCCGGGGTATGACGGCGATGACCAGAGTCCGGCGGTCTTGCGCGCCGAGGCCGAGCGCATCGGTTTTCCGCTGCTCATCAAGGCCAGCGGCGGCGGCGGCGGCAAGGGCATGCGCCGTGTGGATGGCCTGGCGCATTTCGACCAGCAGCTCGCCACCGCGCGGGCCGAGGCGCAGGCCGCTTTCGGCGATGCCAAGGTGCTGCTGGAACGCTTCATCACCCGCCCGCGCCACGTGGAAGTGCAGTTGCTGGGTGACCGGCATGGGCGGCTCCTGCACCTGTTCGAGCGCGAATGCTCCATCCAGCGCAACTACCAGAAGCTCATTGAAGAGGCGCCCGCCAACCATCTGGATGCGGGCGTGAAGCAGCGGCTTTTTGAAGCGGCGCTGGCGCTGGGCCGCGCCATCGGTTATGACTCGGCGGGCACGGTCGAATTCGTGCTGGACGCCGATCATGGCGATGCGCCGTATTTTCTGGAAGTGAACACGCGGCTGCAGGTGGAGCACCCGGTGACGGAACTGACCACGGGCCTGGACCTCGTGGAGTGGCAGATCCGCGCTGCCGCCGGCGAGCCCCTGCCATGGACGCAAGGGGAGTTGCGCCAGACCGGCTGGGCGATCGAGGCGCGCGTCAATGCCGAATCACCGGCCGAGGGTTTCGCACCTTCGTTCGGGCCCGTGCTCGCGTGGGTCGAGCCGCCATTGCCGGGCGTGCGCATCGACAGCGGCATCGACGCGCAAAGCGAAATCACGCCGCACTACGACTCCATGGTGGCCAAGGTCATAGGCCACGGGTCCAGCCGCGCGATGGCGCGGCGCAGGCTGGAGCAGGGGCTCTCCCAATTGCAGGTGGGCGGCCTGCAGACCACCCAGGCGATGCTGCTGGATGTGCTGCGGCACCCGGCGTTCGAGGCCACCCTGACCACGGATTTTCTGCCTGCGCATTGGGGTGGGGGCTGGCAGCCCGATGCGGCGCTGGTGCAGGAGGCGCGGGCGGCCGCGGCGCTGGCCTGGGTGCGGGCGCAGCAGGTGGCGGGCGATGACAGGCCCATGGCCTGCCTGCGCAGCTGGCGCGTCACCGCGCAGGTCGAGGGGGTTGGCCGCGCCAATGTCTGCGTGACGCAGAACGGGCAGCATGCGGCGCTGCAGGTGTGCCTGGGGCTGCACGGCGGCGAAGTGCTGGCCCCGGACGGAGAGGCCTCGTGGCAGATCGAGGCGGCGGGGGTGGGCGCCTGGCGCGGCGTTGCCAGCGGCCGGGTCTACAGGGTGTTGCAACGCGAGGCGCAGACCTGGGTGTGGTGCGCGGGATGGTCGGCGTGCGTGCAGGTGGCCTCTGCCGTTGCGCATGCGGCGGCAGCGCACGCCGGCGGCGCGCAGCAGGGCGGCAGCGTGCTGGCCGAACTGCCCGGCGTGCTGTCGCAAACCCTGGTCGCCGTGGGCGACAGGGTCTCGGCAGGCCAGCCGGTGGCGGTGCTCGAAGCGATGAAGCTTTTTCACACGCTCACTGCCCCGGGCGATGGCGTCGTCACCGGCCTGCCCGTGGCGCTGGGCGCGACGGTGGCCAGGGGCGCCTTGCTGGTACAAATGGAAACTGAAGGCGCTTGACAAGGGGAAACACATGCCGGGTTTGTATTTCGAGGAATTCGAGGTGGGCCATCGCTTTGACCATGCCTGGACGCGCACCGTCACCGAGATGGACAACGTGCTGTTTTCCACGCTCACGATGAATGTGCAGCCGCTGCACATCGATCGCCACTTTTCGGCGCAGACGGAATTCGGCAGGCCCTTGGTCAACAGCCTGTTCACGCTCGGGCTGGTGATCGGCATGTCGGTCAACGACACCACGTTTCGCACCACGGTGGCCAACCTCGGCATGAGCGACATCCGCTTTCCCGCGCCGGTGTTTCATGGCGACACCGTCCATGTGCAGACCACGGTGCTTTCCAAGCGCGAGAGCCGATCGCGCCCGATGGCGGGCATCATCGAATTCGAGCATGTGGGCCTGAACCAGGACGGCGCGGTGGTCTGCCGCTGCAGGCGCGCGGCGCTGATGCACAAACGCCCCGGCGCAGGTGCCGCATGAGCGCCGCCTGCATGCTTTTCGTGCCGGGCAACCGGCCGGACCGCTACCTCAAGGCGCAGCAGAGCCAGGCGGGCGCGCTGATCCTCGATCTGGAAGATTCCGTGCCCCCCGCCGCCAAGCAGGAGGCGCGCCAGCAGGTGGCGCGGATGCTGACCGCCCAGCCGGCGCACCAGCAGATCTGGGTGCGCGTGAACCCCGCCACCACCGGCCTGCTGCTGCAGGACCTGGCCGCCGTGGTGCCGGGCCGGCCCTTCGGCATCGTCTTGCCCAAGTGCGAAGGGCGTGAATCGCTGGCGCCGCTGTGCCATCAGCTCGATGCGCTGGAGGTGGCTTTCGGTATCGAGCCCGGCAGCATTCGGGTGCTGGCGATTGCCTCCGAAACCGGTGCGGCGATGTTCCGCATGGGCGAGCTTGCGGGTGTGAGCGAGCGGCTGTGGGGCATCACCTGGGGTGCGGAAGATCTGGCGGCGGACATTGGTGCGCAGACCAACCGGGCAGACGGCCAGCTGACCGAGCCCTATCGCCTGGCGCGCGCCATGTGTCTGTACGCTGCCGCAGCGGCAGGCGTGCGGGCGGTGGATACCGTGAGCGTGGCGATCAATGCGGAGGACGCCGTAGGGCAGGAGGCGCGGGAGGCGCGGCGCGACGGCTACGTCGCCAAGATGGCGATCCACCCGAGCCAGATCGCGCCTATCAACGCAGCCTTTACCTGGACTCGGGAGGAGCGCGTCTGGGCGCAGAAGGTGGTGGATGCGTTTGCGGCCCAGCCGTCCGCAGGGGCCTTGCAGCTCGATGGGCAGATGATAGACAGGCCGCACCTGCGCCTCGCACAGCGCGTGCTGGAGCGCGGCTGATGAACGGGTCCACCATGAATGTAGAGCAGGCTTTGCAGGCCCGGCGCTCGGTACGAGCCTTTTTGCCCACACCCTTGCCGGCCATTCTGGTGCAGAACCTGTTGCAGCAGGCGGCACGCGCGGCCTCGGGCGGCAATGTACAGCCCTGGCGCGTGGTCGCTCTCACGGGCGAGCCGCTGGCACAGGTGATCGCCACCGCGGCGCAGGCCGAAGGCGAGGACGGCGGGCACTATCCCGCCAGCCTGTGGGAGCCCTACCGCACGCGCCGCTTCGCCAACGGCGAGGACATGTATGCCACGATGGGCCTGGCGCGCGAGGACAAGGCGGGGCGCCTGGCTTGGTTTGCGCGCAACGCGGCTTTCTTTGGCGCGCCGGTGGGCGTGCTGATCTGCATGGACCGGCGCATGGGGCTGCCGCAGTGGGCCGATCTCGGCGTCTACCTGCAGTCGCTCATGCTGCTGGCGGTGGAGCAGGGGCTGGCCAGCTGCCCACAGGGCTTCTGGCGGCGCTACCGCAGCGCCCTGGCGCCGGTGCTGGGGCTGCCCGAACCCTATGAGATTGCCTGTGGCGTGGCGCTGGGCCATGAGGATACGGCGGCGCCCATCAACCGCTTGCGCACGCCGCGCGCGCCGTGGCAGGAGTGGGGCGAGCTGCGCGGCTGGCCCGTCTGATACGACTTCGCCTTCAAACGTATAACTGCGTTGGTTCGCCTTGCCGTGCTGCAGCACTGTCTTCGCTTCGCCTTCGCGTACTCGAACGATCTGGAATTGGAATGAAACAACAACGGCAGCCAGTGGCTGCCGTTGTTCGTCGGAAGCTGCGATTATTTATTGCAGCGTGACTTCCACGCGCCGCGCCTCGGCCGGGTTGCCTTGCACGGCAGAGTTTTCAGGCTTGCGCAGCTCCACGCTGCCTTCCTGCACGCCCAGCGCCAGCAGCGCATCGCGCACGGCGATGGCGCGCTGCTTGCTCAGCTCTTCATTCACCTGCTGGCTGCCGGTGGTGTCGTGAAAGCCGCTGATGACGGCCTTTTTGCCCGCCTTCACGCCTTCGACGATCACGGCCAGCGCCTGGCCAGCGCCGTCGGCCACATCGGCCTTGCCGCTGGCGAAGTAGAACTTCACCATGCCATCGAGCACCACCACCTGGGCGGCATCGCCCGCCACCACCGCGGCCACGGGGGCCGCCGCCACGGCAGGCGCCGCAGTCTTGTGGTCGATGCGGGTGAAGGCGATCGAGAAGACAAAGATGAGTACGAACAGCACCAGCGCAACCAGCAGCGCCAGGACAAAGCCTTGGTGTTCGTCGTTCTGTGTGGACATGGCTAAAAGGTTTCAGTGAGCAAAGCCCGCCATTCTACCGACGGATCACTTGTAGCTGCGCGCATCCTCGATCACCTTGCCGTCGTTGGCCAGGCTCCCCGGCGCCACCATGGCTACCTCGCCGCGCAGCTTGGTCACCTCGCGCAGCGTGCTGGCCAGCTGCTCCGCCAGGCCTGCCGCGGTCTCGCGCGTTTCCACCTGCAAGGTCATCGTGTCGTTGCCGGTCTCGCCGCTGACCACGAGCCGCGCCTTGAGCACCTGCGGAAAGCGCTTGGCCACCTCGGCCACCTGCTCGGGGTGCACGAACATGCCGCGGATCTTGGTGGTCTGGTCGGCGCGCCCCATCCATCCCTTGATGCGGGTGGCGGTGCGGCCCGTGGGGCAGGGGCCGGGCAGCACGGCCGAGAGATCGCCGGTGGCGAAGCGGATCAGCGGGTAGTCGGGGTTGAGCGTGGTGATGACGAGCTCGCCCACCTCGCCTTCGGATACCGGGTCGCCGGTGCCGGGACGCACGATCTCGACGATCACGCCTTCATCGAGCACCAGACCTTCGCGCGCCTCGGTCTCGTACGCGATCAGGCCCAGGTCGGCGGTGCCGTAGCTCTGGTAGCCCTGCATGCCGCGCTCGGCCAGCCAGTCGCGCAGCGAGGGCGGGAAGGCCTCGGCCGAGACCAGCGCCTTGCCGAAGCCGGCGAGCGGCACGCCCATCTCCGCGGCCTTTTCCAGGATGATCTTGAGAAAGCTTGGCGTGCCGATGTAGCCGGCGGGCTGGAGGTCCGCAATCGCCTGCACCTGCTGCTCGGTCTGCCCGGTGCCGCCTGGAAACACCGTGCAGCCCAGCGCATGGGCGGCGGTTTCCATCATCGAGCCGGCGGGCACGAAATGGTAGGAAAAGCAGTTGTGGATGAGCTCGCCGCGGCGAAAGCCGGCGGCAAAGAGGGCGCGCGCCATGCGCCAGTAATCCTGCCGAGCGCCCTCGGGCTCGTAGATCGGCCCGGGGCTGGCGAAGACGCGCGGCATCTGCGCGCCCCAGCCGTGGACGGCAAAACCGCCGAAGGGGCCGGCGCCGCCCCTGCGCCCCTGGGCCTGGCGTTCGTGCAGGCTGGATTTGCGCGTGACGGGCAGTTGTGCAAGCGCAGCGCGGCTGGTGATGGCGCGGGCGTTCACGCCTTTCAAAATTTCGGCGAAGGCCGCCGAGTGCTGCTGCGCGTGCGCCACCTGAGCGGCCAGCGCGGCCATGTGGGCGGCTTCGCGTTCGTCGGGAGAGCGGGTTTCGAGCGCGTCGTAAAACTCGGTCATGCGCTGGTCTTTCAGGTGCGGATTTTGGTCAAATAGGGCTCAAACCCTTATGGGTTAAGCACAGATAGCTATCATTATGTCAAGCAAGCCAGCGCTTGCGGCGTTTGTAGCTCTTGACGTCGCGAAAGCTCTTGCGCTGGGCGCCGCCCACGCCCAGATAGAACTCTTTCACATCCTCGTTGCTGGCCAGGTACTGTGCCGTGCCGTCCATCACGACGCGCCCGCTTTCCATGATGTAGCCGTAGTCGGCGTATCGCAGCGCCATGTTGGTGTTCTGCTCGGCCAGCAGGAAGGTGGTTTTCTCCCGCGTGTTCAGGTCCTTGACGATGTTGAACACCTCTTCCACGATCTGCGGCGCCAGGCCCATGGAGGGCTCATCGAGCAGCACCACGCTGGGGCTGCTCATCAGTGCACGGCCGATGGCGCACATCTGCTGCTCGCCGCCCGAGGTATAGGCGGCCTGGCTTTTGCAGCGGTCTTTCAGGCGCGGGAAATAGGCGTAGACCTTCTGCAGATTGGCCTCGATCTCGCCGCGGCTCTGCACGGTGTAGGCGCCCGTCAGCAGGTTCTCTTCGATGGTGAGGTGGGCAAAGCAATGGCGCCCTTCCATCACCTGGATCACACCGCGCCTGACCAGATCGGAGGGTGTCAGGTTTTCGATGCGCTCGCCGCGCAGTTCTATCGTGCCCTTGGTGACCTCGCCGCGCTCGCCCTTGAGCAGATTGGAGATGGCGCGCAGCGTCGTCGTCTTGCCCGCGCCATTGCCGCCCAGGATGGCGACGATGCCGCTCTCGGGCACGCTGAGCGAGACGCCCTTGAGCACGAGGATCACGTGGTTGTAGATGACCTCGATGCCGTTGACGTTGATGAGGGTTTTTGCTGTGTCCATGGCGATATCCGGTAACACCACGCCAGGGCAGCGCGCCGCCCTGGCGATGGGCGGCTCCCGCAGGAGCCGCCCAGTGCTGTGATGCGATCAGGAATCGCAGTCCGCGCCCGTGCGCGGGGTGATCTTCTGCTGCTGCGCGTACTTGGCGGCGGCGGCCTTGATCATCGGCTTGATGATCTGCTCATCGCCCTGCATCCAGTCGCTGGAGATCTTCCACTGCTTGCCGTCCCAGGTCTCGATACGCGCCCAGTACGAGCCCATGTGGTCCTGGCAGTTGGTGGCCAGCGGCCGGATCACGTTGTCAAAGCCGATCTCCTTGATGCGCTCGGCCGTCAGGTTCAGGTTTTCCAGGCCCCAGCGCACCTGCTCGCCGTTCATGACCTTGCCCTTGCCGAAGCGTTCCTGCGCCCGGCGGATGCCTTCGACCACGACCATCGAACTCATCGCGCCGCGCAGCCAGAGCACCTCGCCCACTTCATCCTTGCTGGATGCCGTGCCCTTGCCCTTGGCGTAGAGCTTCTCCAGCGCTTCCTTGACGACGGCGGCATTCTTGTCGGTGCTGTTCTGCAGCGCCACGGCGTTGTAGCCCTTGGCGGATTCGCCGGCGTCGCGCGCGTCCGGCTCGGCGCCGGCCCACCAGCTGCCGTACATCTTGTCGCGCGGATAGCCCGTGGCCTGCGCTTCCTTCAGGGCGGTGGAGTTCATCACGCCAAAGCCCCACATGATCACGTAGTCGGGGCGCTCCTTGCGGATCTGCAGCCAGGTGGCCTTCTGCTCCACGCCGGGGTGGGCGACGGGCAATTCCATGACGGAAAAGCCCAGCTGCTTGGCGCGCTCCTGCACCATGGGGATGGATTCCTTGCCGTAGGGGCTGTCGTGGTAGATCAGCGCGATCTTCTTGCCCTTGAGCTTCTCAAGGCCGCCCTCGCGCTTGCCGATGGCCTGGATGATGACGTCCGCGCCGACCCAGTAGTTGCCCGCCAGCGGGAAGTTCCACTTGAAGACCGAGCCGTCGGCGCTTTCGCTGCGGCCATAGCCCAGCGTGACGAGTGAAATCTTGTCCAGCGGTGCCTTTTCGGTCAGCGCGAAGGTGGCGCCCGTGGACCAGGGCTGGATGGCGACCGCGCCGCCGTTCTTGGCCTTGGTGCGCTCGTAGCACTCGACGCTGCGCGCCGTGTCGTAGGCGGTTTCACACTCTTCGATCAGGAGCTTGACGCCATTGATGCCGCCGCGCTCGTTGACGAGCTTCATGTAGTCCACGATGCCGTCGGCGATCGGCACGCCGTTGGGGGCATAGGGGCCGGTGCGGTACGACAGCACGGGCATGTACTGCTCGGCGGCGCTCACGCTGGTGGCGCCCAGCGCGGTGAACAGGGTGGCGGCTGCAACCGCTGCGATCTTCCATTGCTTCATGGTGTCTCCTTTAGGTGGTTGGAAGGAAGGGGAAAAGCATCGGGCCGTGAAAGGATTGGGCTGGGAAAGGTCAGTGCGGGAAGGGCCAGACGCGCATTTTTTGCTTGCCGGTGGACCAGAGCTTGGCCAGGCCATGCGGCTCGACGATGAGGAACCAGCAGATCAGCACGCCGAAAATCATCAGCTCGGCGTGCGAGGCGGCGGTGGTGGTGATCATGAAGCCGAACAGGCTGGCCACCCAGGGCAGAAACTGGTTGAGCGCAATCGGCAGCACGACGATGAAAGCGGCGCCGAAGAAGCTGCCCATGATGGAGCCCAGCCCGCCGATGATGACCATGAACAGCAGCTTGAGGGAGAGGTCGAGCGAGAACGCCGCCGGCTCCCAGGCGCCGAGGTAAAAGAAGGCCCAGAGCCCGCCCGCGATGCCCAGCACGAAGCTGCTCACCGCGAACGCGCTGAGCTTGGCGTACATCGGGCGGATGCCGATCACCGCGGCGGCCACGTCCATGTCGCGCATCGCCATCCACTCGCGCCCGATGGCGCTGCGCACCAGGTTCTTGGACAGCAGCGCCAGCACGGTCAGCACCGTCAGGCAGAACAGGTAGCGGCTCACGTCGCCCTGGATGTTCATGCCCAAGAGCGTGAGCCCCGGCACGGCGGCCGAGCCGGAGGCGTTGTCCAGCGTGAACCATTTGATGCGCAGAAACGCCCAGTCGGCAAAGAACTGAGCCGCCAGCGTGGCCACGGCCAGGTACAGCCCGCGCACGCGCAGGCTGGGCAGGCCGAAGAGCACGCCAAAAACGGTTGCGCAGACGCCCCCCAGCAGCAGTGCGAGCGGCAGCGGCATGCCCGGCACGCGCATGATGAAGTTGTACGCGCCGTAGGCGCCGACGGCCATGAAGGCCGCGCCCCCCAGTGAAATCTGGCCGCAGTAGCCCGAGAGCAGGTTCAGGCCAAGGGCAGCGAGCGCCATCACGAGGAAGGGGATCAGGATCGCGTTGAACAGGTATTCGCTGGCCAGCAGCGGCACGCCGATGAAGGCGAACGCGATGATGGCAAATACCGCGATGCGGTCCTGCGTGATCGGGAATATCTGCTGGTCAGCCTGGTAGCTGGTCTTGAACTGGCCGTTTTCGCGGTAGAACATGGTGGGGCTTCTCTCGTGTTACCGACGCTGGATGACTGCTCGCTGCGCGCGCATGACTGCGCCACTGCGCGGCAGCGATGACGGCGCTTCGCGCCATGACGAGTGGCACGTCGTCATTCCGTCATCGTGGCGAAGCCCGGTCATGCGAGCGCAGCGAGTGGTCATCGGCAGCTCAAACGCGATCAATGATCTTCTCTCCGAACAGTCCTTGCGGCCGGAACAGCAGGAACACGAGCGAGAGCACGTAGGCGAACCAAATCTCGATGCCGCCGCCGACGAAGGGGCCCAGGTAGACCTCGGAGAGCTTTTCGCCCACGCCGATGATCAACCCGCCGACGATGGCGCCGGGCACCGAGGTGAGGCCGCCGAGAATCACCACAGGCAGCGCGCGCAGCGCCAGCGTGGCCAGCGAAAATTGCACGCCCAGCTTGCTGCCCCAGATCATGCCCGCCACCAGTGCGACGACGCCTGCCACGCACCAGACGATGACCCAGATGCGCGAGAGCGGAATGCCGACCGATTGCGCCGCCTGGTGGTCGTCGGCCACGGCGCGCAGCGCACGGCCGGTGGTGGTCTTCTGGAAGAACAGCGCCAGCAGCGCCACCAGCACCGCGCCGATGGCGGCGGCGATCAGGTCCTCGGGGTTGACCATCACGCCGCCCTCGAAGGTGTCCTGCAGGATCAGCACCGGGTCCTTGGGCATGCCGATGTCGATGCGGTAGATCTCGCTGCCGAACAGGCTCTGGCCCGCGCCCTCCATGAAATAGGCGATGCCCAGCGTCGCCATCAGGAGCGTCGTGCCCTCCTGGTTCACCAGGTAGCGCAGCACCAGCCGCTCAATGAGCCAGGCGGCGATGAACATGATGACGGCGGCGATGGCGAAGGCCGCCAGGTTGGCGATGACGCGGCTTTCGATGCCGGTCCACTGCGGCAGCCATTCGGCAAAGCGCGCCATGGCCAGCGCCGCGAACAGCACCATCGCGCCCTGCGCGAAGTTGAACACGCCGGAGGCCTTGAAGATCAGCACGAAGCCCAGCGCCACCAGGGCGTAGAGCATGCCGGCCATCAGGCCGCCGATCAGGGTTTCGAGAAAAAAGCCCATGTTTAATACCTTGTGCGTTCGATGGCATCGCCCCTCAATGTCCTGCGCCCAGATAGGCGCGGATCACGTCCGGGTTGGCGCGCACTGCATCGGGCGTGCCGTCGCCGATCTTCTTGCCGTAATCCAGCACCACGACACGGTCGCTGATGTCCATCACCACGCTCATGTCGTGCTCGATCAGCACGATGGTGGTGCCGAACTCGTCGTTCACGTCGATGATGAAGCGGCTCATGTCCTGCTTTTCCTCGACGTTCATGCCCGCCATCGGCTCGTCGAGCAGCAGCACCTGCGGCTCCATCGCCAGCGCCCGGCCCAGGTCCACGCGTTTCTGAAGACCGTAGGGCAGCTGCCCCACGGGTGTCTTGCGATGCGCCTGGATTTCCAGGAAATCGATGATGTGCTCGACGAATTCGCGGTGGCGGATCTCCTCGCGCTCGGCCGGGCCCCAGCGCAGCGCCTGCAGGAAGAGGTTGCTTTTGATCTTCAGGTTGCGCCCGGTCATGATGTTGTCCAGCACGCTCATGCCCTTGAACAGGGCCAGGTTCTGGAAGGTGCGCGCCACGCCCATCTCGGCTACCTGGCGGCTGTTCATGTGGCTGAAGGTCTGGCCGCGGAAGGTGATCGAGCCTTCGGTGGGCGTGTACACGCCGTTGATGCAGTTGAGCATCGAGCTCTTGCCGGCGCCGTTGGGGCCGATGATGGCGCGGATCTCGTGCTCGCGCACGTCGAAGCTGATGTCGGTGAGCGCGTTCACGCCGCCAAAGCGCAGGCTGATGTTCTGCACCTGCAGAATCACGCCGCCGATATTTCTTTGGCTATTTTGACCTGAAGCGCTTTGCTGGTGCGTATCGTCAGCTCTCATCGGTGTAGCAATTTCACTCATGCGGCTTTCCTTGCGGCGGGCCAGGTCTTGGCGTCCAGCACCTTCAGCGTGGCCGAGACGCTGCCGCTGCGCCCGTCTTCGAACTTCACCTTGGTTTCTATGAACTGCTCGGTCTTGCCGCTGTACAGCGCATCGATCAGCACGCCGTATTTTTCGGCGATGAAGGTGCGCCGCACCTTGCGCGTGCGCGTGAGTTCGTCGTCGTCCGGGTCCAGTTCCTTGTGCAGCACCAGGAAGCGCGCGATCTGCGTGTCGGCCATGCCTTCCTCGGCGGCCAGGTCCGCGTTTACCTGCGCCATGCACTCGCGCATCATCTCCAGCACCTGCGGCTTTCCCGCCAGATCCACGTAGCCCGCATACGGCAGGCCCTGGCGCTCGGCCCAGTTGCCGACGGCGTCGAAGTCGATGTTGACGAAGGCGCAGACCTGCTCGCGGTCGTGGCCGAAGCACACCGCCTCCTTGATCTGCGGGAAGAACTTGAGCTTGTTTTCGAGGTAGTTGGGCGCGAACATCGCGCCGCCCGCGAGCTTGCCCACGTCCTTGGCGCGGTCGATGATGCGCAGCTGTCCGGCGGCGTCGATGAGACCGGCGTCGCCGGTGTGAAACCAGCCCTCCGCATCCAGCACTTCGGCGGTGGCGTCGGGCCGCTTGTAGTACTCCTTGAGCAGCGCCTTGCTTTTCACCAGCACCTCGCCGTTGTCCGCAATGCGCACCTGTACATGCGGCGCCGCCTGGCCGACGGCGGCCAGATCCACCTGCCGATCGCGCTGGATGCAGACATAGGCCGAGGTTTCGGTGGAGCCATAGAGCTGCTTGAGGTTGACGCCGATGGAGCGGAAAAAACGGAACAGGTCCGGGCCGATCGCCGCGCCCGCCGTATAGGCGACGCGGATGCGCGAGAGCCCCATGGCGTTGCGCAGCGGTCCGTAGATCAGCAGGTCGGCCGCGCGGTACTTGAGCCTGTCGAGCGCGCCCACGTTCTTGCCGTCCAGGAGATCTGCGCCGACCCGCCTGGCCAGCCGCATGCAGCGCTCGAACAGCCAGCGCTTGGGCGCGGCGGCGTCCTCCATGCGGATCGAGACCGAGGTCAGCAGGCCTTCGAAAATCCGCGGCGGCGCGAAGTAGTAGGTCGGCCCGATCTCGCGCAGATCGATGGCCACGGTGCTCGCGTCCTCGGGGCAGTTGATCGTGAAGCCCACGGCAAGCCACTGCGCGTAGGAAAAAAGATGGTCGCCCGCCCAGGCCGGCGGCAGGTAGGAGACGATGTTCTCGCTGGCCGTGAGACTGTCCACTTCCTGCCCGCCCCTGGCCGCCACCACGAAGCCCTCGTGCGACAGGCACACGCCCTTGGGCCGCCCGGTGGTGCCGGAGGTGTAGAGGATGATGGAGGTGTCCTGCGGCGTGAGCCGGTCCAGGCCCGCCCGCCACTGGTCCGGGTGCGCGCCATCCCATTCGCGTCCCTTGGCCAGCAACTGCTCCATGCTGATCAGCCCGGGCTGCGTGTAGTGGCGCAGGCCGCGCGGGTCTTCGTAAATGATGACTTCCAGCTGCGGATGCGCCTCGCGGATTTCCAGCAGCTTGTCCACCTGCTCCTGGTCTTCGGCGTAGGCAAAGCGGATTTCGGCATCCTGCAGCACGAAGGTCATCTCGGCCGCGACGGCGTCCTGGTACAGCGGGATCGGCACCGCGCCCAGGCTCTGCACGGCGATGAAGCCGAGGTAGCAGTAGGGCCGGTTGCCGCTGATGAAGGCCAGGTTCTCGCCGCGGCGCAGGCCCAGCGCCGCCAGGCCGCAGGCCATGCGGCGCACGTCGTCGGCCGCCTCCTGCCAGCTCCAGGTCTGCCAGATGCCGTATTCCTTCTCGCGCAGCGCGGGCGCGCCGGGGCGCTCTTGCGCTTGCTGCAGCAGCAGGTGGGGGAAGGTGCTCGTCATGCCGGTGGTGCGGTGCGTTCCTGTGGATGGCTTCGCATCGTGCGGCATGATTTGACGCAATTTTGTCTTTTCGACGACAATTTAAGGGTTTCCCTTGGCTAGGGAAAACCCGTTGGGCTGCCGGAAATCCCGGCGGCGGCGGCCCGCTATCCTCGACCCATGTACGCCGCCTACTTCGGCCTTGAGCACCCGCCGTTCTCGATCGCCCCCGATCCGCGCTATCTTTTTCTGAGCGAACGGCATCGGGAGGCGCTCGCCCATCTGCTCTATGGCCTGGATGGCGGTGGCGGTTTCGTGCTGCTCACGGGCGAGGTGGGCACGGGCAAGACCACGGTGTGCCGCTGTTTCCTGCAGCAGATTCCCGAAAACTGCACGGCGGCCTACATCTTCAACCCCAAGCTCAGCGCGCAGGAGCTGCTGGCCACGATCTGCGACGAGTTCGGCGTCGCCCACCCGGCGAGCGACCCGGCGCGGCCGACGATCAAGGAGTGCGTCGATCCGCTCAATGCCTGGCTGCTCGCGCAGCATGCGGCAGGCAGGAACGCCGTGCTCATCATCGACGAGGCGCAAAGCCTTTCGGGCGACGTGCTGGAGCAGCTGCGCCTGCTCACCAACCTGGAGACCGATGAGAAGAAGCTGTTGCAGATCGTCCTCATCGGCCAGCCCGAGCTGCGCGAACTGGTGGCGCAGCCGGCGTTGACGCAACTGGCGCAGCGGGTGATTGCGCGCTACCACCTCGGACCGCTCACGCGGGCGGAAACGGCGCAGTACGTCGCGCACCGCCTGACCGTGGCCGGCTGGAAGGGGCCGCTGCCGTTTGCGCCGCGGGTGCTGGCACGCGTGCACCGGCTCTGCGGCGGCATTCCCAGGCGCATCAATCTGCTGTGCGACCGGGCGCTGCTGGCCGCCTACGTGACGGGGCAGCGGGCCATCGATGCGGGCCTGGTCGCCCGGGTGGCGAATGAGGTGTTTGACCACAAGCCCGCAGGGCCGGCCGGGCGCAGCCGCTGGCTCGCGGCCTTGCTGGGTGCGCTGGCCGGCGCCGTGGCAGTCGCTGCGCTGCTGGCTTTTCCCGCCTATTGGTCGGGGCCGCTGACACGGATGCAAGGGGCCGCACCCCCTTCAGATTCCGGCGCGGCGCAAGCGCCTGCGCGGGCATCGGCCGGCGCTGGCAAGGAGCGTTGATCCACCATGTCCACCATCCTCGACGCCTTGCGCCGTGCCGAGCAGGAGCGCCACCGCGGCAAGGTACCCTCCTTGCATGCCCCTTCATCGGCGCTGGCAGTGCCGCTGCCGCCAGCCCTTTCCGAGGGCCAGCGCGCCTCGCGTTGGCTGTGGGGCTGGGCCGCGTTCGCATTGGCCGCCGCCGTTGCCGCCGTCCTCTGGTGGCTGCAGCGCCCAGAGCCGCCGCGCCCCGCGCCGGCCGCCGCAGCGCCGGTGGCCGCCATCGCCGCGCCGCCCGAACTGCCCGCGCCAGCAGTGCCGGCCGAAGAACCGCCGCGTGCTGCCGGGCGATCGGCGCAAGCGCCTTCTCCACCGCACAAGCGGGCGCAGCCGTCCGCCGCGGCAGCGGCCAAGGCAAGGAAGGCGGAGGCAAAGCCTGAAAAGCCCGCCGCCAAGACGGCGCCCGCACCCGCCAGGGAGCCGGCGCCGGGGCCGGTGTTCGCTGCGGCTGATCTGCCTGCCTCGGTGCGGGCCGATTTGCCCAAGCTGCATCTGGCGGGCATCACCTGGTCGGCCAGCGCCAGGCTGCGCATGGCCATCGTCAACGGCCAGGTGCTGCATGAGGGCGACAGCGCGGTGGCGGGGCTGGTGCTGGAGCGCATAGAGCCTGGGCGCACGATCTGGACGTTCCGCGGCTACCGTATCGCCCTGGCGTCGGAGTGAGCGTGGCGGGCGAATCACCGATCTACCGGCGCAGGCGTCCGCCTTCGGCGCATGAGCTGGCCGATATCCCCTGGGTAGCGTCACTGGAGATGGAGCATCGCGAGCGCGCCATCGCCGGCATCGTGGTGGGCGAGGCCTTGCCCGGCGACTACGTCTGCCGCACCGGCAAGCCCGTGACCTTCTGGTTCGGCGTCGTCGAGGGCCTGCTCAAGATGACCATAGACAATGTCCATGGTGATGCCGTCACCATCATCGGCCTGCCGCCCGGCGGCTGGTTTGGCGAGGGCACGGCGCTCAAGCGCGAGCCCTACCGCTACAACGTGCAGGCCTTGCGCAAAGGCCTGGTGGCGGGGCTGCCGCTAGCCACGTTCCACTGGCTGCTGGACCACTCGATCGGCTTCAACCGCTTCATCATGAGCCAGCTCAATGAGCGTGTGGGCCAGTTCGTCGTGGGGCGTGAAATCGATCGTCTGCACAGTCCGGAGGCGCGCGTCGCCCTGAGCCTGGCGACGCTGTGCAACCCCGTGCTCTATCCGGGCGTGCGCAATCTGCTGCGCATCACGCAGCAGGAGCTGGCCTACCTGGTCGGCCTCTCGCGCCAGCGCGTCAACGAGGCGCTGGCGGTGCTGCAGGCACAGGGCGTGATCCGTGTGGAATACGGCGGCCTGCGCGTGCTGGATGTGCAGGCGCTGCGCGCGCCATGGCAGCTGCCCGCGCGCAGGCGTGGCGGCGCGCGCTGAATCTGCCGCACAATGACGGCAAGGAGACCTTGCCATGCCGGAAAAGCAATACCGCCTCGTGACCCGCAGCGACTTTGACGGCCTTGTCTGCGCGGTGCTGCTCAAGGAGCTCAACCTCATCGATGACATCCTGTTCGTTCATCCCAAGGACATGCAGGACGGCAGGATTCCCATCACGGAGCGGGACATCACGACCAATCTTCCCTATGTGCCCGGCGCGCACCTGGTGTTCGACCACCATGCCTCCGAGGCCGAGCGCAACCAGGAGCGGCCGGGCAACTACGTCATCGACCCGCACGCACCGTCGGCGGCGCGCGTGGTCTACAACTACTACGGCGGCAAGGCGGCCTTCCCGCGCGTGAGCGACGAGATGATGGCGGCCGTGGACAAGGCCGATGCCGCCCGCTTCACGCGCGAGGAAATCCTCGATCCGCAGGGCTGGGTGCTGCTCGACTATCTGATGGATTCGCGCACCGGCCTGGGGCGCTTTCGTGAATTCCGCGTGAGCAACTACCAGCTCATGATGGATTTGATCGAGCACTGCCGCGGCCACGGCATTGCGCAGCTCCTGCAGCTGCCCGACGTGCAGGAACGCGTGCAGCTCTATCACGATCAGGCCGGGCGCGCGCGCCAGCAGATCATGCGCTGCGTCCGCCAGCACGGCAACCTGGTGGTGCTGGACCTGCGCCAGGAGCCGGCCATCTGGGCGACCAACCGCTTCACCATCTACGCGCTGTTCCCGACGGCCAACATCTCCATCCATGTGATGTGGGGTCTGAAGCAGCAGAACACCGTTTTCGCCACCGGCAAGTCCATCCTGAACCGCTCCAGCAAGACCAACATCGGCCGCCTGATGCTGGAATACGGCGGTGGCGGCCATGAGGCCGCCGGCACCTGCCAGATCGCCAACGACCAGGCCGACAGGGTGCTGGGTGAATTGATGGCACGCATCCATCAGGATGGCTGAAAATTCAGGGAAAAATGGCTTTGGCGCTTGTGTGGCGTGCGGTATAAGCTATTGTTTTTATGAATTCTTGATGGGCCCGTCTCCGGCATGCCTGCCGTTGAAATCACGCAGGACGCCCCTATCTGCCACTCGCCGTGCCCGGTTGACTGCAGCATTGCGGCCGCACCGGGCGCCTTTGTGTGGTTCTTTCAGCCTTATCGTCCATGAGCAAACAACACCATTCCTTCCAGGCCGAAGTTGCGCAACTGCTGCACCTGGTCACCCATTCGCTGTATTCCAACAAGGAAATCTTCCTGCGCGAGCTGGTCTCCAACGCGAGCGACGCCTGCGACAAGCTGCGCTTCGAGGCCTTGAACGATGCGGCGCTGTACGAGGATGCGCCCAACCTGGAAGTGCGCGTCTCGTTCGACAAGGACAAGCGCACCATCACCATTGCCGACAACGGCATAGGCATGAGCGCGCAGGAGGCGATCGACAACCTGGGCACCATTGCCAAGAGCGGCACGCGCGATTTTCTGAGCCGCCTCTCCACCGAGCAGAAGGCCGATGCGACCGAGCAGGGCCAGTTGATCGGCCAGTTCGGCGTGGGCTTTTATTCGGGCTTCATCGTCGCCGACAAGATCACCGTCGAGAGCCGCCGTGCGGGCATGAAGCCAGAAGAAGGCGTGCGCTGGACCAGCGGCGGCGCGGGCGATTTCGACGTGGAGACGATCACCCGTGCCGAACGCGGCAGCGCCGTGACCCTGCATCTGCGGGACGACGCCGACGAATACCTCAACGCCTGGAAGCTCAAGAGCGTGATCGGCAAATACTCCGACCACATCAGCCTGCCCATCCTCATGGAAAAAGAGGAATGGAAGGAAGGCGAGAAAGAGGGCGAGCCGGGCAGCATGGTCAAGACCGGCGAGTGGGAAGCCGTCAACAAGGCGAACGCGCTCTGGGCGCGCGCCAAGAAAGACATCACCACCGAGGAATACGAGGAGTTCTACAAGGCCATCTCGCACGATTTCGAACCGCCGCTGACCTGGAGCCACAACCGCGTCGAGGGCAACACCGAATACACGCAGCTTCTGTACGTGCCGGCCAAGGCGCCGTTTGATCTGTACACGCGCGACAAGCACGCGGGCATCAAGCTGTACGTCAAGCGCGTGTTCATCATGGACGACGCCGAGGCGCTGATGCCGGCCTACCTGCGC
Source organism: Comamonas badia DSM 17552 (assembly GCF_000484635.1). GTDB lineage: Bacteria > Pseudomonadota > Gammaproteobacteria > Burkholderiales > Burkholderiaceae_C > Comamonas_C > Comamonas_C badia. The sequence continues at coordinate 62,059 of NZ_AXVM01000003.1, read as the reverse complement.
TTCGTCAAGGGCGTGATCGATTCGAGCGACCTGCCGCTGAACGTCTCGCGCGAGCTGCTGCAGGAGAGCCGGGACGTGAAGCTCATCCGCGACGGGTCCGTGAAGCGGGTGCTCGGCATGCTCGAAGACCTGGCGAAGAATGACAGGCACGATGCGGGCGAGGCCAAGGACGGCAATAGCGACGATGTTGTCGATGTGGTGAGCGACGAGGACAAGGCCAAGGAAGGCAAGTACAGCCAGTTCTACGCCGAGTTCGGCGCCGTGCTCAAGGAAGGCCTGGGCGAGGACTTCGCCAACCGCGAGCGCATCGCCAAGCTGCTGCGCTTTGCCTCGACGACGAGCGACGCGGTGAGCGTGAGCCTCGCGCAGTACAAGGCGCGCATGAAGGACGGCCAGGACGCCATCTACTACATCACCGCCGATACCCTGGCGGCGGCGAAGAACAGCCCGCAGCTGGAGCTGTTCAAGAAGAAGGGCATCGAGGTGCTGCTCATGACCGACCGGGTCGATGAGTGGGCGCTGGGCCATCTTCAGGATTTCGACGGCACGCCGCTGCAGTCGGTGGCCAAGGGCGCGGTCGATCTGGGCAAACTGCAGGACGAGGCCGAGAAGAAGGCGGCGGAGGAAGCGGCCGAAACCTTCAAGCCGCTGCTGGCCAAGCTGAAGGAAGCGCTCAAGGACAAGGCCGAGGATGTGCGCGTGACCACGCGCCTCGTCGATTCACCGGCCTGCCTGGTCGTGAAAGAGGGCGACATGAGCAGCCAGCTGGCACGGCTGCTGAAGCAGGCCGGCCAGAAGGCGCCGGATGTCAAGCCCGTGCTGGAAGTGAACCCCGAGCATCCGCTGGTGAAGAAGCTCGATGGCAGCGTGCACTTCAACGACCTGGCCAACATCCTGTTCGACCAGGCGCTGCTGGCCGAAGGCGGCCTGCCCGAAGACCCGGCGGCCTATGTCAAGCGGGTGAATGCGCTGCTGGTCTGATACGGCTTCGCCTTCAAACGTATCACTGCGTTGGTTCGCCTTGCCGTGCTGCAGCACTGATCTGCGGCTTCCCGCCTTGTTCTACGCTTGAAGGCAAAGTCGTATGAGCCGCCTGCCTAGCTAGCCCGTGTATTTCTGGAGGATGCGCTGCTGCAGCGCATCGCGCTGCGATTCCGCAGCGTCGGCCAGCAGGGGTAGTGTGTTCAGCGGCAGATCGATGCATTTGCGCCTGTCGTTTTTGACAGGCACTTTGCGCCACCCTGAAAGCACCATCCAGTTCCACAACTCGTCGGTGATGGCGATGTTGACCTTCATGCGCAGTTCCCCCAGTGTGACGACGGCGCCGATCTTGGGCAGGCTGCCTGCCGGCGGTGCACGCCGCTGCTTGCGTATGGACAGCAAGTTGCGAACGAGGTTTTTCATTCGAAGCCTCCCCTGCATGGGTTCCGCCCTGCAGTTTATTCCGTGCTCCTGAAGGGTGTCGCTCCGGCAGGGAAGACACCCGCCGGATATACAGTACGCACATCCTTCCGCCGATCGCCACAGGCGTTGCATGCTGCGTTTTTTTCTGCTGTTTCTGGGCATTCAGCTATCGCTCTTCCTGGTGAACATGCTCAACTGGGTGCAGTTGCATGTGGTGCTGCCGTGGACGGCACTGCTGGCGCGCATCAGCGCCGGGCTCGTCACCTGGTTTGATGCCAGCGCGGCGGCGCAGGGCAAGGTGCTGTGGAACACGACGACCGGGTTTGGTGTGTCGATAGAACCGGGCTGCAACGGCATAGAGGCGTGCATCGTGCTGTGCGCCGCCATATTGGCATTTCCTGCCCGCTGGCGCAGCAAGCTCGTGGGGCTGTTGGTCGGCTGCGTGGCGGTGCAGGCGCTCAACGTGGTGCGCGTGATCAGCCTGTTCTACATCGGACAGTGGAACACCGCCGCCTTCAACTTTGCCCATGAATTTCTCTGGCAGGGCCTGATCATGCTGGACGTGCTCATCGTCTGGCTGCTCTGGGTGCGCCGCACCACGCGGGACGATGACCGCGGCGACGACCCGCCGCCGCCGAAAGACCCGCCTGCCGCCCCGCCCCGGCGCCCTGTGGGGGCGCGAGGACAGGGGGTTGTGAGCAGTTCCCCTGATCTTTCATTGCCGCAGGCCCGCGCATGAAGGTCCGTCCCGCTGCGAAACGCAACCCCGTGCTGCGCTTTGCACTGGTTGCCGCGGCCAGCACCATCGTTCTGACTTTTGCGTGGCTGCGGGTTTCACCTTGGCTCTCCTGGCCGGTGGCATCGATTTCGCATGTCGTGATGGAGCAGGCCACGCCATTGTGGACGCGCAGCGTGCGCAAGGCGCCGGGCCTCATCGAGGTGGACACGGCGGTTTCGGTGAAAGACCCTCGGACGGGTCGCACGGGCGAGGTGGTACTGGAAGCCGACCCGGGGCGCTATGCCTACGGCTTGCCCATCTTCTGGGCGCTGCTGCTGGCGGCATGGATCACGCACCGCATGCCGGGCCGCCTTTCCCGGGCGCTGCTGGGCTATGTCTTGCTGCTGCCGGTCCAGGCTTTCAGCCTGGTGGCCTATCTGTGGATGCAGCTCGCGGGGGCGGCGGGGTACAGCGCACGGACGCTGTTCATAGGCCAGTGGCAGCTGGAAGCCATTGTCTATGCCTACCAGTTCGGGGTGCTGGTGCTGCCCACGCTGGCGCCGGTGCTGATCTGGCTGCTGCTGGATCGGCAATTTTTCAACGAGGTCATCGTTCCCGGTTGGAAACGCCGGCATTGAACGGCTGGGTTGTGTGGCTACCGCCCCGCCGGCAGCGCGTGCAGGATGACCGGATGCTCGCCATCGGCATCCGCACTCTCCAGCTTCACGCCAAAGCCCCAGAGCCGCGAGACATGGCGCAGCACCTCCAGCGCATCGTCCGCCAGCGGCCGGCCCTGCACCTGGGTGTGGCGCAGGGTCAGCGTGCGGTCGCCGCGGCGGTCCACGTTCCAGACCTGGATGTTGGGCTCGCGCATGCCGATGTCGTACTGGCGTGACAGCGCCTGGCGCAGCGTGCGGTAGCCATCCTCGTCGTGGATGGCGCTCACCAGCAGTTCCTTTTCCCGGGTGTCGTCGTGGATGGCGAAGAGGCGCATCTCGCGCATCAGGTGCGGGCTCAGGTACTGGCCGATGAAGCTCTCGTCCTTGAAATTGCGCATGGCGTGGTGCAGCGCGGGCAGCCAGGGCGTGCCCGCCAGTTCGGGGAACCAGCGCCGGTCTTCCTCGGTGGGCTGCTCGCAGATGCGCCGGATGTCGCGGTACATCGCAAAGCCCAGCGCGTAGGGGTTGATGCCGCTGTACGCGGGGTGTCCGACCGGCGGCTGATAGACCACGTTGGTGTGCGACGAGAGCCATTCCAGCATTACCGCGTCGGTCAGCCAGCCGTCATCGTAGAGCTGATTCATCAAGGTGTAGTGCCAGAAGGTGGCCCAGCCCTCGTTCATCACCTGGGTCTGGCGCTGCGGGTAGAAATACTGCGCGATCTTGCGCACGATGCGGATCACCTCGCGCTGCCAGGGTTCGAGCAGCGGTGCGTTTTTTTCGATGAAGTAGAGGATGTTTTCCTGCGGCTCGCTCGGAAAGCGCTCCTGCGCCGCTTCGGCCGTCGTTTTTTCCGGTGCGGCAGGCAGCGTGCGCCAGAGTTCGTTGACCTGCTGCTGCGCATGCGCCTGGCGCTCGCGCTGCTCGGCCTGTTCGCGCGCCAGCGACTTGCGCGAGGGTCGCTGGTAGCGGTCCACGCCCACGGTGGCCAGCGCGTGGCAGGAGTCAAGCAATTGCTCCACCGCCTCGTAGCCGTGGCGCTCCTCGCACTGCGCGACGTAGTCGCGGGCGTAGACCAGGTAGTCGATGATCGAGCCCGCATCGGTCCACATGCGGAACAGGTAGTTGCTCTTGAAGAAGCTGTTGTGCCCGTAGGCGGCATGCGCGATCACCAGCGCCTGCATCGCGGTGGTGTTCTCTTCCATCAGATAGGCGATGCAGGGGTTGGAGTTGATGACGATCTCGTAGGCCAGGCCCATGTGCCCGCGCCGGTAGCGCCGCTCGGTCGCGAGAAACTCCTTGCCATAGCTCCAGTGGCGGTAGTTCACCGGCATGCCGACGCTGGCGTAGGCGTCCATCATCTGCTCGGCGCTGATGATTTCGAGCTGGTTGGGGTAGGTGTCCAGACCGAAGCGCTCGGCAGTGGCGGCGATTGCCGCGTGGTAGCGTTCGATCAGTTCGAAGGTCCAGTCACTCGGGTCGGGCAGCGGCGCGCCGGGACGCTGCTCCATCGGCAGCGGTGCGTCCGGCACCAGAGGATGGCGCCGCTCGCCGGTGGAAGGCAGCTTCCAGGCGTTGTCGCCGTGGCGCCGCTCCAGCACCGGGTAGTGCGTCGGCATCTGCGACGGGTGCTCGGGCGGCGGAAAGGTCATGGCCGTGCTCATGCCTGCACCCCTTCCTTGCGAAACAGCTCGCGAAAGACCGGATAGATCTCGCTCGCCTGTGCCACCTTGCGCATCGCGAATTCCGGATGCGCGGCGAGCAGCTGGCTGTATTCCTGCCACAGGTTCTGCTCTTCCTCGGCCACCTGCAGGTAGGCGTAGTAGCGCACCAGCGGCAGGATCTTGTCTTCCAGCAGCGTGCGGCAGTTGCCGCTGTCGTTGCTGAAGTTGTCGCCGTCGCTCGCCTGCGCGACGTAGATGTTCCAGTCACCCGCCGGGTAGCGCGCGCGGATGATCTCTTCGAGCAAGACCAGTGCGCTGCTCACCACGGTGCCACCGCTTTCCTGCGAATAGAAAAATTCCTGCTCGTCCACCTCGGCGGCCTGCGTGTGGTGGCGGATGAAGACGATCTCCACCTGCCGGTAGTGGCGCGTGAGAAACAGGTGCAGCAGGATGAAGAAGCGCTTGGCCAGATCCTTGCGCTCCTCATCCATGGAGCCGGAGACATCCATCACGCAGAACATCACGGCGCGGCTGAAGGGTTCGGGCACCTTCTGGTGCGCGCGAAAGCGCAGGTCTATGGGGTCGAGCCAGGGGGTCTTGCGGATGCGCTTTTCCAGCCGCGCGATGTGTTCGCGCAGGTCGGCGGCTTCGGTTTCGTCATGCTCCGGTTGAAGCAGCAGCACGGCAAGCGCATCCTTGAGCCGGTCGAGCTCACGCTGCGGACCACGCGTGAGCGCAATGCGCCGCCCGAGCGCGCCGCGCATGCTGCGCACGATCGCGAGGTTGTTGGGCGTACCGTCCTGGCTGTAGCCCGAGCGGCGCAACTTGTACGTCGGGTTCTCGGCGATGTGGGTGCGCAGCAGGCGCGGCAGCGCCAGGTCTTCGAAAAACAGCTGCATGAACTCTTCGCGCGTGAGGGTGAAGATGAAGTCGTCCTGCCCCTCGCCGCTGTCGCTCGCCTGCGAACCTCCACTCCCGCCACCGCCTTCGGGGCGCTCGATGCGGTCGCCTGTCACGTATTCGCGGTTGCCCGGGTGCACGGTGTCGCGCACGCCGCCCTGGCCGTGGCGGAAGATCGGCTCGCTGATGTCCTTCTTCGGAATCGTGACGTTCTCGGCCTGGTCGATCTCGCGGATGCCGCGCGTGGAGATGGCGCGGCGCACCGCCTCGGTGATCTGCTGCCTGTAGCGGCGGATGAAACGCTCGCGGTTGCCCACCGACTTGTTCTTGCCGGAGAGCCTGCGGTCGATGATCTGCACTGCCATCTGTGCTCCCTTCGGGAGGTTGAGCGTTGGGCGTTGAGCGAGGGTGGCTTTCACGCAAAACGCTCAACGCCCAGCGCTCAACTGCTTTTCCGCACCCGCAGGTACCATTCGCAGAGCAGGCGCACCTGCTTTTGCGTGTAGCCCTTGGCCACCATGCGGGTGACGAAATCCTCGTGCTTGCGGGCGTCCTCGGTGCTGGCCTTGGCGTTGAAGCTGATCACAGGCAGCAGCTCCTCGGTATTGGAGAACATTTTTTTCTCGATCACCAGGCGCAGCTTCTCGTAGCTGGTCCACGCCGGGTTCTTGCCCTGGTTGTTGGCGCGCGCGCGCAGCACGAAGTTGACGATCTCGTTGCGAAAGTCCTTGGGGTTGGCGATGCCGGCGGGCTTTTCGATCTTCTCCAGCTCGGCGTTCAGCGCGTTGCGGTCGAACACCTCGCCGGTGTCGGTGTCGCGGTATTCGCTGTCCTGGATCCAGTAGTCGGCGTAGGTGACGTAGCGGTCGAAGATGTTCTGGCCGTACTCACTGTAGCTCTCAAGATACGCGGTCTGGATCTCCTTGCCGATGAACTCGGCGTAGCGCGGCGAGAGGTATTCCTTGATGAAGCCGATGTACTTCGTCTCCGCTTCGCCGGCAAACTGCTCGCGCTGGATCTGCTGCTCCAGCACGTACATCAGGTGCACCGGGTTGGCCGCGACCTCGGTACTGTCGTAGTTGAAGACCTTGGAGAGGATCTTGAAGGCAAAGCGCGTGGAAATGCCGCTCATGCCTTCATCCACCCCGGCGTAGTCGCGGTATTCCTGGTAGCTCTTGGCGCGCGGGTCGGTGTCTTTCAGGTTCTGGCCGTCGTAGACCTTCATCTTGCTGTAGAGGCTGGAATTCTCGGGTTCGTGCAGGCGCGTGAGCACCGAGAACTGTGCCATCATTTTGAGCGTGCCCGGCGCGCACACCGCCTGCGCAAGCGACGATTCCCGTATCAATTTTTCGTAGATCTTGATCTCTTCGGAGACGCGCAGGCAGTAGGGCACCTTGACGATGTAGATGCGGTCGAGAAAGGCCTCGTTGTTCTTGTTGTTGCGAAACGCCTTCCACTCGCTCTCGTTGCTGTGCGCGAGCACGATGCCGTCGAACGGTATCGCGCCAAAGCCCTCGGTGCCCTTGTAGTTGCCTTCCTGCGTGGCGGTGAGCAGCGGGTGCAGCACCTTGATCGGGGCCTTGAACATCTCGACGAATTCGAGCAGCCCCTGGTTGGCCAGGCACAGGCCGCCGGAGTAGCTGTAGGCGTCGGTGTCGTCCTGGGCAAAATTTTCCAGCTGGCGGATATCGACCTTGCCCACCAGGCTGGAGATGTCCTGGTTGTTCTCGTCGCCCGGCTCGGTCTTGGCGATGCCGATCTGCTTGAGCACATTGGGGTAGCGCTTGACGACGCGAAACTTGCGGATGTCGCCGCCGAATTCTTCCAGGCGCTTGACGGCCCAGGGCGAGAGCACGCGTTGCAGGTAGCGCTGCGGAATGCCGAACTGCTCCTGCAGGATGGGCCCGTCTTCCTGCGGATCAAACAGGCCCAGCGGCGATTCGTTCACCGGCGAACCCTTGAGCGCGTAGAACGGCACCTTCTGCATCAGCGCCTTCAGGCGCTCGGCGATCGAGCTCTTGCCGCCGCCCACGGGACCCAGCAGGTAGAGGATCTGCTTGCGCTCTTCCAGCCCCTGCGCCGCGTGGCGAAAGAAGCTCACCACCTGTTCAATGGCATCTTCCATGCCGTAGAACTCGGCAAAGGCCGGGTAGCGGCGGATCACCTTGTTGGCGAACAGGCGCGAAAGCGTCGGATCGTCGCGCGTGTCGACCATCGTGGGCTCGCCGATCGCCGCCAGCATGCGCTCGGAAGCCGTGGCATGGGCGCCAGGATCGCGCCCGCACAGTTGCAGATAGTCGTCGATCGACATCTCCTCTTCACGTTCGCGTGCGTAGCGTGCGGCGAAGTTGCTGATGGCGTCCATATGACCTCCTGTGACAAACCCTTCTTTTGGGAGTCGGGCCGCGCTGCAAAGTTGCAGCGCCATGGGTGCGTTGTAGCACCAACTGCGTGCGCCCGACGGGGCAATAGCGCACTTCGCAACACTCTTTTTCCAGGATCGCCCAGGGTCGCCCAATGCGTGTTACGGTCTGTCCTTTCCCTGTTCCCATGCTTCAGACGTCGCCCGTACCCAGAGCCATCGACCGGATCACGCCGCGCCGCTGGCTGCAGGTCTCCGTCGTGGTCGCCGTGCTCACCATCGTCCTCAAGACGCTGGCGTGGTGGGTCACCGGTTCCGTCAGTCTGCTGTCGGATGCGCTGGAATCGTTCGTGAACCTGGCGGGCGCCATGTTCGCCCTCGCGATGGTTACCGTCGCTGCGCGCCCGGCCGATGCCGAGCATCCGTTCGGGCACCACAAGGCCGAATATTTTTCCTCGGGCTTTGAAGGCATTCTGGTGGTCGGCGCGGCGGTGGCCATCGTCTGGGCCGCCATCGTCCGGCTCATGCATCCGCAGCCGCTGGAGCAGCTTTCCTGGGGCCTGGGCCTGTCGGTGATCAGCTCGGTGTTCAATGGCCTGCTCGCCTGGGGCATGCTGCGTGCGGCGCGGTCGCGCCGCTCGGTCGCGCTGGAGGGTGATGCGCGCCATCTGTTCACCGATGTGTGGACCTCCGCCGGCGTGGTGCTGGGCCTGTTGCTCGCGGGTGCCACGGGATGGCACTGGCTGGACCCGGTGGTGGCGCTGGCCGTGGCGCTCAACATCCTGAAGGAAGGCGGCTCGCTGGTGTGGCAGGCCTCGCAGGGGCTGATGGACGAGGCGCTGTCGCCCGAATTGCTGGCGCGGGTTCAGGCGGCGCTGGAGCGGCATGCCCAGGCGAGCCAGGGTGCCGTCCGGTTTGACAACCTGGGGTCTCGTCGCGCAGGCAGCCGCAGTTTCGTGCAGCTGCACATGCATGTGCCCGAGGGCTGGACCCTGGGGCATGCCGCGGCGCAGCGCGCCGCGGTCGAGGCCGAGCTGATGGCCGCCGTGCCGGGACTGGTGGCGGTCATCGAGCTGCTGCCCGCAGGCGCCAGCACGGTATTCGAGCAAACAGAAGGCGAAGGCGCCCCTCCGGGGCTTGCGTCCCAAGGCTGACGCGGCTGCGGCGCGGTGCGCCGCGCAGGCTCATCCGCCGGCGGCATTGGCCGCGAACTCGGGCATGCCCTGCATCTGCGCATACAGCGGCGTGAAGTCCCGGGCTGTCATTTCGAACAGCTGCTCGAAGCTGTCGATCACGAAGTAGGTCTGCTGGTAGCTGTCGATCTTGTAGCGCGTGCGCATGGTGCGCAGAAGGTCGAGCGGCCGGCGCTGCGGCTCGGGGCTTTGCACCGAATAAGGCAGCTCGCCCGCCGAGCTCAGGATACCGGCGCCATAGGCCCGCAGATTCCCGGCTTCACGGATCAGGCCAAATTCAATCGTGTACCAGTACAGGCGCGAGAGCATCTCGCACGAACCCAGGCGAGCCGCCTTCAGACCGCCTTCGCCGTAGTTCTGCATGTAGTCCGCGATGTGCGGGTTGAACAGCATGGGCACGTGGCCGTAGAGGTCGTGGAACACGTCGGGCTCGACGATGTATTCGAACTCCTCGGGCTTGCGGATCCAGTCGGTGACCGGGAATTTGCGGTGGGCCAGCAGCGAGAAGAAGGGTTCTTCCGGAATCAGGCCGGGCACCGCGACGAGCTCCCAGCGCGTGGCCTTGTGGAGCTGTTCGTTGATGTCGTCAAAACGCGGGATGCGTTCCTTGGCGCCCAGACGCGGCAGGGCGTCGATGAAGGCCTGGCTGGCCAGCCCCGGCAATTGCGCGCTCTGGCGCTCGTACAGACGCCGGTAGGTGTCGTGATCCTGCTCGGTGTACGCAGCCCAGTCCTGCGCGCAGGTGTAGTCGTCATTGGCGCGGGCGTAGTCGCCGCGCGGCGGGCGCGTGCCCTCGCCATAGACCACGGGTTGGACGGCCATCTCAGGCCTCCTTGCCGCCGACCACGCCGCGCTGCACCTGGTCGCGCTCGATCGATTCGAACAGTGCCTTGAAATTGCCCTCGCCAAAGCCCTCGTCGCCCTTGCGCTGGATGAATTCGAAGAACACCGGGCCCATGATGGGGGTGGAGAAAATCTGCAGCAGCAGGCGCGGCTGGCCGTCGGCGGTGGTGCCGTCCAGCAGGATGCCGCGCGATTGCAGCTCGGCCACCGGCTGGCCATGGCCGGGCAGGCGCGTGGCCAGCATGTCGTAATAGGCCTGGTTGGGCGCGGGCGGCGTGGGCACGCCGGCCATCTGCAGGCGGTCCACCACCTCGATCAGGTTGTCGCAGCTCATCGCGATGTGCTGTATGCCTTCGCCGTTGAACTGCATCAGGAATTCTTCGATCTGGCCGCCGCCCTGGCGCGCTTCCTCGTTCAGCGGGATGCGGATTTTGCCGTCGGGCGCGGTCATGGCCTTCGATGTAAGGCCGGTGTATTCGCCCTTGATGTCGAAATAGCGGATTTCCCGGAAGTTGAACAAGTGCTCGTAGTACCTGGCCCAGAAGCCCATGCGCCCGCGATACACGTTGTGCGTGAGGTGGTCGATTTCCCTGAGGCCGTGGCCGCGTGGATGCGGGTCGGCGCCGGGCAGCCATTCAAAGTCGATGTCGTAAATCGTCTCGCCGTCGCGGAAGCGGTCAATCAGGTACAGCGGCGCGCCGCCTATGCCCTTGATCGCCGGCAGGCGCAGTTCCATCGGGCCGGTGGGGATGTCTATGGGCTGCGCGCCCAGCTCCAGCGCGCGCTTGTAGGCATACGGTGCGTTTTCCACCCGGAACGCCATGCCGCAGGGGGACGGCCCGTGCTCGGAGGCAAAGTAGGCGGCCTGGCTGCTCTTTTCGCGGTTCAGGATGAAGTTGATGCCGCCCTGGCGGTACAGCACCACGTCCTTGGAGCGGTGCCTGGCCACGGGGCTGAACCCGAGCTTTTCAAACAGGGGCTCGATGACGCCGGCGGTGGGTGAGGCGAACTCGACGAACTCGAAGCCCATCAGCCCCATGGGGTTTTCGCGGCTGGCGGTTTCGTGGATGGTGCTGGCGGGCATGGCGGCGGTCATGACGGGTGTCTCCTGTCTGCGTGAAGAAATGAATGCCGTGTACTGTAGGTGCGTGTTGGCTCAGGATTCAGGTGAATTTTTTATCAATCGTGCAGTTTTCCGCAGGAATCTTGTCCGGCAGGGCGTCCCGCAGATACTGCCGGAAGGCGCTCAGCGGCAGCGGCCGGGCGTAGAAATAGCCTTGGGCGTACTGCACACCGTGGGCGCGCAGCTGTTCCACCTGGCGCAGGTTCTCCACCCCTTCGGCGATCAGCTGCGCGCCTATGGCGTGGGCGATGCCCACGATCTCGGGGATCAGGCTGGAGCGGATGGAGGCATCCTCCATGTCATAGACGAAGGATTTATCGATCTTCAGGTAGTTCGGCGCGATGCGCTTGATGCTGCCCAGGTTGGAATATCCGGTGCCGAAATCGTCCACCGACACTTGGTAGCCCGCGGCGCGGCATTGGTCCACTTCGGCGATCACGTTGCGGTCGTAGTTGTATTCCGTCACTTCCAGGTCGATTTGGATGCCGGCCTCGGCGATCCGGTGCTGCAGTGGTGCCAGCAGCGCGTGGATCTCGGCGAAGCGGATGTTCTGCGGGAACAGGTTGAATGCCACCTTGAAGCCGCCCGGCGGCAGCGTGCAGGTCAGCAGCTCGGCCAGGCCCTGGCGCATCACGCTGGCGTCGAGCTGCCAGGTCAGGCCGCCCCGCATGATGGCGGGGATGGTGGTGTCGGGCATCAGCGTCTCGGCGCCGTCCTGGATGCGCATCAGCACCTCGCAGCCCACCGGCCTGCCGGTGTGGATGTCCACGATGGGCTGGTACACGCAGCGCAGGTGGGTCGGGTCGAGCAGCGTGCGGATGCGCGCGTTCAGCGAGCCCAGATGCAGCAGGCGCTGCAGTGCCACCACGCCCGACAGGACGCCCAGCAGCGCGGAAAATCCCAGCAGCATCAGCAGGGTCGGTGCCTGCTCGTGCAGCGCATGGGCCAGCGGGGTGTGGGTCTGCGCGGCGATCCGGCTGCGAAGCGAGAGGCTTGTGCCCACGAACGTCCCTTCGCGCCAGGCGTAGTAGGCCTGCGGCTGCCCGGTCGCTGCCAGTGCGTCGCGTTGCAGCAGCGTGCGCAGGGCCGCGGGCGGCTGCGGCTTCTCCGGGCCTACCGGGGTGACGCTGCCGTCAGTTTCGAGAAACCAGAGCATCTGGGCGCCCCGCCGGTAGAGATCGCCCAGGACAAAGGGGTCGATTACCACGTTGAAGCGGCCTTGCCAGGCGATCGTCGCTGGCAGCCGTTCGCCGCCGACACGGGTGGGCATGTCGAATATGAATTGGCGCGTGCGGCCGTCGGGCAGGCGCAGCGTGTGCAGCTTTTCAGGCGGCGGCAGATACGGGCGTTCCCAGCGTCCGAAGCCGGTGGTGCAGAAAACGGCGCCATGCTCGCTGAGCAGCCCGATGTCGCGCAGGAACCGGGTTTCGAACAACAGGTTGCGCAGCTCCACCAGGTGGGTGGTCGTGCAGTCGGGAGCGTACTTTTCGTTCAGCCGGTCGAGCAGGCTGCCGGCTTCCTCGGCGACGGCATCGAGGCGTTCCACCAGCGCGGCCTGAGACGTGGCGATGGCCTGCAGTTGCACCCGAGCCACGAGGGCCAGCGTTCCCAGCATGCCGAGCAGGAACACTCCCATGCCGATTCCGGTGGCGTAGGGCCTGGCGTGACCGCTCAGGTGCTTGCGAATCCGGTTCATTGCGTGAGCCGCCTCTGTGTCGGTGGTACGGTGCGGGAGCGGTCATCCCGGGCGTGGCTGCGACAGTGCATCTTGCGGCATTGTGCGCCAGACACCCCGGATTGCGCAGGATTGCGGTAGGCATGGATCGAGATTGCCGATTTTTCATAAAATCCTGCGCCATGATTGGCTCCGGCACACTCGACAAGCTTGATCTGGCCATCCTGCGCCGTTTGCAGGAGAACGGCCGCGAAACCTATGACCTGATAGGTGAGCAGGTAGGCCTGTCCCCCAGCGCCGTGCTGCGCCGTGTCAAGCGCCTGGAGGAGAGCGGCACGATTGCGCGCTACGTGGCGCTGGTGCGCCCCGAGGCCGTGGGCCTGGGACTCACGGCCTACCTCAACGTGCGGCTCGAAAAGAACACCGAGACGCACAAGCGCAATCCCATGGACGTCTTTCGCGCCGCGGTGCAGAGCTGGCCCGAGGTGGTGGAGTGCGCATCGCTCACCGGCGAGATGGACTACCTGCTGCGCGTGGTGGTGCGCGACATGGCGCACTACAGCCGCTTCGTGATGGAAACCCTGCTCAAGCACCCGAGCGTGCAGGATTGCAAGACCAGCTTCGTGCTCGATACCGTCAAGAGCACGACGGCGATGCCGGTGTAGCGTGCCGGCCGATCCGCTATCCTTGTCTTCCCATCGACTTTTGCACGCCCACGTGTCCGACCCCAACCCTGCGCAGGCTCCTGAAAAGGACGACAAGCGCACGCTGCTGCAGCGCCTGGTGGAATTTCTCCACCCCCGCCCCGAAACCACCGACGAGCTGATTGCCACGCTGGCCGAGGCGGAGGACAACGCGGTCATCCACACCGATTCGCGCGTCATGCTCGAACGCGTGCTGCAGATGGCGGAGATGACGGCGGCGGACATCCTCGTGGCCGCGCCGCGCATGGACGTGCTGGACATAGACACCGACCGCGAAGCCTTGGTGATGCAGGTCATCCGCACCGCGCATTCGCGCTTTCCGGTGGTGCAGGGCGCGCGCGACAACATCGTCGGCATTCTGCTGGCCAAGGACCTGCTCAAGCTGCAGCGCTCGCCCGATCTCAATCTGCGTACGCTGGTGCGCCCGGCGCTGTTCGTGCCCGAGAACAAGGATTTGCAGGCGCTGCTGCGCGAGTTCCGCGCCACGCGCAACCACATGGCCATCGTGGTGGACGAGTTTGGCCGCACCGCGGGTCTCGTCACTTTCGAGGATGTGATCGAGCAGATCGTCGGCGAGATCGAGGATGAGTTCGATACCGAGGACGAGCCCGAGGGCGACATCTTCGCGCTGGCCGACGACAGCTGGCGTGTGAGCGGCGACACGCCGATCGAACGCGTGGCCGAGAGTTTCGAGTGCGAGGTCAAGGGCTCCGATCCGGATGAGGCGTTCGACACCATCGGCGGCCTGATCGCGCACGAGCTCGGCCATATGCCGCGCCGGGGTGAATCGCTGCGGCTTGGCGGCCTGCTGTTCACCGTGCTGCACAACAAGGGTGGGGCGGTGCGCTGGTTCAAGGTCACGCGTGTCGCCGAGGACGCGGCAGCCGACGCAGCGCAGGACGGATGAAGGCGCTGCTCGCGGCGCTGCTGGCCGGATTGGCGCAGGCGGCATCGATCGCCCTCCCTGGCAGCGGCGCGCCCTCGTGGTGGCTGCAGATCGCCTCGCTGGCGCTGCTGGTACATCTGCTGCGCACGGCGCCGGGCTGGTGCGCCGCCGCCCTGCGCGGCTGGGTGTTTGCGACGGCCTGGCTGACGGGTGTGTTCTGGTGGCTGTTCATCTCCATGCACACCTACGGCGGCCTGGCGGCGCCGCTGGCGGCACTGGCGGTGCTGGGGCTGGCGATTTTTCTTGGCAGCTATTACGCCGTGGTTTCTGGCTATTTTCATGCTGTAGCGCCCGCCCATAAAGCGCTGGCAGCTCTTGTTTTTGCATTCTTGTGGCTGCTGGCGGAGCTGGCGCGGGGGCAGTGGTGGACGGGCTTTCCCTGGGGGGCGGGCGGCTATGCGCAGATTGATGGCCCGCTGGCCCGGCTGGCGCCCACGGTGGGGGTGTATGGCATCACCGCGGCGGCGGCGGGGCTGGCCGCACTGCTGGCACGGGTGCGGGCAGCCGATGCGCGCCGGCCGCGCTGGTGGGGCGGCGTCGCGGTCGTGGCGCTGCTCTGGCAGCTGGCCGGGTGGGTCCAGAACGCGATGGACGCGCGCATCGAGGTGCATGCACCGATCACGCTGGCACTGCTGCAGGGCAATATTCCGCAGGACGAAAAATTTCAGCCCGGCAGCGGGGTGCCGCTGGCGCTGGCCTGGTATGGCGAGCACATCCGTTCGGCCACGGCGCAGCTGGTGGTGGCGCCCGAGACCGCGATCCCGCTGCTGCCACAGGAACTGGAGCCCGGCTATCTGGAGGGTGTGACGGCGCGCTACCGTGAAGGCCAACAGGCCTTGCTCGTGGGCATTGCGCTCGGCAATCCGAATGCGGGCTACACCAATTCCGTGCTCGGCTTTGCCGCCGGCCGGCAGGCGCCGTATGAGTACGACAAGCACCATCTGGTGCCGTTCGGCGAGTTCATCCCGCCGTTCTTTCGCTGGTTCACCGAGCTCATGCACATTCCGCTCGGAGACTTCAACCGGGGGGCCGTGGGCCAGTCGCCGTTGGCGTGGGCGGGCGAGCGCATTGCTCCCAACATCTGCTACGAGGATCTTTTCGGCGAAGAACTGGCGCGGCGCTTTCTTGATCCGGCGCTGGCGCCGACGATCATGGTCAATTTCAGCAACATCGGCTGGTTTGGCGACACGGTGGCGATCGCGCAGCACCTGTCCATCAGCCGCATGCGCACGCTGGAATTCCAGCGGCCTATGGTGCGCGCGACCAACACGGGAGCGACGGCCGTCGTTGACCATCGCGGCCGTGTGACCGCGCGGTTGCCCTCCATGACACGGGCGGTGCTCGGCTCGGCGGTAGAGGGGGTGTCGGGTGGCGCCACGTTCTATGCCCGTTGGGCCGGGCGCTGGGGTCTGGCGCCGCTGTGGGCGCTGGGCCTGGTCGCGGCGCTGGCCGCCTGGGGTTCGCGCCGCCGCGGCAAGGCGCCGTAGTTCGCTTGCGCCAGCCGCACGCGGGCGCAGGTGTGAGGAAAAAACCACGCCCGGGATGCAGCTTGCATGTGATAGGCATCGGCTAATGGGCGGCGATCGTTATTCGGCAATAGAATAACCATTGATAATTTGTAACTGGAGAACCCGATGCAGTACCGTCATGCCCTGAGCACACTTGCCGTCTTGGCCGCAGCCATCACCAGCAGCGCGGCATTTGCCCAATCCAACGTCACGCTGTATGGCATTGCGGACGCAGCGATGGGCAAGGTCGCCGGTGGAAAGTTCGGCATGATCAGCGGCAGCGGCCTGATGGCCAACACCCCCAGCCGCGTCGGCGTGCGCGGAACCGAAGATCTGGGCGGCGGTCTGAAGGTAGGCTTCCAACTGGAGACCGGCATCAACCTGAAGGACGGTGCGCAGCAGAGCATAGGCCCGACATTCTGGGGTCGCCAGTCGCACATGTGGCTGTCCGGCGGCTGGGGTACCTTCGACATGGGCCGCACGTTCGCACCGACGTTCTCGGCGATCTCCGCGTGGGAGCTGACGAGCATGGCCAACTATTCGGCGGTTCGCAAAACCTATGGAGACATCGGCGGATCGCGCAACAGCAACCAGTTCAGCTACTCCACGCCCAATTTCAGCGGATTGACGGCAACCGGTGGGTACATCCTCAAGAACGACAATGCCGGCAAGGCCAAATGGGATGTCAACGTCATCTACCGCCAGGGGCCGTTGACCGCCTCGCTGGGTGTCAACAAGCAGCAGACCGAAAAAACCGGTTACGTCGTCGGCGGCCGTTACAACTTTGGCAACTATGCCATCGTGGCCTCTTACAGCGACAACCACGGCAAGCGCGCTGGACTCTCGATCGGCGGGCAAATGCGTCTGAACGCCTGGACCCTGACGGCCGACCTGGTTCGTGACACCAAGAACAACGTGGCCCCCAAGAAGTACACCAATGGCCTCTTGGAAGCCAAATACGCGTTGTCCAAGCGCACGTTCATGTACGCGGCCTACCTGCGTCTTGATGGCGGCAACAACTACGGCCTGGGCCTGCGCCACAACTTCTGACGGCAAGCGAGATCGATGGCATGGCGCCAGTACCGGGCCATGCGCCTGAAGGAGTGCGGGACGCAAGTGGCTTGGGTGGGGTGGCTACTACACTAGTGGCTCTGCGAGACGGATGCAAGCGCAGATAATCTGCGATTGACCATTGCACCGCGTATACGCCCCTCAGAATTACCATGGCCGAATCCTTCTCATACGACCAGCTCATCGCCTCGGGCGAAGGGCGTCTCTTTGGCCCCGATGCCGGACGCCTGCCGCTGCCGCCGATGCTGATGTTCGACCGCATCACGCATATCGACAACGAAGGCGGCGTGCACAACCAGGGGAAAATCGTGGCCGAGCTGGACGTGCGGCCCGACCTCTGGTTCTTCGACTGCCATTTCCGCGGCGATCCGGTGATGCCGGGCTGCCTCGGGCTGGACGCGATGTGGCAGCTCATTGGCTTCTACCTCACCTGGCTGCGACTGCCGGGGCGTGGCCGTGCGTTGGGCGCGGGCGAGGTGAAGTTCACCGGCGAGGTCGGTCCCGACGTGAAGCTGGTCACCTACGAGATCGACATCAAGCGGGTGATCAAGCGCAAGCTGAACATGGCGATCGGCGATGCGCGCCTGCTGGCCGACGGCAAGGAAATTTACGCCGCCCACGATCTGCGCGTCGGCTTGTTTCTGCGCAACGGAGGCGACAAGGACGCAGCATGAACAAAAAGCGCGTGGTGATCACCGGCGCGGGCATTGTCTCGTGCATTGGCAACGATCTGGCGACGGTCGAGGCCGCGCTGCGCGAGGGCCGCTCGGGTATCAAGGCGGCGCCCCAGTTCGCCGAACTGGGCCTGCGCAGCCAGGTCGCCGGCGCGCCCGAGATCGACCTCGAAGCGCGCATCGACCGCAAGCGGCTGCGCTTCATGGGCGATGCCGCGGCCTACGCCCAGATCGCGCTGGAAGACGCGATCAAGCAAGCAGGCCTCGCGCCCGGGCAGATCAGCCACCCGCGCACCGGCCTCATCATGGGCTCGGGCGGCGGCTCGCCGGCCAACCAGATCGAAGCCGCCGACACCCTGCGCAGCAAGGGCATTCGCCGCGTCGGGCCCTACCAGGTCACGCGCTGCATGGGCTCGACGGTGTCGGCCAACCTGGCGACCAACTTCCGCATCAAGGGCATCAACTACTCCATCACCTCGGCCTGCTCCACCTCGGCGCACTGCATCGGCGCGGCGGCGCAGCAGATCGCCTGGGGCACGCAGGATGTGATGTTCGCCGGTGGCGGCGAGGAGCTGTCCTGGGGCCTGGCGCTGCTGTTCGACGGCATGGGCGCCATGTCCAGCAAGTACAACGCCACGCCCGACAAGGCCTCGCGCCCGTATGACCTCAACCGCGACGGCTTCGTCATCGCCGGCGGCGGCGGCGCGCTGGTGCTGGAGAGCCTGGAGCACGCCGAGCAGCGCGGTGCGGCCATCCTGGCCGAGGTGGTGGGTTTCGGCATCTCTTCCGACGGCGAGGACATGGTGGCCCCGTCCGGCGACGGCGCCGTGGCCTGCATGCGCCAGGCCATCGAGGGCCTGGCCGAGCCGATCGACTACATCAACACCCACGGCACCTCCACCCCGGTGGGCGACGTGCCCGAACTGCACGCCATCCGCAAGGTGTTCGGCAGCCGCATCCCGCCGTTTTCCAGCACCAAGTCGCTGGCCGGCCACTCGCAGGGCGCCACCGGCGTGCAAGAAGCCATTTTCAGCCTGATCATGCTGATGAAGGGCTTCATCGCCGGCTCGGCCAACGTCGAGACGCCCGACCCGGCCGTCGGCGACATGCCGCTGGTGACCCAGGCGCGCGAGGCCACGCTGCGCCAGGTGCTGTCCAACAGCTTCGGCTTTGGCGGCACCAACGCCTGCCTGGTGCTGCGCCGCTGGGGCGGCTGAGCGGGGCCGGTTCAACCCTCGGTTTCGCCGAGGCCGATCGGGCTCGGCGCGATGCGTACGATGCGGTGAAACAGCCGCTCGTACTCGGGTGAGAGTTCGGCACCCTTCGCCAGTGGGTCGCGGTTCCTGGCAAACGCGGCATCGATGGCGACCCAGTCATCGGCGGTGAAGACCTTGAGCGCAGCGGGGATGATCAGGGTTTCTTCCAGCCGCATGTGTTCCAGGTAGAAAGTGATGTAGCTGGTGAGGTTCTTGGTGAACACCTCGCGCCGCCCCTCGCCCATCAACTCCCAGGCCAGCAGCTGGTGCTGCAGCTCGCGCACCGCGCGCTCGCCGTTGGCGTGCTCGCGTTCCAGATGCTGAAGCACCTGAGCATGCTCCGACATGCGCTCCAGCACCGGCTTGAACAGCAGCTCGGTTTCCTTGGGGTGGTGCTCTTTTTCCGGCACCTCGTCGATGTAGAACAGCATCGCCCGCATGGCGTCGAAAAACGGCTGCGGGTCATCTCCCGGGCCGCGCTGCAGCATCAGGCGCAGCGAGCGCAGTACGGCGGCGATGGAAAAGTGTTCTTCGCGAATGATGCGCAGGGCGGTCGATTCCATGGTCAGGCCCCAAAGGATTTTTACAGGCTGCGAGCGTGACAGCATCGATGGCCGGCGTCCATGATCCAGGTCAAGAAGCGCTTGCATTGCATTGGCTGCGACCGGATGCGCCAGCGCCTGGTGTCCGCGTCTGCATGCTGGGGCCGCCGCCGTCATGACGCTGTCACAAAGCGCTTCTAGAGTAGGCAGCGTTGTTCAACTCTGCACGCTTCGTGCTTTTCATGATGCAATCGATGCGACTGATTCTGGTTTGGGCCATGGCGACGGCCGGGATGGCTTCTCCGGCACTGGCACAGCAGGAGGCCACCGGCGCTGGCGCGAGTTTCCCGGCGCCGCTGTACGCCAAGTGGGCGGCGGATTACCACAAGGCCACGGGCGTGAAGATCAATTACCAATCCGTGGGCTCGGGCGCGGGCCTGCGCCAGATCGAGGCCAAGACGGTGGATTTTGGCGCGTCCGATGCGCCGCTCAAGGACGCAGACCTGGCCGCCAAGGGTCTGGTGCAATTTCCCACGGTGATTGGCGGCGTGGTACCCGTGGTCAACATCAAGGGCATTGCCCCGGGGCAACTCAAGCTCAGCGGCCCCGTGCTGGGGGACATCTATCTGGGCAAGATCACCAAGTGGAATGACGCGGCGATTACCGCGCTCAACCCCGGGGTCGCCCTGCCCGATGCCGATATCGCCCCCGTGCGCCGCGCCGATGGCTCGGGCACGAGTTTCATCTTCACCAATTACCTGAGCAAGGTGAATGCCGAGTGGAAAGCCAAGGTGGGTGAGGGCACGGCGGTGAACTGGCCGCTGGGCGCGGGCGGCAAGGGCAATGAAGGCGTGGCGGCGTTCGTGGGCCGCCTGGCGAATTCGATCGGCTACGTCGAGTACGCCTACGTCAAGCAGAACAGGATGACCTTCGTGCAGATGCAAAACGCCGAAGGCCAGTTCGTCGCGCCGGAGGACGAGGCATTCAAGGCCGCGGCTGCCGGTGCCGACTGGAACAAGAGCTTCTACCAGATTCTGACCAATCAAGGTGGCAAGGCCGCCTGGCCCATCACCGGCGCCACCTTCATCCTGATGCACAAGGTGCAGGACAAGCCGCAGCAGGCGGCCACCGCGCTTCAATTCTTCGAATGGGCCTACAAGGGCGGCGACAAGACGGCGGCCGATCTGGACTACGTGCCCATGCCCGAAACGGTAAAGGGGCAGATCGCCAAGTCCTGGGGGCAGATTGTGGACGGTGCGGGCAAGCCGATTGAACTGAAATAATCGAGCGCTTGTTGCTTCCCCGCCTCCACCCCCTCCCGCGCGCGGGAGAGGGCGGGGGCGGCTCCTCGCCATGCATCAAAGAAGCCCGACTGTGTCCACTACCTTGACTTCCGCGGCGCCGTCCCGGGTGCAGCCGGTGCGCCCGCCTGGGTCGCGCCCCTGGCTGCCCGCGCAGTGGGCGGATCGTTTGTTTGCGCTCTCGGCCCGTGGCGCCGCGCTGCTGACCCTGGCGCTGCTGCTGGGCGTGCTGGTCTCGCTCGTCATCGGCGCCTGGCCTTCCATCGCGCATTACGGCCTGGGCTTTTTGACCAGCGCCACCTGGGACCCGGTGCAGAACGATTACGGCGGCCTGGTGATGATCTACGGCACGCTGATGACCTCGGCCATCGCCCTGGTGATCGCGGTGCCGGTGAGCTTCGGCATCGCGCTGTTCCTGACCGAACTCTCGCCCGCCTGGCTCAAGCGTCCGCTGGGCACGGCCATCGAGCTGCTGGCCGCCGTGCCGTCCATCGTCTATGGCATGTGGGGGCTGATGGTGTTCGGCCCCATCCTGGCCGCCTGGGTGCAGCAGCCGCTGCAGGCGCTGTTCAAGGGCGTGCCCTTGCTGGGTGCGCTGGTGTCCGGCCCGCCGGTGGGCATCGGCATTTTGTCGGCGGGCATCATTCTGGCGATCATGGTGATCCCCTTCATCGCCTCGGTCATGCGCGACGTGTTCGAGGTCACGCCCGCGCTGCTCAAGGAATCGGCCTACGGCCTGGGGGCGACCACCTGGGAGGTGGTGTGGAAGGTGGTGCTGCCCTACACCAAGACGGGCGTGCTCGGCGGCGTGATGCTGGGCCTGGGCCGCGCGCTGGGCGAGACCATGGCCGTGACCTTCGTCATCGGCAACATGAACCAGCTGAACTCGCTCTCGTTGTTCGAGGCCGCCAACAGCATCACCTCGGCGCTGGCCAATGAATTCGCCGAGGCCGGCGAGGGCCTGCACCAGGCCTCGCTGATCTACCTGGGGTTGGTGCTGTTTGGCATCACCTTTATCGTGCTGTCGCTGTCCAAGCTGCTGCTGAGCCGCCTGCAAAAGGGCGAGGGAGCGCGCGCATGACGACCTCGCAAAAACTCATTTCGGCCGCCGAACTGGCGCGCACCCGCCAGGCCCGCTTTGCGGCGCGCAAGCGGATGAACCAGATCGCGCTGGCCCTGTCGCTCGCCGCCATGGCCTTCGGCGTGTTCTGGCTGGTGTGGATTTTGTGGGAGACGATACGCCTTGGCATCGGCGGCCTGTCGCTGTCGCTGTTCACCGAGATGACGCCGCCGCCCAACGACGCTGGCGGCTTGGCCAATGCGATCTGGGGCTCGTTCATCATGGTGCTGCTCGCGACCTTCGTCGGCACGCCGATCGGCATCCTCGCCGGCGTCTATCTGGCCGAATACGGGCGCCAGGGCGCTCTCGCGGCCAGCACGCGCTTTGTCAACGACATCCTGCTGTCCGCGCCCTCCATCGTGCTGGGCCTGTTCGTCTACACCGTGGTGGTGGCGCGTTTCAAGAGCTTCTCCGGCTGGGCGGGCGCTCTGGCGCTGGCGCTGATCGTCATTCCGGTGGTGATCCGCACGACGGAAAACATGCTGCTGCTGGTGCCCGCCAGCCTGCGCGAAGCCGCCTACGCCCTGGGAGCGCCCAAGTGGAAGGTCATCACCCTGGTGACGCTGCGGGCCGCGCGCGCCGGGGTCATCACCGGCGTGCTGCTGGCCGTGGCGCGCATTGCGGGCGAGACGGCACCGCTGTTGTTCACGTCGCTGAACAACCAGTTCTGGAACGGCGACCTGGACAAGCCCATGGCCAGTCTGCCGGTGACCATCTTCAAATTTGCCATGAGCCCGTACGAGAACTGGCAGCAGCTCGCCTGGGCCGCCGTCTTCCTCATCACCGCCGCGGTGCTGGGCCTGAACATCCTGGCGCGCGTGCTGACACGCCAAAAATGACACCATGACCACCGTATCACCCCCTCCCGCCATGCCTGCCAAGCTCGCCGTGCGCGACCTGAACTTCTACTATGGCAAGTTCCACGCCTTGAAGGGCATCAACCTCGACATTCCGGCCAACCAGGTCACGGCCTTCATCGGCCCCTCGGGTTGCGGCAAATCGACGCTGCTGCGCACCTTCAACCGCATGTTCGAGCTCTACCCGGAGCAGCGCGCCCAGGGGCAAATCCTGCTCGATGGCGACGACTTGCTCACCAGCCGCCAGGACGTGGCGCTGATCCGCGCCAAGGTCGGCATGGTGTTCCAGAAACCCACGCCGTTTCCCATGTCGATCTACGACAACATCGCCTTTGGCGTGAAGCTGTTCGAGCGCCTGAACGCCAGCGACATGGACGAGCGCGTGGAATGGGCGCTGCGCAAGGCCGCGCTGTGGGCCGAGGTCAAGGACAAGCTGCACCAAAGCGGCAGCGGCCTGTCGGGCGGGCAGCAGCAGCGCCTGTGCATTGCGCGCGGCATTGCCATCAAGCCCGAGGTGCTGCTGCTCGATGAGCCCTGCTCTGCGCTGGACCCCATCTCCACGGCAAAAATCGAAGAATTGATTGCCGAGCTCAAGAATGACTACACGGTGGTCATCGTCACGCACAACATGCAGCAGGCGGCGCGCTGCAGCGACTACACGGCGTACATGTACCTGGGCGATCTGGTGGAGTTTGGCGCCACGCAGACAATGTTCTTCAAGCCGCAGCGCAAGGAGACCGAGGACTACATCACCGGGAGATTCGGATGAGCGACAAACACCTTTCCACCCAATTCGACAGCGAACTCAACCAGGTATCGGCCCGTGTGATGGAGCTGGGCGGGCATGTGGAATCGCAGATCCGCCAGGCGATCGCCGCGCTCTCGCAGTTCAGCCTGGAGGCGGCGGCGCAGGTGGAGGCGATTGAAAACCGCGTCAACCAGATGGAGGTCGAGATCGACCACGAGCTGACCACCATCATCGCGCGGCGCCAGCCCACGGCGCGCGATCTGCGCCTGCTGATGGCGTTTTCCAAGGCGACCAACAACCTGGAGCGCATGGGCGACGAGGCCACGCGCATGGCGCGCATGGTGCGTTCCATCATCGAAAGCGGCGCGGCGCGCTCGCTGCCCAGCAACGAACTGCGGGTGGCCGCCGACCTGGCATCGGGCCTGCTGCGCAAGGCGCTGGACGCCTTTGCCCGGCTCGACACCCAGGCGGCGCTGGCCATTTTGAGGGAGGATGACCTGATTGACCAGGAGTTCGACGGCTTCGTGCGCAAACTCATCACCTACATGATGGAAGATGCGCGCACCATCTCGGCAAGTCTGGATCTGCTGTTCCTGGCCAAGGCGATCGAGCGCATCGGCGACCATTCCAAGAACATCGCCGAGCTCATCATCTACCTGGTCGAGGGCAAGGACGTACGCCACACGGCGCTGCAGGATATTGAAACCGCTCTGCGATGAACCACTGCCCCCACACTCCCTGGCTTCGCGCAGTCCGCTGCCCCCCGGAAGGACCGTTTTTTCATCTGGGGGCGGCCCGGCGATGAAGCATTTGCCACGTGTGCTGGTCGTTGAAGACGAATCGGCAATTGCCGAACTGATCGCCGTCAACCTGCGCCATAACGGGTTCAAGCCGGTGCTGGCCGAGGACGGTGCGGCCGCCCAGCGCGAACTGGACGCCGTGCTGCCCGACGTGGTGCTGCTCGACTGGATGCTGCCGGGCCAGAGCGGCCTGCAGCTGGCGCGCAAATGGCGTGCCGACCCGCGTACCAAACCCGTTCCCATCCTCATGCTGACCGCGCGTGGCGACGAGCCCGACAAGGTGGCGGGGCTGGACGCCGGCGCCGACGACTACATCACCAAGCCCTTTTCCCCCCAGGAACTGCTGGCGCGCATCCGTGCCGTTTTGCGCCGGCGCGCGCCCGAGCAGGTGGCCGATGGCGTGGTCCTGGGCGGGCTGGAACTGGATGCGGGCACCCGCCGCGCGAGCTGGCACGGCGAGCCGCTCAAGCTGGGGCCGGCCGAATTCAAGCTGCTGCACTACCTGATGAAGCACGCCGAACGCGTGCACAGCCGCGCGCAGCTGCTCGACAAACTCTGGGGCGACCACGTCTGCATCGAGGAGCGCACGGTGGACGTGCACGTCAAGCGCCTGCGCGAGGCACTGGGTGCCGCCAGCCCGATGCTGGAAACCGTGCGCGGCGTGGGCTACCGGCTCACGGCGCAGGGTGAACTATTAAAATAAATAGCATGCCGCGCTTTGCATGAAAGCGTTTCAGCCGCTTTTCTTTCAATAATCCGAATGTCCCCGTGATGTGGCCGTGGTTCGTTCTGCTGGGTCTGCTGCTGGCCGTAGGGGCGTGGCAAGCCCGGATCGCCTGGCAGGCCAGGCGCGTCATCCGCTGGCTGCGCCAGGGTGCCGACCCGGCGCAGGCGCCGGTGCTGCGCGGCGCCTGGGGCGAGGCGGCGCAGCGCCTGCGCCGCCTGCTGCGCCAGCACAATCAGCGTGCGGCAGCCAGCGAGGCGCGGTTGCAGGATTTCCTCGCCGCGCTGCAGGCATCGCCCAACGGCGTGGTGCTGCTGGATGCGCAGGGGCACATTGAATGGTTCAACCAGCAGGCGGCGCAGCACTTCGGCCTGGAGGCCGAGCGAGACCGGCAGCAGGCCATCGGCAACTTGCTGCGCGAGCCGGCCTTTGCCGCCTACTGCGCGCAGGGCGACTTCACGCAGGATCTGCTGCTGCCGGGGCGCGACAGCACGCCCACGCACCCGGTGCGGCTGGCGCTGCGCCTGCACCCCTATGGCGAGGGGCGGCGCCTGATGCTCGCGCGCGACGTCACCGCCATCGAGCAGGCCGATGCGATGCGGCGCGATTTCGTCGCCAACGTCTCGCATGAGATCCGCACGCCGCTCACCGTGCTCGCCGGCTTCGTGGAGACCCTGCAGACCCTCGAACTGACGCAGGACGAACGCGCGCGCTACCTGGGCCTGATGGCACGGCAGGCCGCGCGCATGCAGTACCTGGTGCAGGACCTGCTGACGCTTTCGCGCCTGGAAGGCAGCCCGTTGCCGGACAGGGCCGAATGGACGCCGGTGCGGCGACTGCTGCGGCATGTGGCGGATGAGGCGCGCACGCTGTCGGTGGCGCTGAGGCCGGAGAACGCAGCGCCCCAGACCCTGGAGTTTCCGGCGGACGCTGCGCTGCAGGCGGCCGGTGAGCTGGCCGGCAGTGCCTCCGAACTGCAGAGCGCACTGTCCAACCTGGTGACCAATGCCGTGCGCTATACCCCTGCGGGCGGCCGCATCAGCGTCCGGTGGCAGCCTTTGGCGCGCGGCGGTGCGCGCTTCGTGGTGCAGGACACCGGCCCCGGCATCGCCGCCGAACACCTGCCGCGTCTGACAGAGCGCTTCTATCGCGCCGACCCTGGCCGCTCGCGCGAAAACGGTGGTACCGGCCTGGGCCTGGCCATCGTCAAACATGTGCTGCAGCGCCACGGTGCGCAACTGCACGTCGCGAGCATCGTTGGTCAAGGTTCGACGTTTTCCGTGGATTTCCCGGCCGACCGGTGGCGCGCTGCCTGCTCGCCGTTACTCTAGAATCCGCCCGTCATTGGGGAGTAGCCGCTCTCGCGCCGCGAGAGGCCGACGTCAACATGCTTGGTCCGCTCCCGGGCCATGGCGTCGGCAGCAACCATGCCTGGCAAGACCTTTGGCCACCATGCCTGCCGTTCGGCTGGACGGGCGTGGTGGTCAATCGTCTTTTATCCGGCCCGGACTTTGCATATGGAAGCCCTCCTCGTCTCCACCGGCGTCGTCGCCCTGGCCGAAATCGGCGACAAGACGCAGCTGCTCGCCTTCATCCTCGCGGCGCGCTTCAAGAAGCCGCTGCCCATCATCCTGGGCATACTCGCCGCCACCTTGGTCAACCATGGCCTGGCCGGCGCGCTGGGTGCCTGGATCACCTCGGTGGTGCAGCCCCATGTGCTGCGCTGGGTGCTGGGCCTGTCCTTCATCGCCATGGCGATCTGGACGCTGATCCCCGACACGATGGACGAGGATGAGGCCAGGGTCACGCAGCACCTGGGGGTTTTCGGCGCCACGCTGGTCACCTTCTTCCTTGCCGAGATGGGCGACAAGACGCAGATCGCCACCGTGGCCATGGCCGCGCATTACGGCACGCCGCTCGTGGTGGTGATCGGCACCACGCTGGGGATGATGGTGGCCGACGTGCCGGCGGTGTTCCTTGGCGGCAAGCTGGCCGGACGCATCCCGATGAAGCTGGTGCACTCCATTGCCGCCGCCGTTTTTGTGGCGCTGGGCGTGGCGACGCTGCTGGGCGCGGGCGCGGACTTCGGCTTGTGAGGGTGCGGGCGCCGGGCAACGCCGTCAGCGCCGCAGCTCCAGCAGCAGCGGCAGCAGCACGCTGATCCCGCGCACCAGGCGCCTGGGTCCGGCCAGCACGGCAGCGCCCAGGCCCAGCGCCACCACCAGAGGGTGGCGGCGGGCGAACGACCAGAGCTGCTCCGGCAATGGGCCTTTCTCATCCATCACGCCGCGCGGCCGGCTGCGGTAAGCACGCAGCCGCTCGCGCTGCGCCGCGATGCGCTCCAGCAGTTGCTGCTGCCCGGGCGAAGGCGGGCGCGCCGGCATCAGAGCTGCCCCCGGAGCAGGCGCCAGTCCTCGGCCAGCTCGCGGCGGGTCAGCGCAAACAGGCCGCGGGCTTCGCGTGCCAGGCGCATCAGCCATGCGATGGCCACCGCGCTGGCCGCGCACCAGACCGCCGCCAGCGTCCAGGCGGCGGTGATGCGATACGGCGTATCCCAGAACTGCACCAGGACGGCGATGGACAGCAGCAGCAGCGCCACGAGCACCAGCGCACCGGAGAAGATCAGCAGCAGCGCGAGCTGGAACAGCCGGTGGCGGTGCTCTTCCCATTCCATGCGCGCCAGCGCCAGGCGGTCCTCGGCCGCCTGCGCGCCTTCCGCCACGGCGCTGCGCCAGCGTTCGCTGACGCCGCTCCAGCGCAGCAGGGACGAAAAATCCAGACGCGCCATGGCGTGCAGCGGCAGGCTCAGCGCCGCGCGAGCAGGAAGCCGACGAGGGCGCCGATGGCCAGCGCCGCGCCCGCCACGCGCCAGGGGTCGTCGTGTGCGTAGCTGTCGGCCGCGCGGGCGGCATCCCTGGCGCGCTGGGACGCGTCCTGGGCTGCGCGTGCAGCGGCGTCGCGCATGGTCTGCACGCCGCCGTCCAGGCGGTCGCGCAGCTGGCGGATTTCGGGAATGCTGTCCAGCTCCCGGTTGGCCAGCAGCTTGCGCAGATCGCCCACCAGGCGGTCGATTTCACCCGTTACGCCTGGAATGTCGGAGGATTCGGTCATCGGTTCGCCTTTCATCGAGAATTGCAGGGGCGCCGCGGTCGTTGCGTGCCGGGGCCAGTCATCTTAAGACAAGGCCGACGCACTGCGTCCTGGGGCGGCAGAGCCGTACCGCCAGATGCGCAGGGGACATCCGCTTCACAACGGCGCTGACCGTCCTAGAATGGGCCCAGGCGCGATCGCGTCCAAGGGCGGGTGCACCACGATCTGGTGCGTCCGCCCGCCACCAACCGCGCCAGACACCATCCGGCGCAAGGAGACTGTGGATGACTACCCCTGAAGCCCTCAGGCTGCATATACCTGAGCCCACGGGTCGGCCTGGCGGCACGACCGATTTTTCCTATCTTCTGCTCTCCAGGGCGGGCGAGGTTCCCCGGCCGTCGCCGGACGTGCCCGCATCGGCGACGGCCCCCATGGCCAAGAGTCTGGTGCGCGTGCTGGACGATGACGGCAAGGCGCAAGGCCCTTGGGCCCCTGCGTTGCATCCCGATCGATTGCGCCGCGGCCTGCGCGCCATGGTCAAGACGCGGCTGTTCGACGCCCGCATGCTGATCGCGCAGCGCCAGAAAAAGCTGTCGTTCTACATGCAGTGCCTGGGCGAGGAGGCGATCGCCATCGCCCATGCGGCGGCGCTGCGGGAAGGCGACATGAACTTCCCGACCTACCGCCAGCAGGGTCTGGTGCTGTGCCGCGACGACATCTCGCTGGTGGAGATCATCTGCCAGCTCATGAGCAATGCGCGCGATCCGCTCAAGGGGCGCCAGCTGCCGGTGCTCTATTCGTACAAGCGCGCGGGCTATTTTTCCACCTCGGGCAACCTGGCCACGCAGGTGCCGCAGGCGGTCGGCTGGGCCATGGCGTCGGCCATCAAGGGCGATACCAAAATCGCCTCGGCCTGGATCGGCGATGGCTCGACGGCGGAGGCGGACTTTCACACCGCGCTGACCTTCGCGCATGTGTACCGCGCGCCGGTCATCATCAATGTGGTGAACAACCAGTGGGCGATTTCCACCTTCCAGGCGATCGCCGGCGGCGAGGGCACCACGTTCGCGCAACGCGGCGTGGGCGTGGGCCTGGCGTCGCTGCGGGTCGATGGCAATGACTTCCTTGCGGTGTACGCGGCCTCGCAGTGGGCGGCCGAGCGCGCGCGCAGCAACCACGGCGCGACGCTGATCGAATGGGTCACCTACCGCGGCGGCGCGCATTCCACGTCGGACGACCCGTCCAAGTACCGTCCGGCCGACGACTGGCAGCGCTTTCCGCTGGGCGATCCGATCGCGCGGCTCAAACAGCACCTGATCGCCATCGGCGAGTGGAGCGATGCCCAGCACGAGGCCATGACCAAGGAGCTGGAGGCGCAGATCATCGCCGCGCAGAAGGAGGCCGAGAGCTACGGCACCCTGCTCGATGGCCGCGTGCCCAGTGCCGCGACCATGTTTGAAGACGTCTTCAAGGACATGCCGGAGCACCTGCGCCGGCAGCGCCAGCAACTGGGGGTCTGAGCCATGACAGAGCAAACGCAAAGCCAACAGACAGTGGCGATGACCATGGTGCAGTCGCTGCGATCGGGCCTGGACGTGATGATGGGCCGCGATGACGACGTGGTGGTCTACGGCGAGGATGTGGGTTATTTCGGCGGCGTGTTCCGCGTGACCGAGGGCCTGCAGGCCAGGTACGGCAAGACGCGCTGCTTTGATGCGCCGATTTCCGAATCCGGCATCGTGGCCACCGGCCTGGGTATGGCGGCCTACGGCCTCAAGCCCGTGGTCGAGATCCAGTTCGCCGACTATTTCTATCCGGCCATGGACCAGATCGTCTCCGAGCTGGCGCGGCTGCGCTTTCGCTCGGCCGGCGATTTTTCCGCGCCCATGGTGATCCGCATGCCCTGCGGCGGCGGCATCTACGGCGGGCAGACGCACAGCCAGAGCCCCGAGGCGGTGTTCGCCCACATCTGCGGCATCCGCACCGTGATGCCGAGCAACCCCTACGACGCCAAAGGCCTCTTGATCGCTTCGATTGAGTGCGAAGACCCGGTGGTGTTCCTGGAACCCAAGCGCCTGTACAACGGCCCGTTCGACGGCCGGCACGACCAGCCCGTGGTGCCCTGGTCCAAACACGATCTGGGCAAGGTGCCCGAGGGCTACTACAAGGTGCCGCTCGATAGCGCGGCCATCTTCCGCCCCGGCGCCGCCGTGACCGTGCTGACCTACGGCACCATGGTCTGGGTCAGCGAGCGTGCGGCGATCGACACCGGCATCGATGCCGAGATCATCGATCTGCGCTCCATCTGGCCGCTGGATCTGGAGACCATCGTCACCTCGGTGAAGAAGACCGGGCGCTGCGTGGTGGTGCACGAGGCCACGCGCACCGCAGGCTTCGGCGCCGAGCTCACCGCGCTGGTGCAGGAGCATTGCTTCTACCACCTGGAGGCGCCGATAGCGCGCGTGGCGGGCTGGGACACGCCCTATCCGCATGCCCAGGAATGGGCCTACTTCCCGGGGCCGGCGCGCGTCGGCGCCGCCCTCAAGCAAGTGATGGAGGGCTGAGCCATGGGTATCTACATCATCCGCGTGCCCGACATCGGAGAGGGCATCGCCGAAGTGGAAATCGCCGCCTGGCATGTGCAGGTGGGCGATACGGTGGCCGAAGACCAGGTCATCGCCGACATCATGACCGACAAGGCCACGGTGGAGGTGCCCTGCCATGTGCATGGCAAGGTGCTCGCCTTCGGCGGCAAGGTGGGCGACGTGCTGCCCGTGGGCGCCGAGCTGGTGCGCCTGGAGGTGGAGGGCGAGGGCAATCTGAAAGACTCCCCACCCCTTCCCCCTCTGGGGGAAGGCAGGGATGGGGGCGTGCGTGCGGGACAAGTGGCTCATGCGAATAGCCCCCACCCCAACCCTCCCCCGGAAGGGGAGGGAGTAAAGCCGGTGAGCGTGGCCGCATCCAAGGCAGCCCCCGTGGCAAAACCAGTAGCCCAACACGTCGTGCGCAAAGAGGGTGAGCGCCCACTGGCAGCGCCCTCGGTGCGCCAGCGTGCGCTGGAAATGGGCATCGAATTACGTCTGGTGCCAGGCAGTGGCCCGGCCGGGCGCATCCTGCACGAAGACCTCGATGCCTGGGCAGCGCGCGGCGGCGCACCCGCTGCGGGCGGCTCGATCTATGTGGAGCGCAATGGCGAAGCGGCCATACCGGTCATCGGCCTGCGCCGCAAGATCGCGCAGAAGATGCAGGAGGCCAAGCGCCGCATTCCGCATTTCAGCTATGTGGAAGAGGTGGACGTCACCGAGCTCGAAGCCCTGCGTGCCAGGCTCAACCAGCTGCACGGCAGCACGCGCGGCAAGCTCACGCTGCTGCCCTTGCTGATCCGTGCGATGGTCGTCGCGCTGCGCGATTTTCCGCAGATCAACGCGCGCTTTGACGACGACGCGGGCGTGGTCACGCGCTACGAGCCCGTGCACCTGGGCATCGCCACGCAGACCGAGGGCGGGCTGATGGTGCCGGTGCTGCGCCATGCCGAGGCGCTTGATCTGTGGCAATGCGCCGCCGGCGTGGCGCGCGTGGCCGAGGGCGCGCGCACGGGCAAGGCGCCGCGCGAGGAGCTTTCGGGCTCGACCATCACGCTCACGAGTCTGGGGCCGCTGGGCGGCATCGTGAGCACGCCGGTGATCAACCACCCCGAGGTGGCGATCGTGGGCGTGAACCGCATCATCGAGCGGCCCATGTTCCGCGAAGGCCAGGTCGTGGCGCGCCAGCTCATGAACCTGTCTTCTTCGTTTGACCACCGTGTGGTCGATGGCATGGATGCGGCGCGCTTCATCCAGGCCGTGCGCAGCCTGCTGGAAGCCCCGGCGCTGCTTTTCATTGAATGACCGCGGGAGGCAAGAACATGAAAGAAATTTCTACCCAACTGCTGGTGATCGGCGGCGGCCCCGGCGGCTACGTCGCGGCCATCCGCGCCGGGCAACTCGGTGTGCCCACGGTGCTCGCCGAGGGTGCAAGTCTGGGTGGCACGTGCCTGAACATCGGCTGCATTCCGTCGAAGGCGCTGATCCATGCAGCGCACGATTTTGAGCAGGCGCGCATGCAGGCGGCGGGCCATTCGCCCATGGGCATCCATGTGAAAGAGCCGACGCTCGATCTGGCGCAGACCGTGCGCTGGAAGGACGGCATCGTCAAGCGCCTGACCAGCGGCGTGGGCGTGCTGCTGCGCAAGGCGGGCGTGCAGGTGCTGCAAGGCTGGGCGACGGTGGAAGACGGCAAAACCGCCGTCGTGCAAGTGGGTGACGAAGCAGTGCGCGTGCGCTGCGAGCACTTGTTGATCGCCACCGGCTCCGAGCCCGTGGCACTGCCCAACATGCCCTTCGGCGGGGCGATCTGGTCCTCGACCGACGCGCTCTCGCCCGCCGAGCTGCCCAGGCGCCTGGTGGTCGTGGGCGCGGGCTACATCGGTCTGGAGCTGAGCTTCGCCTACCGCAAGCTGGGTACCGAGGTGACTGTGGTCGAGGCCGCGCCCGACATCCTGCCGCGCTACGACGAGGCGCTGACCAAGCCCGTGCTTTACAGCCTGAAGAAAGCCGGCGTGGTGCTGCACCTGGGCTGCAGCGTGGCGAGCTACGACGCGAAGAACGGCGTGCATGTGCGCAACGCCCGGGCCGACGAATTCGCGCTGCCGGCCGACAAGGTGCTCGTCGCCGTGGGCCGCCGCCCGCGCGCCACGGGCTTTGGCATCGAAAGCCTGCACCTGACGATGAACGGGCGGGCCATCGCTATCGATGCGCATTGCGCCACCTCCATGCGCAATGTCTGGGCGATCGGCGACGTGACGGGCGAGCCCGTGCTCGCCCACCGCGCGATGGCGCAGGGCGAATGCGTGGCCGAGCAGATCGCGGGCAAGCCGCGGCGCTTCGAGCCCATGGCGATCCCAGCGGTGTGCTTCACCGACCCCGAGGTCGTGGTCTGCGGCATGACGACGGCCGAGGCCAAGGCGGCGGGCATCGAGACCATCGAGGCGAGCTTTCCGTTCGCGGCCAATGGGCGCGCGATGACGCTGGGGGCCGAGGGCGGATTCGTGCGGGTGCTGGCGCGCAAGCAGGACCACGTCATCATCGGCTGGCATGCGGTGGGGCACAGCGTTTCCGAACTCTCGGCGGCGTTCGGGCAGTCGATAGAGATGGGGGCGCGGCTGGAGGATGTGGCGGGGACGATTCACGCGCATCCGACGCTGGGCGAGGCGGTGCAGGAGGCGGCGCTCAGGGCGCTGGGGCACGCGCTGCATATCTGACTTTTCCCCTCCCCCGCCGGGGGAGGATGGGTGGGGGCTTTGCTCCCTCGCCCCTTTGGGGAGAGGGTTGGGGTGAGGGGCTTGCGGCTTGTGCATTTCCAGAGGCTTGCTTTTTGCAAGCGTCGTCGGCCGGGATTTCGCCCCGGCGGGCGACTTACTTTCTTTTGCTTCGCCAAAAGAAAGTAAGCAAAGAAAAGGCGACCCCGCTGCCCGTGTCCCTTCGCTTCGCTCCGGGCAACCTGCGATGCTCGCGCCTGCAGTGGTGCTGCGGAACTCGCTTCGCGCTTGCGCGCTCCGCTCAGACAGCCGCAGCAAGTCAGATGACGATGCTTGGGCATGTTCCACTGCCCAAGCCCACTGCAGTCACTGCGCTTCTCGGCACGGGCAGAGGGGACCCCGAAGAGACCTGTGCGAGCATCGCGCTGAAAACGAAACGGTGCGCCTGTGCTGGCACTTTTCCCGTACCCGTACCCGTACCCGTACCCGTATCCGCCCCCACCCCCTTCGGCTGCGCCTGCGGCGCGAGGCTTGCGGTGTGGCGGCTGCACCGAAGGATGCAGACGCTTCGTGAACATGCTCGCCGCATTTGTCCGAGCGGAGCGCGCAAGCGTAAAGCGAGTTATGCGGCGCACCCCGCAAGCCTCGCGACGCAGGTTGCCCCGAAGCGAAGCGCGGGGGTCGCAGGCGTGGGGTCGCCTTTTCTTTGCTTACTTTCTTTTGGCGAAGCAAAAGAAAGTGAGTCGCCCGCCGGGGCGAGACCCGGCCCCCACTCCGTAATCAGACGCTGAACCTCAACAGAAACCCCTACCGCCTAAAATCGTTGATTCACGTGTGCGCCAAAGCCACACGATACAAGCGCCTTTCGCATGCAGACCTTCCAAAACATCATCCTCCAGCTCCAGACCTACTGGGCCGCGCAAGGCTGCGCGCTCCTGCAGCCCTACGACATGGAAGTCGGCGCCGGCACATCGCACACAGCTACTTTTCTGAGAGCGCTCGGCCCCGAGCCCTGGAAGGCCGCCTATGTGCAGCCCAGCCGCCGCCCCAAGGATGGCCGCTATGGCGACAACCCCAACCGCCTGCAGCACTACTACCAGTACCAGGTGGTGCTCAAGCCCGCCCCGGCCAATATCCTTGATCTGTATCTGGGCAGCCTCACCGCGCTGGGTTTTGACCTCAAGAAGAACGACATCCGCTTCGTCGAAGACGACTGGGAAAACCCCACGCTCGGCGCCTGGGGCCTGGGCTGGGAGGTCTGGCTCAACGGCATGGAAGTGACGCAGTTCACCTACTTCCAGCAGGTCGGTGGCATCGAATGCCGCCCCGCCACCGGCGAGATCACCTACGGGCTGGAGCGCCTGGCGATGTACCTGCAGGGCGTGGACAACGTCTACGACCTGGTCTGGACCGAGGGCCTGACCTACGGCGACGTCTACCACCAGAACGAGGTGGAGCAATCCACCTACAACTTCGAGCATTCGGACGCTGACTTTCTCTTCACCGCCTTTGGTGCGCATGAAAAGCAGGCGCAGCACCTGGTGGCCGAGCAGCTCGCGCTGCCCGCCTACGAGCAGGTGCTCAAGGCCGCGCACACCTTCAATCTGCTCGACGCGCGCGGCGCGATCAGCGTGACCGAGCGCGCCGCTTACATCGCGCGCATCCGCAACCTGGCGCGCGCCGTGGCCAAGAGCTATCTGGACAGCCGTGCACGTCTGGGCTTCCCGATGGCACCGAAAGCGCATGCCGAGGAAGTGCTGGCCGATCTGGAAAAGGCCGCAGAAAAGCAGCAGAAGAAGGCCGCCTGAGCGCAGGCAGACTCTGCTTGAAAATTTGAACGAAATACGGCTTCAGCGCTTATCCATCAAGCGCGAGCAGCTATCGAATGTGATATGACCACCGCCCATTTGCTTGTTGAGCTGTTTGTTGAAGAATTGCCGCCCAAGGCGTTGCGCCATCTGGGGAATGCGTTTGCCGACGTGTTCTTTCAGCAACTGGCGGCGCAGGGCCTGACCGAAGCAGGTTCGCAGGCCACGGCCTTTGCCACACCCCGGCGCCTGGCGGTGCAGGTGAGTGCGGTGCGCGCGCAGGCCGAGGACAAGGCGGTGTCGCACAAGCTCATGCCCGCGTCGGTCGGGCTTGCGGCGGATGGCCAGCCCACGCCCGCGCTGCTCAAGAAGCTCGCCGCGCTCGGGGCGGATGCCGCTGCCGTGCCGCAACTCGAACGCGTCGATGACGGCAAGGCGCAGGTGCTTTACCTGCACAGCACGGTGGCGGGCGTGGCGCTGGCGGTGGGCGTGCAGAAGGCGCTCTCAGAGGCCATCGCCAAGCTGCCCATTCCCAAGGTCATGCGCTACCAGCTTGCGGACGGCTGGAGCAGCGTGCACTTCGTGCGCCCGGCCCACGGCCTTGTTGCGCTGCATGGCGATGCGGTGCTGCCGGTTCAGGCGCTGGGCCTCACGGCAGGGCGCAGCACGCACGGCCATCGGTTCGAGGCGGCGCACGACCCCATTGAAATCAAGAACGCCGACAGCTACGCCCGGCAACTGCAGGATGAGGGCGCGGTGATCGCCAGCTTTGGCGAGCGCCGGGCCGAGATCGCACGCCAGCTCGCCGCTGCCGCGCAGGCTGTGGGCGGCGGCGCGCATGCGATCGAAGACGAAGCGCTGCTCGACGAAGTGACCGCGCTGGTCGAGCGCCCCAATGTCCTCACCTGCCAGTTCGATGCCGAATACCTCACGGTGCCGCAGGAATGCCTGATCCTCACGATGAAGGCCAACCAGAAGTACTTTCCGCTGCTCGATGCACAAGGCAAGCTCACCCACCGTTTCCTCGTCGTGAGCAACATTCATCCCGACGACCCCAGTGCCGTCATCGAAGGCAACGAGCGCGTGGTGCGCCCGCGCCTGGCGGATGCCAAATTCTTCTTCGACCAGGACCGCAAGAAGACGCTGGCGAGCCGCGTGCCGCAACTCGCCAAGGTGGTCTATCACCACCAGCTCGGCACCCAGGGCGAGCGCGTGCAGCGCGTGCGCGCCATCGCCAAGGCCATCGGCAGCCAGCTTTTTGCGCACCTCACGCACGCCAACGCGCTGCTGCAGACGCCCGAGGGCGAGATCGCCGAAGACTGGCTGCTCACCTGCATAGACAACGCCGCGCTGCTCGCCAAGACCGACCTCGTGACCGACATGGTGGGTGAATTCCCCGAGCTGCAGGGCACCATGGGCGCCTACTACGCGGTCAACGACGGGCTGCCCGACGAGGTGGCGCACGCCATCGAAGACCACTACAAGCCGCGCTTCGCGGGCGACGCGCTGCCGCGCGAGACCGTGGGTGTGGTGGTGGCGCTGGCCGACAAGCTCGAAACCCTGGTGGGCATGTTCGGCACCGGCAACCCGCCCACGGGCGACCGCGACCCATTCGCGCTGCGCCGCCATGCGCTGGGCGTGATCCGCATGCTGGTGGAAAAGAATCTGCCACTCTCATTACCAGAGCTGCTTGCGCATGCCCTGCCTGCGTTTGGGGCCAAAATAACCAACCCCACTGCAGAGCTCTCCACCTTCATCTACGAGCGCCTTGCAGGCAGCCTGCGCGAGCAGGGCTACAGCGCGCAGGAGGTCGATGCCGTGCTCGCGTTGCGCCCGCAACGGCTGGCCCAGGTGGCGCCGCAGCTTGAAGCGGTGCGCGCCTTCGCCCGCCTGCCCGAAGCCCCGGCGCTCGCCGCGGCCAACAAGCGCGTGACCAACATCCTGAAAAAAGCGGGCGATGTGGACGCCCACGTCAACCCGGAACTGCTGCGCGAGGCGGCGGAAAAAGACCTGCATGCGGCGCTGAAAGCCATCGCGCCAAAAGCCGATGCGCAGTATGGCCAGGGCGACTACACCGCCAGCCTCACGACCCTGGCCGCCCTGCGCGCGCCCGTCGATGCCTTCTTCGAGCATGTGATGGTCAATGCCGAAGAGGCGGACTTGCGTCTGAACCGCCTGGGCCTGCTCAAGACCCTGCACGACGCCATGAACCGCGTGGCCGATCTTTCGCGGCTGGCTGCTTGATGGCTTTGTCGCGCAAGCACCTCTCCCCTTACCGATATGACTTCCTCCCCCTCTGGGGGAGGGCAGGGGTGGGGGCGTGCGGCGAC
The DNA here is from genome assembly GCF_000484635.1 of Comamonas badia DSM 17552. Taxonomy (GTDB): domain Bacteria; phylum Pseudomonadota; class Gammaproteobacteria; order Burkholderiales; family Burkholderiaceae_C; genus Comamonas_C; species Comamonas_C badia. The sequence continues at coordinate 24,743 of NZ_AXVM01000003.1, read as the reverse complement.
GGAACAAGCGCAGCGCCCACGGATGCGCCCCGTGCCCCCATCCCAGCCTTCCCCCAGAGGGGGAAGGAGCCTAAAACCACAATTCCCATGCGCACTCTTTACTCCCAGATGGGCGGGGTGGGGGCTTTCAGTCTTCACCACATCCCCTGAGCAATCCATGGCCCTGATCCGCTCCATCCTCTACATGCTGGTGCTCGTCATCACGGTGATCCCCTACACGCTCGCCGTGCTGCTGGCGCGTGCCTTCGGTGGCGGCCCGCAAGGCAGCTACATCCCGGCGCGTGCCTGGCTGGCGCTCGCCGCCGACGTCGCGCGCCCCTTGCTGGGCATCAAGCGCCACGTCACCGGCCTGGAAAACCTGCCCACCGACCCGGCCCAGGGCGTGGTGCTGCTGGTCAAGCACCAGTCGGCCTATGAGACCTTCATGATGCCCGCCATCCTGCCGCGGCGCGTGGCCTATGTGTTCAAGCGGGAACTGCTGCACATCCCGTTCTTCGGCTGGTCCATGGCCTGCATGGACATGATCCACATCGACCGCGGCCATCCCACGCGCGCCTTCGTGCGCGTCATCAAGCAGGGCCGGCGGCTGCTCTCCGAAGGCATCTGGGTGGTGATGTTCCCCGAAGGCACGCGCACGCCGCGCGGCAGCGTCGGCAAATACATGGTGAGCGGCGCGCGCCTGGCGATCGCGGCGGGCGTGCCCGTGGTGCCGGTGGCCGTCACCTCGGGGCGTGTCTGGCCCAAGAGCGGCTTCACCAAGCGGCCGGGCGTGGTGGAGGTTTCCATCGGCGCGCCGATTGCCAGCACTGGCCGCAAGGCCGAGGAACTCATGCACGAGGTGCAGGCGTGGATCGAGGCCGAGATGCGGCGCCTCGACCCCGACGCATACCAGTGACGTGAGCCAGCGCCAGCTGCTGCTTGCGGGCAGCGTCGTCCCCTACGAATTGCAGCGTGCGCGCAGGCGCAGCATTGGCTTCATCGTGGGTGCCAGCGGCCTCACGGTGCGCGCGCCCGCCTGGGCCACGCTGGCGACGATTGAATCCGCGCTGCAGGAAAAATCCGGCTGGATCACCCGCAAGCTGCACGACAGGCAGCTGCGCGAAGCACGCGAGAGCGCCGCCCGCATCCTCTGGGCGGATGGCGGTCACCTCCCCTGGCTCGGCGCCGCGTTGGTCCTGCGCACTGGCGAGCGCTGGCGCGCGCCCGAGCTGCGCGGCGGCGAATTGCACATCGGTCTTGGTTCTGACGCCGATGCCGCACTGATCCGCTCGCGCGTGCAGGCCTGGTTCCAGCACCAGGCGCGCACGCATTTCGCCGCCCGTGTCGCCCACTTCGCGCCCGCCATGGGCGTCGCACCCGCGCGGCTGATGCTGACCAGCGCCGCCACGCGCTGGGGCAGCGCATCAAGCAGCGGCACCATCCGCCTGAACTGGCGCCTGATGCACTGGCGCCCCGAGGTGATCGACTACGTGGTGGTGCACGAACTCGCCCACCTGCGCGAGATGAACCACGGCCCGCGCTTCTGGACCATCGTGCGGGGCGTGGTTCCCGACTGCCAGGCGCTGCGCCGCGAGTTGCGCAGCGCGATCGCGCCCGACTGGACATAAAAAAACTGCCGGTCCCCAGAAGCACCGGCAGTTTTCCCCACCAGGAAGCTCTTTACTTGGCCAGCGCCGGAATGCGCAGCTTCTGCCCCGGGTAGATCTTGTCCGGGTGCGTGAGCATGGGCTTGTTGGCCTCGAAAATCACCGGGTACTTGTTCGCGTCGCCATAGAACTTCTTGGCGATCGCGCTCAGCGTATCGCCGCGCACCACGTCGTGGTACTGCGCTTCGGGCTCGGGGTTGGTCACCGCCATCTGGTTGTCCACGCTGGTCACGCTGGAGACGTTGCCGCAGCACAGCGTCACCTTCTCCTTCGCGGTCTGCGTGGGCGCCGTGCCCGTCACCGTCACCGTGCCCTCGGGGCCGGCAAACGCCACCTTCACGTCGCTCACGCCCAGGTTCTGCGTGGCGATGTAGGCCTCGATCGCCTGGCCGGCCTTGGCATTCAGATCGGCCTGCGAGGGAGCGGCGGCCTCGGCGGCGTGCGCCGTGCCGAACAGCTTTTCTCCGGCTTCCTTGATGAAACTGAACAATCCCATGGTGCCTACCTCCTCTGGTTGCAAAGATTCCACTATAGCTGCGCCGGAGTCCTGAACGGCGGCGCGCCCGTCAAAGACACGATCCTTGACAATCCTGGGCAGACTGCCCGGGTTGAACCGATTTTTCTACATAATCCGCCCTATGAGCTTGCTAGCCATCGACGTCGGTAATACGCGCCTGAAGTGGGCTTTGTTCGATGCGCCGCGCGCCGGCGCGCAGATGCTGGCGCATGGCGTGGAGTTTCTCGACCACATCGACCGCCTCGCCGATGGCGCCTGGGCCGCGCTGGCCGCGCCCACGCGGGTACTGGGCTGCGTCGTCGCGGGAGACGCCATCAAGCGCCTGGTGCAGGAGCAGATGGACGCCTGGGATGTCTCGCCGCAATGGGTGGTGCCGGGCACGGAAGAGGCGGGCGTCGCCAACAGCTACGACCATCCCGCGCGCCTGGGCGCCGACCGCTGGGTGGCCATGATAGGCGCGCGCCACCACGTGCTGGCGCAGGGCGCGGCGCGGCCCATCGTGCTGGTGATGGTGGGCACGGCCGTGACGGTGGAGGCCATCGATACCGAGGGGCGCTTTCTCGGCGGCCTGATCCTGCCGGGCCACGGCATCATGCTGCGCGCGCTGGAGGCCGGCACCGCCGGCCTGAGCGTGCCCACCGGCGAAGTGCGGCCGTTCCCCACCAACACCAGCGATGCGCTGACCAGCGGCGGCACCTATGCGATTGCCGGCGCGGTGGAGCGCACCTGGCAGCATCTGCGCGAGCACACCGGGCTGGCGCCGGCCTGCATCATGACCGGCGGCGCCGGCTGGAAGATGATGCCCAGCATGACACGCCCCTTTGAGCTGGTGGAAAACCTGATCTTCGACGGCCTGCTGGAGATTGCTGCGCGGCGTCTGGGTGAGGCGTGAGGCGTGAGGCGGGATAATCGGCGCTTCTCCCACCGCCTTTGAATTCCCATGATTCTTGTCACCGGCGGCGCCGGCTTCATCGGCGCCAACTTCGTTCTCGACTGGCTTGGCAACAGCGACGAGCCTGTTCTCAACCTCGACAAGCTCACCTACGCCGGCAACCTGCACAACCTGCAAAGCCTGCAGGGCGATGCGCGCCACCATTTCGTGCAGGGCGACATCGGCGACCGCGCACTGCTGGACAAGCTGCTGGCCGAGCACCAGCCCCGCGCCATCGTCAACTTCGCCGCCGAGAGCCATGTCGATCGCTCCATCCACGGTCCCGAGGACTTCATCCAGACCAACGTCGTCGGCACGTTCAGGCTGTTGGAGGCCGCAAGGCACTACTGGAGCGCGCTGCCTGCTATTGAGAAGCAAGCATTCCGCTTCCTGCACGTCAGCACCGACGAGGTCTACGGCACGCTCTCGCCCAGTGATCCAGCCTTCACCGAAGACAACAAGATCGAACCCAACAGCCCGTATTCCGCCAGCAAGGCCGCGTCCGACCATCTGGTGCGCGCCTGGCACCACACCTACGGCCTGCCGGTGCTCACCACCAACTGCAGCAACAACTACGGCCCGCTGCACTTCCCTGAAAAACTGATTCCCCTGGTCATCGTCAACGCCCTGGCCGGCAAGCCGCTGCCGATTTACGGCGACGGCATGCAGGTGCGCGACTGGCTCTATGTGCGCGACCATTGCAGCGCCATCCGCCGCGTGCTCGACGCCGGCCGGCTGGGCGAGACCTACAACGTCGGCGGCTGGAACGAGATGCCCAACATCGAGATCGTGAAGCTCGTCTGCGCGCTGCTCGACGAACTGCGCCCGCGCGGCGATGGTCAGCCTTATGCCGCACAGATCACCTACGTCACCGACCGCCCCGGCCACGACCGGCGCTACGCCATCGACGCGCGCAAGCTGGAGCGCGAACTTGCCTGGCGCCCGGCCGAGACCTTCGCCACCGGCATCCGCAAGACCGTGCAGTGGTACCTGGACCACCCCGAATGGGTGGCGACGGTGCAGTCTGGTGCCTACCGCGAATGGGTGGCAAAACACTATGCAGGCTGAGTCCTGGTTTCACTCCCTCCCCCTCTGGGGGAGGGCAGGGGTGGGGGCTTCCGGCAATCGCGTTGTGACGCCCGCAGCCCCCATCCCCACCTTCCCCCAGCGGGGGAAGGAGCACATACCGAGTGGTCAAGCGAGCGTATGAATATCCTGCTTTTAGGCAAAAGCGGCCAGGTCGGCTGGGAGCTGCAACGCAGCCTGTCCGTGCTCGGACAGGTCACGGCGCTGGATTTTGACAGTAGCGACCATTGCGGTGATTTTTCCCAGCCGGAAGGCGTCGTTGCTGCGGTGCGCGCTATCCAACCGGATGTCATCGTCAACGCCGCCGCCCACACGGCAGTGGACAAAGCAGAGAGTGAGCCCGACTTCGCCCGCCTGCTCAACGCCACCACGCCCGGGCGTGTCGCCCAGGAGGCCAAGGCCATCGGCGCGCTGCTGGTGCACTACAGCACCGACTACGTGTTTGACGGCAGCGGCGATGCGCCGCGCGCGGAAGACGCCGCCACCGGCCCGCTGTCCGTCTATGGCGCCACCAAGCTGGAGGGCGAGCAACTCATCCAGCAGTCGGGCTGCCAGCATTTGATACTGCGCACCAGCTGGGTCTACGCCGCGCGCGGCGGCAACTTTGCCAAGACCATGCTGCGCCTGGCGCAGGAGCGCGAGAAGCTGACGGTGATTGACGACCAATGGGGCGCGCCCACCGGCGCCGACCTGCTGGCCGACGTCACCGCCCACGCCATCCGCCACCTGCGCCAGCGCCCGCAGGATGCTGGCCTGTACCACTGCGCGGCGGCGGGCGAGACCAATTGGCATGCCTATGCAAAATACGTGATAACGCAAGCCAGGCAAGCGCAGCCAGCTATTCAAATCAAAGCAACCGAGATGGCGCCGGTGCCTACCAGCAGCTTCCCCACGCCGGCCCGGCGCCCGCACAACTCGCGTCTGGATTGCACCAGGCTGCAAACCACCTTCGGCCTGACGCTGCCGCCGTGGCAGCAGGGCGTGGCGCGCATGCTGGCAGAGATTCTGTAAGGCGCGTGCCTTGGCTGCGGTTGGTACAATGCAACCAAAATGGTTCCATTGTGGAGTTGTCGCCATGTCCACCACCTTGACACTCAAAAACATCCCCGAGCCGGTCTACGAGCGGCTCAAACTCGCGGCCAAAACCAACCGCCGCAGCCTCAACAGCGAAGCCATCGTGTGCCTGGAGGCCATGCTGCTGCCTGCCGCCGTGCAGCCGACGGAGCGGCTTGCGCGTGCCCGTGCCCTGCGCCAAGGTCTTGCGCACCGGTTCAGCGCGCAAGACCTTGATGCCTTCAAGCGCGAAGGCCGTGCGTGATCGTTGTCGATACCAACGTGCTCGCCTATCTGTACCTGCCGGGCGAACATACGGCGGCTGCTGAAACGCTACTGCAACAGCAGTCCGAATGGGCCGCACCCTGGCTCTGGCGCAGTGAGCTGCGCAACGTGCTCGCGGGCTGCCTGCGCCGGCGCATGCTGACGCTGGAGCAGGCCATCGCCATCCAGGATGAGGCGCAGGCGCTGATGCGCGGCGCAGAATACGAAGTGCCGTCCGATGCGGTGCTGCGTCTGGTGCGGCAGAGCGACTGCTCCGCCTACGATTGTGAATTCGTCGCCCTGGCACAGCAACTGAACGCGCCCCTGATGACGATGGACAACAAGGTCTTGCGTGCCTTCCCCGATACCGCTTTTCCGCTGCCCGCGGCCTGAACCCTGAGAACCTCCATGACTCCACGCAAAGGCATCATCCTCGCCGGTGGCTCCGGCACCCGCCTGCACCCGGCCACGCTGGCCATCAGCAAGCAATTGCTGCCGGTGTACGACAAGCCCATGATCTACTACCCGCTCAGCACGCTGATGCTGGCGGGCATCCGCGACATCCTCGTCATCAGCACGCCGCAGGACACGCCGCGCTTCGAGCAGCTGCTGGGCGACGGCAGCCAGTGGGGCCTGCATCTGCAGTACGCGGTGCAGCCCAGCCCCGATGGGCTGGCGCAGGCCTTTCTGATCGGCGAGCGCTTCCTTGCGGGCGCGCCGAGCACGCTGGTGCTGGGCGACAACATCTTCCACGGCCACGACCTGCAGCCGCTGCTGGCGCGCGCAGACGGCCAGGCGCAAGGCGCCACCGTCTTTGCCTACCACGTGCTGGACCCGGAGCGCTACGGCGTCGCCGAGTTCGACGGCACCGGCCGGGTGCTCTCCATCGAGGAGAAGCCCAATGCGCCCAAATCCAACTACGCCGTCACCGGCCTGTACTTCTACGACGGGCAGGTGGTCGATCTGGCCAAATCCCTCAAGCCCTCGGCGCGCGGCGAGCTGGAAATCACCGACCTGAACCGCCTGTACCTGAATCAGCGCCAGCTCACCGTGCAGCTCATGGGCCGCGGCTACGCCTGGCTCGATACCGGCACCCACGAAAGCCTGCTCGACGCCAGCCAGTTCATCGCCACCATCGAGCGGCGCCAGGGCCTGAAAGTCGCCTGCCCCGAGGAAATCGCCTGGCGCCAGCGCTGGATCGATTCCGCGCAGCTGGAAAAATTGGCCCAGCCACTGCTGAAAAACGCTTACGGGCAGTATTTGCGCGGGCTGTATTCACTGGGTATTCGCGGCTGAAGCCGCTCCCACAGCCTCCAGCAAGCTCCCGCCCAACCCATGCACATCACCCCCACCGCCATCCCCGACGTCCTCTTGATCGCCCCCAGGGTCTTCGGCGACGCACGCGGCTTCTTCTACGAGAGCTTCAACCAGCAGGCCTTCGACGAAGCCACCGGCACCCGCCACCAGTTCGTGCAGGACAACCACAGCCGCTCCAGCCGCGGCGTGCTGCGCGGCCTGCACTACCAGCTGCCGCCGCACGCCCAGGGCAAGCTGGTGCGCGTGGTGCGCGGCCGCGTCTGGGATGTGGCCGTCGATATCCGCCAGGGTTCCCCCACCTTCGGCCGGTGGGTGGGCGAGGAGCTGTCCGAGGACAACCAGCGCCAGCTCTGGATTCCGCCCGGCCTCGCGCATGGTTTCCTGGTGCTCAGCGACAGCGCCGATTTCCTCTACAAGACCACCGCCTACTACCAGCCGCAGGCCGAGCGCTGCATCGCCTGGAACGATGCGCAGCTGGCCATCCGCTGGCCTGAAGGCATCACCCCCCTGCTCTCGGCCAAGGATGCGCAGGGCCTGTCCTTGGCGCGGGCCGAGCTTTCCCCCTCTCCCCCTGGGAGAGGGCAGGGGTGAGGGCCTGCGGCGCCCGCGCCGTCACTGCGCCGGCGCAGGCCCTAGGATCTCCTGCATGGCCCGGTACAGCTGCGCCGAGCCGAACTGCGGGTTGTGCGGGTCGAAGGAAAACGCGTACGGCACAGCCTGTACCGGCCGCTCTTCAAGGGGCGGTTCGAGGAAGAACGTGAGAAACCGGGCGCCGCGCATCGCATGCCGCTGCAGCGTGGTCTTCAATTCCTGGGTATCCATGGCGCGCATCGGGATGAACTCCGTGATGCCATACGCGTGCTGTCCCAGGCTGCCCAGCAGCTTGGCAAAGCCCTTGTCGTGGGTGACGCTGCCGTGCAGGTCCACGCCCAGGCGAATATCCCCTTGGGTCCTCAAGGTATCGTCGAGGGCGAATTTATTGGCATCCCAGCCCGGCACAACGCCCGGCAGCATTTGGTGGGTGTAGCGTGCAACGGTCCTGAGGCACGATTGCGCCACGATGCCATCGAATAGCCGCAGATAGTCCATCACCTGCTGCCTGCGAAAGGCATGCCAGAGCGGGACCAGCGGGTTGTAATGGAGCGACTGCCCCTCCGGCGGCATGTCCAGGCTGGCCTGCATGCCGGGGGGCGCCGGCACCGTGGCTGGCAGCTCGCGTTGAGGCGGCAGGCGCAGTATCTGTTTCTCCCTGCCCATCACGGCAATCTCTTTCGAGCCGATGTGGACCAGCTTGCCAGGGGCCAGCTCCAGCAAGGCACTGATACGGTGCAGGCCAGCGGGCAGGGAGCGGAAATCCATGTCCAGCCGCCAGCCGGTACTGGCGCTTCCCAGCTCGGGCTTGGCTTGCAATACATCCAGCCGCCCCTGGTTGACTGGCACGCGGCCGATCAGGCTGCCATCGCGGTAGACCTGCACCCACAATGCCTCGGCGCTGCCCGCTATCCATGACCAGCCGGAGATGGGTACGCTGCCCTGGGCAAATGAATCGATGTGCTCGGTGTAGCGGCTCAGGTGCTCCGTGCGCAGGTCGCGCGAGGGCGGCTGCACGTCGCCGAAACCCGGGTAACTCTCGCCCATCGCCGCGTTCAGTTCTTCTATCGTCGTGAACTTTTGCCGCAGATAGTCGCGAAACGCGACTTCCGAGGCAGGGCCGTAGTCGGTCACCCGGTAGAAAGGGGTAAAGCCCATGCCGCTTTCAAAGTGCGGCGCCAGCTGGTGCAGCTCGCCCAGCAAGGTGATTCCCTGGATCTTGGCGAGATCTTCCTGGGGCAGCGCGCACAGCGCCGCCAGCAAGGCCTGGATGGCCTGGATGCGTCTGGCGGTGATGGGCGTATCGGTGCGCGCCATGCTCCAGGGGTACAGCGTTTCGCCGCGGTAGGTGTCTGGCGGCAGAACCCCATCGCGCGTCCGGGCCAGGTTTCGCTGGTCCTCCAGCAGCACCTGTTCTATGGGCGCCTGCTGGGCAAAGTAGGAGGCCGACAAAAACAGGATCAGTGGCCGCGCGGTGTCGCGCACCGTGCGGACCACGCGTTGCACGCGCTCCTGGTCCACCACCCAATCGGCGCCCTCGGCGCGAAACAACCGCAGCAGCGGCACGGTGAGCGTGTAGCCCAGGGGAAACCCGGTTCCCGCCTGGGGGCTGTCGGGCTGCAAACGCTGCAGGGTGGATTCCACCAGTGCCGCAGCCGACCCTTCTTGGCCCATGCAGCCCGGCAGGGGCGCCTGCCGCGCGGGCGTGGGGTGGTCAGGCCTGGCAATGCAATCCGCAACCCCCCGCACCGCGGGCGCGATCAGCATGGCGCCCGTTGCGGTGTGGGTGTCATCCACCGGCTGGCCGAACCAGGCGGCGGCGATCGCGCCCGCGATGAGCACGGCGCTGCCCAGCAGCAGTGGCCAGGTGGAACGGCGCGCAGGCATGACCATCGGAATCCTGGAAACGCCCGGTCCTCGCTACCGGGAAACCTCGCCCTTGCCGAGAAGAGGAACCGGCAGGATGTAGCGCAGGAAATGCCGATCGCTGTACCCGCGAACCCCGGTGGAGGGAAATTCGTCGGGCCGTGGCACATAGCGCGTTTTGAACAGCCAGTCCCACAGCTGCAGGAAGGCGCCAAAATTCCTGTTCATGTGCTGCTCTTCGATGGAGTGGTGAATGCGGTGGTAGCGCGGCGTGATGAAAACGCGCTCCAGCGGGCCAAACCCTATTGGCGTGTTCCAGTGCATCAGGATCGCAAACGTCACGATGACCGAAACCACGGCGAACGGCACCTGCGGATTGCCCACGATCACCAGCAGCGGCACCGTCATGAAGGCATAGCGCCAGACCTCCTCCAGCCAGTGGTGGCGGGCAAAGGCCGCGGCCGAGATGTTCTCCTCGGAATGGTGCACGAAGTGGTAGCGCCAGAGCCATGGCACGATGTGCTGCAAGCGGTGAAACCAGTAGTACAGAAAGTCGTACAGCACCAGATAGCCGAGCCACAGCAGCACATCCCGCCAGGTCAACGCCGCATGCAGCTCGATGTGCCACAGGTTCTGCGGTATGAAGGCATTCAGCTTGAAAAGCCAGGGCAGCACCCATCCGTGGGCCAGTGCCATCGCGCACACCACGTAGATCAGGTTGATGGCGATGGTCTTGTTCGATACCGGGTATTTCGCCCAGAATTTTTCCGCCGCGATGCACAAAGCCAGCAGCGGCGCGAACGGCGCCAGGCTGCCCAGGGTGTTGAGCACGGCCTCCAGGATGGGGCGGAAAATGTCCATGACGATGATGAATTGATGCAATCCCAAAGCCGCGAGCGGCGCTGGCGGAATGTATTACATCCAGGAAAACCCCCATTCGCGGCTAAAGCCGCTCCCACAAAGTCGCCGCTCCCCCCACCCCTGTAGGAGCGGCTTTAGCCGCGAATGCCCGCCTCCCCCCACCCTTGTGGGAGCGGCTTCAGCCGCGAATAGCCGCTAAACTTCCCCATCTTCGCGCCGCGCACCCGTGCGCCCCGGCTGCTCATGGCAACTCCCCCTTTGACCGATCCCGTCCTGACCACGGCCATCGCCGAACCCCATCCGCGCCTGGGCGAGCTGCTCGTGCAGGCCGGCAAGCTCACCGAACGCGACCTGGAGCGCGCCCTCGCGGTACAGCAGGAGCTCGGCGGCCTGCTGGGTACCGTGCTCGCGCGCCTGGGGCTGGTGTCCGAGCTGGACATCGCCCGCGCGCTGGCGCCCCAGCTTGGCGTGCCGCTGGTGGCGGCCGACGATTTCCCCGATCTGCTGCCCGAAGTCGAAGGCCTGCTGCCCGAATTCCTGCGTGCCAACGCCGTCTGCCCGCTGGGTGTGGAAGGCAATGCACTGCACGTCGCCATGGCCGTGCCGCAGGACGCCTTCGTGCTCAAGGCGCTGCACCTCGTCACCGGCCGCGCCATCCGCCCGGCGCTGGCGCTCGAAGCCGACATCGCCAAGGCCCTGGCCGAGCCCGAGGCGCAGGAAGAACCTGCCGAAGAGGGCGCCTGGGACGACCTCGATGGCGGCGATTTCATCGAGCACCTCAAGGATCTGGCCAGCGAAGCCCCCGTCATCCGCCTCGTCAACGCCATCATCGGTCGCGTCATCGAGCTGCGCGCCTCCGACATCCACCTGGAGCCGTTCGACGATGGCCTGCACGTGCGCTACCGCGTCGATGGCGTCATCCACCAGGGCGAACTCGTGCCCGCGCGCCTCTCGGCGGCGGTCGGCTCGCGCGTCAAGCTGCTCGCCCACCTGGACATCGCCGAACGCCGCCTGCCGCAGGACGGCCGCATCAAGACCCGCGTCAAGGGCCACGAACTCGATCTGCGCGTCTCCACCGTGCCCACGGTCTACGGCGAAAGCATCGTGCTGCGCGTGCTCGACCGCGCCAGCGTGCGGCTTGACCTCGCCACCATGGGTTTCGCGCCCGACACGCTGGCGCGCTTTCGCGAGCTGCTGGCGCGCCCGCACGGCATCCTGCTGGCCACCGGCCCCACCGGCTCGGGCAAGACCACCACCTTGTACGCGGCGCTCGCCAGCATCGACGCGCTGGCCAACAAAATCATCACCGTCGAAGACCCGGTCGAATACCAGCTCGAAGGCATCAACCAGATCCAGGTGCACCCGCAGATCGACCTGACCTTCGCCAACGCGCTGCGCTCCATCCTGCGCCAGGACCCGGACATCATCATGATCGGCGAAATGCGCGACGGCGAAACCGCGCAGATCGCCGTGCAATCGGCCCTCACCGGCCACCTGGTGCTTTCCACGCTGCACACCAACACCGCCGCCGGCGCCATCACGCGCATGCAGGACATGGGGGTCGAGAGCTACCTCATCACCTCCTCGGTCAACGGCGTGCTCGCCCAGCGCCTGGTGCGTACCCTGTGCAAGGAGTGCAGGCAGGCGTATGTACCGGACGAGGCGCTGCTCGCCCGCACCGGCCTGGGGCGTTTTCTCCAGCCCGGCGAGGCGATCTACCGCGCCGTCGGCTGTCCCGCCTGCGGCCACACCGGCTACCGCGGGCGCACCGGCATCCACGAACTCTTCCTGCTCGACGAAGCCATGCGCCGCGCCATCCTCGAAGGGCAGGACGCCAACAGCCTGCACCAGATCGCCCAGCGCGCCGGCATGCACAGCCTGCACGAAGACGGCCTGCGCAAGGTCGCGGCGGGCGTGACCGCGCTCGACGAAGTCGCCCGCGTCACGCAGGACCAGCAGGAATAGCGATGCATCTTTGCCACCCGTGTAGGAGCGGCTTCGGCCGCGAAGGCAATTCGCGGCTGAAGCCGCTCCTACAAATTCAGGGAGCTCCCGGTATTTCCCCCTCGCCCCTCTGGGGAGAGGGAGGGGTGAGGGGCATGCTACGCAAGGTACCCCATGCCTGAATTCACCTGGCGCGCGGCCAGCCGCAGCGGCGCGCTCAGCGAAGGGCGGCTCACCGCGCCCAACAGCGCGGCCGCGCTGCGCCAGCTTGCGGCGCAGGGCCTTACGCCGCTGGAAATTGCCGACGCCGCAGGCGCCGCGCCTTCGCCGGTGGCTGGCATCGTCAAGGCGCCGCCGCACCGGGCCAGCAAAGGCCCGGTCAACAACGCCGACGTACTCGCGCTCACCTCCGAACTTGCCATCATGCTGCGCGCCGGCCTGGCGCTCGACAACGCCCTGCGCGTGCTCGTCGAAATGGCGCACAAGCCCAGCGTCGCCGCGCTGGTGCAGGACATCCTCGGCGCCGTCAAGGGCGGCACGCCGCTCTCGCGCGCGCTGGCTGCACACCCGCGGCATTTCGGCGATTTCTACGTCAACATGGTGCGCTCGGGCGAGGCGAGCGGCCAGATGTCCGCCGTGCTCGACCGGCTGGTGGAGCACCTGCAGCGCCAGCGCGCGCTGCGCGACAGCATCGTCTCGGCCACCATCTACCCCGCCATCCTGCTTACCGTCGCGGTGCTCTCGCTCGTCGCCATGCTCGGCTTCGTCGTGCCGCAGTTTGAAAAGCTCTTCACCGAAATGGGCGACGCGCTGCCCCTGCCCACGCGCATCGTCATGAATATGGGCCACGTCTTCCGCGCCTGGGGGCTGGAGATCGCCATCGCCGCCTTCGTGCTCGGCGCGCTGCTGGTGCGCTGGCTGCGCTCGCCCGCCGGGCGCCAGTGGTGGCAGACCCGCCTGCTGCGCCTGCCGCTCATCGGCCGCCTGGCGCTGCGCTACCAGCTCACGCTCTATGCGCGCTCGCTCGGTACGCTGCTGGCCAACGGCGTGCCGCTGCTCACCGCGCTGGCGATCGCCTCCGACACCGTCGGCAACGCCGTGTTACGTCCCTTGCTTGCCAAAGTGGCCCCCATCGTCAAGGAAGGCGGCAAAATGGTGCAGGCGGTCGGCAGCACCGGCCTGTTTGAACCTTTGGCCATCAACCTGATCCGAGTGGGCGAAGAAACCGGGCGCCTCGGCGCCATGATGCTCGAACTCTCGCTCATTCTGGAGCGTGAGGTCGAAAACGGCATCAAGCACTTGCTGGTGCTGCTCGAACCGCTCCTCATTTTGATACTTGGCGTGCTCATCGCCGCCATCATCGTCTCCATCCTCCTCGGGATACTTTCCATCAATGACCTCGCTGCCTGAATCTTTTGCCGCCCGCCGCCGCGCCCGCGGCTTCACCCTCATCGAGCTGCTCGTCGTGCTCGCCATCCTCACGCTGCTCGCCGGCATCGTCGGCCCGCGCGTGCTCAACCAGCTCGGCGGCGCCAAGTCCAAGACGGCGGCGGTGCAGATCGCCGACATCGACAAGGCGCTCGAAATCTACAAGCTCGACGTCGGCCGCTATCCCACCAACGAAGAAGGCCTGGCCGCGCTCATGAAGAACCCGGGCGGACAGCTGGGCTGGAACGGCCCCTACCTCAAGGGCGACGCCGTGCCCACCGACCCCTGGGGCCACGCCTTCCGCTACGCCAATCCCGGGCCCAACGGCGGCATCGAAATCCTCTCGCTGGGCGCCGATGGCGCCCCCGGGGGTGAAGGCGAGAACGCCGACATCCGCAACAGCCATTGAAACTGTGTTTCACCTTGCCTTTGTGGGAGCGGCTTCAGCCGCGAATGATTCTGCTTCGCGGCTGAAGCCGCTCCCACAAACACGGGTTGGGTCACGCGGCTTCACCCTCGTCGAGCTGCTCGTGGTCTTCGCCATCATGGCGCTCGTCACCGCCGTGGCGCCCGCCGCCTACGAGAAGATGCAAGACTCCCTGCGCTACCGCGACACCGTGCGCGGCATGGTCAGTGCCCTGCGCGCCGCGCGCCAGCAGGCCGTGCTGACGGGGCACGATGCGCTCTTCGAGCTTGATTTGCGCGATCGCCGCTACGGCCTGCAGGGCGCCGCGGCGCACGCCATCCCGCCCACGCTCACGGTGCATGCCACCGTGGCCGATACCGAGGCCACCGGCCAGCGCCTCGATATCCGCTTCCTGCCTTCCGGCGCCGCCAGCGGCGGCAGCGTGGACATCGTGCGCGCCTCGGGCGCGGGCGTGCGCCTGTGGGTGGACTGGTTCACCGGCCGGGTTGAACAGCGGCCCCTTGCGCCATGACCGCCCCGCGCGCCGTCCAGCGCGGCTTTTCCCTGCTCGAAATCCTCGTCGCCTTCGCCATCCTGGCGCTGTCCCTCGGCGCGCTCTACCGCGCCACCGGCGGCGCGGTGCGCAACGTCTCGCACATCGAAACCCAGCAACGCGTGCTCGCGCTGCTGCAATCGGTGCTCGCCGGCGTCGATGGCGTGCCCGAGCACGGCCTGGCCGAGCAGGGCGAAGCGCGCGATCTGCACTGGTCCCTGCGCAGCAGCCCCTACGCCGGCGGTGCTGGCGGTGCCGGCGGCGCCAGCACCCCCAGCGTACCTGCGCTGCACGAGGTACAGGCCACCGTCACCTGGAACGAGGATGGCCGGGAGCGGCAAATGCAGCTCGCCACCCTCAGGCCGCAGCTGGGCCCCATCACGCCGCGCCCGCAGCCATGACGCACCCATCCCGCCGCGGCTTCACCCTGGTCGAGATGCTGGTCGTCCTCGTCCTGCTCTCGCTCATCATGCTGGCCGTCGTCTCGGCGCTGCGCGGCGTCGCCCAGGGCAGTGACCGCGCCGATGCCCGCTTCGAGCGCATGGACGACGAGCGCATCACCCGCGACTTCCTGCGCGGCGTGCTCGCCCGCGTCTCGGCGCGCCGCGTCACCCGCCCCGGGCGCAGCGGCCCGCTGTTCGAGGGCGCGAGCGACCACGTCGCCTGGGTCGGCGTCATGCCCGCGCGCTACGGCGCCGGCGGGCGCACCTTTTTCCGCCTGGGCATCGAGCCGCTGGAGCAGGGCAGCGCCCTGGTGCTGCGCTACCTGCCCTGGGCCGACCAGCCGCGGTTCCCCGACTGGCAGCAGGCCGGCGCGCAGGTGCTCGTGCCCGGCGCGCAGGGCCTCGCGCTGCGCTACCGCGACGCGCGCCAGCCCGACGAATCGCTCGCCTGGAGCGACGCCTGGCAGCCCGTGGACGACCTGCCCTCGGCGCTCGCCCTCGTCGTCACCGGCGCGCAGGGCGTGCAGCTGCAATCCATGGAATTCCCCGTCTGGGGCCTGCCGCGCTCCGACCCGCGCCAGTCGGGCGATATCACTTCGGTGGGGGGCGGCTGATGCGGCGCCGCCAAGGGCTGGCCCTCGTCGCCGTGCTGTGGCTGGTGGCGGCGCTCTCCATCATCGTCGCCGGGCTGCTGCAGTCGGTGCGCACCGAGGCGCGCCTGGGCGCGCAGCTGCGCGGCGATGCGCAGGCCGCCGCCGCCGCCGAGGCGGCCATGCAGCTCGCCCTGCAATCGCTGCTGGCCGAGGCCAGGCCGCTCGATCGCCTCATTGCCGGCGATTTCGTCTGGCAGGATCAACCCATCGCGGTGCAGGTGATGCCCCTCAACGGCTACATCGACCTCAACGCCGCCCCGCCCGAGCTGCTGGCGCAGATGTTCCAGACCGCGGCCGGCCTGCCGCAAGACCAGGCCAACACACTCGCGCAGGCGCTGCTGCGCGAGCGCACCCAGCCCGGCGCCAGCGGCGCGCCGCCCGGTTTCGAGGCCGTCGAAGACCTGCTGCGCGTGCCCGGCATCGATTACCCCCTCTACGCCCGGGTCGCCCCGCTGCTCACCGCCGACCTCATGGCCGGCTCGGGCCGCGTCAACCCGCTGGCCGCGCCGCCCGCCGTGCTGCGCGTGCTCACCGGCGGCAACGATGCCGCCGCCGCCCAATACACCGCCGCGCGCGCCGCGGGCGATGCCGCCGCCAGCGCGCCGGGCATGAACACCGCCTGGCTCGATGCGGCCGCCGCGCGCGTGCTGGAACTGCAGGCGCTGGTGCCCCTGGCCGATGGCGCCCGCATCCGCGTCGTGCGGCGCTACGCGCTCGCCGCGCAGCGCCTCGACGGGTTACCATGGCGGGCTTTTTACGCCCGCTCCTTTGTCGATCCGGCCGCAGCGCCCGCACAATAACGCCCCCATGTCCATCGCCACCTCCGATCTCAGGCTGTTCGGCCTGCAGTTGCCCGCCCTGTGGCAGGACGTGCGGCAGGCCTGGGGCAAGCTGTTCGGCCTGCCTGCCTTCGCCTGGCTGGCGCCCCATCCCGCCGTTCTCGTATACGAGGCAGAAGGGTCGCAAGCCCTGTGGCAGGCGGCTGGCGCCGGGCTGTTTGGCCGCCAGCGCCACGCCTCGGCGCACCAGGCAGCCCCCTTCGCCGCCATCGAGCTGCCCGAGGCGCTGGTGCTGCGCCGCTTGCTGGCACTGCCGCGCCTGGCGCCGGCGCAGCGCCGCGCGGCGCTTGAACTGCAGGCCCGCGCCTTGAGCCCCTTTGCGCCGGACGACCTCGTCTGGGCGTTCGCCGAAGCAGGCGCTGGCGCAGGCGCCGCCCCGCGGGCCGAGCTGGTGCTCGCCTCCCGCCGCGCCATCGCCAGCCACGTGGCTGGCATGGTGCCTGCCCCGGCCGTCGCGCCCGAAATCTGGGTTCGCACCGGGCAAGACGCTGCCCGCGCCATGGTCTTGCCCGGCTTTGGCGAGGCGCGCCGCCGGCAGGCCGAGCGGCGCAGCGCCGGGTGGTGCGTGCTGCTTGCCGCCATCGCCTGCGCGCTCGCGCTCGCGCTCGCGCTCACCCCCACCCTGCAGCTGCGCCAGCGCGCGCTGGGCGCGGTGGCCGCCTGGGTCGGGCTGGTCGAAAAAGCCCGCCCCGCCGTGGCCGAGCGCGAGGCGCTGGTGGCCGTGGAAGGCCAGCTGCGGGCGCTGGGCCAGATCATGGGCGAGCGCGTCAGCCCCGTGCGCACGCTGCAAACCCTCACCCAGCTGCTGCCCGACGACACCGTGCTGCAGCGCCTGCAGATCGACGGCAGCCGCATCACCCTCGTCGGGCAGACGCCCGACACCGCCGCGCTGGTGCAAAAACTTGGCAGCCAGCCCGGCTTCAAGGACGTGCGCGCCCCCACCGCCGCCACCCGCACCGGCACCGGCAAGGAAGTCTTCCAGATCGAACTGACGCTGCAGCCCGAAGCACCCGCCGCGCCCGGGGGTGCCCGATGAGCGCCCTGACGCGCCGCGAGTGGCTGCTCGTCGCGCTCACCCTCGCCTTCGTCCTGCTGCCCCTGCTCGCGGGGGCCGACTATGTGTGGCGCAAGCACCAATGGGCCACCGGGCAATTGCAGACCCTGGCCCCGCGCTACGCCCGCCTGGCCGGGCTGCAGGAAAAAGCGCCCGAACTCACCCAGCGCCTTGCCGGCGCGCGCAAGCAGCTGGCCGCCTACGTCTATCTGGCCGACAGCGACCCCACCCAGGCCGGCAACGACGCCCTGCAGCGCGTGCGCGGCGTCTTCACCCAGGCCGGCCTCACCGTGGTCAGCACGCAGGTGCTGCCCAAGCAGGAGACCCAGGGTTTTGATCGCATCCCGCTGGCGCTGCGCGTGGAAGGCGAGTTGCTGCACCTGCAAAGCGCGCTCACCATCCTGCCCAGCCTTACCCCGGTGGTGCTGATCGACGGCATGAACGTGCAGCAGGCGCCCCAGCGCCGCGGCGACGATGCCCAGCGCCTCGCCGTGCAATTGACCCTCTCCGTGCTGCACGCCCGCGCGCCATGAACAACCTCGGCCTGCGCCTCTTCCTCGTGCTCGATGCGCTGCTGCTGGCGGCGCTGGCCTGGCTCTGGCTCGACCCCGCCAGCGCCGCGCCGCGCTCGCTCGCCTGGCAGCCGCCCGCCGCCGTGGCGCCCGAACTCGGCGCCGCCGCCACCGAGCTGCCCCGCGTGGCCGCCATGGACACCCGCGCCTTCGTCGCCACGCTCGACCGCCCGCTGTTCTCCCCCACCCGCCGCCCGCCGCCGCCCAAGGCCGCGGCGGACGAAACCCCCGCCGCCGACACCCTCAAGGACGTGAAGCTCATCGGCCTGTACACCGCCGCCGACGGCCGCGCCGGAGCACTCGTGCGCACCGGCGCCGGGGTGGTGCAGCGCGTCGCGCTCAAGGAGCAGGTCGGCGGCTGGACGCTGCACTCCGTGCAGGACCGCGCCGCCACGCTCACGCGCGCGGGCAAGAGCCGCGTGCTTGAGCTCGCCATCTCCCGCCCTGCAAACCCGGCCGCCCCCGCCGGCCGCAAACGCTGATGCCCATGCTTGCGCACATGGCCTCTTCGCGGCTGAAGCCGCTCCCACGGCGGAAGCATCCCCTTGCGATCTTCTTCCCCCGTGGGAGCGGCTTCAGCCGTGAACGCCTTGCCCGACCGACCCCATGATGACCCATCCCCCCTTCCTCGTCCGCCCCCTGCTTGCCGCCGGTGCGCTGCTGCTGGCCTCCTGCGCGCAGGTGCCGCCCGCCGTGCCCGTGGAGGATGCGCCCGCGGCCATTCCGGCAGCGTCGGCTGCCGCGGCAACGGCAGAGCCACCAGCCGCCAGCGAACCCGCCGCCAGCACCCCCCCCGCCGGCGAACCTGCCGCCGGCGAACCCCGCCTGCTGCGCGGCGACGACCACGTCATCGCCGCGCCCAAGGTGGTCCCCATGCCCAAAGGCAGCGCCAGCAGCTACCGCTTCGAAGACGCCCCCATCGTGGACGTCATCCACGTCTTCATGCGCGAAGTGCTCAAGACCGACTACGTGCTGCACCAGCCCATCGCCGGCACCGTCACGCTGGCCACGCGCGGCCCCGTCTCGGCGGATGACGCGCTGGCGCTGCTCGAAGGCGCGCTGCAGGCCAACGGCCTGGCCATGGCGCGCGATGCGCGTGGCGTGTATCACATCGGCAAGCCCGAGGCCCTGCGCGGCGTGGCCGCCAACCTGCGCCTGGCCGACGGCAAGCCGCTCGCCCCCGGCTACGGCGCCGTGCTCATTCCGCTGCGCTACATCGGCGCGCAGGAGATGGCCACCATCCTGCGCCCCATGGCCCCGGCGGATGCCATCGTGCGCGTCGATGGCCTGCGCAACCTGCTCGTCATGATCGGCACGCGCAACCAGGCCGAAGGCTGGCTTGAAGTGGTGCGCACCTTCGACGTGGACCTGCTCAAGGGCATGTCCGTCGGCCTCTTCCCGCTCAAGCACGCCAGCATCAAGGAGGTGGAAGCCGCGCTGCGCCTGGTGAGCGGCGGCGCGCCCGCCACCGCCCAGGCCGGCACGCGCGGCGCCCCGGCGCTGCCCCAGGCAGCGGCCGGGCTGCCCGCCGGCGCCGCCGCGCCAGCGGGTGCCGCCGCCGCGCCCGAAATGCTCGGCGCCGCCAACCCGGTCTTCGGCGCGCTGCGCGTCATGCCCGTGGAGCGACTGAACAGCATCCTCGTCGTCACCCCGCGCGCCGAATACCTCGACATCGCCCGCCGCTGGATAGAAAAGCTCGACCAGCCCGGCGACAACGCCAGCGAGCCGCAGCTCAACATCTACCGTGTGCAGAACGGCGACGCGCGCCACCTGGCCAGCGTGCTCAGCGGCATCTTTGGCGGCGCCGCGCCCGCGCCCGCGCAGGTAAGCCCGGTGGCCCCCGGCCTGGGCAGCACCAGCGGCGCCAGCTTTGGCGCGCAGGCGGGCTTTGGCGCTACCGCCGGCCAGCCCTTTGGCGGGGGCGCGGGCGGCGGCTTTGGCGGCGGCTTCGGCGGTGCCGGCGGCGGCACCATGGGCGGCGGTTTCGGCGCCGCCGGGTTGGCCGGGCAAAACCGCCTGGGCAGCGCCACGCAGGCCACACAGCCCGCCGTGGCCCAGCTCGGCAGCGTGCGCGTGATGGCCGACGACGCCAACAACTCCCTGCTGGTGTGGGCCACGCGCGCCGAATTCGACAAGATCGAATCCGCCTTGAAGCGCCTGGACCTGCCCCCCACCCAGGTGCTCATCGAAGCCAGCATCATCGAAGTCACCTTGAGCGACGACCTCAAATACGGCCTGCAATGGGCCTTCAGCGACAGCCACCGCCGCGGCCCCGGCGCCGGCATCGTCGGCCAGCTGCCGGCGGCGGCCACTGGCGGCTTCTCCTACACGCTGACCGATTCCCTGGGCAAGGTGCGCGCCACGCTCAACGCCCTGGCCGGCAAATCGCTCATCAAGGTCATCTCCAGCCCCTCGCTCATGGTGCTCGACAACCAGGTCGCCACCATGGCCGTGGGCACGCAGCAGCCCATACGCACCGGCGAGACGACCAACCTCAACACCATAGGCAACCAGACCACCACCACCTACCAGTACAAGGATACCGGCGTGCAGCTGCAGGTGCAGCCCTCGGTCAACTCGGGCGACCTCGTCACCATGAACATCAGCCAATCCGTCACCGACGTGGGCGACGAAGACGTCGTCACCGGCCAGCGCGCCTTCCTGCAGCGCCAGATCAACTCCAAGGTGGCCGTGCGCTCGGGCCAGGCCATCGTGCTGGGGGGCCTCATCAAGGACAACGCCACCACCGGCAAGTCCGGCGTGCCCATCCTGCATGAAATCCCCATCATCGGCGCGCTGTTCGGCGCCACCACCACCAGCAGCGCGCGCACCGAGCTGCTCGTCGTCATCACCCCGCGCGTGGTGCGCACCGACCCTGAAATCCGCGAAGTCGGCCGGGAACTGCGCGAGCGCCTGCAGGGCCTGCAAGGCCTGGAAGCCGCCAGCCATCCCGCGCCGCCGGCCGAAGGCCAGGTCCAATGATGCCCCCCGGCTGCCGGGAACATTCGCGGCTGAAGCCGCTCCCACAAAACCAGGCCGAGCCCTCTCCTGTGGGAGCGGCTTCAGCCGCGAATGCACCCCACCCCTTGACCCCAACCACCCCATGACCGCATTCAAAACCACCCCCCTGCGCCGTGCACGCCCCCTTGCCGCGCTGCTGGCCGCCGCCGTCCTCGCCGGCTGCGCCGCGCTGGCGCCCACGCCGCAAACCCCCGAACAGATCGTGGAGGCACGCGCCAATGCCTACTGGGCCGCCATGCTCAAGAAAGACGTGCCCACTGCGTATGGCTACCTTGCGCCGGGTGTGCGCAGCATCTTCCCGCAAGATGCGTTCGCCGGCAGTCGCGGCTCGGCCGTGCGCTGGAAAGCGGCAGAAGTCAGCCGCGTGCGTTGTCCCAGCGCAACCAAATGCCTGGCGACGGTGCGTATCGAGTCCAAATCCCTTGTCGGTCGCGGCGCAGGCAGTACAGTACCAACTTACTTTGATGAAACGTGGGTGCTGCAGGATGGGCAGTGGTGGTTGTACATCAATGTGTAAAACACTTTGTTGAATCTGTTGTGCGCATTGCATCGACGGTTGTGATGGATGGAGGGATGTTTATAGAGCGATTTCGTTGTGTTTCACCAACATTTGAGCAGCGCGGCTTTGTCTATAACGTGGCTAAGGCAGTCGCTGTGCTAGGATTCACAGGCGTAAACGATCCCCTTTTATTTTGGTTGCGCCAAACAACTTCTCAACTGGAGTCTCTATGAAGAAAAGTGTTCTTGCCCTGGGTGTTGCGGCAGCCTTGGGTGGTTTTGCCGGCAGTGCTCTCGCCATTACCGATGCAGCGCCTGTTCCTGGTACCGCCACGGCCCTGACGTTGAGCCCCACGGGTACCGGTCATATCCTGATCGTGCCTTACTACTCGGCGCAGAACGGCAATAAGACCCTGCTGTCCCTCACCAATACCGACAATACGAACGGCAAGATCGTCAAGATTCGTTTCCGTGGCGCCGCCAACTCGGACGACGTGAACGACTTCCAGGTCTTCCTTTCGCCCGGCGACGTCTGGACGGCCGACATTCACCAAGGCCCCAATGGCGTGGCCGCGTTGACGACCGCCGACAAGAGCTGCACCAAGCCTGCCGATGTCAATGGCGACTTCGGAACGGGTCGTTTCAAGAGCACCTGGGATGCGGATCGTCTGGCCTCCAACACCCGCGAAGGCTATATCGAGATCCTGAACATGGCCGACGTGCCCCCGGCTGCGGCTTTGTACAACGCCATCAAACACAAGGACGGCGTTGCAGCTTGCGCCAGCTCCTCCATCGCCAATGGCACTGCAGGATCGGCTGCAGCGTGGACGTATCTTGACGGCAACCCCAAGCAAGGTACGGGCCGTTTGACTGCTGATCTGACCGCCAATACTGGCATCACCACTCCGACGACGGGGTTGATGGCCAACTGGACCATTATCAACGTGCCGCGCGCCGTGGCATGGGCTGGCGCTGCGACCGCCGTCGAGGCGACCACGGGTCCTGGCACAGCTCCGACGGATGGGGCCATCGTGTATTTCCCGCAGGTTAACCAAGCCACGGGTGGCGACCTTGCGGGTATTGCCGGTGCCTACACCGCAGACCCGTTGCTGACCGGCGCCTTGGTAGTTGGCGACGCCCAATTCGACTTGCCCGACCTGTCCACGCCGTATGCTGGCGCGGCAAACCCGTCTCTCCAAGCGCAGGAATTGTCTACTGCGATTTCGACGTCGTCGGTCAGCAACGAATTCTGGACGCTGCAAGGGATCTTCGGCGCGACCGACTGGGTGTTCTCCATGCCCACCCGCCGCTATGCATTGGCTGTGGACTACACGCCGGCCACGAGCGTCAGGGTTTATAACGCCGCCAATGCGACTCAGTTTGCTGCTGCCAATACGGCGATGAATGGCGACCAGGCCTGCGTGACGGGCGTTACCTGGAACTACTGGAACCGTGAAGAAGCCACCCAAGCGGGCGACGTGACCAACACCACGCGTTCGCCGGGCGGTGGTGCTCCTGCCGGCGCCATGTTCTGCGGCGAAACCAGCGTGCTGAGCATCAACGACGTGGCCGCAGGCACTGCGCCGACCAAGGCCCTGGGCGCCGAAGTGGCCGTCACCAACTTCGAACAGAAGAGCGCCAGCGGTTCGCTGTTTGAAGAAGGCTGGATGAAGATCACCACGCCGGGCGCTGTGGCGACCAATCTGCCTATCCTCGGCTCTGCCTTCATGCTGGCGGTCAATCCCGATGTGGATTCCGGCACGTCGGGCAACTTCAACATGACCTTCCCGCACCGCACGGAGCGCTGATCGGTCAGGAACCAAACGGGTCGCAAGACCTCAAGAGAAAGGCGGGGGCGACCCCGCCTTTTTTTACGTCCATTTTCATTCGTATGACTATTTTTCGTTTTGCCCTCTGTGCCTGCTGCATGGCCGTCGCCATGACCGCCAACGCCGCACCCGACACCGTTCTGGTGCAGTCGGGCGCCGTCACCATTACCGAGGCCGATTTGCACGCCGAACTGCAGCGTGCGCCCGAACAGGCCCGTGAAGGAGCGCTGCGCAACAAGCAAACCATGCAGATGATTCTGCGCAATCTGCTCGCCCGCCGCCTGCTGAGCAACGAGGCGCGCGCCGCCGGGCTGGCGGATGCGTCGCCGCTGCGCGAACAATTGCGCCTGGCCGAGGAGCGCGTGCTCTCGGACGCGCAGATGCAAAAATTCAGTGCTGCCGAGCCACCGACGGACGCCGAATTGGAAGCCTACGCCAAGACCACCTATGTGGCCCAGCCCGAGCGCTTCGCCGTGCCCGCGCAGACGCACGCGCGCCACATCCTGATCGAAGGCGATTCCGAGGCTTCCAAGGCCGAGGCGCAGAAGCTGCTGGCGCAAATCCGCGGCGGCGCCAGCTTCGAAGAACTGGCCAAGGCGCATTCGCAGGACAAGGGCTCTGCCGTCCGTGGCGGCGATCTGGGCACTTTCCCGGAAGGCAAGATGGTGCCCGAGTTCGATGCGGCGCTCAAGGAACTGAAAAACCCGGGCGACATCAGCGAGCCGGTGAAGACCAAATACGGCTGGCACCTGATCGAACTGGTCGAACGCACCGCCGCGCACCAGCGCAGCTTTGACGAAGTGAAGAACCAGTTGATGCAGGACGGGCGCGTCGATGTGATGAACCGCCATCGCAAGCAAATGGTCGATGGCCTGCTGTCTGGCCTGCAGGTGCGCCAGGACGCAGTCGATGCCTTCGTGGCGCGCGAGAAGCCCTGAAAACCCGCTGATCCTCCCCTTGCCGTAGGAGCGGCTCAAGCCGCTCCCAGGGCACGTCAGAGCCAATTCACGAGGCCAGGGCGTGGCGGCAATCGGCAAGGTGTTTGGGCTTGTGGGCTGGCGCGAATGGATTGCGTCGTTGGCTAGGAGTCTGCGCGGCAGACGCCACGCGCTCGGAATGGTGAAAGAGAATGACGCGCATGACCGCGAGCTACATACCGTACGTTCCTGAGCAATCGCTCTTGTTGCCGCCGACGCTGCAGGAGTGGCTGCCGCAGGGGCATCTGGCCTACTTCATCAGCGATACGGTCGACGCGCTGGATCTGTCGGCGTTTCATGCGAGGTATGCCAAGGGTGGGCCGCGCAATCAGCCGTTCCATCCGGCGATGATGGTCAAGGTGGTGGTCTACGGTTATGCCACTGGGGTGTTCTC
>NZ_AXVM01000002.1 GCF_000484635.1 Comamonas badia DSM 17552 | reverse complement strand
TGCCCTGAGCTAACCAGTACTAATTGCCCGTGCGGCTTGACCCTATAACCTTGACGCCAACCGTGCTGCACCAGCTGCAGCACAACGCCTCAAGACCATGCCAAGGACACAATCAAATTCCATTCGACTCTATGAACGGTCTGCGCCACCAAACAGCACAGACCCCCCTTTACGCCTGATGACAATAGCAAGCTGGCACCACCCCTTCCCTTCCCGAACAGGACCGTGAAACAGCTTCGCGCCAATGATAGTGCGGGTCCCCGTGTGAAAGTAGGTCATCGTCAGGCACCATCACCACACCACAACCCCCTGCCTCCAGCAAGAGCAGGGGGTTTGGTTTTTGGGAATAAGCGATTCCATGCACGTTGCAAAATGCCAACCGAGGTTGGGATTTCCTGTGTCAGAATGTGCGTGATTGTGAATCACATTTATCCGTACTTTCGCGCTTTTGCCGTGGCCGTCGCTCTCGCGATAGTTTCACTATCGGCAGGAGCATTGTCGTTTGGCCGAAGCCATGGCGCCGTCGTTTTTGGTTCGCCTGTTGATCTTTCCTTTGATGTGCTGCCTGACGCTGGGCGGAAATTTGACGCTTCCTGTTTGGCGGTAAAACTTGAAGATGGAAGCGTACGCGTTCCTGATGGGCGAGTACAGGTATCTGAAGATCAGCGGCGCATCAGAGTACGCTCGGATATTTCCGTCAACGAGCCCGTGTTGAAGGTCACGCTGGAGGGAGGGTGCCGCGGGCGCGTGGTGCGTACTTACACGTTTCTCGTGGATCTGCCTGGCGACGCAGCGGTGGTGGATGAAACTGCGCGGGCGTCCGTGAATGCCGGTCAATCAGTGGGTTTGGCGGAGTTGAAGCCCGTGCCTGCTGCTGCGCCGCGCGCAGAGCGGCGCCCCAGACCGAAACCTGCGCGTGACGAAGTGTCTAGGCGCAAAAAGCCTGCTTCCTCTGCGGTTGCCGCGCCGAGATCCGCGCCTGCGAGACATGCGGCCGATGTTCGCACCGCGCTCAATGCGCCTGGTTCAGTGGGCGGGAGAGGGGCCGCGCAAGAAGCGGTTCCGAAGCTTGTAATGGAATCCTTGGATGTCTGGCTTGACAGTCCAGTGCAACTGCAGCTTTCATCCTCTCTGTCGTTGGATGAAAATTCCAGGGCCAGCGAATCCGTACGTACTCAGAGCGCAGAGATGTGGCGCGTACTCAATACCCCAGTGCAGGATCTGGTGCAGTACGGCACCCGCATCGGCGAATTGGAAACCGAGCTCCGTGGCTTGAGAGCGCAGTTGCAAACAGAGAAAGCTGCAGGTTTGGAAGCCCGCACGCGTGCTGAGCGTGCCGAATCCGAACGATATTCAGCGACGCTGGTCTACGCTTTGGCGGGTTTGCTGTTGTTGGCCTTGGCGGCCCTCGTTTGGCAAGCGCGCAGGCACAGGCATGGGCAGGCCCATGCCTGGCAGCATACCGTTGCGCAAAGCGGTGGAGTAGAACAGGCAGGCATAGGTCCTCAAACCGTCTGGCCAGAGTCAGAATCAATCGATCGCGGTGTGGGGAGCATTCAGCCTTCCAAAGCGGTCGATGCTGTCGTGCTGGCAGGAGGTGAAGGCATTGCTTCTGCTGATGGAAAGGCGTTGGATGAATTCCCCGCCGAAGCGGACCGGAAGGTTGCCGTCCAGGCACCGGTTGCATCGGTTGCCAAGCTGCGTGCGTTGGGCGTTGAGCAGCCAGAGGATTTGTTTGATGTCTTGCAGCAGGCCGATTTCTTTGTCTCCATCGGGGAGCACGAGCAGGCGATCGATGGGCTGCGCAGACATATTGCCCAGAATTCCGCTTCATCTCCACTGGCGTACCTTGAGTTGCTGAGGCTCTACCACGCACTGGGGCGCGCAGCCGCGTTTGATGAATTGAGCGCTGGGTTCGAGCGACAATTCAATGCGACCGTTCCGCCGTTCGCAACCTTCCAGCGCGAAGGCAAATCACTGGAAGACTATCCCGAAGCGTTGCGCAAAATTGAAAACTACTGGGGAACGGCGTCGATTGTGGGTGTCCTGGATGCATTGATGTTCAGGGCAGCCAGTGCGCGCGATCTTGTCGCGTTTGAGCTCTCCGCTTATGAAGATTTGCTGCTGTTGCTGGCGATTGCCCAGACGGTGCCGGTGTTCAGGGAGGAGTCCATCAATGAACTGGCGTCGGCGGAGACCGTGTCGGGCCAGATGGGCCGAGCCGGCAAAATGACCCGGTCGCTGGATTCAATGGTTGGAGACTTGACATTTGCGCCGTCTGGATTCATGCCTGTCACGTTGGCACCGGAGCAGGGGCATGCAGAAGGGCCGCAATCCGACGATGACGCGCCCTCTTTGCATCTTGAGCCAGGACCCAGGTAGCGGATCGGAAGTGCCGCGCATCTGCCGCGAAACGGAGGGGTGTAGCCATGCTCTTGCCTGTGCGGCTATGCGGTTCCTTGTTGCTGCACGCTGATGACGCGCATCAGCCGCATCACCGCGACTTCCGGTTCGGGTGATTGCACGATCGCTCGGACGACAGCGGCGCTGCCTACTCCGGTTGCCATGATTTCCGGCATTTGGGCTTCGCTGATGCCTCCGATGGCCACCAGGGGGTAGGACTTCATCAGGTGCGCGTAGTCGCGTAGTCTGGCGATTCCCTGAGGGGCGGTGGGCATGGCTTTGAGCGTGGTTGGAAAGATCGCACCGACGGCGATGTAACTGGGAGTAAGCTGGTCTGCCAGCAGCATTTCGGCGTAGCCGTGGGTGCTGATGCCCAGGCGCAGGCCGCTGGAGCGCAGCACAGCGAGTTGTTCGTCCGATAGCTCCGTCAGATCGTCCTGGCCCAGATGCACGCCATACGCCCCGGCGGCTATGGCCTGCTGCCAGTGGTCGTTGATGAAGAGCCGTGCGGGCGTACCTTCTACTGCGTGAACGGCAGCCTCGACTTCGCGCTCTACGGCTCGGGGGTCGTTGCTCTTGAACCGCAATTGCAGCGTTGGCACCCCCGCCCGTGCCATGCGCCGGATCCAGTTCGCATCCGGGAGAACCGCGTAAAGCCCCAAGCGCTGCGGGCAGGGGGGGTAAGGCGCATCCACGGCCCTTCCCCGCAGGCCGAAATATTCCAGTGCATCGGGCCAGTGCCTGGCATCAAAAACGCCACGGCGAGCCGTCTGGGCTTGCCAGGCATGGGCGAGGCAGAGTGCATCTGCGGCGATGAATCCGAGCGTGCTGCAGGCTGCAAGTGCCGCCTGAAAAACCGGATCAGGTTCATGTGATGGTGGCGTCGGTTGAGCGGGAAAGCCGGCGAGGCGCACGGCATGCGCCCGCACGATGGCTTGTGCCCTGTCGGTCATGACTGCTCCCCGCTGGCGTGGTGCCAGAAAGGCGTGCCCAGCACAGGAGTGCTCGGCTGCGCCGAGGCCTGTGGCTGCATTGCACCTGCCAGCCGTGCTGCGCGACCGGCTGCGACGGCGTCTGCGAATGCACCGGCCATGGCGGCAGGGTTCGTTGCCAGCGCCACCGCAGTGTTCAGGAGCACGCCGTCAAAACCCCACTCCATCACCTGGCAGGCGTGCGACGGCAGACCCAGGCCGGCGTCCACCAGCATGGGAACGGGCAGCCGCTCACGCAGCAATTGCAATCCATGGGGGTTGACGGCACCGCGCCCTGTGCCTATCGGCGCTGCCCACGGCATGACCGCCTGGCAGCCTGCATCGACCAGCCGCTGGCAGACCACCAGGTCCTCGGTGCAGTAGGGCAATACCTTGAATCCTTCTCTGATGAGCCGCTCAGCGGCTTCGACGAGCTTCAGCGTGTCGGGTTGCAGGGTGTAGTCATCGCCTATGACTTCGAGCTTGATCCACGGGGTGGCAAAGACCTCGCGGGCCATTTGTGCAGTGGTGATGGCTTCTTCGATGCTGTGGCAGCCAGCTGTGTTCGGCAATACCTTGGTGCCCAGGCTTTGCAGCAACTGCCAGAAACCGTTGCCGGCCGCGCTGCCCTGGCGCCGCAGCGAGGCAGTGACCATTGCCGGCTGCGCGCGGCGTACGGCAGCTTCGAGGATGGCGGGCGAAGGGTAGCGGGACGTGCCCAGAAGCAGCCGGCTGTGGAAGGTTTCGCCGTAGAGGATCAATGGATCGTTGGGGGCAATGGATTCAGGCATGGGTTCAGCCGCCGGTGACGGGGGCAATGATTTCGATCTGGTCTCCGCCTTGCAGTTCATGCGTGGCGTAGCTGGATTGGGGTACAAAGGCGAGGTTCACGGCAACGGCAAAAGGGGGTTGCGGCGCCCATTGCGCGATGGCGGCCGCAACCGTGGCGCCATCGGGCAACTGGACCTTGGACTGGTTGATGGTGACTTGCATGGCGAAGGAGTGTCAGAGTGCCGTTTCGATCCGCGGCTGGAACGGGCCTGCCAGTGCGCCGCTGCCTTCGCGCAGCAGCGCGAGCGTGGCGTCCAGCATGGCGGGCGCGATCATGAAGCCGTGCCGGTACAGCCCGTTGATCTGCAGGGTGCGTTCGCCCAAGAGGCGCAGACCGGGGTTGTTGTCCGGCAAGGCCGGGCGGCATTGGGTGGCGATCTCGATGATGCGGGCCTCGGCGAAGCCGGGGTGGACGGTGTAGGCGGCGCTCAGCAGCTCCAGCGTGGAGCGCACGCTGGCCGGCGAAAGATCGTCGGATTCGATTTCCGTGGCGCCGATCACGAAGCGATGGTCCTGCTTGGGTGCGATGTAGAGCGGGTAGCGCGGGTGCACCAGGCGCACCGGGCGCCGCAGTGAAACTTCCGGCGCATGCAGCCGGATGACCTCGCCGCGCACGCCGCGCAGTGCCGGCCAGTCGGCGCGCGCTCCCAGGCCTCTGCAGTCAAGAACGCAGTCTGGCTGCCCCGCTGTCGCGGGTGAAAAATCGGCGGGAGACTGCGGGCTGTGCCAATGGGTGTGCACCCCGAGGCGCTGCATGTCCGTCAGCAGCGCGGCGAGCAGCTGCCGGTTGTCGAGCTGGCCTTCGCCCCGCAGGAAATAGGCTTCGTGAAAGCGTTCGGCCAGGGCCGGTTCACGCTGCGCGAGCGCGGCGGCATCCAGCACCGCAAGCGGCGTGAGGTCTTTGAGGACCGTCGCCGTATGTTCGAGCGTGGTGCGCAGGCGCGCGGCCTCCGTGGCATCCTGCCAGTGCCAGACCACCAGCGTGCCGTTTTGCTGAAAGAAAACAGGTGACGAGAGCGCCGAGAGGATTTGAGGCCAGCGGCGCAGGCCATGGACGCCCATTGCAACCACTGCGGGCTCGCTTACCGCCGATTCCGCGAGCGGCGCGAGCATGGCCGCTGCAACGCGCGCGGCTGCGCCGTCGGCGTCGGGGCCGCCGGCATCGTGGATATCGACGCGGCACCCTTCGCTGGCCAAGGTGAAGGCCAGCAGCCGGCCCATGAGGCCGGCGCCGAGGATGGTGACATGTGCATCTGGAAGGGAGAGCGGCTTGAAGCGCATTTTGTCCGGGATCATTGCAGGGGGACAAAACGGTGTGCCGCTGAAACTCCCCACGCCAGCATGATCTGGATCGGGTCGCGGGGCCGGGTGCAAAACTGCGCTGATGGCCCCAGGGTATTTCTCAGCCGCGATACCCGTCTGAGCACCGAGACACCCCTGTTTCGTCCTGAACGCCGGATTACATCACAAGGGCTATCGGCGGTGGTACAACATGCCGATTGACACCTTGGCCGTCAGCGGCAATCTGCACCATGAACACCGTGCCTTCTTCGCCAGTCCCGGAGCGGCGCTATGTCCGCGTACTCTCCATCGCGGGCTCGGACAGCGGCGGCGGCGCAGGCATACAGGCCGACCTGAAGACCTTCAGCGCCCTCGGCTGCTATGGCATGACGGCGGTCACCGCAATCACCGCGCAGAACACGCGGGGCGTGCGTGCGATACATGGCGTGCCACCCGAAATTCTGCGCGCGCAGATCGATGCCGTGGTGGAGGATATTGGCGCGGATGCCGTCAAGATCGGCATGCTGGCGACGCCCGAGGTGGTGCGGGTGGTCGCCGATGCCATCCGCCGCCATGCGCTGGCCAATGTGGTGCTGGACCCCGTGATGGTGGCCACGAGTGGCGACCGGCTGATTGCGCAGGAGACCCAGGGGGCGCTGGTTTCCGAGCTGTTTCCGCTGGCTGCCCTCATCACGCCCAACCTCGATGAAGCCGGCTGGCTGCTGGGTCGCGGCATCAAGGAGGTGCAGCAGCTGCAAGCCGACGCCGATGCCCTGCTGGCACTGGGTGCGCAAGCGGTATTGCTCAAGGGCGGGCATCTGCCTGGGGACTGGGTGGTGGATATGCTGGCCCTGCCGTCGGGCGCGCACCACAGGCTGGAATCCGCGCGCATTGCCACGCGCAACGGACATGGCACCGGGTGCACGCTTTCCTCCGCCATCGCGGCGTACCTGGCGCTGGGAGAGCCGCTGGTGGCGGCGGTGCGGGCCGCGCGCGAGTACATCCTCGGGGCGATCGCTGCGGGTGCCGATGTTGCCACAGGCCGCGGGCATGGGCCGCTGAACCATGGCCATGCGCCGGTGGCTCAGCGCGTTGTACGGGTAGATTGATTACTATTCAATTGATAGCTATCTGCGCTTGATGGGCAAGCGAAAAATTCTGATTTTCCTTGTTCTTCGTGTCACGCCATCGTGCGGCGCGTGAACCAGGCCAGCACGAAGCACAGCGCCAGCGTCGGCAGGGCGGAGCCCAGCGCCGGTGCCAGGCGCGGCAGCAGGTGGAAGCAGGCAATGCCGGCAAGCCAGATCAGTGTCGCGCTCCAGTGGATGGCGCCGGCGCTGGCCAGCAATTTCCGGGTGGGTGCGCCAAAGGCCAGGCGCCCCAGGATCACGCCGAACAATGGTACGAAGACCGAACTCAGCAGCAGCAGGAAGGGCTCCAGGCTGTGCATGGGCAAGGCGAGTGCCAGCGCCGTGCAGGCCAGCGCCATCACGATGCCCCAGCGGCGGATGCTCCAGCGCGGCAGCAGGCTGTGGGCCGAGACCGAGCCGGAGTAGGCGTCGCCATAGGCGTTGTCGATTTCGTCGATGAGGATGAGCGACAGCGCGATCAGCCCGCCTTGCGCCAGCAGCAGCGCGGTCACCAAGTCTTCGCTGGGCAGTACTAGAGCCACCAGCACACCCAGGCCGTAGCACCATATGTTGGCCACCACATAGCCCAGCCAGGTGCCTTTGAAGGCGCTGCGTCCGTCGTGTCCGTGGCGTGCGTAATCGGCCACCAGCGGCAGCCAGGAGATGGGCATGGCGATCACCAGGTCCAGCGCCGGCAGCACGCCCATGCCGCCCTCGCCGCCGCGGCTCCACAGCGGCCCCAGGCCCTGCTGCTGCGCCAGCGCGAGAAATTGCCACGACAGCCACAGCAGCGACAGCACCACCAGCGGCAGCGCGATGCGCGCAATCAGGCGGCGCACCAGCCGCACCATGGAGCCGCTGATGAGCAGCAGCACGATCGCGCCCCAGCCCAGTGTGGCCAGGATAGGCCACCAGGGTGCCGCCAGCGCGCCGGACTGCCGGCCGATGGCCACGGTGGCATCGCGCATCACCACCAGCTCGAACGCACCCCAGCCCAGCAGCTGCACGATGTTGAGCACGATGGGCAGGCCGGCAAAGCGCCGGCCGTAGACCGCGTGCATCAGGCCGGCGCTGGCCAATCCGCTGTCGCAGCTGATCTTGGCCACCCAGGCCAGCAAGGCCGCGCCGATGATCGAGCCGCCGGCGATGGCGATCAGCGCCTCCCGCGTGCTCAGCGCGGGCATCAGGTAGGCGCCGACCTGCATCACCAGCAGGCCGACACCCAGGCTGAACCACAGCGATGCGTGGTCGCGCAGGCCGAAGGCGCGCTGCTGCGCGCTCAGCGGCGCCAGCGCCTCATTGGCGGGAGAGGTGACGGTGTTCATGCATACGCTCCTTGCAGGTGCAGCGCAAGGAGGTTCGCTCGAAAGGAGTGCATGCATGGGTGCATGGCGAGCGGGCTTCCCTGCGCGAGGATGATCTCAATCAGGTTCAAAGGGACTCTCTCAGCCGACGCTTGCCGGCACCCCTAGCGAGCCGCGATTGTAGACGTGCCGCCCGGGCGTTGGCGCGGGCGCGTCCAGCCGCTAAGAGCGTGTTCAAAGTCTCCGCGTGCACAAGAGGAGGGAGCGAATGCATCACAGGCTGGGGACCCTGGCTGCGAACCAAGGGTCAGCCGGCAGGGCTGCAGCTGCAGACCCCGGCAGCGCTCGCCGCGGTGCGTGGAACTGAATGGGACGTCGAGGTGGATGCGCAGGGACGTACGACGCTGACCGTGCTCTCCGGGCTGATCGAGGTGTCCAACGCCCATGGACGGGCCGATGTCGGTCCGGCGGAGCAGGCCACCGTCGTGCCCGGCCAGGCGCCGGTCAAGCGTCTGTTGGTGAATCCGCGCGAACGCGTGCAGTGGGTGATGGCGCCCGGCCTGGTGGCCAGCCGCTGGCTGCGGTTGGTGGCGCCGGATGCCGTGGGCTGGGCCGCTCAGGCCGGCGCGACACCGGCGCCGTCGATGCCGGCCATCGCGGCCTGACGACAGCGCCCGTGCCCATGGCCTGGCGCGTGGGGGTGGAGGCGCTGGATTTTCATCCGCGCGGCGACTTCGGCGGCGCGCGCATGAATTCCGGCGCGGGGCGCATCGGGCTGGGCATCAAACCCACCGATCGCCTCAGCCTCCTGCTGATGCACGATGAAGAGCGCACGCGCGACTGGAGCCCCGGCGGTGCGGTGCTGGACAACGGCGAGGTGATGGGCGTGAACCGCCAGCCTTTCAGCCGCACGGATGTCGGCGGCACGTGGCGCTGGTCGGCCGATGCGCAGACCTGGCTGCAATGGAGCCAGTTACGCAACACGGGCGAATTCTTTGGCGGCAAGGCGCTGCCGGGCTTTCTGCGCCACGCCGGGGTGGCTGGTGCTGGTGAATGTCTGGAAGCATGGCGGGCGCGACTACACGCTGGTGTCGCTGGTCTACCGCAGTACCCGCTTTGCGCGGGCGTCCAACCTCACGGTGCAACCGGCGGGCTGGACGCTGGGCCTGGCGCATTTCATGGATTTCAGCGACCGGCACTGGTCGCTGATCGGTTCGGTGCAGGGGCCGCTCGATGGCCGCGAGCCGCCCACCTTCTGGCTGCGCCTGCGCTGGCGCGGCTGAGAGCCTTCAGCGCTGGAGGTGCTCCAGCTTGTTGGGCACGCCGTTCCATTGGTCGGCGTCGGGCAGCGCGGCCTTGCGCTTGGTCAGAGTCTTCCAGCCCGGCGCGTGCCAGAGCTCGGCGTTGAGCGCAATGAAGTGCTGCTCGTCGGCGGGCACGTCCTCTTCGGCAAAGATGGCATTGGCCGGGCATTCGGGCACGCAGACGGCGCAGTCGATGCACTCGTCCGGGTTGATGACCAGCATGTTCGGGCCTTCGACAAAGCAGTCCACGGGACATACGTCCACGCAGTCGGTGTATTTGCACTTGATGCAGTTGTCGGAAACGACGTGGGTCATGGCAGCTCAGGCAGGAAATAGCGGATCAATGGGGTAATTTTAGGGCGTGGCGCCGGCGCTCTGGCGCGCAAGCCACAAGCGCCCAATGGATAAGCCGAGCAGGGGTATTCAGGGCCGCGCAGCGCGTTTCCAGGCCGCGCTGGCGGCCGGAGCATCGCCGCGCTGCTCCGCCAGTTCGCCCAGATGGCGCCAGGCGCGTGCCAGCAGCTGCGGGTCGTCCAGCGCCTGGGTGGCGCCCTGCAGCAGCTGCTCGGCCTTGCCCCACAGGGACAGGCGCATGCAGGCGATGGCGGCGATGTAGGCCAGATGGGGTTCCTGCGGGCGCGCGCGCTGGGCGGCTTCGACGCGTGCAAGCCATTCGGTATCGATGCCCTCCATGCAACGCTCCAGCGCCAACGTCAGATGGCGCAGCTGCAGGGGCTCCAGCGCTTCATGCTGCTCCCAGGCCGGCAGCAGCCACTGGCGCGCCTGCGCGCTGCTGCCGCCCGTCTGCATCAGGTGCTGCGCCGCGTGGGCGGCTACGTCCGGCATCGCGCGCTCGGCCGGCTCCAGGATCTGCCAGGCGGTTTTCACCTGGGCTTCGTCGCGTGTTTCATCCAGCAGCGCGATGGCGAGGGTGCGCACCAGCGTGCTGGCCACGGCGGGCGAGAAGGCGCGGTGCTTGGCCAGCAGGCGTGCGGTCTCCAGCGATTCGCGCGCGTGCCCGGCCAGGCGCGCCGCCTTCAGGCGGGTGCGCAGCGCCAGCGTTCTGCGCGCTGCGCCTTGCGGCAGGGCGGCCAGGCGCTCCAGTGCGCCGGCGGCATCGCGCTCGTCCAGCGCCCAGCTCGCCGCGCGCAGCTGCACGCCTTCGCGCAGTTCCGCGGCGCCGCTGCCGTTGTCCTTGTCCAGGGTTTCGAGCGCCAGCGCCAGATGCTCCACCCGTCCGCTGCGGTCCTGCAGCGCGTGCGAGCTTTCGGCCGCGATCACATGAGCCAGGGTGCGCAGCTGGCTGCCGTGCGGCAGGCCTTTGCCGCTGCCGGACAAGGCCTGCTCTTGCTCGATCGCCGTCAGCGCGGCCTTGCGCGCCCGCAGAAAACGGCCGCCGAGCAATTGCGCGGTGGCGTCCAGCATGGCGCCGTGCATCGCGCGCTCCTTCTGCTGCAGGCGCCAGCGCTGCGCCTGACGCGGCAGTTCGCGCAGCGCGGACAGGCCATGCAGCGCCGCATACAGCAGCACGGCGCCGGCAAACAGCAGCACCAGCACCAGATTGAGCGCAAGATCGATGCGCCACGGCGGCCAGAACACGGTGACCGTCCCCTGGTTGTTGCCTGCGAACAGGGCAATCGCCACGGCGGCGCCGAAGAGGGCCAGGAACCAGAGGGCGGCGCGCATGCGGTGGTGCTCTTCGCGGTTCAGCGCCCCGCCGCGGCGGTGGCGAGTGCGGAGAAAGTTGCGGCCAGGGGTGGAATTTCCGTCTGGCGCAGGCTGCCCTGCAGCTGTTGCAGCGCCGCAAGCGCCGCCTGCGTACGGCGCGATTCGGCGTTGAAGTAGCGCGAGAAGCCGCGCTGCGCGGCCGCCAGCTCGCTGCGCGCGGTGTCCATGCGCCGCGCGAGCACGCTCAGGCGTGCGTTGGCCAGCTGCAGCTTGAGGTTCTGGCGCAGGAAATAGGCCTGATCCGGCGCCAGCAGCACGGCGTCGGGCCGGTCGATGCGGCTCACGCGCACCAGCCCCAGCGCCTGGTCGCGCACGCCCTCCCAGACCCGGTGCAGCGCCGCCTGCCAGGCGGGCGCGTTGGCGGCGGCGGTGTCGGCGGCGTCCTTGCCGGCGCTGTGCCGCGGCGCGCGCATGTCCGACGCCTGCGCCACCGCATTGGCCAGCGGCAGTTCATCGATTTGGGCGGCCAGGTCGTCCAGGCGGCCGAGCAGGCCGGCGGTATCCGTCACGCTGGAGCGCTGGAGTTTTTCCTGGTCCTGCTCCATCGCGCTGAGCACAGGGGCCAGGCGCGGCTGGGCGGCGCGCTCTATGCGCTGGTGGGCGTTCTGCAGCGCCATCGTCAGCGGCTGCAGGCTGCCGGTGAGCTGGGCCTGCTGCTGGGCGAGGCGGATACTGGCCTCGACATCGGCAATCAGGGTCTCGTCGCGCGAGCGCGACAGGCTTTGGGTGAGCTCCTCCAGCTGGCTGCGCTGCAAGGCGACTTCGGCGACGCGGCTCTCCATCACGCTCATGCGCGCGCTGGTGTCCCGGGACACATCCTGCGCCTCGCGCGCCAGCGTGCGTGCCTCGGTGGCCTGGCTGCCCGCATCGGCGCTCTGGCGCGCGAGCTGCTCCTGGATGTTGGACAGGCGCTGCCACAGCATGGCCGAGGAGACCAGCGCCGCCAGGGCGACGATGGCCAGCACCCAGGTCAGCGGATGGCTGCTGCCCGTTGCAGCCGCGGGCGCGGGCGCCCCTTGGGCCGGTGGTGGAACAGCTTCAGTGCTCATGAATGGATTCTATCGACGCCAGCACCGCCGCCAGCGTTGGCAGACAGGCGTCCGCCTGCCCGAAGCCGGCGGCCTGCGCGGCCTTGGCGATGCGCGGGTGGGTCGCCAGTGCCCGGGCCTGCCGCCAATCCTGATCGGGCAGCCAGTGGCGCAAGTGGCGCACGGCCTGGCTGCTGGCGAACAGCCACAGCGAGCCGTCTGCGGCGGCGCTGCGGGCGAGTGTTGCCTGTTCGGCCGTGAAGCGCGGTGCCCGGCGCTCGTAGGCGGCCACGAAATCCACCGCCGCGCCGGCCGCGGCGATGCGTTCGGCCAGCCAGTGGCGCCCGTGGCCTTCGGGTGCGGCCGGGGCATCGCTGCCGCGCACGATGAGCACGCGGTCGCCCGGGCGTATTTGCGCCCCCACCTGCTGCCATAGCGCTTCGGAGTCAAATTGCGCGGCGTCCGGCGCCGGGCCGTCCACGCGATCCGGCGTCCATCCGCACGCGAGCAGCGCGCGCACCGTGCCCGGGCCGGGTGCCCATACCCTTGTTTTGATAGCTGATGGCGCTTGTGCAGTCTGCGCAAAAGCCGAATTTTGATCAAAAAAATGGATGGCGGCATTGCCACTGACAAACATCACCGCGCGGTAGCCATTCCAGCGCTCGCGCGCCTGCTGCAGCGCGTCCCGCAGGGCGCCGCCGGCGACGGGGGCGATTTCCATCAAGGGCAGGGCGATGGCCGCCAGGCCTGCCTGCCGCAGAGCGCCGACCCAGCGGCCGGCGTCCTCCGCGGCCCGGGTCACGATGGTGCGGCGCGGCGCGGACATGTCAGGTCCGCGGCTCGGCACGCGCGCCGGCGGCCTGCAGCGCGGCGGCCACGCGCAGGCCGAGCGCGTCGGCCTGCTCCAGCGTGCCGATCGCGGCATCGCCCTGCGCACGCACCAGCGGCGCGCCGCCGTCCAGATCACCCCAGGCGGCGGCCAGCCGCAGGCTGCTCCCCAGCCACTGGCCATGGGCCGCCAGCGGCATCGAGCAGCTGCCGCCCATGGCGCGGCTCACGGCGCGCTCGGCCGTCACGGTCAGCCAGGTGGTGTGATCGGCCAGCGGGGCGAGCGCCGCCAGCAGATCCTGCCGGTCGCTGCGCACCTCGATGGCCAGGGCCCCTTGCCCGGCGGCGGGCAGCATCTGCGAAGGCTCGAAGGTGCTGCGGATGCGATCCGCCAGCCCCAGCCGCTTGAGGCCGGCCGCCGCCAGCACGATGGCGGCGTACTGCCCCTCGTCGAGCTTGCGCAGCCGCGTATTGACGTTGCCGCGCAGCGGCTCGATGGCCAGATCGGGGCGCAGCGCATGCAGCAGCACCTGGCGGCGCAGGCTGGACGTGCCGACCACCGCGCCCCGCGGCAAATCCTCCAGCCGCGCGTATTGCGGCGAGACGAAGGCATCGCGCGGATCTTCGCGCTGCAGGATGCAGGCCAGCGCAAAGCCGTCTGGCAATTCCATCGGCACATCCTTGAGCGAATGCACGGCGATGTCGGCCCGGCCTTCCTCCAGCGCCACCTCCAGTTCCTTGATGAACAGGCCCTTGCCGCCGACCTTGGAGAGCGCGCGGTCCAGGATCTGGTCGCCGCGCGTGGTCATGCCCAGCAGCCGCACCTGGTGGCCGCGCGCCTGCAGGATGGACTGCACGTGCCTGGCCTGCCACAGCGCAAGCTGGCTCTCGCGCGTGGCGATGGTGATGGGGGACGGGGTGGCGCGTGCGGTGCTCATGGTGCCATTGTGGCGCAAGCGGGCGCTACACTGCGATGCATGTTGCAATGCAGCATCCGCATGACTCTTTTGCGAGCCTGACCATGACAGACAACGCCAGCCCTTCCGCCCCCGTCCATGCGCCGGCCGCGCGCCGCAGCGACAAGGATGCGCCGCTGA
Organism: Comamonas badia DSM 17552; assembly: GCF_000484635.1. Classification (GTDB taxonomy): domain Bacteria; phylum Pseudomonadota; class Gammaproteobacteria; order Burkholderiales; family Burkholderiaceae_C; genus Comamonas_C; species Comamonas_C badia. Next base: position 559,831 of record NZ_AXVM01000002.1, on the reverse strand, counting down.
TGCAGGACATCCGCCTGCTGGGCCGCATCCTCGGCGACGTGATCCGCGAGCAGGAGGGCGAGCAGACCTACGCGCTGGTCGAGCAGATCCGCCAGCTCTCGGTCGCGTTCCGCCGTGATGACGACCAGGGGGCGGACCGCGCGCTCAAGAAGCTGCTCAAATCGCTCACCGGCGACCAGACGGTGCGCGTGATCCGCGCCTTCACCTATTTCAGCCACCTGGCCAACCTGGCGGAAGACCGCCACCACATCCGCCGCCGCGAGGTGCACGAGCGCGCCGGCAGCAGCCAGGAGGGCGGCATCGACGTGGCGCTCTCGCGCCTGCGCTGGGCCGGCATCGCGCCGCAGACGGTGGCGCAGACGCTGGCGGCCAGCTATGTGGTGCCGGTGCTCACCGCGCACCCCACCGAGGTGCAGCGCAAGAGCATCCTGGATGCCGAGCGCGAGATGGCCCGCCTGCTGGCCGAGCGCGATGCCATCCAGGCACGTGCCCGGATGTTCAACAGCGCGCGCGATCTGCTCAGTCCGCGCGAGCTCGCCGCCAACGAGGCCGGGCTGCGCGCGCGCATCGCCCAGGTCTGGCAGACGCGGCTGCTGCGCGTCTCGCGCCTGACGGTGGCCGATGAGATCGAAAACGCGCTCTCCTATTACGAATCCACCTTTCTGGGCGAGATTCCGAAGATCTACGCCGAACTGGAGCATGCGCTGGCCGGCAGCGAGCCCATCGCCAGCTTTCTGCGCATGGGCCAGTGGATAGGCGGGGACCGCGACGGCAACCCCAACGTGACGGCCGAGACGCTCAGGCTGGCGCTGCGCCGCCAGGCCGAAGTGGCGCTGCGCCACCACCTGGCCGAGGTGCATGCGCTGGGCCGGGAGCTGTCGCTTTCTTCCGGGCTCGTGCAGGTCTCCGGCGCCGTTGCGGCGCTCGCCGAATGCTCCGAAGACAATAGCGTTCACCGCAGCGACGAACCCTACCGCCGGGCGCTCAGCGGCGTCTATGCGCGGCTGGCCGCCACCAGCGAGGACCTCGCTGGCATGGTGGCGGCGCCTTCCCCCGTGGCGAGGCTCCCGGCCTACGCCAGTGCCGACGCCTTGCTGGCGGACCTGCGCGCCATCCAGGCCTCGCTCGCCTCGCACAAGGGGGCCGCGCAAACCGCGCAACGCCTGCATCCGCTGATCCGCGCGGCGGAGGTTTTCGGCTTTCACCTGGCCACCGTGGACCTGCGCCAGAGCTCGGACCAGCACGAACGCGTGATCGCCGAACTGCTGGCCGCGGCGCGCATCGAGCCCGATTACGCCGCCCTGGCGGAAGCGCAGCGCCAGCAGCTGCTGGTGCGCCTGCTGTGCGACGCGCGGCCGCTGCGCGTGGTCGGCGCCAGCTACAGCGCGCATGCGCAGGGCGAGCTGGAAATCTTCGAGACCGCGCTCGAACTGCGCCGCCGCTACGGCCCGCAGGCGATACGCCACTACATCATCAGCCACACCGAGACCGTGAGCGATCTGCTGGAGGTGCTGCTGCTGCAAAAGGAAACCGGGCTGATGCACGGCACGCTCGATGCCCAGTGCCGCGCCGATCTCATCGTCTCTCCGCTGTTCGAGACCATCACCGATCTGCGCAACGCCGCCCCCATCATGCGGGCGTACTACGCCATTCCCGGCATTGCACGCTTGATGCAGGCGAGCGGCGGCGAGCAGGACATCATGCTCGGCTACAGCGACAGCAACAAGGACGGCGGCATCTTCACCAGCAACTGGGAGCTGTACCGCGCCGAGATAGCGCTCGTCGAATTGTTCGACGAGCTCAACGCGCAACTGCCGGGCGGCACCATCCGCATGCGCATGTTCCACGGCCGCGGCGGCACCGTGGGGCGCGGCGGCGGCCCGAGCTACCAGGCCATCCTGGCGCAGCCGCCGGGCACGGTGCGCGGGCAGATCCGCCTGACAGAGCAGGGCGAGGTCATCGCCAGCAAATACGCCAACCCCGAAATCGGCCGGCGCAACCTCGAAACCCTCGTCGCCGCCACGCTGGAAGCCACGCTGCTGCAGCCCACCAAGCCCGCCACCAAGGCCTTTCTGGCCGCCGCGCAGGAACTCTCCAACGCCAGCATGGCCGCCTACCGCGCGCTGGTCTACGAGACGCCGGGCTTCACCGACTATTTCTTCAACGCCACGCCGATCCGCGAGATCGCGGAACTGAACATCGGCTCGCGCCCGGCGTCGCGCAAGGCCGGCCAGCGCATCGAAGACCTGCGCGCCATCCCCTGGGGCTTCAGCTGGGGCCAGTGCCGGCTCACGCTGCCGGGCTGGTACGGCTTTGGCGCGGCGGTGCAGGCCTTCGTCGCCGCGCCGGGCAAGGACGAGAAAGCGCAGTGGGCGCTGCTGCGCAAAATGCACCGGCAGTGGCCGTTCTTCTCCACGCTGCTCTCCAACATGGACATGGTGCTGGCCAAGAGCGATCTGGCGCTGGCCAAGCGCTACAGCGAGCTGGTTCCCGATGCGCGCCTGCGCAGACAGGTGTTTGCCGCCATCGAGCAGGAATGGCAGCGCACCATGGAGGCGCTCTCGCGCATCACCGGCGACAAGACACGCCTGACGCACAACAGCGCGCTGGCGCGCTCGATCCAGCACCGCTTTCCCTACATCGACCCGCTGCACCACCTGCAGGTGGAGCTGATCCGCCGCTGGCGCGCCGAGCCCGGCAACGACCGGGTGCGCACCGGCATTCAGCTGTGCATCAACGGCATTGCGGCGGGGCTGCGCAATACGGGGTGAAGGGGTTGGGCGTTGGGCGTTGGGCGTGTCCAGTGAAGTGGTGTGGCCTCCCGATCCTCACCCCTCACCCCTCACCCCTCACCCCTCACCCCTCACCCCTCACCCCTCACCCCTCACCCAATGCCCCTCACCCAATGCCCAACGCTCAGGCCGTCTGATCGTCGGTGCTGGCGCCGGGCGCGTTGCCGATGCACGACTGGATGCCGTTGTCGCGCGCCGCCTCGCCCGAATACATCTGGCTCTGGCCTATCACCTGGCCATTGGTGGCCTTGAGCACGAAGTAGGGCGAGCCGTCCTTGCCCGTGAGCCTGTCGTAGCGTGCGGCGTCACCGCCGTTCTTCTGCACCGACGCGATGCCGTTGACCGCGCTGGCCTTGGCCTCGTACATCTCGCTGGAAAGAATCACCTGGCCGTTGCCCGCCAGCAGGTTGAAGTGAAATTTGCCGTTCCTGGATTTCTTGAGCTCGAACTTGCCTGCCATGGGTCTCTCCTTTTCATCTGTGAGCGCTGCCGCCTGCCGGCAGCTCGGGGCATTGTGATGCACGGGCCTGGGCCGGCACCGTCACGATTTGTCCGCGGTGGTCTGAATAGGGTGAAAAAACGCCTTTCATGCCGGTATTGCGCCGCTGGGCCGGGTCTAGGATCACGCGCATGCCGAGAACGCCCATTCAGCTCAGCCGCCGCGCCGTCGTACTGGGACTGGCGCCCGCCTCCCTGCTTGCCGGCTGCGCGCGCTACTACTACGGCGATCGCTACGGCCCCTTGCTCGAAGACGGCAGCGGCCAGATGCTGGAAAAAAGCACGCGTGCCGCAGTCGATCGCCTGCTGGGCAAGGGGGCGCAGGTGCCCGCCGCCGCGGTACGGGTGATGGCGCTGACCGAAACAGGGTCGGGCGGCCGCAGCTCCGGCTTTGGCCGTGTGGTCACGGCGCAGCTCACCAGTGAACTCGCGGCGCGCGGCGTGGCGCTGGCGCCGCAAGACCAGGCATCCGCGCCCGACACCGCCGATTGGCAGACGCTGGACGCTGCCATGCAATCCCGCGCAGCGGCGGCGCAGCTGGAGGGCAGCTACACCGTGGCGGCGCGGGTGGCGTATGTGAGCCTGCGCCTCACGGGCGAGGGAGGCAGGCTCCTGTCTGCCGTGGACTACACCGTGGCGCTCGAACCCGATGTGAATGCGCTGCTGCGCACCCCATAGCGCTCTCAGTGCAGCTTGAGCGCCGCCTTGCTCTTGCTCTTGCCCGCCCGTGCCGGCGGGTTGCACAGGCCGCAGACGTAGTGGCGGCTCTCGTACAGCTCGCTCACGAACTGGCCCTTGCATTTGCTGCATTTGGTGCGCGTGAGCATGCCCGCATCGACGAATTTCACCAGCCGCCAGGCGCGGGTGAACGAGAGTAGCGGCTCGATCTCGGCCGTCTGCACCTGCTCGTTGTACAGGCGGTAGGCCTTGGTGAGCAGTTCCACCGCGTCCAGATCCACGCCCTTGGAGAGGTATTCGTAGATGTTGAGGAACAGCGAGCTGTGGACGTTTTCCTGCCAGGTGAGGAACCAGTCGGTGGAAAACGGCAGCTGGCCCTTGGAGGGTGAGCGCCCCGCCACTTCCTTGTACAGGCGGATCAGGCGCTCGTAGGAGAGCGTGGTTTCCGATTCCAGCACCTGCATGCGCGCGCCCATTTCGATGAGCATGGCGGCGCGCTCGATCTGGCGCGATTCGTTGAGGACGCTTTTGGCAATGGCCATGAGGGGCTCCCGTTCGTCAGATCACTTCGGCCACGCGGCTGGCCATCAGGATGTTGGCGTGCAGCGTGTTGGTGGCTTCGTTGCCGGCCTTGGTCGGCGCCTTGTGGCTGGTCAGCAAACTCCACACCAGTTCGTCATCGACGCGGAAGCTGCACAGCAGGGTGTTGCGCGATGCGAGCTTGAGCACCTGCGCGGTGGAAAGCGCCACCAGGATGTCGGCCGCGTCCTCGTTCAGACCCAGGCGGAACACCGCTTCGGCCTTGTCCTGGCGGATCAGGTTCTGCGCCAGCATCAGATAGGTCAGGTTGGCTTCGCGGATTTCCGAGAGCATCTGTTCGTTCGTCATGGTGCGTGCCTTTCAGTGCAGGATCTGCGTGATCCGATGAAATGCATTGTGAAAGTCGCCCATTCGAAAAATAAGTCGGCGCGTGTCGGTAGCTGCTGTCGGATTTGCCGGCGCGCGGTGTAGGAAATTGCCCTACACGGCTGTCCGCGCAAGCACAAAAAAGCGGGCCTGAGCCCGCCTGTTTGCCCCGTAGCGTGCCTGTCAGGACAGCTCGCCCATCTGCGACTGCAGGTAGTTCTGCACGCCGACCTTGGCCAGCACCTCGATTTGCGTTTCGAGGAAGTCGATGTGCTCCTCGGTGTCTTCCAGGATCACGCCCAGCAGGTCGCGCGAGACGTAGTCGCGCACGCTTTCGCAGTGCGCCATGCCCTCCTTGACGGTGGCCTGCGCGGCGCGCTCCAGGCGCAGATCGCATTGCAGGATTTCGGGCACGTCCTCGCCCACCTGCAGCTTGCCCAGGTCCTGCAGGTTGGGCAGGCCGTCCAGCATCAGGATGCGGTCCATCAGCAGGTCGGCGTGCTTCATCTCGCCGATGGATTCCTCATGCTCCTTCTTGGCCAAGCGGTCGAACCCCCAGTGCTTGAGCATGCGGTAGTGCAGGAAATACTGGTTGATGGCCGTCAGTTCGTTCTTGAGCTGCGCTTGCAGATAGGAAATGACTTGTGCGTCACCTTTCATGGGTGCTCCTTGTGAGTGCTGCGGATGCGGCGATTGTGGGCGTGTGAGCGGTGGCTCGCAAGCCAGGGGGTCAAAAGTCTTTTGCACGGCGGATGCGTGCCATTATTCATATTTCCTATTATGTTGATTGATTATACAAACTAGACAAATAAGTATTAAACACTATACTAGGGTTTGTACTTAGTTCAACCACCAAGGAGTAAATATGTCGCTCATCAACACCCAAGTCCAGCCCTTCAAGGCCAATGCCTACGTCAACCGCGGCGGCAAGGGCGAATTCATCGAGGTGACCGAGCAGTCCCTCAAGGGCAAGTGGTCGGTGCTGATCTTCATGCCGGCCGCCTTCACCTTCAACTGCCCGACGGAAATCGAAGACGCCGCCGAGTACTACAGCCAGTTCGAGAAGGCCGGTGCCGAGGTCTACGCCGTCACCACCGACACGCATTTCTCGCACAAGGTGTGGCACGAAACGTCGGATGCCGTGGGCAAGGCCAAGTTCCCGCTGGTCGGCGACCCGACGCACCAGCTGACCAACGCCTTCGGCGTGCACATCCCCGAGGAAGGCCTGGCGCTGCGCGGCACCTTCGTGATCAACCCCGATGGCGTGATCAAGACCATGGAAGTGCATTCCAACGAAATCGCCCGTGACGTGAGCGAGACGCTGCGCAAGCTCAAGGCCGCGCAGTTCACCGCCGCCCACCCGGACCAGGTCTGCCCGGCCAAGTGGAAGGAAGGCGCCAAGACGCTGACCCCGTCGCTGGACCTCGTCGGCAAGATCTAAGCCCTCACGGATCTGCGGCCGGACCGATGCAGAGCGCGCAGGCGCTTTGCCGTCCGGCTTTTTTTCGCCCATTTTTCGTATAGCAAACAGGAGAAGTCCATGTCCATCCTCGACGATCAACTCAAGACCCAACTCGCGGCGTATCTGGAGCGCGTTCAGCTGCCGTTCGAGATGGTGGCTTCCCTGGACGATTCCGAAACCTCCGCGCAGATGCGCGAGCTGCTCACCACCATCCAGGGCCTGCGCGCGGACAAGATCACGCTGCGCCTGGATGGCCAGGACGCGCGCAAGCCCTCGTTCACGCTGCAGCGCACTGGTTCCGATAGCAGCCTGCGCTTTGCCGGCCTGCCTTTGGGCCATGAATTCACCTCGCTGGTGCTGGCGCTGCTGTGGACCGGCGGCCATCCGCCCAAGGAAGAGGCGGATGTGCTGGAGCAGGTGAAGCAGCTCGATGGCGACTTCAACTTCGAGGTTTACATGAGCCTGACCTGCCACAACTGCCCGGACGTGGTGCAGGCGCTGTCGCTGATGGCCATCCTCAATCCCAAGGTCAAGACCACGGTGATCGAGGGCGGCGCGTTCCAGAGCGAAGTCGAAGCGCGCGAGATCATGGCCGTGCCCGCGGTCTACCTGAACGGCGCGATGTTCCACGCCGGCCACATGGAGCTCAAGCAGTTCATCGCCAAGCTCGATACCGGCGCGGCCAGGCGCGATGCCGAGAAGCTCTCGGCCAAGCCGGCGTTCGACATGCTCATCATCGGCGGCGGCCCCGCCGGTGCGGCAGCGGCGGTGTACGCGGCGCGCAAGGGCATACGCACCGGCGTGGTGGCCGAGCGCTTTGGCGGGCAGGTGAACGACACGCTGGACATCGACAACTACCCCTCGGTGCCGCACACCGACGGCCCGAAATTCGCCAGCGCGCTGCTGCAGCACGTCAATGACTACGAGGTCGATGTGATGAACCTGCAGCGGGTCAAGGCGCTCACGCCTGCCGCTACTGCGGGAGGGTTGATCGAGGTGGAGCTGGAAAACGGCGGTGTGCTCAAGGCGAAATCCGTGGTGCTGGCCACCGGCGCGCGCTGGCGCAGCATGAACGTGCCCGGCGAAGACCAGTACCGCACCAAGGGCGTGGCCTACTGCCCGAGCTGCGACGGCCCGCTCTTCAAGGGCAAGCGCGTGGCGGTGATCGGCGGCGGCAACTCCGGCATCGAGGCGGCGATCGACCTCGCCGGCGTGGTCGAGCATGTGACGGTGCTGGAATTCATGCCCGAATTGAAGGCCGACGCCGTGCTGCAGAAAAAGCTCAAGAGCCTGCCCAACGCCGAGGTCATCCTGAACGCGCAGACCACCGAGGTGCTGGGCGACGGCAGCAAGGTCAACGCGCTGGCGTACAAGGACCGCGCCAGTGGCGATGAAAAGCGCCTGGACGGCGAAGGCATCTTCGTGCAGATCGGCCTGCTGCCCAACACCGACTGGCTCAAGGGCACGGTGGAGCTGAACAAGATGGGCGAGATCGTCGTCGATGCGCGCGGTCAGACCAGCGTGCCTGGCGTGTTCGCCGCCGGAGACTGCACCACCGTACCGTTCAAGCAGATCGTGATAGCGGCGGGCGCAGGCTCCACGGCGGCTTTGGGCGCTTTTGATCATCTGATTCGCACCACGGCACCGGCGTGATTTTTCAGGCAAAATAGGGCTGTAACGCTTATCCATCAAGCGCTGGAAGCTATCAAATAAAAAGCGGAGTGGCTGTTGCAGCCCCTCCGCTTTTTTCTGCGCCGATCCCGCCCCCGTCATGGCGGCGCACGCTTGCCTTTGTGGGAGCGGCCTCAGCCGCGAATGAAGCCATTCGCGGCTGAGGCCGCTCCCGCATCCTTCAAGCGCGGGGGGGCGCTTACACTGCCGCCACCCCCCAAGACCCAAACATGCAAGGCCAGCTTTTCACCCAGGATTTTCTGCAGCGCGGCGTGCTCGAAACGCCCGCCTGGCAGGCGCTGGGCGATGAATCGCTGGCGGCGTTCGAGCAGGGCCTTGCCGCCATCTTCGCCGGGCGCGACATCGCCTCGGTGCTCAACGAGGCGCAGACCGAATCCGAAATCATCGCCCCCATCCTCGCGCTGCTGGGCTGGGGCGATGCCAGCCTGCCGCAGGTCAACCTGTCGGTAAAGCGCCGCGAAGACGTGCCCGACTGGCTGCTGTTCGCCGACGCCGCGCGCAAGGCCGAGGCGCTGGCCGAAACCAAGGACGACCGCCGCTACCGCCACGGCCTGGCGCTGCTGGAAGCCAAGCGCTGGACGCGCCCGCTGGACCGCGGCGACGCCACCGACCTGGCCGACCCGGACACGCCCAGCTCGCAGATGCTGCGCTACCTGAGCCGCGCCGACGTGGTGGGCGAGCGCGCGGTGAAATGGGGCGTGCTCACCAACGGCAGCGTCTGGCGCCTGTACTGGCAGGATGCGCGCTCGCGCTCCGAAGAGTTCTTTGAAATCCCGCTGGCCCGCGCGCTCGGCTTGCCCGGCTTTCAGCGCGAGCTGGACGACCCGCCGCCCGCGCACCTGCTGCGCCTGTTCGCGCTGTTCTTTGGCCGCGCCGCCTTTCTGCCGCAGGAATGGGACGCGGCAGGGCGCACGCTGCATGCCTATGCGCTGAACGAGGCGCGGCTGTACGAAGAGCGCGTCTCGCAAGACCTGGGCGCGCGCGTGTTTGGCGAGGTGTTTCCGCAACTGGCCGATGCGCTGGCGCGCGGTGATCTGCAACAGCGCACGCATACCGTCGGCTACGGCGTCTATACCCGCCCGCAGTTCGACGAGGTCTATCTGGACGAGGTGCGCGAGGCGACGCTCGTGCTGCTCTACCGCCTGCTGTTCCTGTTCTACGCCGAAGACCGGCGCCTGCTGCCGGTGCACGACGCGCGCTACCAGGATTACAGCGTGCGCCGCATCCGCGAAGAGGTGCGCGACAAGATGGATGCGGGCGCCAAGTGGTCCAGCACCGTGGGCCGCATCTGGCTTGATCTGCAGGGCGCTTTCCGGCTGATCGACGAGGGCGACGACGGCATAGGCGTGCCCGCCTACAACGGCGGCCTGTTCAAGCGCGCCCGCGCGCCGCTGCTGGAGCGCTCCACGGTGCCCGACAAGGTCATGGCCCCCATCATCGACGCGCTCTCGCGCCGCACCGAAGAGGTCTTGAAGGGCTGGATCAACTACCGCGATCTTTCGGTGAGCCACCTGGGCGGCATCTACGAGCGCCTGCTCGAATACAAGCTGGTGCACGAGGTGCAGGCGCAGGACGACTACCGCGACAAGCCCGAGATCGACCGCGTCGCCGCCCGCCCCGCGAGCTTTGCGCGCAAGGTCTCGGGCAGCTACTACACCCACCACGACCTGGTGCGGCTGGTGCTGCGCGAATCGGTCGGGCGCCTGGCGGCCGAGCGCATGGCGGCGTTTGAAAAGGCGCTGGATGGCTGGAAGAGCCGCGCCAGCCTGACGCCGCCGCTCTGGGACAAGCTGGACGGCACGCCCGGCGCGGGCCAGCGCGACGCGATCGACCCGGCGACGCAGATTCTGGAGCTCACCATCTGCGATCCGGCCATGGGCAGCGGGCATTTTCTGGTGACGCTGGTCGATGACCTGGCCGACCGCGTGCTCGAAGCCGCCAGCCGTGCCAGCGACCTGGTCAACGCCCAGCCCTGGGCCGCGCACCTGGCCGAGCGCGGCCGCGCGTGGGAGAGCCCCATCGCCAGCCGCATCGCCGCCATCCGGCGCGAAATCCGCGCGCAGGCCAGCGCCCACGGCTGGGCGGTGACGGACGAGCAGCTCGACGACCGCCACATCGTGCGCCGCATGGTGCTCAAGAAATGCGTGTTCGGCGTGGACAAGAACGCCATGGCGGTGGAGCTGGCCAAGACCTCTCTGTGGCTGCATACCTTCACCGTGGGCGCACCGCTCTCGTTTCTGGACCACCACCTCAAGTGCGGCGACAGCCTGCACGGCGAACCTTTGGGCCCCGTGCGGCGCGGCCTGGCGGCGCTGGGCACGCTGTTTGACGCGGGCGCCATAGACCGCCTGGCGCTGGCCGCGCAAGGCCTGGCGCAGGTGGCGGACCTGACCGACGTGGACATTGCCGAGGCGCGCCAATCCGCCGCCTTGGCAGAAGAGGCCGAGGCGCGCACCGCGCCGCTGCACCGCCTGCTGGACTTCTGGCGCGCGCTGCGCTGGCTGCTGCCGGGCTGGCCGGTGGACAAACCCACCAAATTGGCCAAGCTGGGCGACGAGGCCACGCGCGCCGCGCTGGCCGCGCTGCTGGCGCCGGGGCGCAATCTGGTGGAGACCCTGAGCGCTGGGCGGCTGGAACAGCGCGAACCGGGCGCGGCCGAGGCGGCAGACCTGATGCGCGCCTGCGCCGAATTGGCGCGGCGCGAGCGCTTCTTTCACTGGTGGACGCAGTTTCCCACGGTGTTTGACGTGAACGGGGCAGGGGGCTTTGACGTGGTGCTGGGCAACCCGCCGTGGGACCGCATCAAGCTGCAGGAGGTGGAGTGGTTTGCCGAGCGCGACGCGGCGATTGCCACCCAGCCGCGCGCCGCCGACCGCAAGGCCCAGATTGCCGCGCTGCAAAAGGCCAACGCGCCGCTGGCCGTCGAATACGCCGAGGCGGTGCAGCGCGCCGAGGCCAACGCTCGCGTGCTGGCCAAGGCGGGCGACTACCCGCTGCTGGGCGGCGGCGATGTCAACCTCTACAGCCTGTTCGTCGAGCGCGCGCAAACCCTGGCCAAACCCGGCGGCCTGGTGGCACTGCTCACGCCCAGCGGCATCGCGGCGGACAAGGGCGCTGCGGCATTCTTCAGTGGCATTGCCACGCATGGGCGGCTGGGCGCGCTGTACGACTTCGAGAACCGCAAGGTGTTCTTTCCCGACGTGCACGCCAGCTTCAAGTTCTGCACGCTGGTGTTCGGCGGCCCCGAGCGGCGCTTTGACCAGACCCTGTGCGCCTTCTTTCTACACAGCCTGGACGAGTTGGAGGCGCGCGAGGCGACGGGCGAGGTGCTGGTGCTGAGCGCTCATGACTTTGCGCTGGTGAACCCCAACACTGGCGCCGCGCCCATCTTCCGCACCCGGCGCGACGCGGACATCACCACCCGCATCTACCGCCAGCATCCGGTGCTGGTGCGCCATGCGGCGGACGGCGAGCAGCGCGCGTGGCCGGTGAAGTACGCACGCATGTTTGACATGACCAACGACTCGGGCAAGTTCATGAAGCCCGGGGAATTGCAGCAGCACGGCTGGCAGCGCGCGCCGCTGAACCGCTGGCGCAAGGGGGGTGAAGAGGCGCTGCCGCTGTACGAAGGCAAGATGGTGCAGATGTTTGACCACCGTGCGGCGGATGTGGTGGTGAATACAGCCAATTTGAAGCGCGCCGCCCAACAGGCAAGCGTTGGTAGCTCTGAAAAAGAGAGTCCAGAGCGCTACCCGACAGCCCAATACTGGGTGGCTAAAAGCGACGTCAGCACAACGTGGGGCGGTACTTGGTGTATTGCCTACAAATCGGTCACAGCGCCGAGCAACATGCGCACCATGATTGCGGCGTTGATTCCAGCCAGCGGCGTTGGCAACAGCATGGCGATGTTGCTTCCCAGCGATGACGGGCTGGGTAGTTACGCCACAACTGCGCCGCTTCTGCTGGCAAATATCTGCTCATTGGCCTACGACTTTGTGCTTCGACAGAAGGTGCAAGGGCAGAACCTGAACTGGTTCATCATCGAGCAGACTGCCGTCATATCGGCTTCCCGCTTCAACGACCCGCTCCCCGCCGCCTTCACCACCGCCGCCCGCGCCGCCGGCCTGATGAACGGCCACCACGCCGAGCCGAGCATCGCCGACTTCGTCGCCCCGCAGGTGCTGGCGCTGTCCTACACCGCGCACGACCTGGCGCCGTTCGCGCGCGACATGGGCTATGTGGATGCGCGGGGCATGGTGCTGCCGCCCATCGCCTGGAACGAGGAGGAGCGCCGTGAGCGCCTGGCCGCGCTCGATGCGCTGTTCTTCTGGCTCTACGGGCTCAGTGGCGCGGAGGTGGACTACGTGCTCTCCACCTTCCCCATCGTGCGCGAGCAGGACGAGCGCGCCTTCGGCCGCTTTCGCACGCTGGAAGACGTGCAGCGCTGGCGCGCGCTGCTGCCGGAGTTTCAAGCCATTTAGGGCTCCAGCGCTTTGCCAGCAAGCGCTGGCAGCTATCAATATGGTAGATAAGTGCGGTGCCGGCAGACTTGGCGCCAAGGTTCTACATTCCACCTGAAATGGAACCAAGACACGGCATGGACGCCGCGCCGATTGCGTCGCCGCACGCCCCCACCCCCGACCTCCCCCAGAGGGGGAGGGAGTAACACCGTCGCCTGTTTCATGCGATGTGGGTGGCGTGCAGCGCCATGGATAACTGCAATGAAGACACCATCCACCGACAAGGTCGCCCTGCTGGGCATTCTCGTGCTCACCGCCATCTGGAGCCTGAACTGGGTGGTGATGAAGCTCGCGCTGCGCGACGGCGGGCCGTTCGCTTTCAGCGCGCTGCGCTATGTGCTGGGCACGGCGGGGCTGTTTGCCCTGCTGGCGCTGCTGCGCCGGCCGCTGCGCCCGACGCCCTGGCTGCCGACGCTGGGCGTGGGGCTGACGCAGACCGCGGGCTTTCAGCTGCTGGTGCAGATGTCGCTGGTGTCCGGCGGCGCCGGAAAGATGGCCGTCCTGACGTATTCGATGCCGTTCTGGATCGTGCCGCTGGCATGGTGGTGGCTGGGCGAGCGGCCGGGGCGCACGCGCTGGCTGTGCATCGCGGCGGCGGCCGTCGGCTTCGTGCTGGTGGTGGAGCCGTGGCAGCCGCTGGGCGCGGCGCGCAGCATCGCGCTGGCGCTGGCTTCCGGCCTGATGTGGGCGGTCTCGGCGGTGCTGGCCAAGCGGATGTTCCAGAAGTACCCGGATGTGACGCCGCTGCGCCTGACCGCCTGGCAGATGCTGGTGGGTACCGTGGCCCTGGTGGCCGTGGCCCTGCTGGTGCCCGAGCGCGGCATCCACTGGACGGCGGGCTATGTGGGCGCGCTGCTGTATGCCGGCTTTCTGGCTTCCAGCATCGCCTGGGTGGCGTGGGCCGTGGTGGTGCAGTGCGTGGCCGCCAGCGTGGCCGGGCTGACCAGCCTGGCGGTGCCCGTCTGCAGCGTGCTGTTTGCCTGGGCGCTGCTGGGCGAGAGTCCTTCCGCCGTTGAATGGCTGGGCATCGCGCTGATCGCGGCGGCGCTGGCGGTGCTGAATTTTGCCGGCACGCAGCGCGCGCCTTGAGCGTGGCGGCGACAATGCCGCACACCACCCCCAACCACGACAGGAAAACAGCGCATGAAGACCCGCATCACCGAACTCTTTGGCATCCAGCACCCCATCATCCAGGGCGGCATGCACTACGTCGGCTTTGCCGAGCTGGCGGCGGCGGTATCGAATGCGGGCGGCCTGGGCATCATCACCGGCCTGACGCAGAAGACGCCCGAGCTGCTGGCCCGGGAGATCGCCCGCTGCCGCGCGCTGACGGACAAGCCCTTTGGCGTGAACCTGACCTTTCTGCCGATCGTGAACGCGCCCGATTACCCGGGCTACATCCGCGCCATCGTCGAGGGCGGGGTGAAGATCGTCGAGACCGCCGGCAACAACCCGCAGAAGTGGATGCCGCTGCTGCACGAGCACGGCATCAAGGTGATCCACAAATGCACCTCGGTGTGCCACGCGCTCAAGGCGGAATCGATTGGCTGCGATGCGATCAGCGTCGATGGCTTCGAGTGCGGCGGCCACCCGGGCGAGGACGACGTGCCCAACTTCATCCTGCTGCCGCGCGCGGCCGAGGAGCTGAAGATCCCCTTCGTCGCCTCGGGCGGCATGGCCGATGGGCGCTCTCTGGTGGCGGCGCTCGCGCTGGGCGCGGACGGCATCAACATGGGCACGCGCTTCATCGCCACGCAGGAGGCGCCGGTGCACGAGAACGTGAAGCAGGCCATCGTCGCCGCGAGCGAGCTCGACACGCGGCTGGTGATGCGCCCGCTGCGCAACACCGAGCGCGTGCTCAACAACGCCGCGGTGGAGCGCCTGCTGGCCAAGGAGAAGGAGCTGGGCAGCGCGATCAGCTTCCAGGACATCATCCAAGAGGTGGCCGGCGTCTATCCGCGCATCATGGAAAAGGGCGAGATGGACGCGGGCGCGTTCAGCTGCGGCATGGTGGCGGGGCTGATCCGCGACGTGCCGACGGTGCAGGCGCTGATCGACCGCACCATGGCCGAGGCGCAAGACCTGATCCGCCAGCGGCTGGCCGGCCTGCTGGCCTGAGAGGTCGAGGAAAAGGGAAAAATACCCAAATAGGGTATATTGAACGCACACCCTACGGAGTTTCACCATGACAGCAGCCGTTGCCACCCTGCCCGCGGATTTCGCGGGCCTGCCGCGCGCCCCGGCGTCGGACGTGAAAAAGCTGGGCTGGCGCGGCGTGATGCGCATGGTGGGGCAGGGCGGCGCGGTGCTGGTCACCAACCACGAGCGGCCCGAGGCCGTGATCCTCTCCATGGCCGAATACCAGCGCCTGCAGCAGGCGGCGGATGCCGCGCGCGCCGCGCCGCAGGATGCGCTGCAGGCGCTGCGCCAGCGGTTTGACGAGCGCCTGCAAAGCCTGCACGCGCCCGATGCTGCGGACCGCCTGCGCGGCGTGCTGGCGCAGGCCCCGTCGCTGGCCGGCCAGGTACGCGCCGGGCAGGGGTACTGAGAACTCTTTTTTCGATAGCTGCTTGCGCTTTATGCAAAAGCGCTGGAGCCGGTTTTGATGCAAAATTCACGCCCCGTCATCTACGTGCTGGCGGGGGTGAACGGGGCGGGCAAAAGCTCCATTGGCGGGCATCTGCTGAGCCGCGCCGGCCTGGCCTGGTTCAACCCCGATACCTATGCCCGCGCACTGCGCGCCGCCGGGATGGCGGACCCGGTGCAGGCCAACGCCGCCGCCTGGACCGAGGGCATGCGCCGGCTGGATGAAGCCGTGGCCCAGGGGCGCAGCCATGCGCTGGAAACCACGCTGGGCGGCTCCAGCGTCGCCGCGCGGCTGCGCGCCGCCAGCCGCACGCACGAGGTGCTGGTGTGGTTTTGCGGCCTGGCCACGCCGGATCTGCACCTGGCGCGCGTGCGCCAGCGGGTTGCCGCTGGCGGCCACGCCATCCCCGAGGCCAAGATCCGCGAGCGCTGGAGCAGCTCCATCGCGCACCTGATCGCACTGCTGCCCTGCCTGGCCGAGGCGCGCCTGTTCGACAACAGCGCCGCGGCGCTGCCGGGCGAGGCGGTGCCCGACCCCGTGCCGGTGGCGGTGCTGCGGCACGGCCGGCTGGTGTGGCCCGCGGCGGAGGATGCCGCCCGGCTGGCGCGGACGCCGGGCTGGGCCAGGCCGGTGCTGGAGGCGGCGCTGGCCTGGGGCGAGCCGCCGCGGTGCGGCTGACCCGGCCGCGCTACCAGAGCAGCACCACCGCCACGATCACCACGCCCAGCGTGAGGTTCACGCCGACCCAGTGGCGGATGGGCGCCAGCGCCGCGGCCGCCTGCGGCCACTGGCGCGCGTTGACCGCCTGGTTCAGGCGCGGGAACAGGCGCAGCCAGATGCCCGCGAAGATCGCCACCATCACCAGCCCGAGGATGGCCATGAAGGTCCAGGCCGGCGGCATGGCCAGCGCCTGCGCGGCGTCCATGTGCGCAAGGCCGATGAGTGCGATGCCGCTGGCCAGCACGATGGCCACGGCCAGCGCCATGGCGCCGAGAAAGCGCTGGAGCACGTCGCGCATCAGCGTGAGGCGCTGCGGCGGCTCCAGCGCCTGCACGGCGGGGCGCAGAAAGAAATGGGCAAACGCCATGCCGCCCACCCAGGCGATGATGGACAGCAGGTGGGCGAGTTTGAGGGCAGGGTAGAGCACGGGCGGAACGCAGAGTGGGGATGCGGCGATTGTGCGGCTTTCAACCGCTACCATTGCCCCATGCCGATCATCGCTCCCGATACCACCGCGCTGCCGCAGGACCCGGAGGGCATCCTGGATCTGGCGGTGCGCTCGATGTTCCAGCTTTTCTCCAGCCTGAGCGAGGGCATGTTCATCATGGACATGAGCGGGCGCATCGTCTGGGTCAACGAAGGCTACCGGCGCTTTCTGCCGGCGCTGGGGCTTGATACGGTGG
The DNA here is from genome assembly GCF_000484635.1 of Comamonas badia DSM 17552. Taxonomy (GTDB): domain Bacteria; phylum Pseudomonadota; class Gammaproteobacteria; order Burkholderiales; family Burkholderiaceae_C; genus Comamonas_C; species Comamonas_C badia. The sequence goes on along the minus strand of NZ_AXVM01000002.1, from coordinate 543,293 downwards.
AGGATTTCGTCGGCCACATGGTGGAGGAGGTGATCCCCAACACGCAGATGCGCCGCGTGCTGGAAACCGGCAAGCCGGAGCTGATCGACCTGCTGACCAACCGCGCCGGCACCTTCGTCGTGAGCCGCCTGCCGCTGCTGGCGGACGATGGCGCGGTGATCGGCGGCATCGGCATGGTGCTGTTCGACCAGCCCGAAACCACGCTGCAGCCGCTGATCGCCAAATTCGCACGGCTGCAGCAGGAGCTGGAAGACGCCCGCCGCGAACTCGCCACGCAGCGCAGCGCGCAGGTGGCGGGCGGGCGCCGCGCCAAGTACACGCTGGCGAGCTTCGTGGGCAGCAGCAGCGCGGCGGTGGAGGTCAAGCGCCGGGCGCGGCGCGCGGCGCTCTCCAGCAGCCCGGTGCTGCTGCTGGGCGAGACCGGCACCGGCAAGGAACTGCTGGCGCATGGCATCCACGCCGCCTCGCCGCGCGCGGGGCAGGCCCTGGTCAGCGTGAACATCGCGGCCGTGCCCGATACGCTGCTGGAGGCCGAGTTCTTCGGCTTCGTGGCGGGCGCCTTCACCGGCGCCGACCGCAAGGGGCGCGAGGGCAAGTTCAAGCTGGCCGATGGCGGCACGCTGTTCCTCGATGAAATCGGCGACATGCCGCTGGCGCTGCAATCCAAGCTGCTGCGCGCGCTGCAGGAGGGCGAGATCGAGCCGCTGGGCAGCAACCGGCTGATTCCGGTGGACGTGCGCATCATCGCCGCCACCAGCCGCGATCTGGCGGCGCTGGTGCGCGAGGGCAAGTTCCGCGAAGACCTGTACTACCGCCTCAACGTGCTGCCGATCCGCGTGCCGCCGCTGCGCGAGCGGCAGGGCGACATCCCCGCGCTGGTGGAGGTGCTGGGCGAAGACCTGGCGCAGAGGAGCGCCAGCGTGCAGCCCGAGCTGCTGCCCGATGCCGCCGCGCTGCTGGCGGCCCAGGCCTGGCGCGGCAACATCCGCGAGCTGCGCAACGTGCTGGAGCAGGCGGTGCTGCGCAGCGATTCGGCGGCGATCGATGCGGCGCAGCTGGCGGCGGTGCTGCGCGAATCGGGCATGGAGCCGCGGGCGCCGGGCGTCGTGGTCGGCGCCCGGCCGTCGCTGCAGGGGGACGCCGGCCTGCTGCGCCCGCTGGCCGAGCAGGTGGCCGAGCTGGAGCAGCGCGCGATCGCGGCATCGCTTCTGGTCCATCGCGGCAACAAGGTGGCGGTGGCGCGCCAGCTCGGTATCTCACGCGCCACGCTCTACGATCGCATGGCCGTGATGTCTGAAAAACAAACTTCAATCTGAAAATCAGGCAAATCATTGCCTTGCAACCAGACAAAATCAGCTGAAATTTCTGCAAAACCGCAGGTGAGGATGCTGGCACGGCTTGTGCAGTGAACGAGGCATCTTTGAAAAACGGAGGCATTCCTCATGCAACGTCGCTCCCTGCTTACTCTGGCTGCGCTGTCCGCTGCCAGCCTGCCGGTCTTCGCCAAGGCCGGCGAAATCCGCATCGCGCATGTCTACAGCAAGACCGGCTTGCTCGAAGCCTATGGCAAGCAGACGCAGACCGGCCTGATGATGGGGTTTCAATACGCCACCGGCGGCACGATGGAGATCGACGGCAGGAAGATCGTCCTGATCGAGAAGGACGACCAGGGCAAGCCCGATCTGGGCAAGAGCCTGCTGGCCACGGCCTACGCCGACGACAAGGCCGATCTGGCCGTCGGCCCCACCAGCTCCGGCGTGGCGCTGGCCATGCTGCCGGTGGCCGAGGAATACAAGAAGATTCTGCTGGTGGAGCCGGCCGTGGCCGACGCGATCACCGGCGACAAGTGGAACAAGTACATCTTCCGCACCGGCCGCAATTCCAGCCAGGACGCCATCGCCAACGCGGCGGCGATGGACAGGGATGGCGTCTCGGTCGCCACGCTGGCGCAGGATTACGCCTTCGGGCGCGATGGCGTGAAGGCCTTCAAGGACGCGCTCAAGCACGCCAGGATCGTGCACGAGGAATACCTGCCGCAGACCACGACCGACTTCACCGCCGGCATTCAGCGCCTGATCGACGCGCTCAAGGACAAGCCGGGGCGCAAGGCCGTCGAGGTGATCTGGGCCGGCGGCACGCCGCCCTTCAACGCGCTGGCGGCGGCGGACCTGAAGAAGCGCTACGGCATCGAGGTCTTCAGCGGCGGCAACATCCTGCCGGCGATGGCGGCCTACAAGAATTTCCCCGGCATGGAAGGCGCCACCTACTACTACTTCGGCATCCCGAAGAACCCGGTGAACGATGCGCTGGTGGCGATGCACTACAAGGAATTCAAATCCCCGCCGGACTTCTTCACCGCCGGTGGTTTTTCCGCCGCGATGGCCATCGTGACGGCGCTCAGGAAGACCGGCGGCGACACCAACACCAACAAGCTCATCAAGACCATGGAAGGCATGAGCTTCGAGACGCCCAAGGGTTTGATGACCTTCCGCAAGGAAGACCACCAGGCGATGCAGAGCATGTACCACTTCCGCATCAAGAACGACCCGGCCTTCCCCTGGGGCGTACCCGAGCTGGTGCATGAAATCAAGCCTGAAGAGATGCATATCCCGATCCGCAACAAGCGCTGATGCGTCTTTCTCCCTCCCCCTCTGGGGGAGGGCGGGGTGGGGGCCGACTGTTGGCGTGCCTCCGCCAGGAAATTTCCAACGGGTGAAAGCCCCCATCCCCACCTTCCCCCAGAGGGGGAAGGAGTTGCTTCGTTCCATCGCACCATGCTCGAAACCCGTGACCTCACCATCCGCTTTGGCGGCCATGTGGCCGTCAATGCGGTGTCGTGCCGTTTTGCACCGGGCACGCTCACGGCCATCGTCGGGCCCAACGGCGCCGGCAAGACGACCTACTTCAACCTGATCTCGGGCCAGCTCAAGGCCAGCGCGGGCAGCGTGCATCTGGATGGGCGGGATCTGAGCGGCCTGGCGCCATCGGAGCGCGCGCGGGCCGGGCTGGGTCGGGCGTTTCAGCTCACCAACCTGTTTCCCAACCTGCCGGTGCTGGAGAACGTGCGCCTGGCGGTGCAGGCCATGCGCGGCGGCAGCCACCGCCGCGGCATGAACCTGTGGAGCATCTGGAGCGACCACCGTCAACTCACTGAACGCGCCGAGGAAATTCTGCGCGGCGTGGCGCTGTGGGAGCGGCGCGCGGACGCAGCCGCCAGTCTGCCGCATGGCGACCAGCGCAAGCTGGAAGTGGCGCTGCTGATGGCGCTGGAGCCCAGCGTCTATATGTTCGACGAGCCCACCGCCGGCATGAGCCACGACGAGGCGCCGGTGATCCTGAACCTGATCCGCGAGCTCAAGAAAGACCGCAGCAAGACCATCCTGCTGGTCGAGCACAAGATGGACGTGGTGCGCGAACTGGCCGACCGCATCATCGTGCTGACCAATGGCACCCTGGTGGCCGATGGCGAGCCGGCCGAGGTGATTGCCTCGCCCGTGGTGCAGCAGGCGTACCTGGGCGTGAGCGACGAGAAGGAGGCGGCATGAGCGCAAACCTTCTGGAACTCGCCGGTGTGCACACCCACATCGGCGCCTACCACATCCTGCATGGCGTGGATATGGCCGTGCCGCGCGGCGCGGTCACGCTGCTGCTGGGGCGCAACGGCGCGGGCAAGACGACGACGCTGCGCACCATCATGGGCCTGTGGCAGGCCTCGCAGGGCAGCATCCGCTTTGCCGGGCAGGACATCACGCGGCTCGATACGCCGCGCATCGCGCAATTGAACATCGCCTACGTGCCCGAGAACATGGGCATCTTTGCCGATCTGACGGTGCAGGAAAACCTGCTGCTGGCCGCGCGCGGCGCGCGCAACGCGGCGGCGATGGACAGCCAGCGCCTGCAATGGATCTTCGGCATGTTCCCGGCGGTGGAAAAATTCTGGCACCACCCGGCGGGCAAGCTCTCGGGCGGGCAGAAGCAGATGGTGGCCGTGGCACGCGCCATCGTCGAGCCACGCGATCTGCTCATCGTCGATGAACCCAGCAAGGGCCTGGCGCCCGCCATCATCAACAACATGATCGCCGCGTTCGACCAGCTCAAGCAAAGCGGCGTGACCATCCTGCTGGTGGAGCAGAACCTGAACTTCGCTCGCCGCCTGGGCGACAGCGTCGCCGTGATGGACAACGGCCGCGTGGTGCATGCGGGCGCCATGGCCGCGCTGGCGCAGGACGAGGCATTGCAGCGGTCGCTGCTGGGGCTGGCTTTATGACGGCGTATCAGCTGGCTCCCTCCCCCTCTGGGGGAGGGCAGGGGTGGGGGCCTGGAGCGCTGGCTTCTTCCCGGGCAGCCCGGCAAGACACACCAGCCCCCATCCCCGCCTTCCCCCAGAGGGGGAAGGAGCAGGAAGCCATGCATGCAGAAAGGGCTATGTATGCGCATGCGTGATACCGACTGGAAACCGCTGGCCTTGGTGCCCCTGCTGGCGCTGCTGGTGCTGCCCTTCATCGGCTCGGGCTCCACCTGGCTCACGCTCACCGTGGCGGGGCTGGCGATGGGGATGATCATCTTCATCATTGCCTCGGGCCTCACGCTGATCTTCGGCCTGATGGACGTGCTCAATTTCGGCCACGGCGTGTTCATCGCGCTGGGCGCCTTCGTCGCCACCAGCGTGCTCGGGCTGATGGGCGATTGGACGGGCTCGGGCGAGCTCTGGCGCAACCTGGTGGCGGTGCTGCCGGCGATGGCCGTCGCCATGCTGGTGGCAGGCGCCGTCGGCGTGGCGTTCGAGCGCTGGCTGGTGCGCCCGGTGTACGGCAACCATCTCAAGCAGATCCTCATCACCATGGGCGGCATGATCATCGGCGAGGAACTCATCAAGGTGATCTGGGGCCCGCAGCAGATTCCGCTGCCGCTGCCCATGGGCATGCGCGGCTCGCTGCTGGTGGGCGATGCGGCGATCGAGAAATACCGGCTGATCGCCGTCGTCGTCGGCCTGGTGGTGTTTGCCATGCTGGTGTGGGTGCTGGCGCGCACCAAGGTGGGCCTCTTGATCCGCGCCGGCGTGCAGGACCGCGAGATGGTGGAGGCGCTGGGCTACCGCATCCGGCGCCTGTTCGTCGGCGTGTTCGTCGCCGGCAGCGCGCTCGCCGGCCTGGGCGGCGTGATGTGGGGCTTGTACCAGCAGAACGTGGTGCCGCAGATGGGCGGGCAGGTCAACATCCTGATCTTCATCGTCATCATCATCGGCGGGCTGGGCAGCACCGGTGGCGCCCTGATCGGCGCGCTGCTGGTCGGGCTGATGGCCAATTACACCGGCTTCCTCGTGCCCAAGGTGGCGCTGTTTTCCAACATCCTGCTGATGGTCGCCATCCTGCTGTGGCGCCCGAGCGGCGTGTACGCGGTCACCCACCGGTAGGCGGAGGCAACAGACATGCTGCATCGCATCTTCTCGGGTGATTTGCCGCGCAACCGCGCGCTCACCGCCATCCTGGTGCTCATCCTGCTGGGTCTGCTGTGCGCCCCCTTCATCTTTCCGGGCGTAAAGGCGCTCAACGTCGCGGCCAAGGTGCTGGTGTTCGTCGTGCTGGTGGCCAGCTTTGACCTGCTGCTGGGCTACACCGGCATCGTGAGCTTCGCGCACACCATGTTCTTCGGCATCGGCGCCTACGGCATTGCGATCGCCACCACGCGCATGGGGCCCACCTGGACGGCACTGGCGGTGGGCGTGCTCGGGGCGCTGGCGGTCTCGCTGGTGCTGTCGCTTGTCGTCGGCCTGTTTTCGCTGCGCGTGCGGGCGATCTTCTTCGCCATGATCACGCTGGCGGTGGCGGCGGCGTTTCAGACGCTGGCCTCGCAGCTGTCGGATTTCACCGGCGGCGAGGACGGCCTGAGTTTCAAGATTCCCGAAGTGCTTTCGCCCAGCTTCGAGCCCTTCGACAATCCCTTCCTGGGTGTGGACATCGACGGCAAGATCTTCTGCTACTACCTGTTGTTCGTGGCGGCGGTGGTGCTGATCCTGGCGATGCTGCGCGTGGTCAATTCGCCGTTCGGGCACGTGCTGCAGGCGATCCGCGAGAACGAATTCCGCGCCGAGGCCATAGGCTACCGCGTGGTGGTCTACCGCACGCTCTCCAGCGTCATTTCTGCCCTGTTCGCCACGCTGGCAGGCTGCATGCTGGCGCTCTGGCTGCGCTACAACGGGCCGGACACTTCGCTGTCGTTCGAGATCATGATGGACGTGCTGCTTATCGTGGTGATCGGCGGCATGGGCACGATCTACGGCGCGGCCATAGGCGCGGTGCTGTTCATGGTCGCGCAAAGCTATCTGCAGGATCTGCTGCGCCTCGCCAGCGACGCGGTGAACGCGCTGCCCTGGCTTTCCGCGCTGCTTTCGCCCGACCGCTGGCTGCTCTGGCTGGGCCTGCTGTTCGTGCTCTCGGTCTATTACTTCCCCACCGGTGTGGTGGGGCGGCTGCGCGCCCGGATCCGGGGCTGAAAACCTGCTTTCGCTTTCCCTTGTGTGATGACAACCATACCTTTTCTAAGGAGACGACATGCGAACGAATGAACGAGTGACGACGCGCTGGGCCGCCACGGCCCTGGCCATCGCAGCGCTGGCTGCCTGCGGCGGTGGTTCCTCCAAGCCGACGAATGATCTGCCCGCCGGCATCACCGAGATGGGGTCCACGGACTATCGCGCCACCACGGCAGGCACGGGTGCCACGGCCGCCGCGCAGGACCTGCTCACGGGCGGTATCGGCAAGACTGGCCTGGGCGCCGCCGCCGCGCCGGCTTATGCCGACCCGGCGAGTCCCTCGGTCGCCGAGTTGCGGCGCAATGCCATCTTCTCCAACTACCGGGGCATCCTCGACTACACGCCGGGTGGCGGCTACGGCTCGCTTTACGGCCCCAATGTGACGCTCGACGGACATGCCACGGCCGATGAAGGCCTGATCCCCGGCATCGAGTACGTCGCCGTGCTCGACGATGGCTCCAAGCGCAAGCAGACCGTGATCGCCGTGCAGGTGCCCGACAGCTTCAGCGCCAGCAGCCCCTGCATCGTGATCGGCGCCTCGTCGGGTTCGCGCGGCGTCTACGGCGCCATCGGCACGGCGGGCGAATGGGGCCTGAAGAAAGGCTGCGCCGTGGCGCTGACCGATGCCGGCAAGGGCGTGGGTCTGCACAATCTCTCCGACGACACGGTAAACAAGATCGACGGCACACGCGCCGCGCGCGGCGCAGCCGGGGCCTTGAGCTTCTTCACCGCCTTGAGCGATGCGGCGCGCACCGCCTACAACACGGCCTTCCCCAACCGCATCGCCATCAAGCACGCGCATTCGCAGCAGAACCCCGAGAGGGACTGGGGCACCGATACCCTGGCCGCGGGCCGCTATGCGTTGTACGTGCTCAACGCCCGCTACGGCACGGCCGACGATCCCGTGCCCTTCACTGCGGGCAATACGCTGGTGATCGCGGGCTCCGCCTCCAACGGTGGCGCGGCCTCGCTGCGCGCCGCCGAGCAGGACGGCGATGGCCTCATCGACGGCGTGGTGGCCTCCGAGCCGGTGACCGAAATGCCCACTGCCGGCGGCTACGGCATCCAGTTCGATGGCGCGGCGGTTGCCGGCTACGGCAAGACCCTGGCCGAATACACCACCTACGGCAACATCTATCAGCCTTGCGCGGCGCTGGCGGCCAACGCGGCGCTGAGCGAAATCTCGGTCTACAACTACCTCGGCCTGACCGGCACGGCGGCGCTCGCCGGGTTCCGCTGCGACAGCCTGGCCGACAAGGGATTGGTGAGCGGCGCCACCACCGCCGAACGCGCCGCCGATGCGCTGGCCAAGCTGCACGCCTACGGCTGGACGGAATACAACGACACCATGCACAACGCCCACTACGCGCTGGGCAACGGGCCCATCCTTTCGGCCATGTACACCATGGCCTACGGCCGCTTTGCCGCCGACGCCAATCTGTGCAACACCAGCTTCGCCGCGGTCAACCCCCTCACCGGCAACGTGGTGGCTGCCGCGCCCGCCGCGCTGGCGCAGAGCTTCGCCACGGCCAATGGCACGGCCAATGGCACGCCGGCCACGGTGATCTACAACGACTCGGTGGGCGGCGCCAAGGCATGGCAGTTCGCGGTTTCGCCGTCCACGCTCAGGTTCGACTTTGGGCTCGATAACGCGCTGTGCCAGCACGCGCTGGTGACCGGCAGGGATCCGGTGACGGGTGACGTGCTCACGGCCACCAGCACACCCACCAAGAGCGACAGTGACCGGGTGCGCGCCGGTATCGCCGAGGTGCTGCACACGGCCAACCTGCGCGGCAAGCCAGCCATCATCGTGGCGGGCCGCAGTGATGCGCTGGTGCCGGTGAACGACAACGCACGCGCCTATACCGCGCTCAATCGCACCATCGAAGGCGCTTCGAGCAAGCTGCGCTACATCGAGGTGATGAATGGCCAGCATTTCGACGCGTTCCTGCCGTTCTCGGGCTTCGACACGCGCTTCGTGCCGCTGCATCCGTACTTCAATCAGGCGATGAACGCGATGTGGGATCACCTGAAGAAGGGCGCCGCCCTGCCCGACAGCCAGGTGGTGCGCGCCACGCCGCGCGGGGGCATGCCTGGCGCGGCGAACACGATCACCGCAGCGAATGTGCCGCCGTTCGTGGCCACGCCGGCCGCGGCTGACCGGATCGGCTACGCGGGTACGTCCATCGCCGTGCCGCGCTGAGGTTCGTGCGCGAACCCGCCGGGCCCCGGAAATGACCGCCCCGCGTGGGCTCCGTCGGTCTCGGGGAATCCATCCGCGCCAGGGTTGCGCACGGGCGGCGGCCGTCGTGCGAACCTGGCCCGGGCGTTTCCATGGGCCGGTCATGCCTGATTCTTAGATTGTCTATGTCCTTCGCTTCACGTTACGCCACCTGCGCCGGCTACGAAATCCACTACATGGACTGGGGCAGTGCCGATGCCCCCGCCGTCATCGCCTGGCATGGCCTGGCGCGCACCGGGCGCGACATGGACGATCTGGCCGAATATCTGGCCGGCCAGGGCTTTCGCGTGGTCTGCCCCGACACGCTGGGCCGCGGCCTGAGCCAGTGGAGCAAGGCGCCCGACGAGGAGTACTGCCTGGCGTTCTACGTCCGGCTGGCGCAGGAGCTGCTGGACCAGCTGCGGCTCAAGCAGGTGCGCTGGATCGGCACCTCGATGGGCGGCGCGATCGGCCTGGCGGCGGCGGCCGGGGCGCTGGCGGGGCGCATCACCCATCTGGCGCTCAATGACATTGCACCGGTGCTCAACCCGGCCGCCATCGCGCGCATCCGCGCCTACGCGGGCCAGCCGCCAGCCTTTGATACCGTGAGCGGGCTGGAGGCGTTTTTCCGGCAGGTTTACGCGCCCTACGGCTGGCTGTCGGAGGTGCAGTGGCGGCGCCTGACGGAAAGCTCCACGCGCCGCCTGCCCGACGGGCGCGTCACGCCGCACTACGATCCGGCGATGGTGCGCCAGTTCGTCGTGCACGAGCACGACTACGACCAGTGGGCGGCTTGGGACGGTCTGCAAATTCCGGTGTTGTGCCTGCGCGGTGTGGATTCGGATCTGGTGCTGCCCGAGACCATCACCGCCATGCGCCAGCGCGGCCCCGGCGCGCGCGGCCTGCTGCAGGTCATCGAGGTGCCCGGTTGTGGCCATGCGCCGGCGCTCAATGTGCCGCGGCAGTTTGACTGGATCGAGGCGTTCTTTCGGCGCTGAACGTTTTCAGTCGCCATCCAGCGACGCACTCCAGCGGTCGCCCCAGCTGCCGTGCCGGGCGTCGTCCAGCGTGCGCCGGTCGCGCTTGGTGGGGCGGCCATGGCGCAGGGCATCGGCGGGCTCGGGCGCCAGGCGCCGGGCCTCGGCCGCCTGGGTGCGCGCCAGCAGGCTTTCGGCCGTTTCCTCGTAGAGTTGCTGCGCCACCGGCGCGGGGCCGCGCATCGCGCTGAGCGCCCGCACCACCACGGTGCGCGCCGTGCCGGCCTGCAGCAGCGCGACGGTGTCGCCCGCATGGATTTCGCGCGCCGGCTTGGCCGGCGTGCCGTTGACCTTGACCCGGCCTTTGTCCATTTCCTGAACGGCCAGGCTGCGCGTCTTGTAGAAACGGGCGCACCAGAGCCATTTGTCTATGCGCATTGCGTCGGGAGGGAGCGTCATGGCGTTCAAAAAGGAGTGTGCCTGACCGCGCGGGCAGCGCGTTCGGCCAAAACAGGCAGACCGCAACGCGGCTGATGCGAGCTATAATCCAAGAGTTTTTCCGTCATTGCAAACCTAGGGTTTACCCGTGTTTTGGCTGGCGAAAAGGCAAATCGCAAACCGGCCCATCCAGGTGTTGCGCCCACCCTATGGTGCAAGCGCGATTGTGGGGCCGGATTTAAGACCCAACCTCTGGAGTACTTCAATGTCCGTCACCATGCGTGAAATGCTGGAAGCCGGTGTCCACTTTGGCCACCAGACGCGCTTCTGGAACCCCAAGATGGCCCCGTTCATTTTCGGCCATCGCAACAAGATTCACATTGTGAATCTTGAAAAAACGCTTCCGATGTTCCAGGAAGCGCAGAAATTCGCCAGGCAGCTCGCCTCCAACCGCGGCACCATCCTGATGGTGGGCACCAAGCGCCAGGCGCGCGAGGTCATCGCCGAGCAGGCGCAGCGCGCCGGCATGCCCTATGTGGACCAGCGCTGGCTGGGCGGCATGCTGACCAACTTCAAGACGGTGAAGACCTCGATCAAGCGCCTCAAGGACATGAAGGCGCAGCAGGAAGCGGGTCTTGAGAGCATGAGCAAGAAAGAGCAGCTCATGTTCTCGCGCGAACTCGCCAAGCTGGAGAAGGACATCGGCGGCATCCAGGACATGACGGCGCTGCCCGATGCCATCTTCGTGATCGACGTGGGCTACCACAAGATCGCGATTGCCGAAGCCAGGAAGCTCGGCATTCCGCTGATCGGCGTGGTCGATACCAACCACAACCCCGAAGGCATCGACTACGTGATTCCGGGCAACGACGACTCGGCCAAGGCGGTGGCGCTGTATGCGCGCGGCATGGCCGATGCCATTCTGGACGGCAAGGCCAACGCGGTGGAGGAAGTCGCCAAGGCCGCCGCCGGGGACGATGGCGCGGACGAATTCGTGGAAGTGCAGGAATCGGCCGCCTGAACCCCCGCCGTGCCCGACGGAGGCACGCACCAACAAGTGGGGCCGGGTGCCCCATTTTTGTACGTACTGAATTGGAGAATGAACAATGGCAGCTATTACTGCAAGCATGGTGGGCGAACTGCGCGCCAAGACCGACGCGCCGATGATGGAGTGCAAGCGCGCGCTCACCGAGGCCGATGGCGACATGGCCAAGGCCGAGGAAATCCTGCGCGTCAAGCTGGGTACCAAGGCAGGCAAGGCGGCTTCGCGCGTGACGGCCGAGGGCGTGATCACGGCCTGGATCCAGGGTGACGCGGGTGCGATCGTTGAACTCAACAGCGAGACCGACTTCGTTTCCAAGAACGACAGCTTCATCGCCATGGCCAACGCCGCCGCCAGGCTGGTGGCCGAGCACGACCCGGCCGACATCGAAGCGCTGGTGGCGCTGGCCTACGAGCAGGACGGCTACGGCCCGACGCTGGAGGACGTGCGCAAGGGGCTGATCGGCAAGATCGGCGAGAACATGTCCTTCCGCCGCTTCAAGCGCTTTGCCGGCACCGCTCTCGCGCATTACCTGCACGGCACGCGCATCGGCGTGGTGGTCGAGTACGAAGGCGATGCCACGGCCGCCAAGGACGTGGCCATGCACGTGGCCGCGATGAAGCCGGTGGCGCTCACCAGCGCCGACGTGCCTGCCGATCTGGTGGAGCGCGAGCGCTCCGTCGCCGCCGCCAAGGCAGCCGAATCGGGCAAGCCCGCCGACATCGTCACCAAGATGGTCGAGGGTTCGATCCAGAAATACCTCAAGGAAGTCTCGCTGGCCGACCAGGTCTTCGTGAAGGCGGCCGATGGCAAGCAGACCGTGGCGCAGATGCTCAAGGACCACAAGACCGCCGTGAAGGGCTTCACGCTCTACATCGTCGGCGAGGGCATCGAGAAAAAGCAGGACGACTTTGCGGCCGAAGTGGCCGCGCAGGTGGCCGCCGCCAAGTCTGCCGTCTGATCGATCCATCCTCTCCCATCCACCATCGACCGAGAGCCCGCCATGACCGAAAAGCCCGCGCACCAACGTGTATTGCTCAAGCTCTCGGGCGAGGCGCTGATGGGCGACGACGCCTTCGGCATCAACCGCGCGACCATCGTGCGCATGGTGCAGGAGATTGCCGAGGTCACGCAGCTGGGCGTCGAGGTGGCGGTGGTGATCGGCGGGGGCAACATCTTTCGCGGCGTGGCCGGCGGTGCCGAGGGCATGGATCGCGCCACGGCCGATTACATGGGCATGCTGGCCACCGTGATGAACGCGCTGGCGCTGGCGGACACCATGAACAAGCAGGGCCTCACGGCCCGCGTGATGTCGGCCATCGGCATCCAGGAAGTGGTGGAACCCTACGTGCGCCCCAAGGCGCTGCAGTACCTCGAAGAGGGCAAGGTGGTGGTGTTCGCCGCGGGCACCGGCAACCCCTTCTTCACCACCGATACGGCGGCCGCATTGCGGGGGGCGGAAATCGGCGCCGACCTGGTGCTCAAGGCCACCAAGGTCGATGGCGTGTATACCGCCGACCCGAAGAAAGACCCCGACGCGGTGCGCTACACCAGCCTCACGTTTGACGAAGCGATGCTGAAGAACCTGGGCATCATGGACGCCACCGCGTTTGCGCTGTGCCGCGACCAGAAGCTGCCGATCCGCGTGTTTTCGATCTTCAAGCCCGGGGCGTTCAAGCGCGTCATCCTCGGTGAAGACGAGGGCACTCTGGTATACGCTTGAATGTTTGCGGCACTTAAAGCCGCGCAGGAGTCCGTCATGGCGATTGCCGACATCCAGAAGAACGCGAAAACGAAGATGGAGCATTCCGTCGAGGCGTTCAGGCACAACCTCACCAAGATCCGCACCGGGCGCGCGAGCACCGCGCTGCTCGATACCATCCACGTGGACTATTACGGCTCCATGGTGCCGCTGTCGCAGGTGGCCAACGTCTCGCTGATCGACGCGCGCACCATCAGCGTGCAGCCCTGGGAAAAGAACATGGGCGCCAAGGTCGAAAAAGCCATCCGCGAGAGCGATCTGGGCCTGAACCCCGCCTCCATGGGCGACCTGATCCGCGTGCCCATGCCGCCCATGAGCGAAGAGCGGCGCAAGGAAATGACCAAGATCGTGCGCCAGGAAGGCGAATCGGCCAAGGTCGTGATCCGCAACCTGCGCCGCGACGCCAATGAGGCGGTCAAGAAGATGGTCAAGGACAAGGAAGCGAGCGAGGACGAGCTCAAGCGTGCCGAGGCCGAGGTGCAGAAGCTCACCGACAAGCAGATCACCGAGATCGATGCCTTGGTGGCCGCCAAGGAACAGGACATCATGGCCGTGTGAAACGGTTGAGCGCCAGGCGTTTGGCGTTTGGCGTTTGTCTGTTCGGTATTCATGACGCTCAACGCACCACGCTCAACGCCCAACGGCGCAAGTCACCCGCCGCAGCACATCGCCATCGTCATGGATGGCAATGGCCGCTGGGCCCGGCGCCGCTTTCTGCCGCGCCTGGCGGGGCACAAGCAGGGCGTCGAATCGCTGCGCCGCTGCCTCAAGGCCTGCGCCGCGCGTGGCGTGGCGGTGCTGACGGTGTTTGCGTTCTCCTCCGAAAACTGGAACCGCCCGCAGGATGAGGTGTCCGGCCTGATGGAGCTGATGGGCAAGGCGCTGCTGCGCGAAGTGCCGCAGCTGGTGGAAGATGGCGTGCGCCTGTTTTTCATCGGCGAACGCGGCGGCCTTTCCGCAGGCATGCGGGATGCCCTCGCCCAGGCCGAGGCGGCCACGGCGCAGGGCGCGCGCATGGTGCTCAACGTCTGTTTCAACTACGGCGGGCGTTGGGACATCGCCCAGGCCGCGGCGGCGCTGGCCGCGCGCGGTGAAGCGATCACCGAAGCGAGCCTGCACGGCGCGATGGCCATGGGCCATGTGCCCGATCCTGACCTGCTGATTCGCACCGGCGGCGAGCTGCGCATCAGCAACTTTCTGCTCTGGCAGGCGGCCTATGCCGAGCTGTACTTCACCGATGCCTTGTGGCCGGATTTTGACGAGGCGGCGCTGGACGCCGCCATCGCCGACTTCGCCGCGCGCGAGCGCCGTTTTGGCCGCACCTCCGAGCAGGTGGTGGGTGTGGAGCCATCCACATGCTGAAGCAGCGCGTCATCACCGCGCTGGTGCTGCTGGCCATTTTGCTGCCGGCACTGGTCTACCCCTCGTTTGTGCCGCTGGCGGTCGTCACGCTGGTCTTGATTGCCGCCGGCTGCTGGGAGTGGGGCCGGCTCAACGGCCTGGCGCACGCTGCGTCGCTGGCGCTGGCGGCCGTGGGCAGCGTGCTGTGCCTGGCCAGCTGGCGGGCCGGCTGGATCGCGCTGCCGCTGCCCTGGCTGTGGCAGGCGGCGGGCGCGGCCTGGGTGCTGCTGGGCGGCTGGCTGCTGGCGCGCGGTGTGGCGGGCTGGCCGCAGGCCGCGCGCTGGCTGCGCGTGGCGGGCGGCGTGCTGGCGCTGTGGCTTGCGTGGCTGGCGATGGCGCGGGCGCGCGCGATCGGCATCAATTTCCTGCTTTCCATCCTCTGCCTCGTCTGGGCGGCGGATATCTGTGCCTACTTTGCCGGCCGGGCGTTCGGCAGGCGCAAGCTCGCACCGGCGATCAGCCCGGGCAAGAGCTGGGAAGGCGTCTGGGGCGGCATGGCGGGTGTGCTGGTGCTGGCACTGGCCTGGGCCTGGGCCGACGGCCATTGGCAGGCGGCGGTGCCCAGCCTGTACTCGCGGCTGGTGGGCATGGGGCTGCTCTGGTGGCTGCCGGCGCTGCTGTTCCTGACGGCCATGAGCGTGGTCGGCGACCTTGCCGAGTCGCTCGTCAAGCGCAGCGCCGGCATGAAGGACAGCAGCAAGCTGCTGCCCGGGCACGGCGGCGTGCTCGACCGCGTCGATGCGCTCTTGCCCACGCTGCCGCTGGCGCTCATGATTTCCAATTTCGCAAGCCCATGAAACAACGCCTCACGATTCTGGGGTCGACCGGTTCGATCGGCACCAATACCCTGGACGTCGTGGCCCGCCATCCGGACCAGTACGAAGTCTTTGCGCTCAGCGCCGCCACACGCGTCGATGACCTGCTGGCCCAATGCGCGCGGTTCAAGCCGTGCTACGCCGTCATGGCCAGCCCTGCGCATGCCGCCCAGCTCGCTGAAAAAATCAAGGCCAATGGGCTTGCAACGCAGGTATTGCAAGCGCCGGATGCTCTGGAACAGATAGCTTCACATCCCGAGGTGGATGCCGTCATGGCCGCCATCGTCGGCGCGGCGGGCCTGGCGCCCTGCCTGGCCGCGGCGCGCGCTGGCAAGCGCCTGCTGCTGGCCAACAAGGAGGCGCTGGTCGTCGGCGGCGAAGTCTTCCTGCGCGCGGTGCGAGAGGGCGGCGCGACGCTGCTGCCCATAGACAGCGAGCATTCGGCCATCTTCCAGAGCCTGCCCGAAGACCGCAACTGCTGGGCGCGGCGCGTGCAGCATGTGCTGCTCACCGCCTCGGGCGGGCCGTTTCGCACGCGCGATCCGGCCACGCTGCGCGACGTGACGCCCGAGGAAGCCTGCGCGCATCCGAACTTCGTCATGGGCCGCAAGATTTCGGTCGATTCCGCGACCATGATGAACAAGGCGCTGGAGGTGATCGAGGCGCGCTGGCTGTTCGATCTGCGCCCGGCGCAGATCAAGGTGGTGATCCACCCGCAGCAGATCATCCATTCCATGGTGCAGTACGTGGACGCGTCCATCCTCGCGCAGCTGGGCACGCCCGACATGCGCGTGCCGATTGCCTGCGGCCTGGCCTGGCCTGAGCGCATCGCCAGCGGCGCCGCGCCGCTGGATTTCAGCCAGCTCGCGGCGCTGACGTTCGAAGAGGCCGACGCACGGCGTTTCCCGGGCCTGCACCTGTCCTGGCAGGCGTTGGCCGCGCCGCGGGGCACGACCACGGTGCTCAACGCCGCCAACGAGGTGGCCGTCGCCGCGTTCTTGCAGCGCCGCATCCGTTTTGACCAGATCCATGCGGTCAACCGTGCAACTTTGGAGGCGGTGCGGCCCTCCAATCCCGATACGCTGCAGGCCTTGCTGGCGCTCGATGAACAGAGCCGCGCGGCAGCGTCGCAACAAGTTCGTCAATTTCAATAAAGTGAGCTGTTCGCGCTTCATGGTTCTGAGTTTCAGATAAAAATTGGCCTGAAACCCTTGTCCACCCAGCGCAAACAGCTCCTGTTTATTTCGAGGCTCCCATGGTTCTGACCGTTGCGGCTTTCCTCTTTGCGCTGGCCGTGTTGATCGCCATCCACGAATACGGCCACTACCGCGTGGCGGTGGCGTGCGGCGTCAAGGTGCTGCGCTTTTCCGTCGGCTTCGGCAAGCCGCTGCTGCGCTGGCAGCCCAAGGGCTCGCCAACCGAATGGGTGGTTGCGATGTTTCCGCTGGGCGGCTACGTGCGCATGCTCGACGAGCGCGAGGCGCCCGTGGCGCCCGAAGAGCGCCATCTGGCGTTCAACAACCAGCGCCTGGCCAAGCGCGCGGCGATCGTCGCCGCGGGCCCCCTGGCCAATCTGGTGCTGGCGGTGCTGCTGTATGCCCTGGTCAACTGGATGGGCGTGATGGAACCGGCGCCCTATCTGGCCGCGCCCGCGGTAGGCACGATTGCCGCGCAGGCCGGGGTGCAGGGCGGCGAGCAGGTGCTGGCCGCCGCGATGGGCGATGCGCAGCCCGAGCCGTTGCGCTCCTTTGACGACCTGCGCTGGCTGCTGGCGCGCAGCGCCCTGGATGGCGAAAGCGTGCGCCTGCTGCTGCAGGGCGGCACGGATGCCGCGCAGCGCTCGGTCACCTTGCGGCTGGACCACCTGGATACGCGCGAGCCGGATGCCGAGTTGCTGCGCAAGATCGGCATCACCGGCCCGTGGACGCGGCCCGTGATGGGCGAGGTGATGCCTGGCGGCGCGGCAGAGCGCGCCGGTCTGCGCGAGGGCGACGTGGTGCTGGCGATCGGCCCCGATGCCGTGGGGGATGGCCAGCAGCTGCGTGCGCTGATCCGTGCCAGCGTGAAAGACGGGCAGCCGCGCACGCAGGCCTGGCAGGTGGAGCGCGCGGGCCGGCGGCTGGAGATCGCCGTGACGCCGCAGCTGCGTGACGAGGAGGGCGTGGCCGTCGGGCGCATCGGTGCCTACGTGGGCGCCGCGCCCGAGATGCTGATGGTGCGCTATGGTCCTCTGGACGGGCTCTGGAAGGGCGCGCAGCGCACCTGGGAAATTTCGGCGCTCACGTTGCGCATGATGGGCCGCATGGTGATCGGAGAAGCCTCGGTGAAGAACCTGAGCGGCCCGCTCACGATCGCCGACTATGCAGGCAAATCGGCCCATAGGGGACTTACGGCCTACCTGGTGTTCCTGGCGCTCATCAGCGTGAGCCTGGGCGTGCTCAACCTGCTGCCGCTGCCCGTCCTCGACGGCGGGCACCTGATGTATTATTTATGGGAGGGAGTGACCGGCCATGGCGTATCTGATGCCTGGATGGAGCGATTGCAACGCGGTGGCGTCGCGCTACTCCTGGTGATGATGTCCATCGCCGTGTTCAACGATTTCACCCGGTTGTTTGGCTGACGATCAATGCCGGCGCCATCGCGCGACGGCTGGCGCTTCATTCATGAAAAATTTCTTTCCTGGTCCGGGAGTGCGCCACGTATTGGCCGCCGCTTCCCTGGTTTTGGCGGCGCAGGCCGCGTGGGCCCTGCAGCCCTTCAAGGTGCAGGACATCCGCGTCGAAGGCCTGCAGCGGGTGGAGCCGGGCACCATCTTTGCCTCGCTGCCAATGCGCGTGGGCGATGAGTACACCGATGAAAAGGGCGCCGCCGCCATCCGGGCGCTGTTTGCCCTGGGCCTGTTCAAGGATGTGAAGCTGGAGGCGCAGGGCAACGTGCTGGTGGTGGTCGTCGAAGAGCGGCCCACGGTGGCCGAGGTCGAATTCGCAGGCATCAAGGAATTCGACAAGGACCAGCTCAAGAAGGCCATGCGCGATGTCGGCGTGGTCGAAGGCCGCCCGTTCGACAAGGCGCTGGCCGATCGCGCCGAGCAGGAGCTCAAGCGCCAGTACCTCAACAAGAGCCTGTACGGGGCCGAGGTGGTCACCACCGTCACGCCAGTGGAACGCAACCGCGTGAACCTCACCTTCACGGTGACCGAGGGCGAGCCGGCCAAGATCAAGGACATCAGCATCGTCGGCGCCAAGGCGTTCAGCGAATCGACGCTGACCGACCTGTTCGACCTCGATACCGGCGGCTGGCTGAGCTGGTACACCAAGAGCGACCGCTACTCGCGCGCCAAGCTCAACGCCGATCTGGAATCCCTGCGCTCCTACTACCTGACGCGCGGCTACATGGAATTCCGCATCGATTCCACGCAAGTGGCGATTGCGCCGGACAAGCAGTCCATCTCCATCATCGTCAACGTCACCGAAGGCCCGCGCTACGTGGTGTCGGGCGTGACGCTGGCGGGCAACTACCTGGATCGCGACGACGAGTTCAAATCGCTCATCACGATCAAGCCGGGCGAGCCCTACAACGCCAATGCGGTGACCGACACCATCAAGGCGATGACCGACCATTTCGGCAATTTTGGCTATGCCTTCGCCAAGGTGGAGGCGGTGCCCGAGGTGGATCGCGAGAACAACCGCGTGCAGCTGGAGCTGCGCGCCGATCCGTCGCGCCGCGCCTACGTGCGGCGCATCAACATCGATGGCAACAACCGCACGCGCGACGAAGTCGTGCGCCGTGAATTCCGGCAGTACGAGGCCTCCTGGTACAACGGCGAAAAGATCAGGCTCTCGCGCGACCGCGTGGACCGGCTGGGCTTTTTCACCGAAGTCGGCGTCGAGACGCAAGAGGTGCCAGGCGCGCCCGACCAGGTGGATCTGCTGGTGCACGTGACGGAAAAACCCACCGGCATGATCCAGATCGGCGCTGGCTATTCGACCGCGGAAAAAATTTCGCTCACCTTCGGCATCAAGCAGGAAAACGTCTTCGGTTCGGGTAATACCCTGGGCGTGGATGTCAACACGGGCAAGTTCAACCGCACCATCGTGCTCTCCACGACCGACCCGTATTTCACCCAGGACGGCATTTCGCGCACGCTGGATGTCTTCTATCGCACCCAGCGGCCCTACCAGTACCAGGGGGGCGACTACAAGCTTGTCACCGAAGGTGGCAGCGTGCGCTTCGGCATTCCGTTCAGCGAGCTGGATACGGTCTATTTCGGCGCTGGCGTGGAGCGCACGCGCATCAAGTCGGGCACCAACATCCCGGCGGCGTATCTGGCCTATGCCGACAAGTATGGCGACTCCAGCTTCGCGATACCGCTCACGATAGGCTGGTCGCGCGACGATCGCGACAGCGCGCTGGCACCCAACTCCGGACGCCTGCAGAAAATCACCACGGAGCTGTCGCTGGCGGGTGATGCACGCTACGCCAAATTTGGCTACCAGTACCAGCAGTACATCCCGCTGACCAAGCGCTACACGCTGGCCTTCAACGGTGAGCTGGGCTACGGCAAGGGACTGAGTGGTCGGCCCTTCCCGGTCTTCAAGAACTACTACTCCGGCGGCCTGGGCTCGGTGCGCGGTTTTGACCAGGGCACGCTGGGCCCGCGGGATGTCACCGGGGCCATTCTGGGCGGCACCAAGAAGATCACGTTCAATACCGAATTCATGGCACCCTTCCCGGGTGCCGGCAATGACCGCACCTTGCGCTGGTTCGTGTTCGTTGATGTGGGCAATGTCTACGGCGACAATGATCCATGGTCGCTCAAGGAGCTGCGTGCCTCGGCCGGCCTCGGTCTGAGCTGGATTTCCCCGCTCGGGCCGCTGCGTCTGGCCTGGGGCCAGCCCATTCGCAAATTCGCTGGCGATAAAATCCAGCGCCTTCAATTCCAGATCGGTACTTCATTCTGATGTCTTCCATGAACCGTTTTTTCCGCAGCCTTTCCGTCATCGCGTTGGTGGGCAGCATGGCGGTCGCCGTGCCCGCGGCAGCCCAGGCGCAGAGCCTGAAAGCCGGGTTTGTCAACACCGACCGAATCTTCCGCGAAGCCGATGCCGCCAAGGCGGCGCAGGCCAAGCTGGAGCAGGAGTTTTCCAAGCGCGACAAGGAAATGCAGGACCTTTCCAAGGCCCTCAAAGCAGCATCGGACAAATTCGAGCGCGATGTCCCGACCATGTCCGAGAGCCAGCGCCAGACGCGCCAGCGCCAGCTGGCCGACCAGGACCGTGACCTGCAGCGCAAGAACCGCGAGTTTCAGGAAGACCTGAACGCGCGCAAAAATGAAGAATTGGCGCAGGTGCTGGACAAGGCCAACCGTATCATCAAGTCCATGGCCGAGACGGAAAACTACGACGTCATCCTGCAGGAAGCCGTGTACGTGAATCCCAAGCTGGACATCACCGACAAGGTGCTCAAAGCCATGAACAGCGCTGCGGGCAAGTAACGCGCCCCGCACCGAGGACATGGGGTGGGCCTGCGCCTGGGTTCGATCGTCGATGCCTTGGGCGGCAGCCTTGAGGGCGGCGACGAAAACCTGACGATAGAGCGCATCGCGCCGCTGGATACGGCAGCCAGCGGCGACCTTTCCTTTCTGAACAACCCGCGCTATGGCGCCCAGCTGGCCGCAAGCCGGGCGGCCTGCGTGATCGTGGCTCCTGCGCTGCGCGAACAGGCGTTGCGGCGCGGCGCGTGCATCGTCACCGATGATCCCTACGCCTATTTTGCGCGTGCGACGCAGTTGTGGGTGCGCCAGCTCGGGCTGGGTGCGGCGGCCGGCGTGCATCCGAGCGCCGTGGTGCATCCTGGCGCGCAGGTGGCGGAAAGCGCCAGCATCGGGCCCTTGTGCGTGGTCGAGCAGGGCGCGGTGGTTGGCGAACACACCGTGCTCAAGTCCCGCGTGACGGTCGGCGCGCGCTGCCGCATCGGCGCGCGCTGCATCGTCCATCCGGGCGTGGTGATCGGGGCCGATGGCTTCGGCTTCGCGCCGGAGCAGGGCGCCTGGATCAAGATCGAGCAATTGGGCGCCGTGCGTATCGGCGACGATGTGGAAATCGGTGCCAACACCTGCATCGACCGCGGGGCGCTGGACGACACGGTGATCGAGGATGGGGTCAAGCTCGACAACCTGATCCAGATCGCGCACAACGTGCATGTCGGCCGCCATACGGCGATGGCGGGCTGCACGGCGGTGGCCGGCAGCACGCGCATCGGCGCGCACTGTACGATTGCCGGCGCGGCGTCGATCATCGGGCATCTCACCATCGCGGACCATACGCACATTTCCACCAATACCGTCGTCATGCGCTCGATCACGCAGCCCGGTGGGCATTACACCGGCGTCTTCCCCATGGACGACAATGCGCACTGGGAAAAGAACGCCGCCACGCTGCGCCAGCTCTACCGGCTGCGCGAGCGCGTGAAGGCTCTCGAACAACAATTGCAGGACGCCGCCAGAGCCCGAAAACCATGATGGACATCCAATACATCCTCAATCAGCTGCCCCATCGCTATCCCTTTCTGCTGGTGGACAGGGTGCTTGAACTGGAGCGCAACCAGCGCATCCGCGCGATCAAGAACGTTACCTTCAACGAGCCCTTTTTCACCGGCCACTTCCCGGGCCGGCCGGTGATGCCTGGTGTGCTGATTCTGGAAGCGCTGGCGCAGGCGGCGGGCCTCTTGGCGTTTGATGCCATGGGCCAGGTGCCGGATGAGAACAACATCTATTACTTCGTCGGCATCGATGGCGCGCGCTTCAAGCACCCCGTGGTGCCGGGCGATCAGCTGATTCTGGACATCACCATAGACCGCGTGCGCGGCGGCATCTGGCGCTTCAACGGCGTCGGCCGCGTGGGCGAGAACGTGGCCGCGGAGGCGCAGCTCATGTGCACCATGCGCCACGTCGGCGAGTGAGCGCGGGGCTTGCGTGAGTCTCATCCACCCCACGGCCATCGTCGATGCCAAGGCGCGGCTCGATGCAAGCGTCAGCGTCGGGCCGTATGCCGTCATCGGCCCGCAGGTCGCCATCGGCGCGCGCACCCGCGTGGGCGCGCATTGCGTGATCGAGGGGCACACCACCATCGGTGAAGACTGCGCCATCTTCCAGTTTGCGTCGCTGGGGGGGGTGCCGCAGGACAAGAAATACGCGGGCGAGCCGACGCGCCTCGTGATCGGCCATCGCAACACCATCCGCGAGTTCTGCACCTTCAGTCTCGGCACCGCGCAGGACCGGAGCGAAACCACGATAGGCGACGACAACTGGATCATGGCCTATGTGCACGTCGCGCACGATTGCGTGGTGGGCAACCAGACCATACTGGCCAACAATGCCACGCTGGCCGGGCATGTGCACGTGGGTGACTGGGCGATCGTCGGCGGCCTCACGGGCGTGCACCAGTTCACGCATATCGGCGCGCATGTGATGGCGGGCTTCGGCAGCCATATTGCGCAGGACGTGCCGCCGTTCATGATGGTCGATGGCCATCCGCTGGCGGTGCGTGGCCTGAACGTCGAAGGGCTGCGCCGCCGCGGTTTTTCCGCCGAGCGCATCGCCACGCTCAAGCAGGCCTACCGCGTGCTCTACCGCGAGGGGCTGACGCTGCAGGCGGCGATCACGCAGATCGATGAGCTGGCCGAAAGCCATCCGGATGCGGAAGAAGACCTCGTGCTGCTGGGCGGCTTCCTGCGCCGCGCGCAGCGCGGCATCGTGCGTTGACCGGGTCCCTGGCCATGGCGCCGGCGCCTCGTGTGGCCATGGTGGCGGGCGAGACTTCGGGCGACCTGCTGGCTGGCTTGCTGCTGGGCGGGCTCAAGGCACGCTGGCCGGACGCCGCCAGCATGGGCATAGGCGGCGCCCGCATGGCGCAGCAGGGCTTTGACGCCTGGTGGGACAGTGAACGCCTGGCGGTGCATGGCTACAGCCTGGAGGTCGTGCAGCGCCTGGCGGGCATCTGGCGTATACGCCAGCAACTGCGTTCCCGCCTGCTGGTGCAGCGCCCGGATGTGTTCATCGGCGTCGATGCGCCGGATTTCAACCTGGGCCTGGAGCAGGGCTTGCGCGGCGCAGGCATCAAAACCGTGCATTTCGTCTGCCCCTCGATCTGGGCCTGGCGGCCCGGGCGGGTGCACAGGATCCGCGCCGCGGCCGACCACGTGCTCTGCCTCTTTCCCTTCGAACCCGCGCTGCTGGGCCAGCACGGCATTGCCGCCACCTATGTGGGCCATCCGCTGGCCAATGTCATACCGATGCAGCCCGACCGGGCTGCGGCACGCGCGGCGCTGGGCCTGCCGCTGGATGCGCCGGTGCTGGCCGTCCTGCCCGGCAGCCGCCGCGGCGAAGTGGCCTACCTGGCTTCGGTGTTCATTCAGGCGGCAGCACTTGTCAAACAAGCGCAACCAGCGGTCAAGATAGTGATTCCTGCCGTGCCCGCATTGCGCCAGCGCCTTGAACAGACCGCGCACGCATGCGGCATGGCCGGACAGGTCGCGATCGTCACCGGCCGCTCGCACGACGTGCTGGCGGCCTGCGACGTGACGCTGATCGCCAGCGGCACCGCCACGCTGGAGGCGGCGCTGTTCAAGCGCCCCATGGTCATCGCCTACCGCATGCACCCCTTTAGCTGGCGCATGATGCGGCGCAAGCAGCTGCAGCCCTGGGTGGGCTTGCCCAACATTCTTTGCGAGGATTTTGTCGTGCCGGAGCTGCTGCAGGATGCAGCGACCCCGCGCGCACTGGCCGATGCGCTGCTGCAGTGGCTGGATGACCCCGGGCGCGCGCAGGCCATGGCGCAGCGCTTTGCGGCTTTGCACGAGAGCCTGCGCCGCGATACCCCGCGGCTGGCGGCCGATGCGGTGGGAGCGCTTCTTGGCTGAACCGCCGATATTGAACTGGGACGCGCCGGGCGAGCGGGTGGCCGGGGTGGACGAGGCCGGGCGCGGACCGCTGGCCGGCCCCGTGGTGGCCGCGGCGGTCATTCTGGATCCGGCGCGGCCGATCGCGGGGCTGATGGATTCCAAGGCGCTATCGGCCGCGCGGCGCGAACAGCTCTTCGATCTCATCCAGGCGCGGGCCCTGGCCTGGCATGTGGCCGAGGCGAGCCGCGAAGAGATCGATGCCATCAACATCCTGCAGGCCACGCTGCTGGCGATGCGCCGCGCGGTGCAGGGCCTGCGCCTGCAGCCCGCGCGGGTGCTGGTGGATGGCAACCGCCTGCCGCTGCTGGCGATGCCTGCCGAGGCCATCGTCAAGGGCGATGCCAAGGTGGCGGCGATTTCCGCCGCCTCCATTCTTGCCAAGGTCACGCGCGACCGCTGGTGCCTGGGGCTGCATGCACGCTGGCCGCAGTACGGTTTCGACCAGCACAAGGGCTATGGCACGGCGCAGCACCTGGCGGCACTGGCAGAGCACGGCGCATGCCCGGAGCACCGCCGCTCGTTCGCGCCCGTGGCGCGGGCCATGGAGGCGCGATGACCGTGCGTGAACCCGTGCTGATCCAGTCGCGCGAGAACGCGCTCTTCAAACAGCTCAAGCGCCTGGCGCACGAGAGCGGGGCGTACCGCAGGCAGGGGCGAGTCTGGATCGAGGGCGAGCACCTGTGCAGCGCGGCGCGGCTGCGCGGCTGGCGCCCGGAGGTGGTGGTGTTTGCAGAATCCGCGCGGCCAGCGCAGGCCACGGCATTGCCCGCTCTCCCTCCCGGAGAGGACGGGGGTGAGGGCGTGCTCCCAGGCGCGCGACAAAAATTTCATCATTCAAATCAGTCTGAAACCCTTTTTGGCAAAGCGCAAGCAGCTATTAAAACCGTCATATTCACCGATGCCCTCTGGCGCGAATTCACCGCCCTCGAATCCCCCGAAGGCGTGGGCTACGTGCTCACCTTGCCTGCAGCGCCCGAGGTGCTGCCCGCTGCGCCCACCGTGGTGCTGGACCGCGTGCAGGACGCGGGCAATGTCGGCTCCATCCTGCGCAGCGCGGCGGCCTTTGGCTTTGCGCAGGTGCTGGCCCTCAAGGGCACGGCGCTGCTGTGGTCGCCCAAGGTGCTGCGCGCGGGCATGGGGGCGCACTTCGGCTTGCGTCTGCTGGAAGGCCTGGCGCTCGATCATCTGCAAGCCTTGAAGGTGCCGCTGCTGGCGACCAGTTCGCATCAAGGCGAATGGCTGCACCGTGCGCCGCTGCCCTGGCCCTGCGGCTGGTTGATGGGGCACGAGGGGCAGGGCGTAACGCCCGCGCTGCAGGCGCGTGCGGCGCAGCACATCCGCATCGTGCAGCCGGGGGGCGAGGAATCGCTCAATGTGGCCGCCGCCGCTGCGGTATGCCTGCACGCGAGCGCTGCCCAGCAGCATCGGGCATAAGCCTCTACACTGCGATACCCTGCGGCCCTCGCGGGTATTCAATCAGGGATCAACCCACTCAGAAGGAGTTTTCATGCCTGTGAACAACACGCCATCCCCCGACCTGCGTGCCTATGCGCTGATGTTGCTGCGCATCACGGCGGCCTATATGTTCCTGCTGCACGGTGTCATGAAATTCCAGGGCGGCGTGCCGCTGGGTTCGCTGCCGGGCGTGGCCATGGTGCTGGAACTGGTGGGCGGTGTACTGCTGATTCTTGGGCTGTTCGTGCGTCCCGTCGCCTTCATTCTGTCCGGACAAATGGCCGTCGCCTATTTTCTGGCGCACGCCTCCATGGGGGATTTCTGGTTGCCGCTGAAAAACAAGGGCGAATCGGCGGCCCTGTTCTGCTTCATCTTCCTGTACCTGTCGGCCGCCGGTGGCGGGGCCTGGGCGCTGGATCGCAAGCGCGGTGGCTGACGGCGCTTGTGCGCGCCGCGCCGCGGGGGCCGCACATGCCCTGCGCGTCGCGGCCCGCCCGCGCGGCTAGCGCATGGCGCTGTCCGCCCGCGGCGCGTCGCCGCCAAGAGCCTGGTCAGCGACCCGGCGTGCGCCGTTGAAGCGCAACCGCCAGTAGCGGGTGCCCATGTCCTCCACGCGCACCCGTTCGCCGCTGCGCGGTGAATGGATGAATTTGCCGTCGCCGATGTAAATCCCCACGTGGCTGAAGGCGTGGCGCATGGTGTTGAAGAACACCAGATCGCCGGGCTGCAGGTCTTTCTTGTCGATTTTTGCCGTGTGCGCGGCCTGTTCGGCGGCGCGGCGCGGCAGCAGCAGGCCGCGCGTCTGCTCGAACATGCTGCGCACGAAGCCGCTGCAGTCAAAACCCGTCTCTGCGCTGCTGCCGCCGCGGCGGTAGGGCACGCCGAGGAACCCCATGGCCGTGGCGACGAGGTCGGTGGTGTGGTCTGCCACATCGTGCACCTGGCCTGCAACGCCCTGGCCCAGGCTGGCCCAGTGGTCGCGCAGTTGCGCAGTCCATGCCGTGGGCTCCTGGGGCGTGGCAGTGAGGGAATCGGGCGCGGCGTAAGCGGCGGTGCTGCAGGCGAGCACCAGGATTGCGAACCATCGGGACATGGGGCGCGAGGATAACGGAATTTCGGCGCCCTTCCGGACGCAAAAATGTTTCAGAGTGAACCCCCTCGGAAAACGGTGTGGTTGCACCGTTTGCAGCTATCAAAACAAGGCGCCATCCGGCAATGTGCGTGGATGGGGTGGGGCTTGTGCCCGGCGCCGCATGACGCCCTCGCCGGTTTGCCAGTCCTGTCGGGAAAGATCAGGCGTCAGTGCGGCCACTCCGAAGGCTTGCGGGCGATGGCAGTTGCGAAGACCTTCCGGGTGTCATGGGGCGCCGGAAAGGTCTCGATTTTGCTGTACAGCACCTGCCAGCCTGCGAAGCGCTCGATCAGGCCGTCAGTCTTGAACAGGCAATGGCCTTCAGGCGCCAGCATGTCCGTGAAGGTACTGCCCTCCGTCAGCACGTTCACCGCGGCCACGCCGCCCGGCCGCACATGGGCCTGCATGTCCGCGAGCCTTCGGTAGGCGGTGGGACAGTCGAAGAACATCAGCAGCCCGATGCAGACGATGGCGTCGTAGTCCTTGTCTATCCGGTGCTCGCGAAGATCCGCTTCCGTGGCCGAAATACGCAAGCGCGCCTTCCGGGCGACCGCCTCGATGTGCTCGATGGCGGTGTGGCTCGCGTCCAGGGCGGTGACCGAGCATCCACGCCGCGCCGCCTCCACGGCAAGATTTCCCAGGCCGCAGCCGTAGTCAAGCACCTCGCCCGTGAGGTACTGGAGCGCGGCGGACTCGAAGGGGTTCAGTGCGAACTCCGCCGCCGCCACCTGGCGCTGGAACTGCTCGTCGAAGAATCGGACGCTCGTATTGGGGTGCATCTGGCGTGAATCTCCAATTCCGCTGGCCTCTGGCACTTTGAATGAGAGGGTGGATTCCTCTAGCCGGCCGTCACCAGGACGACGGACGCCAAGGCCAATGCGAGTCCGACCAGTTGCAGGCGCCCGATCTTCTCGCGCAGGACGAGCACGGCCAAGACGACGGTGACCGCGGAGTAGAAGGCGGTGATGACCGAAACAATGGTCAGCAGCCCCTGCTGCGTGGCCAGCAGGAAAGCCACCACTGCGAGCGCGCTGATGGGGCCGACCGCCAGGACAGGGCCGAGGCTGTCGCCGCGGCGAGGGAGCCACGGTTGGCGCAGTGCCATGGCGACGATGATGATGGCGCCCACGGACGCCAGCCAGAGCAGGGCGATTGGGAGCAGGCCCGACTGGCCGCTGATCTGGCCGACCAGCGCGAATTGGGTGCCGAACCCCAGACCGGCGATGGCCCCGTTGACGATTCCGGCGCGGGTCGTCGAGCGGGAGTCCGCGCCGCGCCGATCCGATTGCGGGATGAAGTAGAGCGCGGGAAACGCGATCACGAGGCCGATCCAGGCCAGCGGCCCGAGTGTGTCCCCGGTGGCCAGCCCGACGGCGACGGGCACGAGGGCAGCGCCTACGCCCGAGATTGGGGCAACGATGGCCATGCGGCTTTGGCTGAGGCCGCGGTAGAGGGCCGCGATGCCAACACCCTCCCCAACCCCTGCCGCGATCGCCCAGGCGAAGTCGGTCGGCTGGGGGCTGCCAGCCAGGAATGCCGCGGCGAGCGCGGTGGCGGCGGCGGCAGTGAGCTGGCTGACCATGGCGACCATCCAGCTTGAGCGCGTCTGGCTCAGGGCACCGCCGAGGAAGTCAGACAGTCCGTAGGCCAGCGCCGCAATCAGGGCCAACGTGATTGCCAGCATCGCGGTTTTCCTTTGCGAGTCGCGGGTATGCGCCGCGTTCCGGGCGCTCCTGTGCACAAGATCAAATGCTCCATTCGAAGTTGAGCCAATCGGTGTTCTCTCGTGCGCCCAGTTTCTTGTAGAAATTGATGCCCGGCTCGTTCCAGGGCGCGACAGTCCATTTGATGGTCGTGCATCCATGCTTCCTTGCTTCGTCGTTCAGGGCGCGCATGAGCTTCTCGCCAATGCTCTTGCCTCTGTGGTGCTTGGCGATGAACAATTCCTTCAGATAGATGGCTGGCCGCCCTTGTGCCGTGTAAGGAAGGAAGTAGTACACCAGCATGCCGGCAAGCGCGCCATCGACCTCCGCGACGATGCTGTGGAAATCGGGCGGGCTCTTCCGAAACCCGGATTCACGAACGATTTCAGGCGTGATGGCAAACGAATCAAGGTACCTCTCGAATATGGCGAGGTCCTTCATCAGCTCCCAAAGCTGCTCGGCGTCTTTTTCCTCGGCTTTTCTGATTTTCATGGACGGGTTCTCTTGTTCAATCGTGTTTCCATGGAGCACTTGCCGGTGCAGGACGTGCTGCGGTTGGGTGGGCGGCCTTAACCATAATGGATTTCGGGCAATTCGTTGCGCAGTGATGACCACGGTGTTGGCGCACGCAGTCGCCGAATAGGCCATTTTCTGTTATTTCGCTATATAAAAAGTAGCAATTTGCGCTTGATGACCAACCGTGAATGGCGTATCCGGTGCAAAATCCGCCGATGCCCAAGAGTGCCTGCATCAACGTATCCAGAACTGCTGCTCATGGGGGCTGCGCATGACAGGACTGGCCGCTGCTGTGGCAGAAAGCGACGTGCCGCGCGTACGCATCTTCATCGTGATCGCGCTCGCGCTGTTGATGATGTCGCTCGATTCGACCATCGTCGCCACCGCGCTGCACGCGATGCAGCTGGGTCTGGACACCACGATCAACTGGGCGGGCTGGACGCTCACGGCGTACGCGCTGGGCTTTGTGGTGGCGGTGCCTATCACCGGCAAGCTCAGCGAACGTTACGGCAGGCGGCGGGTGTTTCTGGTCTCGGTGCTGGTGTTCACGCTTGCCTCGCTGGCCTGCGGGCTGGTGAACGATATCTATTCATTGATAGCGCTTCGCGTAGTGCAGGCGGCCGGTGGTGCGGGTTTTACCCCATCGGCGACGGGCATCATCGTCGATCATTTCGGCAGTGCGCGCGACCGGGCGGTGAGCCTGTTTGGCAGCATCTTCCCGATCGGTGCGATGGTGGGGCCGATCTTTGGCGGGCTGTTCGTCGAATACTGGCACTGGCGCGGCGTGTTTCTGGTGAACGTGCCGATCGGCATCGTGATCCTGCTGGCCGCGTGGCGCCTGATTCCGCACGACCGCAAGAACCACCGTGGCGATGAGCCGCTGGATCTCGTCGGCATGGGGCTGATGGCCGCCTGCGTGCTGGGCGGCATGCTGGGGGTGAACTATCTGGGCGAGCGTGGTGTGGGCTTCCTCGCGCCGCGGGTCTGGCTGCCGCTTCTGGTGGCGGTGCTGGCGGGCTGGGCCTTCGTGCGGCATCTGCACCGGGCGGCGCGGCCCTTCATTGCGCCGCGCCTGCTGTTCGGGCCGGATTTTGGCGTGGTCAATCTGGTGAACGTACTCATCGGCGGGCTGCCGGTGGGCGCGATCGCGCTGGCGCCGCTGTATGCCACCAACCGCTATGGCATCAGCGCGCTGTCCTCGGGCACGCTGCTGGTGGCGCAGGGGCTGGCGTCGGTGGTGTTTTCGGTGCTGGCGGTGGTGGTGATACGGCGCACCGGCTACCGCGGGCCCATCGCGCTGGGCGGTTTGTGCGCCGCTGCCGGCCTGCTGCTGCTGGCCGTGCCGCCGCAGGCGGGCGCATCGCCCTATCTGTGGCTGGCGGGTTCTGCGGTGCTGGTGGGCATGGGCATAGGCATCACCAACCCGGCCAGCCGCAACGCCGGGCTGCAACTGGCGCCGCAGAGCGCCTCGTCGCTGGCGGCGATCCGCTCGATGTTCATGCAGGGAGGCACGATTTTGCTGGTGTCGCTCGCCACCGCGGTGCTGGCCGCGGTGGATGACCCGGGCATGGCGCAGGCCTGGATTTACGTGGTGGCGGCGGCGGTGGTGGCCGCTGCGGTGCTGGCACTGGCGCCCAAGGTGCCGGAACACAAAGGGGCGTGGTAACCACGCACCCTTGCTGCCGATGGCTGGGCTGGATTACGCGGCCAGCTTGCCGGCGACTTCCACCAGGCGCTTGGTCTGGTAGCCGATGATGTCCTTCACTTCCTCATCGATGGGGCCCATGTTGTTGCTGGCGCCGTAGGGGTTGCCGCGGCCCTTGAACATCACGCCATCGGTGAAGCCCGGCGGCACGATGATGGAGCCCCAGTGCGCAAACGTGGTGTACATGCCGGTGGTGGTGGTTTCCTGGCCGCCGTGCAGGTTCTGCGCGCTGGTCATCATGCTCACGGCCTTGTTGTTGAGGTGGCCTTGCTGCCAGATCGGGCCCAGCGTGTCGATGAAGGCGCGCATCTGGCTGGCCACGGTGCCAAAGCGCGTGGGGGCGCTGAACAGCATGGCATTGGCCCAGACCAGATCGTCCGGCGTTGCCACGGCAACGCCAGCGGTCTTCTGCTGGAATTCCTTCCACGGGGCGACGGTGTCGATGACGGCCTGCGGTGCGGTTTCCTGCACCTTGCGCAGACGCACTTCGGCGCCCAGCGCCTTGGCGGCCTGCTCGGCGACCTCGGCCATGGCGTGGTTGGTGCCATAGGCGCTGTAGTAGACGATGGCGAGCTTGACCTTGTTCATGAGTTTCTCCTTCAAATTACGGATGTGAATGGGGTGCAAGCCGTGGTGTTGACCCGGGAACTTGCATGAACAGTATTATCAAACGTGAGCCTATACCTTATTGGTAGTGGTATTTGCGTTTAATTGTCCTGAAAATAGAACCATGCACGATTTGAATGACATGTTGTACTTCGCCGAGGTGGTGGAGCGCGGCAGTTTTGCGGCCGCTGGAAGGGCGCTGGGCATTCCCAAGTCGCGCCTGTCGCGCCGCATCTCCGAGCTGGAGGCGCAGCTGGATGTGCGCCTGCTGCAGCGCACCACGCGCACGCTCTCGCTCACCGACGCGGGGCAGGCCTTTCTGGCCCATTGCAACGCGGTACGTGAATCGGCTCAGGCCGCGGCGGATGCGGTGGCGCAGGTGCAGGCGGTGCCGCGCGGCACGGTGCGCGTGACCTGCCCGGTGACGCTGATGCAATCGGTGCTGGCGCAGCAATTGCCGTTCTACCTTGATCGCTACCCGGAAGTGCGGCTGGACGTGCAGGTGACCAACCGCGTGGTGAACCTGGTGGAAGAAGGGGTGGATGTGGCGCTGCGCGTGCGCGCCTCGCTGGAGGAAAGCGGCTCCATGGTGGTCAAGCGCCTGGACGAGGTGTGCCAGGTGCTGGTGGCGAGCCCCGGGCAGCTGCGGCGCCAGGGGACGCCAGCCGCGCTGGAAGACCTGGAGCGCATGGACATGCTGGTCTCGTCCAGCGGCGGCGACGGCCGCGTCGGCATCCGGCTGATGGATGCAGAGGGCCGGGCGCAGACCTTGGAGATCGCGCCGCGCTGCGTGATCGATGACATGCTTTCGCTGAAATTTGCCGCCATGGCAGGCACCGGGATGGGCTGGCTGCCGGATTACATGGTGAGCGCCGAAGTGCAGGATGGCCGCCTGGTGCGATTGCTGCCCGAATGGAGCCAGCCGCGCTCCATCGTGCATGCGGTGTTCGCCTCGCGCCGGGGAATGTCGCCGGCGGTGCGCAGTTTCCTGGATTTTCTGGGGGAGGTGATGCCGTCGAAGGCCGCGGCGTCATGCGTTGGCATGTAGCCTATAAAAAGGTAGAGGGGCGCCCCTGGCGCCGTCAGTCGATATGTTCCCGCAGGCGCCAGGCCTTGAAGAGGCCGCCGCGCAGCGCCTGCGCCGTGGGGCCAACGGCGCACACGTGGGTTTCCTCCAGCCGCTGGTTGTTCAGGTACTGCAGGCACAGCGTTGCCGGCCAGGGCATGAAGGGGGTGAGCCCGGCGGGGATGAAGCCGCAGTCTTGCGCCGCCTGGGCCGCCGGCGGGGCGCTGCTCTGGCTGAGGTCGAGGCTCAGGTAGATTGCGTCCACGCGCGCGCGGCACAGCGTACGCAGCTCGCGGCGCAGCACGGCAAGAAAATCCTCGCCCGCGTGGTGCACGCTGATGAAGGCTGCGTTCAGCGCGCTTTCCACCGCGATCCGCAGGTGCGATGCGCCGCGCAGCGCCACCGGCCTCAGCGGCTGTGGCAGCAGCGGGAACTGAATGTCACGGGCGCTTTGCAGCAGCAGCGCCGCCATGGGCTGCGGCAGATACACCGCCAGCGGGGCACTGGGCCGCAGCAGCTTGCAGGCGTAGTAGACGCTTCCACGCTCCACGCTGCCCTGCGCGCTGATATGGCGAAAGTGCAGGCTGGCCGGGGTGTAGGCCAGCATCAGCGCGGTGGGCAGATAGCCCAGGCGGCCAAAGGTTTTCTGGGTGAAGGGATGGGCGGTCACGGCGTGCACGAAGGCGGCGCGCTCGGGGCGGCCCCGCAGGGCGGCGGTCGCCACATCCAGCAGCTGGCCCAGCAGGCCGGTGCCGCGCTGGCTGGGCGCCACCACGGCGGCGCCGACTTCCAGCGTGTCGTCGTCGCGGTGCGCCTTCATGCAGGCGATATGGCCGACGATGCTCTCCGTGCCCCGCGCATCGGTGGTGGTGGCGACCCAGGAGACCAGGCGCCCGTCCTGCACGCGCGCGAGGATGCGCTCGGCGACGTACATGTCCGGATTGACGTAGGAGTAGCCATAGCTGCGGTACATCAGGCGCGCCAGATGGATGGCGTCGCCGGGTTGCAGGGGGCGGATGGCGGTGGGCCGATGGGGCGCCGTCTGGCCGGGCGCTGCGTCTTCGGCGGCAGGCGGCGGGGCGGCGCTGGCCGGCTCGTTGGCGCTGTTGCTGCCAGCAAGAGGCAGCAGCCATTCCAGTTGAATGTGGTTGCCCTGGGAACCCTGGTTCACCACCTGGCAACGGTCGCAGAGCTTCTGCATCAGGTAGGACGCGAGCGCGGCAGCCTGCACCTCCGACTGTGCGAGCTGCGCCGCCTCGCGCGGATCGTAAGCGGGCAGCAGGCTGGTGTCGTAGGGCAGGCCGTTGTCCGACAGGCGCAGCACCAGGGCCGTGCCTTCCACGGCCAGATGCACCTGAAGGAGGTTCACGGCATCCGCGCCACCCTCCTGGCTGAGTCGCAGCAGGGTGGTCAAGGCCTCTTCGGCAGCCGTGGACATGCGCTGCCGGGCGGCATGGGCAAAACCATGCTGGCTCGCTTGTGACTGCAGCAGGGCCTGCAAGGGCTGCAGTGCCTGCGGCGCGGCCGGCAGTTCCAGCCGCATCCATGAAGAGGCGTGCTCATCCATGGCGCTTGTCCACCACGCGCAGCAGCTTACCGGTGCGCGGGTTGGTGTGCAGCGCCTGCAGCGTGATCCATTCCACCGCCAGCGGGTGCACCAGCGATTGCGCCAGCAGATCGGCGAACATCGGGCGGGCGGCATAGATTTTTTCTGCCACGCGCTGGCTGGCTGCTGCGCTGTGCGCCTCGGGGTGGGCCACGGCAAGGCGCAGGCAGCAGGCGTCGCGCTGGTCGTGGTGCGTGATGATCAGCTGGAAATCCTTGATGGCGAGGCCAGGGTCTGCCGCCGCCAACGCTTGCAAGGCCTGGCGCACATCGTCCACATACAGCGTCATCGGGCCCACGCGGGCGCCTTCTTCGGTGCGCCCGAGCAGGCGAAACCGCCGCGCTGGCGTGCCCG
Organism: Comamonas badia DSM 17552; assembly: GCF_000484635.1. Taxonomy (GTDB): domain Bacteria; phylum Pseudomonadota; class Gammaproteobacteria; order Burkholderiales; family Burkholderiaceae_C; genus Comamonas_C; species Comamonas_C badia. The sequence continues at coordinate 509,001 of NZ_AXVM01000002.1, read as the reverse complement.
GAGGGTCCAGCCACTCCCCCTGGTCACCTGCCGGGTAGCGCACGATGGGCATCAAACGGCGCTGCAGATTGGTGAGCACGATGCGCCCGGCTTGCCCTGGTGCCGCGATGCCTTGCCCATTGTCATCGAGCAGCTCCATGACGGTGCTCTCGTCAAAGCAGTGGTGCACGCCGGGCTCCCCGCCGGGGCTGGCCCAGCCCAGCTCGCCGTAGTCCACCCCGGCCACGCCGATGGAGCGCACCTGGCAGCCCGGGAAAATCGCTTGCACCGCGGCGATCTGGTCGGCAAACATGGGTTCGCCGCCATAGAGGAAGGCGTCCAGCTTCAGGCTGGCGCGGTCGGCGGGGCTGAGCAGCTCCAGCAGTTTCATGAAGGTGGTCGGCACGCCGGCCAGAACGTTCAGGTTGAATTGGCGCCAGGCGGCGAGGATTTCCTCCAGATCGTCGCCGGCAAGCGGGTAGCAGATGCCGGCATCGGCCATTTCTATCGAGCGGCCAATGAACAGAAACGAGGCATAGAGCTTGCCGGCGTAAAACAGATTGCCGATGCGCTGACCCGGCTGCAGGCCGGCGCGGCGCATGCCCTGGCCAAAGGCGTGGGTGAAGGCGCGCCATTCGCTGTTGGTGAAGACCGAATACTTGGGTTGCCCGGTGGTGCCGCCGCTCTTGTAGGTGATGCCTTCGGTCACTGGCGCGGTGAACACCTGGTTGTGTTCCAGGGTGTTGGCGGCCCAGAAGCGCTGGCTGTCGAGCACGGGGTAGTCGCTCAGGCTCGCGCTGCCGGCAGGCACCTGGCTCCAGAAGTCGCGGTAAAAAGGGGAATGCGCGCGGACAAAGGGGAGCAGATCGGCCAGCGTATGGCTGGCGTGCGTGAGGGTGGATGGCATGCGGTGCTTTCTTTGCCAAGGTTCAGCGCTGGACGCGGTGATCGCAAATGTGCAGGACCTTGCCGCTGACCGCGTTGGTGCTGAATGCGCTGCGTGGGTGAGCACACACTTGCACCGAGACGGGCAAGCCATAGGCCTGTGTCGCCTGCAATGGCTGGTGGCTGGCGAACATGGCTTGCACAGCGGCATCGCTGCTGCTGGCTTGCCAACCTTCATCCACCCAGACCTCAATCCGCGTGCCCGGGCCATCCGCATGCAGATGCAATTGCACCGCACCGGCGTAGCCGAATTGCGTGCTCAGGGTGGTGGTGAATTCGGTGTAATTCATCAATGGGCCGCCGGCCTTGAAGATATCGCCCAGGCGCCCCAGCAGTTCAAAACGCGGCTCCCGGCGCCCGCAGGGGCAGGGTTCGGGCACCCAGCGGCCCATGTCGCCGATTTCGTAGCGCTCAATGCGCGGAAAGCTGCGCGCCCGCGGGGTCAGCAGCAGCCGCCCCGGGGCGTTGCCCTGTACCGGCGCATCCCGATCGAGATCGACGATTTCGAGGTGCTGCAAGCGGGTGAAAAGATGGTGGATGGTGCCGGTGCAGTGCGGGCATTGGTAGCCCATCGGGCCCGCGTCGTTCGATCCGTAGGCGGCGGAGCGCACCAGGGCGACGCCGTAATCTTCGGTCAGCAGGCGCAGCTGGGCGCTGGAGAGCGGCTCTCCGCCGTAAAAAATCTTCCGGATGCCGCCCCAGGCGCGCAGGCGCTCCCCTTGCGCCTGAAAGAGCGCAAGGATATGGGCCGGCATGCCGATCAGGGTGGTGGCCTGGTGCTGGATGATTTCCTTGGCGACATATTCGTAATCCGCGCTCATGCCCATGGGCAGTTGCTTGGCGCGCAGGCTCTCCAGAATGCTCCAGAAGCTGATGAAGCCGCCATACATATTGCCGGCGGCAAAGAGGTTCATCACGCAGTCGCGCTCCGGATCGAGCCCGGCGGCGACCAGGCCATCGGCCGTGGCGGCCATCTGCACGTCGTAATCCGCCCAGCGAAAGCTGGAATACGCCACCTTGCCGCTGGAGCCGCCGCTGCGCACCACCAGGCCGGCCTGGGGGTCCGTGGTGTCCAGCGCCTGAAAGCCGGTCTTGTCCAGAATGGCCGCGTGCGGCGGCGGCAGCGCTTCAGGGGCTTGCAGCATGTCGATCTGCCCGAAGTGGCGCAGTGCGTCCGGGCCGTCCACCGAAATGCGCCGCGCCAGTTGCTGCAGCGCGTACATGCCGTCGTGCGGGGCGCCGAGGTAGCTGTCCACCATTTCGCCCGGCCGGGTGATGCGCGTGACGCCGGCCGAAAGCAGCAAACGCGTGAGCGGCGCCATGCTGGCCAGGCCTGCCGCCAGGCCGCAGGTCTGCAGCCAGGCACGCATGGGGCGCAGTTGCGCGGCCAGTTCGCTGCGCTGCACCGGCTTGAGCCAGAGGGTGCGGTACAGCGGCGAGGGGCGCAGGCCCGGGCGCTCATCGAGCAGGATGCGCCAGGCGCCGGCGCTGTCTTCAATCACCTGGGTGAGGCCCAGCGCCTGCTCGCAGCGCACCACGCTCACCACGCTGGTGATTTCGGCCTGCTCGGCCGCATCCGGCTGCTGCCGGGCAATGGTGGGCGACAGGCGTGCCAGGTGGGCGGCCAGACGTTGGGCGAGGGCGCGCAGACCGGCGGCATCGGTTTCCACCATCAGTGTCTGCGGGCTGGAGCAGGCCTGCTGATCGAGCCGGCAGACATCCAGCGCAAAGGCTTGCAGCGCGCCATCGTCCTCAAGGCATTCGGCCGCCAGGTAGCCGAACGACACCTTGTGCCCCCAGGGGACCAGGCGGGCGTGGCCGGGCACCAGGCCGCGCACGGCGGCGATGGCTTTCTCGCCGCCCCAGGCGGATACCGCATCGGCGCAGGCCATGATCTGGCGCAGCGCCTGCTGATGGCTCGATGGCAGTGCCAGCACCGCGATGTAGTTTTTGAGCCGCCCCGAGACATCGGCCTGCACCAGCGCCTGCGCAAACAACTGCGCCACATGGCCATCGCGTGCGCTGGTCTTCACCACATTCACGTTGCCGGTGAGCAGCCCTTCCACCAGACCCAGCGCGGCCACGGTGAACACGTTGGACGGGGCGATGTGCACCACGCAGCCGCAGGCCATCCAGGCCTCGTACTGGCGCCCGGGGTAGCGCCGCTGCAGCGAGCCGGGGTAGTGGCTGCCGAGTTCGCTGCGCAGTTTTTCATGCAGCGCCTCGGGCTCCAGGATGGCGGCCATGGCCTGCAGCATGGCCTTGGCGTCCGATGCGGTGCTGGTGCGCAGCGCCTCTTGCAGCAGCGCGCCGTGGCAGCCGGTTTGCCCCTGCAGCTGGCGCGAGACGCTGGCGCAGGCGGCCAGCAGCGCCTGCTGCGGAAACGGCTGGGGCAGGGTGGCGTCGATGTGCGCGGCCAGCGCGGGCAGGACGGCCGGCAGTTCGTCGGTCTGCAGCCACTGGCCAAACCAGTAGCAGGCGCTGGGGGCGTTGGAGGCAGTCATGGTTTGTATCCTTGGATTTTCATTATTGATAGCTGCTTGCACTTGTACAGTAAGCGTTAGAGCCCGATTTGGCTTGAAAAACTCAACTGGCAGGCAACAGCTCTGCAGCGGCCGCCGCGCAGCTCTTGTTGGATGACGTACCTGCCCGCCCCAGAATCTCGAACCACGGCGTCGGCGTGCCGCAAGCGCAACTGCCAGCGGGGTGCAGCAGCGCCAGATCGCCCATCACCACGCTGTGTGCCGGCACGCTGGTGATGTAGGGCGAGAGAAAAGACAGAAACCCCGCCTGTCCATGCGGCAGCGGCGCCAGGGTGGCCACGTCGCGCACCAGCACGCGCGACCAGATGGGCGCATGCAGATGGCCGTGGGTGCAGCTGATGTAGGGAATGCTGTGCTCCACCGAGCCAAAGGTCTCGACGATGCGATCGGCCGCAATGCCAAGCTGGCGCCCGAGGCTGGCGTGCAAGGCCTCCTTGCTGATGGCCTGATCGGCGTGGCCCTTCCAGCCGCCGCCAAAAATCGCCGCGCTGCCCGGCGCCAGCTGCAGCGGCGGCACGCCCATTCTTTCCAGCCGCTGCAGGGTGAAATGCAAGAAGGCGGGAAAGCCGATGATGCGCACCGGCGTGCTGCCTTGTGCCCAGCGCCGCAGGGTCTCCACCGCGCCAAAGGCATCGAATTCGTGCTCGCCCTCGCCCAGCGCGCGCAGCGTCCAGAACACCTCGGCAGGTGGCGCGTAGCGCATCAGGTACTGGTTGGTGTTGGAGGTGCCCACGCGCAGCCCGGCGTGGGGTTCGTAGGCGTTGACCAGGTAATGCGCGGGTTCGGAACTCACCATGCCGCGCACCTGCATGCAATCGTCCACCATGCGCCGCGAATGGCTGATGGTGAAGGCATCGAAAAACATCTGCGACTTCTGCCCCGTGGTGCCCGACGATGTCAGGTGCAGCGTGATGGCGTCCTCGGGCACGCTCAGGACTTCGTGCTGCTTGAAGAAATTGGCGTGCAACGGTGGCAGGGCGATGAGGCTGTCCATCGTCGTGAGCCCATCCACTTGCACGCCGTTTTGCTTCAGCAACGCGGCATACCAGGGCGAATGCTGCTGGTGCCAGCGCGTGATGTCGTGCATGGCGGTGATGAAATCGGCTTCGATCTGGGCTTCGGGCAGGTAGGGCGTGGTGCGCTCACAAAAACGCTGCACGCTCCCGGGCGCTGGAATATCGGTCTGTGCGGTGGCAGTGCAATGGACTCTCATCGGCAAGCCTCTGTGACGTGGTGGTTTTTCGAGATTCAGTCTAGCGGGCGTCCTGCGTTCATCTGCTCATGACCGCGTGCGCCATTGGGGTATGCGGGCGGCGATGTACGCCATCAGCCGCCGCGCTCGCGGGGCGCTGCGAGCAGGTGGACGGCCATCACCGTGATGTCGTCCGACTGCGTGGCGCCCGCCGCAAATTGATTGACATCGGTGGTGATGGCGGCGGTGGTCTCCGCGGCGCTGCGGTCTTCGAGCGTCGCCAGCGTGGCCAGCAGGCGTTGTTCGCCATAGAACCCGCCCCAGTGGTTCTGCGCTTCCGTGACGCCGTCCGTATAGAGCAGCAGGCGGTCGCCTGGATCGAGCTGGGTTGTTGCGTTCTGATAGACGTAGTCTTGCATCGCACCGATGACGAGTTGGCGCTTGCCCTGCAGAAAACGCGGCTCGTTTTGGGCAGGCGCCAGCACCGGCGGGTTGTGCCCGGCGTTGACCCAGGTCATGCAGCGTGTTTGCAGGTCGATCACGGCATAAAAAAGCGTGACGAACATGTTCTGCTCGTTGTCTGCCGCAAGCTGAGCGTTCAGCTTGCCCAGCACCAGCGCAGGGTCCATTTCGTCGGCTGCCAGGGCCTTGAGCAGCGTGCGGCTCATGGCCATGAAGAGTGCCGCGGGCACGCCCTTGCCGGAAACATCGGCCATGGCCAGGCCCAGACGCCGTTCATCCAGCCAGAACCAATCGTAGAAGTCACCGCCCACTTCCTTCGCCGGCTCCATCACCGCGCACAGATCGACCACGCCCTGACCTGCAAAGGGCTGGGGCACCCTGGGCACCATGGCCCTCTGGATGGCGCGTGCGACGCCCAGCTCGCTGGCGATGCGCTCGCGGGCGGAGTTGGCCTTGAGCAGTTCGCGGATGTGCTGCTGCAGATCGTTCTGCATCTTGATCAGGGCGCGGCTGAGGTCCCCGACCTCGTCCCTGGCGCGCCCTGCCGGCGGCACTGCGCTGAAATCCCCGCCGCTGATGCGCGCTGCCGCAACGGCCAGATCGCGCAGCGGCTGGGTGATGGTGCGCGAGACGACCAGGATGACGAGCGCAATCAGCAGGATGCCGATGGCGCCGATGACGGCGGCGACGAAGGTGAGCCGGTTGGCGCCGCGAAACAGCTCGCGCTCCGGGAACACGATCCCGAGCGACCAGCCGGCGCTGGACACCGGGCCGTAGTAGAGCCGCACCTTGGTGCCGCCGGGGGTGGTGTGGGCAATGAACCCGGTCTCGCCCTTCATCATGTGGTCCGCGAGCTGGCCGAGGCCGGGGCCGAAAATGCTTTCCTCCGCGGATGGGGCGATCCGCTGCATCGCGTACCCGCTCACGGGGTGGTAGATGATTCTTCCTTCGCGTGACAGCAGAAAGACATAGCCGGTATCCAGGATCTTGACGCTGGAGAGCGCCCTGGCCAGCCAGCCCAGCTCCAGGTCGCCCGTCACTATGCCCGCCAGCTGTCGCGCTTCGCCCCGCCCACGGTAGAACGGCACTGAGTAAGTGGTCATCGGGCTGTCGCCGCCGCCGGCGTCGAAATACGGCTCGCTCCACCTGGCGCGCCCTTCATCCGCTGGCAGCCGGTACCAGTCCTTCTGAAGATAGTCGTAGCTTTGGCCGAGATCGCGAAAGGCAATTTCCGCGCCCTGGCGCCACGCATAGGGGGCGTAGAGCGCGGATGGCCCACCGCCCGCGGCGGGCTGAAATGCCGCTGCGCTGCCGTAGATCTGCGGGTTGTTGTCCAGTATCCCGCGCAGCAGGCTGTGCAATGCCGTGCCGCCGGATTGGTCCTCCTCCAGATGGACGGCGGCCTTCTCGATCACCCAGGTGGTGTCGTCCAGTATGGCGGCGATCTGGTTGGAGGTGGACTGAATCAGGTTTCTGGCATCCGTGACCGCATCCTGCTCCAGCATGTGCCGCGCATACCACTGGATGGACGCGAGCAGCAGCGCGAAGACCAGCGTGGTGCCCAGGCCTATGGCCAGGACGAGGCGGGTGGCAACGCTGTGTCTGGATCGCATGGTTAAGAGCCTGGTCATGATCTTTTCATGGCGCCCGTTGCCCCGCCAAAGCGGCACTCGGCGTTGCGCGCCTTGCCCAGGCCGCCAGCATGGCCTGCGGCGCGCGCCTTGATTGCGGCTGTTTGCTGCCTTGCGGGCACCATGAAAAGATCATGAACAGGCTCTAAGATTCAGCAGGGCTGCATTCTGCAAGACGCTGCTTTGCGTTCAGAGGAATTTCCGTCATGGACATCATTACCGAAACAACGGGCAACGCCACCATCGTTGCACTGCAAGGGCAGGTGAACAGCGCCAATGCGCAGGCGCTGGAAGTGCAGTTGGTGGCGCTGGTCGATGCAGGGGCGCGGCAACTGGTGCTCGATTGTGCCGGGCTGGATTACATCTCCAGCGCGGGTCTGCGGCTGGTGCTGGTACTTGCCAAGCGGCTGAAGCTGGAAGGCGGAAGATTGGTCTTGTGTGCCATGCGCTCGCATGTGCACGAGGTGTTTGATATCAGTGGCTTTCTGGCGATCCTGGACGTGCAGCCCACGCGCGAGGGTGCGCTGGCCCGGCTGTTGTAGCCGGCACTCCCATATGCAACGGCGTATCTGATGACAGTCCACGCCCCCCGGCACCCGTGGCCCGATTGGCAGGGTGAGCCGGCGCAGTTTGCGCCAGGCCGCGGAGCGCAGGCAGTACAGGCGGCCATCGACTGGCTCGAGTCGCTGTGCGGGCAATGGACCTTGCCGGGCAAGCTCGCGCTGGCCATCGGCCTGTGCGCCGATGAGCTCCTCGCGAATGTGACATCGCATGCGCGGCGACCGGATGGATCGGCCGCCGAAATTGGACTGCGCCTTGGCAAGCTGGCGGGTGGCATCGGCCTGCTGGTCAGCGATGATGGCGCGGTGTTTGACCTGACCGCGCAGGAAAGCCCCGAGCTGGCGGCCAGCCTGGACGATGCCGTGCCGGGTGGACATGGCCTGAGGCTGATACGCCACTACACGCGGGCCATGCACTATCGCCGCGAGGCCGGGCGCAACCAGCTGCTGCTGGAATTTGACTATCCCTCCTGAGGCCCGCCTCGGGCGGTGATGGCTGCCTTTTCCGGTGGATTCGATCCGCGCAGCAGATCGTGCGTGGTCACGGTTGCCTCTGGAAGCGGCTGCGATAGCTGCCGGGGCTCATGCCCACGCGTTGGCGAAAGAGTCTGGAGAAGGAACTGGCGTCGTTGTAGCCGACCTGGCTTGCCACTTCTTCAACGCTGTGCGAACTGGTCTCCAGCAGCGCGCGCGCTGCCTCCAGGCGAAGATCCTGAAGGTAGGCGAGTGGCGTTTGGTCCAGCACGCTGCGAAAGCGCCGGATCAGCGTTCTGTCGCTGACCGCAAGCGCGCCGGCAAGCTCGGTGATCCTGAGGTCCTTCGTCATATTGCCTTGCAGCCAGCGTTGGGCCCGGTGGATCAGCGCGTCGGAGTGGTTTTTTTGTGCCAGCAGCGGAAGGTAGGGGATTTGGCTGGTTTGGCTCACGTCGATCAGCATCGCCTTGGCGCATTGCGATGCAATGGCCGGCCCTGCAAAGCGCTCGACAATGTATACGGTTTGAATCAGGTATGACGCTGATGCGCCTGCGCAGATCAGACGGTCCATCTCCGTGACCACGGGACGCAGCTGCAGGTCCACACGCGGAAACTTGGCCCTGAATTGCCGCTCCATCCACCATGTGGTGGTTGCCGTGCGTCCATCCAGCAAACCGGTCTGCGCCAGGATGAAGGTGCCAGTGCAGTTCGCGGCCACCCAGGCTCCGGCGCGCCATTGTGCCGTCAGCCAGGCACAGGCATCGGCTTGCCGCTCAAGGAACTGGTCGAACTGCCGGTGCCCGCCATAGTGGAAGCTGGGCACAAACACCAGGTCATACCGCTCGCGTGGCCCCAGCTTGTGGGTTGGCAGCGGCAGGCCGTTGCTGGCCATCGCCGTCTCGCCGGATGGCGAGACGAAACGCCAATCGAACAAGGCGGATGCGGGCGCCCGGTCCAGCCTCAGATGTGAATTGGCGATCTGAAGAATGTCGGCAAATCCCGCCACGCTGGAGGCGTAGCAGCCGTCGAAGGCGAGGATGGCGGCACGTGGCATGGTGAGTCGCAAATAGCACGGTTTGAGCTATTTTCGCCACTTCGCATGGTGCTGGTGGTTTTGCACGGTAAATGGCGAAATTCGCATGAATAAAGTCAATTTCGCCAATGTACGGCGAGGCTGTCGTGTCGGTTAATGCAGGGGGCGGCATTCGGGCCGGGCACGCATGGAAGAAATTCCCCATGAGCCAACGCATTGACGAAGAAATAACTGAGTTCGACGTGGCCGTCCGCCGCCGAAAGGCCATGGAGAGCACGTCATGAAACGCGCGCACATCGTTGATGCGCACCCGGAACCGAATTCCCTCGTCGCGGTCGTGCGCGACGGGACCAGGGAAGCCTTGGAGAAGGGTGGCTGGCAACCGCTCAAGGAGCAATGAAATGACCGAAATCATCGACGCATGGATGCAGCTTCCGAACCAGGCGTACCTGCTCGACCCCATGTTCGATTCGCTGCGCCGCTGGCCGACGGCCTGGCGGACGCTGGCGCAGGACAAGCCCGGCATCGCGCACGACGAGGCGCTCCAGACCTTTCGCGAGCAGGGTGTCACGCGGGCGATCGCCAGCGCGTGGTGGGGGCCGGCCGGGCCGATGATCACCAACGACGAAGTGGCTGCGGCGGTCAAGGCGAACGCCGGCTACGTGGTCGGCGTGGCATCCGTCGATATCCACCGGCCGATGGACGCGGTGCGGGAGCTGCGCCGGTGCGTCAGGCAGTTGGGCTTCAAGGGGCTGCGTGTTTTGCCCTGGCTGTGGGGAATTCCTCCGGATGATCGAAGGTACTACCCGCTCTATGCCGAATGCGTCGAACTCGACGTCACCTTCTGTCTGCAGGTGGGCCATGCTGGGCCGATGCGGCCTTCGGAGCCTGGGCGGCCGATTCCCTATCTGGACAACGTCGCGCACGAATTCCCGGAGCTGCGCATCGTCGGCGGACACATCGGGTTCCCCTGGGTGAACGAGATGATCTCGCTCATGATGAAGCACCCGAACGTGTACGTTGACACCTCGGCTTACAAGGCGTCCCGCTTTCCGCCGGAGCTGGTGGCCTACATGCGCGGCCCCGGCAAGCACAAGGTGCTGTTCGGCACCAACTACCCGATGCTGACCCCGGCGGAGTGCCTGAAGGACATCCAGGCGCTGGAGCTCGGCGACGATGTGCTCCCCCGGTTCCTCGCGGGCAACGCACGCCGCGCGTTCAGGCTGGAAGCATGAATCAACCACTGAAGGAGACCGCCCATGGCATGGGATATCGAAGTCATCGATGCATGCGCCGTCGTGCGCATGAACACCAACAAGGTCAACGTCCAGAACGACCAGTTCTTTGCCGACCTGCACGCGGCATTCGACCGCCTGGAACGCGAGTTCAGCGCGCTGCCCGTCGTGCTGACGGGGCAGGGCGATGCGTTTTCGGCGGGGATTGATTTCCAGTACAGCTTCGAGATCTTCGGCAGCGGCAGCCACGACAAGATCCGCGACTGGTACAAGGCCTACCGCGAAACCAATCTGCGCATCTTCCGCTACCCCCGGCCGACGGTGGCGGCCATCAACGGCCACGCCATCGCGGGGGGGCCTGATCACCGCGCTGGATTGCGATTTCCGCGTCGCGGCCCGCAAGAGCGCGAAGTTCGGCCTCAACGAAGTCCCCATCGGCATTCCCATGCCCGCCGCCTACGTGGAAATCATCAAGTACGCCCTGGGCGACAAGGTGGGCGCGCTGACCACCCTGCGGGGCGAGCTGTACGGTCTGGAAGCGGCCGAGCGCCTGGGGTTCTTTCATGAAGTGGTGGAACCGGACCAGCTGCTGCCGACGGCCATCCGCTATGCGCGCTGCATCACGCCCGACTGCAACGTGGCCTATGCGATGTCCAAAAGAGCGCTGCAGGATGCAACCAACCGGCAGATCGACGAGCGCACCGTGGCTCTCGATGCCTTGCTGCCGAACGGCATGAGCGACCCCGGCAACCGGCAGGCCCAGGACCTGCGCCGACAGGAAATCATGCACAAGGGCAAATAAGGCCAGCGTGCCATGCGCGCCCTGCGGCTTTTGGCGTTTTTTCAGGCCGCCACGGCTTCTCGTTCTGGCTGCCCCAGGCTGCGCAGCAGGTCACGCACCATCTGCGCGCGCAGGTTCGGCTCGGGTAGCGCGCGCTCAATCCGCAGTTTCTCGTTGCCCGCCAGCTTGATGTCGCGGTTTTTCTGCACCAGCCGGATGATGGCCATGGGGTCGATGGGCGGCTGCGGGGTGAAGCTGATGCTGATCACGCCGGGGGCTGCGTCCACCTTGGTCACGCCGTACGGTTCGCACAGTACGCGCAGGCGGTGGGTGTCGATCAAGGTCTGCGCCTGGGCCGGCAGCTTGCCGAAGCGGTCGACGATTTCTTCCAGCAGCGTGTCGATCTGCGCGCTGGTATGCGCGGTGGCCAGTTTTTTGTAGAGCGACAGGCGCGTCTGCACGTCGGCGCAGTAGTCCGAAGGCAACAGCGCCGGGGCGTGCAGGTTGATGTCGGTCGTCGCCTGCATCGGTGCGAGCAGGTCGGGCTCCTTGCCGGCCTTGAGGCAGCGCACGGCCTCGGCCAGCATCTCGTTGTAGAGCTGGAACCCCACCTCGACCATGTTGCCTGACTGGTTCTCGCCTAGCACCTCGCCGGCGCCGCGGATTTCCAGGTCGTGCATCGCGAGGTAAAAGCCGCTGCCCAGTTCCTCCATCTGCTGGATGGCTTCGAGGCGCTGCGCCGCGTGGCCCTTGAGTCCGTGCACATCCGGCACCATGAGGTAGGCGTAGGCCTGGTGGTGGCTGCGGCCCACGCGACCGCGCAGCTGGTGCAGCTGCGCCAGGCCGAACTTGTCGGCGCGGCTGATCAGGATGGTGTTGGCCGTCGGCACGTCGATGCCGGTTTCGATGATGGTCGAGCACAGCAGCACATTGGTGCGCTGTGCGACGAAGTCGCGCATCACGTGCTCCAGCTGCCGCTCCGGCATCTGGCCGTGGGCCACGGCGATGCGCGCCTCGGGCAGGATGGCGGCGAGCGCCTCGCGCCGGTGCTCTATCGTTTCCACCTCGTTGTGCAGAAAGTACACCTGCCCGCCGCGCTTCAATTCGCGCAGCACCGCTTCGCGGATCACGCCCTGGTTTTCCTCGCGCAGAAAGGTCTTGATCGCCAGACGCCGCTGCGGCGCGGTGGCGATCACCGAGAGATCGCGCAGGCCTTCCAGCGCCATGCCCATGGTGCGCGGAATCGGCGTGGCGGTCAGCGTGAGCACATCCACTTCGGCGCGCATGGCTTTCATCGCCTCCTTGTGGCGCACGCCGAAACGGTGCTCTTCGTCGATGATGAGCAGGCCGAGGTTTTTGAACTTCGTCGGGGGCGAGAGCAGCTTGTGCGTGCCGACGACGATGTCCACCGAGCCCTCGGCCAGGCCCTTGAGCGCGGCAGTCGTTTCCCTGCCCGAGGCGAAGCGGCTGACCTGCGCGACCTTCACCGGCCAGCGCGCGAAGCGATCGACCAGCGTCTGGTAATGCTGCTCCGCGAGCAGCGTGGTGGGCGCGAGCAGCGCCACCTGCTTGCCGCCGGTGACGGCGATGAAGGCGGCGCGCAGCGCGACTTCGGTCTTGCCAAAGCCCACGTCGCCGCAGACCAGGCGGTCCATCGGCCGCGGGCTGATCATGTCCTGGATGACGGCGTGGATCGCGGCGTTCTGGTCGGCGGTTTCCTCGAAGCCGAAGTCGCTCACGAACTGTTCGTAATCCTGTGGCGAGAAGCGGAAGGCAAAGCCCTCGCGCGCGGCGCGGCGGGCGTAGATGTTGAGCAGCTCGGCGGCGCTGTCGCGCACCTGCTCGGCGGCTTTTCTCTTGGCCTTTTCCCACTGGTTGCCGCCGAGCTTGTGCAGCGGCGCTTCGTCGCCCGCGATGCCGCTGTAGCGGCTGATCTGCTGCAGCTGGCTTACCGGCACATAGAGCGTGGCCTTGTCGGCGTATTCCAGGTGCAGGAATTCCTGCAGCGCAGGCGTGCCGTCGGGGTTCTTCTGCCCCATGTCCATGTTGACCAGGCCCCGGTAGCGGCCGATGCCGTGCTGCGCATGGACGACAGGGTCGCCGATCTGGAGCTCGGCGAGGTCCTTGATCATGGATTCCAGGTCGCTGGTCTGCTCCTGCTTCCTGCGCCGGCGCACGGTGCCGCCTGCGGCTGCAAACAGTTCGGTTTCGGTGACGAAGTCGATGCCTTCTTCCACCCAGGCGAAGCCGCTGGCGAGCACCGAGGTGGCGATGCCCACGCGCTCGCCCTGCGCGCCGAGAAATTCTTCCAGCGAATCGAAGGCCGGCGGGTTCAGGTGGCTGGCGCGCAGGAAGTCCAGCAGGCTCTCGCGCCGCCCGTCACTCTCGGCCAGCAGCAGCACGCGGTGCGGCGTGCGCTGGATGTGGGCCTGCAGCTTGGCAATCGGGTCTTCCGCGCCGCGCACGGCCGTCAGATCCGGCAGCGCCGTGAATTCCACCCTCCCGCTCTGCGGGGGCGCACCCGGTTCCACCCTCCCCCCCTGGGGGAGGGCAGGGGTGGGGGCTGTCTCGGGCGCAGCCTGTCCTTCTGCGCCCCTCTCCCCAACCCTCTCCCCGGAGGGGCGAGGGAGTGAACCCTGCCTGAGCGATAGCTGCGGGTGCGGCCTGGCGCTGGCGTAGAACTGCTCGGCGCTGAGGAACAGCGCCTCGGGCGGCAGCGCGGGGTGCTCGGGGTCGCCCGCCAGCAAGCGGTGGCGCTCGCGCGTGTCCTGCCAGAAGCGGTGGAACGCCGCCTCCAGGTCGCCATGCAGCACCAGCGTGGCGGCATCGCCCAGGTAATCAAAGACCGTGGCGGTCTGCTCGAAGAACAGCGGCAGGTAGTATTCAATGCCCGCGGTCGCCAGGCCCGCGCCCATGTCCTTGTAGATGCGGCTCTTGGTCGGGTCGCCCTCCAGCAGTTCGCGCCAGCGGTTGCGAAAGCGCGTGCGCGCCTCCTCGTCCATGGGAAATTCACGCCCGGGCAGCAGGCGCACTTCGGGCACGGGGTAGAGGCTGCGCTGGGTGTCGGGGTCGAAGGTGCGGATGGAGTCGATCTCGTCGTCGAACAGGTCGACGCGCAGCGGCTGCGGCGAGCCCATGGGGTAGAGGTCGATCAGTCCGCCGCGCACCGCGTATTCGCCGTGGCCCACCACCTGCCCCACGTGCTGGTAGCCCGCCAGCGTGAGCTGCGCGCGCAGCTTGGCTTCGTTGAGCCTCTGCCCGGTCTTGAAGTGGAAGGTGTAGCCCGCGAGGAAGGAGGGTGGCGCCAGCCGGTAGAGCGCGGTGGTCGCCGGCACCAGCACCACGTCCGCTTCCGCCTCGCGGATGCGCCAGAGCGTGGAGAGGCGCTCGCTGATCAGATCCTGGTGCGGCGAGAAATGATCGTAGGGCAGCGTCTCCCAGTCCGGGAACAGCGCGCAGCGCAGCTCGGGGGCAAAGAAGGCGATTTCATCCTGCAGGCGGCGTGCGTCCGAGGCGTCGGCGCAGACGATGGCGGCGATGCACCGGTCGGCGCGCACGCTCTGCGCCAGGCGCGAGAGCAGCAAGGCGTCGCTGGAACCGGCGCAGCGGGGCAGGGTGAAGCGCTTGCCGGCGGTGAGGGTAGGGAGTTGCATGGCGGGCTGAAAACGGCAAAAACCCCCGGCGGTAAGGGCGGGGGTGCGAGAGGCGCTATTTTAGGCCAGGAGATGGGGTGGATGGATTTGAATGAAAAACGTTGATTGCGCTTTACTGGCGTGCGCTTGCAGCTATCAAAAATATATTCTCCGGCGCGGCCGATTCGCATGGCCGACAGCAAGGTCTGCAGGTCGGCGCCTGACCCCCTATAGTCAGGGGATTGCATTTGCATCCGCGGCCCGTGGGGCCGCGCATTTTCCTTATGACTGAATCCACCTCGCCCATTGCGACGCGCTTTGGCAGCGGGCGCGCCGTGCAGCGCGTCGAAGATGCGGCGCTGCTGCAAGGCCGCGGCCATTACGTGGACGACCTGGAACGGCCGGGCGATGGCTGGGCCGTGTTCGTGCGTTCACCCCATGCGCATGCGCTCATTCGCAGCGTGGACGCCGCCCAGGCGCGCGCCATGCCCGGTGTGCGCGGGGTGTTCGGCGGCGCGGACCTGAAGGCTGCGGGCGTGCCGCCGATGCAGATCGGGGCACCGTTTCAGCGTGCGGATGGAACGGCCTGCGCCACGCCGGAGCGCTATCCGCTGGCCGTCGATACGGTGCGCTTCGTCGGTGAGGCACTGGCGGTGGTGGTGGCCGATACGCAGCAGCAGGCACGCGATGCGGCAGAGGCCGTGCTGGTGGATTACGAGGCATTGCCCGCGGCGGCCACGTTGCAGCAAGCCCTTGGCGCACAGGCGGCGGTGACGCCGCTGGCGCCGGACAACATCGCCTGCGAGGCACGCCATGGCGACGCGCAGGCCGCCGCTGCGGCGTTCGCGCGCGCGGCGCATGTGGTCACGCTGGATCTGACGCACCAGCGCGTGGCCGCGCTCACGCTGGAACCGCGCAGCGTGCGCGCGGCCTGGGACGCGACCGCGGCGCGGCTGGACATGCACATCTCCTCGCAGATGCCGACGGCGGTGCGTGGCAATGTGGCGCGCACCCTCGGCCTGGCGCCCGAGGTGGTGCGCGTGCGCGTGGGCGATGTGGGCGGGGGCTTTGGCATGAAGACCGGCTCCTACCCCGAGGATGCGGTGATCGCCTGGGCGGCGCGCGCCACCGGCGGGGCGGTGCGCTGGGCGGCGGACCGCAGCGAGGAATTCCTCTCGTCCATGCACGGGCGCGATCTGCAGTCGCATGCCGAGCTGGCACTGGATGCCGATGGCGCCATCCTCGCGCTGCGCGTGCATTCGCTGGCCAATATCGGCGCCTACGCGCTGACCACCGGCGTGGTCATCCAGTTGCTGATAGGCCCCTGGGTGCAGACCAGCGTCTACCACGTGCCGGTGATTGATTTCCACTTCCGCGCCGTGCTGACCCACCAGGCGCCCACCGGCGCCTACCGCGGGGCGGGCCGGCCGGAGGCGATCTTCAACATCGAGCGTCTCATGGACGAGGCCGCGCGCCAGATCGGCATCGACCGCGTGCAGCTGCGCCGGCGCAACTTCATCCGGCCGCAGCAGATGCCCTACACCAACCCGATGGGCCAGACCTACGACACCGGGCGCTTCGAGCATGTGCTGGACCAGGCGCTGCCGCTGGCCGACTGGGCGGGGTTCGATGCGCGCGTGGCGCAGTCCAGGGCGCGCGGGCTGTGGCGCGGGCTCGGCATCGCCACGTTTCTGGAATGGACCGGAGGCAATGCGTTTGAGGAGCGCGTCACCGTCGACGTGCAGGCCAGCGGCGTGATCGAGGTGTACTCGGCCGTGAACCAGATGGGCCAGGGTATCGCCACCTCGCTGGCGCAGCTCGTCGTCGATGCGTTTGGTGTTCCCATCGAACAGGTACGCGTGGTGCTGGGCGATACCGACCGCGGCAACGGCTTCGGCACGGCGGGTTCGCGCTCCTTGTTCACAGGCGGCTCGGCCATGTTCACGGGCGCGCGCCGCACGGTGGACGAGGCCAGGAAGCTCGCCGCCTCGGAGCTCGAAGTGTCGGAGGCCGATATCCGCTACGAGGCCGCGCGTTTCACCGTGGCAGGCACTGACCGCAGCATCGACCTGTTTGCGCTGGCGGGCAAGCAGGCGGGCGGCCATATCTACGTCGAACATACCCACACCGTGGCCGGGCCGACCTGGCCCAACGCGGCGCATGTGAGCGAGGTGGAGATTGACCCGCAGACCGGCACGGTGGAGGTCGTTGCGTATACCGGCGTGAATGACATCGGCCGCGTGGTGAACCCTACCATCGTGCGCGGGCAGCTGGTGGGCGGTGCGGTGCAGGGCATAGGCCAGGCACTGATGGAGCGGCTGGTGTACGACGATGAAACCGGACAGTTGCTCACCGGCAGCCTGATGGATTACTGCGCGCCGCGTGCGCAGAATTTTGCCTGCGGGTTCCACATGGAAATGGATGAATCCACCCCCTGCGCGAACAATCTGCTGGGCGTCAAGGGCGTGGGCGAGCTCGGCACCATTGGCGCCACCCCGTGCGTGGTCAATGCCATAGCCGATGCGCTTGCGCGCAATGGCCGTGCTGAAGCGGCGCCACGGCTGCAGATGCCGCTCAGCCCCGCGCGGCTGTGGTCTCTGCTTCATGAATGAGGCGCCGCGGCTGATCGCGCTCGTCCCCTGCGCCGGCAGCGGCGCGCGCGCGGGCGCGCAACGGCCCAAGCAGTACCAGCCGCTCGCCGGGCGCATGCTGGTGCAGCACACCCTGGCAGCGCTGGCGGCGGTGGGCCGGATCAGCCGCGTGCTGGTGGTGGTGGCGCCGGACGATGCCACGCTGGATGCGCAGCCGGGTGTGGAGGCTGCGCATTGTGGCGGTGCCACGCGTGCCGAGAGTGTCTTCAACGGTCTCGTGCATCTGCGGGCCAGCGGCGCCGCCGATACGGAGTGGGTGCTGGTGCACGATGCGGCACGCTGCCTCGTCACGCCCGCACTGGTCGATGCGCTGATCGATGCCTGCCTTGAGAGCGATGAAGGCGGGTTGCTGGCGCTGCCCCTGCCCGACACGCTCAAGGTGGTGCAGGGCGGGCGTGCTGTTCGGACCATGGCGCGCGACGGCAAATGGCTGGCGCAGACGCCGCAGATGTTCCGGCTTGGCCACCTGCACGCTGCGCTGCAAGCCCATGCGGCCGGCGGCTTTGCCGGCATCACGGACGAGGCCAGCGCGATGGAACTGGCAGGCTGCCAACCCTTGCTGGTGCGTGGCGGCGCACTCAATCTGAAAGTGACCTACCCAGAAGATTTCGCCGTCGCCCAGGCACTGCTGCTGGCGCGGCAGCAATGACAAAATGACCAGTGCGCCAGGTATCCGCCTGCCGTCATCGGCCGCGCCAGCGGCGGGTCATCGAGCGCAGCGAGGTCATTCCGTCATTTGTCACCCAAGCCCCACATGAATCCAATTGCAACATCTCTGCGCATAGGCGAAGGCTGGGACATCCACGCGCTGGTACCCGGCCGGCCGCTGGTGATCGGCGGCGTGCGCATCGACCACGTGGCGGGACTGCTCGGGCACTCGGATGCCGATGTGCTGCTGCATGCCATCACCGATGCCTTGCTCGGCGCCGCGGCGCTGGGCGACATCGGCAGCCACTTTCCCGATACCGATGCGCGCTGGAAGGGCGCCGATTCGCGCGTGCTGCTGGCCGGTGCGGCGCAGGCGGTGCGTGCCGAGGGCTGGCGGATCGTCAACGTGGACAGCACCGTGATCGCCCAGGCGCCGGGCCTGGCGCCGCATATCGTCGCCATGCGCGAGTGCATCGCCCAGGTGCTGGGGCTGCAAGCGGGCTGCGTGAGCGTCAAGGCCAAGACCGCCGAGCGCCTGGGGCCGGTGGGGCAGGGCCTGGCGATGGAGGCGCGCGCCGTCGCGCTGCTGGCGGCAGGCTGATACAGTGCCGTTCCCATGAAAAATCATTTCGGAAAGCGCCGCCTGGTGCTGCTGCTGGGTGCCGCGGCGCTCGCAGCCTGCGCCCAGCAGCCCATGGCCAACACCTCCAATCCGGATGCCGCCAAGGAGCTCAAGGCCTTTCCCAGCGAGATGGCAGGCCACCGGCGGTACGTTATCGAACTCCCGCGACTGCCTGATGAGGCTGAGCACAAACTCGAATTGATAGGCGGCAAAACCACGCAGGTCGATTGCAACAGCCGCGGCATGGATGGCCGGTTCGAGGCGCGTGAGGTGCAGGGCTGGGGCTATTCCTACTGGGTGTTCGGCAGCCAGGGCCGCGTGCTCTCCACCATGATGATGTGCCCGCCGGGCAGCGCCAGGCCCGGCTTTGTGCAGGCCGAGCCGCTGCTGGTGCGCTACAACAGCAAGCTGCCGGTGGTGGTGTTCGTGCCCGAGGGCTTTGAGCTGCGCTGGCGTGTCTGGCAGGCCGGCGCAGTGCAGGAAGCGATGCCGCGTTGAGTGGCCATGATCTTGAGGAAACGGTGATGAAGCGCTTTTTTCAACTGATGGCGGCCGCGCTGCTGGCCAGCCTGCTGATGGGCTGCGGCTACAACGACTTCCAGCGCCTGGATGAATCGACCAAGTCGTCCTGGAGCGAGGTCGTCAACCAGTACCAGCGCCGCGCCGATCTGATCGACAACCTGGTGGCCACCGTCAAGGGCGAGGCGAATTTCGAGCAGGAGACGCTCACCAGGGTCATCGAGGCGCGCGCCAAGGCCACCAGCATCCAGGTGACGCCCGAACTGCTGAACGACCCGCAGGCCTTCCAGAAATACCAAGCCGCGCAAGGTGAGCTGGGCAGCGCCCTCAGCCGCCTGATGGTGACGGTGGAGCGCTATCCGGACCTCAAGGCCAACAAGGCGTTCGCCGATCTGCGCGTGGCGCTGGAGGGCACGGAAAACCGGATCGCCGTGGCGCGCGGGCGCTATATCGATGCGGTGAAGGCCTACAACGTGCTGGCGCGCGAGTTCCCGACCAACCTCACGGCCAAGGTCTTTGGCTATGCGCCCAAGGAGAATTTCGGCGTCGCGGATGAAGCCGGAATCAGCAAGCCGCCCAGGGTGGACTTTGGCACGGGTACGGCCAAGTAAGCAAAATATTTAGATAAAAATGCCTCTGGCGCTTATGCTTAAAGCGCTGACAGCTATCTTTTTGATGGTTGGCTTGCTCTGTGGTTCCTGGGCGCAGGGCCTGCCGCCGGTACCCCTGCTCACGGGCCATGTGATAGACCAGACCGGCACGCTCAGTGCGCCGCAGCGTGAGGCGCTGGAGCACAAGCTCGCTGCCCTGGAGCGCGACAAGGGCGCGCAGGTGGTGCTGCTCATGGTGCCAGGCACGGCACCGGAAGACATTGCCGCCTACGCCAACCGCATCGGCAATGCGTGGAAGATGGGCCGCGGGAATGTGGGCGATGGCCTGATCGTCGTGGTGGCCAAGGACGATAGGCGCGTGCGCATCGAGGTGGCCAAGACGCTGGAGGGTGCCGTGCCCGATATCGCCGCCAGCCACATCATCAGCGAGGTGATGGCGCCGGCTTTTCGCCGGGGCGACTACGCCGCCGGGCTGGACGGCGCGGTGGACCAGCTTGCCGCGCGCATCCGTGGCGAGGCGCTTCCGCCCGTGGCAGGCGGGGGCGCTTCCACGCCGTCGTCCATCGCGTTCGATCCCGTGGAACTGCTGGTACTGGGACTGTTTGTCGTGCCGTTCGCCAGCAGCGTGCTGCGCGGCGTGCTGGGGCGCAATCTGGGATCGCTTGCGTTGGGAGCCGGGGCCGGCGCGCTGGCACTCTGGCTGGGCATCGGGCTGGTGCTGGCCGTGCTGGTCGGACTGGGCGCCATGCTGTTTGCGCTCTTCAGTGCGGTCGTCAGCCCCGGGCTTGCGCGCTCATCGCGTGGCGGCTACGGCGGGCATGGCGGTTTTGGTGGCGGGGGGTTCGGAGGAGGCTCGGGCGGCGGCGGGGGCTTCAGTTCCGGTGGCGGTGGTGATTTCGGCGGCGGCGGCGCCAGCGGGAGTTGGTGAGCATGCTGACGACGCTGCTGCGCCTGTGGCGCCATTGGTGGATGGATGAGCGCTCGGTGCGCCGCGCCGTCCCCGCGGATGCGCTGCAGCGGCTGCGCGCGCGCGTCGCGGCCAGCGAACAGCGGCACACGGGGCAGGTGCGCCTGTGCATGGAAGGCAGCCTGCCGATGAGCTATCTCTGGCGCCACCTGCGCCATGGCGTGCCCATGGCGCGGCTGCGGCGTCAGCGCGCGCTCATGATGTTCTCCAGGCTTGCCGTCTGGGACACCGAGCGCAACAACGGCGTGCTGATCTACCTGCTGCTGGCCGAGCATGCGATCGAGCTGGTGGCCGACCGCGGTCTTGCGCCGCAGGTCACTCAGGCGCAGTGGGATGCGATGGTGCAGCGCCTGGGCGCGGCGCTGCAGGCCGGGCGCTTCGAGGAAGGCCTGACGCAGGCGCTGGAGGAAATCTCCGCGCTGCTGGTCGAGCGCTTTCCACGCCAGCCTGGCGCATTCACGGCTAACGAACTGCCCGACGAACCCGTTCTGCTCTGAGTCAATACCCTTCGAATTCCTCGGTGCGGAGATTGTCTTCATCCGCGCCTGCCGCCAGCGCGACGGCCCGCAGCGCGTTGACGGTCGCGATCGGCCCGGAGATATAGACGCGGGCCAGCGCCAGATCATCGGCCTGCCTGCGCAGCGCGGCGGCATCCAGCGCAGGGGCCAGGACGGGCGCGTAGGTGAAGCGTGGGTTCCGTACGGCGAACTGGCGGAAGTCGGCGTCATACGCCGCCTGCCCGGGTCGCTCGTTCACATAGACGAGGGTGATGCGGTGCTGCGCCTTCTCGTGCGTGGCCTGCGCGATGATGCCGCGCACCGGCGTGATGCCGATGCCGGAAGTGAGAAACACGGCGGGTGTTGCCGGGTTCTTGTGCAGCACGAATTCGCCCCAGAGCGCCAACAGCTGCACCATGGTGCCATCGGCCACCTTGGCCGCCGCCTGCTTGAAGGCGCTCGCGCGCATCAGCGTGGTCATGCGCAGCCGGTCTTCAAACGGCGCGCTGGCAAAGGAAAACCCGTGCTTGTTGTTGCTCTCGGTCAGGCCGGTGGAGGCGGGCAGCACCATGTCGCCGAACTGCCCGGCGCGGTACTCGAACCCCTGGGGTTTCTCCAGCGTGAATTCCAGCGTGTTCTCGGCAACCTCCTGCTTGTGCAGCAGGCGTACGTCATAGGCGGTGACCATCGACGCTCTCCCGGCCTTCAGGCATTGGCCTGGGCTGCGATGCGCTGCGCCAGCGCCAGGCGCTCTTCGTGCCGGTCCAGACCTTCGATGAAGCGCTTGGGGATGCCGCTCACCCCCACCATCGCGCCCACCAGGGCGCCGGTGAGGATGGCGCGCGCCTGGTTCTGCCCGCCGCCGTTGACGGCGTTGAGCACCGCCGCCTCATAGTCATCGGCAAACCGCGCCGCCAGGTGGTAGGCCGCGGGGAACTGGTGGTACACCGCGCAAGGCATGCCGTAGACCTCGGATACCTTCCACGCGGGCTCTATGCGTACCGCCGGATCGATCGCGGCACCTGCTATCTGCCCCATGCCGATGAGCGCATCGGGCGATGGATACTGCCCGGGTTTGCGCGCACGCTCGGGTCCGTCAGGCACGGCGTCCTCGCCTTCCTTGGTCACGCTGTGAAACGGCAGCGCGCCGGCGCGCACGCGCTGCATCAGCTTGTCCGTGATCTGCCCGTCAAAGCGCTCGCCTTGTACCAGCAGGCCCAGCGCCAGGCCGTAGGCCGTCGTCATCGCGCCGACCACGCCGTCGCATTGCGTGAGCGCGGTATTGCTGCTCACATGCTCGGCCAGCGCACCGACGTTCCTGGCGTCGCGCACGGCGATCGCCAGCACCCGCTCGGCGGCTTCCGTCGTGTCGGCCCAGCCGCTGGTCTGCCCCCAGGGTCTGCCCAGCGTGACGCGCAGCCGGTAGGTTTCGCGGATGGACTGGCTGGTGTAGCCGCCCGGTCCATGGTTGGGCGTGCCGTCGATCCGCGGGAAGAAATCGTGGTCCAGCCGCCGGCAGAAATCGGCTTCGTCGTACTGTCCGCGCTCGGCGAGCGAGCGCATGGTGAGCTCCAGCAGCACGCCCGCCTGGGATGATTCGCCGGCCTTGAGTCCCTCGTGGTAGCGCCCGGGCTTGGGTGTGGTGTAGCCACTGATCCACGGGCCGTAGGCGGTGCGCAGTTCGTCCAGGTTGTAATACCAGTGCGGGCCGACGGCCAGCGCGTCGCCGATGAGGGCACCGATCAATGCGCCGGTGGCGCGGTCTTCAAATGCAAGGTCCGCCATGAAGGTTCCTGTCCGAATGTTGACTGCAGGGTAGGACGATGCGACGACGCGCGCAGTGGCGTGTCTTCAAGCCCCTACTCGCTGCTTTGCCAGCGAGGATTTCAGCGCACGCGTTTCCAGATCGTTGCCTGCGCGAGCGTGTGCTGAAATTTGCGCCTGGTTTCGCGGATGACGAAGGGCACGTCCCGCGGTTCGCCCTGCAGCACGAAGTGCGCGCCCAGCGAGAGCTTGAGGGCATCGAGCGTGCGCCAGCTCTCGCCATCCTTCTTGAAGCCGCCCAGCCATTTCTCGCGCGGCGTGTGTTCGGTGAGCCAGGTGTAGGGCGAGGTAATCATGAGGATGCCGCCGACGTTCAGGCGCTCATGGATCATCTGCAGGAAGTGCGCGGGCTCGTAGAGCCTGTCGATCAGATTGGCCGCAAGGATCAGGTCGTAGCCGGAAAACTGCGGCTTCAGATTGCAGGCGTCGCCTTGCCAGAACTGCACGCGGGCGGCCGTGTCCGCAAGGCCCAGGTCGGCAAGGTTTGCCGCCTTGTATTCCACCAGATCACCTTCTTCCGTCGCGGTGTAGCGCACGGTGTCGCCGCGTGCCAGCGCCACGCCCTGGTCGATGAAGCGGGCCGAGAAATCCATGCCCACGACGCCATCGAAGTGCCGGGCAAGCTCGAAGGTGGCGCGCCCTACGGCGCAGCCCAGATCCAGGGCGCGGCGGTGCGCTCCCGCGCCTGTGGCCTCGATGGCGATTTGCGCCAGCGCCTTGGGGAAGTTGGGTACGCCCCAATACTCGGCGCCAAAATGGAATTCCATGTACTGGGTCACCAGATCATCGGTTTCATAAAGCGATGCCAGCGGAACGACGGGAGCGTCCGCCACCACGTAGCGAAAACCGGCGTGCTGGAAGAAATGGCGCCTGAAGGCGTAGCGTGATTCGGGCTCGGCCTCGTTGCCGGCCGAAATCCAGGAGCCGCCCTTGATCAGGTTGTGCCGGTCGTCAAACGTGGGCGTGGTGAAATCGTCATAGATCGGATGGGTCTTGAAGCCTTCGAACGGGTAAGTCGGTGTTTCGGTCCACTGCCACACGTTGCCGACGGCATCGCAGAGCGGCCCATGCTCGAAGCGATCCACGGGACAGGGAGAGGCCCAGTGTTCGAGGTAGAGATTGGCATCGGCCGGTTGTGCCGAGGGCGGCTCCCATTCGCTCGTCGCCAGGATGCGGTGCCATTCGTCCTCCGTGGGCAGACGCACGCTCTGGCCGGTTTCGGCCGCCTTCCAGCGGCAGAAGGCGCGTGCTTCCAGGCAGTTGACTTCCACCGGCCAGTTCCACGGCATGGGGATTTCCTGCGCCAGCAGGCGCAGCCGCCAATGCTCGCCATCCGGTACCCAGAAGGTGGGGTGCGTGGCCTTGGCAAAGTCGCGCCAGCGCTGCCCCTCATCGTCCCAGCAATCATCGCTGGCGTAGCCGCCGGCTTGCACGAAGGCCAGGAATTCGCCGTTGCTCACCAGCAGGCGGCTGGCCTGGAAGGCCGGCACGTCGGCCTCGTGGCGGCCGTATTCGTTGTCCCAGCCGTAACGCGGGCTGTCAAACGGCTTGCCCAGCCGTACATGCCCCTGGGCAATATCGACCAGGGTGTTGTGCGGCGCCTTGCCGCCATCGCTGCAGACGGGCCAGTCCGCCTGCGGCCGCACCCGGTCCAGGCGATGCTGGCGCATCAGCACGGAGGAGGTTTCTATATGGATGCGCTCATGCTCCACCCCCATCACGATTGCCCACCACGGGTTTTCCCAGTTCACCGGCAGGGTGAGCGGCGCGTGATCAATGAGGTTCAGAACCATCGCCCGTACCTTGTTGCGGTAGTCCTGCACCCGGGCGATGCTGGGCCAGTCGTAGTGGGCATCGTTCAGGTCATCCCAGCTCATCTCGTCCACGCCGACGGCGAAGATGGATTCAAGGTGCGGATCGATGCGCTCGCTGATCATGCGCGTGAGCAGCAGCTTGTTGGTGAAGAACGTGGCCACATGGCCGTAATAGAAAATCAGCGGATGGCGCAGCGTGATCGGCCGCTGATACCAGGCGTCTTCGCAGGCCAGGGTGCGGAAAAGCGATTCAGTGCAGTCAAAAGTCTGCGTGAAATAGTGGCGCAGCCGCTGGCGGAAATCTTCCGGGCTGTCGGTCCTCAGCTCAAAGCGCCGAGCGAGAGAAAAGGGCTTTTGCGGCGTCGTGAGCAGGGCAGGGTCGATTCGGTTCATGGGATGGTCTGACGAGAAAGGCCGGAGCCAAAAAGGGTAACATCAATATCGCTTGGATGCCTGAACCCGGTTTTTCGCTCCCGATCGCCGCCGGGGCGATGGCACATCAGCGCGGCTTGATCCCGAAAGCCCCCAGCATTTGCTCGGTCTGCTTGTTCATCTGTTCCTGAAGATGTTGAAAGACCGTCTGGGACTGCTCCACGTAGCTGCCCATCAGGCTCTGCATCATGGGCGATTGCAGGCTCATGAAGTGGTTCCACATCTCGGGCGTGATGGTCTTGGTCTGCTGCGCGAGTTTGGCCTGCACCTCGGTGAACATCTGCACGTTCTTTTCGAGGTAGGCGCCCATGAAGCCCTGCATCGCATGACCGTAGAAGCGGATGATGTTGGCAAGAGCCGCCTCGCTGAACATCGGGGCGCCGCCGGCTTCTTCTTCCAGGATGATCTGCAGCAGGATGGAGCGCGTGAGGTCCTCGCCCGATTTGGCGTCGCGCACCGCGACCTGCGCGCCGTCGATCACCAGCTGGCGCACTTCGGCCAGCGTGATGTAGGTGGACGTGGATGTGTCGTAGAGCCGCCGGTTCGGGTATTTCTTGATGATCCGCGGCGCGGTTTTGGATTCCTGGGGGGCGGTATTTTCTGGCACCGTTGTCTCCTTGAGGCAATCGCCTGCGGAGGCAGGCTGTATCGCAGTGCAGCAGATTTTAAGGGCGAGCCCCATTGGGTGGGTTTACTGCCATCCCCAGCGGCGGCGGTAAAACCCCTTCATGGCCTGGGTCAGCGCCACATAGCCGAAGACGATGAACGGCAGCAGCACGAAGTAAAGCCAGGGCAGCGGCTGCAGCTTGAAATAGTCGGCCAGTGGTCCTTCGGGCAAGAAAAGGCCGATGCACACGATGATTCCGGTCATCGCCAGCAGCGCATTCGCGGGGCGGCTCTGCACGAAGGGGATCTTCGGGGTGCGGATCATGTGCACGATCAGCGTCTGCGTGAGCAGGCTCACGACAAACCAGCCTGATTGAAACAGCGTCTGCCGCTCGGGCGTGTTCGCGCCGAAGACGAACCACATCATCGCGAAGGTGATGATGTCGAAGACCGAACTCAGCGGCCCGAAGAAAAGCATGAAGCGGCCGATGTCGCCGGGCTGCCAGCGCTGTGGAAGCAGCAGCATTTCTTCGTCCACGTGGTCCAGCGGAATGACGATCTGCGAGATGTCGTACAGCAGGTTGAGCACCAGCAACTGCATCGGCAGCATCGGCAGGAAAGGCAAAGCCGCCGAGGCGATCAGCACCGAGAAGACATTGCCGAAGTTGGAACTGGCCGTCATCTTGATGTACTTGAGCATGTTGGCGAAGGTGCGCCGGCCTTCCTGCACTCCCTGTTCGAGCACCATCAGGCTTTTTTCGAGCAGGATGATGTCGGCCGCCTCCTTGGCGATGTCCACGGCGCTGTCCACCGAAATGCCGATGTCCGCGGCGCGCAGCGCAGGGGCATCGTTGATGCCGTCGCCGACAAAGCCGACCACGTGCCCGCCCGCCTTGAGCTGGCAGACGATGCGCTCCTTGTGCGCGGGCGTGAGGCGGGCAAAAACGTTGTGCTCTTCCACCGCGCGGGCAAGCTCGGCATCGCTCAGGCGCTCGACTTCATCGCCCACCAGCAGACCTTGCTGCGCCAGCCCGACTTCACGGCAGATCTTGGCCGTGACGCGCTCGTTGTCGCCGGTCAGCACCTTGACGGCGATGCCGTGCGCCGCCAGGGCCTTGAGCGCGGGAGCGGTGGATTCCTTGGGCGGATCCAGAAAGGCCACATAGCCGATCAGCACGAGCCCGCTTTCATCCGCGCGGCCATAGACCTCGCGCGCGGGGGGCATCTCCCTGGCCGCGACGGCCACGACGCGCAGGCCGTCTTCGTTGAGCGTGGCAGTCACCGCGCGGATGCGTTCAAGCAACGCGGCGGTGAGCACCTCCTCTTCGCTGCCGTGGCGAACGCGGGTGCAGACAGAGAGAATTTCCTCGACGGCCCCCTTGGTGATGAGCAGGTGTTGCTGCGCCTGCGTGGCCACGACCACCGACATCCGCCGGCGGCTGAAATCGAACGGGATTTCATCGACCTTGCGGTAGTGGTTCGCCGGGCTGAGCTTGCGCTGCATTTCCGCGTGTTCCAGCACTGCCACGTCCAGCAGGTTTTTCAGGCCGGTCTGGTGGTAGCTGTTGAGGTAGGCGAGCTCCAGCACTTCATCGGATTCTTCGCCCCAGACGTCGACGTGGCGTGCAAGAAAGATTCGATCCTGCGTCAGCGTGCCGGTCTTGTCGGTGCACAGCACATCCATCGCGCCGAAGTTCTGGATGGCATCCAGCCGTTTGACGATCACCTTCTTGCGCGAGAGGAACACCGCTCCCTTGGCCAGCGTGGAGGTGACGATCATCGGCAGCATTTCGGGCGTGAGCCCGACGGCGACGGAGAGCGCAAACAGCAGCGCCTCCATCCAGTCGCCCTTGGTGAACCCGTTGATGAAAAGCACGGCTGGTGCCATGACCAGCATGAAGCGGATCAACAGCCAGCTCACGCGGTTGACGCCGCTTTGGAACGAGGTGGGCGCGCGCTCCGTGGCGCTCATGCGGCTGGCCAGGGCGCCGAAATACGTTGCGTTGCCGGTGGTCAGCACCAGGGCATGGGCGCTGCCGGAGACCACATTGGTGCCCATGAACAGGATGTTGTCCAGCTGCAGCGCGTTGACGGTCTCGAGGTCGCGCTGGATCGCAAATTTTTCGACCGGGAGAGACTCCCCCGTCATGGCGGCCTGTGCCACGAACAGGTCCTTGGCGTTCAGAATCCGGCAGTCGGCCGGGATCATGTCGCCTGCGGACAGTGCGATCACATCGCCCGGCACCAGTTGCTGAATGGGCAGTTCCAGGCGGCGGGCGGAGCCGCTGTCGTCCGGGCGCAGAACGGTGGTGGTGTTGCTGACCAGACTTTTCAGCGCTTCGGCAGCCCGGTTGGACTTGCCCTCCTGCCAGAAGCGCAGGAGCGTCGAGATGAGCACCATGGCGCCGATGACCGTGGCAGCCTGCATGTCCGCCGTGGCCAGGGACACCAGCGCCAGCAGCGTCAGCAGCAGGTTGAAGGGGTTGCTGTAGCAGTGCCATAGATGGCGCTGCCAGGACAGCGGCTTTTCCTGCTCGATTTGATTGGGGCCGACGTGGGCGCGCACCAGATCAGCCTGAGGCTCGGGCAAACCCACCTCGCGGCTGCCAAGGCGAGTGAGCAGCTCGACGCTTTCGCTGCGCGCCGCGGAGACCAGTGCGCGCCCGAGAGCGGCAGGCAGTTCGCGGCTGGCGTCAGGGCGCGCCAGCGTCTCCAGCAGCGCCAGGCGCCGGAAGTGCCGTGTGATGTGGCGCGTGCGCAGAAAGCCTGCGAAGAATTCCCGGAGTGCATTCAGAAGCATGGGTTTTCCAAACCTTTTGCTCAGGCTGGGCGGGTGCAAAAGCGGGTTGGATGAGTGCTTCAGCCGGCGTGTGCTGTTGCGCGGCTCTCCCGCAGTGCTTCACCTCTGTGGTTTCCGAGTGCACGCAAAAGGGGTTGCAACTTCAACAGTTGCAACCCCTCTCCAGGTATGGTCGGCGTGGCGGGATTCGAACTCGCGACCCCTTGCACCCCATGCAAGTGCGCTACCAGGCTGCGCTACACGCCGAAGCGTGCAATTGTAGCGTGACTGTCACTGGTCCAGCAGCAATCTGCGGATTTCTTCGAGCTCGGTGCGCATCTGCTCCGGCGTCAGTGGCGGCAGGGTGGCGCCAGCCGCTTCGGGCGTGGCGAGAACCGCGGACGCCGTGGGCACATGGGCCAGCTCCTGGAGCCGATTGCGCGCCCCGCTGATGGTGAAGCCCTGTTCGTACAGCAGATCGCGGATGCGCCGAATCATCAGCACTTCATGGTGCTGGTAGTAGCGCCGGTTGCCGCGGCGCTTCATGGGCCGCAGCTGTGAAAATTCCTGCTCCCAATAGCGCAGCACATGGGCCTTGACGTTGCACAGTTCAGCCACTTCGCCAATGGTGAAATAGCGTTTTGCGGGGATCGCGGGCAGCACGGAACTCATGTCGGTCAGATCAAAGGATGCGCCACAAGCCACATAGGGTACCGCAGGCAGTCATCGACAGGCGGCGCCATGGCGGGAAGCCGCCTTACTCCTGCAGTTGCTCCTTGAGTTTGTTGCTTGCATGGAAGGTCACCACGCGCCGCGCCTCGATGGGTATCACCTCGCCGGTGCGCGGATTGCGCCCCGGGCGCGGAGCCTTGGTGCGTATCTGGAAATTTCCGAAGTTGGACAGCTTGACGTCTTCGCCGCGTGCCAGGCTTTCGACGATCAGGTCGAAAAACGCGTCCACCATGTCCTTGGCCTCCCGTTTGTTCAGGCCGATCTGCTCGAACAGCAATTCGGCCAGATGCGCTTTCGTGAGCGCCGGTGTCTCCAGGCTCTCGACGGCGAGTTCGATCTCGAAGGGCGCGGCGGGTTGATTCATCGCAGTCGGGCTCCTGTTTGTTGCGCCAGCGCCTGCAGTACCTGCTGGACGGCGGCATCGATGGCGGCATCGGTGAGGGTGGCATTGCCGCTTTCCAGCGTCAGGCGGATCGCCAGGCTTTTCTCGCCGCTCGCGATGCTGCCGGAGGAGGCACCTCCCTGCGGGCGAAAGACGTCGAACAGGACGCAGGAGCGCAGGAGATCGGCGGCCAGTGCGCCCTGCGCCGCCTGCAGGACCTGCTGGTGGGTGATGCGCTCGGCCACGACGACGGCAATGTCGCGTTCCACATGCTGCAGTCGCGCCACCGACGTGAAGGCGGGCACCTTGCGCTGCAGCACGGCGTCGAAGTCGAGTTCGAACAACAC
Organism: Comamonas badia DSM 17552; assembly: GCF_000484635.1. GTDB lineage: Bacteria > Pseudomonadota > Gammaproteobacteria > Burkholderiales > Burkholderiaceae_C > Comamonas_C > Comamonas_C badia. Next base: position 479,103 of record NZ_AXVM01000002.1, on the reverse strand, counting down.
GGGGGGCTGGGCCAGGCCCCATGACTGGCGCCAGCGCGGGTGCAGCTCGCCGACGTGGCCGATCACCTTTCCATCCAGTGACACGCTTGCGCAGCGCCCCGGGTGCATCGCCGGGTGTTCGGCGGCCTGAAAGGTGGGCGTCAGGGGGGACAGCAGTGCCTCCACGTCGCCTTTGGCGTCGTAAAAATCCACGGCGCGCTCTTTCGTTCCCCACTGAAGGGCGCTGGCGCTGCCATGCGCCAGGGCGGCGATGTGCACCGGCTGGGCGTAGCCCTGCACAGTGGTGTCGGTATCCGCCACGCTGGCATCGCGCCGGTAGATGCGGCCCACCTCGAAGAGCCGCACGCGCGCGGCCTTGCGATCCAGGTTGAACTTGAGCGCCTGCAGCAGCGAGCCGAGCAGCGTGGAGCGCATCACGCCCATCTGGCTGGCGATGGGATTGAGCAGACGGATCGGCGTGTCGTTGGCCGCCAGCTCGCGTTCCCAGCGTTCCTCGACGAAGCTGAAGTTGATGGTTTCCTGGTAGCCGAGCGCGGCCATCTCGCGGCGTACCGCGTAGCGTCCGCGCTGGCTCTCGGCGCGCAGGCGCGGCGCGGTGCGGCCCAGCGGCGCGGCCGAAGGCAGATTCTGGTAGCCGATGATGCGGGCCACTTCCTCGATCAGGTCTTCCTCGATGCGCAGGTCGAAGCGGTAGCTGGGCGGGGCGACGGTGATCGTGCCTTCGCCCTGCGTGAGCGGCAGGCCCAGCCGCGCGAGCGCATCGGCGCACTGCGCCTGGGTGAGCGGCATGCCTATGACCTTGGCGGCCCGCGCCACGCGCAGCGCCACGGGCGCGGGCGCGGCCATGGCGGTGTGCTGGTCGGTGATGGGGCCGCAGGTGGTGGCGGGCGTGCCGCAGATGGCGATGACGAGCCCGGTGATGCGCTCGATGTGCTCCACGGTGAGGGCCGGATCGACGCCGCGCTCGAAGCGGTGGCCGGCGTCGGTGGAGAAGTTGAAGCGGCGCGAGCGCCCGGCAATGGCTTCGGGCCACCAGAAGGCGGCCTCGATGAAGATGTGGCGCGTGCCGTCGCTCACGGCGGTGGCGTCGCCGCCCATGATGCCGGCGAGCGATTCCAGGCCGTTGCGGTCGGCGATCACGCCCACCTGGTCATCGACCGTGACGGTGGCGCCGCTCAGCAGCTTGAGCTGTTCGCCCGCGCGGCCCCAGCGCACGGCGAGGCCGCCTTCGATCTTTTCGAGATCAAAGATGTGCGTCGGGCGGCCGAGCTCGAACATCACGTAGTTGGAGATGTCCACCAGCGGCGACACGCTGCGCTGCCCGCAGCGCGCCAGGCGCTCGACCATCCACTGCGGCGTCTGGGCGCGCGGGTTGATGTCGCGCACCACGCGGCCGGAGAAGCGTCCGCACAGGTCGGTGGCTTCGATCGCCACGGGAAGCTGGTCGGCGTTGGTCGGTGCGATCTTCGGGAACTGCGGCGTCTTGAGCGGCGTGCCGGTGAGCGCCGCCACTTCGCGCGCCACGCCATGCACGCTCAGGCAATGTCCGAGGTTGGGCGTGAGCTTGAGCGTGAACAGGGTGTCGTCCAGCCGCAGGTGTTCGCGGATATTCTGCCCCAGCGGCGCGTCGGCCGCGAGTTCGAACAGCCCGCCGTGGTCCTCGGAGAGCTGGAGCTCGCGCGCCGAGCACAGCATGCCGCGGCTCTCCACGCCGCGCAGCTTGCCCACCTTGATGTGAAACGGCTTGCCGTCCTCGCCCGGCGGCAGTTCGGCGCCCACCAGCGCGCAGGGCACGCGGATACCCGCGCGCGCATTCGGCGCGCCGCAGACGATGGTGAGAAGCTCTGCGGCGCCCACGTCCACCTGGCACACGCGCAGGCGGTCGGCGTTGGGATGCTGCAGCGCTTGCTTGATCTCGCCCACGACGATTCTGGAGAAGGGCGGAGCGACCGGCCGGGTCTCTTCCACCTCCAGCCCGGCCATGGTCAGCGTGTCGGCCAGCTGCTCGGTGGTGAGGGGCGGGTTGCAGAATTCGCGCAGCCAGGATTCAGGAAATTGCATGGTCGGTTTCTCTTGGGTGCTCTCGATACAGGAGCTGTTCGCGCTGGATGGAAGCCGATTCCAAATGTAAACCACATTGAAAATGGCCAGAGACGAGCGCTGAATGCTCCTCTTTTTGCTTATTCAAATTGCGACAGGAAGCGGATGTCGCCATCGAAGAACAGCCGCAGGTCGTTCACGCCGTAGCGCAGCATGGTCAGGCGATCCGGCCCCATGCCGAAGGCGAAGCCGATGTAGCGCTCGGGATCGAGCCCCATGTGGCGCACCACGTTGGGATGCACCTGGCCCGAACCGGCCACCTCCAGCCACCTGCCGGCCAGCGGCCCGGAGGGGAACTGGATGTCGATCTCGGCGCTGGGCTCGGTGAAGGGGAAGAAGCTCGGGCGAAAACGCAGCACCAGGTCGCCGTTTTCGAAAAAGGTGCGGCAAAAACCGGTGAAGATGGTCTTGAGGTCGCTGAAGCTCACGTTCTCGCCCAGCCACAGGCCTTCGCACTGGTGGAACATCGGCGAGTGCGTGGCGTCGGAATCGACGCGGTAGGTGCGCCCCGGCACGATCACCCGGATGTCGGGCATGGGGCCGTCGTAGAGCCGGCCCGAGCGCGGATCAAAACCCTTGCCGTACCTGCGCACGTGGGCGTGGGCATAGCGCACCTGCATCGGGCTGGTGTGCGGGCGCAGGTTCAGCGGCAGGCCGTCGGCGCCGTTGCCGTCGATGTAGAAGGTGTCCTGCATCGAGCGCGCCGGGTGGTTGGGCGGGTTGTTCAGCGAGGTGAAGCTGAACCAGTCGGTCTCGATCTCCGGGCCGTCGGTCACGTCAAAACCCATGGAGCCGAAGATGCCCTCGATGCGCTCCATGGTGAGCGTCACCGGGTGCAGGCCACCGCGCCCGCGCTGGCGCCCTGGCAGCGTCACGTCCAGCGCCTCGGCCTTCAGATGGGCTTCGAGCTCGGCATCCTGCAGCGTCTGGCGGCGCTCGTTCAAGGCCGCCTCGATGGCCTGCTTGGCCTGGTTGATGGCGGCGCCGCGCGTACGCTTTTCCTCGGGCGAGAGCTGCGCCATGCCTTTCATCAGCTCGGTCAGGCGCCCTGACTTGCCGATGAATTGCGCCTTGGCGTTTTCCAGATCGTGGGGCGCACTGGCGGCGGCAAATTGCGTACGGGCGCTTTCAACCAGGGTATCCAAATCGTTCATGACAACTTCGCAAATAAAAACGAGGGCCAGTGCCTTTGCAAGCTCTGGCCCTCGTGGGGAGTGCGCGAATTACTACGTTTAAAATAGCAATTGCGTGCCGACTCAGGCTGCCAGCTTGGCCTTGACCTGCTCCACGATGCCGTTGAAGGCGGCTTCGTCGTGCACCGCGAGATCGGCCAGCATCTTGCGGTCGATCTCGATCATGGCCTTCTTCAGTCCGTTGGTGAACTGGCTGTAGGTCAGTCCTTGCGCACGCACGGCCGCGTTGATGCGGGTGATCCACAAACGGCGGAACACGCGCTTCTTGTTGCGGCGGTCACGGTAGGCGTACTGGCCCGCCTTCATCACCGCCTGCTTGGCGATGCGGAAGACGTTGCCGCGGCGACCGCGAAAGCCCTTGGCGAGAGCGAGAACCTTTTTATGGCGGGCGCGAGCCGTAACACCACGTTTGACGCGAGACATGTGTTTTCTCCTTGTTCGTCAGTGAATTACAGACCGGCCATGGGCATCATCTTGGCGATGGAGCCCATGTCGCCGTCGTGCACCCCGACCATGCCACGCAACTGGCGCTTGTTCTTGGTGCTCTTCTTGGTCAGGATGTGGCGCTTGAACGCCTGGCCCCGCTTGACGGTGCCCCCTGGACGAACGCGGAAACGCTTCTTCGCGCCGCTCTTGGTCTTCATTTTGGGCATTTGCATGCTCCTCTTCATTTGTGCTCGTGAGGCGTGTGCGCAACCTTGCGCACCCTTGCAGGCCCCGAGCCACTTTTGACGATCAGGCCTCGCGGCGCTGCCCGTGCGGCAGTGCGTTCACCACACTGCCTGTTGGCGCTGCAGCAAGCTGCCGCGCCACATTCGATTCCATTTCCGGCCTCATGCGGCGGCCGTCGTGCTGCCGGGCGCAGGTGCTTTTGCCGGGGCGGCTGCCTTTTTGCGCGCCGGGGCGATCATCATCACCATCTGGCGCCCTTCCAGCTTGGGGAATTGCTCGACCAGAATGCTGTCCGCGAGCTCGTCGCGCAGCCGGTTGAGCAGCGCCAGACCCAGGTTCTGGTGCGTGATCTCGCGGCCGCGAAAACGCAGCGTGACCTTGATCTTGTCGCCATCGGCCAGAAACCGGCGGATGTTGCGCAGCTTGATGTTGTAGTCGCCATCGTCGGTGCCGGGGCGGAACTTCACTTCCTTGATGTCGATGACGGTCTGCTTGGCCTTGGCCTCGGCCGCCTTCTTCTGTTCCTGGTACTTGAACTTGCCGTAATCCATCAGGCGGCAGACGGGCGGGTTGGCCGTGGCGGCGATTTCGACCAGATCCACATCCAGGTCGCCGGCCATGCGCAGGGCTTCCTGCAGGCTCACGACGCCTATGGCTTCGTTGTCCGGCCCGGTCAGGCGTACCTCGGGGGCCATGATCTCACGGTTGAGCCGGTGCTTGCGTTCCTCGCGGTGACGACGGTCACGGAATTCAGTAGCGATGGTTTTCACCTCAATTCAGTTTGACTACGAAAAGCGTAGCCGCTCACGCACATCCGGCGCGCACCAAAGCGTGGTTTGACCACTTGAATTCAAGCTTTGGAGGCGATGTCCCGTGCGATTCGTTCGACGAAAGCGTCGAGGGACATCACGCCGAGATCCACGTTGCCCCGGGCGCGCACTGCGACTGCTCCCGCCGCCTTTTCCTTGTCGCCAGCGACGAGGATATAGGGCGGCTTTTGCATCGCCTGCTCGCGTATTTTATACGTAATCTTTTGGTTGCCGAGTACCGTCACTACCCTAAGGTCTTGATGCGGCAGTGCTTTTTGCAGTTGTGCGGCAATTTCGCGACAGTAGTCGGCCTGCGCGTCGGTGATGTTGAGCACCGCAATCTGCACTGGTGCGAGCCAGACGGGCAGGGCGCCCGCGTGCTGCTCGATCAGGATGCCGATGAAACGCTCCAGGCTGCCGACGATGGCGCGGTGCAGCATCACCGGGCGGTGGCGTGCGCCGTCTTCGCCCACGTATTCGGCGTCCAGCCGTTCGGGCATGGAAAAGTCCACCTGGATCGTGCCGCACTGCCATTGCCGGCCGATGGCATCCTTGAGCGTGTACTCGATCTTGGGGCCGTAGAACGCGCCTTCACCGGGGGAAATTTCGTAGCTGCAACCCGAGGCGTTCAGGCTCTCGATCAGCGCGGCTTCCGCCTTGTCCCAGACCTCGTCCGAGCCAATGCGTGCGTCTGGCCGGGTGGCGATCTTGTAGATGATGTCCTTGAAACCGAAGTCGGCATACACCTTCTGCAGTACGCGCGTGAACGCCAGCACCTCGCTGTGGATCTGGTCTTCGGTGCAGAAAATGTGGCCGTCGTCCTGCGTGAAGGCGCGCACGCGCATGATGCCGTGCAGGCCGCCCGTGGGTTCGTTCCTGTGGCACTGGCCGAATTCGCCGTAGCGCAGCGGCAGGTCGCGGTAGCTCTTGACGCCCTGCTTGAAGATCAGGATGTGGCCGGGGCAGTTCATGGGCTTCAAGGCGTAGTCGCGCTTTTCGCTCTCGGTCGTGAACATGTTTTCGCGGTACTTGTCCCAGTGCCCGGTCTTCTCCCACAGGCCCTTGTCCAGAATCTGCGGCGCCTTCACTTCCTGGTAGCCGTTGTCGCGGTACACCTGCCGCATGTATTGCTCCACCTCCTGCCAGATGGCCCAGCCGCGCGGATGCCAGAACACCGTGCCGGGCGAATGCTCGTCGATGTGGAAAAGATCGAGCTCGCGGCCCAGGCGCCGATGGTCGCGCTTTTCCGCCTCTTCCAGCATCGTGAGGTAATTCTGCAGATCCTCCTTGCTGGCCCAGGCCGTGCCGTAGATGCGCTGCAGCATCTCGTTGCGGTGGTCGCCGCGCCAGTAGGCGCCCGCGACCTTCATCAATTTGAAATGCCTGAGCTTGCCCGTGGAAGGTACGTGCGGGCCGCGGCACAGGTCTTCGAAGCCGCCTTCGCGGTACAGGCTCACGTCCTGGCCCGCGGGAATGCTGGCGATGATCTCGGCCTTGTAGTGCTCGCCCAGGCCCTTGAAATACGCCACGGCCTCGTCGCGCGGCAGCACGCGACGCACCACGGGCTCGTCCTTGGCGGCGAGTTCGGCCATGCGCTTTTCAATCGCAGCCAGATCTTCGGGCGTGAACGGGCGCTTGTACGCGAAGTCGTAATAAAAGCCGTCTTCGATCACCGGGCCTATCGTCACCTGGGCATCGGGGAACAGTTCCTTGACGGCGTAGGCCAGCAGGTGGGCCGTCGAGTGGCGGATGACCTCCAGGCCCTCGGCATCCTTGGCCGTGAGAATGGAGACCGCGCTGTTGCTGGTGATGGAAAAGCCCGTGTCCACCACCTTGCCGTTCACCTTGCCGGCGATGGCCGCCTTGGCCAGGCCGGCACCAATCGATGCCGCCACCTCGGCCACCGTGGCGGGTCCGGGAAACTGGCGCTGCGAGCCGTCGGGAAGCGTGATCTCAAGCATGGCGTGATCCTTGGAATAGGGAGTCAAGACAACAAAAAGCGCGGAACTCGGTCCGCGCTGGCAGGGTGAAGCAGGTTTCCGGACAGGCGCGAACCGTCAGCCGCGTTGGCTGAATTGCATCTCCGTGGTAGTTCGCGGTGTCATAACCGAATCTGCCTTTCTCGCCCTTGTTGACTGGGAAATGGCTGCAATTTTAGCCCTCAAGCCACGCAATCGGCAAAGTAGCGCACCGTGCCATTCTCATCCTCGATCTCCACCAGTCCGTGGATATCGGTCTCGAACCCCGGGCACAGGCGCGAGAACTCACGCGCGAACTTCAGGTAGTCGACGATTTTTCGGTTGAATACCTCGCCCGGAATCAGCAGCGGAATGCCGGGCGGGTAGGGCGTGATCAGGCTGGTCGTCACGCGCCCTTCGAGCTGGTCGATCTCCACCCGCTCGGTCTTGCGCGCGGCGATGTGGGCAAAGGCGTCGCTCGGCTTCATCGCCGGCGTGAGCGGCGAGAGGTACATCTCGGTCGTGAGGCGTGCCACGTTGTAGCGTGCGTAAAGCTCGTGCACGTGCTGGCACAGATCGCGCAGGCCCATGTGCTCGTAGCGCCGGTGCTGCTGGCAGAACTCGGGCAGGATGCGCCACATCGGGTGGTTCTTCTCGTAATCGTCCTTGAACTGCTGCAGCGCCGTCAGCATGGTGTTCCAGCGGCCCTTGGTGATGCCGATGGTGAACATGATGAAGAAGCTGTAGAGCCCGGTCTTTTCCACCACCACGCCGTGCTCGGCCAGATACTTGGTGACGATGCTGGCCGGGATGCCCACCTTGTGGAATTTGCCGTCCAGATCCAGCCCCGGCGTGACGATGGTGGATTTGATCGGATCCAGCATGTTGAAGCCGTCGGCCAGATCGCCGAAGCCGTGCCACTTGCTGCCGTTCTTCTTGCCCTTGCCGTCGCTGCGGATGATCCAGTCCTCGGCGCGGCCTATGCCTTCCTCGGCGATTTTTTCAGGTCCCCAGACCTTGAACCACCAGTCGCCCTTGCCGAATTCCTGCTCCACCTTGCGCATGGCGCGGCGGAAGTTCAGCGCCTCGATGATGGATTCCTCCACCAGCGCCGTGCCGCCGGGCGGCTCCATCATCGCCGCCGCCACGTCGCAACTGGCGATGATGCTGTACTGCGGCGAGGTACTGGTGTGCATCAGGTAGGCCTCGTTGAAGAGGTGCCGGTCGAGCTTGGTGGTCTGGCTGTCCTGCACCAGCACGTGGCTGGCCTGGCTGATGCCCGCGAGCAGCTTGTGGATGGACTGTGTGGCATACACCACCGATTGCCTGGGCCGCGCGCGCTTCTTGCCCATCGCGTGGTAGTTGCCGTAGAAGGGGTGGAAAGCCGCGTGCGGCACCCAGGCTTCGTCAAAGTGCAGGTTGTCCACGTAGCCGTCAAGCAGCCCCTTGATGGTTTCGGTGTTGTAGAGCACGCCGTCGTAGGTGGATTGCGTGAGCGTGAGGATGCGCGGGCGCACCTTCTTCGCATCGACGCCCTTGAGCAGCGGGTTGGCGCGGATCTTGGCCTGGATGGTCGCGGGCTCGAATTCGCTTTGCGGAATCGGCCCGATGATGCCGAAGTGGTTGCGCGTGGGCTTCAAAAACACCGGGATCGCCCCGGTCATGATGATGCTGTGCAGGATGGACTTGTGGCAGTTGCGGTCCACCACCACCACGTCGCCCGGCGCCACCGTGTGGTGCCACACCATCTTGTTGCTCGTGCTGGTGCCATTGGTCACGAAGAAGCAGTGGTCGGCATTGAAGATGCGCGCCGCGTTGCGTTCCGATTCGCCAATCGCGCCGTTGTGGTCCAGCAGCTGGCCCAGCTCCTCCACCGCGTTGCACACGTCGGCGCGCAGCATGTTCTCGCCGTAGAACTGGTGGTACATCTGGCCGATCGGGCTCTTGAGGAAGGCCACGCCGCCCGAATGCCCCGGGCAATGCCATGAATAGGAGCCGTCCTCGGCGTAGTCCAGCAGCGCCTTGAAGAACGGCGGCTGGATGGTTTCCAGGTAGCTCTTGGCCTCGCGGATGATGTGGCGCGCGACGAACTCCGGCGTGTCCTCGAACATGTGGATGAAGCCGTGCAGTTCGCGCAGGATGTCGTTGGGCAGGTGGCGGCTGGTCTTGGTCTCGCCATAGATGTAGATCGGCACGTCGGCGTTCTTGCGCCGCACTTCCCCGATGAAGGAGCGCAGGCTGTGCACGATCGGGTCCTGCCCGGCGCCAAGCGTGAACTCCTCGTCGTCGATTGAAAGGATGAAAGCGCTGGCACGGCTTTGCTGCTGTGCGAACTGGCTCAGATCGCCATAGCTGGTGACGCCCAGCACCTCGAAGCCTTCTGCCTCGATGGCCTGCGCGAGCGCGCGGATACCCAGTCCTGAGGTATTGTCGGAACGGTAGTCCTCGTCGATGATGACAATCGGGAAACGGAATTTCATGCGCTGCCTCCGGCAAGCTCGGAATCACAAAACGGCGCGAAGTGTATGAAAAATCGGCGGGCCTCGGAGATCATCGGCTGTTTGACCCACAATCGAGCGGCGCAAACGGCGTTGCCCGTCAAGCAATGAAAGGGAGTGTCCATGGATTTGGGTGCATCCACCCTGTGGTGGCTGGCGACGGCGGTGGCAGTGGTGATTGAACTGCTCAGCGGAACGTTTTACCTGCTGATGCTGGCCATTGGCCTGGCTGCGGGCGCCATCGCTGCCCACCTTGGATTGTCCGGGGTTGGGCAGATCGTGGTATGCGCCGTGGTGGGTGCGGGGGCGGTGTTCGCGGCATACTGGGCCAAGCGCCGCCGCCCCGGCGACCTGTCCGCGCGGGCGGACCGCAGCGTCAATCTGGATGTCGGAGAAACCATCCAGATAAACGAATGGGCTGCGGACGGAACGGCCATGGTGAAATACCGCGGCGCCAACTGGACGGCGATACACCGCGAGGGGGCCGTTCCCGTGGCAGGCCCGCACAGGGTGGTGGAACTGGTGGGCAGCCGCCTGCTGGTGGAATCGCTCAAGGCCTGAATGAACGCAACAAGGGAAGAGAGGAACCAGTCATGTACGTCGCCATCGCCATTTTTGTCATTGCCGTCATCTTCATCGTCCGCGCCGTCAAGATCGTGCCGCAGCAGAACGCGTGGGTCATAGAACGGTTGGGGAAATACGCCGGCACGCTTGCCCCGGGACCGAAATTCATCATTCCTTTCGTTGACAAGGTGGCCTACAAGCACAGCCTCAAGGAGATCCCGCTGGATGTGCCCAGCCAGGTCTGCATCACGCGTGACAACACGCAGCTGCAGGTGGACGGGGTGCTGTATTTTCAGGTGACCGACCCGATGCGTGCCAGCTATGGGTCGAGCAATTACGTCGTGGCCATCACCCAGCTCGCGCAGACCACGCTGCGCAGCGTGATCGGCAAGCTGGAACTGGACAAGACCTTCGAGGAGCGCGACATCATCAATGGGCAGGTGGTGGCCGCGATCGACGAGGCGGCGCTCAACTGGGGCGTGAAGGTGCTGCGCTACGAGATCAAGGACCTCACGCCGCCAGCGGAAATCCTGCGGGCCATGCAGGCCCAGATCACCGCGGAGCGCGAAAAGCGCGCGGTGATCGCCACGTCCGAAGGCAAGCGCCAGGAGGAGATCAATCTCGCGGACGGACAGAAGCAGGCGGCCATCGCCAAGTCGGAAGGCGAAAAGCAATCGCAGATCAACAATGCCGAAGGCGAGGCCGCCGCCATCATGGCCGTCGCCACGGCCACCGCCGAAGCGATCGGACAGGTGGCGGCAGCCATTCGCCAGCCGGGCGGGGAGCAGGCGGTGCAGCTCAAGGTGGCGGAAAAGGCGGTGGATGCCTATGGCCGCCTTGCCACGGATGCCACGACGACGCTGGTCGTGCCGAGCAACATGACCGAAGTCTCCGCCTTGATCACGTCGGCCATGAAGATGATCCAGACCGGGCAGCGCCCGGGCGGGGCCTGACACCGTTCGCACCAGAGGCCATTCACCGCAGGCTATTGCACCAGGCCTATGTTTCTGACCATTCCAACGCTCCTGACGTGGGCGCGCATCGTTGCAATTCCCTTGATCGTCGGGGTGTTCTACATGCCGCTGAGCGGCGCCGAACGCAATCTGGCGGCAACGGTGCTGTTCGTGGTGTTTGCGGCAACCGATTGGCTCGATGGCTACCTGGCACGCAAGCTGAACCAGTCTTCCGCCTTTGGCGCCTTTCTGGATCCGGTGGCTGACAAGTTCCTGGTCAGCGCCTCGCTGCTGGTGCTGGTGCACCTCGGGCGTGTGGATGTGTTTGTCGCGCTGATCATCATTGGCCGGGAGATCGCCATCAGCGCCCTGCGCGAGTGGATGGCCCATATCGGCGCCAGCAGCAGCGTGGCCGTGCACATGCTGGGCAAGCTCAAGACCACCGTGCAGATGCTGGCGATACCCTTGCTGCTGTACGACGGGCGTCTGTTTGGAGTGCTTGATACGGGCGTCTGGGGCACGTGGCTGATCTGGCTCGCGGCGGTGCTGACCGTATGGTCGATGGTGTACTACCTGCAGCGCGCGCTGCCGGAAATCCGCGCGCGCACGCGATGAAGCAGGTGTCGCGCAAGTGTGCGGAAAGGAGAAAAAATGCGACTAGAATTCGCGCGGCCGTGCATCGGGATGGGACGGATTGACACCTGAAATCACCACGGCTTTAATGGGGCGGCTGCCAGGCGCAGTTGCCCTTGTGCCGTGCAAGTGCCGCGAGCGGTTTCGCGGCAAATTGCAGCCACTGCACAGAACACGACATTTCATTTCTTCTATCCATGAGAGGCACCTTGTGAACAAGACCGAACTGATCGAGCACATTGCAAACCACGCTGACATCTCCAAGGCTGCCGCCACGCGCGCGCTGGAGTCGACCATTGACGCAGTCAAGAAGACGCTGAAAAAAGGCGGCACGGTCTCGCTCGTCGGTTTTGGCACTTTTGCAGTGGGCAAGCGCGCGGCGCGCACCGGTCGCAACCCCCGCACGGGCGCAACGATTAAAATCAAGGCCGCGAAAGTGCCGAAGTTCCGTCCCGGCAAGGCGTTGAAGGATGCCTTGAATTGATGGACGATTGATGAAGGGGTGCTTAGCTCAGTTGGTAGAGCGGCGCCTTTACACGGCGTAGGTCGGCGGTTCGAGACCGTCAGCACCCACCATTCACGACGCGAAGGCGAACCTGGGTTCGCCTTTTGTTTTGCTGCCGTTAAGAGACCAGTTCATGTTTGAAGCCATCCGCAAGCACTCCAAGATCGTCATGGGGGTGCTGTTTCTGCTGATCATCCCTTCCTTTGTGCTCTTCGGCATTGATGGCAACTATTTTTCCGAAAAAAGCCCGACGGTCGCGAGCGTGGACGGGAAAGCCATCACGCAGACCGATTGGGACAATGCCCACAGGGAGCAGGCCGATCGCCTGCGCGCCCAGCAGCCGGGAATGGACAGCAGGCTGCTGGATTCGCCACAGGCACGCTATGCCACGCTTGAGCGCCTGGTGCGCGACCGCGTGCTGGCTACCGCGGCGCAGCGCCTGCATCTGATGGTCAGCGATGCCCAGCTGGCGCGCGAGTTGCAGAATATTCCGGCCATCGCGCAGCTGCGCAAGCCGGATGGCAGCCTGGATACGCAGGCCTATCGCGCCCTCGTGGGCGCGCAGGGCTTGACGCCGGAAGGTTTTGAGGCGCAGATGCGCAACGATCTTGCTGTGGCGCAGGTGATGGGCGGAGTGGTTTCCACCGCTTTTGCCACGCCGGCCGAAAGCAACCTGGGCATGGATGCCTTGCTGCAGCGCCGTGAAATTCAGGTGGCGCGCTTCGATGCGGCCAGCTATGCATCCAAGGTCACGGTCAATGAGGCAGATCTGCAGGCGTTCTACCAGGCCCATCCGGAACTCTTTCGTCAGACCGAAGAAGCGTCGATCGAATATGTCGTGCTCGACATCGACGCCATCAAGCAAGGGCTGACCGTCAGCGAAGACGATCTGCGCACCTACTACAAGGAAAACCAGGATCGCCTGGGTACCAAGGAAGAGCGGCGCGCAAGCCATATCCTCATCAACGCACCCAAGGATGCGCCTGCCGCCGAGCGGGAAAAAGCCAGGAAGAAGGCCGACGAACTGCTGGCGCAGGTGCGCAAGGACCCGGCCAGCTTTGCCGAGGTGGCGAAGAAGAATTCGCAGGATCCGGGCTCGGCCGCGCAGGGCGGAGACTTGGGCTTTTTTACCCGTGACGCCATGGTCAAGCCGTTTGAAGAAGCAGTGTTTTCCATGAAAAAGGGCGACATCAGCGACGTGGTGGACACCGATTTCGGCTACCACATCATCATGCTGACGGACATCAAGCCCTCCAAGATTCCGAGTTTTGATGAGCTGCGTCCCAAGCTGGAAGCCGAGCTGCGCCAGCAGCAGGCGCAGCGCAAGTTTGCCGAAGTGGCCGAAACCTTCTCCAACATCGTGTACGAACAGCCCGACAGCCTGCAGCCGGTGGCCGAAAAGCTCAAGCTCAAGATCCAGACCGCCACCGGCGTCGCGCGAACGCCCAACCCGGGCGCCGAAGGCGTGCTTGCGAACCCACGCTTTCTGGACGCTCTTTTCTCGCCAGAATCGCTGCAGACCAAGCGCAACACCGAAGCGGTTGAAGTGGGGAGCAATGAAATGGCCGCAGGCCGAATCACCGCCTACCAGCCGGCCGAGACCTTGCCCTTCGACAAGGCCAAGGACCGCGTGCGCAGTGCCTATGTGGCGCAGAAATCGGCTGAAATGGCCCAGGCGGATGGCGCCGCCAAGCTGGCTGCCTGGCAGCAGGCGCCAGCCAGCGCCACCGGCCTTGCACCGGCCATCACGGTTTCAAGAGACCAGGCGCAGCAGCAGCCCCCGCGTTTGCTGGATGCTGTTCTGCGCGCCCCTGCGGACAAGCTCCCGGCCTGGATTGGGGTTGATCTGGGAGCACAGGGCTATGCCGTCGTGAAGCTGGAGCGCATCGTGCCCCGGGAAGCGGAAGGCGAGGCCCAGCAAAAGGCGCTGCAGCAGCAATACGCCCAAGCCTGGACTCAGGCTGAAGCCCTTGCATACTACGACCTGCTCAAGCAGCGCTACAAGGCGCAAATCAAGGTGCCGCGGCCTTCTGCCGATCCGACGGAACAGGAGTGACGCTGCGCTATCGCGCCCACAATTGCCAGATATAATCGTCGGCTACGGTGGCTGTAGCTCAGTTGGTAGAGTCCAGGATTGTGATTCCTGTTGTCGTGGGTTCGAGCCCCATCAGCCACCCCAGACTACATAAAGAAACCCCGCTATGCAAACGCTAGCGGGGTTTGTCTTTTTCCAAGTCGTGTAGCCACCATGTAGCCAACGGTGCAGGGTTTTGTGTCGTGTAGCGGGCATGTAGCCACCCAGCACCAGAAAAAGAAAAGCCCCGCAGCGGGGGCTTGCATGGGGGTGTTGCTCAAATGCGCGTTATCGGCAACCCGGCAGCGTTACCAGTTCCATAACCTCGCACGCCTGCACGTCAAAGGTCAGGCTCGCCGGGTCAGCAGCAGCGCACGCTTTGCGCAGTCTGGCCTTAGCCGATGCTTCGGCCTTGCGTGCATCATCGAATGCTCGGGATGCCATCGCGTACTGTGGGTGTCGCCAGTCAGGCACGCGCCGGGCAACCTCGATACGGGCCAGCCGTGCGCGATTCCATGCCAGCGCAGCAGTGGCCACGGCTTCAAGTAGTGCGGTTTGATTCATTGGTGCGGTGTCTTTCACTTCGCTTTTTCATGGTAGTAGGGCAGCAGCGCCTTTGCCGCGTTCATCCGTAGGCGCAGCGGTGCCCTCTCATGGTTCACCAGCGCCAAAAGCCACCGCCGCGGGTCGTCGACCACGGGCAAGCCCTCAATCAGCCTCGAGCGGTTGCGCGAACCCAGCGGCCTTCCAGCACCAGGACGACGGCCACCCCAGCCCGAGCTACTCGTTTTGCGTGGGCGGGTCATCTTGATTGTTTTCGGCGGGCGATATTTTTTGCGCGTGCGGAACCGGGCGGTATCCAGTCGAAGGGGCTCTAGACTTTTTGCCGTACCCCCCTAGTGCCCCTGCACAGCGAACCATGCAGGGGCAGTGCCGCCTTACGGATACGCTCCCGTGCCTCAATCGGCCAGGATTCCCACGTCAGCAGATTTCGCCAAAGCCTTCACCGCAGCATCACGCGTGCGGCGTGCGGCGACATGGGCGGCCTGCTCGGCTGCCTCGGTCGGTATCTGTTTCGTGCGCGTGTACT
Source organism: Comamonas badia DSM 17552 (assembly GCF_000484635.1). Taxonomy (GTDB): domain Bacteria; phylum Pseudomonadota; class Gammaproteobacteria; order Burkholderiales; family Burkholderiaceae_C; genus Comamonas_C; species Comamonas_C badia. The sequence continues at coordinate 464,054 of NZ_AXVM01000002.1, read as the reverse complement.
CGCCAGCCTCGCGCAACCACGCGGGCGCATATCCACCGTCCGGGCTGCTGGTGTCAAAGTACTCCACGCCACGCGGCATGAAAGCCATAGGCGGCAGGTGCGTGCTGCTGTAGCCCGCTTGCTCGATGGCTTCGCGGTATTGCCGCTCGGCACAGTTCGCGGCGTGCAGTTCCTCGACTGCCTTGATGATGCGTGCCACCAAGGCCACATGCTCGGAAACGGCGGCGCGGCAGACATGGTGCGAATGCTCGCCACGGATGCGCGTTACCTCGGCGCGCTGGTGTTCGATGGCGCGGCGAAGGGTTGCAATCCTGCGCGCGGTATCCGCGATGCGCTTGCCCAAATCGTCGTGAACGGCAGCACCGGATAGCAGCTCGTCGGCCAGCGCGATAGGGTCGCCCGCCTCATTCTGCGGTTTGGAATCGCGCGCAGTCCGCTTGGCGTCCAACTCGGTTGCCACCTGCTGCTCGCCAGCAAGCGCGCTCATGTAGCCCCCAAGTTTGGCGATGGCTTCGCGGTAGTCGGCCTGGGTGTCGATGTTTTGCAGTTCGGTCATGGTTTGTCTTTCGTCGATTGATGATGTAAACGGGGTGGCGGTGCCCGGCCTTTCACGGCCCCTGCGGCTCACCCATCACAAAGCCCGCCCGGTGTTTTCGGTTCCAAAGAGAGCGCGCTGCGGGCGGTAAAAGTGCGGCGCGCTTTCCCCCATACCCCCTAGGCACTGCCCGCACTGCCCGCAGTAGGTGCGGCAGGTGCGACAGGTGCGGGTTCTTCATATGTGCCCGCACTGCCCGCAGTTGCAGGCGGCAGCCCGGCAAACTCGCGCCCCTTGCTGGTGACGCCCCATGCGTCGCGACCTTCTTGGTTTTCGTTCCAGCAGGCAGGTAATGCGCCATCTTTTGCGCGCGCGCTCCCCCCTATAACCCCCCGCGCAGTTTGCGCAGTTGGCGCAACTGCTGCGGCATCTGCGCAATCTTCAATAGTTCGCGCAGTTCGCGCAGTTGGCGCAAGCCCCGCAAATTGCCTGCCCTTGCTGGTGACGCCCCAGCGCTCGCGTGTCTTGCGTTGGCTGTCCCTGTAGCTGGTGCGCTCGATATGCCCGGCGCGTTCAGCACGGCGTAGCAAATCAAACACTTCGCGTGGTTTGCGCTTGGGGTATGTCGATTCATGCGCCAGCAGGCGGGCGGCGTTGCTGGGTGACGTGGTGCCCGGTGCGATGTACTCGCCACGCTCGGAAAATTCCGCTATCAGCTTCAGCAGTGCCTTGCTATCCACGTTGTCGGCAATGTGCGCAACAACCCCGGTTGCAGGTGTGTCCACTTCGGGCAGGCCACCATGCGGCCAGTGCAGCGTGAGCGGCGCGGCCAATGGCCCTAGGTTGCTTTTCTGGTGTTCCAGGCTCAGGGTGCCATCCTCAGCGCGGGCCATGAATAGGCGGCTTCGCACGCTGTTATTCCAGGCCGTTGAACCACTGTAGCCCTCGCCGCCTTCGGCTTTGCGCGTGCGGCTTGTGCTCTTATCCACGTGTGCCAGCAGCAGCACGGCGCAATCCTCAGCACGCGCGATTTCTGCCAGGCAGCGAATGAAGGCGCGCACTTGCTGGCGCTGGATTTCGTCGCCCGCGTAGGCGTCCGATGCGTTATCAATCACCAGCAACGCGGCCCTCTTCACAAGCTCGCGCAGTTCGGCATAGCTGGGCGTGGTGTGCCCTTGTTCGCGGCGCTCAGCGGTGAATAGTTCCGGGTGGCTTGTGCCATCGGCTATCACAAGATTTTGCGCCAGGGTGTGCGGCGCAATGCCCCATTGCTGGCAGATAAACGCCAGGCGGTGGCGTACCACGTCCGCGCCATCTTCCAGCGAAGCAAACACCACGCGGCCCTGTTCGGTTTCATGCCCGAAAAGCTCGCGCCCTGTTGCCACAGCAGCGGCCAGCATCAATGCAATGGTGCTTTTACCAGTGCCCCCATGCGCGCCCAGCAACGCCACTTGCTGGCGCGGCAGGTACTGCCCCCATACAAAGCGCGGCGGGGCGCTCGGGTGGCTCAGCACCCCGGCAACGTCAACCACGGGCAGCAGCGGCGCGGGCCTGGGCGGCTCGCTGGCACGTTCCAGCAAATCGGCCAGCACGTCGGCACCTTCACGCTGTGCGTAGTCGTTGCAATCGAAGTTTTGCGGCTCGCCTTCGGGCATGGTTGCCACCTTGCAATCAAGCTCAGCGGCGATGCGTAGCGCGTCGGCTTCCTTGCCCACGTCAGGCACCAGCACCAGCCGGGCGGCGGTGTCCCCTTTGCGAATAGCGCGCGCCACGGTGCCCACGTTGCCCCAGCCAAAGCAGCAGACGGCAGCGTGTCCGGTTGCCTGCCAGCAGGCCCATGCTTGCCCGATACCCTCACACAAGTACGTCGGCTCCCCGGCCTCGGGTGTGCCCACGGTGAACCGAGCCCCGGCCATCGGTGCGCCGGGCAGGTTCATCTTTGGGCCGCTTGCGGGTATCAGTTGCAGACTTTGCAACGTGCCGTCTGCGGCATAGGCGGGAATCACCAAAGACCCGGACATGCTCGCACCACGGATGCGCAGGGTGTCGCCTTCAGGCAGTACGCGCAGGCCAGCCAGCGGCGGGCCATCGATGCCCTTGCGCTTGCAGTACGGATGCGCTGGCGTAGCAGGCTCACAGCGCGCCCAAACCTCAGCAGGTGCCATGCCCTTGCGCGGTGTGCGCGGCGGCTGTGTGGCCTTCCTGGGGGCTTGCTGCGGGTGTTGCAGGGGTTTGCCTTCACCCATGCGCCAGCCGTGTTCAGCGGCCACGCGGTACAACGTGCCAGCGCCTACACCCCGGCCCGGTTTGAAACTGCGCCACGTGTCGCGGCAGGCTCGGGCATCGTAGTTTGTGGCCCCGGCACTCCAGGCGTCAAAGTCGGCAAACTCCAGCCCGGCGGCTTGGGCGGCCATGCCCGCACGCACCCAATCATCACGCGGCATGTCGGGCGGGATGGCTTGCAGTGCTTCGCGTGCGCGGTCGATATCTGCGGCCATCAGACTGCACCCCCATTCATTGCCAGGGCTTGCGCGGTGTATTTGCCATCCAGACGGTAAAGGGCAATCACGCGGTCGGGGCTGTGCTCGGTAGGGCTCGGGATTTCAATGGTTTCCACCGGCCAGCCAAGTGCGCGCAGCGTGAAAATCACGGCTCCCAAGCGCCAGGACTGCGTGACATCCTCAAATTCCGGATGGTCAATCACGCGGCCATCCATCAGCATTCCCAGCGCCTTATCGGCAAGGGTTCCACGTTTGGGCCATGTCGGGCAAAATGGCGGCGGCGGCAGAAAGCTAAGTTGTTCGCCCTGAGCCCCGGTTGCTGTGAGAGGTGCCGGGGCTTGGCATTTTCGGGGGGCGTTCATGTCATACCCCCAGCACGGCACGGATGCCAGCAACAGGCCAGCCCAAGCGGCCATTGATGCGGACGGGGCGCAGGCCATCCGGGAAGGTTTCGGCGCAGGCCCAGCCCCGCAGGGTCTGCGGGCGGCGGTTCAGGTAGTGCGCGGCTTGCTCAGTCGGCACGCGGGGGCGGGTTTCCAGTTCCAGCGGGGGGAACTGCTGGGGCTCAGATACAGCGCTGTGATTCGTTGCTTGCATCGCAATTTGCTTTCAACCCAGCAGCACGGGCTAGGTATGGGCGAATTGCGACAACCCCGGATTTATCCGAATAACCCCAAGGTTCTGGAATCAAGCATTCATGCGGGTCTGCGGGCGATTTCCCTAAAAATCCAGGGTTCACCCCCGGGGTTCTGGCGGCGTTTCAATCGTTGTCGAGATAGTCGGCCTCGTAGGTTTTCCATGCCTCTAACCAGTCTCGTAGCTGTGGCTTGGTTTGGAACCTTGCGCGAATGCTGTTCTGCTTCGCGTGTCCATTGCGCACCAGCGCGGCACCGATAAGAACGGGGTTCCAATGGTGTTCCCTAATCCCTTGTTGCCCACGTATCGCAATGCAGCTATCTAGCCACTTTGGCGGGCTTCCTAAATTGTCTTTCCACGCCCTTTCATTCCATCCTCGCAGGCCATCAAATGCGAATGCAACATGACCGGTTGCCACCGGCGACGGGGTCATTTCTGGCGCATTGCTGGCGCTGCCTGTCACCACGGGCGCAGGCGCTGCGGCCTGGGGCTCGGAACCGACTTGAACCGGCAGCTTTGAACCGAAGTGCAGCAATGCAAGCTCGCCCGCCTCAATTGCTTTTTCTAGCAGGCGTCGCCATTGTTGGTGGGCATCGGCACTCACCAGCCAGCGCGGGGCGATTTCGGCGGCGCGGTTTTGCGCTAGGTGCGGCGTTGCTTGCACAACTGCGGCGGCCATCGGTTCGGGTGCGCTGTCCATTGCGGCGCGCTCGATGGCGCACAAAAGCGCCTCCACTTGAACGAACTTGAAACGCTCGATAGGCGGCTGTGCGACAACCTCTAGCCCTTGCTTTGCGGCCCATTCAGTCAGCTTTGGCACCGATAGCAGATGGCTCCCAAACTCTCTATCCGCTAGGTCAGGATGAAACAGAATGGGGTTTGGCAGCGGCGCAGGCTGGGCGGGTGCCTTGCCGATGTGCCTAAGCAGAATTTCATGCTCGGCAGCGGCATCAATTTCATCCTCGTCCGGCTCCCAAGTGCCGGTAGTTTCGTTGTATGTCGGCAAAGTGGCACTCCTTCAAGTGCGGCCCTCAAAAGGTGCCCCAGCAGGTCGGTGAAGGTGTCCGACTTTTCAGCAGGATTGCGGCCCTGCCTAGCTGGGGCGTAACGGTTACGCGAGGCGTTTTGAAAGCGCCTGAAAAAGTAGGCGCGCTCCACTTTCGCGGGAATGGGACGCCACCCATTCGCCGTCATCCAGGATTTGGAAGTCCACGCGGTCAAGAGGCTGGAAACCGTCCCGCTTAGCAACAGTTCGCCATAGCTGATATCCGTTGGATTGGGCCAACAATACGTGATTCAAAGTTGCAGACGGCTCGTAATGTTCGCCCAGCGCTTGGGGGGTTGATACAGTAGCAACAGCCATTTTCAAAGCTCCGTTTTGACGATGGTCAGGGGCCGCTCTGGTGTTTCCGCACCTTGCGGCCCCGTCTTTTGCCCCGGTCTTGCCGCGCCGGGGCTTCGCGGTAAATCAGTTCACGGCGCGCAGCTTGCCCGGCTCTTTGAGATGGCATTCTTTGCGGCTTCATATCGGCATGCTGCAACTTGCCAGTCGGCTACATCGCCACAAACCACGGCAGCAGGCGGGCGCAACAAAACCGCCTCCCGCTCGCTACGGCCATCATGAAGTAGCGCAACGTCAGCCTTATTGATTTCGGCTCGCAGCACCATCGGGGAACCGTTGAGGTCGGCAAAGCGCATGGCAAACCAGCAGGCGGTGTCTCTGTCCCATGTCCACGAATAACCGCGTACTGCATCGCGCTGCGATAGGTAGGACGTGCCCCGCCATAACGTCAGGCGCTCTGGCATGTCTGCGGGCTTGGGGAAGTCGGCATATCGAAACATCGCCGCCAGCGTGCGGCGGGTTTTGGCGGCTCGAATGACGTGCCGATGGTCATGGTCCCAAACGCTGGAAAAGTAAGCTCGGAAGGCTTCGCGCTTTACTCGCCCACGCCACATCATCAAAGCGACTGTGCCGCGATTGTGATTTTCAAGGACGATTGAAAGGCTGGAAGCGGCCTCAATATCGCCGTCAAAGGCAGCTTGTGCGCTTTCTGCAATGGCTGGATTAGTGCCCTCGACACGCAAAATTTCTTGAACGGCATAAGCGCGTTCAAACTCATAGACGCTCATTTATCACCCCCGACAATGCGCAGCTTGCCCGGTTCGGCCTGGGGCTGAAACTCAATCCCGGCCTGTTCCAGTATCCACACTTCCAGCTTTTCATGGTGCACGCGCAGCAGGTCAAGCGGACGCACGCGGTAATGCTTCTCAGCGGTGGCGCTGGGCTTGTGCCCCTGAATCTGCGCAACAACCCCGGCGGGCAGTTCCAGCCACTCGGACAGACTGCCGAAACTGCGGCGCAGGCCGTGCAGCGTGAGCCCCTGCAGGCCAGCTACGGCGCATGCCTTGGTGTGCGCCACGTTGGGCTTGTGCAGCGGCTCGCCACGGGTGCCAGCGAAAACGTAGAGGCCATGGCGCGGCAGGCTCGCCAGCAGGTGGTGAACGTAGGGCGTGAGCGGGATGATGCGGTGCCCGTCTTGCCCGCCCTTGCTTTCGTCCTTGTCGCGGATGGTCAGCCCCTGCCACTGCGTATCCACGTCGTCCCATTTCAGGGTCAGCAACTCGCCCGGCCTTGCGCCAGTCAGCAGCAGGCATTGCAGGTAGGTCGATATGGCCGGGTGGTTGATGGCACTCACGGCGGCGAACCATGCGGGTAGTTGTTCTTTCAGCAGCGCGTCACGCTTGGGCTTGGGCAGCGGCAGAGATTCACGGGCTAGGCGGGTGTGTGCGGGGTTCTTGTCCCCCACCACGTCGGCAAACTGCGCTTGTTCGCTGCACCAGTTCAGGAAGGCGTGTAACAGGCTCAGGGCCAGCCGGGCGCGGGTAGGGCGGCGCGTAGCTTCATCGCTGGCCCATGCCTGCACGGCCTCGGGCGTCACGTCCGCCAGGCGCATCGATGCGAAGTGCGCCAGCGGGCCGGGTTCGGTAGTGCCCTTGCCGCGCTTCTTGGGCTCGCCCCCTGGGGCCATCATGCCTGCATGGTCGCGCTGGTGCAGCTCGCCCCAATGCGGGCGGCGTGCCTTGCAATAGGTGGCCCATGCCTCGCCTACAGTGACGGCCTGGGCGGCGTCTGCGGCCTTTTGCGCTGCTTGGGCGGCCCGTTGTTGGCGCTCAATCTCTCTCGGGTCTCGCCCGTTGTCCAGTACCACGGCAAGGCGTCGGGCTTCGGTGCGGGCCTGTTCGATGTTCCACAGCTTCACGTCCCCGATGGTGCGGCGAATGGTTTGCCGGTTCAGCTTGGCCTCATAGACAAACGATTTCGCACCGGCAGCGGTTACACGCACGCGCAGGCCTGGGGCTTCGCTGTCGCGCATGAATGCCTGTTGCTTGTCAGCCGGACAGGTCAGGCGCTCGATTGCCCCAGCGGTCAGATTTATCCGGTCGGACAGGTCGGGAGCTTCGCTTTTCTTCGGTCGCGCCATGCTGATTGCTCCGGGTTGGTGGTTCATGTAGCCACCATGTAGCCAGAATTACCCAATTTTAGGGAATATCAATCAACACTAAAACTGTTTTTATATCCAGTATATATGTTGTAATGTATTGATTTATATGGATTCTATCGGCGCCAATCAACGCGGGCAAATGCTACTCTGAAAGGATTGTGATTCCTGTTGTCGTGGGTTCGAGCCCCATCAGCCACCCCATAAATGCTAAGTCTGCTGCTACATAGTTTGTAGCCGTGGGAAATTTAAAGGCCTCCGTGGGAAATCGCGGGGGCTTTTTTCATAGAGACTTCCGCTTGGAAACCCGGCTGCGCTCGTACACGCGGGTGGTTGTTGCCGGGTCGGTTTGCCGCCGATGGGGTGGTAGCGGTAGGTGATGGTCTTGCCGTTGCGCCACGGCCGCGCTTCCATGAGCGGCAGCAAGCCCTGGGCGCTGGCGCGTTCGCGCTTGGGTGGCATTTCAAGTGCCCCAGTTCAATCAGTTGTTGGTAGCAGTCTGGTCCTGGCGTTCGTTAGGATCCAGGCGACGCAGCATATCGTGCGTGATGTGTTTCCAATGTGTCGTCGATGACGCTCCACCAGTGAATGCCGATTTCCTCGATCTGGCTTAACACATCGAAGGCGGTGATCGGGTTGGAGGTTGGTTCGATTGTTCCAGCGCTGGACTGCTGAGGGGCGGAAGCAATCGTCTGGCTCCCTTCAGCCTGGATTGCCGGTGCGGGTGCGAGTGTTGTGGAGTCTGTTTCCTTGTGAGAAGGGTTGCGGGTCAAGAGATCACACGGTTGGCGCCGTGTGGGTTCGGACGTCGGGCTGGCAGTTGACGCTGCCAGTCCGAAGTTTTTTTGGCTGAGGGCCTGTCAAATCACACAGATTCGTACATACGATTTGCTTGCCTTGATCCCTGATCGTATGCACAATTAACCCGTGCTGATCGAATTCGATCCTGTCAAGAACGAGAGAAACATCGCCGGTCGCAGACTGTCGTTCGAGCGGGCGGCCGAGTTTGATTTCAGCAGCGCCATCGTTGGTGTGGATGACCGCAAGGTCTACCCGGAGGTGCGTTATGTGGCTGCTGGCTACCTGGACCAGCGCTTGCACATGCTCTGCTTCACTCCGATCGAAGGTGGCATTCGTGTGATCAGCTTTCGCAGGGCGAACAGCCGGGAGGTCAAGGCATATGAGCAAGCGCGCACCACTGATTGATGCGGACGGCGAGGTTCGCGAACTCACGGCAGAGGACTTGGCCAAGTTCCGGCCTGCCCATGAGGTGCTGCCGTTGGCGCTGCAGGAGACGCTGGGTATCCGTCGGCGCGGCCCGCAAAAGACACCCACCAAAGTGTCAACCACGATCCGGTTGTCTCCGGAGGTGGTCGAGTTCTTCCGCAGCACCGGGGAGGGCTGGCAGTCGCGCATGGATGGCGTGCTGCGCAAGTACGTGGCGCAGCATTCGCGTTGAGTGGAGACTTGCATCACGCCCAGCCTCCGGCGATGAGGTTGCGCAGGATGGCGGGGCTCTCGATGAAATCTTCGGCGTCGCGCTTCTCCATGTGCTCCAGCACGGTCAACCCCGAATGGAGCGCACCCGAAGTGGCCCGCGCACTGCGGGCTGATCAATTGCCCGCGCCGCTGCGCGCCAAACTGGGCGGACGTCCCAAGGCGGCGGCCACCAAGGAAGCCGTCAAGTTGCGCCTTGATCCCGACTTGCTGGTCGTGCTGCGCGCCACCGGTGACGGCTGGCAAACCCGCGTCAACCGCATCCTGCGCGAGCGGTTTGCGCTGTAACCATCGCCGTCGGCAATCCATTCCCGCATCGCTTCGGTTTGAATAGCTCCCTGCGCTTGCCAGTTGACGATTGGATCAAGACATTGCCTTGAGACGACCGGCCTTGATGTCCGCGCGCAAGAGGTCGTTCACCTTGGTGTGCCACCCTCGCCCAGAAGCGCGCAGGGCATCCAGAACGTCAGGATCAAGGCGAAGGTTCACCTTCTCTTTGGTTTGCTCGGCAACACTGCCAACAGGCCGCCCGCGACCGCGTTTGAGCGCCGCAACAACCTGTTGGCCGAGCGCTTCAGGCGCGGGCTTGGCCTTGGCGAAGAACTCGGCACCGAGTTCGGGGGTGTCAGGGTCTTGAGCGATCCCGGCGTTGATGGCTTGATCTTCTGCTTCGGTGGGTACGTGGAGCTTGCGCCCCGACTTAGATGTGATTTGCATAGCGGCGAACCTCACGATTGTTTGCCCTACGCAGGCTGATGATTCGAACGGAAGTCTCGCGCAGGTTGAAGACCATCACGTACACGCGCTCACCAACCAAGCCAACGGCGGTGAAGCGGATTTCACCGTAGGCGTGGCGGTTGTCCACTTCGACCAAGGCAGTTTCCCACTCGAAGTCTTGGGCCGCCGCGAAAAACACGCCATGTTTGGCCACGTTGGCTGCTTGCTTGGCGAGATCGAATGTGTAGCGCACGGTTTAAATTGTAGAGGCAATTTAATCCGGTATCAATGATTATTTTGTGGTGGCGAAAAATACCCATTCAAGGCGGGCTCCAGGAATTTTTGCCGTAAAGGCAACGCTGAACAAGTCCCTGGCGCGCGGCGCATCCCTGGCTTGGGCGGTCTGCGTCGTTGCAAATGCTCGCCATGGCTGCGGCCATGTCTGGCCGGCGTGCAGCACCCCCGGCAGGTGTTCTTCCTCGCGCTGGAGGACACCGCGCCCGACGCCTGGGGCGAGCGCGTGATCCGGCGCGCCCATGCGAAGCTGCGGCAGGAAGACCGCGGCACGCCTGTACTGGACCCCGCGGATTTCGTGATGTAGGTGGATGACGAGGCGCGCATCCCTTACGTGTCGGCCGCGACGGTGCTCCAGTCCGATGGTCGCGATGCGACGCATGCCCACACCGAACTGGTGGATGCGCTGCTTCAGTCGGGCGCCGATCCGATCGCCGACATCCATGAGCTGTGGCGCCGGCTGGTCTTCAACTTCCTGATCTGCAATACCGACGACCACCTGCGCAACACCGGCCTCCTGTACGACGCGCGCCGGCGCGGCTGGCGCCTGTCGCCGGCCTTCGACCTGAACCCGATGCCGGGCGACCATCGGGAGAGCAAGACCTGGCTCACCGAGGACACAGGCGCCGTCGACAGCCGGGACATGCTGATGGCCGCCGCGTCGTACTTCAGGCTGGATGCTGCGCAAGCGCAGGCGATTTGGAGCGAAGTGGCCCAGGCCGTGGCGGGCTGGCGCGCAGTGGCTCGGGGGGTGGGCATGCGCGGCACCGACATGCTGGACTTCGAGCCGGCCTTTGCCCAAGAGGGCGGCTTTGGGGCGGCGGGCGATCCGCCCGCGCAACACCAATGCACGAGAAGTCAAGAGCCGTGATGAATATAAATTGATAGCTTTCAGCGCTTGATGGGTGGGCGTTTGCGGTAGATTTTGCTTGAAAACGCTGCCACCAGCACATGACGATCCAGCAGGGCGATCCAAGACGGGTCTCGATCATGCCGGCCGTCGGTGGCCGAACGGTTCTCAGTTCAACCTGCAGCAGCTTGATGGATGCCTGCATGGCGGCGGCGCCTATTCGTCATCGTCGTCGGCAAAGCGCTGGCGCATTTCCTCCAGCGTGGGCAAGGCCAGCTTTTCCAGCCGCAGCGTGTAGCCCATGCTGTGCAAAACGTCCAGCAAGGCACTGGTGGTGACATCGCCGCCGCCCTCCAGCCGGTGCAGCAAGTCGCGGCTGCGCCCCGCCTGGGCGGCTACCCGGGTGGCTTTCAGGCCCGCATCCTGGCGGGCGCTGCGGACGGCCAAACCCAAGTCGGCAGTGGTGCGGATGGGAAGCATCTGGCCTATAAATGTCTCGATTATAAGATGATTATTGCTAAATTCAAGAAAAATGTCCTTCATGAAGGACAGGTTGAAGTTTTGAACATAGCGCTGTCCGGTGACTGCTTTTTCATTTTATTTGACTTGTTCTGACACGATCAGAAAGACGCAATCCCGGATTAGTCAATTCAATATTCCGAATCAGACATAGATAAAATCCAAAATGGGCGACCCCTCGATTCAACCTGAACGCACTACATGACTGCTGAACGACAGCATTACCCGCGCTTCTCCGCACAGTTGGGGCGGCGGGTTCAGATTGTGGTGGGGCCTGACCAGCAGCCCGAGGCGGCTGGCATGGTCGAGGTGGTGTTTTCCTGAAATTGAAGTTGCGGAGCCTGTCCTGATTTATTTTTGTGTATGAGGCATAGCCTGACGATCAGGAGCCTGTATGCCTTGCGTAGCAGATCGCGCGCCTTCACGCCTCCATCGCACCATGCGGCGAGCCAGGGGCAGCTTGAAAAAGCGGACAACTACGTTGACAGATACCGCCTGAAAAAACCAATTTTTCAGGGCCGACCAATCAGGCTAGAGCCATCTCACGCTCTGCTGCCATGGCAAGGAAGGCTGAACGAGACTGCCCGCGGCGGCGCGCTGCTTCATCGATGCGGCCGACGAGAGATTCCGGAAGGCTGATATTCACCCGAACCGCGCGCGAGCGAACCTTGTTCAGATCGATATCCACCAGGAGCCAGAACCCGCCCCGGTAGTCTTTGTTCTTTGCCCAGGCTTCCGGAGAGCTGGGGGCGGGGATCGGATCGCCATCGGCCCCGAAATGGGCTTCTGCAGCCTCTTGAGCTGCCGCGGGAAGGTCTTTGAGCTCATCCGCTGCGGTGAAGCAGCCGGGGAAATCCGGAAAGATTGCCCCATAGGCCGAGCCTTGGTCTTTGTGAACGTAGATGGGATAGAGCACTTGGTTTTCCTTTCTCAAAAGGCTCCTTCTCAGCGGAGCCCGGCTTGCTTGAGGATGCTGCGCACGGTGGGCAGCGGCAGGTCTTTCTTCGGGTGTGGCACGGTGACCTTGCCCGGTTTCGTCGGGTGCTTGAACTGATGGTGCGAACCAACGGTATGCACAAGCACCCATCCATCCGCCTTGATTCGCTTGATGAGCGCTGCACTATCCATGTGTGTAGTCTTGCACAATTACACAAAATTGCGCAATAACTATTTGATCGTCTTTGCAAGCAGCGCGTAGCAGCGTACAAGCGGGCATGGAAAGACAATATGGATGTCCTATCGGTTCAGCGCACTCGAAATCCTACGGCTCTCAACCGCCTCAGCAGAAAATTGGATACCGGTTCATGGGGGTACAATAACCAAGTGGAAATCAGCTACGATGCAGCCAAAAGCGAGCGCAATGTGGCGATGCGCGGTATTGCGTTCGATGCGGCGGCGCAGTTCGACTTCCAGGGTGCCGTGTATGTGGCGGACAACCGCCGCGACTACGGCGAAGTGCGCTGGCGCGCGCTGGGCCCGCTGGCCGGGCGCGTGCATGCGCTGGTCTTCACGGAAACGGCCCGGGGCGTGCGGGTCATCAGCCTGCGCAAGGCCAATGCGCGAGAGGTCAAAAGGTATGAACAAGCAACCCAAGCCTGAACGAGTCGATGCGGACAACCCCGAATGGAGCGCGCCCGAAGTGGCCCACGCACTGCGGGCTGATCAATTGCCCGCGCCGCTGCGCGCCAAACTGGGCGGACGTCCCAAGGCGGCGGCCACCAAGGAAGCCGTCAAGTTGCGCCTTGATCCCGACTTGCTGGTCGTGCTGCGCGCCACCGGTGACGGCTGGCAAACCCGCGTCAACCGCATCCTGCGCGAGCGGTTTGCGCTGTAGCCATCGCCGTCGGCAATCCATTCCCGCATCGCTTCGGTTTGAATAGCTCCCTGCGCCTGCCAGCCGGGCGCAGGCGGCTGATTGGATCAAGACATTGCCTTGAGACGACCGGCCTTGATGTCCGCGCGCAAGAGGTCGTTCACCTTGGTGTGCCAGGAACATGCTGAAAACCGAACTGGAGGCCCGTCGATGAAAAAGCGAAACCTGTTTGCGGAACTGACCGAAGGCTTTGAAGCCTTGTCGGACGAACGCCAGGGCAAGCAAACACTGCGCACGCACGAGGTGCAAGTGAAGCACGCGCCCGATATTGCGGCTGCCGAACTGCTTGCCCTGCGTGAGCGCCTGCGCCTGTCGCGCCCCGTATTCGCAAGCTACCTGCGCACCAACCCCCGCACGCTGGAGAACTGGGAACAAGGCCGGGCCAAGCCCAACGCCCAAGCTGCTCTGTTGATTCGTCTGGTTGAGAAGTTTCCCGATACCGTGCAGCGGCTGGCGGCTGTCTGAATACAGCGGCAAAGATATCCAAAGTCTCGTCTGATGTGAGAAGCTCACGGGTGAGAAAAGGTTATCCCATGTCGCACCTTCAGTTCCTCCACGATCGCATCGTCAGCAAAGCTGTGGTGATTGGTGTCTATGGTCTCGGCTATGTCGGCTTGCCGCTGGCGTTGCGCTTTGCCGAAGTAGGGCTCAAGGTCATTGGGTTTGATATCGATGCCACCAAGACAACGCGGCTCAATGCGGGGCAGAGCTATATCGAACGCCTCACTCCGGAACTGATCCAGTGCGCCTTGCAGCAGGGCTTCGAAGCCACAACCGACTTCACCCGCACTCCCGAGGTTGACGCCCTCATCCTCTGCGTGCCCACCCCGCTGGACGCGCACCGCGAGCCAGACCTGAGCTTCATCGTCAACACCGTTGAAGCTGCACTGCCCCACATGCGCGCCGGCCAGCTCGTCAGCCTGGAGAGCACCACCTGGCCCGGCACCACGGATGAAGTGCTTGCACCACGCTTACGCAAGCGCGGCCTGGTACCCGGTGAGAACTGCGCGCTGGTCTTCAGCCCCGAACGTGAAGACCCCGGCAACCCGCACTACGGCACGAAAGACATCCCCAAGGTCATCGGCGGCACCACCCCCACCTGTCTCGCGCTCGGCAAGGCCTTGTACGAACACGCCATTGCCACCATGGTGCCCGTCAGTAGCACCCGCGCGGCCGAGATGACCAAGCTGCTGGAAAACATCCACCGCAGCGTCAACATCGGCCTGGTCAACGAGATGAAGATCGTCGCTGACGCCATGGGCATCAACATTCACGAAGTCATAGCCGCGGCCGCCACCAAGCCCTTCGGCTTCGTGCCCTACAAGCCCGGCCCCGGCCTGGGCGGGCACTGCATCCCCATAGACCCCTACTACCTGACCTGGAAGGCGCGCGAATACGGCGTGAACACCCGCTTCATCGAACTGGCCGGCGAGATCAACCACCATATGCCGCACTGGGTGGTGGGCAAGGTGGCCGACGCGCTCAACGACCGCGGCAAGGCCATCAAGGGCAGCCGCATCCTGGTGCTGGGCCTAGCGTACAAGAAGAATATCGACGACACGCGTGAATCCCCCGCTGTCGAAATCATGGACCTGCTGCAGGGTAAAGGCGCTGAGGTCGCCTACAGCGATCCGCACGTGCCAACCTTCCCCAAGAAGCGCAACTACGCCTTCGACCTGCAGTCCGTGCCGGTCACGCCCGAAAACATCGCTCGGTTCGACTGTCTGGTGCTGGCCACCGATCACGATCGCTTCGACTATGCGCTGCTGCAAATGCACGCGCAGCTGATTGTGGATACGCGAGGTCGGCTGGGAGCGAGCAGCAAGGTCGTCGCAGCTTGAATCTTGACGATGACCGTTCGGATTCAAGGCGCCCTGCTTGCATTGACGAACGCTTGATACAGACCATAAAATGTTTCTTTTTTAAGAACAATTGTTTCCGTTTTTGGAACATTCTCAATGCTCTCCGAACTGCTCTTTCCCAACCAGACTCGCCGCAAAGCCCTGGCCTGGCTGTGCATGCATCCCGAGCAAAGCATTCACCTGCGTGAGCTGGCTCGCCAGGCGTCGGCCGCACCCGGCTCACTCAAGAAAGAACTGGATGCGCTGTCCCATGCAGGCCTGCTGCACAGCCAACGGGTTGGCAATCAGGTCCAGTTTCGGGTCAACAACCAGCATCCGGTGTTTCCGGAATTGCAAGCCCTGGTGCGTAAAACCATCGGCCTGACCGATGTGCTGCAGCAGGCCCTTGCCCCACTTCGCCCGCATATTGACTTGGCTTTTGTCTATGGTTCCATGGCCAGCGGAAGTGCACACGCGGGCAGTGACGTGGATGTGCTGCTGATGGGCCGCATCAGCTTTGCGCAGGCGGTTGAGGCTCTGCACCCCGCGCAAGCTTTGCTGGGCCGTGAAATCAACCCCAAGGTCATGGCTCCAGCAGAATGGGCACAAAAACGGGCCGAGGGCAATCCCTTCGTTCAAGATTTATTGGCCAAGCCACGCCTGATGCTGCAAGGGGAACTGCATGTCTAAAGAAGAATTGAATAATTTGGCACGGATAGGCCAACTGGACAAGGTTCCTTTTTCCGCACAGCTTCTGCAAAAAATGCTGTCTACGGCGCGTATCCGTCTGTACGATGCCCAGCGCACCGAAAACAGTATGGAAACCCGATTTGACTGTGCGTACACAGCCATCCGCGCCATTGCGGATGCAGCCTTGCATGCACGAGGTTGGCGCACCTCCACCAACAGGCCGGGGCACCATCAAACAACGCTCCAATGCTTGGTGCATACCCTTGATGTCACGCCCGTCACCATTCGTGTTCTGGATGCACTGCGCAAACAGCGTAACCTGAGCGACTACGAGGGAGAAATGGTGACCGATCAAGCCTTGCAGGAGTGCTTGCAGCAGGCTGAAATGTTGATCCGTCTGGCTGACGAGAAATTGAGTTCCCGATTGCCGAAGGACACTTGATATACCCCCATGTGCGTGCCCCGCATCCTTCTCATAACCCGCAACCTACCTCCTTTGGTGGGCGGCATGGAGCGGCTGAACTGGCACATCGCCGACGAGCTTTCGCGCCACGCGCAGGTGCAGGTGATTGGCCCGCAGGGCAGCGCCGCGCTGCGCCCTGCCGCCGTGCCGGTGGTGGAAGTGCCGCTGCGCCCGCTGCCGCGTTTCCTGCTGGCATCCGCATGGCAAGCCGTCACTGTGGCGCGACGCTTCAAGCCGCACATCGTGCTGGCAGGCAGCGGCCTGACCGCCCCCGCCGCCTGGCTGGTCGCCCGCGCCAGTGGGGCTCGCGCCCATGTGTATCTGCACGGGCTGGACGCCGCCGTGCAACACCCCGTTTACCGCGCCCTGTGGCACCCTGCCATCCGGCACATGGACGGCGTCATCGCCAACAGCCAGCCCACCGCCGAACTGGCCCGTGGCCTGGGTGTGGCGGCAGACAAAATCCGCATCATCCACCCTGGCGTCACCCTGCCGGAGACACCGCAAAGCGTGGCAGCACTGCAAGCGTTTCGCGCCCGCCACAACCTGGGCAGCGCCCGCCTGCTGCTGTCGGTGGGCAGGCTGACCACCCGCAAGGGCCTGCGCGAATTCGTCCAGCGCGCCCTGCCCGCCATCGTCCAGGCCGCGCCCGACACCGTGCTCGTCGTGGTCGGCGAGGCTCCTGCCGATTCGCTGCACGCCAGCGTGCAAACCCGCCCCAGCATCCAGGCCGTTGCCGACGCAGCAGGCATTGGCCAGCACCTCCGTTTTCTGGGCGTGATCACCGACGAACAGGAACTGGCTTGTGCCTATGAAAGCGCCGCCTTGCACATCTTCCCCGTGCGCCATCTGCCCGGCGACCCGGAAGGCTTCGGCATGGTCGCCGTCGAAGCTACCGCCCATGGCTTGCCCACAATTGCTTTTGCAACGGGCGGCATCGTTGATGCGGTCGGAGAGGGCGTATCTGGCCATCTCGTGGCACCGGGTGACTATGGTGCTCTGGCATCGGCAGCAGTGACTTTGCTGGGCGAAGGCACAGCTGTCTGGCAAGCCGGTTGCCGCTCTTTCGCAGCCCAATTTGCCTGGCCTTTGCTGGGCGAAAAAATGCGCAATGAGCTGATGAGCTGAAGGCTCGGCCGCCCATGTCCCCTACCACGCGCCACGCGCACGCCGTTACCGATCTGGCTTCCCGTCGCTTCAAGGCACTGAAAACTGAACGCCTGCTGGGCTTCACTCTTCAGACGTCGCCGTTGCAGTTGCTCGAAATTGGCTGTGGCTCCGGTGGTATTGCGCGCTATTTCGCCACGCACCTCACACTGCCACCGTCGCGGCGCAGTCCCTATCTGCGCTGGCGCGGGAAGGGCGATTTTTATGACTGCGAACCACTGGAGGTGGCTCAGCTGAAAACGCTGCTTCAGGCTATAGCATTGCGCTGGCATAACCTGTGTCTCCAAGGTTGGCGTGTCACTTTTGATATCGAGCGCCCGCACAGTTGGGGTAACCGTCTGTTGCGGCGCGTTCCCGACGCCCTGTTGCAGTCGCTTGTTCCCATCATCCCTACCTTGATCTACCGACTGGAGCGGCCGCGCCCATGATGTCAGCCTCGCCCGCCATCTGGTTTCCCGCTGTACGTGCTGGCACGGGCACCGACGTATTTACCGAGCGCCTGGTGGCCGGTTTGCAGGAGCGCGGGCTGCGTGCAGGCATCAGTTGGCTGCCACTACGTGCAGAATTTGCACCGTGGACGGTTGCCATTCCCAAGGCACCCGATTGGGCGAGCATTTGCCACGTCAATACCTGGCTGCACCCACGATTTCTCCCAGGGCACCTGCCTGTAGTGGCCACGCTGCACCATGCGGTCCATGATCCGGTCCTGCTGCCTTACAAAGGCTGGTTGCGCGGCGCTTATCACCGATGGTGGATTGCGCCGCGGGAGCGCCGTACCATGCGGCGCGCATCTCAGGTGGTAGCGGTCAGTCATTTCGTGACAGACATGGCGCGTAAAACGCTATGCGATGTGCCAATCGAGGTGATACATAACGGCGTTGATACGGAGTTTTTTCGGCCCGGAAGGCGGCAGCGTCCGCTGCAGCGGCCGTTCCAATTGCTTTTTGTCGGTGGCTGGATGGCGCGCAAGGGAGTGGACCTGCTTGCGCCAGTCATGCGCGAACTGGGAGACGGCTTTGAGCTACGTTATACCGGTGGTGCGGCAGCCGCAGATGACAAATCGCACATGCCATCCAACATGCATGATCTGGGTCGGCTGCCTGCATCGGCAGTAGTATCCGCGATGCAGGAAGCCGATGCGTTCTTGTTTCCGTCGCGCAGCGAGGGTTTGCCTCAGGTGGTGATGGAGGCCATGGCCTGCGGGCTGCCTGCCATCGGCATGCGCGGCACATCGGTGGAAGAAGTGATTTCCGATGGCGTGAATGGTGTGCTCTGCGCTCGTGAAGATGTGGCGGGCATCGCCCAGTCCATAAGGGACTTGGCCGAAAATCCCACCAAACATGAAAACTTGGGCCGGGCTGCACGTGACACCGTTGTTGCCAGCTATGACATTTCGACGATGTTGGATGCTTACATTAATATGTACTGCGGATTGCCGGAAAGACATACGTGACCGCAGCCATCACCATTCATTATCGAGAGCCCGGAATCACCGCCGCTTGCATCGAAAGTTTGTTGGCCGATGGTTGGGCACCGGTACTGATCTGGGATAACTCGGCTGATGGGGGAATAACGCTACGCGCCCTTCAGGAGCGATTCGAAGGCGATGGCCGCCTGCTATGGGGTGAAAATCAGGAAAATCTTGGCTTTGGCAAAGGGATGAATGCTGCATTGGCCATGCTCGGGGCGTTTGGATATTCTGGCCCTGTGCTGCTGATAAACAATGATGCCCAGATTGTCCCAGGCATGCAGCATGTATTTTTGGAGCGCCTGCAGAGCGTGGAAGGTGATGCATTGCTGGCTCCGATGATTTTCCAGACCGGTCGCAAACAAGGCTGGTTGTATTATCAACCGTGGTTTGCGCTGGTTACGCACAGGCATTTGCCGGGTAGCTTTGCTTATCTAAGCGGCTGTTGTCTTCTGGTGCAACGTGCGGATAATACACAGCCGTTGTTTGATGAGGATTTCTTCATGTATGGCGAGGATGTTGAATTGTCGTGGCGTTGGAGAAAACAAGGAGGGCAACTGATCCTGCTTGAAGGTGTTTTGCTAGGGCATCAAGGTTCCGCCAGCAGTGGGCCAGCCAGCGAGGCATATGAACGATTTCTGGTGAGTTCGCATTGGCTCCTGGCGGGAAAACTCGCGAGTACGCCATATCAAGCTTGGTGCATGCGCCTGTCTCGAATTTTCCCTCTGCTGACCCGTGCCATTTTGCGTG
The DNA here is from genome assembly GCF_000484635.1 of Comamonas badia DSM 17552. Lineage (GTDB taxonomy): Bacteria > Pseudomonadota > Gammaproteobacteria > Burkholderiales > Burkholderiaceae_C > Comamonas_C > Comamonas_C badia. Next base: position 444,753 of record NZ_AXVM01000002.1, on the reverse strand, counting down.
CGGTGCGTTACCGTACATTGAGACCATTGCGGGCATTTGCTCAGGGATTTTTTGGCGAAACCAATTTGCCTATTTCCCAAATAGCGCGCCGATAACTCCGAGTCAGGTATCGTGTGGGCAGCAAAGCCCATTCGCTTGCCAGCAAGTGACGAGCTAATTTCGGATGTTTGGTGAAAAAAGGGTGCTGAGGCGTTGCTAACGGATCCATCGCCAGTGCCTGCTGGATGATTGATCCAAGGTAGAAGGGGCTGGCGGGAAACACCGAGTGGGCATGCGTCAACAGGGCTTTGGCGGCTGCAGATGTGCGCTCTGGCGTAAGCCTTTCTGAAGTACGCAGGTGTTGATGCAGGCGCAAAATGGCATCAACCGGTGCTTGCGAATTCGTGCTGTTACGCGCAACACGTGACAAACGACTTCCGTTGTGTTGGACATAGGTGGCGACAGGCTCATGCGTCGGTTGCCAACGCAGCTCCCGAATTTCGGCCACGTCCAGAATCCAGAAATAATCATCATATAACACGGTGTCTTCGCGCCATGATATGCCCTGAATGAGGGATTTTTTGAAAATTGAACCTTGCGTGAGACCAAATCCGGCAGATATGGATAAAAACGCCAAAGATACAAAATCCATCGTTTTTGGCATCTTGAAAAATTCGCGAGACGTATTATTTGAGAATTTATTCAAAAGAGGCGCGGAGCATATATCCAGATCGTTCGTTTCAATAAGTTCCAATTGATCTGCGGCAGCAGGCAATAAATCATCATCGTCATCAAGAAATCTTATGTATTTGCCTTCGGCATGTCTCAGGCCATGATTGCGTGCGGCACAGGCATTTGCTTCTTGCAATGGCAGCCAGCGAACCCTGGTGTCGTTGCTGAAATTATTTGCAATTTTTGTCCAGGTGCCATCTTGACCGTTTGGGACAACCAGAATTTCGATATCATCGTTTATTGTTGTATAGATCGCACTCGTAATTGCCTTTTCAAGGAAGGTGGGGCGGCGATATGTTGGTATGATGATGGAAAGCAATGGCTGCATCTTGAATTATTTTTGAATTGCGATTATATCTGTCCATTGTTGAGTGCACGGAAGTTTCGATAATTCATCGTCAATGGCAGCTAGGTTTGTTTGTGTTTTTGTATTATTTTGCAATTCGAAAATTTTCCTGTTATTCAATGCTTCCCTGAACATTGTCGCACCCTTGGATTTATTCAAAAAAAGCGGATTGTATTCACACACTATCGCGATGCCTGTTGCGAGCAAATGTGCTGCGCCCGCGAGTGCGTGCCCTTCATAGCCTTCTATGTCCATCCATAGCAGTGAGTTTGGGGGGAATGGTAAATCATCCAGTCGCATGCATTTTATCGGTATACCATTGACTCCTATGCTGTGATTGCCACTGTTGGTGGGCGATTCGTTCAGATATAGTGTTGTAGCGGATTCTTTGCCTACTGCTTGCGGTATTACATTTACTTTGCTGTCCAAATCATTCAAGGCGAGGTTGGCCTTCAACAATCGAAGGTTGTCTGGGTGTGGTTCAATTGCTGTGGCTGTTTTTACCAATCCTCGTTTGATGGCTGGAATGGTAATCGATCCAATATTGGCGCCTACGTCGATCAGGTGTGCAGGGCAGGATTGCCCCTCTCGATTCAATATGGTCAAGGCAGTTTGAAATTTTTTGAAATCAAATTCACCGCGCAAAAATAACTCTCTCCCTATCACTTTGTCTTTTGTGGAGACGACATAATGCTCCTGGTGCGTGGTCACGATGTAGGGTACCGACATGGCGTCATAAACGGCTCGTTGGAAAATCCCCGGACCGCCCTGAAGCAATCCGAATACCTTCCTCGTTAGTGCCAGCAAAGGTGCTCGCAAGATTGTTGAATTACGAAAATCTTCAAGCATGAGAAGTGATTTTTAAATTTTTCTGGGGCGCGATATCTTTTTTGTGCAGTATGCCAAAAAGACGAACATGAGTATTTCGGCTGCATAGCTCGTCAGGACGGCGCCAGACACGCCATAAACAGGCACGAATGCCAGTACGCCCAGTACGCTGGCTGCGCCTCCCAGTGTGCAGGCCCAGCCGATCAGGGCCATGCGCCCGCAGTAGATGATGTGGAAATTTAATAGAGATCGCCCCACCTGCAGCAAAGGGAGCCATGCCAGCATGCGCAAGACGGATATCGCTTCGTCGTATTCCCTTCCAACGATCCATCGCAATAGTGGGGCCGTCAGCCACAATCCGCAACCCAGCAACAGCGCCAGAGCCATCAACATCAATCCACTGCGCCGCAATTGCGGCAACGGGTTGGCCTGAGCATAGAGCCGGGGCCACAAGGCCTCCTGCAGCGCCATCAGAGGCAAGCTGGCCATGTCCACGGCCCTTTGTGCGATGTTGTAGTTGCCTGCAAGGTTGGTACCCAAGCGCGCCAGAATGGGCTTGTTGAACTCGCCTTGCAAGCGCATCGCCAACGCCGCCAGACTGAATGCAAGTCCACTGCCTAGCGTCATGTCCTCAGTGGGTTCTGCCGTTGAGGTTGTGTGAGGCATGCGCACTCCGGGCATCAGAAGCAGGATGTAGAGCATGCTGGCGAAAGCATAGGCCCACAGCGCATCGGATAGTGTCAACATGCCAGCACCGCCGACGAGCAGACCAAGCACTACCAGGCGCAAGAGCGGCAATCCCGCGTTGATCGCACCATATCCGCCAATTTGATGCTCGGCCTGACGCTGGCGCGCCCGCAATTCGGTCAGAGTCGTTGCAGCCACTTCGGCGCTGGTTGCGGCAAACATTGCAGACAAAGGCAGGCCTGCTGGAAGCAGCCAGACCACAAGGGCGGCTACCAGTGCCATGCCTGGCATGAGTGTCATGCCCCATATCCGGGCTGCACGCTGAAAGTAATACGGCAGGTGCGTTGGATCACGCGCGCCGTTGCGCAGGACGATGTTGGATAGACCCAAGCCGACCAAGGGAGCGACAAATCCTGCCACAGCAATGGTGGCGACGAAGGCGCCATACGACGAAGCCCCCAGAACACGCGCCAGCAGGATGACTGTGGCGGCCTGTGCGCCAGCGCGCACCAGCATCCAGGCCAGGAGCACACCGCCATGACGGGCAAGCTGGCCAGGGCGCCAACGCAAAGGAAAATGGTGACGATTCCAGTTCATACCTTGATCTTCCCCGCCAACGCCCTTGCATACCCCATCCCCGCCTCCCACACCGGCACCATTTGTTCATATAGGCGGTGCGGTATGCGGGCATCGCCGCGGGCAGCATGCAGCGTTTCGCTCATGGCTTGGGCGATTCGGGCCAGTACCTGGGCGGGGTTGCGTACCTGGCACACCTGGCGGCCAAAGTGCAGCAATTCATCGGGCAGAGGGTAGGTTTTGGAACGCTGGCCCTTGCCCGCAAACAGGCGCAGCGCCATGGTGTTGTCTTCCAGCTCGGGGCCACCGGGAGAGCGCTGGTAGCGATAAATGCGCGTCGTCACCACGTCGTACAAGGGCGAGAGGCGAATGTCGTCTGCCACGCCTTGGTACAGCACGCCAAAATTCTTCAGGTGCGCATCGCCGTTGCCCACCATGATCGAGAGCGTCAGTTGTTCAAAAAACCGCTGCAAATCTTCGCGCTGGCGTGTGACCAGCCCCAGCAGTTCGACCACCCTCTGGTAGCTGCCGTGGTATTTGCGCTCAGACAGGGTGTCGCGCACACGCAGCCCCATCAAGGAGGCCACATCTTCAAACCCCAGGCGCTGGCCATCAGCGGCAATGTCAAAGCGTTCCACCAGCAGCATCTGGCCATCGTCGCTCAATTCCGCCTGCGCCACGTCAATGCCCGCACGCTGGGCGACTTGCAAACACATGAACTCGTTGGCCGCCAAGCCAGGGTAAGCCGCGCTACCTGTCTTGACGATCAGGTTGGGGATGGGAATCGTGGCCCGGTCGGGCACCATGATCTTGGGCTGCATGCCCGCTACGCCCATGCCCGTCGCCAAATAGGCCATCACCAAATCGTCAAACACCTGCTCCGTGAAAGGCATGCGCAGCAAGGTGCTGCGGGCAATGGGCTCTGCCGGTGGGGCCGGTGGTTGGCCCGGTACGCCGTAGCCCAGCCGACCGATGCCATTGCGCCCCATCAGCGCCAGCAGACGCATGGCAGTCATCGGCTGCTTGGGAAAGTGCTGGCGCAGCCGGTTGAATAAATCACCCTCCGGCAAATTCTGATCCATGACGGGGAACAGCGCGCCATCGCGCCAGGTAAGCTGGCTGGGCGGCATCAGCAAGCCCACCGCGGGCTGCGTGGCAGAAGCTTGCAGGTAGCGGTATTCAAAACCGGACTGCTGCAGCAACTGACCAGACAGCGCGCCGCCCAGTTCAACCTGCAGCAGCTTGATGGATTCCTGCATGGCGGCGGCGCCTATGCGTCATCGTCGTCGGCAAAACGCTGGCGCATTTCCTCCAGCGTGGGCAATGCCAGCTTTTCCAGCCGCAGCGTGTAGCCCATGCTGCGCAAAACGTCCAGCAAGGCACTGGTGGTGACATCGCCGCCGCCCTCCAGCCGGTGCAGCAAGTCGCGGCTGCGCCCCGCCTGGGCGGCTACCCGGGTGGCTTTCAGGCCCGCATCCTGGCGGGCGCTGCGGACGGCCAAACCCAAGTCGGCAGTGGTGCGGATGGGAAGCATCTGGCTCATGATTGACCTGAATATAAGCCAACTATGGAGAATATTCAAAAAATGTCTTTAATAAAGGACAAATTTTGAGTTCTTACCAAGCCTGCTGCCAAAGCATGTGAATGCTACTGAAAATCAGCCTTGAACACTTGCCCAGCAAGCGCGGATAGCTATCTTTTTCGATAAAGTCACTGTCTATCCTTGTACATCAGTGCCGTGATCTGCTCGGAAATCAGGCCGAGCAGAAAAATTAGCACGCTGGAGGTGTATAGCAGCGCGCTCATGTTGGTGAAGCGCCCCTCGTGCCACCAGGTCCAGCCATACCAGGCGGATGCCAATGCGAACATGCCTGCCGCCACCGGGGCAAAAATCTTGAGCGGCGAAAACAGCGTGCCGATCTTGAAGATGATGAGCAGAAAGCGCGTGCCGTCGCGCAGCAGATTGATGTGGCTTTTGCCGATACGTTTGGCGGCGTGGATGGGCACATAGGCCACCGAATAACCAGCGCGGAAAAATGCCATGGTGCTGGTGGTGGGGTAGGAAAAGCCGTTGGGCAGAAGGTAGAGAAATTCACAGAATTTGTCCGCACGCACCGCGCGAAAGCCGCTGGTGAGGTCTTCCACCCGGTGCCCGGTCATCCAGCTGGCCAGACGGTTGTAAAAGCCATTGGCCAGGCCCCGCCCGATGCTGGCCTGCGAGCCTTTCTGGCGCGCGCCCACCACCATGTCGTGGCCCTCCTGGAGCTTTGCCAGCAGACGGGCGATATCCGCCGGGTCATGCTGGCCGTCGGCATCCATGAAGACGATGACGTTGCCCTGCGCTGCACGCGCACCGGTCTTGATGGCGGCGCCGTTGCCTTTGCCATAGGGGTGGTGGATGACGCGGGCGCCTGCTGCCTCGGCGACGGTAGCGGTATTGTCGATGGAGCCGTCGTTGATGACCAAGATATCAGCCTGCGGGTACTGCAGAGCAAGAATTTTTGCTATCGTTTGGCCAATGGCGGCAGCTTCGTTTTTGGCCGGTAGAACGATGCTGATGTCAGTGTTCATGCTTGTTGGCTTATGGATTGTGTGTCTGCAAATATACGTGAATTTTTTCAATCAGCAGCATCCATTCTGCGGAAGGTGTTCCTTTAGGAGCTGACATTCCGGTCAGCAATCGGTTCAATTTCTCAATGGCTTCGACATTGTTGTTCTGCTGCGCGACATCTAGGTAGAATTTTGCTGTAGCGTAAGACGGTGATGACTGAAACCCCATATATAAAAAATCCAACGCCTGATTTGTCTGGCCTTGATGCAATGCAACCACCCCAAGTATGCTCAATAAATTGTGCTGAATGGGCTTGGAGCATTGATAAGCAGATCTGTTCAGGAAGGTAGTGGCAATTTCTGCGATCTCGGTATACCCAACACCGTGACATTGTTGCTTATCAATCGTGGTTAGCAGATTTTCAACAAGATCCGGAGCCCAGCCCTCATAAGGAAGGGTGCGAATTGCATGCGTGGCATCTTTTACCAATGCTGAATGATCGGTTTCAGGATCAAGACGGCACGCACTGATCAAGCTTTGCAAGCGCAGCCCGGTACTATCTCGTTGCGTAGTCATGACATGATTGAGAAAATCTTGCGCTGTCGCTACGCCTTGTGTTTTTTCCAGGTAATAGGCTAAATTCAGTGTCGCTCGGGTACTGAGGGGTTCCTGTTTTGCCCAAATTTCTGCCGCCAGCGCGCGATTTCCCCATAGAGATGTATTCATCCAGGAAACGGCAATAAGCAAACCAAGATAGATTATCCCGATACCGCGCCACAAAGCGCCAGTTTTTGGCAGCGAAAACCAAGCGACCAAGAGAAATATAGGGCCCAGTGCTGCCAAATAATTGCGATGCGCAAAATAGGGTTCCAGCGATAACCATCCGGATTCCATGATGTGGCCATAAAAAAACCAGGCGCACGCCAAGGCTACCGGCAATGCGCGCCGGCCACCAAGCCGCCATGCAATCAAGGGAGAAGCCATGAACGTGAGCCAAAGCACGATACCCCAATGCATGTTTTTATGGTCACGCAAAAAAAATTCGAAACGGAAAGGGTTCAATTCCGCACCTGTTGGTAAAAAAATCCCCTTCAGATAGTTCAATAAAATAACGCCCTGACTCCCCAGGCGATCCCATACCGTGAAACCACGGGTAAGCTCGGTGCAATCGGGCCACGGTAGAAAAGAAAAAAGCCCAAGAAGGAGAAGCGTATTACCAAACAGGAATGCTTTTGCGGCCCATGTGATTTTTTTATCACGCACATGGAAAATCAAAAGACACTCAATTATCAGTGCGTAAACAACTATCAGCGCACCATTTTCTTTGGCAAATATTGCCAGAATGCCAAAAAAACCCAATGCTGATAATGCCAGTAATTGATGCTTCCAATGTGAATATTTATCACCACGCAGCTTTAAAAATGCAATCAACCCACCCAAAACAAAGGTGGCGGAAAGCAGCGTCATGCGCTGCACGATGAATAATACAGATGTATTGAGCAGGGGTAGCGTTGCCCATGCTGCAGCTACAAAAAATCCGACGTAAATTTGTCTTTTTTCTTTGTAGTTGAGCCGTTGCGTTATCAATACCGAGAGCCATAAAACCAACAAGGCGTTGATCGTGTGAATGGCGATATTCCAAAGCAAGAATGATTCTGGGTTGGGCCATTCATAATATTGCAGAGCAAATGTGATCAATGAAAGAGGGCGTCCCAGAGGGCCCGCATGTCCTTCACGCACCCAGTGCCACGCAGTGCTCAAATCGTTGATCGATGCCAGACCCTTCAGGTTGCCGATATCGTCAAAATGCACGATACCCGGCAAGGCGGCGCTGAAAATCAGCCAGACTGCAGCCATCAGCAGGCTGATGGCACTAAGGCAAAAAAGAAAAAACCCGCCTCGCGGGGCGGGTTGATTGGTTGAAAAAACCACTGGCTAAAATATTAGCCCTTGCACGAAGCAGGGCGGTATTTTGCCGGAATGGTACCAGCACATGTCCATGTCACCTGACCATTCGATTGCTTTGCTCCTGTCAAGATAATGGTTCCCGAAACACCACCACTCAGACTTTTGGATGTGGCAGTAATTATACCAGTAGCGTATGCAACGCCTGAGACAAATTTCGACGTTTGGCTTTCGATAGAGACGCTGGTAGGCATGGCCGTGCCTGACTCCACTGCTGCGGCTTCCGACACCGTGGTACGGGCCGAAGATGCGGCCAGCATCACTTCGGACACTTGCGATTTCACGATGTAATCCTGATACGCCGGCAGCGCCACCGCAGCCAGAATACCGATGATCGCCACCACGATCATCAATTCGATCAGGGTAAAGCCCTGCTGCACTTTCTTCATCGTTTTCATATTTCCATTCCCTTGCAAAGTAGAGGTTGAACCTTGGAGACACTACGCATGGTGCGTCGCCGCACGGTGTAGTTTCAAGCACGCATCGTGCCAGGCAACTGTGAACCAGGTTCCGGGGTGAAAACGCGCGATGAGCCGGTGGAAATGGGGGTAGATCGGCGCTTGTCGCCAAAAAACTGCGACACGCCGCGCGGTGTCGGGTGGGTGGGGTGACAATGCGCGCATGTCCACGGAGTACCCCCCGCCTTGCGTCGCCCTTCACGTCAACACGGTGGCCGCCGTGACGGGGCGCAGCGTGCGCACCTGGCAGCGGCGGATGGAGCAGGGGCTGGTGGCGCGCCAGGCCGATGGGCGGGCGCTGGTGCCGTGGGCGGCGCTGCAGGCGGAGCTGGCGGTGCCCTTGGCGGCGCAGGATGCGCCGCTGCTGGAGCGCGCGGACCGGGGCGAGGCGGCGGCGCAGGCAGACATGGGGGCGCTGCTGGCGCTGGCGGCGCTGGACGCGGCGCAGGGCAGCGAGGGCAACGATGGGGGCGTGGCGGCGGCGCGGTATTTTCTGGAATTGGCGGCGCAGCAGGGCGAGGCGGATGCGATGCATTGGCTGGCGCTGCTGCATGCGGCCGGCCGGGCAGGCGGCGCCGAGGGCGATGCGCTGGCGCTGATGTGGCTGGCCAGGGCGGCCGCGCACGGGCATGTGCTGGCGCGGGAGCAGGTGGCGGGGTTGGTGCCGCCGACAGGCTAGCAGGCTGCGCTCTTGACCCGTATTCGTCTATATGGAGGCGACAAGCCAACAGGATAAGCGCATCGCCGAGGCTCGCTACCGGGCCATCGCCAATGCAAGGAAAGGCAAACCATGAAGATCGACACTGAAATCCGCCGCGTGACCAAACCCGGAGCAAATCTGTTCCTGGAGTTGGGATTCCCGCACGAAGAAGCCCAGCGGCTGCATCTGGCATCGCAACAGCAGATCAATGACACCAGGCAGCTCAGGGAGCAGCTCATGACCGAACTGGCGGGGTGGATCGAACAGCACCACTTGAAGCGGCAGAAATCCTGATGCTGCCCCGTCCACGCGTATCGGACGTGGTGAACAAGAAGACCGGGAAGGCGGCGGCCCTGCCGCCGGCCGGTTTTACTCGACCTTGGCCTTGGAGCGCAGATCCTGCTGGAATTGCCCGAGTTTCTGCTGTTCCAGCTGCTGGCGGATCTGGCCTTTCACGTCGTCGAGCTTGGGCAGCTGTGCGTCGCGGATGTCGTTCAGGCGGATGATGTGCCAGCCGAACTGGCTCTTGACGGGCTCCTGCGTGATCTTGCCTTTTTCGAGCTTGATCATGGCTTCGGTGAATTCGGGCACGTAGCTGCTCGGGTTGGCCCAGCCCAGATCGCCGCCCTTGGCGCCGGAGCCGGGGTCCTTGGATTCCTTCTTGGCGATGTCTTCGAATTTCGCGCCCTTGTCGAGCTGCGCGATGATGTCCCTGGCCTGGTCTTCCTTCTCGACCAGGATGTGGCTGGCCTCGTATTCCTTGCCGGCGCTGGCGGCGGCGAATTTGTCGTACTCGGCCTTGACGTCGGCATCCGTCACCGGGTTCTTCTTCTGGTAATCGGCGAACAGCTCGCGGATCAGCAGGGCCTGGCGCGCCAGTTCCATCTGGTCCTTGAAGTCCTGGCTGTTCTGCAGGCCACGCTTCTGGGCTTCCTGCATGAAGACTTCGCGCGCGATGACTTCTTCCTTGATCTGGTTCTTGAGTTCGGGCGTGATCGGGCGCCCGGACTGCTCAACCTGCTTTTGCAGTTGATCGGCGCGGGTCGTGGGAACCGCTTTGCCATTGACGATGGCGAGGTTCTGGGCGGCCGCCGGCAGTGCCGTGGCGCCAACGAGAGCAACGGCCAGCAGGCCGGACAGGAGCTTGTGGTGCATGGAAATGATGCGAGGAGGGAAAAGAGGGAGAAAGCGGCGCGGGCCGCTCGGGGGTAAGGACGGATCAGAGAACTTCAATGGCGATCGCGTGGGCGCCCTGGTCGATGAATGGGCGCAGCGCATCATACACAAGCCGGTGCTGCGCCACGCGGCGCAGGCCGGCGAGCCGCGGCGCCGCGATGCGCACGCGAAAGTGCGTGCCGAAACCGGTGCCATTGGCGCCCGCATGGCCTTCGTGCTGCCAGCTTTCGTCCAGTACCTCCAGCTGGCTGGGGGCGAGGGATTGCCGCAAGGCGGCGTCCATGGCTTGGGCGGTCACCGCGTTGCCGGTATCCGCCGGTGCGGGGGGGATGCTCATTCGGAGGCTCCGGGCGAGGGCACTTCAGGCGATTCACTCATGTGGCGTGCAATGTAAAGGCCTTGGCCAATGATGAATACGACGGGGAAGACATAGCCCCAGAGCTTGAAGTCCATCCAGGCATCGGTGGAGAAATAGGCGGCCACGTAGCCGTTGAGGGCGGCCATGAACAGGCAGTAGCCTATCCAGGCCACGCTGAGGTGCCCCCAGATGGCCTCCGGCAGCGCGATCTGGCTGCCCAGCATGATCTTGAGAAAGTTCTTGTGGTAGACCCAGAGCGCGATGGCCAGCGCCAGCGCCATGGCGGCGTAGAGCACGGTGGGCTTCCATTTGATGAAGCGCTCGTCCTGCAGGACGAGCGTCAGCGCGCCGAAGAGCAGGATCAGCACTAGCGTGGCCTTGTGCATGGTGCTGAGCTTTCTGTCCAGCCACCAGACGATGGCCATCTGCACGCAGGTGGCGGCCATCAGCACGGCGGTGCCGGCGTAAATGCCGTGCCATTTGTAGGCGATGAAGAACAGCAGGATGGGGACGAAGTCGAGCAGCAGGCGCATGGCGGGCTAGTGTAGTGGCGCGTTCTTGCTTATTGCGGCTTATTGCGGCTCGAAGTCCAGCGAGGCGGAGTTCATGCAGTAGCGCAGGCCGGTGGGCCCGGGCCCGTCGTTGAACACATGGCCCAGGTGGGCGCCGCATTGGGCGCAGGTGGTCTCGGTGCGCAGCATGCCGTGGCTGCGGTCCACGGTTTCGCGGATGGTGCCGGGGATGGCCTCGGAGAAGCTGGGCCAGCCGCAGCCGGCGTCGAATTTGGTGCCGGATTCAAACAGCCTGGCGCCGCAGCAGATGCAGTGGTAGCTGCCGTCGGCCCAGTGGCGCTCGTATTTGCCGCTGAAGGGCCGCTCGGTGGCGGCATGGCGCGTGATCTGGAAGGCGCCCGGCTCGGCCTGCTTGGCGGCCAGCGCGGCGCGCCATGCGTCTTCGGATTTCTGGATGGGGTAGGTCATGAGGAACAGCTCAATACGAGGGAGGAAGCCCAGTCGGGCGGCAGCCCGGCCCAGGCAGCGTGCCGCGGGTGTTCGTCGAACGGGCGCGCCAGCAGCGTCTGCAGGGTTTGGAGTGGCTGGAAGTCGCCAAGTTTCGCAGCGCGTATCGCCTGCTCGGCCAGGTGGTTGCGCAGCACGAATTTGGGGTTGGTTTTCAGCATCAAATCAGCCTGCAGGGCACGGCTGTCTTGCGCCAGAAGCTTCTGATACGAGAGCAGCCAGTGCTGGAAGGCATCACGGCCCTTGAACAGGGCGAGCACCGGCGCAGGGTTGCCGGTGGCCACCATCTCCGACAGCCGGCGCCAGAAGAGCGGGTAGTCCACCGCGTCCTGCGCCATCAGCCGCAGCAGCTCGGCCAGCAGCGCCTCGTCGTCCGCATGCGGCTGGCGCAGGCCGAGCTTGGCGCGCATGCACTGCAGGTACTGGGCATTGAAGGTGTCGGCATACGATTGCAGCGCCGCCTGCGCGCTTGCCATGTCGCCGATCAGCGGCACCAGCGCCTGCGCCAGGCAGCGCAGGTTCCAGTGGGCGGCCAAGGGCTGCTGGTCGAAGGCGTAGCGCCCCAGGCGGTCCGTGTGGTTGCAGATGTGCCGCGGCTCGAACGCATCCATGAACTGGAACGGCCCGAAATCGAGCGTCAGCCCCAGGATGCTCATGTTGTCGGTGTTCATCACGCCGTGCATGAAACCCACCGCCTGCCATTGCGCCATGAGGCGCGCGGTGCGTTCGCTCACGGCGTGCAGCAGGGCGGCATGGGCATTGCCGCCGAAGCCTTCGCCGGCGCGGCATTCGGGGTAGTGGCGCTGAACGACGTAATCGGCCAGCCGGCGCAGTTCTTCGATCTGCCCGCGCGCGGCGAAGTGCTCGAAGTGGCCGAAGCGGATGAAGCTGGGCGCCACGCGCGTGACGACGGCGGCGGTCTCGATTTCTTCGCGCAGCACCGGCGTGGGCGAGCCGACCAGCGCCAGCGCCCGCGTGGTCGGCACGCCAAGCCCATGCAGCGCGATGCCGGCCAGGTATTCGCGGATGGAGGAGCGCAGCACCGCGCGGCCATCGGCGCCGCGTGAATACGGCGTGCGCCCGCTGCCCTTGAGCTGGATCTCCTGCCCCTCTGCCGTCTCGCCCAGCAGCAGCGCGCGGCCGTCGCCCAGCTGTCCGGCCCAGGTGCCGAACTGGTGGCCGCTGTAGACGCTGGCCAGTGGCGCGCTGCCCGGCAGCAGTGCATTGCCGCTGAAGGCGGCCAGCGCCGCCTCGCTGCCCATCCACGCGGGCGAGAGGCCCAGCAGCGCGGCCACGTCGGGGTCCGCCGCCACCCAATGCGGGTCTTCCAGCGGCGTGGGCGCCAGGCGCGTGAAGAAGGCCTCGCCCAGCGCGGCAAAGCCTTGCTGCCAATGCAGGACGGCGCCGGCGTCACTGGGGCGGGCGGGGGCGGCGATGGTGCTGGACATGGATGCATTGTCCTTCACCACGCGGCGTGGCGCAGAGGGCGGATTTTGTCCTGTGGGTGACAACAGGGGCGTTTGCGCGCACGGCGCCGCGGACGCGGCGCTACCATTGCGCCGTTCATTCCACCCAACGAGCCTACAAGGAGACACCATGTTGCTGGGCCAGATGCAGAACCAACCCCTTTTGACGTCGATGCTGCTGGATTTCGCGGCGCGCCACCACGGCGACGGCGAAATCGTCTCGCGCCGCGTCGAGGGCGACATTCACCGCTATACCTATGCCGATCTGGCCAGGCGCTCGAAGCAATTGGCCAATGCGCTGGAGGCCAGCGGCACGCAGCAGGGCGACCGCATTGCGTCCATCGCGTGGAATGGCTACCGCCACATGGAGCTGTACTTCGGCGTGGCGGGCTCGGGGCGCGTGATGCACACGCTCAACCCGCGCCTGCACCCCACGCAGCTGGTGTGGATCGTGAACCACGCCGAGGACAAGGTGGTGTGCTTTGACGCCACCTTCCTGCCGCTGGTGCAGGCGGTGCATGCCAAGTGCCCGACGGTGAAGACCTGGGTGCTGCTGTGCGACGCCGACAAGCTGCCCGCGGACAGCGGCATTCCGGGCCTGCTGAGCTACGAGGCCTGGATTGCCGGGCAGTCCGACCAATACGCCTGGCCGCAGCTGGACGAGAACACCGCCGCCGGCCTGTGCTACACCAGCGGCACCACGGGCGACCCCAAGGGCGCGCTCTACAGCCACCGCTCCACCGTGCTGCACGCCTACGGCGGCGCGCTGCCCGATGCCTTGAACCTGTCGGCGCGCGATTCGATGATGCCGGTGGTGCCGATGTTCCACGTCAACGCCTGGGGCCTGCCGTATGGCGCGGCGCTCACCGGCTGCAAGGTGGTCTTTCCCGGCCCGGCGATGGATGGCAAATCGATCTACGAGCTGATGGAATCCGAGCAGGTGACGATGGCGGCCGGCGTGCCCACCATCTGGCAGATGCTGCTGGGGCACTTGGGCGCCAACAAGCTCAGGTTCAGCACGCTCACGCGCACCGTCATCGGCGGCTCGGCCTGCCCGCCGGCGATGATCGACACCTTCCGCGAGCAATACGGCGTGGACGTGCTGCACGCCTGGGGCATGACGGAGACCAGCCCGCTGGGCACGGTCTGCACGCTCAAGAACAAGCAGCTGCATCTGCCCGCGGCCGAGCAGCTGCACATCCGCACCAAGCAGGGCCGCGCGATCTTTGGCGTGGACATGAAGATCGTGGGCGACAACGGCGAGGACCAGCCCTGGGACGGCAAGACCTATGGCGACCTGCTGGTGCGCGGGCCGTGGATCATGGACCACTACTTCAAGATGGAGGGCAGCCCGCTGGTCAAGGACGCGCAGGGCCGCGGCTGGTTCCCCACGGGCGACGTGGCCACCATCGATGCCGATGGCTTCATGCAGATCACCGACCGCAGCAAGGACGTGATCAAGTCCGGCGGCGAGTGGATCAGCTCGATCGACATCGAGAACGTCGCGATGGCGCACCCCGCGGTGGCGATGGCGGCCTGCGTGGGCATGCCGCACCCCAAGTGGGACGAGCGCCCCATCATCGCCGTGGTCAAGAAGCCCGATGCGCAGGTGACGCGCGACGAGCTCATCGCCTTCTACGAAGGCAAGATCGCCAAGTGGCAGATTCCGGACGACGTGGTGTTCGTCGAGGCGATCCCGCTGGGCGCCACCGGCAAGATGCAGAAGAGCAAGCTGCGCGAACAGCTCAAGGATTACAAGCTGCCGGGGCTTTGATGCGCGCGGCCTGCCCGGCCCTGCAGTCATCCATGTGACTGAATCGGTTCAAAACCCGGGCAAACCCTGAAATGCCGGAGCGGAGGTCTCCTGTAGGCTATGGCGCCATGCCAACCCCTGCAGGAGACACTATGCATTTCACTATCAAGATGATGGCTGCTTGCGCAGCGCTGGCGTGCGCTGGCGCGGCTTTTGCTCAAAGCGGGCAAACCGTCAAGATCGCCATGATCGAGGGCCTGTCCGGCCCCATGGGCCCGGTGGGCACCAACCAGCTCAAGAGCTGGCAGTACGTGGCCGAGCATCTGAATGCCGCCGAGAACCCCGCCGGCATCAAGTTCGAGGTCGTGCCCATGGACAGCAAGAGCTCGCCGCAGGAGGCGCTGAACCTGCTGAAGTCGGCCGTGGACCAGGGCATCCGCTACGTCGCGCAGGGCAACGGTTCGAACGTGGGGGTGCCGCTGTCCGACGCGGTGGGCAAGAGCAACGAGCGCAACCCCGGCAAGGAGGTGGTCTACATCAACTACGCCGCGGTCGATCCGGCCCTGACCAACGAGAAGTGCAACTACTGGCACTTCCGCTTTGACGCCGACACTTCGATGAAGATGGCGGCGCTGACCAGCTTCATGAAGGACCAGAAGAACATCCACAAGGTGTACCTGGTCAACCAGAACTACTCGCATGGCCACCAGGTCAGCAAATACTTCAAGGAGGGCATCGAGCGCAACCGGCCCGACGTCAAGATCGTCGGCGACGACTTCGTCGCGCTGGGCCAGGTCAAGGATTTCGCGCCCTACGTGGCCAAGATCAAGGCCGCCGGCGCCGACACGCTGGTGACCGGCAGCTGGGGCCAGGACTTCACCCTGCTGGTCAAGGCCATGAACGACGCGGGTTTCAACATTCCCATCTACGCCTATTACCCCAGCGTATCGGGCACGCCCACGGCGCTGGCGCAGGGCAAGGAAACCGACGTCTATCAGATTGCCTACGGCCATTCCAACTACAGCGGGCGCACGCGTGAATTGGCCGATGGCTTCAAGGCCAAGTACAACGACGACCTCTACACCCTCTCGATCTACAACGCGATGATGGCCTTGTCGGACGCCATGGCCAAGGCCAAGTCGACCGACCCGGTGAAGGTGGCGGCGGCGCTGCAGGGCCTGCGCTTCAAGGGCTTCAACGGCGAGGATGCGCAGATGCGCGCGACCGACCACCAGCTGCAGATGGGCATGTGGATTTCCAAGTGGCAGAAGGTGGACGCCAAGAACACCTACAACGTGGAGAACACGGGCTATACCTTCGCGCCGGTGAAATACCTGGAGCCCTTCGTCGCCAGCACGCCCACCAGCTGCCAGATGAAGCGGCCTTCCTGATTCGAATGCACCTTGTCTGAAACACGCCGGGCGTCTGCGCCCGGCGTGGTCTGTTGCCGCGCCAAACAATGGAATTTTTCTCGATCTCGCTGCTCAACGGCCTGAGCTACGGGCTGATGCTGTTCATGCTCAGCTCGGGGCTGACGCTGATCTTCAGCATGATGGGCGTGCTCAACTTCGCGCACGCGAGCTTCTACATGCTGGGCGCCTACTTTGCGTATGCGCTGTCCACCTCCATAGGCTACTGGCCGGCGCTCTTCATCGCGCCGCTGGCGGCGGGCCTGCTGGGCGCGCTGTTCGAGCAGGTCTGCCTGCGGCGCGTGCACCGCTTCGGCAATGTGCCCGAGCTGCTGATCACCTTCGGTCTTTCCTACCTGGTGCTGGAGGTGGTGCAGCTCGTCTGGGGGCGCAATGTGGTGCCCTACGGGCTGCCGGAGCAGCTGCAGGGGCCGCTGTTCACGCTCTACGGCACGCAGTTTCCCAGGTCGCGCGCCTTCATCATGCTGGTGGCGGTGCTGATGCTGGGCGGCATCTGGCTGGTGCTCACGCGCACGCGCATCGGCCTCATCATCCAGGCGGCGCTCACGCACCCGGACACGGTGCAGGCGCTGGGCCACAACGTGCCGCGCGTGTTCATGCTGGTGTTCGGCGGCGGCGCGGCGCTGGCGGCGCTGGCGGGCGTGGTGGCGGGCAACACCTACGTGACCGAACCGGCCATGGCCTATGCCGTGGGTTCCATCATCTTCGTGGTGGTGGTGGTGGGCGGCATGGGCTCGCTGGCGGGCGCCTTCCTGGCATCCCTCCTCATCGGCGTGGTGCAGACTTTCGCGGTGGCCATCGATACCTCGCTGGCCGACCTGCTGCGCGTGGTCGGCGTGCAGGTGGCCAGCGGCAACCCGCTGGAACAGGCGCTGCGCCTGACGGTGTCGCAGATTGCACCCATGCTGCCCTATCTCTTCATGGTGCTGATCCTGATCTTCCGCCCGCGCGGACTCATGGGCACGCGGGAGGATTGAGGTGGGTGCTTCCATGGTGTCTTCTTCGCGCCGCAAGTGGCTTGCCTGGGGCGGCTATGCCGCGGTGCTGATCGCCGCGCCGCTGGTGTTCCGCAGCAGCCTGGCGGTGAACATGCTTTCGCAGATGGGCTTTCTCATCGTCATCTGCCTCTCGTACAACCTGCTGCTGGGGCAGGGCGGCATGCTGAGCTTCGGGCATGCGGTCTACACGGGGCTGGGCGGCTATGCGGCGGTGGCGGCGATCAGCTACGTGGATGCGCACGGCATCGCGGTCCCGCTGGTGCTGATGCCGCTGGCGGGCGGCCTCATGGGCGCGCTGATCGCGGTGCCGCTGGGCTACGTCTCCACGCGCAAGGCGGGGCTCACGTTCGCGATGATCTCGCTGGGCATTGGCGAGCTGGTGGTGGCGTTTGCCATCATGCTGCCGGATCTCTTCGGCGGGGATGGCGGCATTTCGATCAACCGCACCTATGGCAAGCCGTTGGCGGGCATCAGCTTCGGCCCGCAATTGCAGCTTTATTACCTGATAGCGGCCTGGTGCTTCGTCTGCACCGCGCTGATGTATGCCTTCACCGCCACGCCGCTGGGGCGCATGCTCAACGCCGTGCGCGACAACCCGGAGCGGGCGCAGTTCGTGGGCTACAACACCCAGCTGGTGCGCTGGTACAGCTTCATCATCGCGGGCTTCTTTGCCGGCATCGGCGGCGCGCTGGGCACCATCAATTTCGAAATCTTCAACGCCGCGGATTCGCTCAGCGGCCTGCGCTCCGGCGCCTACCTGCTGTTCACCTTCCTGGGGGGCGTCACGTTTTTCTTCGGGCCCATCATCGGCGCGGTGCTGATGGTGCTGGCCATGGTGCTGCTGTCGGAGCTGACCGCCGCCTGGCTGCTGTATCTGGGGCTGGTCTTCGTGCTGATGATCATGTACGCCCCCGGGGGCATCGCCAGCCTCGTAATGATGAACGTGCAGATGGCGCGTACCGGCAGGCTGGGCCGGTTTGCCGGGCCGTACGGCGCGCTGGCGCTGGCCTGCGCGCTGCTGTTTCTGGGCGTCGCGCCGCTGATCGAAATGGTCTATCACCTGCAGCTCAATGTGGGCGCGGGCAGCACCATCACCTTCTTCGGCATGCCGCTCGATGCCGCCACCGCGGGCCCGTGGGTGGGCAGCGCGGTGGTGGCGCTGCTGGGCGCGCTGGCGGTGCATCGGGCCGGCAGGCGCTTTGCGCTGGCCTGGGGCAGGGCGCAGGAGGAAATCCAGGCAGAGCTCCAGCGCGCGGGAGCGGCGGCATGACCTACGCACTGGAATTGAAAAACCTCTGCAAAAGCTTTGGCAGGACGGAGATCATCCGCGGCGCCAACCTCGCGGTGCGCCCGGGAGAGCGCGTGGCCATCATCGGGCCCAACGGCGCCGGCAAGTCCACGCTGTTCAATCTCGTCAGCGGGCGGCTGCAGCCCACGAGTGGCGAGGTGCACCTCAATGCCCAGCGCATCGACGGCAAGAAGCCGCACGAAATCAACCGCCTGGGGCTGTCCCGCAGCTTTCAGATCACCAACATCTTCCCGCACCTGTCGGTGTTCGAGAACCTGCGCTGCGCGGTGCTCTGGAGCCTGGGCTACCGCTACACCTTTCTGCGCTTTCTCTCGGGCCTGCACGATGCGAATGCGCGCGCCGACCAGTTGCTGGCGCAGGTGGGCCTGGCCGCCAAGCGCGATGTGCAGGCCGTCAACCTCACCTATGCCGAGCAGCGTGCGCTGGAGATCGGCGTGACCATTGCCGGCGGCGCGCAGGTCATCCTGCTGGACGAACCCACTGCCGGCATGAGCACGACGGAGACGGCGCACTTCATCAAATTGATCCGCGAGGTGACCGAAGGCAAGACGCTGCTGACCGTGGAGCACGACATGGGCGTGGTGTTCGGCCTGGCGGACCGGATCGCCGTGGTGGTCTATGGCGAGGTGATCGCCTTCGACACCCCGGAGGCCATACGCGCCAACCCGCGCGTGCAGGAAGCCTACCTGGGCTCGCCCGTCGCCGAGGCGCAGGGAGGGGCGCACTGATGCTGCAAGTGACCGATCTGCAGGCCTGGTACGGCAAAAGCCATGTGCTGCATGGCGTGAACCTTGCGGTGCAGCCGGGCGAGATCGTTGCCCTGCTCGGACGCAACGGCTCGGGCCGTTCCACCTGCGCCAAGGCCATCATGGGCATGGTGCACGCTGCCGGGCAGCTGCGCTTCAAAGAGCAGGACTTGCTGGGCAAAAAGCCCTTCGAGATTGCCCACCTGGGCCTGGGCTACGTGCCCGAGAGCCGTGACATCTTTCCGCGCCTGACGGTGCACCAGAACCTGATGCTGGGCCAGAAGGGCAGCGGGCGCGCCAGCCGCTGGAACTTCGACGACATGTACGCGATGTTCCCGCGCCTGAAAGAGCGCTGCAGCGTCGAGGCCGGGCTGCTCTCCGGCGGCGAGCAGCAGATGCTGACGCTGTGCCGCACGCTGATGGGTGACCCGGATTGCATCCTCATCGACGAGCCCACCGAGGGCCTCGCACCCAAGATCGTCGAACAGGTCGGGCAGTATCTGCAGCGTCTGCAGGAACGCGGCATTGCCGTGCTGCTCATCGAGCAAAAGCTCACGATTGCGATGCACATTTCCAACCGGGTGCTGGTCATGGGGCACGGCCGCATCGTGTTCGAAGGTACGCCCGACGCGCTGCGCGCCGATGCGCAGGTGCGCAAGGAGTGGCTCGAAGTCTGATACGGCTTCGCCTTCAAACGTATAACTGCGTTGGTTCGCCTTGTCGTGCGACAAGCACTGCCTGCGGCTTCCCGCCTTGTTCTACGCTTGAATGCAAAGCCGTTTGGTTCAGCGCGGCAGCACGGTGCTGCCTATCAGGTATTTGTCCACCGCACGCGCCGCCTGGCGGCCTTCGCGGATGGCCCAGACCACCAGGCTTTGACCGCGGCGCATGTCGCCGGCGGCGAACACCCCTTTGGCATTGGTTTTGTAGCCCTTGGCGTCGTCCACGCTGGCATGAGCGTTGCCGCGCGCGTCCTTTTCCACGCCAAAGGCATCCAGCATGGTGGTGCTGGGCCCGGTAAAGCCCATGGCCAGCAGCACCAGTTCGGCCGGCCAGTCCTTCTCGGTGCCGGGCACTTCGGTGATCTTGCCGTTCTTGAATTCGATCTGCACCGTCTTGAGCGCCTTGACCGCCTGGCCGCGGCCGCTGCCGACGAAGGCCTTGGTGGAGATGGCGAACTCGCGCTGCGCGCCTTCCTCGTGGCTGTCGCTGGTGCGCAGCTTGATCGGCCAATAGGGCCAGGTGAGCTCCTTGTTCTCGTGCAGCGGCGGCATGGGCATGAGCTCGAACTGCGTCACGCTTTTGGCGCCCTGGCGGTTGCTGGTGCCCACGCAGTCGCTGCCGGTGTCGCCGCCGCCGATCACGATGACGTGCTTGCCCTTGGCCGAGATCGCGTCCCTGACCTTGTCGCCCGCATCGATGCGGTTTTGCTGCGGCAGGAATTCCATCGCGAAGTGGATGCCGCGCAGTTCGCGGCCCGGCACCGGCAGGTCGCGCGATTGCTCGGCGCCGCCGGTGAGCAGCACGGCGTCGAATTCCGCCAGCAGCTGATCGGCCGTGACGGTCTCGCGCGAGAGGTTGGTGATGGTGGCGCCCACGCCTTCGCCCGGCATGCCGGCCACCAGCACGCCGATGCGAAACGTCACGCCTTCGCCCTGCATCTGCGCCATGCGCCGGTCGATGTGGGATTTGTCGAGCTTGAAATCCGGGATGCCGTAGCGCAGCAGGCCGCCGATGCGGTCGTTCTTCTCGAACAGCGTGACGGCATGCCCGGCGCGCCCGAGCTGCTGCGCCGCCGCCAGTCCCGAGGGGCCGGAGCCGACCACGGCCACGCGCTTGCCGCTTTGGCGCGGCGCCGGGCGCGGGACGACCCAGCCCTCCATCCAGGCGCGGTCGATGATCGCGCGCTCCAGCGACTTGATGCCCACCGGCTCGCTGTTGATGTTGAGCGTGCAGGCGGCCTCGCAGGGCGCGGGGCAGATGCGGCCGGTGAACTCGGGGAAGTTGTTGGTCGAATCGAGCACCAGGAAGGCGTTCTTCCAGTCGCCCCGGTAAACGAGGTCGTTGAAGTCCGGAATGATGTTGTTGACCGGGCAGCCGTGGCTGCAGAACGGAATGCCGCAGTCCATGCAGCGCGCCGCCTGCTGGCGCGCCAGCGGTTCGGTCAGCGTGGTGACGAATTCGCGGTAATTGGTGACGCGTTCGGCCACCGGTGCATGTGGCTCGGTGATGCGGTCAAACTCCAGAAAGCCGGTGATCTTGCCCATGGTGTTGGTGTCCTGTGGTGGGTCGCTTGGTTTGGCAAAGTACGAGGCGTGGCTCAAGGATGGGTGATTGCTCTTGTTTTTGGAGCGCCCTGCGATGTTCCAGCTTGCGTCGCGGCTGATTTTTGGTCACTGATATGGACCAGCGCACGCTGGTATTCGGTGGGGAACACCTTGACGAAGCGGTGGCGTGCCAGCTCCCACTGGTCCAGCAGTTCGCGCGCGCGCCGGCTTCCGGTCCAGCGCAGGTGGTCGTCCAGCAAGGCCTTGAGCTGCTCTTCGTCGGTGCGCCCGCGGTGCATCGCCGCCGCGCTTTCCTGCGCGGCCTGTTCCGCGCTCGGCAGCACGCGGTCGAGCCGGACCATGGCGTGGTTGCAGCGGCTGGCGAAGCGCCCGTCCTCGTCGTACACATAGGCCACGCCGCCCGACATGCCGGCGGCGAAATTGCGCCCGGTGCCGCCCAGCACGGCGACGGTGCCGCCGGTCATGTATTCGCAGCCATGGTCGCCCGTGCCTTCGACCACCGTGGTGGCGCCCGAGAGGCGCACCGCGAAGCGCTCGCCCGCGACGCCGGCGAAGAAGGCCTCGCCGCTGGTGGCGCCGTAGAGCACGGTGTTGCCGACGATGATGTTCTCGTGCCAGGCACCGCGAAAATCCAGGCTGGGCCGCACCACGATGCGCCCGCCCGAGAGGCCCTTGCCGGTGTAGTCGTTGGCATCGCCGATCAGGTAGAGCGTGATGCCGTTGCACAGAAAGGCGCCAAAGCTCTGCCCGCCGGTGCCCTCGAACTGGACGTGGATGCTGTCGTCTGGCAAGCCCTCGGGATGGGCCTGGGTGACCATGCCCGCCAGCAGCGCGCCGACTGAGCGGTCGCCGTTGCGCGCGGTGTCGAGGATGCGCACGCGCTCGCCCGCGTCGATCGCGGGCCGTGCCTTGGCGATCAGGCGGTGGTCCAGCGCGCGTTCGAGCGCGTGGTCCTGCGCCTCGCAATGGTGGCGCGCCACGTCTTCGGCGGTCTGCGGCTGCGCGAACAGGCGCGAGAAATCCAGCCCCTGCGATTTCCAGTGCGTGATGCCGCGCTGCATGTCCAGCAGATCGGCGCGGCCGACGAGTTCGTCAAACCGGCGGATGCCCAGCTGCGCCATGATCTGGCGCACCTCCTCGGCGACGAAGAGGAAATAGTGAATGATGTGCTCCGGCTTGCCGGTGAAGCGCTTGCGCAGCTCCGGGTCCTGCGTGGCGATGCCGACGGGGCAGGTGTTCAGATGCCCCTTGCGCATCTGAATGCAGCCTTCCACCACCAGCGGCGCGGTGGCGAAGCCGAATTCATCGGCGCCCAGCAGCGCGGCGATCGCCACGTCGCGCCCGGTCTTCATCTGGCCGTCGGCCTGCACGCGGATGCGCCCGCGCAGGCGGTTGAGCACCAGCGTCTGCTGGGTTTCGGCCAGGCCGATTTCCCACGGGCTGCCGACGCGCTTGACGGACGACCAGGGCGACGCGCCGGTGCCGCCGTCGTGCCCGGCGATCACCACATGATCGGCCTTGCACTTGGCCACACCGGTGGCCACCGTGCCCACGCCGATTTCGGAGACCAGCTTGACGCTGATGCTGGCGTGCGGCGCCACGCTTTTCAGGTCGTGGATCAGCTGCGCCAGGTCTTCGATGGAGTAGATGTCGTGGTGCGGCGGCGGGCTGATCAGGCCCACGCCGGGCACGCTGTGGCGCAGGCGCGCGATGTAGTCCGTGACCTTGCCGCCGGGCAGCTGCCCGCCTTCGCCGGGCTTGGCGCCCTGCGCCATCTTGATCTGGATCTGGTCGCTGGAGACCAGGTATTCGGTCGTCACGCCAAAGCGCCCCGAGGCCACCTGCTTGATGCGGCTCCTCAGGCTGTCGGTGTCCTCCAGCGGCATGTCCACCTCGACCACCTCCTTCCCGATGACGGAGGCCAGCGATTTGCGCTTGCGCACGGTGATGGGCTGGCGCCCTTCACGGTAGCGCTGCGGGTCCTCGCCACCTTCGCCGGTGTTGCTCTTGCCGCCCAGGCGGTTCATGGCGATCGCCAGCGTGGCATGCGCCTCGGTGGAGATCGAGCCCAGCGACATCGCGCCGGTGGCGAAACGCTTGACGATTTCGCTCGCGGGCTCGACTTCGTCCAGTGCAATCGCCTTCGCCGGATCGACCTTGAACTCGAACAGCCCGCGCAGCGTCATCAGGCGGCGCGACTGGTCGTTGATGATCTGCGCGTATTCCTTGTAGGTGCCGAAGTTGCCCGCGCGCGTGGCGTGCTGCAGCTTGGCAATCGCGTCGGGCGTCCACATGTGCTCGTCGCCGCGTTCGCGCCAGGCGTAGTCGCCGCCGGCGGCCAGGCGCTGGCGCAGCACCATCTCGTCGCCAAAGGCGGCGCGGTGGCAGCGCAAGGCTTCTTCGGCGATCTCGAAAATGCCAATTCCCTCGACGCGGCTGGAGGTGCCGCTGAAATACTTGTCAATGGTGTCGGTGTTGATGCCTATGGCCTCGAACAGCTGCGCGCCGCAGTAGCTCATGTGGGTGGAGACGCCCATCTTGGACATCACCTTGGACAGCCCCTTGTCCACTGCCTTGATGAAGTGCGCAATGGCCTCGTCGGCACTCAGCTCGCCGGGCAAATCCTTGTGCATCGCGGCCAGCGTTTCCATCGCCAGCCAGGGGTGCACGGCCTCGGCGCCGTAGCCCGCGAGCACCGCGAAGTGGTGCACCTCGCGCGCGCTGCCGGTCTCCACCACCACGCCGGTGCTGGTGCGCAGCCCTGTGCGCACCAGGTGCTGGTGCACGCTGGACAAGGCCAGCAGCGCGGGAATGGCCACACGCTCGCGCGCCACCGCGCGGTCGCTCAGGATCAGCACGTTGTGGCCGTTGTGGATCGCGTCCACCGCCTGCGCGCACAGGCTGGCCAGACGCGCCTGAACGCCCTCGGCGCCCCAGGCGAGCGGGTAGGTGATGTCGATCACGTGCGAGCTGAACTTGCCATGCGTGCGCCGCTGGATGTCGCGCAGCTTGGCCATGTCTTCGGGGTCCAGAATCGGCTGGCTCACCTGCAGCCGCATCGGCGGGTTGACCTGGTTGATGTCCAGCAGGTTGGGGTTCGGCCCGATGTAGCTCACCAGGCTCATCACGATGGCCTCGCGGATCGGGTCGATCGGCGGGTTGGTCACCTGCGCGAACATCTGGCGAAAGTAGTTGTACAGCGGCTTGCTCTGATCGGAGAGCACCGCCAGCGGGCTGTCGTCGCCCATCGAGCCTATGGCCTCCTCGCCGTTCACCGCCATGGGGCTGAGCAGGAACTTGATGTCTTCGAGCGTGTAGCCGAAGGCCTGCTGCAGGTCCAGCAGGTCGGGCGAGGCGGAAGCCACGCCGGCGCTCTGCGGTTCGGTCGCGGCCATCGGCAGTTCGTGCGCGTCGGCGCCCGCCACCGGCTGCACCACGTCATCCAGGCGCACGCAGAGGTTGTCGATCCAGCGCTTGTACGGTTTGGCGTTGGCCAGTTGCGACTTGAGCTCCTCGTCGTCGATCATGCGGCCCTGGTCGAGGTCGATGAGGAACATCTTGCCCGGCTGCAGGCGCCATTTCTTGACGATCTTGTGCTCCGGAATCGGCAGCACGCCCGATTCGGAGGCCATCACCACCAGGTCGTCGTCGGTCACGCAGTAGCGCGCCGGGCGCAGGCCGTTGCGGTCCAGCGTGGCGCCGATCTGGCGGCCGTCGGTGAAGACGATGGCCGCCGGCCCGTCCCAGGGTTCGAGCATCGAGGCGTGGTATTCGTAGAACGCGCGGCGGCGCTCGTCCATCGTGGTGTGCTGCTCCCAGGGCTCGGGGATCATCATCATCATGGCCTGCGCCAGCGGGTAGCCGGCCATGGTGAGCAGTTCCAGGCAGTTGTCGAACACGGCGGTGTCGGACTGGTGCGCGAAGCTGATCGGATAGAGCTTCTTGAGATCCGCGCCCAGGACGGGCGAGCTCATGACACCCTCGCGTGCCTTCATCCAGTTGTAGTTGCCGCGCACGGTGTTGATCTCGCCGTTGTGCGCGATGTAGCGGTAGGGGTGGGCCAGCGGCCACTCGGGGAAGGTGTTGGTCGAAAAGCGCTGGTGCACCAGGCCCAGCGCCGAGACGCAGCGCTCATCCTGCAGGTCGAAGTAATAGGCGCCGACCTGGTGCGCCAGCAGCAGCCCCTTGTAGATCACCGTGCGGCTGCTCATGCTCGGAACGTAATATTCCTTGCTGTACTTGAGCTCCAGGCGCTCTATGGCGGCACTGGCCGTCTTGCGGATCACGTAGAGCTTGCGTTCCAGCGCGTCCTGCACGATCACGTCGGCACCGCGGCCGATGAAGACCTGGCGGATCACCGGCTCCTTCGCGCGCACCGTGGGCGACATCGGCAGCTCGCGGTCCACCGGCACGTCGCGCCAGCCCAGCAGCACCTGGCCTTCGGCGCGAATGGCGCGCTCCATTTCCTCTTCGCAGGCGAGGCGGCTGGCGTGCTCCTTGGGCAGGAAGACCATGCCAACGCCGTATTCGCCCAAGGGCGGCAGCTCCACCCCCTGCGTGGCGAGTTCGGCGCGGTACAGGGCATCGGGGATTTGCAGCAGGATGCCGGCGCCGTCGCCCATCAGCGGGTCGGCGCCGACGGCGCCGCGGTGGTTCAGGTGCTCCAGGATCTTGAGCGCCTGGGTGACGATGGCGTGGCTCTTGGCGCCCTTGATGTGGGCCACGAAGCCGACGCCGCAGGCATCGTGCTCGGAGCGCGGGTCGTACAGCCCGGTGGCTGCGGCGGCGCGGATTTCCTCGGCAGAAGGGGTGGCGAAGTGGTTCAAGGCGGGCCTCATATCAAATTGCATCAAAGTATGCAAAACAGACATAGATTAGCACCGACCAAGACAGTCTTCAATAGAAATAAAACGGGGTCAGACCATTATTAAATTAGAAAAAACAATTGGCTCATCAAATAGGGGACATATCAAAATGCAATCCATTCAACGGGTTGAAACAAATTGACTGCCCGTGTTCCGGCTGTCAGCTGTCCGCGTCGCACCGCGCTGGCCGGCCAGGCGCGCGCGGCGCCGCGGGGCGGCCGCCGGCACCCGCAACCGCGATGAAGCCTGCCGAGCCCAGCGCCCAGCCGCCGCGGGCGGCGCGGCGCAGGCGGGCGTCCTGCGCGCTGGTGCTGCCCCGGCTCAGCCGCTCGCGCCAGGCGGCTTCACGCGCAAAAGGCGTGTTGCCCAGGCTCCAGTAGGCAGGCGGGTCGGTAACGAGCGGGTCGCGGCCGCTGCCCAGGTGGTGCGCGGCGCTGGTGGCGGCGCCGGGCTCGGCGTCCTGCTCGATCCAGGCCATGGCGGCCAGCAAGGGTTCGCCCGGTTCCACGGGGGCTGCGCGAAACCGCCCGTTCCAGAGCGTGCCGCCGCGCCCGTGCCTGCGGTTGAAGGCACTCACGTAGCGCCGGCCTATGGTTTGCATCAGGCGGGCCAGCGACTGCGGCTGCGCCGGGGTGGCCAGCAGCAGCAGTTCCTGCGTGCGCAGCGCGTAGGCGTGCAGTTGCACCTGCTCATCCACCAGCGCCAGGCGCAGCACTTCGGTGAGCAGGGCCAGGTCTTCGGCGTCCTCGAAGATCGGCTGCCGGTCGATCGCGCGCTGGATCAGCAGGTGCGCTTGTCCGGGCAGAACGAGGCGGGGCAAACGGGCCATGGCGGGCGTTGGGGCTATGCGGCGCGCGGTGCGTTCACGCCAAGGTCAGTCATCAAGCCCCAGCTCCTGGATCTTGCGCGTGATGGTGTTGCGGCCTATGCCCAGCTGGTGCGCCGCTTCGGCGCGGCGCCCGCCGGCAACGGCGAGGGCGGTGCGCAGCAACTGTGCTTCGAACTGCTCGCTCAGGCGCTGCCAGACATCGGTGTCGCCGGCCTGCAGGCGGCGGCGCGCCTCGCGCCCCAGCAGTGCACGCCAGTCGGGGGCGCCACCGGTGGCGGCAGTAGCCGGGCTGGCAGCCGCGCCTTCGGCATCGCCCTGCGGCGGCAGGTCTTCCGGGGCGATCACCTGCGCGGGCGCCATCACCGTCAGCCAGCGGCAGAGGTTTTCCAGCTCGCGCACGTTGCCGGGGAAGGCCTGCTCCGCCAGGCGGTCGCGGGCCGCATCCGTGAGGCGTTTGGGCTCCATGCCCAGCTCCTGCGCGCTGCGCGCGAGAAAGTGGCGCGCCAGCGCGGGAATGTCCTCGCGGCGTTCGCGCAGCGGCGGCAGGCGCAGGCGGATCACGTTCAGGCGGTGGTACAGGTCTTCGCGGAAGCGGCCCTGGCGCACGCGCTCTTCCAGGTTCTGATGCGTTGCGGCAATCACGCGCGCGCTGGCCTGCAGCGGCTCCTGGCCGCCGACGCGGTAGAACTGCCCATCGCTGAGCACGCGCAGCAGCCGCGTCTGCAGCTCCAGCGGCATGTCGCCGATTTCGTCGAGAAACAGCGTGCCGCCCGCGGCCTGCTCAAAACGGCCGCGCCGCTGGGTCTGTGCACCGGTGAAGGCGCCGCGCTCGTGGCCGAAGAGCTCGCTCTCCAGCAGATCGCGCGGCACCGCCGCGGTGTTGATGGCGATGAAGGGGCCGCTGGCGCGCGGGCTGTGGCGGTGCAGCGCGTGCGCCACCAGTTCCTTGCCGGTGCCGCTTTCTCCGGTGATGAGCACGGTGGCGTGGCTCGGGCTGAGCCGGCCGATGGCGCGGAACACGTCCTGCATCGCCGGCGCCTGGCCCAGCATCTGCGGCAGGGCGGCGTCCTCGCTGTCCGAGGTGCCGTGCGCCTGTGATTCTTCGGCGGCGCGGCGGATCAGCTCGACGGCGCGGGTCAGGTCAAAGGGCTTGGGCAGGTATTCGAAGGCGCCGCTTTGCAGCGCGCCGACGGCGCTGTCCAGATCGGTGTAGGCCGTCATGATGATGACCGCGACCCGGGGCTGGCGGCGCTTGACCTCGGCCAGCAGCGCCAGGCCGTCGCCGCCGGGCATGCGGATGTCGCTCACCAGCACCTGCGGCGGCGCATCCGCGTCGAGCGCGGCAAGCACCTCCTGCGGGCTGGCGAAGGCGCGTACCGGCAGCTGCTCGCGCTCCAGCGCGCGTTCGAGCACGAAGCGGATGGAGGCGTCGTCATCGACGATCCAGATGCGGGGGGCTGTGGCGCGTGGCATGCGTGGGCAGTCTAGGGTTTTTCGGGCAGCGGCAGCACCAGCGTGAAGCGGGTGGCGCCGGGCAGGCTGTCGCAGGCGATGCTGCCGCCATGCTGCTGCACCAGGGTTTGCGCCAGCGTCAGGCCCAGCCCGGTGCCCTCGGGGCGGCCGGTGACCAGCGGCTGGAAGATGCGCTCGCGCAGCGGCGGCGGCACGCCGGGGCCGTTGTCCTCCACCTCCAGCTCCAGCGCCAGCCGGTGGCGCCGCCCGGCCAGCGTGGCCTGGTGGGCGATGCGGGTGCGCAGCACGATGCGGGCGTCGCCCACTGCCATGCGTTCGGCGAGGGCCTGCGCCGCGTTGCGTACGATGTTGAGCAGGGCCTGGATGAGCCGCTCGCGGTCGGCGCGCAGCTCGGGTAGCGAGGCGTCGTAGTCGCGCTGGATCGCCAGCCCCTGCGGGAATTCGGCCAGCACCAGCGTGCGCACATGCTCGCAGACCTCGTGGATGTTCACCGCCGCCCAGCGGGGTGCGGCCTGGTGCGGCGCCAGCAGGCGATCGACCAGCGCCTGCAGGCGGTCCACCTCGCGCACGATCACGCCGGTGTATTCGCCCGCGCTGCCGCCGGGATGGTCCAGCGCCAGCAGCTGAGCCGCGCCGCGGATGCCGCCCAGCGGGTTCTTGACTTCGTGCGCCAGGTTGCGCAGCAGCTCCTTGTGGGCGGCGGCGAGGTCGCGCGCGCGCCGTTCGCGGTCCAGCCGCGACTGCTGCTCGACTTCGGTCATTTCCACCAGTGCGCGGGCCTCGCCGGCATCGCGCGCGAGCGGGCTGACGGCCACATGCACCGCGAGTGTTTGCGGCCCCGGCGGCACGCAGCGCAGGCTGCCGGCAAAACGGCTGACGACCACGCCGTCCTCGATCACGCGGCGCAGCGCGTCCCGCAGCAGCGCCGGTTCGTTGAACCAGTGCGCCGCCTGGCTGTGCACCAGCCGGCTGCGCGGCAGCCGCAGGGTGTTTTCCAGCGCCATGTTCACCATCAGGCAGGTGCCGTCCGCGCGCACCAGCGCCACCAGCGTGGCGAGCCGGTCATAGGCCTCCTGGGCGTGGGGATCGGACGCGAGAGCCATGGGTGTGCGGGAAGGATTGTCACCCGGAGGCTCGGCCTGTCGGCGGACGGATCAGAGGATGGCCAGAATGCGGGCCAGCGCCTCGCGCGTCGCCTCGGCCGTGTTGAAGGCGGTCAGGCGCAGATAGCCTTCGCCCGACGGGCCAAAGCCCGAGCCGGGTGTGCCGACGACCTGCGCCTCGTGCAGCAGCCGGTCGAAGAAATCCCACGAGCTCTGCCCGCCGGGAATCCGCAGCCACACATAGGGCGCGTGCACGCCGCCGAACACCTGCAGGCCGGCACTGGTGAAGGCGGTGACGATCTGGCGCGCGTTGTCCATGTAGCCGCGCACCTGGGCATCCACCTGCGCCCGGCCGTCGGGCGAGAGCGCCGCCGCAGCCGCGCGCTGGATCGGGTAGGACACGCCGTTCTGGCGGCTCGCCACGCGCCTGCGCCACAAGGCGTTGAGCGACACCGCCTGGCCGTCCACCTGCGCCGTCAGCGCCTGCGGAATGATGGTGTAGGCGCAGCGCGTGCCGGTGAAGCCGGCGGACTTGGAGAACGAGCAGCACTCGATCGCGATCTTCTCGGCGCCCTCGATTTCATAGATCGAGCGGGGAATGGCGTCGTCGGTGATGTAGGCCTTGTAGGCGGCGTCAAACAGGATCAGCGTCTGCGTCTGGAGCGCGTAATCGACGAAGCGCTTGAGCTGCGCGCGCGTGAGCACCGTGCCCGTGGGGTTGTTGGGGTAGCACAGGTAGAGCATGTCCACCGGCTCCGTCGGCAGCTCGGGGACGAAGGCATTTTCCGCGTTGCAGGGCAGGGTGGCCAAGCGGCTCCAACTATCATTTTCATAGTTACCGAGGCGCCCCGCCATGGCGTTGGAATCGACGTAGACCGGGTACACCGGGTCGGTCAGCGCAATGCGTGCGTCGGGTGCCAGCAGCTCCTGCAGCGCCGAGGTGTCGGTCTTGGCGCCGTCGGTGATGAAGACATCGTCCAGCGCCAGCTGCACGCCCAGCGGCGCGTAGTCGGCGTCCAGGATGGCCTGGCGCAGGAAGTCGTAGCCCTGGTCCGGCGGGTAGCCGTGAAAGCCTTCGGGCGTGCCCATTTCGAGCGAAGCCGCCGCCATGGCCTGCGTGATGGCGGGCGCGAGCGGCTGCGTCACGTCGCCTATGCCCAGGCGGATCAGCGGGCGCGGCGCGCTGGGCGCATAGGCGCTCACGCGGCGCGCGATTTCGGCAAACAGATAGTTGCCGGGCATGTGGATGAGGTGGGTGTTGAGGTGCATGTCAGTCTTCAAGCCAGACGCCGTCGAACACGAAGCTCGCCGGGCCGCTCTGGTAAATATGGTTGTCGTCGGGGTTCCAGGCAACCTGCAGTTCCCCGCCGGAAAGCTTCACGCGCGCGCTGCGCTCTGTCAAGCCGTTGAGCACGGCGGCCACCAGCACCGCCGCGGCGCCGGTGCCGCAGGCCAGGGTTTCGCCGCTGCCGCGCTCCCAGACGCGCATCTCGATCCGGTCGCGCGCCCGCACGCGCGCGAATTCCACGTTGGTGCGCTTCGGAAACAGCGCATCGTGTTCGATCTGCCGGCCGATGCCGTGCACGTCGAAGTGCTCCGGGTCATCGACGAAGATCACCGCGTGCGGGTTGCCCATGCCGACGCAGCTCATCTGCAGCGTCAGGCCCTGGATGGTGATCGGGTGATTCAGCACCCTGGCGCCGGGCAGGTTCACCGGGATGGCCTGGGGCGCGAGCTGCGGCTCGCCCAAATCGACGGTGACCTGGCGCACGCGCCCGGCGTCGATCTGCAGCTCAAGCGTCTTGATGCCGCTGGCGGTGGCGAGTTTCACCGTCGATGCGGTGGTCAGGCCGCGCTCGTAGACGTATTTGGCGATGCAGCGCACCGCGTTGCCGCACATCTCGCCTTCGGAGCCATCGGCGTTGAACATGCGCATGCGGAAGTCGGCCTCGCTTGATGGGCCGATCAGCACCAGCCCGTCGGCGCCTATGCCGAAGTGCGGGCGGCTCATCGCCACGGCCAGGGCCGCCGGGTCAGGCACCTGCTCTTCGAAGGTGTTGACGTACACGTAGTCGTTGCCGATGCCGTGCATCTTGGTGAAACGCATGGTTCAACGTGCTCAGAGGCTGTAGTACATGTCGAACTCGATCGGGTGCGTGGTCATGCGAAAGCGCGTGAGCTCGCCCATCTTGAGTTCCATGTAGGCGTCGATCAGCGCATCCGAGAACACGCCGCCGCGCGTGAGAAAGGCGCGGTCTTCGTCGAGGTAATCGAGCGCCTGCTCCAGGCTGTGGCAGACGGTGGGTATCTTGGCGTCTTCCTCGGGCGGCAGGTGGTAGAGGTCCTTGGTGGCGGCCTCGCCGGGGTGGATCCGGTTTTCGACGCCGTCCAGCCCCGCCATCATCAGCGCGGCAAAGCCCATGTAGGGGTTCATCAGCGGATCGGGGAAGCGCGCCTCTATGCGCCGGCCCTTGGGGTTGGCCACATACGGGATGCGGATCGAGGCCGAGCGGTTCCTCGCGCTGTAGGCGAGCTTGACCGGCGCTTCGAAGTGCGGCACCAGGCGCTTGTAGCTGTTGGTGCCGGGGTTGGTGATGGCGTTGAGCGCGCGCGCGTGCTTGATGATGCCGCCGATGTAGTACAGCGCGAATTCCGACAGGCCGGCATAGCCGTCGCCCGCGAACAGGTTCTTGCCGTCCTTCCAGATCGACTGGTGCACGTGCATGCCGCTGCCGTTGTCGCCGACGATGGGCTTGGGCATGAAGGTGGCGGTCTTGCCGTGGCGGTGCGCGACGTTCTGGATCACGTACTTCTGCAGCTGCAGCCAGTCGGCGCGCTGCACCAGGGTGGAGAACTTGGTACCCAGTTCCATCTGGCCGGCAGTGGCCACCTCGTGGTGGTGCACTTCCACGGGCACGCCCAGCTCTTCCAGCAGCAGGCACATTTCGGAGCGCATGTCCTGCGTCGCATCGACCGGCGGCACCGGGAAGTAGCCGCCCTTCACCGCCGGGCGGTGGCCGCTGTTGCCGTGCGCGTATTCGGTGCCGCTGTTCCAAGCGGCTTCCTCGGATTCGATCTTGACGAAGCAGCCGGACATGTCGGACTGCCAGCGCACGCTGTCGAACACGAAGAACTCGGGCTCGGGGCCGAAGTAGGCGGTATCGCCCAGGCCGCTGGCCTTGAGGTAGGCCTCGGCGCGGCGGGCGAGCGAGCGCGGATCGCGCTCATAGGGCTTGCCGTCCAGCGGGTCGTGCACGTCGCACTGCAGGATGAGCGTGGGGTCTTCAAAGAAGGGGTCGATGTTGGCGGTGTTGGGGTCGGGCATGAGCAGCATGTCTGAAGACTCGATGCCCTTCCAGCCGGCGATCGACGAACCGTCAAACGCATGCCCGGCGCTGAACTTGTCTTCGTCGAAATGCGAGACCGGCACGGTCACGTGCTGCTCCTTGCCGCGCGTATCGGTGAAGCGCAGATCGACAAACTTGACGGCCTTGTCGGCCACCATCTTCATCACGTCGGAAACTTTTTTTGCCATGGCGAGACTCCATTGGAGGGTGAGGTGTATGCCGTGTCATCGCAGAAACCGTGCCAGCCCGGCATCACCGAGAGACAGGGCGGACAACGCAGTTTTTGCACCACAATGGGGAGGCGCGACGCACTGATTTGGTGCGCGGGTGCGGCGCCGGGGCATGCCGCAATGGATCCGGTGCTGTTTTGTCCCACAAGAGACAAACACTGGCAGACAGGACGCTTAGACTCCATAAAAAAGCACGATCGTACTTTTTTAATTTCACAAGGAAGACAGCATGACGGCAAGCTACCAGGTGCACGGCGATGTGGCCGTGATCACGCTCGACAACCCTCCGGTCAACGGCCTCGGCCTGGCCACGCGCCAGGGCATCGTTGCAGGCCTTGCGCAGGCGCAGGCGGATGCGGCGGTGAAGGCCGTCGTCATGACCGGCGCGGGCAAGGCCTTTTCCGGCGGCGCCGACATCAAGGAGTTCGGCACGCCCAAGGCCATCCAGGAACCGAATCTGCTCTCGGTCATTCTGGCGGTGGAAAACTGCAGCAAGCCGGTGGTGGCCGCCATCCACAGCGTGGCCATGGGCGGCGGGCTGGAGCTCTCGCTGGGCTGCCATTACCGCATCGCCGCGCCGGGCACCAAGATTGCGCTGCCCGAGGTCAAGCTCGGGCTCATCCCCGGCGCCGGCGGCACGCAGCGTTTGCCGCGCGTCGTCGGCGTGGAGGCGGCGCTCAACATGATCGTGAGCGGCGAGCCGGTGAAGAGCGAGATGCTGGCCATGCTGCCGGGCCAGAAGCTGTTCGACAAGGTGGCCGCATCCACTGAATCGCTGATGGACGAGGCGCTGGCCTATGCGCGCGGCGTGGCCGACGTGCGTCCCTTGCCGCTGGTGCGCAACCTGCCGGCCAAACACCCGCAGGGCGATGCCTACTTCCAGTTCGCGCGCAACATGGTACGCGGCATGGCGAAGAACTTCCCCGCGCCGCTGCAGTGCGTGGATGCGGTGGAAGCGGCGACGAAGAAGAAATTTGCCGACGGCATGGCGTACGAACGCGAGCACTTCATCAACCTGATGTGGACCAGCGAATCGCGCGCGCTGCGCCATCTGTTCGTTGCCGAGCGCGCCGCGAGCAAAATCCCCGATGTGCCTTCGGACACGCCGCTGCGCAGCATCGCCAAGGTGGCGGTCATAGGCGCCGGCACCATGGGCGGCGGCATCGCGATGAACTTCCTCAATGCCGGTATCCCGGTCACCATCCTGGAGATGAAGCAGGAGGCGATCAACCACGGCGTGGAGGTGATGAGCCGCAACTACGAGGCGCAGGTCAAGAAGGGCAAGCTCAAGCAGCAGAAGTACGAAGAGCGCATGGCGCTGCTCAAGACCACGCTCAAGTACGACGACCTGAAGGATGCCGATCTCATCATCGAAGCGGTGTTCGAGGAGCTCGGCGTGAAGGAGGCGGTGTTCAAGCAGCTCGATGCCGTCGCCAAGCCCGGCGCCATCCTGGCCAGCAATACCTCCACGCTGGACGTGAACAAGATTGCCGGTTTCACCCAGCGCCCGCAGGATGTGGTGGGCCTGCACTTCTTCAGCCCGGCCAACGTGATGAAGCTGCTGGAAGTGGTGCGCGGCGAGAAGACCGCCAAGGACGTGCTCGCCACCGTGATGCAGGTGGCCAAGAAAATCCGCAAGACCGCGGTGGTCGCCGGCGTGTGCGACGGCTTCATCGGCAACCGCATGATCGAGCAGTACGGCCGCCAGGCCGGCTTTCTGCTGGACGAAGGCTGCACGCCCAGCCAGGTGGACAAGGCGATCGAGAAATTCGGCTTTGCCATGGGGCCGTTCCGCATGGGCGATCTGGCAGGCAACGACATCGGTTGGGCCATCAGGAAGCGCCGTTATGTGGAAAAGCCCGGCATGAAATACAGCAAGACCGCCGACCTGCTGTGCGAGAAGGGTCGCTTCGGCCAGAAGGTGGGCAAGGGCTGGTACGACTACCTGCCCGGCAAGCGCGACGCCATCCCGAACGCCGAGGTCGAGCAGATGGTGGCCGAGCACCGCAAGGCGCTGGGCATCACGCCGCGCAAGATCGGCGACGAAGAAATCGTGCAGCGCCTGGTGTTCAGCCTGGTCAACGAAGCCGCGCGCATTCTTGAGGAAGGCATCGCCAACAAGGCGAGCGATATCGACATCGTCTACATCTTCGGCTACGGCTTCCCGGTGTACCGCGGCGGGCCGCTGAACTACGCCAACGAGGTCGGCCTGTTCAATGTGGTGCAGGCAATGCAGCGCTTTGCGCAGAACCCGCTGGACGATGCCGCGTTCTGGCAGCCGGCGCCGCTGCTGGCCAGGTTGGCGGCAGAGGGCAGGCAGTTTTGAGGTCGAGCGTTCGGCGTTGAGCGTTGAGCGAACCCGATGCCTCACGCCTCACGCCTCGCTCCTCACATGCAACACAACAGGATTTTGAACATGACTTCCGCATTGATTGTTTCCACCGCCCGCACCCCGCTTGCCAAGAGCTGGAAGGGCGCCTTCAACATGACCCATGGCGCCACGCTCGGTGGCCATGTGGTGCGCGCCGCCGTCGAGCGCGCGGGCATCGAGGCCGCCGCCGTCGAGGACGTCCTCATGGGCTGCGCGAATCCCGAGGGCGCGACCGGCATGAACATCGCGCGCCAGATCGCGCTGATGGCCGATCTGCCCGTCACCGCCGCCGGCATGACGGTGAACCGCTTCTGCTCCTCGGGCCTGCAGACCATTGCCCTGGCCAGCCAGCGCATCATCGCGGGCGAGGGCGAGGTGTACGTGGCTGGCGGCGTGGAAAGCATCTCCTGCGTGCAGCAGGAGATGAACATGCACATGATCTTCGACCCGGCCTTGCAGAAGAAAAAGCCCGAGATCTACTGGAGCATGCTGCAGACCGCCGAGCAGGTCGCCAAGCGCTACGGCATAGGCCGCGAGGTGATGGACGAGTACGGCGCCGCCAGCCAGCAGAAGGCCTGCGCGGCGCAGGCGGCGGGCCTGTTCGATGCGGAAATGGTGCCCATCACCGTCACCGCGGGCATCGCCGACAAGACCCTGGGGCTGATCACCAAACAGGTGACGGTGACCAAGGACGAGGGCCTGCGCGAGGGCACGACGGCGGCGGGCATCAGCGGCATCAAGCCGGCGCTGCCCGGCGGCCTGGTCTCGGCCGGCAATGCCAGCCAGTTTTCAGACGGCGCGGGTGCCTGCGTGGTGGTGAGCGAAGACTATGCCAGCCGCAAGAACCTCAAGCCCCTGGGCCGCTTCCTCGGCTTTGCGGTGGCGGGCTGCGAGCCCGACGAAATGGGCATTGGCCCGGTGTTCGCCATTCCCAAGGTGCTCTCCAAACTTGGCCTGAAGGTGGATGACATCGACCTGTGGGAGCTGAACGAAGCCTTTGCCGTGCAGGTCATCTATTGCCGCGACAAGCTGGGCATCCCGGCCGATCGCCTGAACGTCAACGGCGGCGCGATCGCGGTGGGCCACCCCTACGGCGTGACCGGCCAGCGCCTGACGGGGCACGCCCTCATCGAAGGCAAGCGCCGTGGCGCCAAGCGCGTGTGCGTCACGATGT
The DNA here is from genome assembly GCF_000484635.1 of Comamonas badia DSM 17552. GTDB lineage: Bacteria > Pseudomonadota > Gammaproteobacteria > Burkholderiales > Burkholderiaceae_C > Comamonas_C > Comamonas_C badia. Next base: position 407,996 of record NZ_AXVM01000002.1, on the reverse strand, counting down.
GCATCGGCGGCGGCATGGGCGCCGCGGGCGTCTTCGAAGTGCTCTGAGCCAGCGGCTCGAAAGCAAGCCCCTGCAGGTCTGTGGCCTGCAGGGACTTTGCTTTTATTGTGATAGCTGTCAGCGCTTGCTGGCCGGGCGCTGGAGGTCAATTTGGCTTAAATCCCGGAAGCGCCCGAATGCGCCGCCGCCTTCGCCGCCAGGCGCTCCTCGAAGCGCCGCGGGTCGATGATGGCGCGCCGGTGCGTGCCTTCGCCGATGAGCCCGGCGTCGTCCGAGCAGGTCACCTTGAACGTCAGCGACTGGCCTTCGACGGCGACCAGTTCCACCTCTGCCTGCACCGCCATGCCCACCGGCGTGGCGGCCACGTGGTTCATGTCCACCTGCGTTCCCACCGTGTGCTGGCCCGGTGCCAGATAGGGGCGCAGCGCCTGGATGCAGGTCTGCTCCATGAAGCCGATCATCATGGCGGTGGCGAAGACCGGCGGCATGTCGGCAAAGCCCGGCCAGCCGCCCACCTGGGGCACGGTGTGGGCCGGTGTGACGACCATGCGCTCGGTGTGGCGCAGGCCGGGTTGCAAAGGCTTGGGTTGGTTCATGGCGTTCCCAGTGAAGGTGGATAGGCAGGCGCCGGGCCTTGCGACGCGGCCGCATGGAGCGCTGCGCGCAGCAGTTCGTTCAGGCGTCATCCGGCCGTCTCACGCTGCGCGCGTTCGAGCAGCTGCGCCAGGTAGGCGGAAAACAGTTCCCGCGACGATTGTCCGAACATGCGTATGCGCCCGGTGTGGCGTAGCACCAGCAGGCCGACGATGTGCGCGAACAGGGCCGCGACCTCCCGGGTGGCGGTTGCGTCATCCTTCCCCAGGCCCTGCAGCGCGGCATGGCACGGCAGCAAGGCGTCGCGCAGGCGAAGGTTGAGGCTGGCGTCCAGCTCGGGCGTGAGGCCGCGCGGCGCCATTCCCTGGAAGAGGTAGAAGCCCAGGTCGAGATCGCGCGGGTTGGCGCGGTAGAACTCGAAGAAGGCGGTGGCCGCGGCGCGCAGCCGTGCGCCATGGCCCGGTTCGGCCGCGAGGGCCTGCGCCACCTGCGCGTTCAGGCGTTCGAGCGATTCGCCGAGCAGCGCGCCATAGATGTGCTCCTTGCTCGGAAAGTAGCTGTAGAGCGCGCCGGGGGTGTAGCCGGCGCGCCGCGCGATCTCGCGCAGGCTGGCCTTTTCCATGCCGAGTTCGACGAACGCCGAGCGTGCGGCCTGCAGCACCAGCTCCTGGCGCACGTCCGCCAGTTTGCGGCGGCGCGCGGCGCGCGGCGTGCTGGCGCGCGTGCCGGCCGAAGCGGCGTTCTCCGTCATGGCTGTCATGGGCCGCATCATAGCGTTGACTAAAAAATTGAACAGTGTTCAAATAACGACACGATTGTTTTGGAGAAGCAAATGGACACCACCGCAACCCCTGGGCCGGCGCGCGTGCCGCTGATGTCCGGCGATGCCTACCGCGAGTCGCTCAGGCGGCTTGCACCCCGCGTGTTCGTCGATGGCCAGCGGATCGAGAGCGTGGCCGACGCGCCGCAGCTCGCGCCCGGCGTGAACGCGCTGGCCTACACCTACGACTTTGCCTTGCGCGAGGAACTGGCGCCGATCGCGCTGGCCACGCAGACCAGCCGCGGCAAGATGGTGCCGCGCATGCTGCATGTGAACGAGGCGGCGGGCGATCTGCTCAACAAGCTCGAAGCCGTGCGCGTGCTCTGCCAGGAGACCGGCTGCGCCCAGCGCTACCTGGCGCACGACGCGCTGAACGGCCTGGCGCAGGCCTGCGCGGCGATCGACGATGCCACGGGAACGAACGCGGCGGGCGACCGGTTTCGCAACTACCTGGTGCATGCGCAGGACAACGACCTTGCCATCGGCATCGCGATGACCGATGCCAAGGGCGACCGCACGAAGAAGCCGCACGAGCAGGCGAATCCTGACGCTTACGTGCACGTGGTGCGCCAAAGCGGCAAGGGCGTGTGGATCAGCGGCGCCAAGGCCATCGTCACCGGCGCGCCCTACATGCACGAGCTCTTGGTGATGCCCAGCCGCAACATGGGACCGCAGGATGCGGCGTTTGCCGTGTGCTGCGCGGTGCCGGTGGATGCACCGGGGTTGACCATGGTCTCGCGCGTGGCGGGGCGTCCGGGCGAGACGCCCGAGCATGGCGCGCCGCTGTTCTCGCGCAAGTATGGGCAAGCTACCGCCGTGGTGCTGTTCGAGGAAGTCTTCGTGCCGTGGGAGCGCGTGTTCTACGCCAATGACTGGGAGCGCAGCCACATCCTCACCTACAGCTACGCCACGCACCACCGCCACAGCTGCATCGCCGCGCGCGCGGGTTTTGGCGACCTGTTGATCGGTGCCGGGGCACTGATGTGCGAGGCCAATGGCGTGTCCGACCCGGGCAAGGTCGGCAGCCTGCGCGAGCCCATGGTTGAGCTCATCAAGATCGTCGAAGGCTTCTATGCCTGCGGCGTGGCCGCGAGCGTCTATGCCGCGCCCGATAAATACAGCCAGACCTTCATGCCCGAACCGGTGTTCGCCAACATCGGCAAGCTGCTGCTGGCCACGCAGATCTACGACATGCACCGGCTGGCGCACGAGGTCTCGGGCGGCCTGATCGTGGCGCTGCCGGGGCCCGATGAAGACCACAACCCGGAGACGGCGGCCAAGCTCTCGGACGTGCTGCGCGCCAACCCGGCCGTGCCCTACGACAAGCGCATCGAGGCCGCGCGCCTGATCGAAGATCTCACCGCGTCCTACCAGGGCGGCTGGTACTCGCTCATCAGCCTGCACGGCGGCGGCTCGCCGGCGGCGATGAAGCAGGAGATCTGGCGCAACTACCCGGTGGGCAGCAAGGTCGAACTGGTCGAGCGCCTGCTGGAGCGCGGCGTGCTGCACGACCCCAAGCGCCCGATCACGCAGAACCGCGAACCCGGCAAGTGCTGCGACAATGGCTGCACGGCGCCGGGGCAGGGCATCATGGCGCCGCTCTCGGTGCAGCGCCACCGGCACTGATTTTGCAGGGCAAGACAATGCGGCCTTCGCAGGTTTCATGGCTGCGCTGCCGACCAGCGCTCTTGGGGCGCACAATGCCCTGGTGCTGAAGCGATGCGAGGAGCGTGTGCAATGACGGCGGATTCTGGAAGCGGGCAGGTGGCGCGGATGCGCTCCGCGATTGGCGAGGCGGTGGCGGCAGCGCCGCCGTTTCTGCGCGGTGAAATCGATGCCGATCAGATGGCGCATCGCATGATTGGCGCCGTGCGTGCTTATGCCGAGCGCGAGCAGGCGCTGGGCGGCGACGGCAAACCGGAAACCATCGAAGCCGAGCACCTGCAGCATGCGCTGATGGAGCTCATGGGCTGCGGTTCAGGCTACCTTGAACACCGATGTGACGCGGCCTGAGTCGGACGCACCATGACCTGGATGGTAGGGAAATTCGGCAAACAATGAAGCAAAACGGGCGCCGGCAAGGCGCCCGTTCCTTTGTGGCTTTCTCCGACCGGCTTTGGGCTCAGCCGCGCCCCTGCAGCTTGGCAAACGCGGCCGCCATGGCCGACGGGGCCTGCGCCTCGTGCGCGCGCGAGCGCTGCTGGCTGCGTCCTGCGGCTTCAAACCGGTTCTCGCGCGGAGCGTCGCGCCGCGCAGGCGCCGCGTCCAGCTTCATCGTCAGGCTGATGCGCTTGCGCGCCGTGTCCACCTCCAGCACCTTCACCTTCACGATCTGGCCGGTCTTCACCACCTCGCGCGCGTCCTGCACGAACTTGTTGGAGAGCTGGCTCACGTGCACCAGGCCGTCCTGGTGCACGCCCAGATCGACGAAGGCGCCGAACTGGGCGACGTTGCTTACCGTGCCCTCCAGCACCATGCCTTCCTTCAGATCCGTGATGTCTTCCACCCCTTCGCTGAAGCGCGCCACCTGAAAATCCGGGCGTGGGTCGCGGCCGGGCTTTTCCAGTTCCGCGAGGATGTCCTTGACCGTGATCGCGCCGAACTGCGGCGTGATGAACTGATCGGGCTTGAGGACCTTGAGCGCATCGCTCCTGCCCATGAGCTGGTCTATCGGCTTGCCGGTCTGGACGAGGATCTGCTCCACCACCGGGTAGGTTTCCGGGTGCACGCCGGTCACGTCCAGCGGGTTGTCGCCACCGCGGATGCGCAGAAAGCCCGCCGATTGCTCGAAGGTCTTGGGGCCGAGGCCGGTGACTTTGAGCAGTTGCTGGCGGTTGGCGAACGCGCCGTGCTGCTCGCGCCAGCGCACGATGGCCTTGGCCGTGGTGCCCGTGAGGCCTGATACGCGCGCCAGCAGCGGGGCGCTGGCGGTGTTCAGGTCCACGCCCACGCCGTTCACGCAGTCTTCCACCACAGCGCCCAGCGTGTGGGCCAGCTGGCCCTGGTTCACGTCGTGCTGGTACTGGCCCACGCCTATGCTCTTGGGGTCTATCTTCACCAGTTCGGCCAGTGGGTCCTGCAGGCGCCGCGCGATGCTGGCCGCGCCGCGCAGGCTCACGTCCACGTCGGGCAGCTCTTGCGAGGCGTATTCGCTGGCGGAATAGACCGAGGCGCCGGCTTCGCTTACTACTACCTTTGTAATAGCTGCCTGCGCTTGTTCTGTTTGCGTTTGAGGCGTTTTTCGTATTAATTTGATCAAATCGCCCGCGAGCTTGTCGGTTTCGCGGCTGGCGGTGCCGTTGCCAATGGCGATCAGCTGGACGCCGTGTTTGGTCACCAGACGCCCCAGCGTCGCCAGGCTCCCATCCCAGTCGCGCCGCGGTTCGTGCGGGTAGATGGTGGCGGTCTCCAGCAGCTTGCCGGTGGCGTCCACCACCGCGACCTTCACGCCGGTGCGGATGCCGGGATCGAGCCCCATCACCACCTTCTGCCCGGCGGGCGCGGCCAGCAGCAGATCGCGCAGGTTGTCGGCAAAGACCTTGATCGCCACGGCTTCCGCGCCTTCGCGCAGGCGGGCGAAGAGGTCGCGTTCCAGCGACAGGCTGAGCTTCACGCGCCAGGTCCACGCTACGCATTTGCGCAGCAGGTCATCCGCTGGGCGGTTTTGGTGGCTCCAGCCCAGGTGCAGCGCGATACGGCCTTCGGCGAGGCTGGGGCTGTTGCTCCTTCCCCCATTGGGGGAAGGCTGGGATGGGGGCGTTGCGCTGTTGGCGGGCGCTGCGTGCCCCCACCCTGACCCCGGTGCTGGCGGCGAGACGCCGCCGCTCTTCCGGCCGTCCAGTTCCGCATTGGCGGAACTGGAGCCGCGGCCTTCAGCCCCAAGGGGGGAGGGGGTGGAATCGGGCAGCACCAGCTTGGCGTCCAGAATTTCCAGTTGCCGCCCACGAAATACCGCCAACGCCCGGTGGCTGGGCACGCGGGCGATCGGCTCGTCGTAATCGAAGTAATCGCGGAATTTGGCCACTTCCGCATCGTTTTCGTTCTTGCCCGCCACCAGCTTGCTTTGCAGCAGCCCCTCGGCCCAGAGCCATTCGCGCAGGTGCTGCACCAGCGCGGCGTCCTCGGCCCAGCGCTCGCTCAGGATGTCGCGCACGCCATCGAGCACCGCGGCCACGCTGGTGAAGTCTTCACCGCCTTCGCCTTTTTCCGCCTTCACGTAGGGCGTGGCGGCCTGCTGCGGATCGAGGCCAGGGTCGGCAAACAGCGCATCGGCCAGGGGTTCGATGCCGAACTCGCGCGCGATCTGGCCCTTGGTGCGGCGCCTGGGCTTGTAGGGCAGGTAGAGGTCCTCGAGCTCCTGCTTGGTCGGCGCCGCTGCGATCGCGGTGCGCAGTTCGGGCGTGAGCCTACCCTGTTCCTCTATGCTTTTGAGCACGGCTTCGCGGCGCTCGGTCAGTTCGCGCAGGTAGCCAAGGCGCGTCTCCAGCGCGCGCAGTTGCGCGTCGTCCAGTCCGCCAGTCACCTCTTTGCGGTAGCGGGCGATGAAGGGCACGGTGGCGCCGCCGTCGAGCAATTCGACGGCGGCCTTGACCTGGGATTCGGAGGCGTGGATTTCAGCGGCGATCTGCCGCAGGATCTGTTGCATGGGGAAGGGAAAGGCTCAAGCGGAAAAGCCGGCAAGTGTGCCACGCGGCGACTTGGCGAACACATTGCCTTGCCAGTACATCCCAAGGGAGAGGCGCAGGGAAATCGTGACGGACGAGGAACTGGCCATGATCCAAAGGCCCGCCATCGCCGCTGCGCATTGATTGCAAGGCAGTTTACGCGGCATACCCCGGATTGGGCAGCCCTCCCGTCAGCTTTGGTGTATTGAGCTTGCGCGGCGCCACCTTGCCACCCCGGGCCTTGAGCCACTGCTCCACCTGGTCCCACACCATGGGGTTTCCGGCCTTGCTGGCCTCTTCGGCCACGGGCGCCCAGCCGGCCACTTTGTAGGTTTTGCTCGGGTCGATCAGCTCGCCCTTGAGGCGCATGTCGCTGATGCGCTTGCCCATGTCCGCGGTCGGGTCGCAGGCGTAGGCGAGACCGCCCACGCGCACCATGTCGCCGCCTTGCTGGTAGTAGGGGTCGGGGTTGAAGAGGTTGTCGCACACGTCTTCCAGCACGGTCTTGATCATTTCGCCCTTCATCTCGGTGAGCGTGGCGTAGCTGTAGGTGGTGGCGGTCATGTCCAGCAGCCATTCGCGCGTGATGGGCTGGCCGGGCAGCAGCGTGGTGCCCCAGCGGAAACCGGGCGAGAAGGCGAGGTCGGCGCCCTGCACGTCCATGAGCGCATCGACGATGAGCTGGTCGCCGGTGCCGTTGAAGTTGCCGCGGCGGTACAGCAGCCCTTCGGTGATGGCGAGCTGCTCGGCGAGCTTGCCCTCGTAGGGCGCGCGGATCTTGGTGATGAGCGCGTCCATCTCCTTGTCGGCCGGCAGCATGTTGGCGAAGATGGGCAGCAGGTGGTATTTGAAGTCGGCGACCTTGCCGTTCTTCACGTCGAAGTCGATGACGCCGAGGAATTTGCCGTTGCTGCCCGCGTTGGTGACGATGGTTTGCCCGGATTGGTTCTTGACGATGGTGGGCACGGGCATGCCGTCGTGCGTATGGCCGCCCAGGATGGCGTCCACGCCCGTCACCCGGCTGGCCATCTTCAGGTCCACGTCCATGCCGTTGTGGCTCAGCACCACGACCACCTGCGCGCCCTTGCCGCGCGCTTCATGAACCATCTTCTGCAGGTTCTCGTCCTGGATGCCGAATTCCCAGTCGGCCACCATGTAGCGCGGGTTGGCGATCGGGGTGTAGGGGAAGGCCTGGCCGATGATGGCCACGGGCACGCCGTTGATCTGCTTGATGACGTAGGGCTTGAACACCGGGTCGCCAAAGTCGGTGGTCTTGACGTTCTGCGCGATGAAGTCCACCTTGCCGGCGAAGTCCTTCTCGATGATTTCCTTGACGCGGTCCATGCCGAGCGTGAATTCAAAGTGCCCGGTCATCACATCCACGCCCAGCAGCTTGCAGGCGTCGACCATGTCCTGGCCCTTGGTCCACAGTGCCGTGCCCGAGCCCTGCCAGGTGTCGCCGCCATCGAGCAGCAGAGAGCCGGGGCGGCTGGCGCGCATGCGCTTGACCAGCGTGGACAGGTGCGCGAAGCCGCCGACCTTGCCGTAGCGCTGAGCGGCCTGGTCGAAGTCGAGGTAGGTCAGGGCGTGCGCGGTGGGCGTGCCGGCACTCACGCCGACAGCCTTCAGCAGTTCCTCGCCCACCCGGTGCGGCAGGCGCCCCTTCATGTCGCCGAGGCCCAGGTTGACGCTGGGTTCGCGGAAATAGACGGGCTTGAGCTGCGCATGGCAATCCGTCATGTGCAGCAGCGAGACGTTGCCGAATTTGGGGATGTCGTACAGCCCTTCGGCGGCGGTGGCGGCGCTCGCATTTGCATAGCTGCCCAGGCTCATGCCGGCTGCGCTGGCGGCGCCCAGCACTTGAAGAAATTCGCGTTTGGTGAGGTTCATGGGGGTTCTCTTGAAGCTGCAATGACAACGGCCCGGGCGGCAATGGCGCAGGCGAGGGTGCCGCCGCATCCATCGCGGCCAGGGCCGCCGGGTTTGGAATGTGCGCTGGTTATTGGTTGACGGGGGACTTGGGATCGAGCAGCAGCGCCATGATGTCGGCCACCTGCTTTTGCGTGAGGATGCCTTTGTAGCCCGCGCGCGGCATGTTGGAGCAGGCGTTGTAGGCCTTGGCGTTCCAGATCTTGCCCCAAGTGTATTTCACGACTTCCTGCGCCTGCGGGCTGGCCGGGTCGGTCACGCCGCGCAGCTTGCCGTAGTGGTAGAGGCTGGGACCGATGGTGCCGTAGGAAATTTCCTTGGGGTCGATCTGGTGGCAGTTGTAGCAGTTGCCGCCGTTGGCGGCGTCAGCCTTGTCGTTCCAGGTGCGGCCTCTGCCGCTCTGGGCGATCTTCTCGCCGGATTTCCAGTCGCCCAGGTACTTGCCGTCGGTGGGCCACTGGATGGCCTTGAGGTTTTCCGCTTCCAGCTTCTTGGCGGTGGCCGGGTCCAGCGGGTGGCCGGCCACGGCGGCGGCGTCGCAGGCGCGCAGCGTGTCGTCCAGCGTCAGGGCTTCCTTGACCTTGACGATGCCCTTGTCGTGGAAACTCGATTGCTCCATCTTCAAGGCCATGGCGTCCAGTTCGGCGTTGCTGGGCAGATTGGAACTGCTGTTGCCGGCACAGCCGGCGAGTACGGCGACGGCCAGTGTGCTCAGGCCTGCGGTGAACAGGGTGGATTTTTTCATGGTGTTGTGCCTCCTGCTCAGCGCTTGATGGTGGGTACGGCGGACTTGGCGCCCTGCGCGTTCACGCCCATGTACACGCCCAGCGCGATGGTGATGGCGCTGCCGTAGGTGGGCTCGGGGAAGCGCTGCTGGCGGTAGCAGTCGTTCAGGCGGTGCTGCATGGTCCACATCTGGCCGTTGGAAACGCGGTAGGCGGGCCAGGCGGCAAAGCCGATGCCATCGCCCGGGTTCCTGGTGAGATTGGGCAGATCTTGCAGGCGGATGCGCTTGCCTTCCTCACCGTGGCAGGTGGCGCAGGAAAAATCATGCGAGCCGCCGCTCTGGAAGAACGCGCGCTTGCCCATTTCATAGGCAATGCGTTCCTGCGGCTGTGACTGCGGCAGGTGGAATTGCATGCCCTTGGACTGCGCCGCCACCCAGGTGGCGAGTGCCGTGGCGTTGGCGCGCTCGCCCTTGCCCCACTGGCCGTTGATGACTTCCTTGGGGTCTATGCCCTGCAGTGTGCTCATGCAGGTGACGAGGCGCGATTCCAGATCCTGCACCTGGTTGGTGTCGGCAAAGTAGCGCGGCAACTGGACGAAGACGCCCTTGGTCACACCGGCGCCCAAGCCCAGATCGCATTTTTCGAGCGAGGCATTCTTCGGGCCGCGGGCCTTTTTCCAGAGCTCCTCGCCCTTCATCTCGTACAGATCGGCGGGATTGCCGTCCTGCAGCATTTCCCGGTATTCCTCGATGGCTTCTGTCGAGGTTTTCTGGGCGATGGCCACGGTGGTGGCAGCGATCAGGCCCAGCGCCGCTGCCGCGGCGGCCAGCTTGTGCACGGTCATTGTGTTGTCTCCTGTTCTGTGCAAAAGAAAAAAGGCAGGTTCGTCTGGTGGCGCCCCTGCCTGTATCCGTGTGGCGGGTTGCCGCTCAGGATACCGTGGCTTCGTCGGTGCGGGTGTCGCCCTTGCTGTCCTTCCAGCTCACGCTGACCTTGTCGCCGGCCTTGCCACCCTTGACGGTGAACTCCAGAAAAGGGTTCTTGGAGACGGCGGGGCCCCATTCGCAGGAGAACACCTGCTTGTCGTTCAGTTTGGCCGTCACTTCCTGGATCCACCAGGCGGGAACGATCTTGCCGCTGGCGTCCTTGCGCTGGCCGGACTCCATCTCGTGGCTCATCAAAATGCGCACCAGGACATTGCCGTCCTTGGCCTGCGCGCGGATTCGCATCGGATCACCCATGGTTCAACTCCTTGTCAATTGCTGTGAATGTGTTCGTGGCGGGGTCGGCGGGTTCAGCCGCCGCAGCCGCCAAGGGTGACCTTGACTTCCTTCTTGCTGAAGAGGGCCTTGCCGTCCTTGGTCAGCGCGATGGCGTAGACGTCCGAGGTCTCGCCCATCTTGCTGCGGGTGGCAAACTTGGCTTCGACTTCCGGCGTGACGTTGAACACCGCGACGAGCGCGTTCGGGTTCTTCTCGACCATCAGGATCAGCTCCTTGACGTCGGGCAGCTTGGTGGACAGCGCGAAAGGCACGACGGCGCCGTTTTCGGCGATGTCCGGCGCGGTCAGCGTCACGTCAGGGCTGGCCGTTGGGTCGCCGTTGATGCCCAAGGCCTTGAGCGTGTCCTTGATGCCTTTGGCCTCGAACGCAGCCTTGTTGAATTCAGCAGCCATCACGCTGGTGGGCAGCAGACCGGCGCCAGCGGCCAGGGTGGCCACGGCGGCGCTCTGCTTGAGGGTTTGCCTGCGGGTTTGCATGGTCGTCTTCTCCTTCAAAGGTTGGATGGTAATGGAATGTCTGTCGTATCGGCGCTATAGGCGTGTCTGGGTATGTCCGGCCCGCCTGCCCGTCACTTGCCGGCCCCGGCCGCAAGCCATTCGGCAATGGTCTTGAGGTCGGCATCCGGGATGTTCTGCGGCGGCATCGGGGTTTCGCCCCAGACGCCGGAGCCGCCGGCCTTGATCTTGCCCTCAAGGTAATCGGTCTTGCCGGCGTACTTCTTGGCCACGTCGGTGAAGCCGGGACCCACCAGCTTGCCATCCATATTGTGGCAGCCCGTGCAGCCCAGCTCCTGCGTGAGCGCGAAGGCCTTGGCGTTGGGGCTGTCGTTGCCTGCAGGGCCGACGACGTTGACCGGCCCGGCGGCGTCGCCCAGCTTGCCCTCGGGCTTGGAGGTATCGGCGCCGCGCTGCGGGCCGACGGTACGGTTCTGTTCCCGCAGATTGCCCCAGACGTTGCGCGCGTGCTCCGGCAGCTCGGAGGTGATCTCGGGCGTGGGGCCGCAGTCCTTCATGCAGGCGGTGGCCTGGGTGTCGGGCTTGACCTTGCCGGCGCCGAATTCGTTGCCCGGCCACATCGCATGCTGCGTGGTCATGCCGTTGCGGTTGGGCATCTTCTGCTGTACTTCGCCGATGTTCTTGTCCGACAGCGTGAAATCCGCCGGGACGATGTTGGCCAGGTTCAGCAGATAGGCGGTGAGCGCGTAGACATCGTTGGGGGCCAGCGACTTGGGGTTGTCCCAGGGCATGGCGCGGTGGATGTAATCCCAGATGGTGGAGATCGTCGGCACCTTCATGAAGGTGGTACGCCCGGGGAAATCCAGACGCTTGAGGGTGGCCACATGGCCGGTCTTGATGTCGTCGGCGGTGGTGCCGCCCACCAGCGGGTTGAAGACGGCGTTGGACTCCCCGAAGATGCCGTGGCAGGTGGCGCAGTGCGCCTCCCACAGATCCTGGCCCTGGTCCACCGAGCCGCTGCCTGCGGGCAGGCCCTTGAAATCCGGGCGCACGTCGATATCCCAGGCGGCGACTTCCTTGGGGGTGGCATCACGCCCGACGCTGGGAAATTTGCCTTGTGACCATGCGGGCAGGCCGAGGGTGGCGGTCAGCGCGCCGATGGCGAGGGCCTCAAGCAACCTGGACATTCTTCACCTCGCCGTTTTCCTGCACCAGCCACGACTGGACCGCGTTGTTGTGGTAAATCGAGCGTGAACCGCGCACCGCGCGCAGCTGCTTGTAGGTGGGCTGAACGTAGCCGGTTTCGTCCATGGCGCGGCTCTGCACGATGGTGGACTTGCCATCCCAGACCCAGTCGATGTTGAAGCGTGTCAGGCACTTGTCGAGCACCGGCGTTTCGAGCCGGGCGGTGCGCCAGTTGCGCCCGCCATCCACCGACACGTCGACGCGCTTGATCTTGCCGCGCCCGGACCAGGCCAGCCCCGAGATGCTGTAGAAGCCCTTGTCCAGCAGCACCTGGCCGCCCGACGGCGTGCTGATCACGCTCTTGCATTCCTGGATGCTGGTGTACTGGCGGTGCTGGCCGTCGGGCATGAGGTCGATGTAGTGCACCGCTTCATCCTTGGTGGCGTAGGGCATGTCGCCCAGTTCCACACGGCGCAGGTACTTGACCCAGCTCACGCCCTGCACGCCCGGAACCACCAGGCGCAGCGGGTAGCCGTTCTCGGGCCGGAGCATTTCTCCGTTCTGTCCGTAGGCCACGAGTACCTGGCCGCTGGTGACGAGCTCGATTGGGATGGTACGCGTCATGGACGAGCCATCGGCTCCTTCGGCGAGGATGAATTTGCCTTTCTTGAGGTCGGCCCCCGCCATCTCCAGCAGCGTGATCAGCGGCACGCCGGTGTACTCGCAGCACGAGAGCATGCCGTGGGTGTACTGCGCGGTGGGCACGGCCACGTTGCCCCAGTTCATGCCGGTGTTGGCGCCGCATTCGATGAAGTGAAAGCGCGAGACGGCGGGCAGGCGCATCAGATCATCCATGGTGAAGACCTTGGGGGTCTTGACCAGGCCGTTGATCATGAAGCGGTGCTGCTGTGGATCGATGTCCCACCAGCCCTGGTGGTGGCGCTCGAAATGCAGGCCGCTGGGCGTGACGATGCCCAGCAGCGACTGGATCGGCGCGAATGACACGGATGCCTGGTTGGTCTGCGTCAGGCCCGGGCTTTGGCGGCGCTGCACATTGCCTTCGTACTTGGAGGGCAGACCGTAGGGGTGTGCGGCCACGGGCTGACCCAGGCTGGTGCTGTGCTTGGGCAGCTTGAGGATGGCCGGGTCGCCGTCGCCGCTATCGGCCGGCTGGGCTGTCGCGTGCAGGGCCGCGCCACCAGCCATCGCGGCGGCGAACGCGCCACGAATGAAGCCGCGTCGCCCCTGAATGCCGTGGGATTCGACGTCACGCACGCTGGCACGGTCCAGGAAGTTTTCGGGCGCCTTGCGCACCAGCCCACGGGGTTGGCTGGCCGGCGCGGGCTGGGGTTGGAGGTCTGTCATGGTCCGTTGGTCGATAGGTCGATATTCGAATTTGCTTATATTAAATGCTAACAGACTCTTTTCGCATTGGGGTTTCCCCGCCCGGATCGGGCACTGCCCGTCAGTTCTTGAAGTGGTAGTACGTTTCGTTCAGCCATGCGGCGATGTCCGTCACTTCTTCCGGAAACAGATTGGCATTGGTGCCTGCATTGCACTGCTCCACCTTGCTCTGCAACTGGCTGGCGTTCTTGATGGCCTGCCCCGGGCGGTAGATGTCCTTGCCGTCGCGCGCCCATTTCATGGCATGGCATGCATCGCACTGGTGCGCGGCCACGAGCTTGCCGCCGTCGACGGGTTTCGCGTCCTTGAAGAGTGCCGGCACCTGTGCATGCGAAGCTGTGGCCAGCAGCATTCCGAACATGAAGGCCAGTGTGCGGGGTGCGGGGTGCATGGTGGATGTCTCCTGGATCTGGAATGCCGCAGTATCAGCCATTGAGCTCCCTGCGTGCGGTTTCCAGGCGCCGATCGAGCAGGCCGGAATAGAAATCGTTGTCGCCGCCTGCCAGGCGGGGCGCCACTTCCCTGCCCCCTTGGCCGAAGAAGAGCACCGTAGGCGCCACCTTGATGTCCCAGGCGCGTGCCAGCGCCGCGTGCGTCGTCGCCTGGCCCGCCAGATCGACGGTGGCGCGCTGTTCCAGCATGTCGATCTGCACCACCTGCAGGCCTTCGCGCTCGTGCATGGGGCCGAGATAGTTGTTGCGCACCACTTCGCAAAACGGGCAGCCATGCAGGCTCACCATGACCACCAGTGGCTCGTGCTTCGCCAAGGCTTGTTTCAGCTCCTGCGGCAGGTTGGCGGACGCGGGCAGGGTGCGGCCCGCAGCCAGGGCGTTTTGCAGCGGAACGACGCTGGCCATGCAGGCCAGCAGCAGATGGCGCCGGTTCACCATCGCCTGCACACCCAGGGGTTTCATTGGGCTTCGTGCTCCATCAGCAGGTAGGTGTTGTAAGCGTTCATGCGGTTGGCGGCGCCGAAGAGCGGCATGTGTTCATACTGGCTCCAGTCCGTTGCCTTGTAGGCCTCGTCGAACGGCGTCATGTCCTCGGCGGCCTGGCCCATGGTCTTGCGCAGGTACCGCAGGTAGTCGCGCGTGAACTGCATGTCCCTGGCGGCGTCGGTGGAGATGTCGCCATGCCCCGGGACCACGACCTGGACACCGAGTTTCAGCAGTTCATCGAGCGACTGGATCCAGTGCCCGCTGTCGGCGTCGCCGACGTAGGGAATGCGGCCGCGAAACACCAGGTCGCCGCAATACAGCGTCTTGCGCTGCGGCAGCCAGACGGCGACATCGTCCGCGGTGTGCGCCGGCCCCACCGGCAGGAGCTGGATCTCGGTATCTCCCACCGTCAGCTTGGTGGGCCCGGTGATCCATTGGTCCGCGGGCACCAGTTCGGTCTTTTCATCGATCCAGGGCGCGAGCTCGGTGCGCGAGGCCTGCAGGCGCAGCCGGGCGGTTTCGGAGTAAAGGTATTCCCGCGCTGCTTGCTGCGCGATGATCTTCGCTCCCAGCGCCTTGAAGACCTGCAGGCCGTAAATATGGTCCGCGTGATAGTGCGTGAGGATGACCGTGGAAATTTTCCTGGGCGTGACCTTGCGGATTTCCGCGACGAAGCGTTCGGCCGCCGCGGGAGAGCCCAGTGCATCCACCACCACCACGCTGTCGCTGGTGACGATGAAACCGGCGTTGGAGATGAAATTCTGATTGGACGAGGAGCCCATCTCGGACACTCCTTCGACATACCAGCAGCCTGGCGAGGCCTCGCGGGCCTTCATCTCCGGCAATGCCGCCAGGCTGTGGCGGGCAAAACCCGTGCCCGCCGCCGTCAGCAGCGACCATTGCAGCAACCTTCGCCGATTCAGTCTCTCGACCATCATTCACCCCATTTGTATAAGCAATTGCTGAATTGATTATCTACATTGTGACCGCGTTTGGCAAAGCCCGCCGCACACAGCAATCCGTCGATAGATGCCCGTGCGTGTGCCCCCCGTGATTGACCATCCGGGGACAGGCCTGTACCGTCGCGCCTTCATGCAACCCCAAGACAGGAGACAAGCGTGCACAGCAATCTTCATCGCAGGCGTGTCCTGCAGGTGGCCGCTTGCGCGGCAGCCGGCGCCATTGCAGGCCCGGCCTTGGCGCGCAGCGATTGCGCCGTATTCACCCGCGAAACGCAGGAGCAGGTAGCACCCGATGCCGCACTCAAGCGGCTGCAGGAGGGCAATGCGCGCTTTGTGGCCGGTGAAACGGTGCACTGCGACCTGCGCCGGCAGGTGCGCGAGACCGCGGGTGGCCAGGCGCCGTTTGCCGCCGTGGTCGGCTGCATCGACAGCCGCGTGCCGCCCGAGCTGGTATTCGATCAGCGCATAGGCGATATCTTCGCCGCGCGCGTGGCGGGCAACATCGTGAACGACGACATCCTCGGCAGCCTGGAATTCGCCACGCAGCTGGCCGGTGCGCGGCTCATCGTGGTGCTGGGCCACACCGAGTGCGGCGCCATCAAGGGTGCGGTGGACGACGCCAGGCTGGGCCATCTCACCGGGCTGTTGGCGCAGATCCGCCCCGCGCTCACGGCGCTGAAATACGAAGGCGTGCCCAGCTCCAAGGACAAGGCGCTGGTGCAGCGCGTGGCCGAGCGCAATGTGCACGACAACGTGGCGCGGGTGGCTGCGGCCCCCGTGCTGGCCGCGCGCCTTCAGGCGGGGCAGCTCAAGGTGGTGGGCGCCATGCACGATGTGGCCACGGGAGTGATCCGCTGGTTCTGAATCGGCAAAAAACGGCCACCCGCGGGTGGCCGTTGCGTTGTACTGCGTGGCGCGGGTTTATTGCGCCAGCTGCGCGTGCATCTCCTGCACCGAAATCACGCCGAGTTGCTGCATCGCTTGCATGCCCTGCACCGCGGCCTCGGCACCGAAGATGGTGGTGATGGTGGGCACGCGGTTGGCCAGCGCGCTGGTGCGGATCGCTCGGCTGTCGGCAATCGCGTTGCGCCGCTCTTCCACGGTGTTGATGACCAGAGCGATCTCGCCGTTCTTGATCATGTCGACCACGTGCGGGCGGCCTTCGGTGACCTTGTTCACCGTGGCGCAGGCGATGCCCGCCGCCGTGATGGCCGCCGCCGTGCCGCGCGTGGCGATCAGGTTGAAGCCCATCGCGGCCAGATCGCGTGCGATCGCCACCGCCTGGGGCTTGTCGTGGTTCTTCACGGTGAGGAAGACCTTGCCGACGGTTTTACCGGCCTTGGGCGGATGCGGCAGGCGTTCGCCCGCGCCGATCTCGGCCTTGATGTAGGCCTCGCCGAAGGTCTTGCCCACGCCCATCACCTCACCGGTGGATTTCATCTCGGGGCCCAGGATGGTGTCCACGCCGGGGAACTTGACGAAGGGGAAGACCGCCTCTTTCACGCAGAAGTAGGGCAGCTTGGGCTCTTCATGAATGCCTTGCGTGGCCAGCGTGTCGCCGACCATGCAGCGCGCCGCTACCTTGGCCAGTTGCACGCCGGTGGCCTTGGAAACGAAGGGCACGGTGCGGCTCGCGCGCGGGTTCACCTCCAGCACGTAGATCACGTCTTCCTTGCCACCGCCTTCAAGCGGCTTCTCTTGAATCGCGAACTGCACGTTCATCAGGCCCACCACATTCAGCCCCTCAGCCATCGCGGCGGTCTGGCGCTTGAGCTCGGCCACGGTGGCGGTCTTGAGGTAGTAGGGCGGCAGCGAACAGGCCGAGTCGCCCGAGTGCACGCCGGCCTGCTCGATGTGTTCCATCACGCCGCCGATGTAGACCTTGCCATCGCTGTCGCGCACCGCGTCCACATCGCATTCGATCGCATCCGACAGGAAACGGTCGAGCAGCACCGGTGAATCGTTGCTCACCTTCACCGCCTCGCGCATGTAGCGCTCCAGGCCGAGCTGCTCGTGCACGATTTCCATCGCGCGGCCACCGAGCACGTAGCTCGGGCGCACGACCAGCGGGTAGCCAAGGGCGGTCGCTTTTTCGATGGCCTCTTCCTCGGTGCGCGCGGTGGCGTTGGGCGGCTGGCGCAGCTTGAGCTGTTGCAGCAGGTGCTGGAAGCGTTCGCGGTCTTCGGCGGCGTCGATCATGTCGGGGCTGGTGCCTATGATGGGCACGCCCTCGGCAGCGAGCGCCAGTGCCAGTTTCAAGGGTGTCTGTCCGCCGTACTGCACGATGACGCCGGCGGGCTTTTCCTTGTCGACGATCTCCAGCACGTCTTCGAGCGTCAGCGGCTCGAAGTACAGGCGATCTGACGTGTCGTAGTCGGTGGACACCGTCTCTGGGTTGCAGTTGACCATGATGGTCTCGTAGCCGTCCTCGCGCATCGCGAGCGCCGCATGCACGCAGCAGTAGTCGAACTCGATGCCCTGGCCGATGCGGTTCGGGCCACCGCCCAGCACCATGATCTTCTTCTTGTTGGTGGGCTCGGCCTCGCACTCTTCGTCGTAGCTCGAATACATGTAGGCGGTGCTGGTGGGAAATTCACCGGCGCAGGTATCGACCCGCTTGTACACCGGGCGCACGCCCTGCGCATGGCGCGCATCGCGCACCGCCTTCTCGCTGGTCTTCAGCAGCTTCGCAAGCCTTCTGTCGGAAAAACCTTTTGATTTAAGCGCGAGAAGCTCTTCTTTCGATAGCTTGGCGACGGCTTGCTCGCCGTATTGCTCGGTGTGCTGATCGAGGTCGAGCTCGATCTTCACGATCTGCTCGATCTGCGCGAGGAACCACGGATCGATCTTGGTGAGCTGGTGCACCTCAGCCACTGACAGACCCATCGCGAACGCGTCGCCCACATACCAGATGCGCTCGGGGCCGGGCGCACCGAGTTCCTTTTCCAGCAGCTCGCGGTCCTGCGTCTTCTCGTTCATGCCATCGACGCCGACTTCCAGACCGCGCAGCGCCTTCTGGAATGACTCCTGGAAGGTGCGCCCGATCGCCATCACCTCGCCCACGCTCTTCATCTGCGTGGTCAGGTGGCTGTCGGCGGCAGGGAATTTCTCGAAGGCAAAGCGCGGCACCTTGGTGACCACGTAGTCGATCGAGGGCTCGAACGAGGCGGGCGTGATGCCGCCGGTGATTTCGTTTCTCAGCTCATCAAGCGTATAGCCCACCGCGAGCTTGGCCGCGACCTTGGCGATCGGGAAGCCCGTGGCCTTGGAAGCCAGCGCCGAAGAACGCGAGACGCGCGGGTTCATCTCGATCACGATCATGCGGCCGTTGGCTGGGTTGACCGAGAACTGCACGTTCGAGCCGCCGGTATCGACCCCGATCTCACGCAGAATGGCGATGCTCGCATCGCGCATCACCTGGTATTCCTTGTCAGTCAGCGTCTGCGCGGGTGCGACGGTGATCGAGTCGCCGGTGTGCACGCCCATCGGGTCCAGGTTCTCGATCGAGCAGATGATGATGCAGTTGTCGGCGTGGTCGCGCACGACTTCCATTTCGAACTCTTTCCAGCCCAGGAGAGATTCCTCGATCAGGAGCTCGTGCGTGGGCGAGGCCTCCAGCCCGCGCTTGCAGATGAGCTCGAATTCCTCGGGGTTGTAGGCGATGCCCCCGCCCGTGCCGCCGAGCGTGAAGCTGGGGCGGATCACCGTGGGGAAGCCCACCTTCTTCTGCACGGCCCAGGCATCGTCCATGCTGTGCGCGATCCCTGAGCGCGCCGATTCGAGGCCGATGCGCGTCATCGCGTCCTTGAACTTGAGGCGATCCTCGGCCTTGTCGATGGCCTCGGGGCGCGCGCCGATCAACTCGACGCGGTATTTGTTCAGCACGCCGTTGCGCCACAGGTCGAGCGCGCAGTTCAGCGCGGTCTGCCCGCCCATGGTCGGCAGGATGGCGTCGGGGCGCTCCTTGGCGATGATCTTCTCGACCGTTTGCCAGGTAATGGGCTCGATGTAGGTGACGTCGGCCGTGGCCGGGTCGGTCATGATCGTGGCGGGGTTGCTGTTGATCAGCACCACGCGGTAGCCTTCCTCGCGCAGCGCTTTGCAGGCTTGCACGCCGGAGTAGTCGAACTCGCACGCCTGGCCGATGATGATGGGGCCGGCGCCGATGATGAGAATGGTTTTGAGATCTGTACGTTTTGCCATGGTGTTCTTGCTTTATTCGGTAATGGGCAGGCTGGCGGGGCGGCGGGCCAGGTGCTGCAGGAGTTTTTCGGCGCGCTCGGGCGGCAGGTTTTTCTGCATCAGTTGCAGCAGGCCGTCGCCTTCTATCAGCGGGCGCAGCACGGCGGCTTCGGCTTCGTGAAAGCTCACGTCCCACTCGGCAAGCGCTTCATCAAACGTGGCGACGTCCCAGGTCTTGCCCTTCGCCACCAGGGTGACCAGCGGCATGGCCTTGCGTTCGATAAAGGCCTTCTTGTAGGGCTTTTGCTGCCAGTGGGCGGTGAACCATGTGCGCTCCTCACCCTGCAGCGAGAGGATGCGTTTGGCGATCGCTTTTTCCAGCATGGCCTGCGGGAAGCTGAAGAGTTTCATCGTGCTGCTGCGCGGCGGCCGTTCACTGTGCCTTGGCCGCGTGCAGCAGGTCGGCGAAGCGGTCGAACAGGTAGTCCACGTCGTGCAGGCCGGGCGAGGCTTCGGGGTGGCCCTGGAAGCTGAACATCGGCTTGGCCTTGCACTGCATGCCCTGCAGCGTGTTGTCGAACAGGCTGATGTGCGTGGCGCGCAGGTTGTCCGGCAGCTGCTGCATGTCTACCGCGAAGCCGTGGTTCTGGCTGGTGATGGCCACGCGGCCGCTGTCCAGGTCCTTCACCGGGTGGTTGGCTCCGTGGTGGCCGTGCGTCATCTTGAAGGTTTTGGCGCCACTGGCCAGCGCCATGATCTGGTGGCCCAGGCAGATGCCGAACACCGGAATGTCGCCCGCCATGATGGAGCGCACGGCAGTCACCGCGTAGTCGCAGGCGGCGGGGTCACCAGGGCCGTTGGAGAGGAAGATGCCGTCGGGCTTCATCGCGAACACCTCGGCGGCGGGCGTCTGCGCGGGCACCACCGTGACGCTGCAGCCGCGTTCGGCCAGCAGGCGCAGGATGTTGCGTTTGATGCCGAAATCGTAGGCCACCACGCGGTAGCGCGGCTCATCGAGCGTGCCATAGCCCGTGCCCAGTCGCCACTTGGTCTGGTTCCAGACGTAAGGCTCCTTGGTGCTGACCACCTTGGCCAGGTCCATGCCGGTCATGTCGGGCACGGCCTTGGCGGCGGCGATGGTCTCGGCAATCCGTTCCCTGGTGATGGTTTCATCCGCGGCCAGCGCCAGGATGGCGCCGTTTTGCGCGCCGTGCTCGCGCAAGTGGCGCGTGAGGCGGCGCGTATCGATGTTGGCGATCGCCACCGTGCGGTGGTGCGTGAGGTAGGCGGGCAGTGTTTCGATCATGCGCCAGTTGCTCGCCAGCAGCGGCAGATCCTTGATGATGAGTCCGGCGGCCCAGACTTGTCCGGCTTCGTTGTCTTCTTCGTTGGTGCCGGTGTTGCCGATGTGCGGGTAGGTGAGGGTGACGAGTTGCCGGCAATAGCTGGGATCGGTGAGGATCTCCTGGTAGCCGGTCATCGCGGTGTTGAACACCACCTCGCCGCTGGTGCTGCCTGGGCTGCCCACTGAGTTGCCTGTGAAGACCGTTCCATCGGCCAGCGCGAGGATCGCGGGCGGGAAGGTTTGCTTGAGTGACGAAAGCACGGGGTTCTCCGAAAAAAGCTCGGGTCGCCCGGTCGCGCTCGGAATGGATGGCATCCTGAGCGCGGTTTCGTGAAGCTTGCTTGGGATGCTGCCGGGCGACTGTTGTGTGTGAAAGCCGCCCATTTTAAACGGTTGCAGCCCAGACCGTTGGCTTCTGGCGAAATTTGATGCAATGCAGCATGATTGTGAATGGGACAATCGGGACATGACGACCTCCGTGAACGCCGATCCGGCCGAACTCGAAAAATTTTCTGAGCTTGCCCACCGCTGGTGGGATGCCGACGGCGAATTTCGCCCGCTGCACCAGATCAACCCGCTGCGCCTGGCGTGGATCGATGGCATTGCGCCCTTGGCGGGCAGGCAGGTGCTGGACGTGGGCTGCGGCGGCGGCATTCTGGCGGAATCCATGGCCGGCAAGGCGGTGCAGGTGACGGGGATCGATCTCGCCACCAAGCCGCTGCGGGTGGCGCAGCTGCATGCGCTGGAGGCGGGCATGACCAACCTGGCGTACCGCGAGGTGAGCGCCGAGGCGCTGGCGGAGGAAAGCCCGGCTGGCTTTGATGTCGTAACCTGCATGGAAATGCTGGAGCATGTGCCCGACCCGGCCTCGGTCGTTGCCGCCTGCGCACGCTTGGTCAAGCCTGGCGGCTGGGTGTTTTTTTCCACCATCAACCGCAATCCGAAGTCGTTCGCATTCGCCATCGTGGGCGCGGAGTACGTGCTCAAACTTCTGCCGCGCGGCACGCACGAGTGGAACAAATTCATCACCCCCAGTGAACTGGCCAGCGCCTGCCGCGCGGCCGGTCTGGACGTGCTGCACACCCGCGGCATGCAGTACAACCCGCTCACGCGCCGCTATTGGCTCGATGGCGATACCAGCGTGAACTACCTCGTTGCCACGCAGCGGCCGGCGGCATGAGCGGCGCGGTGTTTCACGGCATCCGGGCGGTGCTGTTTGATCTGGATGGCACCTTGATCGACAGTGCGCCGGATCTGGGCGCCGCCGCCGAGCAGATGCGCCTGGCGCGGGGGCTGCAGCCGCTGGGGCTGGCCGCCTATCGGGCTTATGCCGGCATGGGCGCGCGCGGCATGATGGGCGTGGCGTTTGGCGTGGCGCCCGATCAGCCAGCGTTTGCCGCGCTGCGCGAGGAATTCTTCGACCGCTACGAGGCCTGCATCCACCACCGCACGCAGGTGTTCGAGGGGGTGCTGCCACTCATTGAAGCGCTGCAGGCGCGGAGCTTGCCATGGGGTGTGGTCACCAATAAATACGAGCGGTTCACCCGCCTGATTGCTGCGCGCCTGCCCCTTTTTGCGACCAGCAGCGCGTTTGTGAGCGGCGATACCACGGCGCACATGAAGCCGCATCCCGCTTCGCTGCTGGAGGCCTGCGGGCGGCTGCAGCTTGCGCCGTCAGACTGCATCTACGTGGGTGATGACGAGCGCGACATGCTGGCTGGGCGTTCGGCGGGCATGGGGACGGTGGCGGCGCTCTATGGCTACCTTGGCGTCGATGCGAATGCGCAGGGCTGGGGCGCGGATGCCAGCGTGGAACACCCGATGCAGTGCCTGGACTTGCTCGGTTAGATTCCCGCCACTGCGCCGCCATTGCGCCGCCACTGTCTGGGACAGCTTCCCCGTCGCACTCTTGTTTCGCTGATTCGGGGCGAAAAGTGCCTCCAGCGCATATAGAGCAAGCGTAGTCAGCTATTGAAAATAAATGGCAGGCTGGGCTGGGTGCCCGCACCCAACGCGGCGCGCGGGCAATGTGCACACCCGGCGTCGGTCGCGCGGGACTTGGCTTGCATTAGGATTTACACGTTTTTTCCGCTCATCAGCCAACCGGGGAGTTCCGTGATGCGTGTGTCCTGTCTTGCCGCCGTAGCGACGGCGGTGCTGGGTCTGGCGGGGTCGGCGCTGGCCGCGCGGGCGGCGGATGATGCGTGCTACCAGAAGGCGCAAACCCAGGCCCAGCTGAACGCCTGCGCCTCGGCCGCGCTCAAGCGCGAGGACGATCAGCTCAACCAGCTCTACCGGCAGATCATGGATCGTCTGGGCGCGGACCAAAAGGCGCGCGACCTGCTGACGCATGCCGAGCGCGACTGGTTGCGGTTTCGCGGCAGTGCCTGCAGCTTCACCGCGATGCGTGTGGCGGATGGCAGCATCTACCCGATGATGATGAACGACTGCATGGCCGGGCTGACGCGGACGCGCAACATCGAACTGCAGGACCATCTGGCCTGCTACAAGGGCGGTGAGCAGGCGGCGGCCCAGTGCGCGGTGCCCGGGCCTGCGATGAAATGATGCATCCGCCTCGGCGCCGCCGCCCTGCTGCATGGCTCGCGGGCATCTGGCTGGCCTTGCTGGTGCTGGCCGCGGGGGCGGCAGGGGCGCAAACGGCGTCTGGCAAAACGCTGGCGGTGGGCGTCGCCATCGCCCCGCCTTTCGTGATGGAGGAGGGCGGGCGCACCACGGGCCTGGCGATCGAACTGTGGGAAGAACTGGCGGCGCGTGACGGCCGTGCCTTTGAATACCGCCGCTACGCCAGCTTCGGCGAGCTGCTGGATGCCGTGAGCGCCGGCCAGGTGGATCTGGCGATCAGCAGCCTGACGATCAACCAGGAGCGCGCGCGGCGCATGGACTTCACCCAGCCGTGGTTCGATGGCGGCATGCGCATCATGGTCAGCACCGAACAAGGTAGCGGCTGGCTGGGGTTTGTGCGTGGCATGCAGCGCGCGGGCTATGCCAGGGCGTATGCATGGATTGCGTTGGCGTTGCTGGTGGCTACCTTGCTGTTCACGCTGTTCGATCGGCGCTTCGACAAGGCATTTCCGCGCCGCTGGCCTGACGGCCTGGCCGAGAGTTTCTATACCGCGATGAAATTTGCCGTCAGCGGCCAGACGCCGGTGCGCAAGAACTGGTTTGGCTGGCTGGGGCGCATCTGGCAGGCGCTGCTGCTTTTGTGCGGCATTGCGGTGGCGGCCTTCGTCACCTCGTCGGTCACCAGTGTGATGACGGCGCAGACGCTGCGCAGCCAGATCAGCGGCGTGAACGATCTGCGCGGTGAACCGGTGGGCGTGCTCGCTGGCACCGTGGAGGAATCCTATGCCCGCGACCAAGGCTTGGCGGTGCGGACCTATCCGGATTTGGCGCAGGCCAGCCGCGCCCTGAGCGATGGCCAGGTGCGCGCGGTGATTGCCGATGCGCCGGTGCTGGAATACCACGTGCACGCCAACCCGGGTAGCGGCTTGGCGGTCGTGGGGCGGGTGTTCAACCGCGACCGCTACGGTTTTGCCCTGCCGCGCGGCAGCGCGCTCACCGTGCCGCTGACCCTGGACGTGCTGGGCGCACTGGACCGAGGGCGGGTGGAAGCGCTGAAGCGGCGTTATTTCGGCGCAGCACCCTGAGCCCGCGGCCTGTCAGTTGTTCTGGATGGTCTTGAAGAACGCCAGAATGTCGTTGATCTGGTCTTCCTTCAGCGTACCGCCCCAGGTCGGCATGCCGGCGTCGGGGCGGCCTTCCTCGATGGTTTGCTTGGCCTCTTTCAGCCAGTCGTCGCCGTACTTGCCCTTGAGCCGGCGCAGGTCGCGCGCGCGGATGGGGCTGGCGCCGTTGGGCGAATGGCAGTGTGAACAGGTGCTGTTGAACAGCTCGCGCCCGGCTGCCGCCGGGTCGGCGGCAGCCACTGCCATCATCCGGTAGGGCGAGGGCTGCCCGTAGGGTGTACCACCGGCAGCCGTCGGCACCAGTGCGACGTCGGCGGGCCCGGCCTGGACCTGTGCCATGCCTACCGCCACGGGTTGGCCTTGCGGAAAGCCGTATTTATCAGCGAGTGCCGTGATCTGGGGGCGCAGTTCGGTCAGTGCGGCGTCGATGCGTGCCAGCAGCGCGGCATCTTTTGCCGGCACGGCGACCGCGACCTGGTGGTCCATGTGTTCACCCGCGACCGGCGTCACGCGCCAGCGGCCGTGATAGCGGGTGAGGTTGTCGTAGCCCGCGGCGGGCCCCCACATGAAGGCGACATCGATTTCACCCTTGTCCAGCGCCGCGAGGATCTCGGCGTCGGTGCGGTAGGTGACGGTGGTGTAGCCACCCTGCGCCGCCAGGACGATCTGCGGGGTGGACGCAAATCCGACGCCGATGCGCTTGCCCTTGAGGTCGGCCAGCCGCGAGAAGCTGAATGATGGCGGCGCCACCACGGCGTAGGCGACATCCAGGAAGGCCTGGGTGCGCTTCATGCCGCGCGTGCCGTAGTCCTTGTCGGCCGGCAGGGCGAAATAGGCATCGCACTTGCCGGCGAGGATGGTGTTGCGCAGCGCCTTGCGCTGGTTCATCGAAAGCCACCAGACGTATCGCGGCTGCGCGCCGAGCTTCTGCGCCACCAGGTTGGCCAGATCCACGTACAGGCCATGCTCGGCGCCTTCGGCCTTGCTGTAGGGGAGATTGTCCGGGTCGCTGCAGATGCGCAAGGTTTCGGCGGATGCAGCCGGCGCCGCCAGGGCGCCAGCTGCCAGCACTGCAGAAACCAGACCCCAGATCCATGCTGTCTTGAGGTTCATGGTTTCACACTTTCTTCATCAGTTCAGGGCAAAGACGAACAGGGTGCCGCCTTCGGAGCTCGCGTTGACCACGTCCGCGCCGATGTCTCCCATGAAGGCCGGGATGCTTTCGGTGCGGCCCGAGACCACGGCGACATACTGCTTGCCGTCCAGGGTGTAGGTCATCGGTGCGGCCGAGATGCCGGAGCCGGTGTTGAAGCCCCAGAGCTGCTTGCCGCTCTTGGCGTCATAGGCGTTGAACCAGCCTTGCACATTGCCCTGGAAGACGATGCCGCCGGCCGTGGACATCGTCCCGCCCGTCCATGGCAGCGGGTTCTTGTCCAGCCAGGCCTGCTTGTGCGTCACCGGGTTCCATGCCGTCAGCCCGCCCATGTAGTCGCCCTTCACCGGCTTCTTGACCTGGAAATCATTGCCCAGGTAGAAGGCGCCGCGCTTGTACTCCGGCTGCGTGTCGACCATGTCCATGCACAGGTTGTTGGTCGGGATGTAGACCAGGCCCGTGGACTGGTCGTAGGTCATGGGCATCCAGTTCTTGCCACCCAGCAGGCTGGGGCAGATGTCCACCGCCTTGCGGTCCATGCCGGGGCG
This sequence comes from Comamonas badia DSM 17552, assembly GCF_000484635.1. GTDB lineage: Bacteria > Pseudomonadota > Gammaproteobacteria > Burkholderiales > Burkholderiaceae_C > Comamonas_C > Comamonas_C badia. Next base: position 382,099 of record NZ_AXVM01000002.1, on the reverse strand, counting down.
CATCTTGTTGCCCGGGGTTTCCACCGGCCGGCCCGTCGCCAGATCCACCTTGCTGGCCCAGTTCATGTCAACGAAAGGTTCGGCTGAAATCAGCTTGCCGTCGGCGCGGTTGAGCACATAGAAGAAGCCGTTGCGGTTGGCGTGCATCAGCACCGGCGTCTTCTTGCCGGCTATGCTCAGGTCGCCCAGCACCATTTCGTTCACGCCGTCATAGTCCCAGGCGTCGTGCGGCGTGAACTGGTAGTGCCACTTGATCTGGCCCGTGCCCGCATCCAGTGCCACCACGGACGCGGTGTACAGGTTGGTCTGCTCGCCGATGTCGGAGGTGTCGCTGCCGCGCACCACCGCCGCCCAGGGCGAGGGGTTGCTGGTGCCGTAGTACACCAGATTGAGCTGGGGATCGTAGGAGCCGACATACCAGGCGGCGCCGCCGCCGTTCTTGGCCGAATCGCCCTTCCAGGTGTTGCCGTTGGGCTCATCGGGCAACGGCACGGTGTAGGTGCGCCAGACCTCCTTGCCGGTTGCCTGGTCGAGCGCGACGATGGAGCCGCGCGCGCCATACTCGCCGCCGCCGTAGCCGGAAATCACGAGGTTTTTCACCGCGGTGGGCGGCGAGGTGATGACCGAGCCGTTCTTGTAGTCGGTGATGGCCGTCTTCCAGAGTTCCTTGCCCGTCTTGGCATCGAGTGCGACGACGTTGGCATCCAGGCGACCGACGAAAATCTTGCCATCGCTGTAGGTCACGCCGCGGTTGCCGACGTCGCAGCAGGCGTACTGGTCTATGCCCTTGGGCACGTCCGGCTGGTAGCGCCATTTGAGCGTGCCGGTCCTGGCATCCACGGCAAACACCGTGGCGGGGCCGAACGAGGAGGTCACGTACATGGTGTCGCCGATGACGATGGGCGTGGATTCCTGCGAACGCAGCGAGCCGAGCTGCAGCGTCCATTTGACATGCAGGTTGCCGACGTTCCTGACCGTGACCTGCGCGGCCTTGCTGAAGCGTGTGTTGCCGGCGTCGCCGCCATACGTGCCCCATTCCTGGGCGTTCGCCAGGCTGGCGGCAAAGAGAAGCGCCGATGCTGCCGCCGTCAGAGCAAAAGCGCTTCGCTTCATCGTTCTGTTAAGCATGAATAGTCTCCCGGTGGTTGCAGGCGGGCTGAGCCCTCAACCCCCTGGCGGCACCCGGCTCCCGTTTGGCTGCGGCGCTGCGTTTCCATTATCAAAACGCGCCTGCGCGGCAGCAACGCGGCGTGTAACAGCAGCCTTGCCGGCTGGTCGTGCCTTCGATGGCTGTGAAAAGACCTGTAAAGCCGCCTGCTGCACGCGTGACCGTTGTTACGCTTGAATTACCGGCCGGCAATGAAAATGCTCAAAGCAACAAACTGACACGTTCGCGCACCCTGGGCAGCAACTCGGCCTCGAACCACGGGTTGTGCTTGAACCAGCCGTTGTTGCGCGGGCTGGGGTGCGGCAGCACCAGGGTGTGCGGCCACCAGCGCTGCCATTCCTGCACGGCGCGGGTCACGCCCAGCTTGCGCGCCTCGGGCAGGTGCCAGGCCAGGGCGTACTGGCCGATGAGCACGGTCAGCTCGATGTTTGGCAGCTGGGTCATCACGCGCTTGCGCCACAGCGGCGCGCATTCGGGGCGAGGCGGCGCGTCGCCCGAGCCCTGGGCGGCGCGGCCGGGGTAGCAAAAGCCCATGGGCACGATGGCCACTTTCTCGCGGTCGTAGAAAACCGCGTCGCTCATGCCCAGCCACTGGCGCAGGCGCCGGCCGCTGGCGTCGTCGAAAGGGATGCCGCTCTGGTGCACCTTGATGCCGGGCGCCTGGCTGGCCAGCAGGATGCGCGCGCCATGCCCGGCCTGCAGCACGGGCCGGGGGCCCAGCGGCAGAAAGGGGGCGCAGACGGTGCAGGCGCGGATTTCGCGCAACAGCTGGTTGAGAGATCGTTGGGAAGCCATGCGCGCATTGTCCCGCCCGCAAAGGCAGCGGGCCGCTACCATCGTGCACACCACTACTTGCTTATCCAGCAGCCATGAATTCGAGCCCGCATGTTCCTTTGGCCGAACGCCTGCGCCCGCACACGCTGGCCGAGGTGATAGGCCAGCAGCAGGTGCTGGGGCCGGGCAAGCCGCTGCGCCTGGCGTTTGAATCGGGGCAGCCGCATTCCTGCATCCTCTGGGGGCCGCCGGGCACCGGCAAGACCACCATTGCGCGGCTGATGGCGCGGGCGTTTGATGCGCAGTTCATCGCGATCAGCGCGGTGCTGGGCGGCGTGAAGGACATCCGCGAGGCGGTGCAGCAGGCCGAAGCCGCACGCGATGGCCTGGCGCCGCAGCGCACCATCGTCTTCGTCGATGAGGTGCACCGCTTCAACAAGAGCCAGCAGGATGCCTTTCTACCGCATGTGGAAAGCGGCCTGTTCACCTTTGTCGGCGCGACCACGGAGAACCCCTCGTTCGAGGTGAACGGCGCGCTGCTCTCGCGCGCCACGGTGTACGTGCTGCAGCCGCTCACGCCAGAGGATTTAAAGGAAATAGTGGTCCGAGCGCAGGCACAGCAAGCGCTGCCAGCTATCGAAAACGATGCAATCGAACACCTGGTGGCCTATGCCGACGGCGATGCGCGGCGGCTTCTCAATACGCTGGAGCAGCTCGCCGTCACCGCGCAGCAGACGCGGGTGGAAACGATCACCGATGCCTGGCTGCTGCAGGTGCTGGGCCAGCAGATGCGCCGCTACGACAAGGGCGGCGAGCAGTTCTACGACACCATCAGCGCGCTGCACAAATCGGTGCGCGGCAGCGACCCCGACGCCGCGCTGTACTGGCTGGTGCGCATGCTCGACGGCGGGGCCGATCCGCGCTATCTGGCGCGGCGCATCGTGCGCATGGCCTGGGAGGACATCGGCCTGGCCGACCCGCGCGCGATGCAGATCACCAATGAAGCGGCGCAGACCTACGAGCGCCTGGGCAGCCCCGAGGGGGAACTCGCGCTGGCGCAGGCGGTGATTTACCTCGCCGTCGCGCCCAAGAGCAACGCCGGCTACACCGCCTACAAGAAGGCGCGCGCCCTGGTGGCCCAAGAGGGCACGCGGCCGGTGCCGCTGCAGCTGAGGAATGCCCCGACCAGGCTCATGAAGCAGCTCGATTACGGCAAGGGCTACCGCTACGCGCACGACGAGGAGGGTGGATTTGCGGCGGGCGAGACCTACCTGCCCGAGGGCATGGCGCCGCCCGGGTTTTACGAACCGGTGCCGCGCGGGCTGGAGATCAAAATCGGCGAGAAGCTGCGGGAGCTGCGCGCCCGCAATGCAGGAGCCGCCAATGCAGCGCCGCGCGAATCCGATTGATGGTGGTTCAGGCGATCGCCACGCGCATCATGTTGGTGGAGCCGCTTTCGCCGAACGGCAGGCCCGCGAGGATCACGATGGGGTGGCCGGGCTGCGCGAAACCCTGGCTGCGCGCGACTTCGGTGGCCATGGGCGCGAGCTGGTCGAGCGATGCCGGGTCGGCCACGTGCACCGAATGCACGCCCCAGGCCAGCGCCAGCTTGCGCGCGGTGCCCAGGTGCGGCGACAGACTGAGGATGGCGGAGCCGGGCCGCTCGCGCGCAGCGCGCAGGCTGGTGCGGCCGCTGCTGGTGTAGCTCACGATGGCGTCGGCCTGCAGCAGCTCTGCGGCGCGCCGCATGGCGCAGCACACGGCCTGCGTCACGTCGCGGGCGTTCGCTTCGGCGGCGGCCTGCGAGGCTTCGATGAGCTGGCGGTACTGCGTGTCGGCCTCGGTGCCCTCGATGATGCGGTTCATCATGGTCACGGCCTCGACCGGGTACTTGCCGGCCGCCGATTCGGCCGAGAGCATCACCGCGTCGGCGCCGTCGTAGATGGCGGTGGCCACGTCGGAGGCCTCGGCGCGCGTCGGCACGGGGCTTTCGATCATGGATTCGAGCATCTGCGTGGCGACGATCACCGGCTTGCCGAGCTTGCGGCAGAGCTTGACGATGCGCTTCTGGATGGCCGGCACCTGCTCGGCCGGCATCTCCACGCCCAGGTCGCCGCGCGCCACCATCACCGCATCGGTGGCGGCCACCACATCTTCCAGGCGTTCGATGGCGGAAGGCTTTTCCAGCTTGGCGAGCAAACCGGCGCGGCCGTTGATGAGCTGGCGTGCCTCCATCAGATCTTCGGGCCGCTGCACGAAGGACAGCGCGACCCAGTCGGCGCCCAGTTCCAGCGCGGTTTCCAGGTCGGTGCGGTCCTTGGCGGTGAGCGCCGAGATGGGCAGCACCACGCCGGGCACGTTCACGCCCTTGCGTTCGGAAAGACGCCCGCCGACCAGCACCGTGGTATCGGCCGATGCCGCGTCGCAGCGCTCGACGCGCACGCGCAGCTTGCCGTCATCGAGCAGCAGCTCGGCGCCGGGCACCAGCGCGGCAAAGATCTCGGGGTGGGGCAGGTTGACGCGCTCTGCCGTGCCCGCTGCCTTGTCCAGGTCAAAGCGGAATTTCTGGCCTGCCTGCAGCTGCACCGGGCCGCTCTCGAACACGCCCACGCGCAGCTTGGGACCTTGCAGGTCGGCCAGGATGCCGATGGGGCGGCCGGTTTCACGTTCCACCGCGCGCACGGCGGCAAAGCGCGCGGCGTGGTCTTCCTTGGTGCCGTGGCTGAAATTCATGCGGAACACATCGGCTCCGGCAAGAAACAGCTTGCGGATCATGTCTGGGCTGGAGCTGGCGGGGCCGAGGGTGGCGACGATCTTGGCGCGGCGGGTACGGTGCATGGCGGTGTGGTGATGGTTGAGCGTGAGGCGTGAGGCGGTGCATCGTGCTCAGGCGGTGATGAGCACGACGCGAAAGTCATTGACGTTGGTGAGCGTGGGGCCGGTGATGACCGAATCCCCCAGCGCCTCGAAGAAGCCGTGGCCGTCGTTGGCGTCCAGGCTGCGCTGTGGATGGATGCCCTGGGCGAAAGCGCGTGCGAGCGTGTCGGGGCTGGCCACGGCGCCCGCGATTTCCTCCATGCCATCGACACCATCGGTGTCTCCCATCAGCGCGTGGATGCGGGCGTGGCCGCGGGCGGCGATGGCGAACGACAGCAGGCATTCGACATTGCGCCCGCCGCGGCCTTTGCCCCGCAAGGTCACGGTGGTCTCGCCACCCGACAGGATGGCGCAGGGCGTCTTGAACGGTTCGCCGCGTTCGGCCACCTGCAGCGCCAGCGCCGCCAGTACCTTACCCACATCGCGCGCCTCGCCTTCGATGGCGTCGCTCAGGATGTGGGGCGTATAGCCGTGCTGGCTGGCCACCGTGGCGGCGGCCTGCAGCGCCTGCTGCGGCGCGGCGACGATGTGGGTGGTGATGTTTGCCAGGCGCGGATCTTCGGGTTTGACCGATTCACCGGCGCCGCTCTCCAGCACCTGGCGCACCTGCGCGGGGAGCTCAATGCCGTAGCGCTGCACGATGCCCTGCGCATCCTGGCAGGTGCTTGCATCGCCCACCGTGGGGCCGGAGGCGATGTCGCGCGGCGCGTCGCCCGGCACGTCCGAGAGCAGCAGCGTGATGACGCGCGCCGGGTGGCAGGCCGCGGCAAGACGCCCGCCCTTGATGGCCGAAAGATGACGGCGCACGGTGTTCATCTCGCTGATGCTGGCGCCGCTGGCGAGCAGCGCGCGGCTGACCTGCTGTTTGTCTTCCAGCGTGAGCCCCGGCAGCGGCAGGGGCAGCAGCGAGGAGCCGCCGCCGGAGATCAGGCACAGCACCACGTCGTCCGCCGCGAGGCTCTGCGCCAGCGCCAGCATGCGCTCTGCCGCCGCAAGCCCGGCGGCATCGGGCACCGGGTGCGCGGCCTCCACGATTTCGATGCGCTCGCAGGGCACGCTGTAGCCGTAGCGCGTGACGACCAGGCCGGTGAGCGCGCCCGGCCAGTGGTCCTCGACCGCGCGCGCCATCGCCGCCGATGCCTTGCCCGCGCCCAGGACCACGAGCCGGCCCTTGACGTCCTCGGGCCGTGGCAGGTGCGGCGGCACGCACAGCGCCGGCTGGGCCGATGCGATGGCCGCATCGAACATGGCACGCATCAGCGCACGCTCGGTCATGGTGCTCATCCGGCCTGCTGGCCGATCTCGAAGTTGGAGAGCTTTTCCAGCGCGCGCACCATGCCGGAGTGGTCCCAGCCTTCGCCGCCGTGGGCCACGCAGGCGGAAAAGAGCTGCTGCGCCGTACCGGTGGCAGGCAGCGCCAGGCCGAGCTGGCGCGCGGCGGTGAGCGCAAGGTTCAAATCCTTCTGGTGCAGCTTGATGCGGAACCCCGGGTTGAAGGTGCGCTTGATCATGCGTTCGCCCAAAATTTCCAGAATGCGCGAGGTGGCCAGGCCCCCCAGCAGCGCCTCGCGCACCTTGGCCGGGTCGGCACCGGCGCGCGCGGCAAACAGCAGGCCTTCGGAGACGGCGTTGATGGTCAGCGCCACCACGATCTGGTTGGCGACCTTGCAGGTCTGGCCGTCGCCCGTGCCGCCCACGCGCGTGATGTTCCTGCCCATGCAGGCAAGCACCGGCTGCACGCGCTCGAACACCTCGGGCTTGCCGCCGCACATGATGGAGAGCGTGGCGTTCTTCGCGCCCACGTCGCCGCCGGAGACCGGGGCGTCGATGTAGTCGCAGCCCAGTGCTTCGATTTTTGCGGCGTATTCCTTGGTTTCCACGGGCGAGATCGATGACATGTCTATGACCACCTTGCCTTTGGAAAGCCCTTCGGCCACGCCGTTTTCATCAAACAGCACCTTGCCCACGTCAGGCGTGTCCGGCACCATGATGATGACGATGTCGGCCTTCTGCGCCACCTCCTTGCCGCTGGCGCAGGCGCTGCCGCCGGCTTCCATCAGTTCACCCGGCACCGTGCCGCGGCTGTGCAGAAAGACCTTGTGCCCGGCCTTGATCAGATGCCCCGCCATGGGCGTGCCCATGATGCCCAGGCCGATGAAGCCGATGTTGATTTGCTGTGTACCCATGGTGCAGATTCCCTTTGGTTATGCGGCGGATGTCATGCGGTGAGGGCCTTGATCCAGCCCAGGCCGGCTTCGGTGGTGCCCGCCGGCTTGTATTCGCAGCCGATCCAGCCGTCGTAGCCGATGCGGTCCAGGTGCTGGAACAGGAAGCGGTAGTTGAGCTCGCCCGTGCCCGGCTCGTTGCGCCCCGGGTTGTCGGCGAGCTGGATGTGGGCGATGTGCTTGAGCTGCTTTTGCAGCGTGGCGGCGATCTCGCCTTCCATGCGCTGCATGTGGTAGATGTCGTACTGGATGAAGAGGTTGTCCGAGCCCACCTGCTCGATGACCTCCAGTGCCTGCGCGGTGCGGTTCAGGTAGAAGCCCGGAATATCGAAGGTGTTGATCGGCTCCATCACCAGGCGCAGGCCGGCGGCCTTGAGCTCGCCCGCGGCAAAGCGCAGGTTTTCGACGAAGGTCTGCTGCACCTGGTGCGCATCGGCGCCCGCGGGCACCTTGCCGGCCAGGCAGTTGAGCTGCGGCGCGCCCAGCGCCTTGGCGTAGGCGATGGCTTTGGCCACGCCGTCGCGGAATTCGGCGGTGCGGGCCGGGTCGCAGGCCATGCCGCGATCGCCCGCATCCCAGTCGCCCGCGGGCAGGTTGTGCAGCGCGAGTTGGAGGCGGTATTCCTCGAGCAGCGCCTTGATTTCCTCTGGCTTGTAGGCATAGGGAAAGAGGAACTCCACGGCATCAAACCCGGCCGCGCGCGCGGCGCCAAAGCGCTCGAGGAACGGGCGCTCGGTGAAGAGCATGGTGAGGTTGGCGGCAAATGTCGGCATGGCGATCCTTTCAATCCAGCAGGGCCAGGGCAGTGGGGGCATCGGCGCCGCTGCCGGCGAGTTCTTCGAATTCGTTCACATTGTCGATCTCCGTGCCCATCGCGATGTTGGTCACGCGCTCGAGGATCACTTCGATCACCACCGGCACCCGGAATTGCTCCATCCAGGCCTCGGCCTGCTGGATGGCGGGGGCAATCTCCTTTTGCTCGTGCACGCGGATCGCCTTGCAGCCCAGGCCTTCGGCGACCTTCACATGGTCTATGCCGTAGCCCTTGACCTCGGGCGAATTGATGTTCTCGTAGGCCAGCTGCACGCAGTAATCCATGTCGAAACCGCGCTGGCTCTGGCGGATCAGCCCGAGGTAGCTGTTGTTCACCACGATGTGGATGTAGGGCAGCTTGAATTGCGCGCCGACGGCGAGCTCTTCCACCAGGAACTGGAAGTCGTAATCGCCCGAGAGGGCAACGATCTTGCGCTTGGGATCGGCCACGCGCACGCCCAAAGCGGCGGGCAGCGTCCAGCCCAGTGGCCCGGCCTGGCCGGCGTTGATCCAGTGGCGCGGCTTGAACACATGCAGGAACTGGCCGCCCGCGATCTGCGACAGACCGATGGTGGAGACATAGCAGGTGTCGCGGTCGAACGCATTGTTCATGCACTGGTACACGCGCTGGGGCTTGAGCGGCACGGTGTCGAAATTGGTCTTGCGCAGGTACTGGAGGTCCTTCTTGCGCGCCTGGCATTCATCCGCCCAGCCGCTGAAGTCGCGCAGCTTGCCCGCCTGCTTCCATTCCTTGGCGACCTGCACGAAGAGCTCCAGCGCGGCCCTGGCGTCGGAGACGATGCCGAGCTCGGGCGCGAAGATGCGGCCGATCTGCGTCGGTTCGATATCCACATGCACGAAGCGCCTGCCCTTGCAGTACACGTCGGTCGAGCCGGTATGGCGATTCGCCCAGCGGTTGCCTATGCCGAGCACAAAGTCGCTGGCAAGCATGTTGGCGTTGCCATAGCGGTGCGCGGTCTGCAGGCCCACCATGCCGGCCATCAGCGGGTGGTCGTCCGCCATGGCGCCCCAGCCCATCAGCGTCGGCACCACGGGCACGCCGGTGAGCTCGGCAAACTGCACCAGCAGATCGGCCGCATCGGCGTTGATGACGCCGCCGCCTGCGACGATCAGCGGCCTGGCGCATTCGTTCAGGATGGCGAGCGCCTTCTCCACCTGCTTGCGCGTGGCCGCCGGCTTGTAGGCTGGCAGTGGCTCGTAGGTCTCGATGTCGAACTCGATCTCGGCCATCTGCACGTCAAACGGCAAATCGATCAGCACCGGCCCGGGGCGACCGGAGCGCATCAGGTGAAACGCCTGCTGGAACACGCGCGGCACCTGGGCGGGTTCCAGCACCGTGGTGGCCATCTTGGTCACGGGCCTGGCGATGCTGGCGATGTCCACCGCCTGGAAGTCTTCCTTGTGCAGCCGGGCGCGCGGCGCCTGGCCGGTGATGCACAGAATCGGAATCGAATCCGCGCTGGCGGAATACAGCCCCGTCAGCATGTCGGTGCCGGCCGGCCCCGAGGTGCCCAGGCACACGCCGATGTTGCCGGCGACTGCGCGGGTATAGCCCTCGGCCATGTGCGAGGCGCCTTCCACATGGCGCGCGAGCACATGGGCGATGGTGCCGCGCTCCTTGAGCTGGGCGTACAGCGGGTTGATGGCGGCACCGGGCACGCCGAAGGCTTGCGTGATGCCTTCCTTTTCCATCACCAGCACCGCGGCCATTGCGGCTTTCATTTTTGCCATTGCCATTACTCCTTGGAAACTTGGATTGCGTTGGCGGCTATCGTCGTTTCGCGGGCCATCGGAGGGAAGGTGGCTATTGCGCATGACGCTTATTCCGTGATGGAATAGAGCGATGGACCGCATCCAGGACATCCGCCTTTTCATCCGCATCGTTGACCTTGGCTCGTTCAGCAAGGCCGCGCAGGAGCTGGGCATAGGCCAGCCGGCCGCCACCAAGCAGATCAACCGCATGGAGCAGCAGCTGGGCGCGCGGTTGCTGCACCGCACCACGCATGGCGTGAGTGCTACGGAAATCGGCCTGCTGTACTACGAAAAATGCAAGCTCATCTGCCTGCATGCCGATGAGGCGAGCTCCGTGGGCACGCTGCTGCAGACCCAGGCCGAGGGCAGCATGCGCATCAGCTCATCGGTCGCCTTCGGGCGGCGCGTGATGGCGCCGCTGGTGCTGGAATTCATGCGCATGAACCCGCAGCTGCAGATCGAGCTGCTGTGCGACGACCGCTATGTCAACCTGGTGGAGCAGGGCGTGGACGTGGCGGTGCGCCTGGGCAAGCTCGCCGATTCCACGCTGGGCGCGGCCTGGCTGGGCGTGAACCCGTGGGTGCTGGTGGCGTCCGGCGCCTACCTCAAGGAACATGGCACGCCGCGCAAGCCCGAGGATCTGGCGCGCCACGGCGTGCTGATCTACAGCAGCGTGCAGGGCGATGAGCGCTGGCACTTCACCGGGCGCGCCGGTGAACACCGCAGCGTGGCGGTGCGCGGGCGGCTGCGCTCCAACAACCTCTCCATGCTGCTGCTGGCGGCGCGCAGCAGCATGGGCGTCGCCGCGCTGCCGCGCTATGTGGCGCAGCGCTCGCTGATCGATGGCGCGGTCGTGAGCCTGCTGGACGCCTGGCAACTGCCGCAGCAGGAGGTGCATGCGGTCTTCCCCTCGCCGCGCCTGGTGCCGGCCAAGGTGCGCCAGTTCATCAGCTGGATGCAGGGGCAGTTCGGGCGCGAGTGGTGGGAGCGGGGGGAGGGGTGAAACGCACTCCGCTGGCCGACCATATGTTCTGCGGCGCTGGGGTGGCTTGTTCAGTCAAAATGCTGTTCAGTGATGCTTCATCAGTCAGCCGTTCAAGAGAAGAGACCATGCATGCAAAGGGTTTTTGGCTGAGCCATCAAGGGTATTTATGTTTGGAGACGTAGTCGGATGAGTCAACTCCTGATCAATGATTACCTCAGCCAGCTCGAGCTCATCAAGAAAATCAGTGGCAGCCAGCGCGAAACCATTGTCCGGGAGGCCTTCAAGGACCTGCTCAAGGCTTGGGGCAAGCAGCAGGGTTTGGTGTTTTTGGCTGAATATCCGTTGAAGACCGCCACCAAGGCCCATATCAACGTCGATGGTGCGTTGTTGCATGAATTGCGTATGCCCCTGGGCTATTGGGAGGCGAAGGACGCACAGGACGACCTCGATGAGGAAATTACAAAAAAATTCAGGCGCGGCTATCCGCAGGACAACATCGTCTTCAGCGATGACGCCAGCGTCGTGCTTTGGCAGCACCGGCAGGAGGTGATGCGCTGCCCAGTGGAAGACACCGCTGCGCTGGAGAAGCTGCTCAAGCTGTTTTTTGGTTACGAGCGCCCTGAGATCGCCGGCTTCCGTGCCGCCGTCGCGCAGTTCAAGACCGACCTGCCGGCCGTGCTGGAAGCACTCCGGCAGATGATTGACGGCGCACACCAAGGCAATACCCGCTTTCGCGCGGCTGAAGTCAGATTCCTCGCTCACGCGCAGGAGGCCATCAACCCGGCGTTGACCGATGCTGACGTGCGCGAGATGCTGATCCAGCACATTCTGACGGAAGAAATTTTCGCCAAGGTGTTCGATGACAGCGACTTCCATCAACACAACAACGTCGCGCGCGAGCTGTACGCGCTGGAAGCCGAATTTTTCACTGGCGCGCTGAAGAAGAACACCTTGAAAGGGCTGGAGGCGTATTACGCTGCCATCCGCGCCGCTGCCGCGCAGATCGGCAGCCATGGCGAGAAACAGGCCTTCCTCAAGGTCATTTACGAGAATTTCTACAAGGTCTACAACACCAAGGCTGCTGACCGCCTGGGCGTGGTCTATACGCCCAATGAAATCGTGCGCTTCATGATCGATGGCGCAGACTGGCTGTGCCAGCAGCACTTTGGCAAGAACCTGATTGACCGCGACGTAGACATCCTCGACCCAGCCACCGGTACAGGCACCTATATCTGTGAGTTGCTGGAGCGCTTTCGCGGTCAGCCGAAAAAGCTGGCGCATAAATACCGCCACGAACTGCACGCCAATGAAGTCGCCATCCTGCCCTACTACGTGGCCAATCTGAACATCGAAGCCACGTACGCTGCGATCACCGGCGACTGGGCCGAGTTTCCGAACCTGTGCTTTGTCGACACGCTGGACAACGTCGGCCTGCACACCGCCGCGCGCGGTACCACGGCGGAGCTGTTCGGCAGCGTCAGCGAGGAAAACGTCGAGCGCATCCGGCGCCAGAACGCGCGGCGCATCAGCGTCGTCATCGGCAACCCGCCCTACAACGCCAACCAGCAAAGCGAAAACGACAACAACAAAAACCGGGAGTACCCACATATCGATGCGCGCATCAAGCAGACCTACATCGCAGACAGCACGGCGCAGAAGACCAAGCTCTACGACATGTACGCGCGCTTCTTCCGCTGGGCCAGTGACCGGCTGGATGAAAACGGCATCCTGGCTTTCGTCACCAACCGCAGCTTTCTGGATGCCCGCACCTTTGACGGCTTTCGCAAGACTGTGGCGCAGGAGTTCAGCGACATCTATGTGGTGGATCTGGGCGGCGACGTGCGCGCCAACCCCAAGTTGAGCGGAACGAAACACAACGTCTTCGGTATTCAGACCGGCGTGGCCATCAGCTTCATGGTCAAGCGCGCACAGAGCGCCAAGGTCAAGAAGCCCGCGCGCGTGTACTACGGGCGCCGGCCGGAACTGGAAACGGCGGATGAAAAACTCGCCTTCCTGGCCAGCCAGCCGCTGCGCAGCCTGCAATTGGACGAGGTGTCGCCGGACAAGGCCGGTCACTGGCTGAACTTGACGAGCAATGATTTCGAGTCGCTGCTGCCGATGGCCAGCAGGGAGACCAAGGCAGCGAAAACAGCGGTGAGGGAACGGGCGATCTTCAAGCTGTTTTCATTGGGTGTTTCGACGAACCGTGATGAGTGGGTCGTCGGCAATACGCCGAGCGAGCTGAGCGCCAAAGTGCAGTTTTTCCTGAATCTCTACGACCGGCACATCGGGCATCCGGGCGGGTACGACACGCGTATCAAGTGGTCACGAAATTTGAAGCGGCGCGCCCAGCAGGGACGTATTGAGCGATTCGACTTTCAGCGTGTTTATCCCTATATCTACCGTCCATTCATCACGCGTCTGATCTACGCCTCCGATGTGTTGGTGGATGAGCCCGGTGCCATGCGCGAGTTCATTCAGGGCCGCACCCTTTGCCTGTCCATTTCCTCTGGTTTCCGTGTGCTGGCCGGGGGTGCGCCATTTGATTTGCACTATGTTGGAGACACCTACGGTCTTCCATTGCAGCGGCATGACGCGGAAGGCAACGTGGTTGACAACATCACCGACTGGGCGCACAGGCAGTTCACTGCCCATTACAAAAACGTGCAGGCCGCGCCCTTGCCTTCTTCCAGTGGTGGAGGGCGCAAGACCAATGCGCGCAAGATCACCAAGCCCGACATATTTCATTACTGCTATGCCGTGCTGCATGATCCGGTGTACCGCGAAAAATACGAGCTCAACCTGGCGCGTGAATTTCCGCGCATCCCCTTTTATGTCGACTTCTGGCGTTGGGCGGACTGGGGCGCGCAGCTGATGCAGTTGCACATTGGCTACGAGGCGGTGGAGCCCTTTGGACTGACGCGCCACGACGAGCTCGACGCACAAGCGCGCGCCGCAGGGATCACACCCAAAGTGCTGCTCAAATCGAACCCGGCGGCAGGCAGTATTGAGCTGGACAGCGAAACTACATTGCGTGGGATCCCGCGTCAGGCTTGGGACTATCAGCTGGGCAACCGCTCGGCTATTGATTGGGTGCTGGATCAACACAAGGAAAAAAAGCCGAGAGATCCCACCATCCGCGAAAATTTTGATACCTACCGCTTTGCCGACCACAAGGAGCGCATGGTTGATCTTCTGCGTCGCGTGGTGTCGGTAAGTGTGCAAACTGAGCACATCGTCCAGACGATGAGGGATTTGGCACGATAACGTGTGTGTGGGGATCTCCCGCGCGGCTGAGGCTGCCTTGAGCCAGTTCACCGCCGCTGCCACACCGCCGCAAAAAAACCATCCGTCCGATGCCGGTGCGGCCACAGGCGCAGGTAGCGCTGGCCGTCGGGGCCGCCGCTGCAGAGGCTTGGCGGCTCTGCCACCTTCAGTTGCGCCAGCAGCTCGCCCGCAGGCAGCGGCGTGAAATCCGGGTGCGCGGCGCCGAAGGCTTCGGCAATGGCTTCGTTTTCCTCGGCCAGCAGGCTGCAGGTGGCGTAGACAAGGCGCCCGCCGGATTTCACCAGGCGCGCACTGCTTGCGAGGATGGCGGCCTGCTTGGTGGACAGCTCCTCCAGGGCCTGCGGCGACTGGCGCCACTTCAGGTCGGGGTTGCGCCTGAGCGTGCCCAGACCGGAGCAGGGCGCGTCCACCAGCACCCGGTCGATCTTGCCCGCCAGGCGTTTGATGCGCTCGTCGCGCTCGTGCGCGATCGCCGCCGGATGTACGTTGGAGAGGCCCGAGCGGGCCAGGCGTGGCTTCAAGGCGTCCAGCCGGTGCGCGGACACATCGAACGCATACAGCCGCCCGGTGTTGCGCATGGTGGCGCCGATGGCCAGCGTCTTGCCGCCCGCGCCGGCGCAGAAATCCACCACCATCTCGCCGCGTTTGGCGTCCAGCAGCAGCGCCAGCAGTTGCGAGCCTTCGTCCTGCACCTCGATGGCGCCGCTGGTAAAGAGTTCGAGCTTGTTCAGTGCCGGCTTGCCCTGCACGCGCAGACCCCAGGGGGAATACGGTGTTTCTTCAGATTTGATAGCTGCTTGCGCAAGTTGATGCTGCGCCGCAGGCCTTTTCAGCTTCAAAGTATTGACGCGCAGATCCAGCGGCGCGGGCGTCAGCAGGCTCTCGCAGAGGGGCCAGAAGCCGTCGCCCGCCTGCGCCTTGAGCCGATCGGCCAGCCAGGCGGGCAGGTTGTGGCGCTCGGGCTCGAACCATTCCTCGGGCTGCACGGCGTTGCAGGCATCGAGCCAATCCGATTCCTGTCCGGACAGCGCGCCTTGCAGAAAGCCGCGCACCCCGGCAAATCCGAGGATGGCCAGGCGCCGCTCGCGCGCTCCCGAGCCCGAGCGCGCCAGGCGCTCGAACTGCAGCTTGCGCCGCAGCACGGTGTAGGTGGTCTCGGCCAGCGTGGCGCGCTCGCGTGGACCGAGGTGGCGGTGCTCGCGAAAGAAGCGCGAGACCACGGCGTCCGCCGGGTATTCAAAGGTCAGGACTTGCCGCAGCAGATCGCTGCAGGCTTCAACCAGGGCTTGTGGGTGCATGGAATATCAGTGAAATAAGGTGTTGACGCAGGCAGCACATGCGCCTGCAGCTATCAATGGGAGAGAAATTGGGCGACCGCGCGCGGATAGATCAGGTGCTCCTGCGTGAGCACGCGCGCGGCCAGCCGGTCGGCGCTATCGCCCGGCAGGATGGGCACGGCCGCCTGGTCGACGATGGGCCCCACGTCCAGTTGCGCCGTCACCTGGTGCACCGTGCAGCCGGCGACTTTGCAGCCCGCCTCGATCGCGCGCTGGTGCGTGTGCAGCCCGGTGAACGCCGGCAGCAGCGAGGGGTGGATGTTGAGCAGCCGCCCCGCGTAATGCGCTACAAAACCTGGTGTGAGAATGCGCATGAAACCCGCGAGCACGACGAGCGCCGGCTGGTAGCCATCGATGCGCTGCATGAGCGCGGCGTCGAACGCCTCGCGGCTGTCGAAGGCCTTGTGGTCCAGCACGCCGGTGGCAATGCCCTGCTCCTGCGCAAACGCCAGGCCCTTGGCATCCGCGCGGTTGCTCAAAACCGCGGCCACACGGGCATCCAGGCGTGCTGCCCAGTCCTGCTGCACGGCGGTGCGCACGATGGCCGCCATGTTGGAGCCCGTGCCAGAGATGAGAATCACGATGTTTTTCGTCACCCCAGGATTATCCCCGCCATGCCCTTAGATCCGCGCCTGCAGCCCCTGTCCGCCACCGAGGCCCGCGTGCTTGCCACGCTGCTGGAGAAATCCCGCACCGTGCCCGACAGCTATCCGCTGACCCTGAACAGCCTGGTGCTGGGCTGCAACCAGAAAACCAGCCGCGAACCGGTGATGCAGCTAGCGGACGCCGAGGTGCAGCAGGCGCTCGACAGCCTGCGCGGGCGCGCGCTGGTGGTGGAAATCGGCGGCGCGCGCGTGGCGCGCTGGGAGCACAACTTCAGCCGCGGCATCGGCGTGCCCGATCAATCTGCGGCGCTGCTGGGCCTTCTGATGCTGCGCGGCCCGCAGACCGCCGCCGAGCTGCGCATCAACGCCGAACGCTGGCACCGCTTTGCCGACACCTCGTCGGTCGAAGCCTTCTTGCAGGAGCTGGCCGAGCGCAGCGATGAAAAAGGCGGTCCGCTGGTGCTGCTGCTGCCGCGTGCGCCCGGCGCGCGCGAGCCGCGCTGGGCGCAGCTGCTGTGCGGGCCGGTGGATGTGCAGGCGTTTGCCGCAGCTGCACCCGCGCCACGCAGCGGCGATGCGCTGGAGCAGCGCGTGCAGGCGCTGGAGGCTGAGGTGGGGCAGTTGAGAGACCTGGTGCAGCGTCTGTGCGAGCAGTTGGGGTGAACCACATATTCCCGCGTTCCTGCGACCCTGCCTGGCCGAAAAACGTAAGGCATGTGTGGCAGCCGCTCAACCCCGGCTTCGATGCTGCGGCGCAAGGTGCGCGCCGCCTGCGGCGAGGATTGTTCGATGTAGCCTTGAATATCCGCCAAGTCGAACTGGGCCTCGTCCGACCACTCAACCGGCAGCACGCTGCTTCCTTCGCTCTTCGAGCAAGCGGTCCACGCGCGCCATTGCCTCGTCGTGTGGCAAGCGCGGCTTCTTGCTGTCTATGGCTTCCTGCACCTTGGCGCGGAACCAGCGGTCGTAGTTGTCGGCCTGCTCCTGGGTCTCGAACTCGGAGATGCGCGGGTCCAGGGCAGTTTTCATGGCAGGGCTCCTCGATTTGTCAGGGCGATATCGGGTCGATTATGGTCGTTCTGCTCCTGCCTGCAAGCGTTCAGGCTGGCTCGGCATCTGTCCTGCCGTTGACAGGTGCCACGCCTGGTGCGTGCTACAACCGCCGCTGCAAAGGAGACGCCCTTATGGATCTGGCATTCACCCCCGAAGAACAGGCCTTCCGCGACGAGGTGCACGGCTGGGTGCGCGCCCACCTGCCGCCGGAGATTTCGCACAAGGTGCACAACGCCCTGCGGCTGACGCGGGACGACATGCAGGGCTGGGCCAGGATTCTCGGCAAGAAGGGCTGGCTGGGCTACGGCTGGCCCAGGGAGTTCGGCGGCCCGGGCTGGAGCGCGGTGCAAAAGCACCTGTTCGAGGAAGAATGCGCGCTGGCCGGCGCGCCGCGCATCGTGCCCTTCGGGCCGGTGATGGTGGCGCCGGTCATCATGGCGTTTGGCTCACCAGAACAGCAACGGCGCTTTCTGCCCGGCATCGCCAGCGGCGAGGTCTGGTGGAGCCAGGGCTATTCCGAGCCGGGCTCGGGCTCGGATCTGGCCAGCCTCAAGACCCGCGCCGTGCGCCAGGGCGACAAATACATCGTCAACGGCCAGAAGACCTGGACCACGCTGGGCCAGTACGGCGAGTGGATGTTCAACCTGGTGCGGACGAGCACTGAAGGCAAGCCGCAGACCGGCATCAGCTTTTTGCTGCTGGACATGAAATCCCCCGGCGTCACGGTGCGCCCGATCCGGCTGCTGGACGGCGAATGCGAGGTCAACGAGGTGTTCTTCGACAACGTCGAGGTGCCGGCGGAAAACCTCATCGGCGAGGAAAACAAGGGCTGGAACTACGCCAAATTTCTGCTGGCGCACGAGCGCACCGGCATTGCCGACGTGAACCGCAGCAAGCGCGAGCTCGAGCGTTTGAAGCGCATCGCCAAACGCGAAGGCCTGTGGGACGACCTGCGCTTTCGCGATCAGATCGCGCTGCTGGAGGTGGACATCGTGGCGCTGGAAATGATGGTGCTGCGCGTGCTGGCGGCGCAAAAGAGCGGCAGAAATCCGCTGGACATTGCCGGCCTGCTCAAGATCCGCGGCAGCGAGATCCAGCAGCGCTACGCCGAGCTGATGATGCTCGCGGCCGGGCCGTTCGCGCTGCCGCTGATCCACGAGGCGATGGACGCCGGCTGGCAGGGCGACTTCCCCGGCGGCGATGCAGGCCTGGCGCCGCTGGCCTCGACCTACTTCAACCTGCGCAAGACCACGATCTACGGTGGCAGCAACGAGGTGCAACGCAACATCGTCGCCCAGACGGTGCTGGGCTGAACGGAGACGGACATGGACTTTGATTTTTCCGACGACCAGGAACAACTGCGCGACGCGGTGCGCCGCTGGGTGGACAAGGCCTACGGCTTCGAGCGCCGCCGCGCCATCGTCGCGGGCGGCGGGTTTGACCGCGCGGCCTATGGCGAGCTGGCAGGACTCGGCCTGACCGCGCTCACCGTGCCCGAGGCGCATGGCGGCCTGGGGCAGGGCGCGGTCGATGCGATGCTGGCCATGGAAGAGCTCGGGCGCGGCATCGTGCTGGAGCCGCTGGCGCAGACCTTCATCGCCACCGGCGTGCTGGCGCGCTGCGCCGCGGATGCCGTGCAGGCCGCCTGGCTGCCGCGCATCGCCAGCGGCGCGGCGCTGGTGGTGCTGGCGCAGCAGGAGAGAAAGGCGCGCTACCGTCTGGATGTCTGCGAATCAAAAGCGGCTTCAGCGCAAGGTGGATATGCGCTGACAGCTCATAAAAGCATAGTCAACGCCGGTGACCAGGCCGATGCCTGGCTGGTGCCTGCGCAGCTTGGTGGCGCCATTGCGTTGTTCCTCGTCGAAAAAGGCGCGCGCGGCGTGAAGTGCCAAGGCTACGGCCTGCAGGACGGCGGCCGCGCGGCCGAGTTGCAGCTTGCCGATGCGCCCGCGACGCTGGTCACCCAGGACGGCCTGGCGGCACTGGAACTGGCGCAGGACATTGGCATTGCCGCCACCTGCGCCTACGCCGTCGGCGTGATGGACCAGACCGTGCGGCTGACGGCCGACTACCTGAACCAGCGCAGGCAGTTCGGCGTGCCCATTGCCAGCTTTCAGGCGCTGCGCCACCGCATGGCGGACATGAAGATGCAGCTGGAGCTCGCGCGCTCGATGAGTTACTACGCCAGCCTCAAGCTCGGCGCGCCGGCGGATGAGCGCCGCCAGGCCCTGTCGCGCGCAAAGGTGCAGCTGGGGCAGTCCATGCGCTTCGTCGGCCAGCAGTCGGTGCAGCTGCACGGCGGCATCGGCGTGACCGATGAATACATAGGCAGCCACTACTTCAAGACACTGACGCTACTGGAAATGACCTGGGGCGATACGCTGCACCATCTGGGTGAAGTTTCCAGCAGGATGCAGGAGACGGCGGGGGTGTTTGCCTGAAACGCTGTCGGCGCAGGGCGCGCGGGGCGCGTGCGCAGGCCTGACCATCTTTTGCCTTTTCCCTCCTGGGATTGCAGGCACCGGCCAGTGCGCATCTGTAACAATCAGCAGTGATTTTTTCTGGCAGTCCATCGATGAGTTCCGTGTCCCCCGTGCTGGCCGGCGCACTGCCGGCGAGCGAAATCTTTCCGCACGTGCGCATCGTGATGGGCATGGTGATCGGTCTTGGGGTGACGACGCTGCTGTCCGGGGTGGCGCGCATCATCCAGCATCCGCGCAGCAATCGCCCGGACGCCATTCATCTGGCCTGGGTGTTGTCGATGTTGCTGGCCATGGTGCATTTCTGGTGGTGGCAGTTCGGCCTGTATGCGGTGAGCCACTGGAGCTTCGGCACCTATGCCTTCCTCGTCGGGTACGCGATCGTTCTGTTTCTGCTCTGCGCCCTGTTGTTTCCGGCGAGCATGAATGACTATGCGGGATACCGGGACTACTTCCTTGCCCGGCGTGTCTGGTTTTTCGGCCTGCTGGCCGTCAGTTACCTGCTGGACGTGGTTGACACCTGGATCAAGGGTGAAGCGCATTTCGCGGAATTCGGACGGGAATATCTGATCCGCACCCCTGTACTGCTGGTTCTCTGCGCCGTAGCCGTCAAGACCCGCCGCACAGGCCTGCATGCCTTGTTCGTTGCGGCGCTTTTAACCTATCAGGTGGCGTGGATTGTTCGCTTTTTCATCAATCCATGACGCGAGATTCGGCCTCGGGCGCGAAGCCCGGGCAATCCCGCGGGGCGGTTTCCCACGCTGCCCGCCGCTTCCATGCCGTCGGCTGGGTATTGGGCGCTGCCCTGTCTGCCATGCTCGTTGGCTGCGCAAGCCAACCCGCCGTTGAGATCGCTGCAGATTCCCCTCTCGCAGCAGCTGCCGCTGCTGCGCGGGATGTTCGCGGATGATGTGCCGCGCGCCGATCTGGTGCTGGCGGCCGTCACCGTCGTAGACCATCAACTTCCGGGCTTCAAACGATGAACCACAGGCACGCTCCACACTTTTCATTCCTGGCCGGCAAGGGAATGGCTGTCCTTCTGGCGGTTCTGTTTCTGGCGGGTTGTGGCGCATTGGGCGACAGGGCGGCTTCCGCGCCCGAGGCCGCCGCGACAGCGGCGAGTGCGGACGCCTATCTGATGCGTGCCCGCACGCAGACCGGCATGCAGGACGGGGTGACGGTACACGCCAGCGTATTGCGCCCTTTGGAGAGCGCCGCCCATTTCGGGCTGCAGCTTGAGGACAAAGGGGTACAGCCGGTGTGGCTGGAAATCGAGAACCGCGGCAACCGGCCGTACTGGCTCATGCGCTCCTTCATGGACGACAGCTACTACGCGCCGCGCGAAGTGGCGCGGCTGTTCCATGGGCAGACCGCCCCGGACGTACTGCAGGCCGCCGAACGCCAGCTGATCGAGGGTGCCATCCGGCTGCATGTGCCGGCGGGGCAGACGGTGAAGGGCTTTGTCTACACCCGCGTGGACCGCGGGTTCAAGCTGATGAATGTGGAGCTGCTGGGCCTGGGGAAGGTGCTGCGCTTTGACCTTGCAGAAGAGCTGCCTGGGGATGGCTTTGATTTCCGCGCCAGCCGCCTGCAACGCGCGCAGCGCCACGCCACGCAGCGCACGGTGGCTTTGCCTGAGCTGGCGCAGGCGCTGCGCACCATGCCCTGCTGCACCACGGATGCCGCAGGCACGGGGCAGGGCGATCCGCTCAATATCGCGCTGGTCGGCGAGGAAAATGACGTGCTCATTGCCCTGGACCGCTCGGGCTGGGACTTCACCGAAACCATCAACGCCGACAGCGTGACGCATATGGCGTCGGCGTTCGCGTTCGGGCGGGCGTACCGCAACTCGCCGGTGAGTCCGCTGTATTTCAACGGCCAGCCGCAGGATCTGGCGATGCAGCGTGCGCGCGCTGATATTTCGCAGCGCGGCCATCTGCGGCTGTGGCTGACCTCGCTGCGGATCGCGGGGCAGCCGGTGTGGATTGGGCAGATCAGCCGTGATATCGGCGTCAAGCTGACGACCTTGTCCAAGACGCTCACCACCCACGTCATCGATCCGCAGGTGGACCATGCGCGCTTTCGACTGCTGGAAACCCTGCTGCGCAATGGCCATGTGGAGCGCTGGGGCTACGTGGGTGGCGTCGGCGCTGCCAGCCGTGGTGCACCGCGCACCAATCTGACGCAAGACCCGTATTTCACCGATGGCGAGCGGCTGGTGGTGTTCATCACCAGGACGCCGCGGGCGATGGACAGTGCCCGGTACATCCAGTGGGAGGTACCGGGACGTTGAAGGTCGCCAGGGTTCCGAGTCTCGGTTTCCCGCGCTGCAGCGGGGCAGGGCGTTGCGTCAGGAACGCTTTTGGACCATCTTGATCACGCTGGAAAAATCCTCCGGGCCGTGCCCCGCCAGGCTGTGCGCGGCGTAGAGCGCGCGCGCCAGGCCCCCCAGCGGCGTGGCGGCGCGCACGGCGGTGGCGGCTTCCTGCGCCAGGCCCAGGTCCTTGAGCATCAGGTCGGTGCCGAAGCCGCCGGCGTAGCCCTTGCTGGCCGGGGCGTTTTCGTGCACGCCGGGGTAGGGGTTGTACTTTTCCAGCGCCCAGTTGCCGCCCGAGCTGCGGCGCATGATTTCCGCCAGCACCTTGGGATCGAGCCCGTTGGCCACGCCCAGCGCCATGGCTTCGCTGGTGCCTATCATCAGGATGCCCAGCAGCATGTTGTTGCAGATCTTGGCGGTCTGGCCCGCGCCGACGGCGCCGGCGTGGAAGATGTTCGCGCCCATTTTTTCAAGCACCGGGCGCGCGCGTTCCAGGTGCGCATCCGGGCCGCCGACCATGAAGGTCAGCGTGCCGGCCACCGCGCCGCCCACGCCGCCGGAAACCGGCGCGTCGATGAAGGCGATGCCGGCCGCTTCCGCCGCCTGGGCGACCTTCTGGCTGGTGGCGGCGGCGATGGTGGAGCTGTCGATGACCAGCGTGCCCTTGGCGATGTGGCTGAGTAGCCCGCCCTGACCATCGCGGCCCAGGTACAGGCCTTCGACGTGGTGGCTGGCGGGCAGCATGCTGATGACGATGTCGGCGCCCTTGACCGCCGCCTCGCTGCTGGCGGCGATGGCGATGCCGGCGGCCTTGGCGGCCTCGCAGGCTGCGGGCACGAGGTCAAAGGCGTGAATCCTGTGCCCGGCCTTGTGCAGGTTGATGGCCATGGGGCCACCCATGTGGCCCAAACCGATGAAAGCGATCTGCATGATGGAGTCTCCTGTGGTGGGTAAGCGTGAACTATGGATTTGTGAGCTGCTTGCGCTTGTGGATTGGGCGCTGCGGCAATGAATGGCTTGTACTTTTCTGGCGCCGGGGCGTGGCCCGGGCTGCGGGGTTGTAGGCCAGCGCGGCGGTGATCCAGTGCCGCCACTGCGCGCGTGTGGCGTAGGCGGCGGGCTCTATCCAGAAGTAGCCGGGCATGCCGCCGCGGGGGTCCAGCTCGCGCACGGCAGGGGTCTCGGCGATGCGCGCATGCTGTGCCGGCGGCAGGCGCACCAGCAGGTCTTCGCCCCTGACGGCGAGGCACAGCTTGTTGTTGACCATGAAGGCGTGGCAGCCGAACAGCGGGCGCTCCCGCACATCCGCCTCGGCACCCAGGTGCCCGGCCAGCGCGTCCTGCACCGCGGCGATGAGCTGCAGGGTCTCGGGGGCGATGGGGCGTGCAGGCATGGTGGATAAAACGCCTTCAAACGCTGGTGAAGCAAGCGTCGGCAGCCATGGGTTTTCTATCGGATCGCATCGGGCGCATCGCCGTCCAGCATTCTGCGGCCGACGATCACGCGCATGATTTCGTTGGTGCCTTCCAGGATCTGGTGCACGCGCGCATCGCGCAACAGGCGCTCCAGCGGGAAGTCGCGCAGGTAGCCGTAGCCGCCGTGCAGTTGCAGCGCGTCGTTGATGACCTCAAAGCACGCATCGGTGGCAAAGCGCTTGGCCATGGCGCAATAGGTGGTGGCATCCGGCGCGCCGGCATCGAGCTTGCTGGCGGCCAGGCGCACCATCTGGCGCGCGGCCACCAGGTTGGTGGCCATGTCGGCCAGCTTGAACTGCAGCGCCTGAAAGCTCGAAAGCTGCTTGCCGAACTGCTTGCGCTCCTGCAGATAGCGCTGGGCATGAGCCAGCGCCCCCTGCGCCGCGCCGACCGAGCAGGTGGCGATGTTGATGCGCCCGCCATCGAGCCCCTTCATCGCGATCTTGAAGCCTTCGCCCTCGCGCCCCAGAAGGTGGCTGGCGGGGATGCGCACGTTGTCAAAGCTGATGGTGCGCGTGGGCTGGCTGTTCCAGCCCATCTTGTGTTCCTTTTTGCCGTAGCTGATGCCGGGAAGCTGCGCCGGCACGGCAAAAGCGCTGATGCCGCCCGCGCCCGCGTCGCCGGTGCGCGCCATGAGCACCAGCAGGTCGGTGCTGCCCGCGCCGCTGATGAAGGCCTTGCCGCCGTTGATGAGGTATTCGCTGCCCTGCAGTTCGGCGCGGGTCTTGATACTGGCGGCGTCCGAGCCGCTGCCGGGTTCGGTCAGGCAGTAGCTGGCGAGCTTCTGGCCGCTGGTGAGTGCCTCGCCCCATTCGGCGCGCACTGCGTCGGTGGCCCAGGTGCCGAGCATCCAGGTGGCCATGTTGTGGATGGAGATGAAGGCGGTGGTCGATGGATCGACGGCCGCGAGCTCTTCAAAAACCAGTGTGGTATCGAGGCGGGGCAGCGCAAGCCCCCCGGCGTTCTCGGGTGCGTACAGGCCGCAGAAGCCCAGTTCGCCGGCCTTGGCAATCGCCTCGCGCGGGAAGACGGCCTCCTCGTCCCACTGCGCGGCATGCGGGGCGAACTCGCTTTGCGCGAACTGGCGCGCGGTTTCGGCAAAGGCGCGCTGGTCTTCGGTGAGTTCGAAATCCATGCGGGGCGTCTCCTGCTTGTTGTTTTGTAGCTGTCAGCACTTGCCTGGCAAGGGCTGGGGCCAGATTTGGCTTGTATTTTCCCTCCCCCTCCGGGGGAGGGTAGGGTGGGGGCTTGCCGCAGCGCGGTGCTTGAACCAGCGCCGCAGGCCCCCATCCCGGCCTTCCCCCAGCGGGGGAAGGAGCTGGTCACTTCAGGCTGATGGTGGTATTCATCGCGTGGTGTTCTTCATCGTCAAACCAGCGCTCGGTGATGGTCTTGGTCTGCGTGTAGAACAGCACGACCTGCTTGCCGTAGGGGCCCAGGTCGCCGAGCTTGGAGCCGCGGCTGCCGGTGAAGGAGAAGAGCGAGACCGGCACCGGCACGGGCAGGTTGATGCCCACCTGGCCGACGTCGATGTCTTCCTTGAACTTGCGCGCCGCGGCGCCCGAGCGCGTGAAGATCGCGGTGCCGTTGCCGTTGGGATTGGCGTTGATGAATTCGATCGCCTGCTCCAGGTTGTCGGCGGGCACGATGCACAGCACCGGGCCGAAGACTTCCAGGTCGTAGATGCTCATGCCGGGCTTGACGTTGCTGAAGATGGTCGGGCCGACGAAGTTGCCCTTCTCGTAGCCGGGCACGCTGGGGTTGCGGCCGTCGAGTTCCAGCTTGGCGCCTTCCTTGATGCCCTGCTCGATCAGGCCTTCGACACGGTCGCGCGCGGCGCAGGTGATCAGCGGGCCGACGTCGGTGCCATCGGCGGTGCCGACGTTCACCTTCAGCCCCTTGGCCTTGGCGACGACGTCGGGAATCCACTGCTGCGCTTCGCCCACGAGCACCATCACCGAGATCGCCATGCAGCGCTGGCCGGCGGCGCCGAACGAGGCGCCCAGCAGCGCGTTGAGCGCCTGCTCCTTGTTGGCGTCGGGCATCACGATGGCGTGGTTCTTGGCGCCCATCATGCACTGCACGCGCTTGCCGGCGAGGCTGGCGCGGTGGTAGACGTGGGTGCCGACCTTGGTCGAGCCGACGAAGGAAATCGCCTTGATGTCCGGGTGGTCGCAGATGGCGTTCACCGTGTCGGCCATGCCGTGCACGACGTTGAGCACGCCGGGCGGCACGCCCGCTTCGATGGCCAGTTCGCACAGGCGCATGGTGACCATCGGGTCCTGCTCGCTGGGCTTGAGCACGAAGGTGTTGCCGCAGGCGATCGCCATCGGGAACATCCACAGCGGGATCATGGCCGGGAAGTTGAACGGCGTGATGCCGGCGCACACGCCCAGCGGCTGCATCAGCGTGAAGGTATCGACGCCGGTGGCGATGTTGTTGCCCACTTCGCCCAGCTGCAGCGTGCCGATGCTGGCCGCGTGCTCGACGATTTCCAGGCCGCGGAACACGTCGCCCTCGGCGTCCGGCAGCGTCTTGCCCTGCTCGGCGGTGAGGATGGCGGCCAGCTCCTTCATGTGCAGGCGGATCAGCTCCTGCAGCTTGAGGAAGACGCGCCCGCGCGCCATCAGCGAGGTCTTGCGCCAGGTCTTGAAGGCCTCCTTGGCGCTTGCCACGGCGGCGTTGATTTCCTCCGGCGTGGCTTCGGGCACGCGCGCCAGCACCTGCTGCGTGGCGGGGTTGACCACGTCGCGCCACTTGGTGGTCTTGGATTCGACGAGCTTGCCGCCGATGAGCAGCTTGACGGTGGGGGCGAGCACGCCCTGCGAGGTGGATGCGTCCATTGCGCTGGTCTCCTGGTGAAAAGGGGTGAAGAACCCGTGCATGTTAGTTGTGCAAAATTGAATATGCAATAGACAATACTGCACTTTGGCTTTGCAAATTTGCACATGACTAAGCCCGCAGGCAACGATTGGGACAATCTGCGCTACTTTCTGGAGCTGGCGCGCACCGGCACCCTGGCGGCGGCCGCGCGGCGCACCGGCGTGGAGCACACCACGGTGGCGCGGCGCATTCTGCAGCTGGAAAAAAGCATGGCGGTGCCGCTGTTTGCGCGCGAGGCGGCGGGCCATCGCCTGACCGAGGCCGGCCGCCAGCTGCTGCCCGCGGTGGAGGCGATGGAAGCGGCCGTGCTGGGCGCGCAGCAGCTGGTGGCGCCCGATGCGGCGGGCAGCGGGCCGGCCGGGCTGGTGCGCGTGGGCGCGACCGAGGGCTTCGGCACGCTGATCCTGGCGCCGCACCTGGCGCGGCTGACCCAGAAATACCCGCACCTGTCGGTGGACCTGCTGGCGGTGCCGCGCATGCTGCACCTGTCCCGGCGCGAGGCGGACATCGTGATCTCGCTCGAACGTCCCAAGCGCGGCTCGGTCGTCGTCACGCGGCTGACGGACTACGCGCTGCTGCTCTACGGCCAGCGCGAATACCTTGCGCGCCACGCGCTCATCACGCGCCGCGAGGACCTGAGCGGGCATGTCTTCGTCAACTACGTGGACGATCTGCTCTTCACCAAGGAACTGCAGTTTCTGGAGGATGTGTTTCCGCCCCGGCGCTTCTCGCTGCGTTCCACCAGCATCATGGCGCAGTACCAGGCGGTGCGCGCCGGCGCCGGCCTGGCGGTGCTGCCGGCCTTCCTGGCCGATGGCGATACCTCCCTGGCCCGCGTGCTGCCCAATGAGGCCCGGTTTACGCGCACCTTCTGGATGAGCATGCCGGCCGAGGGCAAGCACCAGGCGCGCATCCAGGCGGTGTGGGCGTTCCTGAAGGAGGTGGGGCAGCTGGAGGCGGCCAGGCTGCGGCCGCGGCTGGCGGCCTGATGCGGTGAATTGGCGCGGCATTTCCCCCCGGTTCCGGGGCATCGATGCAGTATTTTTCATATATTCTCAGGCGGGCCTGACTCCTTCAAGACAGATCGGTTTGCCGCACGCTTCGCTCTCACGCACCGGATGGTGGCACTGGCTGCCAGCGCTGCTGGTGCTTGTCGCCGGGGTGGCGGGAACGCTTGCCACATGGATGTACAGCAGCCGCCAGGTCCATGACCTGGCGCAGGAGCGCTTCATGCTCCGCACCGATACGGCAAGAAGCGATCTGCTGCAGCAGGTGGACACGCAGGTCGGCCTGCTGATGAGCCTGCGCAATCTGGTGGAGCAAAGCCCCCGCATCAGCCGGCGCAATTTCGAACTGGCGATGGGGCGCATGGATATCGAACGGGTGCTGCCCGCGATCAGCAACATCCAGCTCATCCGCAGCGTGGAGGCCGGGCAACTGCCCCTGTTCGAGTCGCAGACCGCCTCGGACCCGCATCTGAACGGTGCGCTGCCGCTGGATTTCGCGGTGCACCCGCGCACCAGCCTGCCCCGCTACCTGGTCACGGACTTCGTCTGGCCGCCCGCGGGCCATGAGGCCTTGCTGGGGCAGGAACTGCACGCGCTGCCCGAGGTGCTGCAAGGCGCGGAGCGCGCCATTGCCGAGGGGCAGGCGGCCGCCACCGCCGCGCTGCCCGGCAAGGGCGGCGCGCGGATCATGGTGTTCATGCCGCTGGATCACCAGATGGGTGGGCGTGAGGGCGAGGCGGGGTCCGCCGGGCTGGTGGCGCTGACCGTGGACATGTCCACGCTGCTGGCGGGGCTGGCGGGGCCGGATAATTTCAGAGGGCTGTCTTTCAGCCTGAGCGATCACGGGCTGGCGGCGGCCCCCGATGCCGATGCCTCGCATGTACTGGTGTCCTATGGCGACACCGCATGGAACGAGACGGTGGGCCGCGAAGTGCTGCTGCCCGTGGAAGGCCGGCTGTGGCAATTGCGCTTCATGCCCGAAGCCGGGCTGCTCAGCCGCGCGGAAGGGCAGCGCCCGCTGGTCAACACCGGCATCACGGGGTTGATCACCCTCGTGATCGCCGCCTGGATGGCCTACCTGGGGCTGCGGCGCCAGCGTGCCCAGGAGCAGGCCGCCACGGCGCGCCAGGCGCTGCAGGAAAACGAAGCCAAGCTGCAGGCGGTGTTCGAGCATGCGCCGGTCGGCATCAGCCAGAGCGAATCGGCGAGCGGCCGGCGCCTCTACGTCAATCCGGCCCTGTGCGCCATCCTGGGCTACAGCGCCCAGGAGCTGATGCAGGCGCACTTCCAGGCCTATACGCACCCGGACGACCTGTCCAGGAGCATGGCGATGCGCGACCGCATGCTGCGCGGCGAGATCGACAGCTACCAGATGGAAAAGCGCTACCTGCGCAAGGACGGCAAGACCATCTGGGCCAACCTGCGCATGGTGAAGATACCGGGCACGGCCTGCCACGTGTCCGTCATCTCCGACATCACTGAAACCAAGCACGCGCAGGATGCATTGGCGCGCAGCGAGCAGCGCTACCGCGAGATGTTCAACCAGCTGCCGGTGGGGGTGTCGCTGGTGGACCAGGACGAAATACGCTTCATCAACCACCGGTTCACGCACATCTGCGGCTATGCGGCGCACGAGGCTCCGAACGTGGATGCCTGGTGGCGCGCCGTCATGCCTGACGAGCAGGAGCGCGAGCGGGTGCGGGGGCAATGGCGTGCGGCGCGTGCGGCGGCCGATCTGGGTGACGAAGGAGCCATTGGCCCGATTGAATTCGCGCTGACGGCCAAGGGCGGCATCCGGCGCCACGTGGAGCTCTCCGGCATGGCGCTGGGCAGCGCCCATATCGCGGTGCTGGTGGACCAGACCCAGCGCCGCCAGGCCGAGCAGCAGATCGCCTATCTGGCGCAGACCGACGTGCTGACCGGCCTGGCCAATCGCAGCGCCTTGCAGGATGGCCTGCGCAAGGCGCTGGCGCAGGCAGCGCAGGGCCATTCGCGGGGCGCGCTGCTGATGCTGGGCATAGACGGCTTCAAGGCGATCAACGAAACCAGCGGGCACGAGGTGGGAGACCGCCTGCTCGCCCTCGTCGCCCGCAGGCTGCTCGCGGGCGTTCCCGCCGGCGCGCTGGTCGCGCGCCATGGCGGCGATGTCTATGCCGTGGTGCTTCCCAGGGTGCCGGGCGATGCGGACGGGGCGGCGGCGGCCGTGCAGGCGCTGGCGCAGGCCTTGATGCAGGCGGCCAGCCAGCCGTGCGATCTGGAGCAGGGGCAGTTGCTGCGCGCCACGCTCGGCATTGGCGTGGCGGTGTTCGACGGCAGCGAGCGTTCGGCCGACGAGCTGCTCAAGC
Organism: Comamonas badia DSM 17552; assembly: GCF_000484635.1. GTDB lineage: Bacteria > Pseudomonadota > Gammaproteobacteria > Burkholderiales > Burkholderiaceae_C > Comamonas_C > Comamonas_C badia. The sequence goes on along the minus strand of NZ_AXVM01000002.1, from coordinate 352,694 downwards.
GCAGCGACATGGCGCTTTATGCCGCCAAGGCCCAGGGGCGCGGCGAATTGCGTTTCTTCACCCCGCAGATGCAGGCCCAGGTGGCCGAGCGCGTGCAGCTTGAAACGGATATGCGCAAGGGCCTGGAGGCGGGCCAGTTCGAACTGTTCTACCAGCCCAAGGCCGAGGGCGACCGCATCATCGGCGCCGAGGCGCTGGTGCGCTGGCGCCACCCGCAGCGCGGCATGGTCCCGCCGGCGCAATTCATCGCATTGGCGGAGGAAACCGGGCTGATCCTGCCGCTGGGCGATGCGGTGATGCGCATGGCTTGCGAGCAGCTGGCGCACTGGGCCGGCCACCCGGTGCTGGGGCGCCTGACGGTCTCGGTCAACGTCAGTGCGCTGCAGTTTCGCCAGGCGCAGTTCGCGCCGCGGCTGCTGGCGCTGCTGGCGCAAACCGGCGCGCCCACGCGCGCCATCAAGCTGGAGCTGACCGAAAGCATGCTGCTTCAGGATACCGAGGGCACGATCACCAGGATGCGCCAGCTCAAGGAGTACGGTGTGAGCTTCTCGCTCGATGATTTCGGCACCGGCTACTCCTCGCTCTCCTACCTCAAGCGCCTGCCGCTCGACGAGCTCAAGATCGACCAGAGCTTCGTGCGCCACGTGCTCACCGACCCGAACGAGGCGGCGATCGCACGCACCATCATCGCGCTGGGCGCCAGCCTGGGGCTGGACGTGGTGGCCGAGGGCGTCGAGACGGAAGAGCAGCGCGCCTTTCTGCAAAGCAATGGCTGCGACCTCTGGCAGGGCTACCTGCTCAGCCCGCCGGTGGCGGCCGATGACTACGAGGCGCTGGTGCTGGAGCGTTCCGAGCCGGTATCGCAGTGGGGCGCGCCGCTGTAGCCGGCACTTGCTTTGTAATTGCTAGCTGCCAGTGCTTGTGTGCATTGCGCTGGAGCCTGTTTTTATATGTAACAATTCAGCCTGCGATGGGACAGTATGATTGCCGCTCCCGCCGTTTGCGCGCTTTCCCTGCACCGCCCGCCGTGCGCCTGACCTCCATCAAACTCTCCGGCTTCAAGTCGTTTGCCGAGCCCACGCATTTCCAGTTGCCGGGCCAGCTCGTCGGCGTCGTCGGGCCCAATGGCTGCGGCAAGTCCAACATCATGGACGCGGTGCGCTGGGTGCTGGGCGAGTCGCGCGCCAGCGAGCTGCGTGGCGAGAGCATGCAGGACGTGATCTTCAACGGCACCACGCACCGCAAACCCGCCAGCCGCGCCAGCGTCGAGCTGGCCTTCGACAACCAGAGCCACCGCGCGGGCGGGCAGTGGAACCAGTTCAACGAGATCGCCGTCAAGCGCGTGCTCACGCGCGATGGCAATTCCAGCTACTACATCAACAACCAGCCGGTGCGCCGGCGCGACGTGCACGACGTGTTCCTCGGCACGGGCCTTGGGCCGCGCGCCTACGCCATCATCGGCCAGGGCACGATCAGCCGCATCATCGAAAGCCGGCCCGAGGAGCTGCGCCTGTTCCTGGAAGAGGCGGCGGGCGTTTCCAAATACAAGGAGCGCCGGCGCGAGACGGAAAACCGCCTGGCCGACACGCGCGAGAACCTCACGCGCGTGCAGGACATCCTGCGCGAGCTCAACGCCAATCTCTCCAGGCTGGAAAAGCAGGCGGAGGTGGCCGCGCGCTACCGCAGCCTGCAGCAGCAGGTGCAGCTGGCGCACCAGCAGCTGTGGTTCTTCAGGCGCCGCGACGCCGCCACCGAGCTGGAGCGCGTGCGCACCGACGGTCTGCAGGCGGTGAATGACCTGGAAGCACGCATGGCCGAGATGCGCCATGTGGAGGCCGAGCTGGAAACCCTGCGCCAGGCGCACTATGCGGCAGGCGATGCGGTGAACCAGGCGCAGGGCAAGGTCTATGAGGCCACGGCCGAGGTCGGCAAGCTGGAGGCCGAAATCCGCTACGTCGTCGAAGGCCGTGCGCGCGTGGAGCTGCGCCTGGCGCAGCTGGCGGCGCAGATCGCCGAATGGGCGGCGCGCAGCAGCGAGGCAGAGACCGAGCTGGCGGGCCTCACCGGTGCTGGCGACGATGCCGAGGAACAGGCCGAGCTGCTGGCCGCGCAGGCCGAAGAGCAGGCCGCGCAACTGCCCGAGCTGGAAGACGCGCTGCACCAGGCGCGCGGCAGCAGCGAGGCGCAGCGCACGCTGGTGGCGCAGGTGCAGCAGCAGATCCAGGTGCTGGCGGCCGAGCAGCGCAGCATGGGCGAGCAATCGCGCCAGCACGAGCTGCGCCATGAGCGCCTGCGCGGCGACCAGGGCGCGCTGGCCTTGCCCGATGAACAGCGCCTGACCCAATTGCGTGAAAGCCACGGGATGGCTGCCGCCGCGGCGCAGGAGGCGGAGGCGCGCCTGGCCCAGCTGCAGGACAGCGTGCCCGCGCTCGATGATGAACGCCGGACGCGCCAGCAGGCGGTGGCGGCCGAAGGCACGCGCCTGGCCGACCTGGCCGCGCGCCTGGCGGCGCTCAAGGATTTGCAGGAAAAGCTCAAGAGCAACGACAAGCTCGCCCCCTGGCTGGCCGAGCAGGGCCTGGATGGCCTGCAGGGCCTGTGGACGCAGCTGCACATCGAGCCCGGCTGGGAAAACGCGCTCGAATCCGCGCTGCGCGAGCGCCTGGGTGCCTTGCCCGTGGGCAGGCTGGAGATGCTGCGCGGCTTTGCCGGCGCCAGCGCTCCGCCAGCCCGGCTGAGCTTCTACAGCGCGCCCGGCGCGTCGCTGCCGGCGCAAGGCCAGGGCCGTTTGGTGGACCTGCTGCGCATCGCCGATGCCGGCCTGCGTGCGCTGCTGCACGACTGGCTGCACGGCTGCCTCACGGCCGCCACGCTGGACGACGCGCTGGCGCGCCGCGCCAGCCTGCACGGCGGTGAAGCCATCTACACCCCGCAGGGCCATGCGGTGAGCGCGCATGGCGTGGATTTTTATGCGGCGGATTCCGCGCAATCCGGCTTGCTGGCGCGCGCGCAGGAGATCGAGCACCTCGAAAAGGAGGTGCGGGCCCAGAACCTGATTGCCGAAGAATCGCGCACCGCCTTGCTGCGCGCCGAAAGCAGCTATCAGGATGCGAGCGCCCGGCTGCAGCAGGCGCGCCGCGAAGCGGCCGAGGCGCAAAGGCGCGCGCACGACGAAGAAGTGGAGCTGCTGCGCCTGACGCAACTGGCCGAGCAGGCGCGCGAGCGCAGCCGCCAACTGGAGAGCGATCTGGCCGAGGTGCAGGCCTTGCTGGAAGAACTGACCGAGCGCCGCGCCGTCGCCGAGGGCCGGTTTGAAGAACTCGACATGCAGCTGGCCGACAGCCAGGAGCGCCACGCCCAGCTGGACGACCGGGTGATCGCCGCCGAGCAGCAGCTCACGCAGTGGCGCGAGCAGCAGCGCCAGCTGGAGCGCCGTGCGCAGGAGGCGCAGTTTGCCCGCCGCAGCCTGCAGGCGCGCCGCGACGAGCTCACGCGCGCGGTGGCGATGGCGCGGCAGCAGAGCGCCAGCCTGCAGGCCGAGATTGAGCGCGCCCGCGATGAGCTCTCGCGCCTGTCCGACGCCGCCGCCCAGGGCGGTTTGCAGCAGGCGCTGGAGAGAAAGCTGGCGAGCGAGCAGCAGCTGGGCGAGCGCCGCGGCGAGTACGACAGCCTGACCGCCCGCCTGCGCGCCAGCGACGAGCTGCGCATGCAGGCCGAGCGCCAGCTCGAACCCCAGCGCGCACGCATCACCGAGCTGCAGCTCAAGGAGCAGGCCGCGCGTTTGGCATTGGAGCAATACGAGACCTTGCTGACCGAGGCCGAAGCGGATTTGGCGCAGGTGGAGCAATCGATTGCCGACGGGCAGGTGCAAGGCGAAGACCTGCAGGCGCGCATCGAGCAGTGGCAGCGCGCCATCGAGCAGCTTGGCGCCGTCAACCTGGCGGCGCTGGAGGAACTCACGCTCGCGCGCGAGCGCCAGGGCTTTCTCACGGCGCAGAACGAGGACCTGCAGCTGGCCATGGCCACGCTGGAGGACGCCATCCGGCGCATAGACGCCGAGACGCGCACGCTGCTCTCGGGCACCTTCGAGACGGTGAACCGCCATTTCGGCACCATGTTCCCCGAACTCTTCGGCGGCGGGCGCGCGCAGCTTTTGATGACGGGCGACGAAATCCTGGATGCCGGCGTGCAGGTGATGGCGCAGCCGCCGGGCAAGAAGAACCAGACCATCCACCTGCTCTCGGGCGGCGAGAAGGCGCTCACCGCCATTGCGCTGGTGTTCGCCATCTTCCAGCTCAACCCGGCGCCGTTCTGCCTGCTCGACGAGGTCGATGCGCCGCTGGACGATGCCAACACCGAGCGCTATGCCAGGCTGGTGGCCAGCATGTCGCGCGGCACCCAGTTTCTCTTCATCAGCCACAACAAGATCGCGATGGAAATGGCCGAGCAGCTCATTGGCGTGACCATGCAGGAGCAGGGCGTTTCGCGTATCGTTGCGGTGGACATGGCCGGCGCGATGGCGATGGCCGAAGCCTGACTACGCTGACCACGATTACCCATGAGTTCCTTTCAAACCGCTCTTGCCATCGTCGGCGCCGTCGTGCTGATCGTCGTCGTCGCCTACAACGCCTGGAACAACCACCGCAACGCGCCACGCCGCGCGCGCCAGGTCGCGCAGGCCGCGCCGGGCGAGGGGGCGGAAGAGCCCGTGCGCCGCGATCCGCTGCTCGACGGTGCGATCGCCGACCTGGGCGGGCACGAGGGCACGGCCCCGGCGCCCGCCTGGCAGGATCTGCGGATCGACCCCGTGGCCGCCGCGCCGCATGAATCCGCGCCGCAGCAGCGCGGCGCGCTGGATGCGCTGATCGATGCCATCGTGCCGCTGGCGGCCGAACAGCTGGTCTCGGGCGATGCCGCGCTGGCGGCGTTGCCGGCGACGCGCCGCGTCGGCAGCAAGCCGTTTGCGGTCGAGGGCCTGAACGAGGCCACGCAGCAGTGGGAGGCACCCCAGCCTGGCGCGCGCTACCGCCAGTTTCAGGCCGGGGTGCAGCTGGCCAACCGGCTGGGCGCGCTCAACAACATCGAGTTTTCCGAATTCGTCGCCAAGGCGCAGGCCTTTGCCGATGCGATCAACGCGGCGCCGGAGTTTCCGGACATGCTGCACGAGGTGGGCCGCGCGCGCGAGCTCGACCAGTTCGCCAGCGCGCACGATGCGCAGCTGTCCTTCGCCCTGCGCGCGCGCCAGGCCGCCTGGAGCCCGGGCTACATCCAGCAAAGCGCCGCGCCGCTGGGTTTCATCGTCGGCAGCATGCCGGGGCGCCTGGTGCTGCCCGCCGCCGACGCCGGCCTGCCGCCGCTGCTCACGCTCTCCTACGACGCGCAGGCCGCGATGTCCGACGAGCCCGAACGCTCGGCGCTGCGCGAGGTAAGCCTGGCGCTGGACGTGCCGCAGGTGGCGCGTGGCGAGCAGCCCTTTGCGCGGCTGCGCGAGGTGGCCAAGGCCTTGGGAGAAGCCATGGATGGCGTGCTCTGCGATCCCGACGGGCAGATGATCCCGGCGATGGCCATGGACCCGATCGCGGCCGATCTGGAGCAGCTCTATGACCAGCTCGATGAACGCGAGCTTTCCGCCGGCTCCGTGCTCGCACGGCGCTTGTTCAGCTGAAAGCCATGTCCGGGCAGACTGAGCTTTTTTCGCCTCCAGCGCAGGATGGGCAAGCGCTGGCAGCTATGCAAATTGAAGAACTCCGGGCGCAACTCACACGCTGGGCGCATGCGTATTACGTGCTCGATGCGCCCAGCGTGCCCGATGGCGAATACGACCGCGTCTACCAGCAACTGGAGCGGCTGGAGGCCGCCCACCCCGCGCTGATCACGCCCGATTCGCCCACCCAGCGCGTGCTCGGCAGCGTGCTGCCTGGCCTCGCTGCCGTGCGCCACGCGGTACCCATGCTCAGCATCCGCACCGAGACCGATACCGAAGCCACCGGCGCGCAGGCGTTTGACGCCCGCATCCGCCGCGAGCTGGGCCTGGCCGAGGGCGATCCGCCGGTGGAATACATCGCCGAGCCCAAATTCGACGGCCTGGCGATGAACCTGCGCTACGAGCAGGGCCGCCTGGTGCAGGCCGCCACGCGCGGCGATGGCGAGCTGGGCGAAGACGTCACGCACGCCATCCGCACCATCCGCCAGATTCCGCTGAGCCTGCAGGGCGAACAGGTGCCGCCGGTGATCGAGGTGCGCGGCGAGGTTTATATGCGCGGGGCGGATTTCGAACGCCTGAACCAGCGCCAGCAGGCCGCCGGCGAGAAACTCTTCGTGAACCCGCGCAATGCGGCGGCCGGCGCCGTGCGCCAGCTCGACGCCCGCATCGCCGCGCAGCGCCCGCTGTCCTTCTTTGCCTACGGGCTGGGCGAGGTCACGCCGCCGGAGCAGGGCGGCCCGCGCTTTGCCACCCACTACGCGCTGCTGCAGCGGCTCAAAAGCTGGGGTTTTCCCGTCGCGGCCGAAGCGCGCATCGCCCATGGCGCCGCCGAGCTGGCGGCGTTTCACCGGGCCATGGGCGCGCAGCGCGCGGCTCTGCCCTATGGCATCGACGGCGTGGTCTACAAGGTCAATGGCCTGGCCTTGCAGCGCCAGCTGGGCTTCGTCACGCGCGAGCCGCGCTGGGCCGTGGCGCACAAATACCCGCCGCAGGAAATGGTGACGACGGTGCAAGCCATCGACGTGCAGGTGGGCCGCACCGGCAAGCTCACGCCGGTGGCGCGCCTGGCGCCGGTGTTCGTCGGCGGCGCCACGGTGACCAATGCCACGCTGCACAACCTGTTTGAACTGCGGCGCAAGCGCGTGCGCGTGGGCGATGCGGTCATCGTGCGCCGCGCGGGCGATGTGATTCCCGAGGTGCTCGGCCGTGTGGAGGAGGGCGCCGTGCGCCAGCCTTACGTGCCCAACTTCCACATGCCGCGCGCCTGCCCGGTGTGCGGTTCCGCCGTGGTGCGCGAGCCGGGCGAGACGGACCATCGCTGCAGCGGCGGGCTGTTCTGCGGTGCGCAGCGCAAGCAGGCGCTGCTGCACTTCGCCAGCCGCAAGGCCATGGACATCGAAGGCCTGGGCGAGAAGCTGGTCGACCAGCTGGTCGATCAGGACATCCTCCACAGCCTGCCCGGAATCTACGGCCTGCAGGTGGATCAGCTGGCGGGTCTCGATCGCATGGGCGAAAAATCCGCGCAAAACCTGTGCGACGCGCTCGAAAAATCAAAGCACACCACGCTCGCGCGCTTCCTCTACGCGCTCGGCATCCGCAACGTCGGCGAGGCCACCGCCAAGGATTTGGCGCGCCATTTCGGCCAGCTGGATGCGCTCCTGGCGGCCGACGTGGATGCACTGATGCAGGTGAACGATGTCGGCCCCGTCGTCGCCGAATCCATTCGCACCTTTTTCGCCCAGCCGCACAATACCGAGGTGGTGCAGCAGCTGCGGGCCGCCGGCGTGCGCTGGAGCGAGGCCGCGCCCGCGGCCGCCGCGCGGCTGCCGCTGGCGGGCAAAACGGTGGTGCTCACCGGCCAGCTCCCCACGCTCTCGCGCGACGCGGCGAAAGACCTGCTGGAAGCCGCCGGCGCCAAGGTGGCCGGTTCGGTCAGCAAGAAGACCAGCTACGTGGTGGCGGGCGCCGAGGCGGGCAGCAAGCTGGCCAAGGCGCAGGCGCTGGGCCTGCCCGTGCTCGACGAAGAGGGGCTGCGCCGTTTGCTGGCAAAAGAGCCGGACTAGTCCGAATGACCCATGGACGAATCGCCCAGCGCCTGCAAGAATGAAGAAAAGAGGCTGTTTATCGGCTCTTTTCAATGGATTGGTTTTGACAATGGGGGCGCAATGATCAAGGCACTGAAGTGGACAGCCCTGGGGACGGTGCTGATGGGCGCGGGTCTGGCGGCGAACGCGGCGTCGCTTTCACTGACCGGCGTGCCTGAACAAATCTACCAGCAAAGCAAGGATTCGCCTTGCATCATTTCGGGTCAGAACTGCCCGCAGCAACCGTCCACGTTTGCCTACACGAATTACAACAACACCGGAGCCATGGAAGAAACGGAGCAGACGTCGCCTTTCTACACGGTGGGGCAACTGCTTTCAATGTTCGAATACGGCTTTTCCGTTGGATTGGATGTCAATCAGGCGGGCAAGAAGGATCAGACGCTGGACTATTTTCATATGTCCCTCGGCGCTTCATCCACGAGCATGTCGGTCGTCGATACCTACACGGGCGCATCGGGCAATATCCCGGCTTTCAACCAGGGCGCCGGGTGGGCGGATTACGTGATTTCCGGCTTCACCAGCCTGGTCGGCTTGCCGTTGGCCACGGTGGTCGCGTTCGACATGAAACTCAGCGACATGAGCTCGGGTGCCGAATCTTTCTTCCTGATCGCCAATTCGGCGCCACCTGTTTCCACGGTGCCGCTGCCTGGCGCGGCACTGCTGCTGGCCAGCGGCCTGGGCGGCATGGCAGCCCTGCGCCGCCGGCGCAAGGCCATCTGATCATTGGGGGCCGGCGCTGGAAAGCGGCGCGCGGCAAGGCAGACAAAGGGTTGCAGTGGCGCACTGCAACCCTTTTGCCGTTCTATGATCCCCGCATGACCGCCCTCATGCTGTCCCGCCGCGATGCCGCGGATTGCCTGTCCACCGGGACGGCCTTGTTCAACCCCTCGGAGGACGTGATCCGATGACGCTCGCGCGCCGCGCCCCTCGTCTTGGTCTGGTGCTGGGCAGTGGCTCGGCGCGCGGCTGGGCGCACATTGGTGTGCTGCAAGTGCTGGAGGAAGAGGGCTTGCGGCCCGACGTGGTCTGCGGTGCGTCCATAGGCGCACTCGTCGGCGCGGCCTATGCGGCGGGCGAACTGCCGCGCTTTGCCCAATGGGTGCAGAGCCTGGGCATGCGCGAGGTCTTTGGCTTCATGGACTTCAATCTTTCGGGCGGCATGCTCAAGGGCGAGAAGCTGATCGCCTTCTGGCGCCGCAATTTCGCCGATTTCGGCATCGAAGCCTCGCCGGTGCCGTTCGCCGCGGTGGCCACCGACCTGCATTCCGGCGCCGAGGTCTGGCTGCGCGAGGGCTCGATCGCCGACGCGGTGCGTGCCTCGATTGCCTTGCCAGGACTCTTCACGCCGGTACAGCGCGAGGATGGCCGCATCCTGGTGGACGGCGGCATAGTGAACCCGGTGCCCACGTCGCTGGCGCGCGCGATGGGGGCGGACATCGTGATTGCGGTGGACCTGAACGCCGACATTCTGCAGCGCCACATGCAGCCGCTGACGGTGGAAGAACCCATGGCCGAGCCGCAAGCCGCCGAGCCTGACGCCGACGCGGAGCCGGCGCCGCCCGCGGGCTGGAAAACGCGCCTGCGCCAGTGGCTGCCGTCCCATGATGCCAGGCACGGGCCCAAGACGCCTTCGGTGCTGGATGTCGTCATGACCAGCGTGGCCATCATGCAGATGCGCATCACGCGCAGCCGCATGGCGGGTGATCCGCCGGAATTGGTCATCAGCCCGAGCCTGGCGCATCTGGGCCTGCTCGATTTTCACCGCTCGGCCGAAGCGATCGAAGAGGGCCGGAGGGCCGCGCAGGCCGCGCTGCCGCACCTGCGCCGTTTCATGGCGCAGGCTTGATGCTTGCCCGCGTTTGCAGCAGGGCCGAGACTGGCTTGCACCAGGGCGGCGCCGTACACTGAAGTGTCATTTTCAATGCACTTTTGATTCCCATGCACGACCACACCACTGCCGAAGCGATCTACCCGTTTGATGCCCGCGGCATTGCCCGGCGCTTTCGCCATTCGGCGATCTTCGGCGCGCTGGATGCGCTGCATCCCGGCGAAACCATGCGCTTCATGAACGACCACGACCCGCTGCCGCTGCTCAGCCAGATCGAGATGCGCTATGGCGACGGCGTGGCCATCGAATACCGCCAGCGCGAGCAGGGTGCCATCGTCATCGATTTTCTGCGGCAGTAGCACGACGTGCCTGTCCGCGTCCGGCGTTGATCCGAGCAAAAAAAGGGCCAGACGTTGCTGGCCCGTGAATCGCTGCATGCCCGAGAACCGTGGGCCTGCGACGCAAAGCCATCTTGCCCACCAGGAGGATGGCCCGGCGATTGCCACGATGGCTCGCCGCTTGTGCTTATGCAGCGTTTGGGTGCTGACCTCTCTCCAACCCTCTTGTCCGTGCTTTGTCTGCAGCATCGCAGGCGGTGTCGGAGGGCGACAGTGCCGAAAGTCACGCAAGCGCGGCAGAAGTGTTTCCGTTTGTATTGCCCACGGGCGTGGGCTGCGCACTGATCGCCGCCAGCAGCTGCTGCGTGTTCACCGGCTTGAACAGCACGGGCACGCCGGCGGCGCGCACGTAGCGCAGCCGTTCGGGCGCGGTCTCGCCGGTGACGAGCAGCAGCGCCAGTGGGGCAAAGCGCCGCGCCAGCGCCAGACCGCAGCGCAGTCCATCCACGCCGTGCGCCAGCCGCAGGTCGCAAATCAATTGCCCAAACGGCTGACCCCTCGCCTGTGCTGCCTGCAGCATGGCGGCCGCCTCGGCTTCGGTGCTGGCGGCCCGGGCCTGCACCCCGTGGCTGAGCAGCAACTCGCACATGGCGATGCGCACGTCGGCTTCGTCGTCCAGGATCAGGATGGGCCGCGCAGGCGGCGGTAGCGAAGGCGTGTAGTGGGTGACCGCCGCCGCCAAGGCGAGGTCGATGCCAACGGGCGCCTGTGCCAGCGGCAGGTGCAGCCGGAACCTGCTGCCGCGCCCGGGGCTGGAATCGAGCTGCAGGCGATGACCGAGCAACTGCGACAGCCGGGCGACGATGGACAGCCCTATCCCCAGGCCCAGCGCGCGGTCGCGCCCCGGGTTGTTGACCTGGTAGAACTCCTGATAGATAAGCTTTTGCTGCTCTGGCGCGATGCCGATGCCGGTGTCGTGCACTTCGATGCAGGCCTGGCCCCGGCGTTGGCGCGCCAGCACCAGCACCCCGCCGCGCGCGGTGTATTTGATCGCGTTGTCGATCAGATTGGACAGCAGGCGCAGCAACAGTTGCGGGTCGCTGTCGACCCAGAGCCCGGTGGCGCGGACACGCAGCGCCAGCTCTTTTTCGCTGGCGGCGTCCACGAAGCTCTGGTTCAGCGACTGGAACAGATCCTGCAGTGCGATCGGCCGGCGTTCGGTGGCGACCACGCCGGCATCCAGACGCGAGATGTCCAGCATCGAATCGAGCGAATGGCCCAGCGTGCCCACCGCCTGCATCAGGCGATCGGCGTTGATGCCGGCGGGCTGCCCGTGCAGCTGGTGCTGCAGCGCGGCCCCCAGCAGGCTGATGGCGTGCAGGGGCTGGCGCAGGTCATGGCTGGCCGAGGCAAGAAAGCGCGTTTTTTGCCGGCTGGCCTCCTCGGTGGCCTTCACCTGCGCCGCGAGCTGCTCCGCCAGGGCTTCCTTCTCGAAGCGTGAGCGCAGCGATTGCGCCATCAAGTCCGACTGGGCCCCGGCGAAGCGCAGCACCGAGCCCAGAAAAATCAGGCAACAGACCGCCAGGACGGCATTCATCACACTGGGACGCAGCAGCAGCGCCAGCGTGAGGCACAGCATCATCGGCAGCAGATAGTTCCAGGCCGCGCGCCTGAGCGGCGAGACCGCCGAAACCCCGGCCGCGCACAAACCCATCATGATCAGCATCATCAATGCCGTCAGCGGCAGGGTGTCCGGCAGGAACAGCAGGGGCGCAAGCCCCCAGGTGATGCTGTTGAGACGCAGTTCGCGGCAATAGGTGTCGGCCCAATGCGTCAGGTGTCCGTCCGCGGCCTGGTCCTTGAAGTACGCCGTCAGCACCGGCAGGCGCGAGGTGTTGTACAGGTGCAGCAGCATCCAGGCCAGCACCAGCCAGTGCGGTGCCTGCCAGTACATGGCGGCGCCGAAGGTCAGCGCCAGCAGCGCGTCGCCCAGCGTGGCTGCGCGGATCGTGGAGTAGAGCATCGCCACCTGTTCGCGCAGGACGAGCCGCTCCAGCCGGTCGCCGGCGGCCTGGCTGGCGGGCGGTGGATCTGCAGTGATCGCCATGGGTGCGGGCTGGCCGGCAAGGATCAGCCGCGCAATTTGGCGATCAGCTGCGCCCGCGAGCGCACGGCAAACGACAGCAGCAGCATGGAGACGTGGTTTTTCACGGTGCCCTCCGACAGGCAGGTGATCTCGCCGATTTCCCGGTTGGACTTGCCTTCCAGCACCCATTGCAGAGTCTGCAGCTGGCGCGCGGTGAGCTGGCTGCCCGCATCTGCCATCGGGTCTGGCGAGGTGGCCAGGCGGGTCAGGCTGTCGCAGGAATGCAGGGGCGCACACTGCATCCGCTGCGCAGCCTGCGCACCCCGCAGCGCGCAGGTGCGCACGAATTCCAGCATGTGGCTGAGATCGCCGGTCTTGGGGAAGAACGCGACCGCGCCGAGCGCCAGTGCATCGCGGGCCGTCGACGGACTTGCCGTGCCCGAAAGCACCACCACCGTGGCATCCGGACAGGCCTGGCGCAGGGCGATCAGCGTATCCAGCCCGTGGCTGTCGCGCAGCGTGAGATCCAGCACCACGACGGCGATGTCGGCTGCGTTGCCCTGGTAGAGCGCGAGGGCCTGGGCGAGCGTGTCCGCTTCGTGGATGGCCAGCGCCGGCTGGCCCGCTTCGCGCGGCTGCTCCGCCAGCAGGGCCCGAAACCCCAGGCGCACCAGCTCGTGGTCGTCCACCAGAAGGATGGCGCATGGGTCGCGCCCCGCACCGCGCGGCGCAGGGCGCCTGTCGACGGAGGCGAATGCCTCGGAATGGGTGGGGATCATGAGGGGCGTCGTCCTGAAGGGTTTCTTATGTGACGTCAATTGCCTCTCCCTGCCAAGTGCCGAAAGTCACTGCGCCCGTCAATAGCTCAGCCGCTCAGGCCGTATTTCCTGCAGGATGGTGGTGGCGATCTCCTCGATCGACTTGGTGGTGGACGACAGCCAGCGTATGCCCGAGCGGCGCATCATGGACTCTGCCTCATGCACCTCGGCGCGGCAGTTCTCCAGGCTGGCGTAGCGCGAGCCGGGGCGGCGCTCGCTGCGGATCTCCGACAGGCGCTCGGGGCTGATCGTCAGGCCGAAGATTTTCTTGCGGAACGGCATCAGCGCCGGCGGCAGCTGCTTGCGCTCGAAGTCTTCCGGAATCAGGGGGTAGTTGGCCGCCTTCAGACCATGCTGCATCGCCAGGTAGAGGCTGGTCGGCGTCTTGCCGCTGCGCGAGACACCGACGAGGATCACGTCGGCACCTGCCAGGTCGTCGTGCGTCTGGCCGTCGTCGTGCGCCAGGCTGAAATTGATGGCTTCGATGCGATCGTGGTACTGCTTGTTCTGGCTGATGTCCGAAAACCGCCCCACGCGGTGGTGGCTCTTGATCCCCAGCTCGTCTTCCAGCGGCTGCACGAAGGTGCCGAACATGTCCAGCATCATGCCCTTGCAGCCTTCGCGGATGACTTTCAGCACCTGCATATCCACCAGCGTCGTGAACACCAGGGGCTTGCGCGCCTCGACTTCCGCCGTGTGGTTGATCTGGCGTACCACCTGATGGGCCTTGTCTTCCGAGTCAATGAAGGGCAGGCGCACGCGCCGCGGCTCGATGTCGAACTGGGCCAGGATGGCGTTGCCAAAGGTCTCGGCGGTGATGCCGGTGCCGTCGGAGACGAAAAATACGGTGCGGGCGTTCATGCGTTCGGTGGGGTGCGGATTGGGCATGGGGTGGCGCGGCCTGGGCAGCGCCTACAATCGCCCGATTATTCCTGTTTCTCACCATGCAGCACGCTGGCCCACAACTCCAACGACAAAGCCTTGCAGGCTGCATGGGCGCTTGCCTGCCCGTTTTCGAGGGCGCGGCGGCAGACCCGGTTTCAACTTCTGGAGCTTTCCCATGTCTGCACGCTTTGAGGCGACCGCCCTGGTCGTACCGTTTGAAAACCTGAGGATGACCGACGTCGAGGTCGTTGGCGGCAAGAACGCCAGCCTTGGCGAGATGATTTCGCAATTGCCCCAAGGGGTACGCGTGCCCACGGGTTTTGCCACCACGGCGCACGCGTTTCGCGAGTTCCTGAAACACGAAGGCCTGCACGGCCGCATCAGCGATCGCTTGGCCAGGCTGGACGTGGACGACGTGCGCGCGCTGGCGGCGGCCGGCGCCGAAATCCGCGGCTGGGTCGAGAACCAGCCCTTTCCGAAAGATCTGGAACAGGCCGTACGCGTCGCCTTCGCCACCTTGAGCGCTGGCAATGCGCAGGCCAGCTTCGCCGTGCGCAGCTCGGCCACGGCCGAGGATCTGCCCGATGCTTCCTTTGCCGGCCAGCAGGAGACCTTCCTGAACGTCGTGGGCATCGAGGATGTGCTGCACAAGATGAAGGAAGTGTTCGCTTCGCTGTACAACGACCGCGCCATCAGCTACCGCGTGCACAAGGGCTTCGCGCACGACGTGGTGGCGCTCTCGGCCGGTGTGCAGCGCATGGTGCGCTCCGATCTCGGTGCAGCTGGCGTGATGTTCACCATCGACACCGAGAGCGGCTTTGATCAGGTCGTCTTCATCACCAGCAGCTACGGCCTGGGCGAGACGGTGGTGCAGGGCGCGGTGAACCCCGACGAGTTCTACGTGCACAAGCCCATGCTCAGGGCAGGCAACCAGGCCGTGATCCGCCGCAACCTCGGCAGCAAGCTGATCCAGATGGTGTTCTCCACGCCCGAGGAAAAGGCAGCAAGCGGTAAGCTGGTCAAGACCGTGGACGTGGCCACCGAACAGCGCAACCGCTATTCGCTCACCGACGCCGAGGTGCAGCAGCTGGCGCACTACGCGCTCACGATCGAGCAGCACTACGGCCGCCCCATGGACATTGAATGGGGCAAGGACGGCACCGACGGGCAGCTCTACATCCTGCAGGCCCGCCCCGAGACGGTGAAGAGCCAGTCCAAGGGCCAGGCCGAGCAGCGCTTCAAGCTCAAGAGCACCGGCCCCGTGCTGGTGGAAGGGCGCGCCATCGGCCAGAAGATCGGCACCGGCCCGGTGCGCCTGGTGCACGACATCCGCGAGATGGACAAGGTGCAGGCGGGTGATGTGCTGGTCACCGACATGACCGACCCGAACTGGGAGCCGGTGATGAAGAAGGCCTCGGCCATCGTCACCAACCGGGGCGGGCGCACCTGCCACGCGGCCATCATCGCGCGCGAGCTCGGCATCCCGGCCGTGGTCGGCTGCGGCGATGCGACCGATTTGCTCAAGGAAGGCACCTTGGTCACCGTGAGCTGTGCCGAGGGTGATACCGGCAAGATCTACGACGGCCTGCTCGAAACCGAAGTGACCGAAGTGCAGCGCGGCGAGATGCCTGCCATCAAGACCAAGATCATGATGAACGTGGGCAACCCGCAGCTGGCGTTCGACTTTGCCCAGCTGCCCAACGAGGGCGTGGGCCTGGCGCGGCTGGAATTCATCATCAACAACAACATCGGGGTGCACCCCAAGGCCATTCTGGACTATCCGGCCGTCGATGCCGACCTGAAGAAGGCCGTCGAAAGCGTGGCACGCGGCCACGCTTCGCCCCGCGCGTTCTACGTGGACAAGGTGGCCGAAGGCGTGGCCACCATCGCGGCCGCGTTCTGGCCCAAGCCCGTGATCGTGCGCCTGTCGGATTTCAAGTCGAACGAGTACCGCAAGCTCATCGGCGGCAGCCGCTACGAGCCCGACGAGGAAAATCCGATGCTGGGCTTTCGCGGTGCGGCGCGCTACATCAGCGAAGATTTCGCCGAAGCGTTTGCGATGGAATGCGATGCGCTCAAGCGCGTGCGTGGCGAGATGGGCCTGACCAATGTGCAGGTGATGGTGCCTTTCGTGCGCACGCTTGGTCAGGCCGGGCGGGTCACGGAACTGCTCGCGCAGCACGGTCTCAAGCGTGGCGAGAACGGCCTCAAGACCATCATGATGTGCGAGGTGCCCAGCAATGCCGTCCTGGCCAACGAATTCCTCGAATACTTCGACGGCTTTTCGATCGGTTCCAACGACTTGACGCAGCTGACGCTGGGGCTGGACCGCGATTCCGGGCTGGAACTGCTGGCGCATGACTTTGACGAGCGCGATCCGGCCGTGAAGGCCTTGCTCAAACAGGCGATTGCGGCCTGCAAGACGCAGGGCAAATACGTGGGCATCTGCGGACAGGGCCCCAGTGATCATCCGGATTTTGCGCAATGGCTGGCCGACGAGGGGATCGTCTCGATCTCGCTCAATCCCGACACCGTGGTCGCTACCTGGCAACAGCTCGCCCGCTGACGCTACCGGCCCACGCCGAGCATGCCCACGGCCGCCACGCCTGACTCAGACGCCGAGCGGGTGGGCGTGCCGCTGGACCCGGCACTGGCGGACCTGCACCACCTGGGACTGAAACTGGCCTTGCTGGCCGTGTGGGCCGCGGTATCTTTTGGCGTGGGCTATTTCGCCGCAGATCTGCAATTTTCGGTTGGCCCCTGGCCTTTCAGCTACTGGGTCGCGGCGCAGGGCGGGGTGCTGGTATTCATCGTCCTGGCATGGGGCTACTGCTGGGCGATGCAGCGTTTTGAACGCCAGCAAGGGATGGGAGCGGGCGCGGCCCCCGAGGGCGAGTCGCATGGCTGATCCGGCCAGCGCCGAGCGCTCCTACAGCAGCCGCATCCGCCACATCCTGGGGCTGTATGTTATCGGCCTGATCGGCTTCATTGCCACGATGGCCTGGGCCGAGCAGCAGGGCCTGTCGCGGCACTGGATAGGGCCGATCTTCCTGTTTCTCACGGTGATGGCGTATGCCGCCATCGGCGTGCATGGCCGCACCTCGGATCCAGCCGAGTATTACGTCGCGGGACGGCGCATTCCGCCGATCTACAACGGCATGGCGACGGCTGCCGACTGGATGAGCGCCGCATCGTTCATCAGTTTGTCCGGTGCGCTTTATCTGCAGGGATTTTCAGGTACGCCCGGGGCCCCCGGCGGTCTGGCCTACATCCTCGGCTGGACGGGTGGCTTCGTGCTCGTGGCCATGCTGATTGCGCCGCCGCTCAGGGCAATGGAACTCTATACCATCCCGGACTTTTTCCAGGTACGTTTTGGCGGCCGCTGGCCCCGCATTCTCGCCGCCCTGGGGGCGGTGCTGTGCTCGTTCACCTATGTGGTGGCGCAGATCTACGGTGTCGGTCTGATCGCCTCGCGGCTCACGGGCGTGCAGTTCGAAATCGGCATCATGCTGGGCCTGGGCGGGGTGCTGCTGTGCTCGTTCCTGGGCGGCATGCGCGCCATCACCTGGACCCAGGTGGCGCAGTACGTGGTGCTGCTGCTGGCTTTTCTCATCCCGGTATCGTGGCTCGCGTACAAGCAGCTGGGCAACCCGATGGCGCCGCTGGCCTATGGGCAGCAACTGGGAAAGATCGCGGAACGTGAAAGCGTGCTGCTGGCGTCTGCTGCCGAGCGCCAGGTCATCGCCGCCTATGAACAGCGCATGCGTGAAGATGCCGAGCGCCTGGCGGACGTGCCTGCGGCCCTTGAGCGCGAGCGGCGTGAAGCGCGCGAGCGCATCCAACTGCTGCGCTCGCGCAATGCCGATGTGGATCTGATCGTGGCCGCCAGCCGGGAACTGCTGGCCATGCCGCGCGACGAGGCCGAGGCGCGTGCACGCTGGACACGCGATCTGCGCGAGAACCAGCAGCGCGCACAGCCGCTGGGGGGGCTGCCGCGGCACATCCAGCCGTTTGTCGGTGACCCGGTGGGCGACGAGACGCAGCAGGCGCAGTACGACCTGTCACGGCGCAATTTCATCGCATTGCTGTTCTGCCTGATGCTGGGAACAGCCGGCATGCCGCACCTGTTGATGCGCTACTACACCGTGCCGACGGTTGCCGCGGCGCGCGCCTCTGTGGCCTGGTCGCTGGTCTTCATCGCGCTTCTGTACCTGAGCATTCCGGCATTGGCGGCACTGGTGAAGTTCGAGGTGATGAGCCATCTCGTGGGCAGCCGTTTCGATGCGCTGCCCAGTTGGATTGCGCAATGGGCGAGCGTGGACTCCTCCCTGCTGTCGGTGCAGGATGTCAATGGCGACGGCATTGTGCAGTTTGGCGAAATCCGGCTGGGGGCGGACTTGCTGGTGCTGGCCGCGCCCGAGATTGGCGGCCTGCCTTATGTCGTGTCCGGCCTGGTGGCGGCCGGCGGTCTCGCGGCGGCTCTTTCGACGGCGGACGGCCTGTTGCTCACGATCAGCAATGCGCTGGTGCGCGATCTCTATTTCCAGCCGGGCAGGCGCAAGGCCTCTCCGGAGCAGCGGGTAATTCTGACGAAGTTCACCTTGCTCACCGTCGCGCTGGCCGCGGCTTTCGTCGCTGCGCTCAAGTCCTCGGAAATCCTGCCGCTGGTGGCCGCATCGTTTTCGATTGCTGCCGCAACCTTTGTGCCCGCCATGATTCTTGGAATCTACTGGCGCGGCATGACCCGCCACGGAGCGGTTGCGGCCATGGCGGTTGGCCTGGGGCTGACGCTGTACTATCTGGTGATCCACAACCCGGCGGCGCGCGCATGGCTGCCCAGCGGATTGCTGGTGCCGGGCCTGTGGTGGGGCATAGAGCCGATTTCTGCCGGAGCCTTTGGCGCCCCTGTGGGGGCGCTGGCCGGATGGCTGGTCAGCCTGCTGTCGCGGCGCGTCAGCCGATAGCGAGCAGTTCGACGTCGAATTGCAGCGTTGCGTTGGGCGGGATCACGCCGCCAGCGCCGCGCGGGCCGTAGCCCAGATCGGCCGGGATGATGAGTGTGCGCTGTCCGCCCACCTGCATTCCCTGCACGCCTTCATCCCAGCCGCGGATGACCATGCCCGCGCCCAGCGCGAATTCGAAGGGCTGGCCGCGGTCGCGGCTCGAATCGAAGCGCGCGCCCTTCTGGCCCGTCTCGTGCAGCCAGCCGGTGTAGTGCACGCGCACCGTCTGGCCTTTTCGGGCGGGTTCGCCTGCACCCGCGCAGACATCTTCAAATTGCAGGCCGGAGGCGGTGGTTGTCAATGCCACTGTGGAGGTTCCTTTGGTGAATGGGAGGGTCTTATTTTCTGGCGCGCGCTGCCGACCAGCGCGTCGCAAACGCCTGGATGTCCGAAAGCCGCTTGAGCAGATCCTGGCCGGAGGCGGTGACGATGTAGCCGTCGCTGCCGTGGTCCAGAAAGCCGGCCTCGCGCAATTCCTTGATGCGGGTGTTGAGCGTGTTGGGCGTGATGCCGCCGACGCTGTCCTGCAGCAGGCGAAAGGTTTGCGGATGGCCATCACGCAGTGCCCAGAGTACGCGCAGTGCGTAACGGCGTTCCAGCCGTTCAAGAAGCAGGTTGACGGCGACGTTTTCTTTGGAACCCATGGACTGTCTCCTGGTGCGAAACGGTGTTCAGCTGTCTATGCCGTGGCAAAAGCAGCTAAAAAGGATAGCGCTATGGTAACGTGGAAACGCGTGCCATGCCAAATTTTCCATCGGCGATCCAATCAGGCAGTCCTGGTCTGCGGGTTGCGGTTCGGATTTCTGTTGTTTTTCGGCATTTTCTGCCTGCTGGCGGCATGGACAAAGCGCCAACAGCTATCAATGCTGCAGGTTCAAGATTGCCGCTGTGACGCGCCGCGGCTTTCCATCATGCGCACCAGCACCTGCAGCGTCCGGTTGACCGGCGTGGCAATGCCCAGTTGCGTGCCACGCTGGACGACGTAGCCATTGAGGTGTTCGATTTCCGTCGGCTTGCCGCGGGCAATATCCTGCGCAGTTGACGATAGCTGCCCGGGCATGGTGGCGACGATATTGCGCAAGGCCGCATGGATGTCGCCCGGTATCTGGACGCCGTCGGCCCGGGCGACCGCCAGGCATTCCGTGACGATGTCCTGCACGACTTCCGCGGCGCCGGGCTGCTGCATCAACCAGCCATAGGGCTGCTGCAGCAGCGCGGACAGTGCGTTGACGGCGCTGTTGATGATGAGCTTGGCCCAGAGTGCGCCGCGGACGTTGTCCGATACCTGCGTGGGTATGCCGGCGGCCTGCAACTGGGTTGCAACGGTGCTGCTGAGCGGGGAGGGCGCCAGCACCAGGTCTCCCCGGCCATAGTGGCGCACATGGCCGGGGCCGACCATCGCCGTAGCCACGTAGACCACTGCCGCTGCCACGCTGCAGGCCGTGCCCAGCACGGCACGTGCGCGCGCGTCGTTGTCCACGCCGTTCTGCAGCGTGAGCAACAGGGTGTCTGGATCGACGTAGGGTTTGATCTCCCGCGCCGCCGTTTCGGTATCGCCGGACTTTACGCACAGAAAAACAACGTCCGCGCCCTGTATTGCGCCAGGCTGCGTGCTGGCGCGCAGCGAAATGAAGGTGTCTTCAGTGGCGGTTTGCAGGCGCACCCCGTGTGTTTCAATGGCCTGTACATGGTGGGGACGGCCGATCAGCGTGACGGCATGGCCCGCGCGCGCGAGCATGGCCCCGAAATAACATCCCACGGCCCCGGCACCGATGATGGCGAAGGACAAGGGGGCCGTTGGCGCAAGGGGGTCGGTCATGAATGGTGCCTCTGGAATGCCGGAAATTTGAAATCGGCTGGCCATCGTAGCGCGGATGCTTCATGGGGGTGGAAGTATTAATTTCCATATTGTGGAAATTAATACTATTGATCGAGATGCGGACATGTTGCAGCGCACCAAATTTTCCCAAATGCAAAAATTCTATTTTTCAATACGATATTTCAAACGTAAGATATTGATTTATATTAATTAAATTTATGTCTTATATAAGACACAAGACATTGCGACAGTCTTCTATAAGACTTAAACTGGAGCCACTGTACCGAGACGGGTACCGTCCTTTTTTCAACCTTCGGAGAAGACCATGCCGCAATCGCTGAATGCCCAGCTCAGCCGTGAACAACAAATCGCCGCCCTCGAGAAGGACTGGGCGCAGAACCCCCGCTGGAAGACCGTCAAGCGCGGCTACAGCGCCGCCGACGTGGTCCGCCTGCGCGGCAGCCTGCAGGTGGAGCACACGCTGGCCAAGCGCGGCGCCGAGAAGCTCTGGGAACTGATCAACGGCGAGTCCAGGAAGGGCTACGTCAATGCCTTCGGCGCCATCACCGCCGGCCAGGCCATGCAGCAGGCCAAGGCGGGGCTTGAGGCCGTCTATCTGTCGGGCTGGCAAGTCGCCGCCGATGGCAACACCAGTGAAACCATGTATCCCGACCAGTCGCTGTACGCGTACGACTCGGTGCCGACCATGGTGCGCCGCATCAACAACACCTTCCAGCGCGCGGACGAGATCCAATGGGGCCGTGGCGTCAATGCCGGCGACAAGGAGTTCATCGATTACTTCCTGCCCATCGTGGCGGATGCCGAAGCGGGCTTCGGCGGCGTGCTCAACGCCTTCGAGCTGATGAAGAACATGATCACCGCCGGGGCCTCCGGGGTGCACTTCGAAGACCAGCTGGCGGCCGTCAAGAAATGCGGTCACATGGGTGGCAAGGTGCTGGTGCCGACGCGCGAAGCGGTTGAGAAGCTGATCGCCGCGCGTTTTGCCGCCGACGTGATGGGCGTGCCCACCATCGTGCTGGCGCGCACCGATGCCGAGGCCGCCAACCTGCTGACCAGCGACGTGGACGCCAACGACAAGTCCTTCCTGACCGGCGAGCGCACGCAAGAAGGCTTCTACCGCGTGAAGAACGGCCTGGAGCAGGCCATCAGCCGCGGCGTGGCCTACGCGCCCTATGCCGATCTGGTGTGGTGCGAAACCGGCGTGCCCGACATCGGCTTCGCGCGCGAGTTCGCCCAGGCCGTGCTGGCTGCCAATCCTGGCAAGCTGCTGGCCTACAACTGCTCGCCGTCCTTCAACTGGAAGAAGAACCTCAACGACAAGCAGATCGCCACGTTCCAGGAAGACCTCTCGGCGCTGGGCTACAAATTCCAGTTCATCACGCTCGCGGGCATCCACAGCAACTGGTACAACACCTTCAAGTTCGCGCACGCCTATGCACGCGGCGAGGGCATGAAGCACTATGTCGAGATGGTGCAGGAGCCCGAGTTCGCCGCGCGCGAGCAGGGTTACACCTTCGTTTCGCACCAGCAGGAAGTGGGCGCGGGCTACTTCGACGACGTGACCACCGTGATCCAGGGCGGCTCGTCCAGCGTCAAGGCCTTGACCGGCTCGACCGAAGAGGCGCAGTTCCATTGAAGCGCCGCAGTGCAGGCACCTTGCCTGCCGCGTGACTGAAGCAAGAGGGCCACCGCAGAGTGGCTCTTTTGCGCTGGGCGCTCAAGTTTTGGTGCAATCTGCCGATGAATCAGGCATATGGAAATCCAGGCCGATACCGCTGAGCAACTCCCGGATGCCACCCCGCAAGGCTGGAGCAAGCGCTTCATCATGCCGCTGTTTCAGCGCGGCACGCAGGTGCGCCACGCGGGCCGCTGGGAAACCGTCGATTACGTGCAGTTGCGCCGTCTGGAAATGGCCGTGTTTCTGGTCGGCCATGCCGAGCCGGTCTCTACCTGGCAACTGGAGCTGGCGCCCACGCTGTTCACCACGGAGCGCGTTCCCGCGGCGGAAAACATCGGCTATACCTCAGGGCTGTAGGCCATGGCTTCTCCCAGGCGGATGGGGCGCCCGGCAGACCAGCCGCCGGTCCAGCGCAGACCGCCGCGGGGCAGCAGCACGATCACCGTCGAGCCGAGCTGAAAGCGTCCCATTTCTTCTCCCTGACGCAGGTGCATGGACTGCTCCGCGTAATCCCACTGGCGCGGTTGTCCGGTGCGCGGTGGGTTGACCTGCCCGTGCCAGACGGTCGCCATGCTGCCGACTATGGTTGCGCCCACCAGTACCAGCGCCATGGGACCGAAGGCCGTCTCAAACAGGCAGACCACACGTTCGTTGCGGGCAAAGAGCCCCGGCACGTTGCGCGCTGTCGTCGGGTTGACCGAAAACAGGCTGCCCGGGACGTGCAGCATGCGCAGCAGGCGGCCATCGCAAGGCATGTGGATGCGGTGGTAGTCGCGCGGGCTCAGGTACAGCGTTGCAAAATTGCCGTCGGTGAACCTTGCCGCGAGCGATGCATCGCCACCGAGCAAGGCGGTCGCCGTGTAACTGTGGCCCTTGGCCTGGAAAATGCTGCCATCCTGGATGGCGCCGGCCTGGCTGATGGCGCCGTCCACGGGGCAGGTCAGGGCAGCGGGCGCCAGCGGTCTTGCGCCAGGGCGCAGCGCGCGTGTGAAAAATGCATTGAAGGTGGGGTAAGCCGACGGATCCGGTTCTGCCGCTTCGCCCATGTCCACGCGGTAGCGCTGGATGAACCAGCGGATCGTTGCGGTCGTCCAGCGCCCCGCCTGCGCATTGGCCCAGCGTCCGGCCAGCCGGGTCATCAGCAGCTTGGGTGCTAGGTATTGGAGAGCAGTGGCTAGTTGATCAGGCACGGCAACAAGGGCAAAAGCGCGCAGTGTAATCGTGTACCAGCAAAAACCGGTCTCCCTGTACAATACGCAGTTCGCTTTTTGCTTGTGCAGCCGGGTTGGCTTGGGCGCAGCGGCGGCTTATCTTGAGAAGAACAGACCTCTATGGCAAAGGAAGAACTCATCGAAATGCAGGGCAGCGTCACTGAAGTGCTGCCCGATTCGCGTTTTCGTGTGACGCTGGACAATGGGCATCAGCTGATCGCCTACACCGGCGGGAAGATGCGCAAGCACCACATCCGCATTCTGGCGGGCGACAAGGTTTCGCTTGAAATGTCGCCCTATGATTTGACCAAGGGCCGGATCACTTTCCGCCATCTGCCAGGACGCGGGCCGGCGCCGGGCGCTTGAGCGCCGTCGGCGGCATGGCCGTGGTTGTTGATGCACGCGGCAAATTCAGCATCGGAGCGTAGCGCAGTCTGGTAGCGCATCTGGTTTGGGACCAGAGGGTCGTAGGTTCGAATCCTATCGCTCCGACCAAAATAGGGCCCGGAAGCTTCCGCAAGCTTCCGGGCTTTTTGTTTTCTCCCTTGTAAATCAACGCTTTTTCGTTCGCATGCTTCCGGCGTCGTTCGCATGCAGCCGATCAAAACCGGGGGAACAAACGGGGGAACAAAACGGGCTTGGGGGTAAACTTCCGGCGCCTGTTCCCCCGGTTTCGTGCAAACCTAATGCTGGCGCGGGTTTCCGGGATTTTTCACGTTCTCGGGCCTGGCTGGCCCCGTGGATACCGAACTGGCTACCCTGCAAAAAGGTGCCCCATGCTGACCGATGCCCATTGCCGCAACGCCACCTGCCCACCGGACAAAAAGCGCGGGCGCCTGAGCGATTCGGGCGGGCTTTACCTGGAAGTGACGCCCAACGGTTCCAAGCGCTGGTTCTGGAAATACCGGCACGCGGGCAAGGAGGGGCGCCTGGCCATCGGGAACTACCCGGCCGTGAAGCTGCCCGCCGCCCGCAAGGCACGCGACGATGCCAAGCGCGACAAGGAGGCTGGCACCGATCCGGTGAAGGCCCGGCAGATGGCCCGTGCCAACGAGGCGGCGCAGACCGATGGCACATTCAAGGCGCTGGCACTTGAATGGATCGCGCTGCGCCGGGACATGTGGAGCACCACGCACCATGCCCGTGAGCTGCGCAACCTGGAAAAAGACCTGTTCCCCTTCCTGGGGGCGCTGCCCATCCGGGATATCACCGGCCCGCAGCTATTGGCCGTGGTGCGCAAGGTGGAAGACCGTGGTGTTCTGGATGTGCCCCGGCGCGTGCTGCTGACTGCACATGGCGTCTGGCAGTACGCCGTGGCATCGGGCCACGCCGATCGCGACGTGACGCAAGACATCCGCAAGGCCCTGAAACCGCACGTCAAGAAAAACCTGCCCGCCATCATCGAACCGCCCGAGCTTGCCGAGCTGCTGCGCGCCAGCGATGCCTATCGGGGCGGGCCCGTGGTGCGTGCCGCCCTGCGCCTGGCGCCCATCCTGTTCCAGCGACCGGGCAACCTGCGCGCCATGCGCTGGGCCGATCTCGATCTCGACGCGGCGCTGTGGCGCATCCCCAGTGAAGACATGAAGCGGCGCAAGCAAGAAAAAATCAACGGACAGCCCCATGCCGTGCCCCTGCCGCGCCAAGCCGTGGAACTGCTGCGGGAGATCCAGCCCCTGACCGGGCGCAGCGTGTACGTGTTCCCTGGCATGCGCAACCACGAGCGCCCCATGAGCGAAGCCGCCCTGACCGCCGCCCTGGCCGCCATGGGCTACAAGGGCCGCCATTCCTGGCATGGCTACCGGGCCACCGGCCGCACCATCTTGCGGCAGGTGCTCAAATACCCGGCCGACGTGATCGAGGCGCAGCTGGCCCACAAGGGGCAGATCACCCATGGCGGCGCCTACGACCGGGCCACCTTCATCGATGAGCGCACCGCCATGTTGCAGCACTGGGCCGATTACCTCGACAAGCTGCAGGCCGGTGCCGACGTGATCCCGCTACCCCAGCGCACCGGCTGAGCACCAGCCGCCAGCCCGCCCCGAGCTCGCAACCAAGCCACCGCCGCCGCCCGGCCCGGTGGCTTTTTTGTGCGATTTTCAGAATCCTTTCCGGCTGGAAAACGCAAAAGTGCCGGGGACACGGGGACAAATAGCAAGGAACATAGCAACCATGCGGGTTTGCTGGCGTTTTGGTGCCGGGGACAAAGCGGGGACAAGACGGGGACAAAGCGGGGACAAATGAAGAATTTATTGGGTAGTGAAATTTTTCATATATATAAACCCTTATTCCAATTTTTCCCCCTTCCTTTTTTCAACCCTTTCCACCCTCTGGTCATGCCCGGCTGCTGGCTTTTCTGCCTGGTGCTGCTGGCGGAACGCGGCGTACCTCTGCGGATATGAGCGCGAGCGGGGTTCCCCTTGGCGCCGCAGCGCCCGCCGTCTTGTCCGCTATCTGCATGTAACGTATAATTCACAGTCCATGTTTGAGCTGCAGGCATACCAAAGCCCCACCGGGCAGGCGCCTTACGCGCAATGGCTGGCTGGGCTGGCAGACCGGCAAGCCCGGGCCCGTGTGCTGGTGCGTGTGGCGCGCATGGCCGCTGGTAATTTGGGCGACTGCCGGGCCGTGGGCGCTGGCGTGTGGGAGCTGCGCATTGATTGGGGCCCCGGCTATCGCGTGTACTACGCGCAAGCGGGCAAGCGCCTGATCCTGCTGCTGGCTGGTGGCGACAAGCGCAGCCAGCGTGCCGACATCGCCGCCGCTATCGCCTGCTGGCAAGACTGGCAGCAAAGGAGAAAGCCGATATGACCACCACCACAGCAAGCCGTCCGCACGACGCCATCGTGGTTGACCTGCTGCGCACCGATCCCGCGTTTGCCGATGAATACCTGGCTGCCGCCCTGGACGAATGCACCCAGCCGGGCGGGCAGGCAGCGCTTTTGGCTGCGCTGCGCCACGTTGCCGAGGCACAAGGCATGGCCACCGTTGCCGAGCGTGCGGGCATGCCCCGCGAAAGCCTGTACCGCGCCCTGAGCCCCAGCGGCAACCCCACCATCAAAACACTGCTTGCCGTGCTGGGTGCGGCTGGCCTGCGCCTGCGCATCGCGCACGACGGGGCTTGATCGGCCCCGGCGCCACCATGCCCCGGTGCCCGGTTTGCACGCTCAAAATGCACCGCTTTGTTTTTGATAGCAAACCTGTGGATAACTTTCGTGTAAGCAACTGCCTATTTTTTCGGCAAAACGGCCATCGGCCGCAAACCCGCATGAATGCTAGGTTTGCCCACAAATGTGCGAAAGTTATTCACAACGCACACTTTAGACAACGGGTTTTATGTTAAATACAGTGCGTATTTAATTTTTTTTGCACCTTTAAGGGATTGCATGCCACAATGCTGACTTCAACAAAAGGATGCGCGCAATGACCCTTGAAGAATTCGATGCCGCTTTGGCCGCCCTCGATTGGAAGGCCGTGGACTTTTGCCGGGCCACCGGCCTGCACCGCAACACCCCCAGCCGCTGGCGCAATGAGGGCGTGCCGATCCCGGCATGGGTGCCCCAACATATGGGCCTGCTGCTGGATTTGAAGCGCCTGCACGCTGCCCACGTCGTGCCAGCCAGCCCCAAGGGTGAGGGATGGTTCATGCAAGACCTGGCGCGCCTGCATGCGGCTTACCTACTGCCCCCGCGTGCCCCATCCGACGATTGACCCTGCCCTGCGCCCGGTCCCGCCCACATACCGATAGGGTTTGCGGGCGCAGCCCGAGCCATCCCACGCCTGATCCCTGAAATTGACCCGCGCCGATGCCGATAGCCCTTGCGCACCTGGTGCAATGCCGCTACGATGCGCGCAACCCCGAAAGGGGCCGGTGCTTGAAAACACCTCACGACCAGCGTTTGCAACCCGCACGATAGCGGGTTTCGTCACGTCAGGATTGCAACGAATACGGCGCAGCGCCGTATTCAGGTTCCGGGCGGGATGGCCAGAGTGGCAACACCTGGCGCATGGTCTGATCGCCGTGTTTTCAACATCCCGCCCACCCGCTGCGCGTGAAAACGTGGCGAGTGGTTTCAAGTCTCGATCAGGAGCTTTGAACCATGCCCATCATCCCCCTGCCCACGGCAGGCACCCAGCCCCATCCCGCAACGGGGCAACACCCCAAGACCGCCGCCCCCCACGGGCCGCAACACGCCAGCGCCCGCCCGCGCCTGGCGCATCCGCAAGGCCCCTGCAGCCAGCCCACCGAGCCCCAAGAGTGCAAACGTCTGCAGGCATTTGCCGACGCCAGCAACGCCCTGGCCATGGCTGCGCACTACCTGCGCCATCCCGCCGCCAATCTGCCCGCCGCACGGCGCAAGACGGTGCAGGCATTGGGCGCGCTGCGCACGCTGCAGGCGATGGAAGGGGGTGCAGCATGAATACCGCCGCCTTCACACGATCCGCCCACCCCGAGCCCGGCATGCTGCTGCGCTGCGAATACACCAGCCCCACCGGCCTGCAACTGTGCGTGAGCGCCGATGCCTGGTGCATACGCCTTGCCCGCTGGGAGCCCGATAGCTACCATTCGCAGCGCCTGAGCTTCGATCAGGCCGCCGCCCTGGCTGCCGAGCTGCTGGCCTGCGTGGCTGCGCATGCCGCTGCCGATCCAGCCGCACCGGGGAGGGCCTGAGCCATGGCCACCGCCCACCTTGCCACCCCGCCCCAAAAGCGCGCCCTGCCGCTGCCAAAGCACCGCGCCGGGGATTGCATGGCCGTCTATGGCCAGCCCAGCGATTCCGCCGCCCTGCACCCGCGCATGCAGCCACACGAACGCGCCACGATTACCAAGGCGCTGCGCATCCTGGGGCGCTACCTGCGCCAGCCCGGCGCAGTGCTGGATGGCCCGGCCGCCATGCGTGAGTTCCTGCGCCTGCAACTGGCTGCCGAGCCGATCGAGCGCTTTGCCGTGCTGTACATGGATAGCCAGCACCGGGCCATCGCCTTTGAATTTCACGCCAGCGGCACCCCGACACAAACCGCTGTTTATCCGCGTGAAATCGTATCTGCCACCTTGCGCCATAGCGCTTCTGGCGTGGTGCTGACGCACAACCACCCCAGCGGCAGCATAGAGCCCAGCCGGGCCGATAAAGCCCTGACGCAGACCATTAAAAGCGCCCTGGCGTTGATTGATGTTCGCGTGCTGGATCATGTGATCGTGGCAGGCGATCAAACGCTATCCATGGCCGAGCGGGGCTTAGTTTGAACAGGGGGCAATGATGGCCGTTGACCTGCAATGGTATGAGGCGGTAGCGCAGACCGATTGGTTAATTGCCGACGAACGCGACAAGCCATGGCCAGAAAAACTGCCCATAGAAGTCCTGACGGATTTTCAGCGACCCGCGTCAATGCACCCCAAGTCCGCACGGGATGCCCTGAGGGCGGCGCTAAGCGCGGCAACCAAGGCGCAACGTATCGCATGGCATGAAAAAAACAAAACTGAGCTTTATCGCGTAACCCCGCATTTTTTTCCAACTGGCTGCATGCACAAGATGAGGAGCCCAGCCCATATATCCTGGCTTGGTTTGCAGCCCGTGCCGTGCCCTGGCCACCGCTGGCTGTTGTGCCGTCCATGCCCACCGACTGGCCTTCACTGGTGAAGTACCGCAAAGACAACCCCGGCACCGATTGGGGGCTGGGCGATCAGCTTGCAATCCTGGCTACCGAGCTGCAGCGCCGCATGGGCGATGGCATGGGCAAAACTGCGGCGCTTGATGCAATGGCCGCTGAAATCGCAATTTCGCGGCAGGCGTTGCAAAAGGCCATGGGAGCCGAGCGCAAGCGCCCCAAGGCTGCAGCTGCACCGCCCGGCGTGATCGTGCGCAACGGCCAAAAAACCGGCTGATCCGCCGCCGCACTTCGCAACCCGTTTGCATCGGTGGTTGCGAGCTTGCCCACCGCTGCGCCCCTTGCCCATTCGGGGCTGGCGATAGCGCACGCATGCCACGCAAATGCAACTTGTACCCCAAGGGTTGCGAGCCGGAAAGTTCCTCACAAGCCCGCCAATTCACAACGATCGTGCGGGAGCTTTTTCGGCAATAGGAGCCACTGCAATGCACCCTGAAACCTTCACCCACGCCACGCCACGCCCGGCCCGCGCCTGGCGCACTCGCAAACCCCGGTTGTTGTTCCGCGTGATCGGCTGCTGCGCCTGCCGCAAGTGGAGCAAACGACCGGCATCAAGAAAACCACGATTTACAGCCTGATGGAACAGGGGCTTTTCCCACGCTCCATTCGCCTATCGGCCCGCGCCGTCGTGTGGAGCGAAGCCGCCGTTTTGAGCTGGGTTCAGGCCCGCATCGCAGAGGGGGTGCAGTAATGAAAAACCTTCCCAACGGCCTGCCGTGCGAAGACTACGCACTCGACAGCGTGACAAACCCGATGGATGGCTACCTGACCAATTCCACAGCAGCTGTAGGCGGATGGGTTGACACCAGCCATCCCCAGCGCCGCGCCACGCTGGAAGCCGCCTACATCGTGGGCTGCGCCCATTTGCACGCTGCCGAGCTGCAGGCCGAGGCGCTTGCATCCATCGCAGCCGCCATTGACCGTCACACCGCCGCCATGCGTGAACAGGAGCCAGCCCGAAGCCCCACCGATCAGGACGCGGACGATGCAGAACTGAATGCCGCGCTTGCCGCCGCCGTTGCCCACCTTGCGGCCAGTCCGGGCGATCAGCAGTGCAGATAACCCCCGAGCTGATCCGCGCCGCCCTGGCGCACATTCCGGCCAACCTGCCGCGTGATGAATGGGCGCGCGTGTGCATGGCGATCAAGTCCGAATACCCCGACGCAACCGGCCGGGCCTTGTTCGAGGATTGGAGCGCCACCGCAGACACCTACCACGCCAGCGATTGCGCCAGCACCTGGCGCAGCGTGCGGGCCGGGGGCGGCGTGGCCATCGGCACCCTGCTGCACCTGGCCAAGCAAAACGGTTTCGAGCTGCCCAAGGCAGACCAACCAGCCGAGCCCCCCAGCGCTGCCGAGCTGGCGCGCCGCGATGCCGAGCGCAAGGCCGCTGCGCAGTCTGAGCGCGAGCGTGTGGAGCGTGAACATGCAGCCGCCGCAGCAGAGGCGCAAAGCTTCTGGGATGGCAACTGCCAAGACGTGACCGAGCCCACGCAAGCCCCCTACCTGGTGCGCAAGGGCATTGCCGCCCATGGCGTGCGGCATGCGCCGCCCGGCGTGTTGTGCGTGCCCCTGTGCGATGGTGAGGGCGCGTTGTGGAACGTGCAACGCATCGCAGCCACCAAGCCCGAACGGGGCCCCGAGAAAACCTTTTTCAAGGGCGGGCGCAAGTCGGGCCTGTGGCACATGCTGGGCAGCCCTGCAGGCGCCGCCGTGATCGTGGTTGCCGAGGGCTACGCCACCGCCGCAAGCGTGTTCGAGGCCACGGGCTACCCCAGCGCCTGCGCCTTCGATTGCGGCAACCTGATCCACGTTGCCAAGGCCCTGCACCGCCTGCACCCTGCGGCCTTGCTGGCGATCGCCGCCGATGATGATCGGCACACCGAGGCACGCACCGGCACCAACCCCGG
Organism: Comamonas badia DSM 17552; assembly: GCF_000484635.1. GTDB lineage: Bacteria > Pseudomonadota > Gammaproteobacteria > Burkholderiales > Burkholderiaceae_C > Comamonas_C > Comamonas_C badia. Next base: position 321,625 of record NZ_AXVM01000002.1, on the reverse strand, counting down.
CCGCACCAAAGCCGAGGCCGCCGCCCGCGCCGTGCGTGGCCTGGCAGTGTTGCCCGAGGGCATGCCCGCCAATGGCGAGCCGCTCAATTGGGACTACAACGACCAGCACCGCGCCCATGGGCTGGCTGCCGTGCGCGCCACGATAGCGGCCGCCATCGATGCCTACCGGCAAGCAGCCGCCGCAGCGCCCCCGGCAAGCCCACCCACAAGCCCACCGGCACCCGCTGGCGCCGGTGGCGACGATGCAGGCGACGGGCCCGACGCCTTCACGGTTGACGATGGCGGCGTGTACTTTCACGGCTATGGCCGCGATGGCAAGGCGCTGGCGCCCCTGTGGTTGTGCAGCCGCTTGGACGTGATCGCACGCACCCGCGATCAGGACGCGCAAAGCTGGGGCTACCTGCTGGCGTTTGCCGACCCGCTGCAGCGCCCCAAGCAATGGGCCATGCCCGCCCGCATGCTCAGTGGCGATGGCGCCGAATACCGGGCCATGCTGCTGGGCATGGGCCTGCGCATCGCCACCAGCCCGGCCGCAAGAAACAAGCTGACCGAGTACCTGCAGACCCGCCGCCCCAGCGAATTTGCCACCTGCACCGATCGCATTGGCTGGCACCCTACCGAGGCGGGCGGTGCCGCCTACGTGCTGCCGCACGCCACCATCGGCGCCGGGGATCAGCGCATCGTTTTTCAATCCGACAGCGCCATGGAAAACACCTGGCGCATGCGCAAGGATGCCGCCGCCTGGCGTGATCGCATCGGCCTGTTGTGCCGTGGCAATAGCCGCCTGATGTTTGCCGTGTCCTGCGCCTTTGCCGGGCCGCTGCTGCGCCCTGCAGGCATAGAGTCCGGGGGCATGCACCTGCGTGGTGATTCATCATCGGGCAAGACCACCGCGCTGCGCCTGGCTGCATCGGTGAATGGTGGCCCCAGCTACATGCAGCGCTGGCGCGCCACCGACAACGCATTGGAGGCCATCGCCGCGCAGCACTGCGACGCGTTGCTGATCCTGGATGAGCTGGCACAGGTAGATGGCAAGGTGGCAGGTGAGTGCGCCTACATGCTTGCCAACGAACAAAGCAAGGCGCGCGCCACCCGAGGCGGCGCCCCGCGTGCCCGCCTGAGCTGGCGCCTGCTGTTCCTTTCCGCTGGTGAGCTGGGGCTTGCCGACCACATGGCAGAGGGGCAGCGGCGCACGCGCACCGGGCAGGAAATCCGCATGGTTGACATCCCTGCCGATGCGGGCAAGTGCCTGGGTGCATTCGAGGAAATCCACGGGCATGCCAGCCCCAGCGCCTTTGCCCAGCACCTGACCCGCGAGGCCGCGCAATGCCATGGCGCGCCCGGCGTCGCCTTCATCGAATGGGCCGCAGCCCATTGGCCTGAGCTGCCCCGGCGCCTGCGTGAAGGCGTGGCAGCCATCGCAGCGAAGTGGGTGCCCGAGGGTGCAAGCGGGCAGGTGCAACGGGTTGCCAACCGCTTTGCGCTGGTGGCCATGGCGGGCGAGCTGGCCACCGAGGCGGGCCTGACCGGCTGGGATTACCTGGATGCCACATGGGCGGCCGAGCAATGCTTTGATGCCTGGCTGCAGGCACGCGGGGGCGCTGGCAATGGCGAGGTGCGCGCCATGCTGCGGCAGGTGCGCCGCTTCATGGAGACCAACGGGGAAGGCCGCTTTACCTGGTGGCACCGGGCAGCCGATGACCACAACGCCAAGACGCTATCACGGGCGGGCTTTCGGCGCATGTTGAACGAACAAGGCGAGCCCATCAAAACCAACGCGGCGCACATGGGCGAGTTTGGCGACCACATCAGCGCCGCCCAAGGCGAGGCCGTGAGCGTGGAGTATTTCATCTTGCCCGAGGTGTTCCGCAGCGAGGTATGCCAAGGCTTTGACCCCGAGGCCGTGTGCCGCACGCTGGTGGCGCATGAATGCCTCAAGACCGAGGCGGGCCGGTTCACCATCAAAACCCGCCTGCCCGGCATGGGCCCGAGCCGCTGTTATCACATAACGCCCGCGATCTTTGGCCTTGACGTGTAGCGCGCCCGGCCGCCCGTGGGGGGCGGGGCAGGAGCTGCCGCCGCGCCGGATTTTCCAAGGCGGGGCAGTGTTTGGGTCCTTCCTGGCCTTTCCCCGTTACGGGTAATTCGCGCCCCGCATCCGGGGTAGGTAGTGGGCTTTGAATTTGGTTCACTGCCGCCGTGCATTGCCCCAAATTGGTTCTGTTTAGTTCATTGATTCATTGGGGGTACGCATGCAGAAAAAAGAGCTGGCCCAGCTGCTGGGCATATCCGCATCCATGGTTTCACGCCTGGCAAAACGCGGCATGCCCACTGACACCCTGGAGCGTGCGCAGCGCTGGCGCAAAAGGCACCTGGAGCCCGGCATGGTCAAGGGCAGCCGCATGGGCACCGAGGCGCCGCCGCCCCTTGCAACGCCAGCACCAGCCACCCCGACGCCGATGGAGCCGGGCATCGATCCTGCCCACTACCGGGCAGCGATCGAGCTTGCCGGGCAGCACCTGGCGCGCAACCTGAGCCCCGACCCCGTGGAGCGTGAGCAGCAATTGCGACCGCTTCGGGGGCTGCTTTGGCTGTTTCCGGTTGCTGCGGCCGAGCCGATGGCGCTGCCAGCGCCGCTATGGGCTGCTTTGTGTGACCACGCCCTGAGCGATGCGGCACCGCTGCGCACCATGCAGGATGCGCGCATGCCGATCACCGAAGCGGCCCTGTTTGCCGTGCCTGGTGATCAGCATATGGATTGGCCCGATTTTTTCTGGCTCGCTCTTGGCGATGATGAAACCGTGGTGCCTTGCAACGCGCCCAACGCCCGGGCGATGGCGAACGAATAAATAGATAAAAACTATTTATCAATGCCACGCTGCATGCGACGCCTGCGGATATCGGCCCAAAATTCCAGCGACGTGCGCACGCCCCAAGCCAGCCGACGCAGCACAAAAAACAGGTTCAAGCACTTCAAATGTCATTCAAACATTTAAAAATCGACATTTTAAGCCAATTTGTCCCCGCTGTCCCCGGCAAAAAACCATTTGTCCCCGCCTCTGCCGGGGATAAATTTTTTCAATAGTGACAATGGCTTAGGCGCGTTTTTCGGATTTGTCCCCGGTGTCCCCGCTAAAAATGAACGATGGGGGGAAGGAATGCCCTTCAAAACCTGCGAAAAAAACGCCCGGATGCGGACATGGAGTTGTCAAAAAACCATACAAAAATAGTTTTTTGCTATTTTTATGTGGGTCCTTCCTGGCCTTTCCCCGTTACGGGTAATTCGCGCCCCGCCATCTGTCTAGTCGCGGGGATGCATAAGGGGGGTTCCGGTTTTGCTGGGCAGCACCATACGACCACGTGGCGCGTGTGCGCTTGCGGATGCGCTTCCGACTGCTGCACCTGGCCCGGTGAGGCTGGCGCACGCTGCCGCTGGTGCGATTCGAGGGGTATCCAAGGCAAAGCGGGGGAACAAACGGGGGAACAATTTTGATTTTTGAAGTATTCGATCAAGCATCCATGCGGGTTTCAGCCAGTTTTATGGTTCCATCGCGGGATTTTTATTGGTGTAATGGACAGTTTGCGTGGTTGGGGTGTGAGTTGCCTGCCGTTTTGAACCTAGGCCGTCCAGCCGTTCAGATGCTGCTGCGCTATTTGCGATAGCGCCGTGATCCACGCGTTGTCGTCGTTCAGGCAGGGAATGTAGCGAAACTGTTCCCCTCCGGCGCGCATGAAGGCTTCGCGTACCTCCTGGTTGATTTCCTGCAGTGTCTCCAGGCAATCGGCAGCGAAACCGGGGCAAATCACGTCCACGCTGCGTGTGCCACCTTTGGCCAGCGCCATCAGCGTGGGCTCGGTATAAGGCTGCAGCCATGCCGCGCGGCCAAAGCGAGACTGGAAGGTGAGTTGGTACTGATCGGGCGCAAGCTGCAGTGCCCTGGCCAGCAGTTCGGTGGTTTCTTCGCATTGCGTGCGGTACGGGTCGCCCAGACGCACATTGCGCTCGGGGATGCCATGAAAGCTCATGACGAGCTTTTCGGCCCTGGAGCCCTCGCGCTGCCAGTGCCGGCGGACGCTTTGCGCCAGCGCGGCAATGTAGCCGGGGTGATCGTGGTAACTGTTGACGAAGCGCAGTTCCGGCAAGACGCGCTGGCGGCTCGCCCAGGTGGTGACGCCGTCAAAAACGCTGGCCACGGTGGTGGAGGAATACTGCGGGTACAGCGCAAGGACGAGGATGCGCCGCACTCCTTGATGTGCAAATGCCTGCAGCTGCTGTTGAATCGCGGGTTGTCCATAGCGCATTCCGGGCAGTACTGGTATCAGGCATCCCGCCTGCCCAAGCCAGCCGCGCAGCAGGGTGGCCTGCTTTTGTGTCCACGTCAGCAGGGGCGAGCCTTCCTTGGTCCAGATCGTCTGGTACTTGGCGGCGGACTTTGCCGGCCGGGTGCGCAGGATGATGCCGTGCAGGATCGGCCACCAGGCGATGCGCGGGATTTCAACGACGCGGCGGTCGCTGAGAAATTCCGCCAGATAGCGGCGCAGCGCGGGGGTCGTGGGAGCGTCTGGCGTGCCGAGATTGCACAGCAGGATGGCGGTGGTGGGGGCAGGTGCCGTCATGCTGGCGATTGTGGCAGTTATGCTTGGCCCCCATGGCGCTTGATGTACATCGCATTCGTGCTATCAGTCTGGATTTGGACGACACGCTCTGGCCCGTTTGGCCGGTGATTGCACGTGCCGAAGGCGAGTTGTGTGTCTGGCTGGCCCTGCATGCGCCGGCCACAGCGCGGCGGTTTCCCGACGGATCCGCCTTGCGCGCGCTGGTCAAGCAGCTTTGGAGCGAGCAGCCTGAATTGCGCGTGGATCTGGGCGCGCTGCGGCGCGAGTCGATACGTCTGGCGCTGCAGCAGGCCGGAGACGACCCGGCGTTGGCGGAGCCGGCCTACGCCTGCTTCTACGCGGCGCGCCAGAAGGTGGAGCTGTTTGAAGATGCGCTGGCTGCGCTGGAATTCCTGGCAGGCCGCTACCCCATCGTGGCGGTGACCAATGGCAATGCCGATGTGCATGCCGCGGGGGTAGGGCGTTTTTTCCATGCGCATCTTGGTGCGGCGCAGCTGGGTTTTGCCAAGCCCGATGCGCGCATCTTCCGGGCGGCTGCCGAAGCGGCGGACGTGGCGCCCGACGCGGTGCTGCATGTGGGCGACGATGTGCTGCTGGACGTGCGCGGCGCGCTCGATGCGGGCATGCAGGCGGCCTGGGTCAACCGCGCAGGCAGGGCGTGGCCTCCCGAGCACGCGCAGCCGCCGCAGGCCACGGTGGCCGACCTGGACGCGCTGTGCGCCTTGCTGCGTTGATCAGGCTGCGTCCGGCTGGTTGGCTGGCGCCGCACGCTGAAACGCGGGCAGCTGGCCGCAGGCGGCATCCACCGCGCTGATCAGCGGCCAGCGCGCCATGTCCACATGAAAGCGGTGGGCGCTGGCGATTTGAGGGATCAGGTAGCAATCGGCCACGGTGGGGCGGCCGCCCCAGCTGAAATCCCCGCGCGCGCTGTCGGCGGCGAGCAGTTTTTCATAGGCGTCAAAGCCCTTGGTGATCCATTCGCCGCACCAGCGCTCGACGGCGGCCTTGTCGGCGCCCAGCTGGTGCTGCAGGTATTGCAGGATGCGGCGGTTGTTGATCGGGTGGATGTCGCAGCCGACGATGGCGGCCAGCGCCCGCACGTGGGCGCGGGCCTTGGGCTCCCTGGGCAGCAGCGGTGGTTCGGGGTGGGTTTCCTCCAGCCATTCGATGATCGCGGGCGATTGGGTCAGCACCGTGCCGTCGTCCAGCACCAGCGCGGGCACCAGCGCCTGCGGGTTGACCTCATGGAAGTTGCCTTTGAGGTGCTCCTCGTGCAGTAGATCGACCGCGATGTATTCGGCCTGCAGGCCCTTGAGTTCCAGCGCGATGCGAGTGCGGTGCGAGGTGCCGCTGCGAAAGTAGTTGTAGAGCTTCATGGGGCGCATCTTTTTCAGAGGTTGCGCGCGGGCAGTATCTGGCCGCGGCATTCGCCAAAGCCGATGCGCGCATGGCCCGCTTTCTCGCACCAGCCGCGCAACACCACCGCGTCGCCATCCTGCAGAAAGGTGCGCTCCTCGCCATTGGGCAGTTTCAGCGGATTCTTGCCACCCGCAGTCAGTTCCAGCAGCGCGCCCGCCTGGTCCAGCGTGGGGCCGGAGAGCGTGCCGGTGCCCAGCAGATCGCCCGCCTGCAGGTTGCAGCCGTTGACGCTGTGGTGCGCCACCATCTGCGCCAGCGTCCAGTAGGCGTGGCGGTAGCTGGTCTGGCAGATCGTCACTTCGACGGCACCATCCTGCGTGCGCATGGCGGGTGTCTGCAGGCCGACGGAGAGCTGGATGTCCAGCGCGCCCGCCTCGCGGTTGTGCTCGCTGTCCAGATAGGGCAGGGGCTGCGGGTCTTCGGCGGGCCGGGCAAAGGCCGTGCGGTAGGGCGCCAGGGCCTCCATGGTCACCACCCAGGGCGAGATCGTGGTGGCGAAATTCTTGGACAGGAAGGGCCCCAGCGGCTGGTATTCCCAGGCCTGGATGTCGCGCGCCGACCAGTCGTTGAGCAGGCACAGGCCAAACACATGGTCTTCGGCCTGCGTGATCGGTACCGCTTCGCCCAGTGCGCTGGATTGGCCCAGGAACACGCCCAGCTCCAGTTCGATGTCCAGGCGCTTGCTGGCGCCCAGCACCGGCGCGTCGCTGTCCGGTGCCTTGAGCTGGCCACAGGGTCGCGCGAAGTTCTGGCCCGACACCACCACGCTGGACGCGCGCCCGTGGTAGCCGATGGGCACCCATTGGTAGTTGGGCATCAGGGGGTTGTCGGGGCGGAACAGGCGCCCGACGTTGGTCGCGTGGTAGATCGAGGTATAGAAATCGGTGTAGTCGCCGATGCGCGCCGGCAGCAGGTATTCCACCTGCGCCTGCGGCACCAGGCAGACCTGCAGCACCGCCTGCTCGGGCGCGCCTTCGCGCAGCGCGCGCGAGAGCGCCAGGCGCAGAGCGCTCCAGTGCGCGGGGGTCAGGGCCATCAGCGCGTTCAACGTGCTCTGGCTGCCGGCCGCCAGTGCCTCGGCCGCGCGTCCGCTGAAGGGCCGGGCCTGGTGCAGTTCGGCCAGGTCGATGATCTGATCGCCAATGGCCACGCCGCCGCGCGCCGGTTCGGTGCTGCCGCGGCGGCGGAACACCGCGAACGGCAGGTTCTGGATGGGGAAGTCGCAGCCCGGCTGGTGGGCCGAGGCCAGCCAGCTGCGCAGCTGGGCGTCGTGGGTTTCGTTCAACAGGGTCATGGGCGTGCTTGTTGTGGGCAGAAGGGGTGGGCATTCAAGCTTATCAGTCTGTGCGGGCGCGTCGCCCTGTGGCGCGCATGGCCGTGGCGGCGGCGGGGTTGCAGCTTGGGTGTGCGTCAGGCGCAGCCAGGCAGCGGCGCCGTACAGCGCGGTCAGCAGCAGCAGCGTGGTGGCCTTGGGCGCGATGTCGCGCAGCGAGGCGCCCATGGCGTTGAGCTGCACGAACATCAGCACCGCGGTGCTGGACGGTATGAGCTTGGCCAGCGCCACCATCAGTGCGGGCATGGCCAGGAAGGGCCAGGACAGGCCCGAGAGCAGAAACACCGGGATCGAGGTGCCCGAGAGAATCTGCATGCTGCGTTCATGCCGCTCGAACAGCGAACCCAGCAGCAGCCCCAGCGCCGAGACGCTGGCGGCAAACAGCGGCACGCAGAGCAGCAGGCCGGGCAGGTTGCCGCCGCGCGGGTAGTCCTGCCACCAGAAGATGAAGCCGAAGAAGAACCAGCCCATCAGGCTGCCCAGCAGCGTGAACGCGCTCCAGGTGCCCAGAAACGCCCGGTGCGTGAGGTGCCAGGGGCCGCGCTCGCGCTTCAAACCCATGAACATCGCCACGCCAAACAGCAGCGTGGCCTGCAGGATGATGGAGGCCACGCCCGGTACCACATAGCTGCCGTAGCCGTTGTCGGGGTTGTAGAGCGCGCGCTGCTGCACGCTGATCTGGCCGATGTGCGCCACGGCGGCCACCGGGTGGACGATCTCCTGCACCGCCCCGCCGATGGCGCCGCGCAGCGCCTCGCCCACATAGCGTGCGCGCACCAGGTAGGCGCCCTTGAGGTAGACGCTCACGCCGCCGGGCTCGCCCTTGAGCACGCTGGCCTGCAGCCGGTCGGTGAGGACGATCACGCCATCCACCTTGTCGGCCTGCAGCAGTTGCTGGGCCTGCGCGATGGAATCGGCCTGGGTGGCGATCCGCACCACGCGCGTGGCGTCCAGCTTGCGCAGCAGGCTGCGGCTGAGTGGCGAATGGTCCAGATCGACCACCGCCACGGGGATTTTCACCACCGTCTGGATGGAGTAGGCCGAGGGGTAATAAAAGCCGTAGAGGACGACCGCCGCCACCACCGTGAGCGCGATGGGCCGGTTGATCGCCACGGTGTGCAGCGTGTGCAGCAGGCTGCCCAACCAGCTTTCGGGTGTCGGTGGTGCGTGCAACGGTGTCGGCTGCGCCCCCGAGCGCGCCAGCCGCGCCAGCAGGGGCACCGCCACCAGCAGCGGCACCAGCACAAACGCCAGCAGGATGGCCAGTGGCAGCGCACTGCTGGCCAGGGGCGAGGCCATCACCCATTGCTGCTCCTGAATTTGCACATAGCTGGTGCTGGGCAGCAGGGCCGACCAGGCACGCACCCACCACGGGCTGCCATTGAGCGTGAGCGTGGCCCCGGCAAACGACAGGCCCGAGCCCAGGTAGAAGGCCGAGACCGAGAGCGCGGTATCCAGATCCTTGAGCAGCGCCACCAGCAGGGCGGAAAGCGCCGCTATGCCCGCAAAGAACACGAGCTGCACCAGCAGCAAAAAGGGCAGCGAGCCCGCCACGTGCCAGCCGCGCAGGCCAGCCATGTAGAGCGTGAACACCACGCACCAGAGCCAGAACACGGTGACATAGGGCGCGAGCTTGCCCAGCAGCGCTGCCAGCGTGTGCCCGCCGCTGCCTTCAAGCCAGGCGGCAAGCTGGTCATCGGCCCATTCGCGCCCCACCGCAAACACGGCAGCGCAGCCCAGTAGCATGGCCAGCACCAGCGGCGTGGCCAGCGTTTGCAGGAACAGCTCGAAGCTGGCCTGCGGGTTGCCGACGATGGTGACCTGCACCTTGGGCGGTTGCAGCCCGGCCAGGTGCGCGACGGTCTTGAGCCCGGGCCTGGAAAGCGCCTGCTGCACGGCGGCCTGCGCCGCGTCCGCCGCCTGCGAGGCCACGGTCTGAAAGGCGGCGTTGAAATAGATCACCACCGCGCCGTCTTCATGGCGGGCATGCTGGTCTTCCAGCCCCGGTGGCAGGTACACCACCGCATAGGCCTGGTCCCGGCGCATCAGCACCATGGCTTCATCCAGTGCCACCGGGTGGGCCGTGATCTGCAGCTTGGGCGTGGCGGCAAGCTGGCGCGCGATGGCGCGGCTCAGCAGCGAATGGTCGGCATCGACCACCGCGATCGGCACCTGGTTGAAGCCGCCGGGCCGGAACATCACCGCCAGCGTGAGCACGGCCAGCAGCGGCAGGGCGATCAGCAGGAACTGGTCCCAGCGGCTGGCCGCCAGCAGCCGCAGTTCACGGCGCAGCGAAGCCGTGAACGCCGCCAGGCCGCTCAGCCGTTCTGCGGCCACGCGAACAGCACGCTCATGCCCGGGCGCAGGCCGGGGATGGCCTGCACCGGCACGGCGCGCACCTCGAAGCTCTTGACGTCGTAGCCGCTGGATTGGCGCGTGGCGCGCCAGGTGGCAAAGTCGCCCTGCGCGCGGATGTGGCTGACCTTGAAGGCCACGTGCTGCAGTTGCAGCGCCGGGATGCTGCCGCGCAGCTCCCGGCCCTCGGCCAGCGCGCCGTACTGGTCTTCGCGCACATTGAAGGCCACCCAGAGCCTGTCCAGGTTCACCAGCGTGATGGCGGGTACGCCGGGCAGCACGATTTCGCCCGGATGGGCAAAGACCTTGTCCACCTCGCCGCTGGCGGGGGCCCGCAGCTCCAGCTCGGCGCTGATGGATTGGGCGCCACGCACGCGCGCCTGGGCACCGGCCACCTGGCTGGCGGACACCTTCTTGTCTTCCACGCGCGTGCCGGCCAGCGCCTTCTGGTATTGCTGCAGCGCGGCCTGCGCCATTTCGGCGCTGGCCTTCTGCGCGGCCACGGCGTCGTCGCGCCGTTGTTCGGAGATCACCTGCTCGGCATACAGGTTCTGCATGCGCCGCGCGGTCACCGCCGCCAGATCGGCCTGCGCCTGCGTGCTTTGCCAGGTGGCCTTGAGCGAGGCGATGTCCTGCGCGCGCGCGCCGGCATCGGTGCGCTCCTGCAGCGCCTGCGCGCTGCCGAGCGACGCCAGTGCCTGGTCTTCCTGCGCGGCGATCTCGGGGTTGGCCAGGCGCGCCAGCAGCTGCCCGGCCTCAACCTTGTCGCCCTCGTGCACCAGCACCTCGGCGACGCGCCCGGTCATGCGCGTGGCGGCGTTGATCTGGCTGGTATCGACCATGCCCTGGATCTGCTGCGGCACGGGCTGCAGCGCCTGTTTGAGGCCCCAGGCGATGAAGGCCAGGAAGGCACAAAAGACGAGGAACGCGGCAACGCCGCGCAGGATGCGCCGCGAGGCGGGGGGCAAGGTGCTCTGGCTCATGGGGTGTTGACGTGCTCATCCGCACGCAGCAGGTAGTCCTGGAATTGCTCGCCCTGGCCGCTGGCGAGCAGCAGCGACGCAAGCGAGAGATCGTATTTGTAGGCTGCCATCGCGCGCTCGGTGCGCGCCTGGGCGAGGGCGTTGCGTGCATCGATCAGCTCGCTCATCGTGCCTACGCCCTCCTTGAAGGAAACTTCCTGCACGCGCAGCGACTCTCTGGCTGCCGCAATGCTCGAGGCGAGCGAAAGATATTCGCGCCGTGCCGATTCGGTGAGCTGCCAGCTCTGATGGATGCCGGTCTGAATCTGTGTCCAGGCTTCGCGCGTGGCGGACTCGGCAGCTTCTTCGCGTGCAAGTGCGGCAGCCTCGTTGCTGCTGCGGTCCACCTGCGGCCAGAGGGTGTAGCGCATGCCTATGCCGACGATCCAGTCCGGTTCGGTCAGCAGCTCGTTGCGGCGGTTGAGGTTGATGCTGCCGAAGGCGAAGACCGTCGGGCGCCTGGCCGCCTGGGCAAGCTCCGTGCCATGGCGCGCGGTGGTTTCCAGGGCTCTCGCCTGGCGCAGCGCGGGGTGGGAGGCCTCAGCATGGCTCAGGTAGTCCTGCACCGGTGCCAGCGGCTGGCTCAGCACGAACAGGGTGTTGGTCGGGTCCACGGCCTGCGTGCTGCGCAGCAGCTGCTGCAGCGTTTGCACTGCTGCGGCGTATTCGCCTTCAGCGCGCTGCAGGTTGCGCTGCGCGCTATCGCGCGCCACCACCACCTGCAGCACGCGTGCCTGGCTGATCTGGCCCTGCTGCTGCAGCTTGCGCGAGTTGGCCAGGTGCCCCTCAAAGCCGGCCAGGGTCTCGCGCGAGACGGCCAGCACCTGCGTCGCCAGCACCTGGCCGAAGTAGGCCTTGGCAAGCGACAGGCGCTGGGCCTCGCGCACGCCGTCGCCTGCCGCCTCGGCCACGTCCACTCCCGATCGCGCTGCCGCCTGCGCCGCCGCGATCGCGCCGCCGGTGTACAGCGGCACGATGGTGGAGAGCGTGGGATGAATCAGGCTTTGGCGCGAGCGGGCGCTGATTTCATCGGGTATCGGCCGGAACATCGATGGCAGCGCCGCCTGCACGCGGTCGATCACCTGGCCGACGGCGCCGCTGTCCACGCCCGGCACGCCTTGGCCCGCGATGCCGCCCAGCACGTTGGCCGCTGCGCCCTGCGCCCGGCCACGCAGATCGTCGAGCGAGACCGTCACCGTCTTCTGGTAGTGAAGCCCCTGCACGTCCAGGTTCAGGCGCGGCATGGCCAGCGCCTTGAGGGCCTCGGCCTGCTGGCGCGCAGCCTCCACGCTGCGGCCCGCGCCCTGCAGCGCATCGGAGCGCTGCGCCAGCAGCAATGAGGATTGTTCGTAGCTCAGCGCCACCGCAGGCGCGCTGGCAGGCGGCTGCTGCGCCCCGCAGGGCAGGGCGGCGAAGGTGAGCAGGGCAAGCAGCCACGCAGCAGATGCCGGAGTATTCATGGGGGCTGAAGTGTAGAAGCTCTTCATACACCAACGCCAGCACGGACAATCGCCGCGTGCGCCGCACCGTTGCGGCGTGACGCCGGCCGGTGCACTTGCCGGCGTTTGCTTTTCCAACCCAGAATTTTCAAGCAATATATGGCTCCAGCGCCCATGGGACGTGCGCAAAGCGCTATGGTATTCATTGTCATAGCGTTTGCGCTGATGATGATGTCCATCGACGCCACCATCGTCGCCACCGCGCTGCATGCGCTGGCGAGCGACCTGGATGCGCCTATCAACTGGACGGGCTGGACCATCACCGCCTACTGGTTTGGCTATGTGGTGATGCTGCCCGTCAGCGGGCGCCTGGCCGAGCGCTTTGGCAACCGGCGCGTGTTTCTGCTCTCGGCCCTGGCGTTTGCGCTGGCGTCGCTGGCCTGTGGCCTGGCGGGCAATATCTATGCGTTGGTACTGTTTCGCGCGCTGCAGGCCATGGGCGGCTCCGGGCTGACACCTGCAGCCACCGGCATCGTGGTGGCGTGGTTCGGCGGCGGGCGCGATCGCATCCTGGGCCTGTTTGGCGCGGTGTTCTCGGTAGGCAGCCTGATGGGGCCGGTGCTGGGCGGGCTGTTCGTCACTTACGCGCATTGGCGCGATGTGTTCTTCGTGAACGTGCCCATCGGCTGCTTCATGGCCTTGCTCGGCTGGTGGCTGATCCCGCCGGATCGGCCCGAAGACCGCTCACGCCGCGGCATGGATGTACCGGGCGTACTGCTGCTGGGTGTCGCCGTCATCGCGGGCATGCTCGCGGCGAGCCTGCTGGGCAATCCGGACGTGCTGGTGCTGTCCTGGCCTTTCCTTGTCCCGTTGGCGCTGGCCGTTGCCAGCGGCTGGGCGTTCTTCTGGCACATCGCACGGGTGGCCGAGCCTTTTTTGCCGCCGCGCCTGATCTACGGCAAGGGCTTTGCCGCAACCAACCTGCTCAACGCCACCTACGGCGGGGCGGTGATAGGCGCACTCACGCTGGTGCCGCTGTACGCGGCGTTGCGCTACGGTCTGGATGCACTGGATGCCGGCACGCTGCTCACGGCGCAGGCCGTGGTTGGGCTGGTGATCGGGCCGCTGGCGGCCTGGGCGCTGCGCTGGAGCGGCTACCGGCTGCCGTTTTACGTCGGCGGCGTGCTGGTCGCCATAGGCATGCTGATGCTGGCGCTGGCGCCGCGTCTGGGCCTGTCGCCGTGGATGTGGCTGGCGGCGGCCACGGTGTTCACCGGGGCGGCCAGTGGGCTGATGGGACCGGCAAGCCGCAATGCCGCGCTGCAGCTGGTGCCCGAGCGCGCGGCCACCATGTCGGCGCTGCGCGCGACGGCGCAGCAGGTGGGGGTGATCGTGGCGCTGGCGGTCATCACCTCGGCCATGGCCGCGTCACCCGGGCAGGGCGACGTGCTGGCCGCCAGCTATGCGCTGCTGGCGGCGATGTCGCTCTTGCTGCTGCCGGTGGTGGCGCGGGTGCCGGAGCACCGCGGCGCGTGGTAGCGCGCCGCGGCGCGCATGGACCGTTTACAGCGAGTCGATGAAGCTGCGCAGCTTGTCGCTGCGGCTCGGGTGCTTGAGCTTGCGCAGCGCCTTGGCCTCGATCTGGCGGATGCGCTCGCGCGTCACGTCGAACTGCTTGCCGACCTCTTCCAGCGTGTGGTCGGTGCTCATCTCGATGCCGAAGCGCATGCGCAGCACCTTGGCTTCGCGCGGCGTAAGACCATCCAGAATGTCCTTGACCACGTCGCGCAGGCCGGCCTGCATGGCGGCGTCCACCGGCGCGGTGTTGGCGCTGTCTTCGATGAAGTCGCCCAGGTGGCTGTCGTCGTCGTCGCCGATGGGGGTTTCCATCGAGATCGGCTCCTTGGCGATCTTCATGATCTTGCGGATCTTGTCCTCGGGGATCTCCATCTTCTCGGCCAGCAGGCTGGCGTCGGGCTCGAAGCCGAACTCCTGCAGGTGCTGGCGCGAGATGCGGTTCATCTTGTTGATGGTCTCGATCATGTGCACCGGGATGCGGATGGTGCGTGCCTGGTCGGCGATCGAGCGCGTGATGGCCTGGCGGATCCACCACGTCGCGTAGGTCGAGAACTTGTAGCCGCGGCGGTATTCGAACTTGTCCACCGCCTTCATCAGGCCGATGTTGCCCTCTTGGATCAGATCGAGGAACTGCAGGCCGCGGTTGGTGTACTTCTTGGCGATGGAAATGACCAGGCGCAGGTTGGCCTCGATCATTTCCTTCTTGGCATGGCGGCTGGCACGCTCGCCGTCGTTCATGCGCTTGTGGATGGCCTTGAGCTCCAGCAGCGGCACGACCACGCGCGTCTGCAGGTCGATCAGGTTCTGCTGCAGTTCCTGGATCGGGGGAATGTTGCGCCCCATGATGGTGCTCCAGGGCTTGCCGGCGCCGGCCTGCTTTTCCACCCAGTGCAGGTTCAGCAGGTTGGGCGGAAATTCCTTGATGAAGGTTTCCTGCGGCATGCCGCATTTGTCCACGATGATGCGGCGCAGTTCGCGCTCTTTCTTGCGCACGTCGTCGACCTGCGCACGCACCATGTCGCACAATTTTTCGATGGTCTTGGCGGTGAAGCGGATGGACATCAGCTTGGATGAAATTTCGCGCTGCACCTTCATGTACCCAGGCGTGCCGTAGCCCTCCTTGTCGTAGATCCTGTGCATCTTCTCGAAGTGCGCGCGCAGCTCGTCAAAGCGCTCCATCGCATCGCCCTTGAGCTTTTCCAGCAGGCGCGTCATCGCCTTGGAGCCGCCCTTGCCGTCGTCGTCGTCCTCTTCGTCGTACTCGTCGAAATCTTCCTCGGCCACGTAGTCGTCGGCTTCCTCAGGGTCGGCAAAACCATCGACCACCGTGTTGATGACGACCTTGCCGGCGCGGATTTCCTCGCCCATGTTGAGGATCTCGGCGATGGTCGCGGGCGAGGCGCTGATCGCCTCCATCATGTCCATCAGGCCGCCCTCGATGCGCTTGGCGATCTCGATCTCGCCCTCGCGCGTGAGCAGCTCCACCGTGCCCATCTCGCGCATGTACATGCGCACCGGGTCGGTGGTGCGGCCGAATTCGCTGTCCACGGTGGACAGCGCGGCCTCGGCTTCTTCCTCGGCTTCTTCGACCGTGGTGGCGGTGGGCGTGACGTTGTTCTGGAACAGCGTCTCGGCGTCGGGCGTCTGCTCGTAGATGGCCACGCCCATGTCGCTGAGCAGCGCGGCCACGGCCTCCATGGTTTCGGCGTCCACCAGCTTGTCCGGCAGGTGGTCGGAAATTTCGCCCTGCGTGAGGTAGCCGCGCGTCTTGCCCAGCGTGATCAGCTTCTTGAGCTGGGCGCGGCGCTTGGCCATGTCTTCTTCGGAAAGGATGGTTTCATCCAGGCCGAATTCCTTCATCAAGGCCCGCTCCTTGGCCTTGCTGATCTTCATGCGCAGCGGCTTGACCTTTTCGACGGGTGTCTCAACCGCGGCTTCTACGGCTTCGGGTTCGCCTTCCAGGTCCGCTTCGACATCCGACAGGTCGGTATCGTCTTCTTCCACGCCCTTCTTGCCCTTGCCCTTCACGGCGCCCTTGCCGCTTGCCTTTCCTGCCTTGGCAGGCTTGGCCGCGGCGGCGTCAGCCTTTTTGCTGGCGCGCTTTCTGGTGGCGGATTCCGCGGCGGTCTCCTTGGCGGCTGCGGATTTCTTCGTCTTTTCTTCGGCGGGCGTGTCACCGGCCTTGGCGGCAGTGGCAGCGGGCATGGCGGATTTTCGAGCGGGCATGAAATTCCTCGAGATCAGGGCAGGGTCACAAACATCGTCGATGCGAAATGGGCATGGTGGAGCACTTGGCGCGCACCGGTGGGACACGCCTCAGCGCGTGTTCCCGAAAGGCAAGATGTCTGGGCGAACATTTGGTGTGCAGCCCTTGCGGGTGGTGTTGGGCGATGCGCCTTGCTGCGCTGGTTCGTGCTGCCCGGACCGGAGGTACTGCTGTCGCTCTTGCCTGTCAAGCCGTACATTATAACGATTTTGCCGAATTCAAGAGGCAAAAATCACTTCATTGCGCGTTGGCTGGCGCCTTCAGCGCACGGCGGCGCTCTTCAAGCTGGCGGTAGCGCTCCAGCGCCTGCGGGTCCTGGCCGCTGGCGGCGATGAGGGCGCTTTGCTCCTGCTCTATGGCCTCGATGTGCAGGCGCCGCAGCACGTCGTGCAGCTCGGCGTGCCATTCGGCCTCGTTGCCCTCGGTCTGTGCGTGCGAGCCGGTCATGATGCGTTCGGCCAGCGGCTGGCAGGCATGGTTTTGCAAGGCTTCGCGCAACTGCGCCCAGGACAGCACGCCGTGCTCATGCCATTGGCCTTCCAGCCAGACGAACAGCGGGCCGTGGGGCTCGGCGAGGTTGGCGAGCGCCATCCGGTCTTCCTGCTCCAGGGATTCCAGAAATGCCATGTGCGAGAGCAGCAGGCGCAGCGCGTGGTCGCTGCGCCGCGTCGGCGTGCCGCGGGGCAGCGGCGCCTGCGTCGCCACACGTGCGCCGGCATGGCGGGAGCCGCGCCAATCGTTGCCCTTGCGCCAGGAGCGGTATCCAGTCGAATCGGCCTCTGGCACTTGCTGATGCTGCGCTGAATGCTTTTGTTTCCATAGCTGCAACAGCGGCTGCGCTTCCATGTGCCCGAGCTCCGCCAATTCGGCGAGGAGCTGCTGTTTGAGCGCGCCATCGGGCATCAGATTCCAGAGCGACTCGGCGTTGCTCAGCATATGCGCTCTTCCCTCGGCCGTGCCCTGGTCGCATCCGTCGCGGGCGGCTTCCAGCAGAAAGCGCGACAGCGGCAGCGCATCGCCCAGCTGGCGCGCGAACGCGTCGTGGCCGAAGGCGCGGATGAAGCTGTCCGGATCGTGCTCGGGCGGCAGAAACAGGAATTTGATGGAGCGCGTATCGGTGGCGTAGGGCAGGGCGGCATCCAGCGCCTTGCGCGCCGCGCGCCGTCCGGCCGCATCGCCGTCAAAACTGAACACCACCTGCTCGGTGAAGCGAAACAGCTTGTGCACATGCTCCGCCGTGCAGGCGGTGCCCAGCGTGGCGACGGCATTGCCAAAGCCCAGCTGCGCCAGCGCCACCACGTCCATGTAGCCCTCGGTCACCAGCACGCTGCCGGCCTCGCGGATGGCCTGGCGCGCTTCAAACAGCCCGTACAGTTCACGCCCCTTGTGGAACACCGGGGTTTCGGGTGAATTCAGGTATTTGGGTTTTTCATCGCCGAACACCCGCCCGCCAAAGCCTATGCATTCGCCCTTGACGTTGCGGATGGGGAACATCACGCGGTCGCGGAAGCGGTCGTAGCGTTTGCCGTCCTCTTCGCTCTGGATCACCAGTCCCGCTTCCACCAGCAGCGGGCTGTCGTACTCGGGGAACACGCTGGCCAGGCCATGCCAGCCCGCGGGGGCGTAGCCCAGGCCGTAGCGTTTGGCGATCTGGCCGCTCACGCCGCGGCCCTTGAGGTATTCGATCGCGTGGGCCGCCTCGCGCAGGTGCTGGCGATACGCCTGGCCGGCCTTGGCCAGCACCTCGGTGAGGGTGGATTGCTGCTCTTTGTGCTGGGCGGCGCGTGCGCGCTCCTGCGGCGAGCGCTCCTCCTCGGGCACCTGCAGGCCGGCTTGCTGCGCCAGGTCCTGCACCGCCTCGATGAAGCCCATGCCCTGGTGCTCCATCAGAAAGCCGATGGCGTTGCCGCTCTTGCCGCAGCCAAAGCAATGGAAGAACTGCTTGGAGGGGCTGACGCTGAACGAGGGCGATTTTTCGCCATGGAACGGGCACAGCCCCATGTAATTGGCGCCGCTTTTCTTGAGCTGCACATAGCGCCCGACGACCTCGACCACGTCGGTGCGGTCGAGCAGTTCCTGCAGAAATGACGGAGGGATGGCCACCTGCCGATTTTGGCCCAGCCGCGCCTGCACGGAACCATTCCTATGACCCGTGCATTACCATTGCCGCTGGGTCATGGCGCCGCAGCCGCGCTGGGGCTCGCGATGGAGCAGGCAGAATGAACGCGCTACGCAATGTTTTGATCACCGATGCCAGCGGTGCGCCGAGCACGCGTTACCGTCTGCTGCAATCGGCGGATTGGGATGAGGTCCAGCACTGCTGCCGCCAGATTTACATGCCTTATGAGGCGGCACCCTCTGGTCCGGCGCTCCATCCGGATTCGGTGCTCGATGCCATCCAGATCGGGCATTTCACCCTCAGCCGCTTCAAATATGGCATCCCGGTGCACCTGTCGCAGTTCCAGGCGGGCGAGACAGGCGTGGTGCTGACCACGTTGCATGGCGCCATCCGCCATTGGACCCATGGCAAGGCGTTCAGCGACACGGGTGCGGGCGAGGCGTTTCTGGTGGACAACACGCGCACGCACTACGGGCTGGACGCCGACCCCGGTCATCTGCAGATCAACCTGACCTTCCGGCACGACGCGATGGCAGCGCTGCACGAGCGCTGGTTTGGACAGCCGGCCGATGAGCGCATGTGGGCCTGCGCGTTTCGGTTCGGCGGCCTGCAGTCGAGCTGGATTGCGCTGCTCACCTACGTCTGCCAGTGCATCACCCAGATGCCCGACATGGTGGAGCAGGGGCCGCTGGGCCGCCATCTGGAAGAGGCGATCGGCGTGCATCTGCTCACGCTCTGGCGCCAGCAGTTGCAGCAGCCGCAAGCGCCCACCCTGCACCGGCTGACGCCACGGCATGTGCTGGCTGCCGAGCAGCATATCCGCGAGCATGCCAGCGATGCACCCACGCTCAGCGCGCTGGCCGCGGCCGCGGGGGTGAGTGTGCGCACGCTGAACGCGGCATTTCGCGAGTACCGCGATTGCACGCCGATGCAGGCGCTGCGCGAGGCGCGGCTCACCGGCGTGCGCGCCGAGCTGCTCAGCGCCCCTCCGGGCGCCACGGTGCGCGGCGTGGCGGCGGGATGGGGCTACGCCAATTTCGGGCTGTTTGCGGCCGACTACCGCCGGCGCTTCGACGAAACGCCATCTGCCACGCTCGCCCGGCGCTGACCGGCGCTTCGCTAGCACGCCATCGGGCGCCGCCACCGCGCCCGCTGCGCATTTTTGCCAGATCAAGACAGCCCGCTGCCAGATTCGAACCGCGGCGGCGTCGGCTTCTGCTTCAATTTTCCGGTGCACAAGGGTCATGGCGCAGCTCATGCGCGAGGTCCGGTGCGCGCACCCCGCTTCCTGGCATTCGCAGGGCGGGCGTGGGAATTCGGCACTCAATTCAATCCGCTCAGACAGGAGACAACATGCCACAGGCAAAACTCAAGCAATCCCTGGACACCGTCCTCGAGTACACGACGCAGCGCTTCGGCGGCGCACCGGGCGTCGTTGCGATGGTGACCGACCGCGACGGCAACATCTATGAAGGCGCCGCCGGCAAGCGTGAACTGGGCAAGGACCAGCCGATGACCGCCGACAGCGTGTTCGCGATCTTCTCCACCACCAAGGCAATCGCCGGCACGGCGATGATGCAACTGGTCGAAGAAGGCAAGGTCCGTCTCGAAGACGCGGCCAGGAAATACGTGCCCGAGATTGCCGAGGTCGGCGTGCTGACGGGCTTTGACGCCAACGGCCAGCCCCAGACGCGGCCGCCCAGGCGCGACATCACCATCAACGACCTGATGCTGCACACGGCGGGCTTCAGCTACGAGTTCTTCTCGGCCGATGACCTGAGATACCGCACCGCGAAGAACATCCCCACCATCGTTTCGAGCACCAGAGCAGCCTTCAAGTCCGTGCTGCTGTTCGATCCGGGCGAGCGCTGGAGCTACGGCGTCAACATCGACTGGCTGGGCATGATCGTCGAGCAGCAGCGCGGCAAGCGCCTGGGCGAGGTGATGGCGGAACGCATCTTTGCGCAGCTGGGCATCACCGACACCGCCTTCACGATGACCGATTCCATGAAGGCGCGCCGCGTGACGATCCACGACCGCGCGGCCGACGGCAAGCTCACGCCGCTGCCCGATCTGGCGCTGCCCCAGCCGCCCGAGTTCGACTCCGGCGGCGGTGGTCTCTACGGCACGGTGGGCGATTACATGAAATTCATCCGCATGATCCTGAACGACGGCAACGGCCCGAACGGCCGCGTGCTCAAGGCCGAGACGGTGCAGCGCATGTGCCAGGATGGATTGAAGCCGATGGGGCTGTCGTCGGGCGGCTGGACGACTTCGATCCCCTCGTTGAGCAACTCGGGGGATCTCTTCCCGGGGCTCGACAAGGGCTGGGCCTACACCTTTCAGTTCAACCGCGAACCGGCGCCCACCGGGCGGCCCGCTGGCCAGGTGGCGTGGGCGGGTCTGGCCAATTGCTACTACTGGATCGACCGCCAGACCGGTGTCGGTGGCTACTGGGCAACGCAGATTCTGCCGTTCCAGGATGCTGCCTCCTACCCCGGCTACGTCGATTTCGAGAGTGCGGTGTACCGCGGCCTGAAGGCATAAGGCGGCGGCGCGCCGTCCGTGATGCGATGTCGTTGTTGATTTCTCCCCGTGACCTGCCCACCTGGGTTCCCGGGCAGGTGCTCTCCGCCAGCGACGGATTGGGCTGGAAGGGCGTGGGCCACCGCACTTACCGTTACACCGGCCTGGACGTGCCGGTGCCGGCCATGGATCAATTCATGATCGTGGGATACCGCAGCGGTGCGACCCCGATGCAGCGCCGTGTCGATGGGCGCTGGGTCAAGACCCAGTGCACGCCGGGCGATTTCTCCCTCCTGACCCGGTCGGAGCAATCGCATTGGTGCTGGAATGAAGGCATCGACGTGACCCATACCTATCTGTCCGAGTCGATTGTGTCGCGCGTGGCGTCCGACGTGCTGGGGCGCTCGGTGGCCGAGGTGCGCCTGCACGATCTGCTGCGCGCGCGCGACCAGGGTGTATCGGCGATCGTGGATGCCATCGCCTTCGAGGCGGAGCACCGGGGGCTGGGCGGTGCGATATACGCCGAGGCGCTGGCCATGCAGTTGTCGGTGCGTCTGCTGCGCAGCTACGCATCGGTGACCTACCGGGACGCCCGCCCGGCGGGGCCGCTGGCGCCCGCCCGTCTGCGCCGTGTGGAGGAATTCGTCGAAGCGCACCTGCATGAAGCGATTTCGATCGAGCAGATGGCGGCGGTCGCAGGCCTGGGCGTCTGGACCTTCGCGCGGCATTTCCGTGCAACGGTGGGCAAGGCGCCGCACGAGTTTGTTCTGGCGCGCCGGGTGGATCGCGCCCGGCGCCTGCTCGGTCAAGGCCTGCTGGCGCTCAAGGAGGTTGCGGCGGCGTGCGGTTTCGCCGACCAGGCGCACATGACGCGCGTGTTTCGGCGGCAGCTGGGAACCACTCCCGCCCGGCTGCGAAAGACCGCTTGATGGCTCCCGTCCAGGCCGGCGGCGGGCAGGCCGATCGCCTGCCGCGCCGATCGCCGGGTTCGTTCAAAAACTTGCCCGGATTTGACAAGGCCACCATGGCACCCGGCTCCTACAGTGTCCCCAGATCGGCAGCGGCGGCGGATGAACAGAGCGCTGCAGCACCGATCGGACCCCGGTGCGCAAAGCCGCCGGCTTCATTGTCAGAACAGCAGGAGACATCCATGAGTACAGCCACTTGGACCGCCCCGGCGGCCAGTTCCCAGAGCGCCGACGGCATTGCCCGCTACGACGCCATCGTCGTTGGTGCCGGCGTTGCCGGCCTCTACCAACTCCACCGCCTGCGCGAGATGGGCCTGAAGGTGCTGGCCCTGGAGGCCGGCAGCGGCGTCGGCGGCACCTGGTACTGGAACCGTTATCCCGGTGCGCGTTTTGACTCGCAGGCGGAGGTCTATCAGTTCTGGATTTCCAAGGCGCTCTACAAGTCCTGGACGCCAAGCGAGCGTTTTCCCGCCCAGCCCGAGACCGAGCAGTGGCTCAACCACGTCGCCGACCAGCTCGACCTCAAGAAGGACATCCAGTTCCTCACTCGGGTCACGGCGGCGCATTACGACGAAGGCACAGGCCGCTGGGAGGTGACTTGCGAAAGCGGCGAACGTTTCAACACACAGCTTCTCGTCGCCTGCACCGGCATGCTTTCGGCGCCGCTGACCGACCGTTTTCCCGGCCAGTCCTCGTTTCGCGGCGAAATCCACCACACCGGGCGCTGGCCCAAGGAAAACGTGGAGTTCAAGGGCAAGCGCGTCGCGGTGATCGGTACCGGCGCCACCGGCATCCAGGTGATCCAGACCATCGGCCCGAAAGTGGATTCGCTCACGGTTTTTGCGCGCACGCCGCAGTACGTCGTCCCGATGCGCAATCCGAAGTATTCGCAGGCCGACTGGAACCAGTTCGCGGATAACTACGACGCATTGAAGCAGAAGGTGCAGCACACGTTTGCCGGCTTTGACTATGACTTCGGAAGCCCGCCCTGGGCCGATCTCACCCCAGAGCAGCGCAATGAAATCCTGGAAAAAATCTGGGACGATGGCTCGCTCTCGTTCTGGGTCGGCGGCTTTCCGGAGCTGTTTTTCGACAGGGCGGTCAACGATGTCGTTTCCGAATTCGTGCGCGAGAAAATGCGCGCGCGTCTCAAGCATGACCCCGAGCTGTGCCGATTGCTCATTCCCACCAAGGACGATTACGGGTTCGGCACGCACCGGGTCCCTCTGGAGAACAAATACCTGGAGGTTTATCTGCAGGACAACGTCGAAGTGGTGGACTGCCGCGCGACCCCCATCGAGTCCATCGTGCCCGAGGGCATCAGGACGGCCGACGGCAAGGTGCATGAAGTCGACGTGATCGTCATGGCCGTGGGCTTCGATGGGGCGACGGGCTCGCTGACCCGCATGGGCATCCATGGCCGCGGGGGGCGTTCGCTGACCCAGGATTGGGGCAAGGACCTGCGCACATCCATGGGACTGCAGGTGCACGGCTACCCCAATCTGTTCACCACCGGCGCCCCGCTGGCCCCCGCTGCGGCCCTGTGCAACATGCCGACCTGTCTGCAACAGCAGGTGGACTGGATCAGCGACCTCATCGCCCATGCCCGCAAGGAAGGCAAGAACGTCATCGAACCCACCGCGGAATTCGAGGACGCGTGGGTCAAGCACCACGACGAACTGGTCAACCAGACCCTGGTGGCGGATACCGTCTCGTGGTACATGGGCTCCAATATCGACGGCAAGCCGCGCCGTCTGCTGTCCTACATCGGCGGGGTCGCCACCTACCGCGCCAAGTGCGAAGAGCAGGCGAGCACGGGCTACCCCGGGTTCCAGATGCGCTGAGCCGGCATTGGCAAGAGAACATCCTTTTTCACCCACCTGGAGACGAAACCATGAGCGACTACTACTCGCAAGAAGGCCACGGGCCTTATCAGATGATTGACATCGGCCGCCTGCAACTGGCCGAAGGCGGTGTGCTGGAGCACTGCGAACTGGCCGTGGCCACGCACGGCACGCTGAATGCGGACAAGAGCAATGCCATCCTGGTGCTCACCTGGTATTCGGGCACGAGCAAGATCATGGAGCAGGTCTATATCGGCCCTGGCCGCGCACTGGATCCGACCAAATATTTCATCATCGTGGTCAACCAGATCGGCAGCGGACTTTCCACCTCGCCACACAACGCCAAGGGCGCGCAGGCCGGGCCGAATTTTCCGAAGGTGCGCATCGAAGACGACGTGCAGGCCCAGCATCGCCTGCTGACCGAGCATTTCGGCATCCAGCGCCTGGCACTGGTCACCGGCGGCTCCATGGGCGCGCAGCAGACCTACGAATGGGCCGTGCGCTTTCCCGACATGGTGCAGCGCGCCGCGCCTATCGCCGGCACCGCCTGCAATACCGAGCACGATTTCCAGTTCGCCGAGACGCTGAACGAGGCCATCACCACCGATCCTGGTTTCAAGGGCGGCCACTACGGCTCGCCGGCGGAAGTGGCGGCCGGCCTCAAGCGCCAGGCCAAGCTGTGGACGGTGATGGGCTGGAGCACCGAGTTCTTCCGCCTCAACCGCCACAAGGCGCTGGGTTTCGACAGCGTACAGGCGTTCGTGGACGGCTTCATGACCGGCTACTTTGCTCCGATGGACCCCAATGACCTGCTGTGCATGGCCTGGAAGTGGCAGCGCGGCGACGTGAGCCGCAACACCGGTGGCGACAGGGTCAAGGCACTGGGGCGCGTCAAGGCCAGGATGTTCGTGATGCCCATCTCTTCCGACATGTTCTTCCCCCCGTCAGACGCCGAGCAAGAGCAGAAGCTGGTGCCAGGCAGCGAGTTTCGGCCGATCCGGACCGTCGATGGCCATCTGGGTTTGTTCGGAACCGACCCCGATGCGATTGCCCAGATAGACAGCCACCTGAAAGAGTTGCTGGCGCTATCGGTCTGAAACCTTGTCTGATCGCGTCGGTTCGAGACATCGCGCTGACGAATTCGGGCCGCGTTCAGCCGCATGCAGGGTTGAATTGGCACAGCCCGTCCTCGAACACCCGGCCCGGCGCTTCGGCGCCGGGCCGGGTGTCTCGTGGTGGCGATGGCGGCTGGCCGAAACGGCGCCTGTGCGCCGCGAGCGCCCGGCAGGAGCGTACATTGGTGGGTCGTGCCCGAGGGCTGCCCTCTCTTGTCGGAGTTTTCACATGAGCATTTTTGACCAGCATCTGGATCGCAATGGCGCCAACTTCGCGCCGTTTTCGCCTCTGTCCTTCATCGAGCGCACCGCGCTGGTCTATCCTGAACAACTTGCTGTCGTGCATGGCGATCTGCGCCAGACCTGGAGCCAGACCTACGCGCGCTGCCGCCAGCTGGCCAGCAGCCTGCAGCGCGCGGGCATAGGCAAGAACGACACGGTGGCGGTGATGCTGCCCAATACCCCGCCCATGGTGGAGGCGCATTTCGGCATTCCCATGGCGGGCGCGGTGCTCAACACCATGAACACGCGTCTGGATCCCGAGACCGTGGCCTTCGTGCTCGACCACGGCGAGGCCAAGGCGGTGATCGTCGATCCTGAATTCACGCCGGTGATGGCCAGGGCGCTGGCGCTGCGCCAGTCCAGGGCGCCGCTCGTTCTCATCGAGACGGCGGATGCGCTCTACGGCCCGCCTGCGCAAAGCCTGGGCGGCACGGCGTATGAGGATTTCATTGCCCAGGGCGATCCGCAGTTCGCCTGGGAGCTGCCCTTGGATGAGTGGGACGCGATCGCGCTGAACTACACCAGCGGCACCACCGGCAACCCCAAGGGCGTGGTCTACCACCACCGCGGCGCGGCGGTGAATGCCATCAGCAACATCCTGGAATGGGACATGCCCAAGCACGCGGTGTACCTGTGGACGCTGCCGATGTTCCATTGCAATGGCTGGTGCTTTCCCTGGACGGTGGCGGCGCGTGCGGGTGTCAACGTTTGCCTGCGGCGCGTGGAGGCGCAGGCGATTTTCGATGCCATCCGCAACCACGGCGTCACGCACTATTGCGGCGCGCCCATCGTGCAATCGCTGCTGGTGAATGCGCCAGCCGCCATGAAAGAAGGCATTCCTGCCGGCGTCAAGGCGATGGTGGCGGGCGCCGCGCCGCCGGCGTCGCTCATCGAAGGCATGGAGCAGATGGGCTTTGATCTGACCCATGTCTATGGCCTCACCGAGGTTTACGGCCCGGCGACGGTGTGCGTCAAGCACGAGGCCTGGAACGCCGTGGACATCGGCGAGCGCGCGCGCCTGAACGCCCGCCAGGGCGTGCGCTACCACCTGCAGCGCGCGGCGATGGTGATCAACCCCGAAACCATGCAGCCGGTGCCGCAGGACGGCGAGACCATGGGCGAGATCATGTTCCGCGGCAACATCACGATGAAGGGCTACCTGAAGAACGCCCAGGCGACCGACGAGGCCTTCGCCGGCGGCTGGTTTCACACCGGCGATCTGGCGGTGCAGTACCCGGACGGCTACATCAAGATCAAGGACCGCAGCAAGGACATCATCATCTCGGGCGGCGAGAACATCTCCTCGATCGAGGTGGAGGATGTGCTGTATCGCCACCCAGCGGTGCTGGCCGCCGCCGTCGTCGCGCGGCCCGATCCGAAATGGGGCGAGACGCCCTGCGCCTTCGTCGAGCTGAAAGCGGGTGCCAAGGTGAGCGAGGCGGACATCGTCACGCATTGCAAGCAGCACCTGGCGGGCTTCAAGGTGCCGCGGGCGGTGGTGTTTGGCGAGCTGCCCAAGACCAGCACCGGCAAGATCCAGAAGTTCGAACTGCGCCGGCGCGCCGGCTCGGCAACGGCGATCAACGTCTGATCAGCGCCAGGCGCTCGGCGAGCGTGGCGGCCGAAAGCTCGCCGGTGCGCCGTGCGACCAGCGTGCCTTCGGCGTTGTAGAAAAGGGTGGTGGGCAGGCCATTGGCGCCCAGCATGCGGCTCAGTTCTGAGCCGGTATCCAGCACCACATTGCCCGCCGGCAGGCCCTGCTGCGCGGCGTAGCGCGCGGTCTTCTCCTGGTCCTCGCCCTGGTTGACCCACAAGAATCGCACCTGCGGATGCTGCTGG
The DNA here is from genome assembly GCF_000484635.1 of Comamonas badia DSM 17552. Classification (GTDB taxonomy): domain Bacteria; phylum Pseudomonadota; class Gammaproteobacteria; order Burkholderiales; family Burkholderiaceae_C; genus Comamonas_C; species Comamonas_C badia. The sequence goes on along the minus strand of NZ_AXVM01000002.1, from coordinate 294,903 downwards.
CTGGCCTCCCGCAGCACCGGCATTTCGCGCCGGCAGGGCGGGCACCAGGTGGCCCAGAGGTTGACCACGACCGCCTGACCCTTGAGGGCGGGCAGCGAAACCACGGTGCCGTCCAAGGCGGTGGCCTGCCACTCGGGCAGGCCATTGCGCTGCGCGGCTTGCGTGGCTCCCGCACCCACGGGGACGACCTGCGGCAGCGCCATGCCGCCCAGCCACAGAGCCAGGGCGGCTGCGGCGCCCAGGCTGGCCGTCTTGCGCCAGGGGCTGCGCGCGGCCCACAGGAACAGCAGATAGGCGGCGACCGCCGAAACGCCCCACCATGGCGCCCAGCCACCATCGCGGATGTCGAGCATGGACCAGGGCGCGGCGCCGTATTCACTGCGGAAATTCAGCACATAGCCCAGCCGGGCGGCCGCCAGCACCAGCAGCAGCATGAGCCAGCTGTGCCGCGCGCCTGCCGGCCTGCCGGCGCGGCGCGCCAGGCGCTCGTGCAGCGTGCTGCCGACGATCCAGGCAAAGATCAGCAGCAGCGGCGCCAGCGGCAGGGCGAGCGGGCCCAGGCGCAGGGTGGATTCCATGGGCAGTCTCCTTTGCATCCAGTATGCACAAGGCGTAAAGCACGCAATAATTGCCAGCGTATTTTCAACGCCGAGGGCTTGCCATGATCCGCCTCCCCGCCACCATCGCTGCCGCCATGCTGGCAGGCTTGTTCACCAGCGGCGCCTGGGCCGGCTGCTATGTGGTGTACGGCCCCGACCAGCAGGTGGTCTACCGCAACCAGACGCCGCCCGTGGACATGTCGCGCCAGGTCCATGAAACGCTGCCGCTGGTGGCGCCGGGCGGCACCATGGTGTTTTCGCTCGATACCTTCGGCTGCGAACTGCCGGTGAACAAGCTGCCGCTGAAGGTCGCCGCCACCGCCAAGAAGGCCGGGAAGCAGGCGCCCGAGCGGCTGATTTCCGGCTCCTGACATCGCCGCGCTGCGACAATCGGGCCCATGAACGACGGCCCGAACAACGACCACGCGCACCTTCCCCCCGGCTGGCTTGAAATTACCTCCATGGACATGGAGGCGCAGGGCGTTGCGCACCGTGAGGACGGCAAGGTGGTGTTCGTCGACGGCGCCCTGCCGGGCGAATGGGTCAGCGCCGTCTCGCGCCGCAGCAAGAAGCAGTGGGAGCAGGCGGATTTGACCGAAATCCACCGCGAATCCAGCCAGCGGGTGCGGCCGCAGTGCCCGCACTTTGGTCTGCACGCGGGTGCCTGCGGCGGCTGCAAGATGCAGCATCTGGAGGCCTCGGCCCAGGTGGCGGCCAAGCAGCGCGTGCTGGAGGACAACCTCTGGCACCTGGGCAAGGTGCGGGCCGAAACCCTGCTGCCCGCCATCCACGGGCCCAGCTGGGGCTACCGCTACCGCGCGCGCCTGGCGGTGCGCCATGTGGTGAAGAAGGGCACCGTGCTGGTGGGCTTTCACGAGCGCAGGAGCCGCTACATCGCGGACATGCAGACCTGCAGGATTCTGCCGCCGCACGTTGATGCGCTGTTGATGCCGCTGCGCGCCCTGATAGCCGCGATGGCGGCGCGCGATACCTGCCCGCAGATCGAGCTGGCCTGCGGCGACGCCGTGACGGTGCTGGTGCTGCGCCATCTGGAACCGCTGGCCGATGCGGATCTGCAACTGCTGCGCGCCTTTGCGCAGCAGCATGGCGTGCAATGGTGGCTGCAGCCCAAGGGGCCGGACAGCGTGCATCCGCTTCAGGCGGACGGCGTGCCGCTCAGCTACAGCCTGCCGGAATTCGGCATCACGATCGCCTTCAGGCCGACCGATTTCACGCAGGTCAACCCGCACATCAACCGGGTGCTGGTGGGCCGTGCACTGCGCCTGCTGGCGCCGCGCAAGACCGACCGTGTGATCGACTGGTTCTGCGGCCTGGGCAATTTCACGCTGCCGATCGCCACGCGCGCGGGCAAGGTGCTGGGCGTGGAGGGCAGCCGCGCATTGATTGCCAGGGCCAGGGAAAATTTTGATAGAAATCAGGCAACAGCGCATGCGGGACAAGCGCTTGCAGCTACTGAATTTGAAGTTTCCAACCTCTTTGAAATCACGGTGCAGGCGCTGGTGGCGCATGGCAGCGCCCAGCGCTGGCTGATCGATCCGCCGCGCGAGGGCGCGTTTGCGCTGGTGAAAGCGCTGGCCGACATCCATCAGGCGCGCACAGGCGCCGAGGGCGCTGCCGCGTTGCCGCCCGAGGCGCAGCCATGGCGGCCGCCCGAGCGCATCGTCTACGTGAGCTGCAACCCGGCGACGCTGGCGCGCGATGCCGGTCTGCTGGTGCACCAGGCGGGCTATCGCTGCACGGCGGCAGGGGTGATCAACATGTTTCCGCATACCGCGCATGTGGAGAGCATGGCGGTGTTCGAGCGAGCCGCGTGAGGGCCCTCAGCCGCGGTTGCGGGACGCGGGTTTCGGGGGCTTTTCGTCGCCGTCCGGTGCTGCCCTGGGTGCGTCGCTGGGCGCCTGCGTGAGCACCGACGGCACGCCTTCGACCTTGTTCTCGCGCATGTAGGCGTCCATTTCCTTCCAGCCGGCGTAGATGCTGGCCTTGGACGATCTGGGGTTGAGCGTGTAGCAGTCTTCCAGGCCGCGCATCGCATGGCGGCAGGCGCCGCCTATGGCCTGCGCTTCCGCCTCGCGCGCCTGCACGCGCGGGTCGGGCCCGAGCCCGGGAATGTCGCAGCCCGCCAGCAGCACCAGCACCATCGCGCTCAGGGCGGCGCGCGCGGTGGTGGCGGAGCGATGGCGGCGGGCGGTATCAGGCATGTCCTGGTTATCGGCAGCCGCGGCCATTAGTTGAGCACGGGCAAGAAAATGCCCCGCCGGGCGGGGCATTCGCGCGGGGCGCAGGCGTCAGTCGCTGCTGCCACCGAAGATGCCCAGCAGCGCCAGCAGGCTCTGGAACACGTTGAAGATGTCCAGGTACAGCGCCAGCGTGGCGCTGATGTAGTTGGTTTCGCCGCCGTCGAGCACGCGTTTGATGTCGTACAGCATGAACGCGCTGAAGATGCCGATCGCGGCCACCGAGATCGCCATCATGCCGGCGGTGGAGCCGACGAAGACATTGATGACCGCGCCAACGATGAGCACGAGGGCACCCACGAACAGCCACTTGCCCAGGCCCGAGAGATCGCGCTTGATCACGCTGGCCATACTGGCCATCACGAAAAACACGCCGGCGGTGCCTGCGAAGGCCGTCATGATGAGGCTGGCGCCGTTGCTCCTGCCCAGCACCATGCCGATCAGGTTGGACAGCATCAGGCCCATGAAGAAGGTGAAGGCCAGCAGTACGGCCACGCCCTTGCCGGAGTTCTTGGTCTTTTCGATCGCGAACATGAAGGCGAAGGCGCCGCCCAGAAAGACGATCAGGCCCACGCCGCCACGCATGGCCTGCATGATGCCGGTGGCAACGCCGACCCAGGCGCCCAGCACGGTGGGCACGAGGCTCAGTGCGAGCAGCCAATAGGTATTGCGCAGGACGCGGTGGCGCTCTTCGCTGGAAACGCCGTAGCCGGCAGCGGAACCCATGCGGGTAATGTCGGTGTTCATGGTCTTGGTTTCCTCCACGCGGCACATGCCGCTGACCGGTTGATTCTATGTGGTGTGAAAAGTGCCCGATGCAATACCCCCGGATTGCGTTGCCGCAGGTCAAGGGTGTTTTGCATGCAGATGTTGTGTACTGATGTGCGTATCGGGCTATGCTGGAGGTTTCCAAACCATACCAGGGCATTCCATGAAAAACCAATCCACCCTTGAACTGTCCGATGTGAAGCAGATTGCCGCGGCCGCCGAGGCCGAGGCGCTGAAGAACGGCTGGGCGGTGGCGATCGCCATCGTCGACGCGGGCGGCCATCCCCTGTGGCTGCAGCGCCTGGATGGCTGCGCGCAGATGTCGGCCTATGTGGCGCCGGCCAAGGCGCGCTCGGCCGCGCTGGGCCGGCGCGAGACGAAGAACTTCGAGGAAATGATCAACAACGGGCGCACCGCGTTTCTGTCGGTGCCCGAGCTCGACGGCCTGATGGAAGGCGGTGTGCCGATCCTCAAGGACGGCCAGTGCATGGGCGCCGTCGGCGTGAGCGGCGTGAAATCGGTGCAGGACGCGCAGGTGGCGCGGGCCGGCATTGCGGCGCTGGGGCTGTAGGCGGCTTGGGGCGGCTGCGGCCGATAGCCTTGAGGCTATCGGACCCATTGATTTTTCGAATGCAGGCCATGGCCCAAGTGCCTATACTGGGCCGGTGGTCGCACCCGCGACACACGGATGGGGCGGCGAGCCCTTGTGACATGCCGCTTTTCTTAGAGTGCGTAGCAACGAAAAGGAGTACAAGGCATGGCTGAAATTCACGGACCGCAGCGCCTCGGACCATTGACGCCGTTTGTCGGCGAATGGGAAGGCAACGTCGGTGTCGATCTTTCCTACCACAACGAAGACGATCACACGGGCGAAACCGGCTACTTCGAAAAGGCCTGGTTCAGGCCGATTCCGCTGCAGACGAACGGCAAGCAGCGTCTTGAAGGCCTCACCTACCAGATGACCGCCTGGCGCCATGGCGAGGAAGCCATGGACCCGTTTCACGATGAGGTCGGCTATCTGCTGTGGGAAAAGGCGACCGGACAGATCATGCGGCCGGTGGTGTTTGGCCGCGGCATCTCGATTCTGGCGGGCAGCATCGCCAAGCCGCTCGACAAGGTGCTGCATTTCAATGCCAAGCCGGGCGACCCGTCGTTCGGCATCCTGCAGAACAAGTACCTGCTGGAGCGCGCAGAACTCAAGGATTTCAAGAGTGCCTTCACCTTCCATGACGACGGCACGATGAGCTATACGTCCGAGCTGGTGCTCAAGCTCGCCGCCATCGGCAAGGAAATGCACCACACCGACAAGAACACCCTGCATCGGGTCAAGTGAGCCGCGTGTCCGGCATGAAAACGGCCTCTTCGGAGGCCGTTTTCGTTGGCGGGCTATTTTTCCGGGTCGGTCACGAAGCCGATCTTGCGTATGCCCGCGCGCTGCGCCGCCGACATTGCCTTGGCCACGTATTCGTAGCGTACGTCCTTGTCGCCGCGGATGTGCAGGTCGGGCTGCGGGTCCTTGGCGGCTTCCTGGCGCAGGCGTGCTTCCAGGTCTTCGGGCGTGACGTCGGTTTCGTTCCAGTGGTAGCGGCCATCCGCGGTGATCGCCAGGCGGATGGTCTCGGGCTGGATGATCTCTTTCTGGCTCACGGCGCGCGGCAGCTGCACCGGTACCGCGTGGTTCATCACCGGGATGGTGATGATGAAGATGATGAGCAGCACCAGCGTGACGTCCACCAGCGGCGTCACGTTGATCTCGTTCATCACCTCGTCGGTGTCGTCCTGCGTTCCGAAGGACATGGCCTCAGCCCTTCTTCATCGGCAGCACGTTGACGGCTTCGCCGGGCGGGCTCACGCGTGCGCCGGTCACGAAGTAGGCATGCAGATCGTGCGCGAAGCTGCCGAGCTGGTTCAGGATCCACTTGTTGCCGCGCACCAGGGCGTTGTAGCCCAGCACGGCGGGAATGGCGACCGCCAGGCCCAGCGCCGTCATGATGAGCGCCTCGCCGATCGGGCCGGCCACCTTGTCGATGGTGGAGGCGCCCGAGCTGCTGATCGCCATCAGCGCGTGGTAGATGCCCCAGACCGTGCCGAACAGACCGATGAAGGGCGAGGTGGAGCCGATGGACGCCAGCACGGCCAGGCCCGACTGGATGCTGGCGGTGAACTCGTCGATGCAGTTGCGCAGGCAGCGTGTGATCCAGTCGCTCACGTCCAGCGTATCGTGCAGATGGGTCTGGGTGTTGCGGTGGTGCGCGTTGGCTTCGCGCGCTTCCAGGGCCAGGTAAACGAAGGGGTTGCCCGGGCGGTTGCCCAGCTTGGTCAGGCCGGCGGCGAAGTCTTCGCTGTGCCAGAAGTCGCGCGCATTGCGCGCATCGCGCTTGAAGCGCACGATGTTCAGCGCCTTCACGATGATCACGATCCAGGTCAGCAGCGACATGCCCAGCAGCAGCGCTGCCGTGGCACGGGTGACGAAGTCGCCCTGTTCCCAGAGGTGCCAGAGGCCGAGTTGTGATTCCATGGTGTGTCTTCAGTGAGTCAGAACAAAATTGATGGGCTGCAGGTGCCACATGGCTTCGGGCACGCCATTCCTGGTGCCGGGCACGAAGCGCCAGCGCGAGACGGTCTTGACCGCCGCCTGGTCCAGCCGCTCAAAGCCGCTGGATTGGTTCACCTGTACCTGTTGCGGCAGGCCATCGGTGCCGATCAGCACGCGCAGCACCACCAGGCCTTGCTCGCCCAGGCGCCGGCTCACGGCGGGGTAGGTGGGCGGCGGGTTGTTCAGATAGCTCGCGTTGCTGGAAGGCGCCACCATGGCCGGTGCCGCCGGCGGGACCGGTGGTGCGGGCGGCGGCGGCGCCACGGGTGCCAGGATGGGCGGCGCCGGCGGCTGCGGTTCGATCACGCCCACGGGTGCGTCCGGCGCTGGCGCCGCGTCTGCAATCGCCACCGGCATGGGCGCTGGTTGGGGCGCCACGGCCTTGGGTGGCGATGGCGCGTGGCGCACGGGAGGCGGCGGTGCCTTGGGCTTGGGTGGCGCGGGCGGTGGCGGGGGAAGAGGAATGGGTGGTGCCGGTGGCGGTGCGGGCGGTGGCGGCGGCGGGGCGGGGGTGATGAGGTTGCTTATCACCTGCACCGGCACGATCACTTCCACGGCCTGGCGCAGCAGACCGTTCTGTGCCGCCCAGAGTGCCAGCATATGCAATGCCACGACCGAGCCGACGATGGCTGCGTTGCGGCTGAGGCCGCCAGTAGGGGCGTATTGCTCGAAGTGGCTCATGAAAGAATAGCTGGCAGCGCCCGCCCGGCCTGCATTACCGGCCGATTCAATGAAGGCGCCAAGGGCAGCAGTGGGGGACGGTTCAGCCGGCGATGGTGTGCCGGGCCGCTTCCGCGGCTTCGTTGTGCAATGCGGCAACGGCGGCTGATGTGCCGCACTGCGCCGCCACTTCGCGCGCCGTCTGCTCGCAGCAGCCGCACTGGGTGGCTACGCCGAGCTCCATCTGGATTTCGTCGAAGCTCAGGCCGGCGCGCGCATGGCGTGCGATTTCGCGGTCGGAAATGCGGTGGCAGACACAGACGATCATGGCGGCAGCTCAGAAGCTCGTTTGGCTGCGAGTATAAATGAGAATCTGTCGCATTCAAATAGTCTTGCCGATTTTTTTGCAGGCATGAAAAAACCGGCCTCGACCGGTTCTTTCGCGGTGCATGCGCCGCGGCTCAGCTGACGTGCTTGCCGATCAGGCCGGCGAGCTCGAACATGGAGACCTGCGACTTGCCGAACAGCTCCTTGAGCTTGGCGTCGGCGTTGATCATGCGTTTGTTCGTGGCGTCCTGCAGCTTGTGCTTCTTGATGTAGACCCACAGCTGCTTGACGATTTCGGTACGTGCCAGCGGCTTGGCGCCGACGACAGCAGCCAGGGCGGCGTCCGGTGTCAGGGGCTTCATGAAGGCGGCGTTGGGGGTGCGCTTTTTTGCGGCGGGTGCCTTCTTTGCTGCGGTGGCCATGTTCGGTGTTCCTTGTGTTGTCAAATAGGTGGCGCCAGCGTCAAGCGACGGCTCCACTGGCCCACGCATACTAGCGGGAATTCGGCGCTTGCCAAGGGGCCGCGCGGTTTTTTGCGGCGGCGCCCCGCACGTTGCGGCATGGCGGCAACAGTGGCGGCGCAAAATCGGCGTTTTGCCGTTCAATTTTCAGAATTTCTCCCATGCCACATTCCCGCAACGTCAGTACCTGCGACCTGTGCGACGCACATAAAAGCGACGCCAGCGGCGCGTTTCGCGTCCTGCCGCCCGTCTTTCTCTCCTTTGGCGCGCGTGCGGCGTTTCATGGCCCGGTCAGCACGCTCCAGTGCTTCGAGGACAACGCGCTCGTGAAGGCGGCGGTCAACCAGGCCGGCGCGGGGCGCGTGCTGGTGGTCGATGGCGGCGCTTCGCTGCGGCGTGCGCTGGTGGGCGGCAATCTGGCCGCGGCGGCGGCGCGCAATGGCTGGGCGGGCATCGTCGTCAATGGCTGCGTGCGCGATGTGGCCGAGCTCAATGTCGAGGCGGTGGGCATACGCGCGCTGGCGCTGGTCCCGATGGCGACCGAAAAGCGCGGTACCGGCCAGGTCGACGTGCCGGTGCAGGTGCAGGGCGTCTGGGTGCGCCCGGGCGACTGGCTCTATGCCGACGCGGACGGCATCGTCGTCAGCGATCGCGCCGAGCATGGCCAAGACGGCTGAAGAGGGTGGCGGGCAGCGTGGCCAGCACCACGCTGGCCAGCGCCAGCGCGAATGCCAGCATCTGCAGCATGTTCATCTGCTCGCCCAGTGCCAGCACACCCACCAGCGCGGCGCTGACCGGCAGCAGCACGGTGAACACGCCCGCCTGCGAGGCAGGCACCACGCGTAGCCCCGTCATCCACAGCCAGACCGACCACATGCAGGCGGCGAGGGCATAGAAAAGCAGCAGCAGCCAGGTGGGACCGCTCACCGCGGCAAAGTCGAAGCGCAGGGCCAGCAGCAGGCCGGCGGGGGTGGCCAGGGCAAAGCCCCAGAGGTTGATGAGCGCCGAGATGCGCCGCGGCCCGAGCGTGCCCGTAAGGTGCTTGCCGATCACCGAATACGCTGCCTCGCACAGTGAAGCGGCCAGCAGCAGCGCCATGCCCAGCCATTGCAGAATTTGACCGTTTTTGGCCTCCAGCGCTTGTGGTTCAAGCGCTGGCAGCTCCTGTTTATGGAGTGAAAACAGCGCGATCCCCGCCACCGCGCAGGCAATCGCCGCCCAGGTGCGGGCGCTGATGCGTTCGTGCAGAAAGAACCGGCTCAGCAGCGCCACGCAGGCGGGAATCGACGCCATGATCACGCCCGCCGTCGTCGCGCTGGTCAGGCTCACGCCATAGATCATGAAGACGGTGAAGAGGAAATTGCCCAGCAGCGCGTGCAGAAACAGCAGCCCCTTGGCGCGGCGGCTCAGCGGCGGCTCGCCGGGCGGCTTGCGCAGCCAGCCCAGCATGGCCACGGACCCTATGCCAAAGCGCAGCCACGCCAGCAGCAGCACCGGAAAGGCCAGCGCCAGCGGCTTGGACAGCGCCACGTAGCTGCCCACAAGCACCATGCTCAGCGCCAGGCAGGCAAAGGCGACGGGGCGTGAGGGCTGGGTCAAGAGCGCGAAGAGGGGGCAGCGGTGGTGGATTGTGCCGCGCGCGCCAGCCGTTCGGTGCTTATCGCACGCCCCAGCGCAGCGTCCAGCGGCAGCGGCTCATCGTGCAGCCGGGCGGCGAGCAGCTCGGCGCACAGCAGCGCCAGCGTGGCGCCGCGCGCCCCCAGGCCGGTGCAGAGCCACAGGCCCGGCTGCACGGCGCCGTCCAGCGGGCCAACCAGCGGCAGGTGATCGGGCGTGGTGCAGCGCACGCCGGACCATGCCTGCAGTCGCGGTGCGACGGGCGCGGCAAAGACGGGCTGCAGCGCCGCTGCCAGCGCGGGCAGCAGCCGCTGCAGCTTGGCGAAATTGGCGCGGTGCGCGGCGGTGATTTCGCCCTCGCTCAAAGGCAAGCATGCCTGATCGCGCTCGAACGTCGAGCCGCAGACCCAGGCCTCACCTCCCGCAAGCGGCACGCGCGGAATCAGGTTGCCGTGCCCGTTGACGGGAACCTCGGGCCAGGGCGCGGCGGCGGTGTGCGGCGTATGCAGGCCCCAGCTGGCCATGCCGCGCACCGGCTGCAGCGGCAGCCGGCGGCCGGACAGCCGGGCACTGGCGGGGCCGGCGCACACCACGATGCACTCCGCCTCGGCGATGGGGGTGCTCCGCGCATCGGTCAGCCGCCAGCGCGCATCGGCCGCTTCGATTTTCGCAACCGCCAGGCCGGTGCGAACGGTGACGCCCGGTTGCGCCAGCAGTCGCGCTACCAATGCCGCCGGGCGCAGCCAGCCGGCGCTGGCGTGCCAAAGTGCCGGCGCATCGGTATCCAGCCGGGCCTGGGCGCGTTCTCCGGCGCTGGCCGGGCGCGTCCAGGGCTGCCATGCGCCGCTGTCCCCGGCCAGGCGGGCGCCTGGCTCCACGGCATGTTCCAGCACGCCGTGCATGTCCCAGGCCGTGCCCTGCAGGTCGCTGGCCAGCTGGTGCAGCGCCTGCAGCGTGGCACGCACCCCGGCGCGCGAGAGGCGCGAGATCACGCTGTCGTCGGGCGAGTGGTGCGGCGCGAAAATCGCAGCAGGCACGCCCGATGCGCCAGTGGCGGGGTGCGTGGCGCCATCGATCACCGCCACCTGCCAGCCGCGCTGGGCCAGTTGCCAGGCCACGGCCGCGCCCGCCAGTCCCGCGCCCACCACGGCGCAGCGCCGGCCTGCGGGCGGGCGCACGGCAGGCAAGGCCGGGCGCGTGGCGCGCGGCTCCCAGGGCGGGTCGTACACCGCGTGCAGGTTCTCGCGTTTGGGCGGCACTCCCGCCACTTTCTGCACCGCAAAGCCGCATTGGGTGAGCGCATCGCGCACGCTGCGCGCCGTGCTCCAGGTCGCCAGGCGGGTGCCGCGGCGGCAGCAGCGGGCGACGGCCTTGAGCGTGTGCGGGCTCCACACATCCGGGTTCAGGCGCGGCGCGAAGCCATCCAGAAACACGCTGTCCGCCTGCGGACGCTGCGCCTTGAGCATGGTTTGCGCATCGCCGACCAGGAGCGTCAGCAGTACCCGACCGCCTTCAAACGCCAGCCGGTGCACGCCCGGCACCAGACCGTGAAACCGTGCTGCCAGGGTTGCGGCCAGCGCCTGCAGCTGTGCATCCGGCGGTGCGGCGCGCAGCAAGTCTTCGGCGCTGACCGGCCAGGCCTCGCAGGAGACGAAGTGCAGCCGCTGCGGGCGCTGCGCGTCGGCGCGCCACGCGGCCCAGGCGACGAGGAAATTCAGCCCCAGGCCAAAGCCGGTTTCCAGAATGCGCCACCGCGCCTGCCCCGCCCAGGCCGCCGGCAGGCCGCAGCCCTGCAGGAAAACGCCGCGCGCCTGGTCCAGCCCATGGCCCGCGCTGCTGCGGTAGCGGTCGCCAAAGCGCGGGCTGGCCGGGGTGCCGTCGGCCAGCCAATCGACGGGTTCCGCCATCGCGCGTCAGCGGCGCATCTGCAGCGCGCCGGGGTTGACGATGTTGGTCGGCGTGCCCTTCATGTAGTTGATCACGTTGTCGAACGCGGCGCCAAAGTACAGCTCGTAGTTGTCCTGCTCGACATAGCCGATGTGCGGCGTGCAGATGCAGTTTTCCAGCCGCAGCAGCGCATGGCCCTGCAGGATGGGTTCGCTCTCGAACACGTCGATCGCGGCCATGCCGGGGCGGCCGCGGTTGAGCGCGGCGATCAGGGCATCGGGCTGCAGCAGCTCGGCGCGCGAGGTATTCACCAGCAGCGCCGTCGGCTTCATCAGGGAGAGGTCTTCCAATGTGATGAGGTGCTGCGTGGCCTCGTTCAGCCTGAGGTGCAGCGAGATCACGTCGCACTGCTCGAAGAACTCGGCGCGCGTGGCGGCGGACTGGTAGCCATCGGCCAGCGCCTTGGCGCGCGAGTTTTCGCTGCCCCAGATGCGCACGTTCATGCCGAAGACGCGGCCATAGCCCGCGACGATCTGGCCAATGCGTCCATAGCCCCAGATGCCCAGCGTGCGCCCGCGCAGCACCTGCCCGAGACCAAAGTTGGGCGGCATCGAGCCCGCGCGCAGCCCGGCCTGCTGCCAGGCGCCGTGCTTGAGGCTGGCGATGTAGTGCGGCAGGCGGCGCATGGCGGCCATCATCAGCGCCCAGGTCAGCTCGGCCGGCGCCACGGGAGAGCTGGTGCCCTCGGCCACGGCGATGCCGCGCTCGGTGCAGGCGGCCAGGTCGATGTGCGGCCCCGCGCGTCCGGTCTGGGCGATGAATTTCAGGCGCGGGAGTTTTTCGACCAGCTGGCGCGTGATGTGCGTGCGCTCGCGGATGAGCACGAGGATGTCGGCGTCGCGCAGCCGCACCGACAGCTGCCCCAGCCCCTTGACGGTGTTGGTATAGACCTTGGCGGAATGGGCCGCAAGGCGTTCGGCGCAGCGCAGCTTGCGCACGGTGTCCTGGTAGTCGTCCAGGATGACGATATTCATTGCAGGCAAATGGGTCAGCGCCGGCTGGTTTCCCGCCAGGGCGTCAAATGGGTTCAGTGATGGCGGACATGCCGCCGCCCCTGATTGTCGTTGATGGTGCGGCCCGCACCAGCACCTTCAGGGTAACCAGGTGTGCACGGTCGCGTGGGCGACTGCGGCCCGGGGTTGGCCCGGTTGCCAGCGCCGCGGGCGCTGCGTACCCTGAGCCCGTCGCAACAAAGATAGCTGACCAAGGAAGCTGCATGCAAGCCCACCATGCCCACTGGCCCGCGCGCCTGCCCCACGCCATCGCCACGCCGGCCACCTCGCTGTGGGTCAACCTCGCGGTCAACGCGCAGCGCTACCCGGACAAGGCGGCGCTGGTCTTCATGGGCCGGCAGACCAGCTACCGCGCGCTGCACGACGCGGCCGAACGCCTGGCGGCGCAGCTGGCGGCCTGGGGCGTGGGCAAGGGCGACCGGGTGCTGCTCTTCATGCAGAACTGCCCGCAGTGGGTCATCGCGCATTTCGCCATCCTGCGGGCCAATGCCGTCGTCGTGCCCGTCAACCCGATGAACAAGGCACAGGAGCTGGCGCACTACATCGAGGATTCCGGCGCCCGCATCGCCATCACCACCGGCGATCTGGCGGGCGAGATGGCGCAGGCCAGCAGCCAGCTGCCCGAGGGGCAGCGGCTCGCGCACCTGCTCGTCAGCCAATACACCGATGCGTTCGACCCGCGGGCGCTGCAGCCCGGCGACATGCCCGCCGCCTGGCAGGACTGGCTGTGCACCCGCCATCCGCTGCCCCTGCTGGCCGGCGGTGCGGTGCATGGCTGGGAAGAAGCAATCGCCTGCACCGCTGCCGCGCCGGCGCACACCGTGGGGCCTGACGACCTGGCCGCGCTGCCCTACACCAGCGGCACCACCGGCCGGCCCAAGGGCTGCATGCACCCGCACCGCAGCCTGATGCACAACGCCGTGGCCAGCAGCCTGTGGGGCACGGCCACCGCCGAAGGCGTGGCGCTGTGCGTGGTGCCGATGTTCCACATCACCGGCATGGTCAGCGTGATGCACGCGGCGCTGTACTGCGGCTCCACGCTGGTGCTCATGCCGCGCTGGGACCGCGAGCTGGCCGGGCGGCTCATCTCGCGCCACAAGGTCACGGTGTGGACCAACATCCCGACCATGATCATCGACCTCATGGCCAGCCCCAACTTCGCGCAGTTCGACCTGAGCAGCCTGAAGAACATCGGCGGCGGCGGTGCGGCCATGCCGCAGGCCGTGGCCCAGCGGCTATTGGAGCAATACGGCCTGAAATACGCCGAGGGCTACGGCCTGACAGAAACCGCCGCGCCCTCGCACAGCAACCCGCCCGACCGGCCCAAGCAGCAGTGCCTGGGCATCCCTTTCATGAGCACCGATGCGCGCATCGTCGATCCGCAGACCCTGAAGGAGCTGCCCCAGGGCGAGCAGGGCGAAATCGTGGTGCACGGCCCCGAGGTTTTCGACGGCTACTGGAAGCACCCCGACGCCACCGAGGCGGTGTTCTTCATGCTGGAAGGCAAGCGCTTCTTTCGCACCGGCGACCTGGGCCGCGTGGACGAGGAGGGCTACTTCTTCATCACCGACCGCCTCAAGCGCATGATCAACGCCAGCGGCTACAAGGTCTGGCCGGCCGAGGTCGAATCGCTGATGTACCGCCACCCCGCGATCCAGGAAGTCTGCGTCATCAGCGCGCGCGACGACTACCGCGGCGAAACCGTCAAGGCCGTGGTGGTGCTGCGCCCCGGCCAGCAGGGCCAGGTGAGCGAGCAGGACATCATCGCCTGGAGCCACGAACAGATGGCCGCCTACAAGGCGCCGCGCCAGGTGCGCTTTGCCGACAAACTGCCCAAGAGCGGCAGCGGCAAGGTGATGTGGCGCCAGCTGCAGGAGGCGCAGGACGCGGGGCAGTTGTAGCGCAGGCGCGGTGTTGCGCACGCGGCATGTGGGGGATTGCCTCTGCGCCTCTCAGCCCACCACCGCACGCAATTGCGTGAGCTGCCCGGCATGGGTGCCCGCCAGTGCGCGCAGGTCTTGCGCAGTGCCCACGTCATCGGCAAGCTGCTGCCAGAACGCCATGGCCACGTCAGCCGCTGCCTGCCAGTTGCTGCGCTCGGCCGGTAGCGGCAGGGCAGGATCGAGCGGGCGCAGCGCCGGCAGCTCGCCGCCCGGCAGCGGCGCATAGCGCATCGGCAGCATGTCGTAAGCGGGGGCGGGCGAAAAACCATCGGCCCGTGGGCGAAACCCCAGATTGCCCAGGTGCATGTCGGTGTTGCCGATCAGGCGGCCAAACCATTCCAGCCGGGCGATGTGCTGCAGCGCCGGATCAGAAAGCACATCCAGGCGCACCAGACCTGCGCCCAGCACGGCCCACGAGCGTTGCGGCTGGCCCAGGAACGCGGCGTTCACTGCCTCCAGGCTTACCAGTGGGCTGCGGCCCCACAGGCCGTGGCGGTCAAAGCGCTCCACCTCCAGAAAGGTGCGCCCCGCGCCGGTGAGGATGCGGCTGCGCGCCGCCGGCACGCCGTGCTCGGCCAGCGTCTGCAGCGCCAGATGCTCAGCGCGCAGCAGATCGGCCCAGCGGCGCTCTGCCGGTTACACTCCCGCGCCGGAAAACTTGACCAGCACATGCGCGCTGCGCGGCACGCCATCGGGCCCGCCCTCCTGCGCCAACGGCAGGCTGCGCAGCGCCGCAAACTTGGGGAACTCCCCCGCGGCGCTCGAACCCGCTGCGCCGCCCGCCAACGCCAGCTCGGCCAGCGCCGCGTAGGCTTCTAGCAATCATTCCTCAGTCAGCGCAGGTGGCGCTGCCAACCGCTGCGCCTGCCACAGGCGCAAGGCCCGCTCGCCCACGACCAGGTCGCCGGGCATGTCATGGCCCGCGTGCGCCAGCGCCAGCAGCACCTCGTCATCCCCCCAAGCGCGCGGGTCGGGCGGCAGTTGCAGATCGTCGTGCACGGCGCGCGCAAACTGCCGGCCCAGGTAGCCTTGGGGCCGCATATCCTGCAGTGGATAGGGCAGCCCCGGCCACCAGCCGTCGCGCGATGCATCGGGCAGCGGCCAGCCGCCCTCTTGCAGCGCCATCGCGCAGCCTTGGGGCGCCACCAGCGCCAGCGTGGCAAAGGCGTGGGCGATACCTTCGGCGTCGATGCGGTACACCGGCAGGTCTTGCGCCTGCCCGCGCAGGCTGCGGCGCGCGGCGTGGCGCGTGCGACGAGCGCGCCCCAGGCTCACGACCGCATCGCCCGCAGTGCGCAGCAGGCGCTGCGCGGTGGGCACGCTTACCCCCAGGGCGGCGGCCACTTCAGGCGCGCTGGACTGGGGTTTGCGGCGCAGTGTTGCCAGCAGTTGTTCAACCGATGTCGTGGTCATGAACAGCACGATATTCGATGTGATTCATGACACGATTGTTTCTGTAAACATGTGTTTTGCCAATGTCTTGAAATCAGAATGGAATTCGTGCTGACGCTTTTTTTCAACTATTCCGAATACCGGTGCGCGGCAGATGTATCCAGGTGCGTACTTGGCCTGACAGGGCGAGTCTGCGGGTCTGCTTCGAAAACGCCACATACGACACAGTGTTAGTGATTTAACGCGGCGCGTTATATACTGACGATCAATGATCGAGAGCTTTCGATGTGCACAGACCCAGGCGCTGTTTGCCGGGCAGGCAGTGGCTCGCTTTGCCAACCTGCGCGCTGTCGCCGAACGCAAGCTTCAGATGGTGCACCGAGCCACCTGTCTGGCCGATCTGCGCATTCCTCCGAACAATCGCCTGGAAGCGCTCAAAGGCGATCGTAAAGGTCAGCACAGCATCCGCATCAACGATCAGTGGCGCGTGTGCTTCGTGTGGACGGGCAGCAACGCAGCGCAAGTAGAGATCGTGGACTATCACTGACGGAGAACCGCCATGCAAACCATCACCAATGGCATGCGCCCCATACACCCAGGCGAGGTGTTGCGCGAAGAATTCCTCAAACCCATGGGCATCACAGCCCATGCGCTGGCGAACGCGCTGCAGGTGCCCGCGCCGCGCATCAATGACATCGTGCGCGAGCGCCGCTCCGTGACCGCTGATACGGCACTGCGCCTGGCGCAATACTTCGGCGCCAGCGCCGAGTTCTGGATGGGCTTGCAGGCAGACTACGACATGGCTACCGCACGCCCGGCACTACGGGACGTGCTTTCACGTATTGCGCGCATGCCGACACCGCAAAGTTGAACCGGGCCTGGGCATGGCGATGAATCTTGCCGCGCTGGTGCGTGCATTGCCCCGCTCGGCGCTGGCGCCGGCGACCCTCGCGCACCTCGACGGGTTCGCTGACGCCGCCGACGCCGACGACATGGTGCGGCGCAACCGCTACATCTGGCTCCGCGAACCACCGGGCGCATATTGCGTGCCCTTCCTCGAACCCGTACAGGCATTGGCGACGCTGCTGCGCAGCGAAGGCGCGGCAACACCCCAGGCGCAGGCCACCCAGATCGTGGCGCGAATGCTGGGTGATTCGGCGCCCGCACGCCGGGCCTGCTATTTCAGTCCCCGCGACCCCCATCCGCCAGAGCACATTCCGGTGGCCGACTTCGTCGACTGGCTGCGCACCACGCAACAGAGCTTGTCTGCGGCAGCGCTCGATTTTCTGGAGCAGGCTGGGCAGGTGGCGGCAAGTGCTCCGATATTCCGGCCCGACCAGAGCGGGCCTGCGACGCCGATGACCCGGATTTCCTTGCAGCAGTTGCCGGCACACCCGCGCCCCTGGGAGCAGTTCACGTTCTTCCACGCCCCATGGTGCGAGCAAGAGGGCGAGGCACCAGATTGGGACGCGGCCTTCATCGCTTGGCGCCAGACCATGCGCCCCATCGCGCAGGCGCTGGAGCAGACGTTGGGGCGCGCGCTCTACCACTTCGACGACCATGAGGTCATGCCCGACGACCCCGAGGACGATGGCCAGATCGACTTCGCGCACCGCTTTTTCATTCTGCATTGGTGCTGCACCCACCGGCCCGATTCCGGCTTCGTGCGCTACCTGCTCCAGGCCAGCGGCGCCCGTCACGCAGACGAATTGAAGGCGGCGTTGGTCGCGCCAGCCAGTTACGCTCACCCCTTCGAACTGGACTTGGGGCAACGGCTCTGGAGCAGGCGTTCATGCACGCTTCGCTACCTGCCGCCGCAGGCCCGCAAGACCCTGGTGGTCGTCTTTGCGACCATCGACGCGCGCGACGTGGCGCAAATGATCGTGGCCGAGCATATCGGCGCGGACGTGAGCTTCGCCGCACCGCCGGAACTCGCCACCCCGGCATGGATGCGCCGCGTCGGCGCGCGTTGCCGCAGCGCACGTTGCCTGCCGCAGGACGACTGGCTGCAGCGCCCGGTGGAGCTGCTGGCCACGACCGATGAGGTGCGCATCATCGCCAACGACGCCCGGTTTTCATACCACCTGAATCTGTCCGAGCACGCCGAGGATCTGCTGTGGCTGGCCCTGCGGCTCGGCGTCAAGGTCGGCTACCACGGCATAGACGGCTGGGGCTTGTCCAATCCCGAGGCCACCCTGTCGAAGCGCGGCGTGCCCGAACGGGCGGCGGCACGCCAGGCCGAACGCGCCGCCTTCACGCACCAGCTCGACGAAATCCGCCTGGACATCGGCTTTGGCCGCAGCGGTCTGCAGGACGCCAGGGGCAAGCCGATCAGCTACGAGCAGATCGAACTGCCGCTCGCGCTGATACGGCGCATCGCGGCCTGGCAGCGCGACTGCATTGCGCCCGCTGGGCCGGGCCACCTGCGCGACGAACACCGGCCGCGCCTGCTCGAACAGGAACAGATCGCCATCGCCAAGGCGCTGCGGACAGCCCGCGCCTGGAAGGTTTGCTTCAAACCACCGGCGGGGCGCGACTGGGTGCAGGTCGGTTGAGCCCGGATTCGGTCACGCCAAGGCCTCGATGACCGCCTGCGGGTTGCGATCCCCGCGTTCCCAGTGCCGCAGGGTGGCCGTGGAAAAGCCAAAACGGGCGGCAAATGGTTCCTGCGTCATGCCCACCTTGGCGCGCACGGCCTTCACGTCGATGGCGCGCGGACGGTGCACGCGCACGCCGCGCTCGTCGTCCTGGGCATGGGCGATGACCTCTTGAAGGCCTTGCTTGATGCTGTCGAATGCGGTGCTCATGGCGTTTTCCCTTTCCAGACTGCGACCGACACATCCGCCAGGTCGTTACGCCAGCAACAGCGAGGCGAACCACAAGCCGTACGCGGCGATGCCGGCCAGCACCAGGTACACACCCAGGCCAATGCCTGCGATGGCGGTGGGCAGACCGGCCAGCAGCAGGATGAGCGAAGCCTTGAGCACGATGGAGTTCATGGCCTGCCGAGAAATATGCGAACCAGTTGCCAGGCGATCCAGGCGCACAGGCTGGCAAAGGCCAGCGCTGCCAGCACCATGGCGCTGCGCACCATGCCGCCGCCCATGGCGAGCACGGCGCAGCAGGCGATGAACAGAATGACGCGTGGCATGTGCGGATGGTAAGAAGTCATGCGTGTTGGAAATGACAGACGTCGATGGGGCAGCCTAGGTTGTCAGCCTCATCCCGCGCAACGCCAGCTTTTGAACGAAGGGTGCCGGACGATCGGCGAGGGACTTGAACCCAGCCAGCTTCCGATTTTCATCGGCGCCGCGCCTCCAGGGAGCGCATCTACCGATCATCCAGCGCACGCATGCTAGCGTGACCGTGCACAAGCGCAAGCGGCACCTGTTGTTTGCGCAATCCGTGGGGTAGCGTGGGCTGTCGGGAGTTGGCGGGCCCGGATTCGAACCGGGACATCTGAGCCCATCACCAAGTGGGAGCACCGCCAACCGGCGCAATGATACGTGCGCCCGGCCTCTTCCCAGAACGCCCCAATCAGCTCGCCCTCGGCGCTCATCAGCCGCCATGGGATGAGCACCGGGCCTTTCACCTGGCCGAACAGGCCGGCTGAAGCGCTTCGGCGCGGGCAGCGTCGATCCAGGGCTTTGGGCATTGTTTCCAAATTCGAAACGGTGATATCCATTTAAGAGGCTTTTTTAAACTAGGGTAAACCCGCACAATACAAGCCATCGAAGGACATCACCCGATGCACCTCCGGTAAGGAAAGTGGCTCAGGCCACCTGTTTATCTCATAGGTTTTGTTTGTTTTTTTGGTTTACCACACCGTAAGGAGAAAATCATGATCCGCAAGAATTTCGCTTTCGCCGCCGTTGCCGCAGCCGTGCTCGTCTCGGGTACCGCCTTTGCCGCCGATGCGCAGCCCGCCGCTGGCGCCTTCCCGCTGTTCCAGCCGCAAGACGTGGTCGTGAACCAGGCCCAGCGTGCCGATGTGCAGGCCCAGGCCATCGCCCAGGCGCCCGAGGCCGGCAACATGCCGGTGGCGCAAGCCGCGGTGGAGAGCAGCCTGACCCGCGCCGAGGTGCGCGAAGCCACGCGCCAGGCGCTGGCGGATGGCTTCCGCCCGGCCTACGGCAATCTGTCCTGATGTGGCGCCGGGCGACCGCCCGGGATGAACACCAGGCAACAAGGGCATCCCGTCATGGGCGTGCCCTTGTTTTTTTGCCTTTCACCCCTTGGGCGTCGCTGACGCCCTTTCCAGATTGAGCGCCAGCAGCCGCCGCAGGATTTCATCGTCGGGCATGTCGGCGCGGTAGTCGCTCCAGCCGTAGGCAGCGGCCACGGCAGCATCGAGTGCCTCATGCGCCTGCGCGAGCCAGGCGGGGCGGGCGTTGTAGAGGTTGGTCAGCGTGCGCTTTTGCAGCGCCTTGGCATCCTGCTCCGAAAGATCGTGGCGCGGCTCGATGCGGTCGGGGTAGGGGGAATGCGCCATGCCCAGCGGCACCACCTCGGGCACGCGGCGCGTCCATTCGGGCGGGTTCAGCCAATTGCAGCGCAGCATGTCGAGCCGGTGCGCCGCCTCGGCGATGGCGGTTGCGGCATCGCGCGGTGGTATGGGTTTGATAGCTGCTGGCGCCTGCCCTGCCTGCGTTAGGGCCGGATTTGGCTTGAAATTGTCAAGCGTGGCGGGCAGATCGGCGGGGATCAGCGCGCCGCTCTCCAGCAGCTCGGTGCGCTGGTGGGCGGTGTCCGCAGGGGTGAGGCCGAGCGGGAAGGGGAAGGTTTCAAAGCAGGTGGTGGGGGTGTAGCGCGGGCGGTCTTCCAGCGAGGTGCCCATGCGCAGCGACCAGCATTCGTGCAAGCGGCTGTGCAGGATGCCGAAGGTGGTGTCGTCGGCGCGGGCGATGACGCCGGTTGCATGGCTTGGCAACACGCTTTTGTCGAACCAGACCCACAGGCGGTGTTTGGCGACGATGGAGGTTGCGATGAAGCGCTGCGGTTGCCGTAGCGCGGTGCGCATGTCCGGCGCGGTGCGTGCGTGCAGCCACCACCGTCGCCGTTCTGCCGCGCTGCGCACGGCGTCCTTCTCGGGCTTCACGACACGCAGAACGTAGGTGAACGGTGCCTCGAACAACGCAGATTCCTGCTCGGATGCGTCCACGCCGAAGTCAACGATCCAAGTGTCTGAAGGTCGGCGCACGATGTCCGCGCCACTGATCCAGGGCTTCACGACCTCCGCACTGCTGCGCCCGTTGGGGTTGGGGAGTGCGAGCCACGATCGCGCCAGTTCACCCGTTATGTCGAAAGAGGCCTTCTTGGACGTGCCCACGAAGCAGCAATTGGCATTGGATTGGAGGCGCAACGCTGCCGTGAGATCGAGCGTTGAGTCCCCAGCGTCCCCTGCCGTCAGATCGGCGTGGATGTGTGCGACTTGCTGACCGTTGAGGTGATCGTGCGTTTCAGCCGCTCCAAACGCCACCAGCGACACCCGCACCGCCGCGCCGTCGTTCACCCACGGCTCATCGGCCCAGGCGTCGAAGATGCGCGTTTGTCGCACGATGGCGTCGAGCACCGCGCGGTTCTTGCCGCCGCGGATGGAGTTGGTTGCTACCAAACCAGAAGCTGTCAGCGCTTGACTGGCAAGGGCTGCGCGGCTTTTTTCAAACCAGTAGCAGACCAGGTCGGCGCCGCCGGGCACGCGGCCTGCGTAGGTCTTGCGCAGGGCATCGACGTAGGCATCGCCCAGTTCGCGGCGCATTTTCTTGTCGCCCAGAAAGGGCGGGTTGCCCACTACTGCATCGGCCTTGGGCCATTGCGCTTCTTTCACTCCCTCCCCCACTGGGGGAGGGTTGGGGTGGGGGCTTGCGGGGCCGGAATCGGGCGCGGTGGATGCGGATGCGCCCGCGCCCCCACCCCTGCCCTCCCCCAGCGGGGGAGGGAGAGAAATGCCCCCATCCCTGCCTTCCCCCGGCGGGGGAAGGGGTGAAACGCCCCCACCTCCGTCCTCCCCCAGAGGGGGAGGGAGAAACTGCAGCAGCGCATCGCGGCATTCGATCTGCTCCAGCGGCTCCAGCACCGGGTTGGTCTTGGCCGCGTAGCCGTGGGCGATGCGCCACTGGATTTCGCCTATCCAGACCGAGACGCGGGCGAGTTCCGCGGCGTATTCGTTGAGTTCTATGCCCAGCAGGTTGTGCACGCCGGTGACCAGGTCCTGCTCGCGATCGAGCCCCAGGCGCGCGGCTTCGGTGATGGCGTGCAGCTCCACGTCTTTCAGCGCCTTCAGGCCCATGAAGAGGAAGTTGCCGCTGCCGCACGCCGGGTCGAGCACGCGCCAGGCGCGCAGGCGCTCCAGCCATTGCACCAGGCGCTGGTGCGCCTTCTTGTAGGCGGCGTCGCCGTTCTTCTTGATTTTGGCTGTCAGCGCTTGCAGGTCTTGCGCCACCAGCTCCCATTCTTGCAGCAACGGGCGGGTGATGACGGGCTCGATGATGCGGTTGATCGTGGCCGGATCGGTGTAGTGCGCGCCGAGCTGGCTGCGCTTGGCGGGGTCCAGGCCCCGCTCGAACAGCGTGCCGAAGATGCTGACGTCGATCGCGCTCCAGTTCAGGCTGGCGGCGTTGCGCAGCTCGGTGATGTCCACGATCTCCAGCTTCGGGACATCAATGCGCGCGAACAGCCCGCCGTTGAACCAGGGGATGTCGTCCGCGCCGTACAGGCCGCCGGTCTGCATGGTGTGAAACAGGCTGGCAAGGCCGGCGGTGAGCTTGTCGCTGGTGAGCAGGCGGTTGTCGACCAAGCGCTCGAACATGCGCCCGGGCAGCAGGCCCACGTCTTCGGCGAAGAAGCAGAACAGGCATTGCGTGAGGAAGTGCGCCACCGCCTCGCCGGCATGGCCGCGAGCGCGCAGTTGCGCGGCGAGTTGGGCAAAGCTTTTGGCGGCGGCTTCGGTGATGTCGCGGCTGGTCTGGCGCGGGCGAAAACTTTCTGGATCCAGCCAAAGACGGGCGAGCAGCGCGCGTTTTTCGGGCTGCGCCAGCTCTTCGATGCGCACGGTGTGCGTCTCGCTCGGGTGGCCGTTGAACTGGGTATGGATGCGGATGGTGAGCCGGTCGCAGACGACCAGCAGCGGCGGGTTGGCCAGCGCCAGGCTGTATTGCAAGAGCTGGCGCAAGGCGGCGTCGAGGTTCTTGCCGGGCGCCTTGTTCTCCCATGCGAAGTGGTCGCGGTAGAACACGTCGGCGTAGCCGCGGGCTTCGCCCAGCACGAGCGAGCGGCGCTCGAACAGGTATTCGCCCGCCACCTCGGGGCTGCCGGGCTTGGGAACGCCGAGCAGCTCGCACAGGCCGAGGAAGTGGCTCTGCGCGCCCTGTTCTTCGTTCAGGTGGCTGCTGCTGCCGCCCGGGCCCCATTGGGCGATGAAGTCGTGTGGCGTCATTACAGGTGGTATTGAGATATTAGATATATAGCTGCTGGCGCTTGCTGGCAAAGCGCTGGAGCAGGTTTTTATGGTGATAGTGCCGGGTGGCGCGGCCTGGCCATTTTGGCGCAAGGGCCAGCCGCGCAAAGCAGCCGGCTGCGCTAAGCTGGGCACCCATGGCCATCACGCATTTTTCTCCCCCTTATGTTCCGGCGGCGCAACTGGCGCAGCACCTGCGCGAGCGCGGTTATGCGGTGCTGGCGCCGCAGGACATGGCGGCCTGGGCGGGCGCGCCGCTGGCGCAGCTGCAGGGGCTGCGCGCGGATTGGGACGATCTGCCGCCGGACGATTACCTCAAGGATGGCGGGCGCTACCGGCGCAGGCGCCATGCCTGCTTCGTGGTGCAGGGCGAGCGCCTTGAACAGGCGCCGCACCGCGCGCACTGGCAGCCGGTGCAGTACAACGCGCTGCACGGCGGCATGCAGCGCTGGTTTGCGCCCATGCTGGTGGCCACGGTGGCCAGCCCCGCCTGGCAGGCGCTGGTGCGCGCCGCCGCGGGTGCCGCGCAGGCGGCGCTGCTGCCGCTGCAGACGCCGCCGGCGCGCTGGTGCGTGGAGGCGCACCAGTTCCGCATCGACACCGAAGGGGGCCTGGGCCGCCCCACGCCCGAGGGCGCGCACCGCGATGGCGTGGATCTGGTGGCGGTGTTTCTGGTGGGGCGCGAGGGCGTGAAGGGTGGCGAGACGCGGATTTTTGAGGCGGCCAGCCCGGCGGGGCAGCGCTTTACCCTCGATGAACCGTGGTCGGTGATGCTGCTGGACGATGCCCGCATGGTCCACGAAACCACGCCGATCCAGCCGCTGGCCGGGCAGGGCTGGCGCGACACCCTGGTTCTGACCTGCCGGCGGGATCATTTCCTCGGTGAGGATGGTCATAATTCTTGATGGCACAGCGGCGTGATGCCGCGAAAGGAGCACAACATGTTCAAGCACATTCTGGTTCCCGTCGATGGTTCGGACACCTCGATGAAGGCGGTGGCGCGCGCGGCGGCGCTGGCGCAGGTGTTCGGCAGCGACATCACGCTGCTGTATGTGATCGACCCTTATCCCTTCACCGGCGTGGGCGCGGACTTTGCCTACGGCCAGGCGCAGTACCTGACGGCGGCCAATGCCGAGGCCAGTACCGCGCTGGACGCCGCGCGCGACGCGGTGACCGCCGCCGGTGTCGCCAAGGTGGAGACGGTGGTGGGCGAGGGCCACACCGTGCACGAAGGCGTGCTCGCCACCGTGCAGAGCATCGGGGCGGACCTGGTGGTGATGGGCTCGCACGGGCGCCGCGGCATCGAGAAGCTGGTGCTGGGCAGCGTGACGCAGCGCGTGCTGGGGGTGGTGAAGGTGCCCATCCTCGTCGTGCGCGACTGAGACTATTGCTCCGGCGCTATGCAATCTCCAGTTGTGGGAGCGGCTTCAGCCGCGAAGGCAGCTGTTCGCGGCTGAAGCCGCTCCCACAAGCAGTAGAAACCTCACGGGGGCGGATCAACAGGAGCCTGGGTGGCGCGCGGATTCGGCGCGCGCGTTCAGCGGGAGGTAAAGGGCGCGCCCGTCAGCCGGGCGCCGCTCTTGAGCCCTTTTTTGGCAAACCAGCCCTGGTTCATTTCCAGCACGAAGCGCACCGGCTTGGCCGAGCAGTGCGAATCTTCGGTCTGCGGCTGCATGTCGGCCAGGTTCACGATGGTGCCGTCATCGGCGACGAAGGCCGCCGTCAGCGGCAGCAGCGTGTTTCTCATCCAGAAGCATTGCACGCCCGGCACCTCGAAGGCGAACAGCATGCCCTCGTGTTCCGGCATCTGTTTGCGGTACATCAGGCCGATTTCGCGCTCGCGCGGCGCGGCGGCCAGCTGCGCGCTGATGCGGTACATGCCCGCGTGCAGTTCGGTGCGGGGCAGGTTCATCTGGGGCTCGCCCTGCTGGGCCGCGGCGCCGGCGCAGACGAAGGCCAGGCCCAGGGCCAGCAGCGTGGTGGTTTTCTTCAAAAGCATGGGTCGGAAAGGTCAACAGCCCGCAAAACGGCTATTTTGCGGGCTGTTGCGCGGCGGGCTGCAAGAACGCTGGTGGCGCTGCAGCCGGATCGGCTTCAGGCGGCCGTCTTGGCAGCCTTCTTGCTGTGGCGCTTGGCGTGCTTGCTGCTGGCCTTCCTGTGCGCCTTGGCGGTTTTCTTCGCCTTGGCTTGCGGTGCGGCCGCCGCGGGTGCCGCGGCGGCAGGAGCGGCAGCCGCTGCGGGCGCCAGGGGCTCTGCCGGAGCAGGGGTGCCTTGGGCGAAAGCGCCCACGGCGAAGAGGCTTGCGGTGATGAGTGCGAAAAGTTGTTTCATGGTTGCCATTTCCTGTCTGCGGATGCAGCGCGAAACGCCGCGTTGCGCTGAGCACAACGGGTGCGGGCACAGCGGCGTTGACGCATTGTGCCCTTTTTTCCTCGCCGGAATTTGACGCGAATTGGCGTGGCGCAAGCCTCCGCGCGGCGCCGCGCGCCGCCTCAACCTTCGATGATGGTGATCGGCGGCAGCCCGGCCGGATCCACCACGTCGCCCAGCGTGTCGCCGCTGTGCAGCGGGCGGGCCGGGGCGGCGAAAAGCTCCCGCACGAAATTGGGCTGTGCCAGCAGGGCCTGGTGCGTGGCGCCGTTGTACAGCTGCAGGCCGGCAATGCCGCGCCGCGCGATGCGCGCATCCACTTCGGCCGCCGAGAGCGCCGCCGGGTCCGTGCCGCCGGACGCCATCGCCATGCACCACAGCGTGCCGTAGAGCGGCACGTACTGCAGATAGGGCCGCACGATGGGAAACACCGCCCGCAATGAGGCATGCAGGCGCCGCAGGCTGTTCTGCAGGTGGATGGGCGAGCCCAGGTGCAGCGACACGACGCCGTCCGGCGCCAGGATGCGGCGGCAGGCCTGGTAGAACTCCACGGTATAGAGCTCGACCGCCGGGCCGAAGGGGTCGGTGAGATCGAGCACGATCTGGTCGAAGCGTTCCTTGGTGGCGGCGATGAAGGCGCGCGCATCGCCCAGTTGCAGGCGCAGGCGCGGATCGTCGAACGCGCCGCGGTGGATGGCCGGCAGCCATTCGTGCGCCAGGCGGATCACGGCGCCGTCGAGCTCGCACAGCGTCACCTGCGCCATGTCCGGCAGCTTGAGCAGCTCTTCGGCCGCGCCACCGTCGCCGCCGCCCACTATCAGCGCCCGGCGCACGCCGGGGTGGGCGATGGCGGGCAGGTGCACCATGGGCTCGTGGTAGAAGAATTCGTCGCGCTCGCTGGTCATGAAGCAGCCATCGATGCGCATGAGCCGCCCGAACTGGGGGTGCTCGTGAATCTCGATGTGCTGCCAGTCCGAGCGCACTTCCGCCAGCAGGCGGCAGTGCGTGAGATAGATGCCGAAATGCGCGTTCAGGCGCTCGGCCAGGGCGCGCTGCGTGGGGCCTGCCATGTCCGTCAGGCCCGGTCTACGCGGTGCAGGCGCGGCTCCTTCGGGTTGAAGGCGGATTTGATGCCGTCGAACAGTTTCTGCGCCTTGGGGCGGTTGTTCGCGGTGTAGTTGCAGACGTAGACGTCCAGCGTCACATAACCCGATTCGGGCCAGGTGTGGATGGAAAGGTGCGACTCTGCCAGCACCACCACGCCCGTCACGCCGCCGTCCTCGCCAAAACTGTGAAACAGCGAGCCGACGGCGGTCAATCCCGCGCCGGCCACCTGGCGTTTGCAGAAATCTTCGAGGTGGTCGGCATCCAGCATCAGGCGGGCGTCGCAGCGGCAGCCGTACAGGTCGCCGATCAGATGCAGCCCGGTGGCAAGCCGGTGGTTGGCGCGGGGGGCGGGAGAGGTGGCGACAGCCTGGTTCATCGTGGGAAAGCCTTTCATCCATGCTCAAAGGCTGTACGGCCGGCTGCGTGAACAGGCCCGGCGACAGCAGATTCGTGCGACGAGGGAAGAGGGCGACTATAGCGAATGGCCGTGCCGGCCGTCCGGGCGCGCCGCCAACGGGGCCGAGCAGCCTTTGGCGCGCGCCTTTATGATCGCAGTCTTCCCTGCACCTGTAGGCCGCTGCCCTGGCCGTACAGCATGCCCTCCAGCGAACCCTTGCATCCAGAACCGTTTGTCGAACTGCGCGACGTCACCTTCGGGTATGGCGAGCGCGTGATCCTGCGCGATTTTTCGCTGACGGTGCCGCGCGGCAAGGTCACGGCCATCATGGGCGCCTCGGGCGGCGGCAAGACCACGGTGCTGCGCCTGATCGGCGGGCAGCAGCGGGCGCAGAAGGGCCAGGTGCTGGTGGACGGCCGGGACATCGGCCCGATGGACATGGCGCAGCTGTATGCCGCACGGCGGCGCATGGGCATGCTGTTCCAGTTCGGCGCGCTGTTCACCGACATGAGCGTGTTCGACAACGTCGCTTTCCCGCTGCGCGAGCACACCAGCCTGGGTAAGGCGCTGATCCGCGACATCGTGCTCATGAAGCTGCATGCCGTGGGCCTGCGCGGCGCGCGCGACCTGATGCCGAGCCAGATTTCCGGCGGCATGGCGCGGCGCGTGGCGCTGGCGCGCGCGATTGCGCTCGATCCGGAGCTCATCATGTACGACGAGCCGTTCGCCGGGCTGGACCCGATCTCGCTGGGTACCGCGGCGCAGCTCATACGCCAGCTCAGCGACGCGATGGGCGTGACGACCATCCTGGTTTCGCACAATCTGCAGGAAACCTTCGCGCTGGCGGACCATGTGGTGATTCTGGGCGCGGGCAACGTGGCGGTGCAGGGCACGCCGGGCGAGGTGCGCACCAGCGACGATCCGCTGGTGCGCCAATTCGTGCATGCGCTGCCGACAGGGCCGGTGCCGTTTCATCACCCGGGCCCGACGGTGGAGCAGGACTTCGGCCCGGTGGGAGGCAGGCGATGAGCTGGTGGCGTCCTTCGGATATCGGATTCACCGTGCGCAGCGAGCTTGCCGCCATGGGCAGCGGCGCGCGGCTGCTGGGCCGCCTCCTGGCGCTGCTGGGCGCCACGCTGCGCCGCCCGGCGCTGCTGCGCGACCAGGTGCACTTCCTGGGCAACCATTCGCTGGTCATCATTGCGCTGTCGGGCTTGTTCGTCGGCTTCGTGCTGGCGCTGCAGGGCTACAACGTGCTGCAGCTTTATGGCTCGGAGAGTTCGCTCGGGCTGATGGTGACCTTGAGCCTGGTGCGCGAGCTCGGGCCGGTGGTGACGGCGCTGCTGTTTGCCGGGCGCGCGGGCACTTCGCTCACGGCCGAAATCGGCCTGATGCGCGCGGGCGAGCAGCTGGCCGCGATGGAGATGATGGCGGTGGACCCGGTGCAGCGCATTCTGGCGCCGCGCTTCTGGGGCGGCGTCATCGCCATGCCGGTGCTGGCGCTCGTCTTCAATGCCGTGGGCGTGCTGGGCGGCTGGCTGGTGGGTGTCGTGATGATCGGGGTGGATGCCGGTGCATTCTGGGGCCAGATGCAAAGCGGCGTGGATGTGTTCAAGGATGTGGGCAACGGCGTGGTCAAGAGCCTGGTGTTCGGCCTGGCGGTGACCTTCACCGCGGTGCTGCAGGGCTATGTGGCCAGGCCGACGCCCGAGGGCGTCTCGCGCGCGACGACGCGCACGGTGGTCATTGCGTCGCTGGCGGTGCTGGCGCTTGACTTCATGCTCACCGCCTTGATGTTCAGCTTGTAGAGGGTGGTGGCATGGAACGTTCAAAGAATGATGTCTGGGTGGGCCTGTTCGTGATCCTGGGGCTGGCGGCGCTGGTGTTTCTGGCGCTGCAGTCGGCCAATCTGCTCAATCTGCATTGGCAGTCGGGCTACGAGATCAGCGCCAAGTTCGACAATATCGGCGGCCTCAAGCCCAAGGCGGCGGTGCGCAGCGCCGGCGTGGTCGTGGGGCGCGTGCGCTCCATCACCTTCGACGACAGCACCTTCCAGGCCAAGGTGGCGCTGGAGATGGACAAGCGCTATCTGTTTCCCAAGGACAGCTCGCTGAAAATCCTCACCAGCGGCCTGCTGGGCGACCAGTACATCGGCATCGAGGCGGGCGCGGACGAGAAGAATCTGGTGAATGGCGACAGCGTGACCTCGACGCAATCGGCCGTGGTGCTGGAAAATCTGATTGGCCAGTTTTTATATGGCAAGGCACAGGAAGGGGGCAGCCCGGCACCGGCTGCCGGCAAGAAATGAAAAAAAACAAACTTCGCTGGCATGGCGGCCTGCGCGGCGGGCGCTGGCTTGCCGCAGCGGCGCTGTGCCTGGCCGTGGCGGGATGCGCGACGGGGCCTGGCGCCCACCCGCAGGATCCGCTGGAGCCCTACAACCGGGCGATGACCCAGTTCAACGACGGGGTGGACAAGGTGGTGATGACGCCCGTGGCCACGGTGTACAAGAACGTGCTGCCCTGGCCGGTGCGCGCGGGCATCGGCAACTTCTTCGCCAACCTCGGTGATCTCTGGTCGTTCGTGAACAATGTGCTGCAGGCCCGCGGGCAGGCGGCTGCGGACAGCCTGGCGCGCTTTGGCATCAACAGCTTCATCGGCATCGGCGGCCTGTTCGACGTGGCGAGCGAAGCGAACATTCCGCGCCACAAGCAGGATTTCGGGCTGACGCTGGGGCATTGGGGCGTGCCGACCGGGCCGTACCTGGTGCTGCCGCTGTTCGGGCCTTCCACGCTGCGCGATACGGTGGCGCTGCCGGCCGACACCTGGGGCGACCTGGCCTGGCACGCGCGCCCGGTCTCCACGCGCAACAGCCTGTACGGCCTGCGCGTGGTGGACCGGCGTGCCAGCCTGCTGGGCGTGACCGGGGTGCGCGATGCGGCGGCGCTGGACCCCTACACCTTCACGCGCGATGTGTACCTTGGCGTGCGCGGCGATGCGGCGGACAAGGCAGGCAGTGACGATGACGGCAAGCTGCCGGAGGATGATTGATGGCTCACATGGATTGGAAAATGGATCGCCGGGCGCTGCTGCGCACCGCGGGGGCGCTGGGCGCCAGTGCCGGCCTGGCCCGCGCCTGGGCGGCCGGTGAGGCGCCCGATGCCCTGGTCGGACGCCTGTCCAGCGAGGTGCTGGATGCCGTGCGCAAGGATCCGCAGATCAAGGCCGGGGACGTGCACAGGATCGTGGCGCTGGTGGATAAGATCATCCTGCCGCACCTGGATTTCAAGCGCATGACGGCGGCGAGCGTCGGCCCCGGCTGGCGCAAGGCCACGCCTGAGCAGCAGCAGCGCCTGCAGGACGAGTTCAAGCAGCTGCTGGTGCGCACCTACGCGGGCGCCCTGGCGGAGGTGTCCGATCTGACCATCGTCGTCAAGCCCTTGCGGGCCGCGCCCGCGGATACCGACGTGCTGGTGCGCACCGAGGTGCGCGGGCGGGGCGACCCAATCCAGCTCGATTACCGCCTGGCGCAGAAGCCCGGCGAGGCCTGGAAGATCTACAACATCAACGTCATGGGCGTCTGGCTGGTGGAAACCTACCGCAGCCAGTTCGCCGCCGAGATCAACGCCAAGGGTGTCGATGGCCTGATCGAGGCGCTGGTGGCGCGCAACAAGGCCAACGCCGCCGGCAAGTGAGGAGCGGCTGTCCGTGCTTGTCCTGCCCGCCACGCTGACGCATCCCCAGGCCAGCGCCTGCCTGCAACTGCTGCTGCAGGGGCTGGAGGCCGAGGCAGGCGCCGAGGTGGTGGTGGATTGCGCGGCACTGGCGACCTTCGACAGCTCTGCGCTGGCGGTGCTGCTGGAGTGCCGCCGCGCCGCGCTCTACGACGGCAAGGCTTTGACCGCCCGGGCCATGCCGCAGGCGCTGCAGAGTCTGGCGCAGCTGTACGGCGTGCAGGCCTTGCTGGTGGCGCCGCAATGACGCTTCCGGGGGGCGATCGGCCCGAGGGTGTCGCCTGCGCCGCGCCTGCCCATCCCGCCACCGCCACTTTCGTGGCCGATCCGTTTCGCGAAATCCTCGACGAGATGGGCGCCTTCGTGTTTGCCACGGACTTGCAGGGGAGCTATGTGTATGCCAATCCCATGGTGCTGCGGCTGCTCGGGCGAAGCCTGCAGGAGGTGCTGGGCAGGACGTTTGACGATTTCATCAAGCTCGCGCACGACGAAGACCACGCGGCGATAGACCGGCGGGTGCTGATCCACGGCGAGGTGGTGTCACGGGAGGAATCGAACGTGATTCCGGATACCGGCGAGGTGCGCACCTACTGGACCATCAAGCGTCCTTTGCGGGATGCCGCGGGCGCGATTTCGGGCATGGTGGGCGTGTCCTACGACATCACCGACAAGAAGCGGCTGGAAAACGAAGTGGCCGAGCAGAAGGCGCTGCTTGCCGCGGTACTCGACAACGTCGATGCGCTGGTCTACATGAAAGGCGAAGACCGGCGCTTTCGCTACGCCAACCAGCGCGCCGCCGATGCCTTCGGCCTGCCGTCGGAGCAGGTGGTCGGCAAGCTCGACGGCGAACTGATGCCGTCCGAGGCGGCGGAACGGTTCTGGCGCAAGGACCAGGAAATCCTGGCCAGCGGCCAGCGTTCGGTCAGCGAGGAGGCCATGCAGGGCAGGGATGGGCGCATGCGCCACTATTGGAGCGTGGTCGTCCCCTGGCAGCAGGCCGACGGCAGCCGCGCGGTGATCGGCCTGAGCACCGACATCACCGAGCTGCACGATTTGAAGGAAGAGCTGCAGCGCCAGGCACGCACCGATGCGCTCACGGGCGTTGCCAACCGGCGCAGCTTCCAGGAGGCGGCCCAGGCGGAGTTCGAACGCAGCCGCCGCTATGCGCGGCCGTTGAGCCTGATGGCCATCGATGTCGACCATTTCAAGGACATCAATGATCGCCACGGCCACCCCGTGGGCGATCAGGTGCTGCGGACCATCGCGCAGTGCGTGCAGGGCAGCCTGCGCGGCAATGACCTGCTGGCACGCACCGGAGGCGAGGAGTTTTGCGTCCTCCTGCCCGAGACGGAGCTGGCTGCCGCCTCCGAGCTGGCGGGACGGCTGTGCCAGAACCTGGCCGTGCACGCCGCTTTTTCCGGCCTGGGCATGAAGGTGACGGCCAGTTTTGGCGTCACCAGCCTTGTTGCGGGCGATGAGCGATTCGACCAGATTTTTGCGCGTTCCGACCGGGCGCTCTACGCGGCCAAGCAGCAGGGGCGCAACCGGGTCGTGTGTCTCGGGATGGGTACGGGAGCGGGCCAGGGCCACACCGATTAAAATGCGCGGTTGCCATGACCGCAGTCTCCTTTCAATCCGTCTCCAAAACCTTTGCCACGCCGCATGGTCCGTTCCAGGCCCTCTCCGGCGTGAGCTTCGAGATTGCGGAAGGCGAATTTTTCGGGCTTCTGGGCCCCAACGGCGCGGGCAAGACCACGCTGATCAGCGTCCTCGCCGGCCTGGCGCGCGCCACGCACGGAAGCGTCAAGGTGATGGGGCACGATGTGCAGGGCGACTACGCCGCCGCGCGCAAGCTGCTGGGCGTGGTGCCGCAGGAACTGGTCTACGACCCGTTTTTCAGCGTGCGCGAGACGCTGCGTCTGCAGTCGGGCTATTTCGGGCTGCGCAACAACGACGCCTGGATCGACGAATTGCTGGCGCACCTGGGCCTGGCGGACAAGGCGGATGCCAACATGCGCCAGCTCTCGGGCGGCATGAAGCGGCGCGTGCTGGTGGCGCAGGCGCTGGTGCACAAGCCGCCAGTCATCGTGCTCGATGAGCCGACGGCGGGCGTGGACGTGGAGCTGCGCCAGACGCTGTGGCAGTTCGTCGCGCAGCTGAACAAGCAGGGCCATGCGGTGCTGCTGACGACGCACTACCTGGAAGAGGCCGAGGCGCTGTGCACCCGCCTGGCGATGCTCAAGCACGGGCATGTGGTGGCGCTGGCCAAGACGTCCGAGCTGCTGGCGCAGGCTTCGACCCAGGTGCTGCGCTTCAAGACGGACGATGCCCTGCCGCCGGAGCTGGCACCGCTGGCGCGCGTGACCGGGCGCGTGGCGCAGCTGCCGGCGCGCGACGCCCAGGAAATCGAACGCCACCTTGCCATGCTGCGCGCCGCGGGCGTGCGTGTGGAGGACGTGGAAATCCGAAAGGCCGACCTGGAAGACGTATTCATCCACGTCATGGAAACCGTGCGCGACGAAGCCGCCGGGGTTGCCGCATGAACGGCTGGCAGACCCTCTTCTACAAGGAACTGCTGCGCTTCTGGAAGGTGGCGTTCCAGACCGTGGTGGCGCCCATCGTCACCTCCATGCTCTACCTGCTGATCTTCGGCCACGTGCTGGAAAATCGCCTCCAGGTCTATGGACACCTGAGCTATACGGCCTTTCTGGTGCCGGGCCTGGTGATGATGAGCATGCTGCAGAACGCGTTTGCCAACAGCTCGTCGAGCCTGGTGCAGAGCAAAATCATGGGCAACCTGGTGTTCGTCCAGCTCACGCCGCTGTCGCACTGGGCCTGGTTCACCGCCTATGTGGGTTCATCGGTGTTGCGCGGGCTGGTGGTGGGCCTGGGGGTGTTCATCGTCACGCTGCTTTACGCCAATCCGGGATTCGTGGCGCCGTTGTGGAGCCTGGTGTTCGCCCTGCTGGGTGCCGGTTTACTGGCGTCGCTGGGCGTGATCGCGGGCCTGTGGGCCGACAAGTTCGACCACATGGCGACGTTCCAGAACTTCGTCATCGTGCCCATGACCTTTCTCTCGGGCGTGTTCTATTCCATCGACACGCTGCCGCCGTTCTGGCAGGGCGTGAGCCAGCTCAACCCGTTCTTCTACATGGTCGATGGCTTTCGCTACGGCTTCTTCGGGGTGAGCGACATCTCCCCCTGGATCAGTCTGGCGGTAGTGGGGCTGGCGTGGCTGCTCATCAGCGGCCTCACGCTGCATCTGCTGCGCATTGGCTACAAGATTCGCAATTGAGCATTTTTCTGCAAGGGTGCCCCATGACCGCTGACGACATCAAGCAATGCATTGCCGACCATCTTGCCTGCGAGCATCTGGTGGTCGATGGCGATGGGCACCACTGGTATGCGCTCATCGTTTCGCCGGCGTTCGAGGGCAAGCGGGCTATCCAGCGCCATCAGCTCGTCTATGGCACCGTGCGCGAGCACATGGACAGCGAAGCGCTGCATGCGCTCTCGATGAAGACCTTCACGCCCGCCGAATGGGTGCAGGCCCAGCAGCAGAATAATTGATTTTGATAGCTGCCAGCGCTTTGTGGTATTGCGCTGCAGGCTGATTTTAATGATATGGACAAACTTCTGATCCGTGGCGGCCGCCCGTTGAACGGGCGTGTCGCGATCTCGGGCGCCAAGAACGCGGCGCTGCCGCAGATGTGCGCGGCGCTGCTCACCAGCGAGCCGGTGCACCTGGTGAACGTGCCGCGCCTGCACGATGTGCGCACCATGCGGCAATTGCTGGACCACATGGGCGTGCGCAGCGAAACGCATGGCGAGCGTGGCGGCATGAGCTTTTTTGCGTCCGATGCGCTGCAGCCCGTGGCGCCCTACGAGCTGGTCAAGACCATGCGTGCCTCGGTGCTGGCGCTGGGTCCGCTGCTGGCGCGCTTCGGCCATGCCCGCGTGTCGCTGCCCGGCGGCTGCGCCATCGGCGCGCGCCCGGTGGACCAGCACATCAAGGGCCTGACGGCGATGGGCGCGCAGATCACGCTGGAGCACGGCGACATCGTCGCGCGCCTGCCCGAGGGGCGAAAACGTCTGCACGGCGCGCGCATCACCACCGACATGATCACCGTCACAGGCACCGAGAACCTGATGATGGCTGCCTGCCTCGCCGAAGGCGAGACGGTGCTGGAAAACGCCGCGCAGGAGCCCGAGGTGGCGGATCTGGCCGAGATGCTGATCGCGATGGGCGCGCGCATCGAGGGCCACGGCAGCAGCAGCATCCGCATCCAGGGCGTCGATCGCCTGCAGGGCTGCACGCACCAGGTGGTGGCCGACCGCATCGAAGCCGGCACCTTTGCCTGCGCGGTGGCGGCCACCGGCGGCGATGTGCTGCTGGAACATGCGCGCATCGACCATCTGGAGGCGCTGGTGGACAAGCTGCGCAGTGCAGGCGCCACGGTCAGCGCCGAAGCCGCGGGCATGCGGGTGCAGAGCCCGGGCGGTGCACAGCTCACGGCGCAGGGCTTTCGCACCATGGAATATCCGGGCTTTCCCACCGACATGCAGGCGCAGTTCATGGCGCTCAACCTGGTGGCGCAGGGCACGACGACGGTGACCGAGACCATCTTCGAGAACCGCTACATGCACGTGAACGAGCTCATGCGCCTGGGCGCCGAGATCATGGTCGATGGCCGAGTGGCCACGGTGGCAGGCGGCGCGCGCCTGACCGGCGCGACGGTGATGGCCACCGACCTGCGCGCCTCCGCCAGCCTGGTGATCGCCGGTCTGATGGCCGAGGGCGAGACGGTGGTGGACCGCATCTACCACCTGGACCGCGGCTACGACGCGATGGAAGACAAGCTGCGGGGTTTGGGTGCGGATATCGAGCGCATCCGATGACAGAATGACTGCGCCGCTGGCGCGGCAGCCATGACGAAATGACTCTCGGGGTCATGGCGGCGCAGCGCCGTCATCGAAGCGCAGCGAGGTCATTTCGTCATCAGAGATCAGGAAGGAATACCGTGATTACCCTGGCCCTCTCCAAAGGCCGCATCTTCGATGAAACCCTGCCGCTGCTGGCTGCCGCCGGGATCGAGGTGCTGGAAGACCCGGAAAAGACGCGCAAGCTGATCCTGCGGACGAACCAGGACGATGTGCGCGTGGTGCTGGTGCGCGCCACCGATGTGCCCACTTACGTGGAATACGGCGGCGCCGACATCGGCGTGACCGGCAAGGATACGCTGATCGAACATGGCGGGCAGGGTCTCTTCAGGCCGCTGGATCTGCGTATCGCCAAATGCCATGTCAGCGTGGCGGTGCGCGCCGATTTTGATTATGAGCAGGCGGTGCACCAGGGCGCGCGCCTGCGCGTGGCCACCAAGTACCCGCATATCGCGCGCGAATTCTTTGCCGGCAAGGGCGTGCATGTGGACCTCATCAAGCTCTACGGCAGCATGGAGCTGGCGCCGCTCACGGGCCTGGCGGATGCCATCGTCGATCTGGTCTCCACCGGCAACACGCTCAAGGCCAACCAGCTGGTGGAGGTCGAGCGCATCATGGAGATCAGCAGCCATCTGGTGGTGAACCAGGCCGCGTTCAAGCTCAAGCAGGCGCGGCTCAAACGCATCATCGAGGCATTTGCGAGCGCAGTGGCCGCCTGAGCGGCTGCATCGCAGGTTCAGGAGAAACTGGTGAAATTAATAGCTGATCCCGCACG
The DNA here is from genome assembly GCF_000484635.1 of Comamonas badia DSM 17552. Taxonomy (GTDB): domain Bacteria; phylum Pseudomonadota; class Gammaproteobacteria; order Burkholderiales; family Burkholderiaceae_C; genus Comamonas_C; species Comamonas_C badia. The sequence continues at coordinate 258,542 of NZ_AXVM01000002.1, read as the reverse complement.
GCTGTCAAGCGCTTCAGGCACATTTGAGCAAGAACTCGCCGCGCGCCTGCATTGGTCCAGCGCGCAGGATGCGGCGATCGAGCAGCGCGTGGCCGACATCCTTGCCGACGTGCAGCAGCGCGGCGATGCGGCGGTGCTGGAGACCACCGCGCGCTTTGACCGCCTGACTGCCGCAAGTGTTGCCGAGCTTGAGCTCACGCAAGCTGAACTGAAATCCGCACACGACAGTCTGCCCACGGTGCAGCGTGATGCGCTGGCCGCCGCCGCCGACCGCGTGCGCCGCTACCACGCGGCGCAGAAAAAGGCCTGCGGCGAGAGCTGGAGTTACCGCGACGAAGACGGCACGCTGCTGGGGCAGAAGGTGACGCCGCTGGACCGCGTGGGCATCTACGTGCCGGGCGGCAAGGCGGCCTACCCGAGCAGCGTGCTGATGAACGCCATTCCCGCGCAGGTGGCGGGCGTGCCCGAGATCATCATGATGGTGCCCACGCCGGGTGGCGAGAAGAACCCGCTGGTGCTGGCGGCGGCCTATCTCGCGGGCGTCACGCGCGGCTTCACCATTGGCGGCGCGCAGGCGGTTGCCGCATTGGCTTACGGCACGGCCACGGTGCCCAAGGTGGACAAGATCACCGGCCCCGGCAACGCCTATGTGGCCAGCGCCAAGAAGCGGGTGTTCGGCCAGGTCGGCATCGACATGATCGCCGGGCCGAGTGAAATCCTGGTGCTGGCCGATGGCACGACGCCGCCCGACTGGGTGGCGATGGATCTGTTCAGCCAGGCCGAGCATGATGAGCTGGCGCAGTCCATCCTGCTGTGCCCCGATGCCGATTACATAGCGCAGGTGGCGCAGGCGATGCACCGGCTGCTGCCAGAGATGCCACGCGCGGAAATCATCGCCGCCTCGCTCTCGGGGCGCGGCGCGCTGATCCACACGCGCAGCATGCAGGAAGCCTGCGAAATCTCCAACCGCATCGCCCCCGAGCACCTCGAAATCTCCAGCCGCGAGCCGCAGCGCTGGGAGCCGCTGCTGCGCCACGCCGGTGCAATCTTCATGGGCGCTTACACCACCGAGTCGCTGGGCGACTACTGCGCCGGCCCCAACCACGTGCTGCCCACCAGCGGCACGGCGCGCTTTTCCAGCCCGCTCGGGGTGTACGACTTCCAGAAACGCACCAGCCTGATCGAGGTGAGCGAACAGGGCGCGCAGGTGCTCGGCCGCATCGCCAGCGTGCTGGCGCATGGCGAGGGCCTGCAGGCGCATGCGCGGGCGGCGGAGATGCGGCTGAAGAGTTCATAGCCTCTCCGTTGTGGGTGCGGGCGTTCGTAGGCGCGGACGCTTTTCCGATAGCCGCGTCGGAAAACTGAAAGCGGCGCAGAGTCCTGTTTCCTAAACTGGTCGTGGTCAATAGCTGCCCAGGCTTGTTGATCAGGCTCGCTATCGAGCGGGCACTACACCAGATCAGACCAGGAGACGGGAAATGAATGAATACAAGGGCGGAGCGACGGTGCACTGCGATGGATTGCCCTGGCTGCCGCTGGCACCGCGGGTTTTCGTCAAGGTGATCAAGCTGGTCCCTGAAACCGGCGCCTTCAGCGTCATGATTCGTGCCGAACCCGGGGGCGTCCTGCCGCGGCACAAGCACCTGGAGAGCGCCGAAATCTACATCCTCAAGGGTACGGGCGTGCACCGGCAGACCGGACCTTTCCAGGCCGGTGACTACGTCTCCGAACCCAAGGGGGCGATCCATGATGCCCTGCCGTTTGACCAAGAGACGGAATTGCTGATGGTGTGCCAGGGCGCGTCTGCCTTCCTCGGGCCCAACGACGAGCCGATGTACCACATGGATATCCCCATGCTGCAGCGCCTGTCGGGCGCCGCACCGGGCGAGCCCACCCATTGATGCGGCGCGGCGCGGCGCGGGATGACGCCCCGCGGCTGAAGCCGCAAGCCCGATCGGCAAGCTTCATCGCCAGCCAGCGCGCAGGCGTGGCCCGGGCCACGCGCATGCGTTGGCGCGTGCGGCTCTGCCATCGCGGCGTACAGAACAACGGAGACGGGAGATCGTGATGAAAACAAGGGTGATGAGAATACCGTGTGCGCTCGCCTTCGCGGGCCTGCTGGCAGGTGTCGCGGCGGCCGGGACGGAGCAGCCGGCCGGCGGTTTCAGCCCCACGCCCGGCATGGTCAGCATGATGACGCTGGGACAGGCCGGGTTGATGAATCCCCTGTTTTCCAATGAAATCTATGGCAACACGCAGACCAAGATCGGCGCTTCCAGGGCCACCGCCGGCTACGTCAACGACGCGTTGATCGGCCAAGGCGTGCCGCCGCCCGCCTGGCCCGCGTTCCGGGATCGCGCCCGTGTCTTCGTGCTGCCGATTTCCATGATGAAGGAACTGCCAGCAGCCACCGGCGCCCATTTCTTGCGCATCAATGTGGAACCCACCCGGGTTGTCGGCAGCAACAACCTGCCGGTTGAACCCGTGGGCAACAGCCCCAAGGTCGAGTTGCAGTATTTCCATGCGCCGATTCCCAGCCGATTGCTTGGCATTGGACTGAGCTTTGAGCATGACGGCTACGACCTGCGCTACCACCAGGATCCGGTCAACACCCTGGGTCGATCGCGGCGCAACGCCTGGGCCCTGCAGCTGCGCTACGCTGAGGCTTATACCCCGCATTGGGGCCTGGCCGCACGCATGGACTATCAGCGAGGCAAAGCCAGCTACACGGTCTCAAACGATTTCATGCGGCAGCGGCAGGACTACGATGAAAACCGGTTCTATGCGCAGGTTGAACTGATCGGGACGTTCAGCACGCAAGATATTGGTCTGCTGCCGCCGGGCTGGTTGCTGCGCCCCATCGTCGGTGCGAACTACCAGCGCAGCTTTTTCAATACGGCCAGCGCCTCGGTGCTGCACGGCAAGCACGAGGACTACGGCGCGGCCTGGGTGCGCGCCCGGGTTGAAAAACAGCAGGCAGCTGGCCCGCAGTGGCAATTTCTGCCGAGTCTTTCGCTTGGGCTTGAAGCGGAATACGCCAACGATGTGGACCTGCGCTTGAGGGATCGGCGCTACGTCCTGGCGTCGTTGGGCCTGGCGGTGGTGGGCGGCCCCTATCGCTTTGACCTTGAATACAATCTGCGCCACGGCGTGGACAGCAAACGCAAGGCGCAAATCATTTCCGCTGTGCTTTCGTACCAGTTCTGAATCGGGGCCGGCTCACGATCGGCCTGAATCGGCAGCGCATTTTTTTTGCTGCATGCCGCTGACTGGGGAGGATGGACGACGATGGATGCAGTCACCCGCCCCGCGGGTCAGCCGGGCTTCACTGCTTATCTGAATGACCGGACCTTGCCCATTCGCCGGGCCGACGTGCGAGCGCTTGAGTCCACCCCTCTCACCATGGCGCTGGTCGAGCACGCGCCGGCGGACGGCATCGAATACAGGCCCGTTCAGGAACTGATCATCAGCATCGTGCTGCGCGCTCGGCATGCGCCGGTACTGCGCGACATTGGCTGCGGATCTCAACGCTTCAACGCAATGCCTGGCCAGGTGCTGCTGACGCCGCCGAGCTGCGGCTCCTATTGGCGCTTTGAGGGCAACCCGTTGGTTCTGCACCTGGGCGTTGCACTGCATCCGCTGGCGCAATTGCTCGGCGCTGACGCGGATCTGATTGAAAGCCGCATCAAGCAACTCGCCCGGCGGCAGCTGAATGAGCCGCTGGTCGGGCAGATCGCCAGGCGCCTGTGGGACTCCGGAAGCGGTGCGGGCGAAGGCGGCAGCTATGCGCCCAACTACCTGGGGGCGATCCTCGCACTGCTGCTCGAAGCCAGCCCCGCTGCCGATGACGCCGGACGCAAGGAAGTGCCAGCCCTGCCTGCCTGGCGTCTGCGCAAGACCATGGAGGCGATCGATGGCGCGGGGCACGGCCTGTCGGTGGCCCAACTGGCGCGCTCGGTCGCCTTGTCACCCGACCACTTCAGCCGCTCCTTCAAGGCCAGCACGGGTCGCCCGCCATACCAGGTGCTCAGCGAGATGCGCATGGAGCGCGCCAAGGCGCTGCTGCGCGAAAGCCGGCTGTCGATCACCGAACTGGCGCTGGATCTCGGCTTCTCTTCCCCGGCCCATTTCTCCAGCCGTTTTCGGCAGTTGACAGGGTTGACGCCTTCCGCTTGGCGGGCTGCGTCCGTCGTCCCACTCGATGGGCGCAGCGGACAACCAGATCCTTGACGTCGCGCGCCAGCGTACTGGCCGATCGCGCAGGGCGAAGCGGCACATGAGCGTGTGGTGCGTTTCGGGATGCACGCCAATGGCCGTGGCTGCGGGCGGCACCGAGGCTTTCGCACCCGCCGGGAAATAGTTACATTGACGGCATGGGTTTTTGCGGGCCCGGGTTCGGGCACCATGCCCGTCAAGGAGCGTCGCCATGGCCATCGTCGATCGCGTCAAGAGTCTGTTGCTCAGTCCCCAGCCCACCTGGGCGGCCATCGCGGCCGAGCCTGCCACCGCGGCCGGGCTGTATCCCGGCTACCTGGCGTGGCTCGCCGCCATTCCCGCCCTCTGCGGCTTCATCGGCATGACGCTGATCGGCATGGGCGGCCTCGGCGCCACGGTGCGCATGCCCTTCCTGGTGGGGCTGGCCAACATGGTGGTTTCGTATGTGCTGAGCCTGGCGGGCATCTATGTGCTGTCGCTCATCGTCAATGCGCTGGCGCCACGCTTTGGCGGAACGAGTGCTTGAAGCGTTTGTCTCTGGCGCCGCTGAATTCGGGTAAATTTGCCCGCAGGCGCTCGATGAGCGCCGTTGCCGTGCAATGCGTGCCCTGCTTTCAGGCGTGACAGGCGCACGGTCCGCCTGACGGCCCGTTATCCGGACGTACCTGCCGCGCCTGCCGTGTTGCGAGGCGGTGCAGGTGCTCCCTTCCTTTTTTTCAATCCAACGAATGCCTTTATCCCATGACCACTGAAGAGGTTTCTGTCCATCCCCTGGCCCGGCTGCGCCATGACGTGCAAGGCATGCATGCCTATGCGGTGCAGGATTCGCGCGGCATGGTCAAGCTGGACGCGATGGAAAACCCCTATCGCCTCCCGGCCGCCTTGCAGGCCGAGTTGGGAAAGCGGCTGGGGCAGGTGGCGGTCAACCGCTATCCGGGTGAGGGTGCCGAACAGCTCAGGACGGCCTTGCAGGGCCAGGCGCAGCCGCCGGCGGGCTGGTCGCTGATGCTGGGCAACGGCTCGGACGAGCTGATCAGCCTGCTGGCGCTGGCCTGCGACGTGCCGGGCGCCTCCATCCTCGCGCCGCTGCCCGGCTTCGTGATGTACGCCATGAGCGCGCAGCTGCAGGGCCTGGCCTTTCACGGCGTGCCGCTCACGGCCGATTTCGAGCTGGATGAAGCGGCCATGCTGGCGGCCATCGCGCGGCACCGCCCGGCCATCGTTTACCTGGCCTATCCCAACAACCCCACCGGCACGCTGTGGGACGAGGGCGCCATCGCCCGCATCATCGCCGCGCAGGGCGCGGCCGGCGGCCTGGTGGTGATGGACGAGGCCTACCAGCCGTTTGCCGCGCGCAGCTGGATGGAAAACGTGCGCTCGGCGCCCGAGATGCACCGCCATGTGCTCATCCTGCGCACGCTCAGCAAGTTCGGTCTGGCGGGTGTGCGGATTGGCTATCTGCTGGGTGAGGCTGGTTTGATCGCCGAGCTCGACAAGGTGCGTCCGCCCTACAACGTGGGTGTGCTCAACAGCGAATGCGCGCTGTTTGCCTTGGAGCATGAAGATGTTTTTGCCGCTCAGGCGCAGGAAATACGGGCGCAGCGTGCTCGCATTCTGGAACAACTGGGGCAAATGCCCGGGGTGCGACCCTTCCCGAGCGAGGCCAACATGGTCCTGGTGCGCGTACCCGATGCGGCGCGCGCCTTCGCCGGTTTGCGCGAGCGCAAGGTGCTGGTGAAGAACGTTTCTACAATGCACCCATTGCTCGCCAACTGCCTGCGGCTGACCGTGGGCAGCGCTGACGAAAATACCGCCCTCTTGCAAGCGCTGCGCGCCTCGCTATGACTTCTTCTGCTCTCGTTGCCTCCAGCCGAACCGACCGCACCGCCGAGGTCAGCCGCCAGACCGCCGAAACGCGCATCCGCGTAGCCATCAACCTGGATGGAACCGGCCAGACGCGGCTGAACAGCGGCATCGGCTTCTTCGACCACATGCTCGACCAGATCGCGCGCCACGGCCTGATCGACCTGGAGGTGCAGTGCGATGGCGATCTGCACATCGATGGCCACCACAGCGTCGAAGACGTGGGCATCGCGTTCGGCCAGGCCGTGGCGCGTGCCATCGGCGACAAGAAGGGCATTCGCCGCTACGGCCATGCCTACGTGCCGCTGGATGAAGCGCTTTCGCGCGTCGTGCTGGATTTTTCCGGCCGGCCCGGGCTGCACCTGGACGTGGCTTTCACGGCCGCGATGATCGGCGGCTTCGATACGCAGCTGGTGCATGAATTTTTCCAGGGCTTCGTGAACCACGCGGGTGTCACGCTGCACGTCGACAACCTCAAGGGCGTGAATGCGCACCACCAGTGCGAAACGATTTTCAAGGCCTTTGCGCGCGCGCTGCGCGCCGCGGCAGAGCCCGATCCGCGTGCCGCGGGGGTGATCCCGTCGACCAAGGGTGCGCTGTAATTTGAATCAAAAAGGCCTGTAACGCTTGCTGGATAAGCGCTGACAGCTATGCAAAATAAAGTAAAAACGGTGGCCGTGGTGGACTATGGCATGGGCAATCTGCGCTCGGTGTCGCAGGCCGTGCGGGCCGCGGCCGAGGGCGAAGGCTGGCGGGTGCTCGTCACGGGCGACGCCGACGCCGTGCACGCGGCCGATCGCGTGGTGCTGCCGGGCCAGGGCGCCATGCCCGATTGCATGCGCGAGCTCGATGCCTCGGGGGTCCGCGCGGCGGTGCTGGAAGCCGCCGCGCGCAAGCCGCTGTTTGGCGTGTGCATAGGCATGCAGATGCTGCTCTCGCACAGCGCCGAAGGCGATGTCGATGGCCTGGGCCTCATTCCCGGGGAGGTCCTGCGATTTGAGCTTGCGGGCCGCCGGCAGGACGACGGCAGCCGCTACAAGGTGCCGCACATGGGCTGGAACCGCGTGCGCCAGCTACCGCAGGCAGGCAGGCTGCACCCGCTGTGGCAGGGTGTGCCCGATGAGAGCTGGTTCTACTTCGTGCACAGCTACTATGCTCGCCCGGCCGATGCGCTGCACTGTGCGGGCGAAACCGGCTATGGCGGGCCCTTTGCAGCGGCCATCGCACGTGATAATCTTTTTGCCACCCAGTTTCATCCTGAAAAAAGTGCGGCCCAAGGGCTGCAGCTCTATCGCAACTTCCTGCACTGGAAACCGTGAAGACAGGCTGGCGTTCAGCGTTGGGCGTTGAGCGCGAAGTCTGAATTCCATGCCCAGCCCCCAACGCCCCAACCTCTCCAAAATGTTGCTGATACCCGCCATCGACCTCAAAGACGGACACTGCGTACGCCTCAAGCAAGGCGACATGAACCAGGCCACCACCTTCGGCGATGACCCGGCCGAGATGGCGCGCAAGTGGCTCGATGCCGGCGCCAGGCGCCTGCATCTGGTGGATTTGAACGGCGCATTTGCCGGCCAGCCCAAGAACCGCGGAGCCATCAAGGCCATCCTCAAGGCGGTAGGCAACGAAATTCCGGTGCAGTTGGGCGGAGGCATCCGCGACCTGGACACCATAGAGCTCTACCTCGATGCGGGGCTGGAGTACGTGATCATCGGCACGGCCGCCGTGAAGAACCCGGGATTCCTGCAGGACGCCTGCAGCGCCTTTGGCGGCCATGTCATCGTCGGGCTGGATGCCAAGGACGGCAAGGTGGCGACCGACGGCTGGAGCAAGCTGACCGGCCATGAGGTGGTGGACCTTGCACGCAAATTCGAGGACTGGGGCGTCGAATCGGTCATCTACACCGACATCGGCCGCGACGGCATGCTCACCGGCATCAATATCGAGGCCACCGTCAAGCTGGCGCAGGCGCTGAGCATTCCGGTGATTGCCTCGGGCGGGCTGTCCGGCATGGCCGATATCGAACAGCTGTGCGCGGTTGAGGGCGAGGGCGTCGAAGGCGTGATCTGCGGGCGTGCGATCTATTCCGGTGATCTCGACTTCGCCGCGGGCCAGGTGCGCGCGGACGAACTGGCGGCACCGTAGCAAACCCTGGCTGCGTCAGGGTTCGCCTGCCGGCAGGCTGCGCAGCAGCGCGTCGCACCAGGCGCGCGCGGCAGCGTCGCGCGGATCACCCTCTGCGCCCAAGGCGGGCCAGCGCGTGAGCGCGGTGCTGGCGATCGATTGCAGTTGCCACAGGGCCTCGCGCATGAGAAACAGCAGCTCTTTGACACCGGCAGGATCAGCCTGCAGCAGCGGCAGGAGTTCGGTCTGGTGGTCCGGGTGGGCGCCGGTATCGAACAAGCTGGTCTGCAGGGTGGCCAGGCGCCGCGCCATCCAGGCGGCGGGACTGTCCTCCGGCACCGGCGGGTCGCCGGCGGGCAGGGCTGCCTGCAGCGTGCTCCAGTGCCGCAGTGCCTGGGCCAGGCGGCTGCTTGCGCCGCGAATTTCCGCCAGATCGCCCGCATGGCCCGGCTGGATGGCGCTCGATTGCAGCAGGGGCAGCAGCAGCGCTGCAAGCGACTCCGGAAATTTCTGGCGGTCCATGCGCAGCGCCAGCGAAAGGCGCACCGAGGCGCCATCATTGGCATATTTCTCGAAAAAGGCAGACACCACTTCGGCCAGCAGCAGCATCTGGCCCATGTCGGAAATCTGCTCGCCGCGGATGCCGCGCGGGTAGCCGCTGCCATCCATGCGTTCGTGGTGTTCGAGGATGGCAACGGCCACCGACTGGGGGTAAACCTCCCAGCCGTGCACCAGCCGCGCGGCAAGGGTGGGGTGGGCGGCCAGTTGCTGGCGCTCGCTGGCCGCCATGGGGCGGGCCGTGTCGCGCCAGGCCGGGTCCAGATGCAGGAGGCCGATGTCGTGCAGCAGGCCGGCGGCCGCCAGCCGGGTGCATTCGCTCTTGTTCCAGCCGCGGCGCATGCCCAGGTAGGTGGCGACGAGCGCTGCCCGAAGACCATGCGCGAGCTGTGCGGGCGCCAGTTCGCGCATCACCGTCAGCATGAAGGCCAGTGCGGCAGGCAGGCTGATGGCGTGCAGGGGGGCGGCGAGCGTGGCGGCGGCGACGCCGCCGGCGTCGTCCTGCACCAGCAGTTCGATGGGGGGATCCTGCAGGCACATCTGATGGGCCTGTGCCGCCAGCGATGCCTGGCTGACCATGCCGTCCATGGCCAGCAGATGCTCCAGCGGCGTGCGCAATTCGTGCTTCATCAGGCGCTCGAACAGCGCTGGCGTCATCCGGGTACCGGCACCCACCAGCTTGGCGTCCCTGGTGGTGTAGACCGCCTCCCGCGTGGTCACGACGCAGCGCTCGCAGACCGCAAGCACGGCGCGCTGGTAATGCGAGGGTAGCCAGGGGGCGGAAGTTTCGGAGGGAAGAGGGGGGCTGTCGCTTGCTTCAGGGGGAACCATCGGACGTCAGTGTAGTGTTGCGCACTATCGGGGACTTATGGCGCGCAGCCGGGGAATATACCCAGCGCAGAGGCGGTTTGCGCGCAAGGAGCGCCATGCGTGGTATCTTGCGCACCCCTTTTGTGCCAATTCACATGCTTGCCAAACGCATCATTCCCTGCCTGGACGTGACCGGCGGCCGCGTCGTCAAAGGCGTGAATTTCGTCGAACTGCGCGATGCCGGAGACCCGGTGGAGATCGCCGCGCGCTACAACGAGCAGGGCGCCGACGAGCTGACCTTTCTCGACATCACCGCCACCAGCGACGGGCGCGATCTGATCCTGCCCATCATCGAAGCGGTGGCCAGCCAGGTGTTCATTCCGCTTACCGTGGGCGGCGGCGTGCGCACGGCAGCCGATGTGCGCCGGCTGCTCAACGCCGGGGCTGACAAGACCAGCTTCAATTCGGCGGCGATCGCCGATCCGGACGTCATCAGCGCGGCCTCTGCCAAATACGGCTCGCAGTGCATCGTCGTCGCCATCGATGCCAAGCAGCGCAAGGGTGATGAAGTGGCTGCGCGCGGCGCGGGCTGGGATGTCTACAGCCACGGCGGGCGCAAGAACACCGGCCTGGACGCGGTGCAGTGGGCGGTGGAGATGGCGCGCCGCGGCGCGGGCGAGATCCTGCTCACCAGCATGGACCGCGATGGCACCAAATCGGGCTTTGATCTTGCGCTGACCCGCGCGGTGAGCGATGCGGTGGATGTGCCGGTGATCGCTTCGGGCGGTGTGGGCAACCTCGACCATCTGGCGGACGGCGTGAGCGCCGGGGGGGCGGATGCGGTGCTGGCGGCGAGCATTTTTCACTACGGTGAATTCACGGTGCGCCAGGCCAAGGAGCACATGCGGGCGCGCGGCATTGCGGTAAGAATTTGAATGAAAAAAGGCTGTAGCGCTTGATATAAAAGTGCGGTCAGCTCCTATTTTTGAAATTTGCATGGCTGAATTGAATACCGATTGGCTGGCCCAGGTGCGCTGGGACGCGCAAGGCCTGGTGCCGGCGATTGCGCAGGAGGCCGGCACGGGCGACGTGCTGATGCTGGCGTGGATGAACCGCGAGGCGCTGGCGCAGACGGCCGCTACCGGGCAGGCGGTGTATTACAGCCGCTCGCGCGGCCGGCTCTGGTACAAGGGCGAGGAGTCGGGCCACGTACAGCTGGTGCATGAAATCCGCCTCGATTGCGACCAGGACGTGGTGCTGCTCAAGGTCACGCAGACGGGGCATGAGCCAGGCATCGCCTGCCATACCGGGCGGCACAGCTGCTTTTTCAGCCTGCTCAGGGATGGCGAGTGGCAGGCCGTCGATCCGGTCTTGAAAGACCCGTCCAGCATCTACAAATGAAACCCATGACAAGCAACGATGCACTCGAACGCCTCGCGGCGGTGATCGAGAGCCGCAAGCCGGCCAACGGCGGCAACCCTGAAAAAAGCTATGTGGCGCGTCTGCTGGCCAAGGGGCCGGATGGCTTTCTCAAGAAGGTGGGCGAGGAAGCCACCGAAGTGGTGATGGCGGCCAAGGACGTGGCGCAGGGCGCAGACCGCGGCAAGCTGGTCTATGAAATGGCCGATCTGTGGTTTCACTGCATGGTGGCACTGGCGTATTTCGAACTTGCGCCCGCGGATGTCGTCAAAGAGCTGGAGCGGCGCGAAGGCGTGAGCGGGCTTGAGGAAAAGGCGTTGCGCAAACAGGCGCGGCGCGCGCAGGAGGAAGGGAGCTGACATGGGCGACGACATCATCGACGTGGGACCGGATCCGCGTGCCGAGGGCCTCAAGGCCTGGGGCTGGGTCAGCTATGTGCTGCACGTGATCGTGGCGATTGCCGCGGTGGTGCCGGGCGCGCAGCCCAGTTTGGCGCTGCTGCTGCTGGCCCTGGTGATCGACCTGGTGAAGAAGGGCGACGCCGAGGGAACCTGGCAGGCCAGCCATTTTTCGTGGCGCATCCGCAGTGTGCTGTGGGCCGGCTTCTGGTACCTGGTGACGAGCCCGCTGTGGTTTTTCTTCCTGCTGCCCGGCATGCTGGCCTGGGGTGTGGTGTCGATCTGGTTCCTGTACCGCATCGTGCGCGGCATGGTGGCGATGAACGATGCAAAGGCGGTCAATGCCTGAGCGCAAGCCGCGGCAACCCCTGAATCTGGCCCTGCAGGGCGGGGGCTCGCATGGTGCGTTCACCTGGGGCGTGCTGGATGCACTGCTGGAAGATGGGCGGTTTGACCTGGATGGCATCAGCGGCACCAGCGCCGGCGCGATGAATGCCGTGGCGCTCGCCCACGGCTTCGCGCTGGCGGCAAGCCGGGGCAAGGAGCGCGAGGAAATCCACGTCAACGGCTGCGCGCTGGCCCGCGACACGCTGCGCAAGCTCTGGGAAGGTGTCGGCGCCCTCGGCGCTCTCATGTGGGGTGTGCCGCTGCAGGGCAATCCGCTGGTGAGCCTGATGACGCAGTGGTTCTCGCCCTACCAGACCAACCCGCTGGACATCAACCCTTTGCGCAATCTGCTGCGCGACACGGTGGATTTCGGACTGCTGGCGCATGAGGCCGCGCATGTGCCCAAGGTCTTTGTCTGCGCCACCAATGTGCGTACCGGGCGGGGTGAAATCTTCACCGGCAAGCGGTTGTGCATGGAATCGGTGATGGCGTCGGCCTGCCTGCCGATGATGTTCCAGGCGGTGCAGATCGAGGGCGAGTATTACTGGGATGGCGGCTACTCCGGCAATCCGGCGCTGCACCCGCTCATCTACCGCACGCAGTCCAGCGATGTGCTGCTGGTGCAGATCAACCCGGTGCAGCACAAGGCCGTGCCGGACAACGCCAGCGACATCATGGACCGGATGAACGAAGTCACGTTCAACGCCAGTCTGCTGGCCGAACTGCGCGCCATCGAATTCGTGCGCCGGCTGCTGGCCGAAGGCAAGCTCGACCCCAAGCGCTACAAGGACATGCGCGTGCACCGCATCGATGGCGGCGCGTCCCTTGCGCCCTTCGGCGCGGCCAGCAAGACGCGCGCGGACCTCATGTTCCTGCGCCAGCTCTTCGGTCTCGGGCGCGAAGAGGGCAAGCGCTGGCTGCACGCCCACGGCCACGATGTGGGTGTGCGCTGCACCGTGAAATCGGCGGACGACGCCTGACGGCAATTTCTGGAGACACACAATGCACCACGATCCGGATTGCATTTTCTGCAAGATCATCGAAGGCAAGATCCCCTCGCAAAAAGTACATGAGGACGAGCTCGTGTACGCCTTCAAGGACATCCATCCGTGGGCGCCCGTGCACTTTCTCATCGTGCCCAAGGAACATTTCGCGTCCATGGAGCAGGCGGGCCCGCAGCATGAAAAGCTCCTGGCCCACATGCTGCTGCTGGCGCCCAGGCTGGCGAAAGAGCAGGGCTGCAATCCGTATCCGGCAGGCGGCTACCGGCTGCAGATCAATACCGGCGCCGAGGGCGGTCAGGAGGTCTATCACCTGCACCTGCACGTCGTGGGTGGCTCGCGCCCCTGGTTCAAGGCGTGAAGCGGCATTGCTCGCATCGGGCTTGACCTAAAATCATCCTCTCACCTCAGGAGTTTTGCAATGGGTTCGTTTTCCATCTGGCACTGGCTGATCGTGCTGCTCATCGTCGTCATGGTCTTCGGCACCAAGAAGCTCAAGAACATCGGCTCCGATCTGGGCGGTGCGGTCAAGGGCTTCAAGGACGGCATGAAGGAAGGCGGCAACAGCGGCGACGACAGTGCCGCGGCAGCGCCCGCCGGGCAGGTCACGAATGCGGCTGCTGCCGAAAAGACCACGATAGACGTCGAGGCCAGGCAAAAGAGCTGAGCCGCCACGGATCGCCGGCGATGCTGGATATCGGCCTGTCCAAGATGGCGCTCATCGGGGTGGTGGCGCTTGTCGTCATCGGCCCCGAAAAATTGCCGCGCGTGGCGCGCACGGTAGGCACCTTGCTGGGCAAGGCGCAGCGCTACGTGGCGGACGTCAAGGCGGAAGTCAACCGCTCCATGGAGCTTGATGAGCTGCGCAAGATGAAGGACACGGTGGAAAACGCCGCGCGCGATGTGGAAAAAAGCGTGGCGACCACCGCCAGCGATTTTGAAAAGGACTGGAAGGATGCCACCGCGGGCCTCGCGGATTCTTCGGCCGACCCGTTGCCCGACGATCCCGCGGCCCTGGCGCTGGTCGTGCCTGCTTACAAGCGTCCGGACAAGCACTGGCGCGCCAGGCGCGGCGCCGTGCCGCACTGGTACAAGGCGCGCACTGGCATGCGCGCGCGAGTGCAGTCGGGCGCTGCGCGGGTGGCGCGCTTTCGTCCGCCCAAGCCCTATTGATTTTTTGCCAGGCCGCGTTTGCCTGCATGCCTGGCAATTTTGATGCGCGCTGGCGCATCACCTGAGACCCCATGGCCCAGACCCCCAATTCCGAAGACGAACTTGCCGGCACAGAACAGCCCTTTGTCGAGCACTTGATGGAGCTGCGCGACCGCTTGATCAAGGCGGTTCTGGCGGTAGGCGTGGTGGCTGGCGTGCTCTTTCTCTACCCAGGTCCTGGCGCGCTCTACGACTTTCTGGCCGCACCGCTGGTGGCGCACCTGCCGCAGGGCGCGACGATGATCGCCACCTCGGTGATCTCGCCGTTCATGGTTCCGCTCAAAATCCTGCTGATGGCGGCCTTCCTGGTGGCGCTGCCCGTGGTGCTCTACCAGATCTGGGCGTTTGTGGCGCCCGGGCTCTATTCCAACGAAAAGAAGATGGTGCTGCCGCTGGTGGTATCGAGCACCATTTTGTTTTTTCTCGGGGTGGCGTTCTGCTATTTTTTCGTCTTCGGGCGGGTTTTCGCCTTCATCCAGAGCTTTGCGCCCAAGAGCATCACGGCAGCACCGGATATCGAGGCCTATCTGGGCTTTGTGATGACGATGTTTCTGGCGTTCGGCGTGGCGTTCGAAGTGCCCATCGCGGTGGTGGTGCTCGTGCGCCTGGGCGTGATCAGCGTCGAAAAGCTCAAGCAGGCGCGCGGCTATTTCGTGGTCGCATCCTTCATCATCGCCGCCATCATCACACCGCCTGATGTGGTTTCGCAATTGGCGCTGGCGATTCCCATGTGCCTGCTCTACGAACTCGGCATCTGGGCGGCGCAGCTGTTTGTGCGCAACCATCCCAAGGAAGAGCCCGACGCCGAAAAGAACTCGGAATCGGCCACTTGAAAGGTGCGGCTGCGCGGTTCAGCGGCGTGAAAGCTGGCGCGGTCTTTTCACCGGCGTGACCGCCAGCTGCAACTGCCTGTCTCCGCGCTGCACCTGAAATTCCACTGCAGCGCCTGGCTTGAGCCCGGCGACCACGGACAGCAGCTGCGGCACCGAGTGCACCGGCTTGCCGGCCACCTGCTCGATCACATCGCCGGGCAGGATGCCGGCCTGCGCGGCGGGCCCGCTGTGCAGCACGCCGGTGATGATCACCCCCTCGCTGGCGTGCACGCCGAAGGTTTGCGCCAGCTCGGGCGAGAGCTCGTTGGGCTCCACGCCGATCCAGCCGCGCGTCACCTGGCCGTCGCGCACGATGCTCTCCAGCACCTGTCTGGCCGTCGAGACCGGAATGGCAAAGCCTATGCCCAGGCTGCCGCCGGTGCGTGAATAGATGGCGGTGTTGATGCCCATCAGATTGCCATTCACATCCACCAGCGCGCCGCCTGAATTGCCGGGATTGATGGCGGCATCGGTCTGGATGAAGTTCTCGAAGGTGTTGATGCCCAGCTCGCTGCGCCCGAGTGCGGAGACGATGCCGCTGGTGACTGTCTGCCCTACGCCGAACGGGTTGCCGATCGCCAGCACCCGGTCGCCAACCGCCAGCGCGTCCGAATCGCCCAGCACCATGACCGGCAGGCTCTCCAGGTCGATCTTGAGGATCGCAAGATCGGTCTCCGGGTCCGTGCCGATGACGCGGGCCTGGGCGTGGCGGCTGTCGGCGAGCGCCACTTGAATTTCGTCGGCGTCCTTCACCACATGGTTGTTGGTCAGGATGTACCCGTCCGGGCTCACGATGACCCCGCTGCCCAGTCCGGTTTGGGTTTGATTGCCGAACCGGCGCTGGAACAAGGGGTCGCCGTTGAACGGAATCCGCACTTCCTTGCTGGTCATGATGCTGACCACGCCTGGCGATGCTTTGCGTGCAGCGGGGCTGAAGCTCCCGGGCGCCGCTTCCTGCCCGGCATGGGGCTCTCTCGGTGCCTCGTGCAGCGTGATGCCGCTGGTCTGGTGAACCGCGCCGCGCCCGAGCCAGGCCGGTTGCAATGTGGCAATGACAAACCAGACGGCCATGCAGACCGTCACGGCCTGGGAAAAGAGGAGCCACAAACGCTTCATCGAGCACGCCGGTATGTCAAACCCGCATTGTCGCGGGTTTCCGGGGGCACAATGCCCCGCATGAGCATTGATCGACAGGAACTGCTGGCGCATTTTGATGCGCTACTGCAGCCCGCACGCTTCAAGGACTACGGGCCCAATGGCCTGCAGGTGGAAGGCAAGGCGCGCATCGAGCGCGTCGTGAGCGGCGTAACCGCTAGCCGCGCGCTGATTGACGCGGCGATAGCCGCTCGCGCCGATGCCTTGTTCGTGCACCACGGTCTGTTCTGGCGCGGCCAGGATGGCCGCATCGTCGGCTGGATGAAAGAGCGTCTGCAGCGCCTGCTAGCGCACGACATCAATCTGTTTGCCTACCACCTGCCGCTGGATGCCCATCCGGAGCTGGGAAACAACGCGCAGCTCGGCTTGCGCCTGGGTTGGCGGACAGAGGCGCATTTTGGCGATCAGGACTTGGGCTGCGTTGGCGTGGCGGCTTATGCCGATGCGGCGGCGCTGTCCAGCCATCTGCAGCAGGTGCTGGCGCGCCAGGTGTTGTTGGTGGCGCCGTCCGGGCTGCGGCCGGTGCGCCGCATTGCGTGGTGCACCGGTGGCGCCCAGGGCTTTTTCGAGGCCGCCATCGCAGCGGGTGCCGATGCTTTCGTGACGGGCGAAATTTCGGAACCCCAGGTTCATCTGGCGCGCGAAACCGGCGTGGCCTTCATCGCTGCCGGCCACCATGCGACGGAGCGTTACGGCGCGCCCGCGGTGGCGAGCCATGTGGCTGAACGGCTCGGGCTTGCGCACGAATTCATCGACATCGCCAATCCGGCCTGAGCCATGCACCGCAAGCCGACGTTCCCCATCGCCATCACTCAGGGTGATCCCGCAGGCATAGGGCCGGAAATCATCGCCAAGGCGTTTCGCGATGCGCCAGACCTGCTGGCCGGCTGCTTCGCCGTCGGCACTGTGGCGTGCCTGCGGCGTGCGGCAGCCTGCATTGAGCGATCCGGCGCGCCTTCGCTGCCCGTCGCCGTTTTGGACTCATTGGCAGAAGCGGGAGAGATGCCGCCGCGCTGCCTGCCGGTGTGGCCTCTGGCAGGCTTGCATGGCGGTGCTCAGTGGGGGCGCAGCAGTGCACAGGCAGGCGGCGATGCGGCTGCCTGCGTGGTCTGGGCGGCGCGCGCCGCGCTGCGCGGCGAAGTGGCGGCGATGGTGACGGCCCCGTTGAACAAGGAATCACTTGCCGCCGCAGGGGTGGCCTACCCAGGGCATACCGAACTGCTGCAGGCAGAGGCCGCCCGCCATGCGGGCGTGGCACTGGCGCAGATGCCGGTACGCATGATGCTGGCCAATGATGAGTTACGCACCGTCCTGGTGAGCATCCATGTTTCCCTGCGCGATGCCATCGCCGCCGTGACGCGGGAAAACGTGCTGCAGACCTTGCGCATCACCCATGCTGCACTCAGCAGGAGCCTGGGCCACGCACCGCGCATTGGCGTGGCCGGCCTCAATCCCCACGCGGGCGAAGGAGGCCTGTTCGGCCGCGAGGAAATCGACGTGATTGCTCCTGCAATTGAAGCTGCCAGGGCAGATGGAATATGTGCCGACGGCCCCTTTGCACCGGATACCGTTTTCATGCGCGCGCGCCACGCCATGGATCGGCAGGGTGAATTCGACGTGGTGGTGGCGATGTACCACGACCAGGGGCTGATCCCGGTCAAGTATCTGGGCGTCGAGCGCGGCGTGAATGTCACGCTGGGGTTGCCGCTGGTGCGCACCAGCCCCGATCACGGCACCGCCTTTGATATTGCCGGCAAGGGGATTGCCGATGCCGGCAGCCTGATCGAGGCGGTGAGAATGGCCAGGGCCCTGAGCGCTCGGCCCTGAACGTTGGCGGCAACGCGCAACGTCCGACGCTCGGCGCTCAGCTTTTCTTCAGGCTGTCCCGGATTTCGCGCAGCAGCACGACGTCCTCGGGTGTCGGAACTGGCTCCGCCGGGGCCGCGGGTGCCTCTTTCTTGAGCCGGTTGATCTGCTTGACCATCATGAAAATGATGAACGCTAGGATGATGAAATTCACGAGTATGGTGATGAAGCTGCCATAGGCGAAGACGGCACCGCCTTTCTTGGCTTCTTCCAGCGTCAGGCCGGCAGCCTGTCCGGCCAGGGCAATGTAGTAATTTGAAAAGTCCAGTCCGCCCGTGGCCTTGCCGACCAGCGGCATGATCAGGTCGCCGACGATCGAATCGACGATCTTGCCGAATGCGGCGCCGACGATGACACCGACGGCGAGATCGATCGCGTTGCCCTTGACGGCGAATTCTTTGAATTCCTGCATCATGCTCATGGTGTGTGACTCCTTGTGGTGGTTCCGGGGGGTGAAGTATCGCGCGTCTTTGGAACTTTGATAGCGCCGGAACGGGCAGCAGCGTCCGCTACAATTTACGGTTGACCGGCATACAGATTGATGCACGCAGGTCGACGTACAGCAAGGAATCCCATGAGTGAAACTCCGATCGACTCCAGCAAGCGCACTTGGCTGATCGCTACCAGTTGCGCTGGCGCGGTGGGTGGCGTGGCCACAGCCGTTCCTTTCGTGAGCAGTTTTGAGCCTTCAGAGAAGGCCAAGGCCGCCGGTGCTGCGGTGGAGGTCGATATTTCGGCCATGAAAGAGGGCGAGAAGCTCACCGTCGAATGGCGTGGCAAGCCGGTATGGATCGTCAAGCGCACCAAGGAAGAGCTTGATGCGCTGCCCAAGCACGATGGCGAACTGGCCGACCCGGAATCCAAGCGCCATCCGGACGAATTCACGCCGCCCTATGCGCGCAACGAATGGCGCTCCATCAAGCCCGAATACCTGGTGGTGATTGGCATCTGCCCCCATTTGGGATGCTCTCCCACCGATAAGTTCACCACCGGCGCGCAGCCCTCGCTGCCCAACGACTGGCCGGGCGGCTGGCTGTGTCCGTGCCACGGCTCCACGTTCGACCTGGCCGGCCGTGTTTTCAAGAACAAGCCGTCGCCGGACAATCTGCCGGTGCCTCCGCATATGTACCTGTCGGACACCAGGCTTCTGATTGGTGACGACACGAAGAAGGCTTGAGGGGATACACATGGCTGCTTATCGCGAATTCAAGCAAATTTCGCCCAACGCCTCTGCGACGGCGAAGCTCACCAACTGGCTGGAAAACCGTTTCCCGACGGCGTTTGACGCCTACAAGGTGCACATGTCGGAGTACTACGCTCCGAAGAATTTCAACTTCTGGTACATCTTCGGTTCACTTGCGCTGCTGGTGCTGGTGATCCAGATCGTCACCGGCATCTTCCTCGTGATGCACTACAAGCCGGATGCCGCCAAGGCGTTCGAGTCGGTCGAATACATCATGCGCGACGTGCCCTGGGGCTGGCTGATCCGCTACATGCACTCCACCGGAGCATCGGCCTTCTTCGTGGTGGTGTATCTGCACATGTTCCGCGGCCTGCTCTACGGCAGCTACCGCAAGCCGCGTGAACTGGTCTGGCTGTTTGGCTGCGCGATCTTCCTGGCGCTGATGGGCGAGGCCTTCATGGGCTACCTGTTGCCCTGGGGCCAGATGTCGTACTGGGGCGCCCAGGTGATCGTGAACCTGTTCTCCGCCATCCCGTTCATCGGCCCCGATCTGTCCATCTTCATCCGCGGCGATTACGTGGTGGGGGATGCCACGCTGAACCGCTTCTTCAGCTTCCACGTGATCGCCGTGCCGCTGGTGCTGCTGGGCCTGGTGGTGGCGCATTTGCTGGCGCTGCATGACGTGGGCTCCAACAACCCTGACGGCATAGAGATCAAGGGCCCGGGCAAGCCGATGGATGAAAAGGGGCATCCGCTCGATGGCGTGCCTTTCCATCCGTATTACACGGTGCACGACATCTTCGGCGTCGGGTTGTTCCTGTTTGTCTTCTCGGCCATCGTGTTCCTGGCGCCCGAAATGGGTGGCTATTTCCTGGAGGCCAACAACTTCATTCCGGCCGATCCGCTGAAGACGCCGTCGCATATCGCGCCGGTCTGGTACTTCACGCCTTTCTATTCGATGCTGCGTGCCGTGACCAGCGAAATGATGTATGCGCTCATCGCCTGCGTGGTGCTGGGTGTGGGTTATGGCGTGTTGAAGTCCAAACTGGCCGGGGTGCTCAAGGGCGCAGTGGCGGTGGCAGGCGTCATCGTGATTGCACTGATGCTGACCATCGACGCCAAGTTCTGGGGTGTGGTGACGATGGGTGCTGCCGTGGTCATCCTGTTCTTCCTGCCCTGGCTTGACTGCAGCCCGGCACGCTCCATTCGCTACCGGCCAAGCTGGCACAAGTGGCTGTATGTGATCTTCGTCATCGTTTTCTTCGTTCTGGGCTACCTCGGAATGCTGGCGCCCTTTCCGCTGGGCGAGCGCGTATCCCAGGTGGGGACGCTCTTTTACTTCGGTTTCTTCCTGCTGATGCCATGGTGGAGCCGCCTGGGCGAATCCAAGCCAGTGCCTGAGCGCATCAACTTTGTTGCGCACTGAGCTGGAGAAAGACAATGAAAAAATTCATTCTTGCATTGATCGCAACCATCGGCTTGGCTGCAGGCGTCCAGGCGTCCACTGGCGGGTTCCCTCTCGACAAGGCGCCGGTGAATCTGACGGACAATGCCTCGCTGCAGCGCGGCGCCCGCACTTTCGTCAACTACTGCCTGAGCTGCCATTCGGCCGCTTACATGCGCTACAACCGGTTGACCGACATTGGCCTGACCGAGCAGCAGATCAAGGACAACCTTTTGATCACCACCGAAAAGGTGGGTGACACCATGGTGGCGGCGATCAACCCCAAGGAAGCCAAGGACTGGTTTGGAGGCAATCCGCCAGACTTGACGGTCATCGCACGTTCGCGCGCCGGCAACGGCGGCTCCGGCGCCGATTACCTCTATACCTTCCTTCGCACCTTCTATCGGGATGACACCAAGGCGACGGGTTGGAACAACATGGTGTTCCCCAGCGTCGGCATGCCGCATGTGCTGTGGGAATTGCAGGGCGAGCGCGGCCCCGTCTATGAAGAAGTCGAGCACCACGGTGAGAAGGTGCATGCCTTCAAGGGCTGGCAGCAGCTGACGCCGGGCACGCAAACGAATCTCCAGTACGACCAGACCGTGGGCGACCTGGTCAACTACCTTCAGTGGATGGGTGAACCGGCGCAGCGGACGCGCGTGCGCGTAGGCGTCTGGGTGCTGATGTTCATCGCACTGTTCATTCTGATCGCGTGGCGCCTGAATGCCGCGTACTGGAAAGACGTCAAATAACGGCCTGTGCGCGTATTTGCACGGAAAATTGCATGAATGGGGAGTGGGCACCGGCGTGCCCACTCTTTTGATTTTGAGGAGTTTGCGCACATGATGGTGCTTTATTCGGGTACGACCTGCCCGTTCTCACACCGCTGCCGTTTCGTCTTGTTCGAAAAGGGCATGGATTTCGAGATTCGGGATGTTGATCTGTACAACAAGCCGGAAGACATCGGCGTGATGAATCCGTACGGTCAGGTGCCTATCCTGGTGGAGCGGGACCTGATCCTGTACGAATCGAACATCATCAATGAGTACATTGACGAGCGTTTCCCGCACCCGCAACTCATGCCGGGCGATCCGGTGGACAGGGCGCGCGTGCGCTTGTTTCTGCTGAATTTTGAAAAAGAATTGTTCGTGCACGTGCATACGCTTGAATCGCGTGCTTCCAAGGGTAACGAGAAAGCCCTGGAGAAGGCGCGCGGGCATATTCGGGACAGGCTCACGCAGCTTGCGCCGGTATTCCTGAAAAACAAATACATGCTGGGCGATGGCTTTTCGATGCTTGACGTGGCGATCGCACCCTTGCTCTGGCGCCTTGATTACTACGGCATCGAGCTCTCCAAGAACGCGGCGCCCTTGCTGAAATATGCAGAGCGCGTGTTTTCGAGGCCAGCCTACATCGAGGCATTGACGCCCTCGGAAAAGGTCATGCGCAAATAACGGGGGCTGCACCATGGATGGCGATGCGAAGGATGTATCCACACGCCCTTATCTTTTGCGGGCATTGCATGAGTGGTGTTCCGACAGTGGTCTGACGCCCTACATCGTGGTGCGTGTCGACGACTCCGTCCAGGTGCCGCGCGAATACGTGACGGACGGGGAGATCGTGCTGAACGTCAGCGATGAAGCGACGAGTGCCTTGCAGATTTCCAACGAATTCGTCGTGTTCAAGGCGCGTTTCGGTGGTAAGCCGCGTGACATTGCCGTGCCGATAGGCCGTGTATCAGCCATTTACGCACGGGAAAACGGGCAAGGCATGGCGTTCCCCGTGGAAGAGGGGCCAGCGTTGCTGCAGCAGACGCCGGATGCCTTGCCGCAACCCGCAGGCCTGCAATCGGTGAAAGACACCAAGGCACCAACCAAGCCGCAGGGTGATCCGCCCAAGCCTTCCGACCCCCATGGCCGCCGTCCAGCGCTCAAGCGCATCAAGTAGTTCTGCGGCATTTTGCACTGCTGGCGCCAGATAAAATGCGCCACCTGCCGGTTTAGCTCAGTTGGTAGAGCACCCGCCTTGTAAGCGGAAGGTCGTCTGTTCGAGCCAGACAACCGGCACCAGCCTGGATTTCATGGGCGGCCGGGCGGAGCCATGGATTGAATTTTTACCCGGATCGCGTTAATCTCGCACCCTTGTCCCTGCAGATGCGTGACCAGTGCAGGGGCTAGCTGCCTGATTTTGGTGGCGGCGGCGTTGCCGTTGACCAGCAGGCACCAAGCGTCGCCTTCAATGGGCCCTGGCGCAATTTGCGAGTGCAGTGGGGCGGGAATCAAGGCCTTCAACGATTGCAGGCGGGCGCCAGATTCGCGCGCCAGGCCGGCCAGCCGGGCGAGCACCGGCGATTCTTCGCTGGCTTGCTCCAGGGTGACCGCGTGGTGGCGACGTTGCATTGTGGCTCGAATGGACTGCAAGGAGCGTGCATTGTGCACCTGATCATTACCGATGTCCGCATGGCCCGTAGCCGCGTGCTGCGCGTGGGTTGGGCCCATGTGCTGGCCGTCGTGCTGCTGCTCACGCTCTCTGCCACGCTGGCCTGGCTCATGCCCAGGGCCGCTGTTTTGCCGCAGACCGTGATCGATCGCGCCGTCGCACGCTGGCCGTCTCCGGATCGGCTGATGGAGCAGCAGGAAAAGGCCGTGCGCAGCAGCATCGATGCCATGGCGCGCAAGGTGGGCGAGATGCAGGCGCGGCTGATGCAACTGGAATCGCTGGATGAGCGGGTGCGTGGGCTCGCGGGCCTGCCACCCGTGAAATGGGAGCCGCGTGCCGGACAGGGTGGCGTCCTGTTGGACGACAGGCCGCTGTCGAGGCAGGAATTGGGCGGCGTGCTCGATGATTTGGGTGCGCGCGCCAAGGCGCAGCACGATCGCATGCTCACCATTGAGTCGCGCCTGGTGGATCGGCAGGTCCGCACCGCATTGGTGCCTTCGCTGCCGCCCGTTCAGGATAGGCCCGTGGGTTCGCCGTATGGCACGCGCATCGACCCCATCAGCGGGCATGCGGCGCGGCATACCGGATTGGATTTCCCTGCACCGACGGGTACCGTGATTTCGGCGGCTGCAGGCGGTGTCGTGGTCACGCAGGAATTCCATCGCGAGTACGGCAACATGGTGGAGATCGCCCATGGGAGCGGGCTGATCACCCGTTACGCCCACGCGTCCAGGGTATTCGTCAAGGCTGGCGATCTGGTCCGGCAGGGGCAAAAGATTGCCGAGGTCGGATCCACCGGACGGGTCACCGGGCCCCATCTGCATTTTGAGGTGCTCAAGGACGGTGCGTGGCAGAACCCGGGCGATTTCCTGTTTGGCGGGCGCGGCAGGGCACCGGTACAGATGGTGGCGGGACGCGAACATCTGGTAGACGCGCCGCGACAGTAAAATGCGCCGTTTGGGCGTTGTTTGGTTGGCGAGCACCCTTTGCAGACACTTGCAATTGGCGCCAACAGCCTGCATCTGCGCTCGTTTTCTCTTTGAGGTCAAAGACCGCGTTGCCGCCGCATGGCGTGTGGGCGTGGTCGGATTCGCATGGGCACCAACTTTTTCACCAGAATCATCGGCAGCCGCAATGACAGGCTGCTCAAGCAATACCGCAAGACGGTCCAGCGCATCAACGTGATGGAGGCGGAACATGAAAAGTTGAGCGACGAGGCCCTGCAGGGCAAGACGCAGGAGTTTCGTGACCGCCTGGCCAAGGGCGAGACGCTGGACGCCTTGCTGCCCGAAGCGTTTGCGGTGGTACGCGAGGGTTCCAAGCGCGTCATGAAAATGCGCCATTTCGATGTGCAGCTCATCGGCGGCATGGTGCTGCACTACGGCAAGATCGCCGAGATGCGCACGGGCGAAGGCAAGACGCTGACGGCGACGCTGGCGGTGTATCTGAATGCCCTGGCGGGCAAGGGCGTGCACGTGGTCACGGTGAATGACTACCTTGCCGGTCGTGACGCGCAGTGGATGGGGCAGCTGTACAACTTCCTGGGCCTCTCGGTGGGCATCAACCTGCCCAACATGCCGCGCGAGGAAAAGCAGGCAGCCTATAACGCCGACATCACCTACGGCACGAACAACGAGTACGGTTTTGACTACCTGCGCGACAACATGGTGTATGAGACGCAGGACAGGGTGCAGCGCAGCCTGAATTACGCCATTGTTGACGAGGTTGACTCGATCCTGATCGACGAGGCGCGCACGCCGCTCATCATCAGTGGCCAGGCGGAAGACCACACCGCGCTCTACGTGGCGATGGACAAGGTGGTGCCGCTGCTCAAGCGCCAGGAAGGCGAGGCCAACGCGCGTACCGGCGAGGGCGTGGTCACGCCGGGCGATTTCACCGTGGACGAGAAGCAGCGGCAGGTGACGCTGACCGAGCAGGGCTTTGAAAATGCCGAGCGCATTCTGGCCAGCCAGGGTTTGATTGGCGATGGCCAGTCGCTGTATGCCGCTTCCAATATTTCGCTGGTGCATCACCTCTACGCGGCCCTGCGCGCGCACCATCTGTTCCATCGGGATGAGCACTATGTGGTGCAGGATGGCGAAGTCGTCATCGTCGATGAGTTCACCGGCCGTCTGATGTCGGGACGGCGCTGGAGCGAAGGTCTGCACCAGGCCGTCGAGGCCAAGGAAGGGGCGAACATCCAGGCCGAGAACCAGACGCTGGCTTCCATCACGTTCCAGAATTATTTCCGCCTCTACACCAAGCTCTCGGGCATGACCGGCACGGCCGATACCGAGGCCTACGAATTCCAGGACATCTACGGTCTGGAAACCGTGATCATTCCGCCGAACAAGCCGAGCAGGCGCGACGACCAGCTGGACCGGGTGTACAAGACCACGCGCGAGAAATACGAGGCGGCGATCGCCGACATCCGCGAGTGCCACGAAAAAGGCCAGCCGGTGCTGGTGGGTACGTCGTCGATCGAGAATTCGGAGATCATCGACGACCTGCTCGTCAAAGCCAAGCTGCCCCACCAGGTGCTCAACGCCAAGCAGCACGAGCGCGAGGCGGACATCATCGCGCAGGCGGGGCAGCCGGGCGCCATCACGATCGCCACCAACATGGCGGGGCGCGGCACCGACATCGTGCTCGGGGGCAATGTCGAGAAGCGTGTCGCCGCGCTGCAGGCCGATGAGTCCCTCGCGCCAGCGGAGCGCGAGCGCAAGATTGCCGACCTGCGTGCCGAATGGAAAGCCAGCAACGAAAAGGTGGTGGCACTCGGCGGCCTGCGCATCATCGCCACGGAGCGCCACGAGAGCCGGCGCATCGACAACCAGCTGCGTGGCCGTTCCGGCCGGCAGGGCGACCCGGGGTCTTCGCGCTTCTACCTGAGCCTGGACGACCCGCTGATGCGCATCTTCGCAGGCGACCGCGTCAAGGCCATCATGGAGCGCCTGAAGATGCCCGACGGCGAAGCCATCGAGGCGGGCATGGTCACGCGCAGCATCGAGAGCGCGCAGCGCAAGGTCGAGGGCCGCAATTTCGACATGCGCAAGCAGCTGCTCGAATACGACGACGTGGCCAACGAGCAGCGCAAGGTGATCTACCAGCAGCGCAACGAGATCCTGGACGCCGCCGACCTCTCGGGCATGATCGCCGCGATGCGCGATTCCAGCCTCACCGACGTGGTGCGCCAGTACGTGCCCGCCGAGTCGGTGGAGGAGCAGTGGGACCTGGCAGGGCTGGAAAAGGACCTGGCGGGCAATTGGCAGCTTGCGATTCCACTGGTGAAGGAGGTGCATGCCTCCGAAATTCTCTCGGAGGAAGACATCGTCGAGAAGGTGGTGACGGCAGCCCGCGAGTCCTTTGATGCCAAGGTGGCCCTGGTGGGTGTGGAGAACTTCCAGCGCTTTGAGCGGGCCGTGCTCCTGCAGAGCATGGACACCAGCTGGCGCGACCACCTCACGGCGCTGGATTACCTGCGCCAGGGCATCCATCTGCGCAGCTACGCGCAGGTGCAGCCCAAGCAGGAGTACAAGCGCGAATCGTTCGAGATGTTCCGCCAGTTGCTGGACCACATCCGCAACGAAGTCACGCGCGTGATGATGACGGTGCAGGTGCAGTCCCCCACGCAGGTGGACGAGGCGGCGCAGGCGGTCAGTGCCCGCAGCGAGAACGTCACCAACGTGACCTACAGCGCTCCGGGTGAAACCGGCGAGGCGCAGGTGACGGCGGCGGCCACTGCCGGCGCTGTTGCGGCGGCGGAGTTTCCGCGCGTCGGACGCAACGATCCCTGCCCCTGCGGCAGCGGCAAAAAATACAAGCATTGCCACGGCAAGCTGGCCTGATCGAGAGGAACACCGTGCCCGTGAATCTGAAGGCCCCCGTGGCCGAGCATCTGCATGCCGTGGCGGGACTGCGCATCGGCAGTACCGAAGCGGGCGTGCGCAAGGTCCATCGCAAGGATGTGACGGTGTTTCTGCTGGAGGAGGGCGCCGCCGTTGCGGGCGTGTTCACGCAAAACCGCTTTTGCGCGGCGCCGGTGCAGGTCTGCCGCGAGCATCTGGCATCAGGCAATGGATCGGGCGGCGGCATCCGTGCGCTGGTGGTCAACACCGGCGTGGCCAACGCGGGCACGGGTGAGCAGGGCTTGCTGGATGCGCGCCGCACCTGCCTGGAGCTTGCCGCGCAACTGGGCGTGCAGCCGCAGCAGATCCTGCCGTTTTCCACTGGCGTGATCATGGAGCCGCTGCCGGTCGATCGCATCGTGGCGGGCCTGCCTGCCGCGATTGCCGATGCGAAGGCCGATCATTGGCTGCGCGCGGCCGAAGCCATCATGACGACGGACACCGTACCCAAGGCCTTCAGCGCGCAGGCAGTGATTGGCGGCGCCACGGTGACCGTGACGGGCATCGCCAAGGGTGCGGGCATGATCCACCCCAACATGGCGACCATGCTGGGTTTTGTCGCGACGGATGCCGCGATGGCGCCCGAATTGCTGCAGCAGGCGGTGCGCACCCTGGCCGACCAGTCCTTCAATCGCGTGACCGTGGACGGCGACACCTCCACCAACGATTCCTTCATTCTGATGGCGACGGGCAAAGCGGCGCATGCGCCCATCACGTCGCTGGAAAGCGCCGATGGACAGGCGCTGATGGCCGTCTTGCGCAGCGTGGCGCAGCGGCTGGCGCAGGCCATCGTGCGCGATGGCGAGGGAGCGACCAAGTTCATCACCATCCGCGTGGAGCAGGGCTCCAGCGTGGAGGAATGCCTGAGGGCGGGCTATGCGATTGCCCATTCGCCGCTGGTGAAAACCGCCTTCTTCGCCAGCGACCCGAATCTGGGCCGCATTCTCGCGGCCGTGGGCTATGCGGGCATTGCCGATCTGGACCAGACGAAGATCGAACTCTTCCTGGACGATGTGCACGTGGCCACGCGCGGCGGGCGCAACCCGGCTTACCGCGAGGAAGACGGTCAGCGCGTGATGCGGCAAAGCGAGATCACGGTGCGCGTGCAGTTGGGACGTGGAGCGGCGGTGGATACCGTTTGGACGTGCGATCTGAGCCACGACTACGTCACCATCAACGCCGATTACCGTTCCTGAATCAATAGCTGCCGGCGCTTGCCTGGTATGCTTTGCAAGCCAAAATGACAGATAAACTGGATCTTCTCATCGCGCGTGCCGATCAGCTCATCGCACGCATCGAGGCCATCCTTCCCAAGCCCCTAGGCGCCCCCGACTGGAACGCCTCGATCGCCTGGCGCTACCGGCGCCGTGCCAGCGGCGGCAGCGCGCTCGAACCGGTGCGCCACGTGGCGAACCTGCAGCTGGCCGACCTGAAGGAAATCGAGCCGCAGAAGGAAAAGATCCAGCGCAACACCGAACAGTTCGTCGCGGGCAAACCCGCGAACAACGTACTGCTCACCGGCGCACGCGGCACGGGCAAATCTTCGCTCATCAAGGCCTGCCTCAACACCTATGCGGCCCGTGGCCTGCGTCTGATCGAGGTGGACAAGGCCGATTTGACGGATCTGCCGGACATTGTGGAAGTGGTGGCCGAGCGTCCCGAAAAATTCATCGTCTTCTGCGACGATCTGAGTTTTGACGAGGGCGAGCCGGGCTACAAGGCGCTCAAGAGCATCCTGGACGGCTCGGTGGCGGCGGCCACGCCCAATGTGCTGATCTACGCCACGAGCAACCGGCGCCACCTGCTGCCGGAGTACATGAAGGAAAACCTCACCTACACCCACACCGACGATGGCGAGGTGCATCCGGGCGAGGTGGTGGAGGAAAAGATCTCGCTTTCCGAGCGCTTTGGTTTGTGGGTGAGCTTCTATCCCTTCAACCAGGACGAATACCTCGCGATTGCCGCGCAGTGGCTCACGCATTTTGGCGCGGCGCCTGCCGCGATCGAGGCGGCGCGGGCCGAGGCGCTGCTCTGGGCCCTGGAGCGCGGCTCGCGCAGCGGCCGCGTGGCCTACCAGTTCGCGCGCGACTATGCGGGGCGCGCGCAGTGACGCGCGGCTACACCGAGGTGGCCGCGGGCATTCTGCTCGGGGCCGATCGCACCATGCTGCTGACCTCGCGCCCTGAAGGCAAGGCCTATGCAGGCTATTGGGAATTTCCAGGGGGCAAGCTGGAGGCGGGCGAGAGCGTGGAACAGGCACTGCGCCGCGAGCTGCAGGAGGAACTGGGCATCACGATCGCGGCGGCCCACCCCTGGAAGGTGACCGAGCACGATTACCCGCATGCGCTCGTGCGTCTGCACTGGTGCAAGGTGTTGGCCTGGCAGGGCGAGTTCGAGATGCGCGAAGGCCAGCGCATGGCCTGGCAGGCCTGGCCACCCACGGTGCGTCCGCTGCTGCCGGGGGCATTTCCGGTGCTTGAAATGCTGGCAGAGGAGTGGGGCGTGCCTTTTGATGCGGCGGCGCTGGGGGCGCGAATTCTCCTGAAAAAATAGCTGTTCTCGCATGCTGGATAAGCGCTGGAGCCGTATCTTTCTAGAATTTACGGTTGCTGCTTCGGGTCGCCGTAAGGCGCATCATCGGGCGGTGCTTCAGTCGGTATGCGAAAGTCCTCCGCCGCCCAGGCACCCAGATCGATCTGCTTGCAGCGTTCGCCGCAGAAGGGCCGGTAGCGGTTGGAACGGGCGAAGAGCGCGGGACGGCCACAGGTGGGGCAGGGCACGGTGATCGGTGGGTTTGGTGTGTTTTCAGGCGTTTCAGTCATATGCATAACAGGAAAATGTCGTTGATGGTCCGCTTCCCCTGTCGGACAATGGAAGGCCGATCCGGGGCCATACCAGCATGAAGTATTGGATTTTCGCGTTGTTTCTCTGGTGCGGCGCTGCCGCCGCAGCGCCGCCACTGCTGACTTCGGATGGACTGGAGCCACTGCTTTCCAATCCGCGGATGCGCATTGTCGATATCCGCGATGCACAGAGCTTTGCGGGTGGGCATATCGAGGGTGCGCAGAATGCCCCCTACAACGAATGGCTGGGCCCGCCTGAAAATTTTGGCATCCTGCCGCCCGCGCAGGCCATGGTGGCGCTGGTGCAGCGCCTGGGTCTGACGCCGGACAACCCTGTGGCCGTGATCTCCGCAGGCAGCGACGGAACGGATTTTGGCGCCGCCGCGCGGGTGTACTGGATGCTCAAGTCACTCGGTGTGAAAGAGCTCTTCATTCTCGATGGCGGCATGCAGTCCTGGGATTTCGATGGCAAGGAGACCACCAAATCCGTGGCGGCGCAGGCAAGGACCGACTGGCAGCCCCGCTTCAGCGACCGGTGGACCGCGACGCGCGAGCAGGTGCTGGAGCATGTCAGGAAGCACGATGCGGTGCTGCTGGATGTGCGCCCCGAGAACTTTTACGAAGGCCGGTTCAAGGCGCCGATGGCGCTTATGGCGGGCACGATTGCGGGGGCGGTGCAGCAGGATTTCACCCGCTGGGTGCAAAACGGTTCGGCCAACGCGGTATCGACAGACGCCGCGCGCGCGCTTGCCAGCGAGATCAAACGCCCCGAGGGACAGGATCTGGTGCTGTTCTGCAATACCGGCGTGTGGTCGGCGCTCGTCTGGTTCGAGATGCACGAGGTGCTGGGCATCAAGGACGTGAAAATCTACCCGGGCTCCATGGTCGATTGGGTGCAGGCACCCGAGCCGCTGCCCATGCTCAACGCCCCCAGCCGCCGCACGCAGATCGCGCAGGCATTTGAGCGGGCCTGGAAGAATCTCAAGCAATGAAACGCCTTCCGCTCGTCGCCATGATGGCGGCTTTCTTTGCCTGGATGCTCTGGGCGGTTTCCATGCGCCAGGCGCTGCTGTTCCTCGTCGGCATAGGCTTGGGCGTGGCGCTGGCCGGCCAGCGCTTTGGTTTTACCACCGCGTGGCGCATCCTCGTGGAGGACAAGAACCCGAGCGGTGTCATCGGGCAGCTCATCGCGTTCGGTCTCGCGGCTATTCTTTGCATGCCGCTGCTGGGGTATTACCCGGAGCTGACGGCGGCGCTCGGCCCCCCGAGTGTGAGTTTGCTCGTGGGCGCCTTCGTCTTCGGTCTGTGCATGCAGGTGGCCGATGGCTGCGGCAGCGGCGTGTTCTACAAGGCGGGCCTGGGCATACCGCTCAATACCGCCATCCTGCCGCTGTTCTGCATCGGGAGTTTCCTGGGGAGCTGGCATCTGGGCTGGTGGCTCGATTTGGGGCACACCGATCCTGTGGGCTTCGTCACCGAATGGGGCTGGCAGAAGGCGCTGGCGGGCACGCTGGCGGCCCTGGCCCTGATTGGCGCGGGTGTAGCCTGGTACACGCGGTTCTGGCACCGATCGCGTGGGGCGGTGGCGCCAAGGCTGTTCACGCGCAAGTGGGTCGTGGGTGCCATCCTGATTGCGGTGTTTGCCGCCCTGGCCCTGTTCGTCTCGGGCAACCCCTGGGGCATCATCTACGGCCCGGGGCTGTGGGTCGCGAAGATCGCCGATTCTGCGGGCGTGATCGATCCTGCCCACAACTGGTTCTGGAGCCTGCCCGACAACGCGGCCATCCTGCAACAGACGGTGCTGCTGGACGTGACCACGGTCACCAACATCGGCCTCCTTGCCGGTGCGCTGTGGGTGGGTGCCGGCAAACCCGCGTCGCACAAGGCCATGACGGGCAAGCAATGGGCCGTGGCACTGTGTGCCGGGCTTTTGCTGGGCTACAGCTCGCGCCTGGCGTTTGGCTGCAATATCGGCGCGATGTTCTCCGGCATTTCCACCGGTTCGATTCACGGCTGGATCTGGGCGCCAATGGCCTTTGCGGGCACCGTTTTCGGCCTGCGCATCCGCCGGCGGCTGGGCTACTGAGTGGGGGCTAAGCAATGAAACCCGCGATGCTGCGCACCATTTTCTGGGTGCTTTTTTCGACTTTCATTGTCTGGGATTACAAGGTATCACCGACGGTGGATTTGCGCTGGGAGCTTGCGCCCATTGCCGCCGGATCGGGCCAGGCGACCAAGGGCGGACATTGCTCCATGCCTGAATAGCCGTCACGGCGGAGTTCGTCCAGCATTGCGCGCGAGGGGCGCCGCCGCACCTCTCGCGCGGGCGCCATCAGGCGTAATGCACCACCGAACGTATCGACCTGCCCTCGTGCATGAGGTCAAACGCCTGGTTGATGTCGGCAAGGCCCATGGTGTGGGTCACGAAAGGCGCGAGCTGGATGCGCCCGGCCATCGCGTCCTGCACCATGCCGGGCAGCTCGCTGCGCCCCTTCACGCCGCCAAAGGCCGTGCCCAGCCACTTGCGCCCTGTGACGAGCTGGAACGGACGGGTGGAAATCTCCTGCCCGCTGCCTGCCACGCCGATGATCACGCTCTGGCCCCAGCCGCGGTGCGCGCATTCCAGCGCCGCGCGCATGACGTTGACGTTGCCTATGCACTCGAAGCTGTGGTCCACGCCCCAGCCGGTCATCTCCACGATCACCTGCTGGATGGGCTTGTCGTGATCCTTGGGGTTGACGCAGTCGGTGGCGCCGAAGGTGCGCGCCAGATCGAACTTGGAGGGGTTGGTGTCGATCGCGATGATGCGCCCGGCCCTGGCCAGCTTGGCCCCCTGCAGCACGGCAAGGCCGATGCCGCCCAGGCCAAACACCGCCACGCTGTCGCCCTCCTGTACCTTGGCGGTGTTCTTCACCGCACCCAGACCGGTGGTCACGCCGCAGCCCAGCAGGCAGACCTGTTCGGGGTTGGCCTGGGGGTCTACCTTGGCCAGCGACACCTCGGCCACCACGGTGTATTCGGAGAACGTCGAGCAGCCCATGTAGTGGTAGATGGGCTGGCCGTTGTAGGAGAAGCGCGTCGTGCCGTCGGGCATGATGCCCTTGCCCTGCGTGGCGCGCACGGCGGTGCACAGGTTGGTCTTGCCGCTCTTGCAGAACAGGCACTCGCCACATTCGGCGGTGTAGAGCGGAATCACATGGTCGCCGGGCTTGACGCTGCTCACGCCCTCGCCGCATTCGACGACGATGCCTGCTCCTTCATGGCCGAGCACGGCGGGGAAAACGCCCTCGGGGTCATCGCCCGAGAGCGTGAAGGCGTCGGTATGGCACACGCCGGTATGGGTGATCTTGATGAGCACCTCGCCCTTCTTGGGCGGGGCGACGTCGATCTCGACGATTTGCAGGGGCTCTCCGGCTTTGAAGGCTACGGCGGCGCGGGATTTCATGGGCGTCCTTTGGTGGATGGAGTGGGTGGATATTCAGCGGCTGGCTGCGTAGGCGTGACCGTCGGTGCCGGGTTTGCCATTGGCAGCCTGAGCCAGGTGCCCGGTCTTGACCAGAATGGTGCAGCCTTGCGCGCTGAAAGGGCGGTGCTCGCTCAGATGCGGGTTGCGCAGCCAGGTGCCTTGAGGATAACAGCCATGCTCGTCCTCGAAGACACCGGCCAGTACCAGAATTTCCTCACCGCCCAAATGCCGATGCGATTGAAATTGCGTCCCGGGCGCCCAGCGCACCAGGGCCGTGTGGCGCGTCTCGAAAGTGGCGAGAGGCATCACGGCGAGGCCGGGGACCAGGCCGGGTTGCCATTGCGCGGTACGCGTATCGACCACCACCCGTTGCTGATCGTGCGCCAGCATCTGCCGCAGCTTCACGAAAATGGTGCAGCCAGTGACCGACCAGGGCGCATGCGACGAGCCGTGCGGATTGCGCACATAGGTGCCTGGGCCGTAGTTGCCCGCCTCGTCGCAGAACTCGCCTTCCAGCACGAAGAATTCCTCCCCCAGCTCGTGCACGTGCCGCGAGAACCGTGAGCCCGGGGCGTAGCGGACCATGGAGGTGGCTACAGCCACTTCGTCGCCGTCGCGCGCCAGCATGCGGCGCTCCACCCCGGGCAAGGGGGACGCGAGCCAGGGCAGTTCTGCCGAGTGGACAACGGCACGCCGGGAAACATCTGCATTCAGGCGCATGGCTCAAAGGCTTTCGATCATGGTCGCGATGCGGGAGAACCGCGCGCGCGGATATTCAGCGCGGGAATGTGCGGGCATCCGAAGAAGTCAAGGCATCCAGGAACGCAAGCATAGCTTCACGGTCTTGCACAGTCATCGCGAAGGGTTGGATCAATGGGTCTTGCGCCTTGTCTGACGGGATGCCTCCCGCCGCATAGAAATCCAGAACGTCTCCCAGCGTGGTCAGGGAACCGTCGTGCATGTAGGGTCCTGTCACACCGACGTTGCGCAAGGTGGGTGTTCTGAACGCGCGCAGGTCGCGGCGCTGTTTGGTGACTTCGTAGCGCCCGAGGTCGTCCTGGTCGGGAACGCCGACGCGCGCCAGTGTTTCCGGGTCCATGGTGGACTGCAGGCCCGGCACGAGGGTGTAGGTCACGCTTAGCTTATTGAGCGCTTCGGTACGCGCCTGCACCCCGGTGTTGTGGAACTGCCCGTCACTGAAGAGGGCATCCCTTTCGCCCAGCGTGTGGCAACTGGCGCAGCCATTTTTCACGAAGAGGGCAAATCCGCGCCGGGCCTGTTCCGGCATGGCGCCGGCGTCTTTGCCGTAGTGCCAGCGGTCAAACGGGCTGTTGGCCGCGATCAGGGTGCGCTCATAGGCGGCCAGCGCGCGCGCTGTGCGTTCTGGCGTGGCGCGGGTGCTGCCAAAGGCCTTTTTGTACGGTCCGCGGTATTCCTTCATCGCGTTGATCCGGCGCATGACCGTTTCGATGTCCGGGTTGGCCATTTCGTCATCTTCGAGCATGGGCTGAAGCGCCTGGTCTTCCAGCGTCTTTGCGCGTCCGTCGTGAAACATCGAGGTGGCATAAGCCACGTTCAGCAGCGAAGGCGCGCTGCGCCGCAGGCTGACCCCTTCCATGCCGACCGCGGTACGAATTTCGTTGACCGTGAAGGCCTGCTCGGGAACGTGGCACATGGCGCAGGAGAGCGTGCCATTGATGGACAGGCGGCGGTCGAAAAACAATTTCTTGCCCAGTGCCACCTGTGCGGCAGGCGGCGTGGCCAGCGGCGGCAGGCCCAGTGCTGGAACTTTCTCCGCAGCGGCTGCAAAAACAAGGACAAACGACGTGCAAAGAGTGGCCAGCAACCGGTATCTGTTCATGCCCCGGATTCCTCCATGCGCAAGGTCTGCATATCGTTCAGAAGCGCCTGGGGCGCGAGTGTGGCGATGCTGTAGATCTCGCGCACCTGCAGCCTGGCGTCCACCAGGAAGAGCTTGAGCAGGTGGTTGAGCGTACGCGTGGGCTTGCCATCGGTGCCCATTTCCACGCTCACGTCCTGACCGAAGCCATCGAGCAGCGGCAACAGGGCGGATACGGATGCGGTCGTCAAGAACTGCCAGCGAACGCGTGGGTCGGTGGCGTACGCGCCGGCGAACAGGCGCATGGTCTGCGGCGTGTCGTTCGATGGGTCGAAGCTGATGCTGACGATCTGGGCCCGTCTGGCAAGGCGCTCATCCTTGCCAAGCGAGTCGCGCAGTTGCTCCAGAGCCGCCCAGGCCTGCGGGCAGCCTTCCGGATCGCGGCAGTAGGTGTAGATGAAGGAGACGATGCTGATGCGGCCGCGCAGCAGAGCGTTGAGCTGGTGCGTGCGGGCCTGTGTATCGAGTACCGCGCCGGTGGGCGCGGTGTCGATGCGTGCCAGCTTGTAGGTGCCGGGCGCCGGCAGCGCACCGATGTCGACCGGAGCGGCACGCAAGGTCTGGTTCGATGCGTCGCTCGCGGCGCGCGCCCACAAGGGGGCCAGCGCCGCGGCACCCAGAAGCGTGCGCCGAGCCAGCATTACTGCTGCGGTGCCTGGGCGACCGATAGATTGCCCAGGTCCGCCAGCGTCTTGCCGGCTGGGCGGGCACTGAACTTCATGTGGTGCGCGCGGCCGAGCTTGAGCGCGGCAAAATCCACTTCGAATTTTTCGGTGAGCTTCTGCCCGTCCCAGTCAAAGGCGCGCAGCACCTGTTCGTTGTCCTTGCCCTTCTTGTCCCAGTTGGCCAGCAGCGAGGAGGTGAGGTACACGCGCTTGCCGTCCCAGCTTTGCGAGACCATGTTGACCTGCGGGCCCGTCGTGATGGAGTAGGTTTCCTTGGGGTGCTCCGGATCGGTCATGTCGAAGTAGCGTGTCTTGCCATCCAGGAAGGTGTTGACCCACAGGCCTTTGCCATCGGCGGTGATGCTGATGTCCACGGGCAGCGGTACCTTGGACGGGTCGCCGATGTCGGCAACGTCCTTGGCGACCCATTGACCGCTGGCGTCCTGCTTGATGAGCCAGATCTTGGAGGTGAGCGCGGTGGCGGTCACGGCCCAGTGGTCGTTGGGGTTGAGCGACCAGCGGATTTCCAGCGGCGCACCGGGTACGCTGAGTACCTGGGTGGGCTTCATGGATTTCACGTCCCATACGGCCATGGTGTTGCCGAACTGCTTCATGGCATCCGGGTCCTTGACCATCTTGCCCAAGTCCATCATGTAGTTGTTCCAGCCGGTGAAGCTGGAGGTGAGCATGACGTTTTTCCCAGGGTCGATGGCGATGTCGTAACCGTAGCCATCGCCCTTCACGCCGCCGATTTCGGTCGTGGGCATGGGGTAGCTGTCCACGATGTCGCCCTTGTTGTTGAACATCACCAGACCGGTCTGACCACCGTGGTCCTTGTTGTTGGACAGGGCCTGTACCAGCATGCGGCCAGGCATGGCATAGAAGGTGTGCGGGCCGACGAAGCCGGTCTTGGATTCGATGTTGGCGATGGTCTTGATCAGCTTGGGCTTGGCCGGGTTGATCAGGTCGAAGACAAAGATCTTGTTGTCATCGAGCCGTCCGCCCCACAGGTAGCGCCTGTCATCGGAGAAGCCCATGTGGTGCGCTTCGCCGCGGCCCGGCAGGGAGATTTTGTCGATGACCTTGCCGTAATGCTTCGATTTGGGATTCGCGTCTATGGTGACGAGTTTGTCGTTGCCATCGCCCATGCCCTTGATGCCCAGGGTCCAGACGTGGACGAAGTCTTCCTGCCCCTTGATCAGGTTGGCGGTGTAGGGGGAGTTGCAGGTCTCGTCGGCCGATGCGCTCGTGACGGCTGCAGCGCCCAGGGTTGCCAGGCCCGCGATGACCAGAGCGTGGACCAATGTGTGAACTCGGGGAAACGTCATGAAAGGTCTCCTGAAATGGTGGCGAGCGACATAGCATCACCTGCGCCTGATATTGAAGGCAGTTTTTTTCCTGGGCAACTAGGGTTTATACGTAATTGCTTATGCTATATGCCAGCAAGACAGTGGTGGCACGCAGGCGTGCTGGATCACAATCGGAAGCGAGCAGGTTTCAGGGCATTTCATGGACATCAACATTCCCGGAGCGGTCAACGCATCGCGCTCACGGATTGAGCCGCTGGCGGCAGTGCAGGCGCTGCGCATGTGCTCCGATGGGGCGGCAGAGCCGGCACACCGCGAGGCATGGGTGGCCAGCGAGGTGCCGGTTGCCTTGGTCTTCAACGACATCTCGCATGCGGTGATGATGGCGACGCCGCAGGATCTGGAAGATTTCGCGCTTGGTTTTGCGCTCAGCGAAGGCATCATCGATCAGCCCGGCGAATGCCGCGGCATCGAGGTGCGGCACCACGGCGCGGGAACGCCTGAGGCCGCGTGCGTGGCGGAGATCGACATTGCGCCGCGGCACTTCGAGCGCCTCAAGCAGCGGCGCAGGACACTGGCCGGCCGCACCGGCTGCGGACTGTGCGGCGTGGAAAGCCTGCAGGCGCTGGATCTGCGCGCCGTGCCCATGCCCGCGCCGGCGTGGCGTGGGGGTTTGGGTGTGGCAGAGGTGTTGCGGCCGTTTGGCGTGCTGCGCGAGCGCCAGCGGCTCAATGCCGATGCGGGTGCGCTGCATGCCGCCGGCTGGGCAACGCCCGATGGGCAGCTGCAGGACGTGCTGGAGGATGTGGGTCGCCACAACGCGCTGGACAAGCTGCTCGGGCGGCTTGCGCGCACGGGGCGCCTGCAGGAACCCGGCTTTGTGGTGATGACCAGCCGCACCAGCTATGAGCTGGTGCGCAAATGCGCGCGCCTGAATATAGCGCTGCTGGCGACGGTGTCCGCGCCGACCGCCCTGGCGCTGCAACTGGCGCGCGAGGCCGGGATGCACCTGTGGGCGCAGTGCCGCCCGCCGTACGCGCTACGCTATGCGTAGCTGTGTCGGCAGCCGGTTCAGGCCTGCGGGGCAAGCAGGGTCTTGAGCTCGCCCGATTCGTACATTTCCATCATGATGTCGGCGCCGCCGACGAGCTCGCCCTTGACGTAGAGCTGCGGGATCGTCGGCCAGTTGCTGTATTCCTTCACGCCCTGGCGGATTTCCTCGTCCTCCAGTACGTTCACGGTCTTGAGGGATTCCAGATCCACGCCCAAGGCCTTGAGAATTTGCACCGCGCGGCCGGAAAAGCCGCACATCGGGTACTGCGCATCGCCCTTCATGAAAAGCAGGATGTCGTTGTTCTTGACCAGTTGGTCTATGCGTTGCTGGACGTCGCTCATGAGATACCCTGAAACAGAAAGGCGTGAAGATGGCGGATTATTTCATCTTCTTCATGTCCCTGTGCCTTGCGGCGTATTCGGCAGCCCGGCTCCGTTGGAACCGGGCATTGGAATGCGGCTTTGCAGTTCAGGAAAAATAGTAGGCGCAGACCTTGTTGCCTGACGGGTCGCGCAGGTAACCGGCATAGGCGCCCGGCAGGTGCGTGCGGGCACCGGCCGCGCCTTCGTCGGCACCGCCGGCTTTCAGTCCGGCGGCGTGGAAGGCATCGACTTCTGCCGTGCTTTTGGCGGCGAAGCCGATCGTCACGCCATTGCTGCTGGCCGGGCCGCCGGCTGACGGGCGCAGGACGAGCAAAGCCGGTTTGTCACGGCCATAGAGAAAGCAGTTGTCGCCAAAAGGCCCAAGATTCTTGATGCCCAGCGTTGCCAGCACTGCGTCGTAAAAAATGGTGGATTTCTGCAGGTCGTTTGCCCCGACCGTGGTGTGCGAAAAAACGCCATCTCCGGATATGACTGGTGCGCCCATCGTGCGTGCTCCTTGAATTTGCGTTGAAAGGATCCCTGAATCGTTGGCGGCAGCCATTTCCGCCGCTTCTTGATTCGGGCCAGGCATTCTTGCATGGAACGTCAGAATCTTTTCAGAGCGCCGGGGATTCCATCCAGCAGCCTCCGCTGCACCTCGCGTGGCCGGCGAGGTCCGATCGGCTTTGCACCTGCGTGAAGCCGGCCGCCTGCAACAGCTGGCAGACGGCAGAGGCCTGCTCATGGCCGTGTTCCAGCAACAGCCAGCCGCCCGGGCGCAGATGCACCGGAGCCTGCGCGATGATGGCGCGGATGGCGTTCAGCCCATCGGCGCCGCTGGCAAGCGCCATGCGGGGCTCGTGCCGCAGCGCGGCCAGGTGCGGGTCATCCTCGGCGATGTAGGGTGGGTTGCCGGCGATGAGGTCGAAGCGCCCATGATCGCCGGCAAGCCAGTTGCCTTGGCGCACGGTGATGGGCAGGTTCAATCGCCGGGCGTTGTGCCGCGCCACTTCCAAGGCCTGTGGGCTGGCGTCGATGGCGGTGACGCTGGCGTCCGGGCGCTGCGCCTTGAGGGCCAGGGCGATGGCGCCGCTGCCGGTACCCAGATCCACGATGAGCGGTGCTGTCTGTGCTTGCAGCACTTCCAGCGCCCAGTCCACCAGCGTTTCGGTATCCGGGCGCGGGTCGAGCACCTGTTCGTTGACGCACAGGTCCAGTCCGTAGAAGGCCTTGTGGCCGATGAGGTAGGCGACGGGCTCTCCGGACAGCCGCCGGCGGCACAGGTGTTCGAAGGATGTCCATGCCGCGGATGCCAGAGGCTCGCCGTCGTGTGCCAGCAGCCAGGCGCGGTCGTGCGGGCCGCGGCCCAGCGTGTGCAGCAGCAGCATCTGCGCTTCCAGGCGCGGCAGGCGCAGTTGCTGGGCCCAGGCGAGGGCGGCGTCCAGCCGCCGCGGGGGGATGGCCTCAGGCATGGGCGGTTTCAAGCTCTGCCAGCAATTCAGCCTCGTGGGCGTGCTGCAGCGCGTCCAGCACCTCGCCCAGGTCGCCATCCATCACCATCTGCAGCTTGTAGAGCGTGAGGTTGATGCGGTGGTCCGTCAGGCGCCCCTGCGGGAAGTTGTAGGTGCGGATGCGGTCGGAGCGGTCGCCGCTGCCGATCAGGCCCTTGCGCAGGGCCGCCTCTTTTGCGGCGCGCTCGCTGCGCTCTTTTTCCTGCAGCCGCGCCTGCAGCACGCGCAGCGCCTGGGCCTTGTTGGCGTGCTGGCTGCGCCCGTCCTGGCATTCGGCGACGATGCCGGTGGGCAGATGCACCACGCGCACGGCGGAATCGGTCTTGTTGATGTGCTGGCCACCGGCGCCGCTGGCGCGGAAGGTGTCTATGCGCAGCTCGGCCGGGTTGAGCGTGATGGCCTCGTGCTCGTCGGGCTCTGGCATCACGGCGACGGTGCAGGCGCTGGTGTGGATGCGCCCTTGCGTCTCGGTCACCGGCACGCGCTGCACGCGGTGGCCACCGGATTCAAAGCGCAGGCGGCCGAAGGCATTCTCACCGTCGATGCGCAGCACCACTTCCTTGTAGCCGCCCAGCTCGCTCTCGTGTTCGCTCATCACCTCCACGCGCCAGCCGGCAGTGGCGGCGTAGCGGGTGTACATGCGCGCCAGATCGGCGGCGAACAGCGCGGATTCATCACCACCGGTGCCGGCGCGGATTTCGAGGAAGGCATGGCGTGCGTCATCCGGATCCCTGGGCAGCAGCAGGCGCTGCAGCTCGTCATCCAGCCGGCTGATTTCTTCGGCGGCGCCGTCGATTTCCTCCTGGGCCAGCTCCGCCATGTCGGGGTCTTGCAGCAATGCCCGCGCGGCTTCAAGATCGGCTTCGCGCTGCTGGTAGCGTGTCCAGCGGCTGGCGACGGCGGTGACCTCGGCATGCTCGCGCGAGAGCACTCGGTACTGCGCCATGTCGCCCATGATGTCCTCGCGCGAGAGCAGGAAATCGAGTTCATTCAAACGCTCTGCATGGCGCTGCAGTTGCTGGCGGAGAAAGGGTTTCATGCGGGAAATGAAGGATTCGCTACCAATACAGTAGCTTTCAGCGCTTGTGCATCAAGCGCTGGAGGCGAATTTGGCTTTAAGCCGCTAACGCTCGCGATGGCCGCGGGCGGAACGCAGGAACAGGCGCGAGACGGTATCGGCGGCCTGCGTGCGCGCGTCAAGGTCGCCCGCGTGCAGCTCGGCCATGGCGCCGTGCAGCATCTTCTGCGTGAGGCCGCGCGAGAGGGCTTCGAGCACGCTGTCGATGTCCTGCCCCTTGGCCAGCAGCTTTTTCGCGCGGGCGATTTCCTGCGCGCGCCAGTCGTCGGCCTGGCTGTTGAGCTGCTGAATCAGCGGCACCACGCCGCCCGCCGGATCGCGCTGGTCCATCCAGTGCATGAAGTTCTGCACGCCGACGTCGATGATCGCCTCGGCCTGCTGCACGGCGGCTTCGCGCTGGGCCTGACCGGTCTGCACCACGGTGGCGAGGTCATCGACGGTGTAGAGGTAGACGTCGGCCAGCTGCTTGACTTCGGGCTCGATGTCGCGCGGCACGGCCAGATCGACCATGAAGATGGGGCGGTGGCGGCGCTTTTTCAGCGCGCGCTCCACCGCACCCAGGCCGATGATGGGCAGGGTGCTGGCGGTGCAGCTGATGACGGCGTCGAATTCGTGCAGGTGCTCGGGCAGCTCCGCCAGGCGCATCACGCTGGCGTCAAAGCGCGTGGCGAGCTTTTCGCCGCGTTCCAGCGTGCGGTTGGCGATCACCATCTGGCGCGGGCTGCGGGCCGCAA
Organism: Comamonas badia DSM 17552; assembly: GCF_000484635.1. Classification (GTDB taxonomy): domain Bacteria; phylum Pseudomonadota; class Gammaproteobacteria; order Burkholderiales; family Burkholderiaceae_C; genus Comamonas_C; species Comamonas_C badia. The sequence continues at coordinate 216,768 of NZ_AXVM01000002.1, read as the reverse complement.
AGTGGGTGGCGCAGAGCTCGATCATCTCGCCCGCGCCGACGAAAAGCACGCGGATCTGGCCCAGGTCTTCGAACAGCTGCCCCGCCAGGCGCACGGCGGCGGCGGCCATGCTGATGCTGTGCGCGCCGATGTCGGTGCTGGTGCGCACCTCCTTGGCCACGGCAAAGCTGCGCTGAAAGAGCTGGTTGAGCGTGCTGCCCAGCGCGCCCGCGCCTTCGGCCGCGCGCACCGCGGTTTTCATCTGGCCGAGGATCTGCGCCTCGCCCAGCACCATGGAATCGAGCCCGCTGGCGACGCGAAAGGCGTGGCGCGCCGCCCCGTCGCCCTGCAGCAGGTAGGCGTGCGGGCGCAGCTGCTGGGCGCTGATGCCGCCGCTTTGCGCCAGCCACTGCAGGGTGTGGTCCAGCGCCGCATGCTCGGCGGCGCAGTAGACCTCGGTGCGGTTGCAGGTGGAGAGGATGGCCGATTCCACGCCACTGTGCTGGGTGCCCGCGCTGCCGAACGACTGGCGCAGCCCCTGCAGCGTGGGCGCGATCTGGTCGAGCGCGAAGGCAAAGCGGCCCCGCAGATCGAGCGGTGCGGTTTGATGGTTGATGCCCAGGGCCCAGACTGCCATGGGGAGCGATTATAAAATTTGTACCGCATTGTGTCGCCCATGAGCTTTTTGACCGCCATCAATCACCTGCTGAATTTCATCGCGCCGGCTTTGGTGCTGGCGCTGCTGCAGGTGGCTGGCAGCCAATTATTCATGCGAAAAATGGCTGTAGCGCATGGCTGGACTGTGCCAATAGCTCTGCTTTCCATAGTGGGGTGCACCGTTCTGGCGGGCGGCGTGCTGCTGTTGGGCAGGGATGGGCAGATGCTGACCTATGGCGTGCTGGTGCTTGCCACGGCCGGCGCGCACTGGCTCTGGCTGCGCGCCTGGCGCTGACCAGCGGGTAATGCCGGACATCCTCAAGCCGCGGGGCTGAAAAAATCCACGCGGTCGGTGATGATGCCGTCGGTGCCAAGCGTCCTCAGGCGGTCGGCCTCGGCAGCTTCGTTGACGGTGTAGCTCAGGGTGCGCAGACCGGCGGCCTTGGCCGCGCCCATGGTTTCGGAAGTCCAGAGCGCATGCTCGGCCACCAGCGCAATGCAGCCGAGGGCCTGCGCCTGGGTCAGCCAGTCGGCTGGCAGGGTATCCAGCAGCAGGGCGCGCGGCAGCGCCGGGGCGGCCATGCGGGCGGCCTGCAGCGCCGTGGTGGAAAACGAGCTCAGCAGCGGTGCGACGCCTTGCCCCTGCCACAGCCGCGCCACGGCCTGCGCGACGGCCTGGCCGGTGTCGGCATCCGTATCGGGGCTGGGTTTGATCTCCAGGTTCAGCAGCAGATGGTTGGCCAGGCACCAGTGCGCCAGGCGCTCCAGCGTGAGCAGCGGCTCGCCCGCGTACTGGCGCGAATGCCAGGCGCCGGCATCGAGCCGCGAGAGCGCGGCCCAGGGCTGTTGGCCCGCAATCCCCTGGCCGTTGCTGGTGCGCTCCAGCCTATCGTCGTGCAGCAGAAACAGCACGCCATCGCGGCTGAGCTTGGCGTCGCATTCGAACATGCGCCAGCCGTGGCTTGCGCCCAGCCTGAATGCTGCCAGGGTGTTTTCCGGTGCCAGCTTGCCGGCGCCGCGGTGGGCGATCCAGAAGGGATAGGGCCAGGCGGGGAGGGCAGGAATGGTCATGAAGAGCATTCTGGCACCGGGTGGCTAGAAGCGGGGCGATGGGCAGCAGGTGCACAATTCACCCTGTCTGCCCCAGGGTTTTGTGCAGTGCACAATCATCGGGGTTATCCCCCATAGGGCTTGCAGTTTCGCAGGCTTTCATTTTTCCGAGACCCGCACCATGCCCAAAACGTCCCTCGACAAGAACAAGATCAAGTTTCTGCTGCTGGAAGGCATCCACCAATGCGCCGTCGATGCATTGCATGCCGCCGGCTACACCAACGTGGAGCTGCTGCCGCGCGCGCTGGAGGGGCAGGAGCTGCTGAGCAAGATCGCCGACGTGCATTTCATCGGCATCCGCTCGCGCACCCAGCTCACCGCCGAGGTGCTGGCGCATGCCAACAAGCTGGTCTCCATCGGATGTTTCTGCATCGGCACCAACCAGGTGGACCTGAACGCGGCGCGCGAGAAGGGCATCGCGGTGTTCAACGCGCCGTATTCCAACACCCGCTCGGTCGCTGAGCTGGTGCTGGCCGAGGCGATCTTGCTGCTGCGCGGCATTCCGGCGCGCAATGCGGCGGCGCACCGCGGCGGCTGGCTCAAGACGGCGGAAAACTCGCACGAGGCGCGCGGCAAGACGCTGGGCATCGTCGGCTATGGCGCGATCGGCTCGCAGCTGTCGGTGCTGGCGGAAAGCCTGGGCATGCAGGTGATTTTTCATGATGTGATCGCCAAGCTGCCGCTGGGCAACGCGCGCCAGGTGGAATCGCTCAAGGCGCTGCTCGCGCAATCCGACATCGTCACGCTGCATGTGCCGCAGCTGCCCAGCACGCAGTGGATGATGGGCGAGGCCGAAATTGCCGCGATGAAGGAGCACAGCATCCTGATCAACGCCTCGCGCGGCACGGTGGTGCGCATCGAGCCGCTGGCAGACGCCATCCGGGCCGGGCGCATCATCGGCGCGGCGATCGACGTGTTTCCGGCGGAGCCCAAGAGCACCAAGGACGAGTTCGTCTCGCCGCTGCGGGGCCTCGACAACGTCATCCTCACGCCGCACATCGGCGGCTCGACGCTGGAGGCGCAGGCCAACATCGGCCTGGAAGTGGCGCACAAGCTCATCACCTACAGCGACACCGGCACCTCCACCAGCTCGGTCAACTTGCCCGAAGTGGCGCTGCCCGCGCACCCCGGCAAGCACCGCGTGCTGCACATCCACCGCAATGTGCCGGGCGTGATGTCGGAGATCAACCGCATCCTCTCGGACGGCGAGGTCAACATCTCCGCCCAGTTCCTGCAGACGCGCGACAACGTCGGCTATGTGGTGGTCGATCTGGATGCGCGCTCGTCGGACATGGCGCTGGAGAAGCTCGCCAAGGTGCAAGGCACCATCCGCACCCGCGTGCTGTTCTGATTTGGTTGCGATGGCCTGCCCGCTCTGCGAGACGGAAGGCGGCCGGCTCGTTTGGCGCGGCGCCTGGCTGCGGGTGATCCAGGCCGATGAGCCCGCCTTTCCCGCGTTCTACCGTGTGGTGTGGAATGCGCACGCGGGCGAATTCACCGATCTCTCCGAAGCGGAACGGGCGCACTGCATGCAGGCGGTGGCGCGGGTCGAACAGGTGCTGCGCGAGCAGCTTCTACCCACCAAGGTCAACATCGCGGCGCTGGGCAACCAGGTGGCGCACCTGCACTGGCATGTGATCGCCCGCTTCGACTGGGACAGCCACTTTCCCGATGCCGTCTGGGCGCCGCCGCGGCGCGCGCAAGACACTGCGCGCATTGCGGCCTTGGCGCGGCAGCAGCCGCTGGTGCATGATGCCCTGCGTGCCCGGCTCTCGGACTGGGCTGGATCGCAATCAAATACATAGCTGCTGGCGCTTGCTGCGTAAGCGCAAAAGGCTTTTTTGCTACTTGAACTGATTTTGCATTCCCATGGCTGAACAGACCACCGCCGCGCCGGTTCCGACGGCAATCACCCTGCATGAAACCTCGCGCACGATGGAGGTCGCGTTTTCCAGCGGCGAGCGCTACCGCATCCCGTTCGAGCTGATGCGCGTGTATTCGCCCTCGGCGGAAGTCACCGGCCACGGCCCGGGGCAGGAGGTGCTGCAGACCGGCAAGCGCGAGGTGACGATCACCGAACTCGAACCCATGGGCAACTACGCCGTGCGCCCGACGTTCTCGGATGGCCACAACAGCGGCCTGTTCACCTGGAGCCTGCTCTACAGGCTGGGGCATGACCAGGATGAGCTCTGGAACGACTACCTCTCGCGACTGGAGGCGGCGGGCGCGAACCGCGATACCGCGATGAGAGGCAAGCCCGCGACGACGATCACCAAAAAGAAGGCCCATGCCGGTGCCGATGAAAACTGCGGCGATGGTAGCTGCGGCTGCAGTGGCTGAGGGTCCGCACGGCGGTTACAACTTGAATTCAACCAAATAGCGACAGATTTCCGAGGGATACCCGAGGGTGATGCCGCCTGGCGCGGGTGTCTCGCCTACGATTGCGCCATGACAGCGACGCATTTCGGATTTCAGACGGTGGATGAGCGCGACAAGGCGCGGCGCGTGCGCGGCGTTTTCGATTCCGTCGCGCCGCGCTACGACCTGATGAACGACCTGATGTCCGGTGGTCTGCACCGGGTCTGGAAGGCGTACACCGTCATGGTCGCCAATCTGCGCGAGGGTGACCGGGTGCTGGACATTGCGGGCGGCACGGGCGACCTGGCGCTGGCATTCTCGAAAAAAGTCGGCGCCAGCGGCGAAGTCGTGCATACCGACATCAACGAAGCCATGCTGCATACCGGGCGCGACAGGCTCATCAACAAGGGCGTCGTGCTGCCTACGGTGGTCTGCGATGCCGAGCACCTGCCGTTCCCCGACGGCCACTTCGATCTGGTGAGCGTCGCCTTTGGCCTGCGCAACATGACGCACAAGGACAAGGCCCTCGCCGAGATGGCGCGCGTGCTCAAAAGCCGTGGGCGCCTGCTGGTGCTGGAATTTTCCAAAGTGGCCGCGCCGCTCAAAAAAATCTACGATCTGTACTCCTTTCAGGTGCTGCCGCGTTTGGGAGAGTGGGTGGCAGGCGATGCAGACAGTTACCGCTATCTCGCCGAATCGATACGCATGCACCCAGGCCAGGAGGAACTAAAGACTCTGATGCAGCATCAGGGTTTCGGGCATGTGGATTTTCACAACATGACGGGTGGCGTCGTGGCCTTGCATGTCGGTGTGAAGTGCTGATGTTTTGTTTCAACCAACGTAACCAATGAGGAAGCGATGAAAAATCTGTGGTCTGTGGTTTTGGTGACGCTGCTGACGCTGGTGTACGCCGACGCAGAGGCAGCCCGATTGGGTGGCGGGCGCTCGGCCGGCCGGCAATCCGCCAATGTGACGCAACGCGATGCCGTCCGTGCCCCGGCACCAGCGCCCAGCGCGGCACCCAATGCGGCGAACAACGCCAGCGCCGCCAAGCAGGCCAGCGCAGCCAACGCCGCCGGCGCGGCAACGCGCAAGCCGTGGGCGGGGATGCTGGGCGGCCTGGCCGCAGGTCTGGGTCTGGCGTGGCTTGCCAGTTCGCTGGGCCTGGGTGCCGAGTTCGGCCAGTTTCTGCTGATCGCGCTGCTGGTGCTGGTGGGCTTCGCGGTGCTGCGCATGGTGATGCGGCCCAAGCCATCCCCGCAGGCGGCAGCCTCGCCCTTTGCCTTCCAGGGCGCGGGCGCGACGCCTGCGGCGCCGGTGAACGCGGCGCGCCAGTACAACCCGGCCAAGGTGGGCAATGACGCGTCCGCCCGCCCCTGGGAGGATTCGCGCGTGGATTTCGACAGCGTACCTGCGGCCGCGGGCGCAGGTGTGGCCATCGGATCCGCATTGGCCGGAGCCCAGGGCTGGGGCGTGCCGGCAGGGTTTGATATAGAAGGCTTCCTGCAGACGGCCAAGCGCAATTTCACCACGCTGCAATCGGCCTGGGACAGATCGGACGTGGACATGCTGCGCTCCATGATGACCGACGGCATGCTGGACCAGGTGCGCTCGCAGCTCAAGGAGCGCGAGCAGCAGCGCGGCGCGACTGCGCCCAACCAGACCGATGTGCTGATGCTCGAGGCGCAGCTGCTGGGCATTGAAGAGCTCGACGGCGAGTACATGGCCAGCGTGGAGTTCTCCGGCATGATCCGCGAGGAGGCCTCGGCCGGCCCCAGCCCCTTCCGCGAGGTCTGGAACATGACCAAGCCCAAGGACGGCAAGAGCGGCTGGCTGGTCGCGGGGCTGCAGGCGCTGCAATAAGCTGCATTCAGGGAATAATCGGGGACCATGAAAACACGGTCCCCTTTTTCTTTTCTGCAAGACCTCGCAAGCCGCCTGCCCGGCCCCCCGCAGGCCCCGCAATGGCTGGTGCAGGGCATGCAGCACCGCCTGGTGCTGTTGCTCAACCACGTGCTGATGCAGGAGCCGCAGGCCATGGAGCGCCTTGCGTGCCACAGCGGCCGCGTGGCGCGAGTGCAGTGGCGCCAGTTTGTCGTGGCGCTGCAGATGACGCCGGCGGGCTTGCTGGATGTGGCGCCAGCGCACGCGGATGCCGACCTGCGTGCCGAACTGCTCCAGGGCTCCCCTGCCGATCTGGCGCGCTCGGCGCTGGCAGGCGATCGGCCGCAGGTGCACGTTGAGGGGGATGTGCAATTGGCCAGCGACATTCACTGGCTCGCCGAGAACCTGCGCTGGGATATCGAGGAAGACCTGGCGCGCATCGTCGGCGATGCCCCGGCCCACTTCATCGGCATCGGCGTGCGCCGTGTGCTGGTGGCGCTGCACGGCTTTGCCGGCCGGCGCGGGGCGGCTGACCACCTTTATTCATGAGCCGATTTTTTCGCGGAATCGCCATCTGCTGGGTGGCGCTGCGCCACGGCCTCGATGGGCTGGTGCTGTCGGGTTTTTCGCGGCCCTGGGTTCGCGCGCTGACACGGCTGCTGACCCTGGGGCGGCGGCTGGATGCGCCGCGCGGCCAGCGCCTGCGCGAGGCTCTGGAAGAGCTGGGGCCGATCTTCGTCAAATTCGGTCAGGTGCTCTCCACGCGCCGCGACCTCATGCCGCCGGATATCGCCGACGAACTTGCGCTGCTGCAGGACCGCGTGCCGCCGTTTGACCCCGAGGTGGCGGTGGCCACGATAGAGCGGTCCTTCCGCAAGCCTCTGGAAGAGATTTTTGTCTCGTTCGATCGCACGCCGGTGGCCAGTGCGTCGATCGCCCAGGTGCACTTTGCCGTCATCCGCGACCGTGAAGGCCAGGAGCGGGAAGTGGCCGTCAAGGTGCTGCGGCCGGGCATGCTCGCGGCGATCGAGAAAGACCTCGCGCTGATGCACATGGTGGCGGGCTGGGTCAGCCGCCTCTCGGCCGATGGCAAACGCCTCAAGCCGCGCGAGGTGGTGGGCGAGTTCGACAATTATCTGCACGATGAGCTCGACCTGGTGCGCGAAGCGGCCAACGCGGCGCAGCTGCGGCGCAACATGGCGGGGCTTGATCTGGTGCTGATACCCGAAGTGTTCTGGGACTGGTGCCACAGCGATGTGATGGTGATGCAGCGCATGCAGGGCGTCCCAATCAGCCAGATCGATACCCTGCGCGACATCGGCGTGGATATTCCGAAACTGGCGCGCGATGGTGTCACCATCTTTTTCACCCAGGTGTTCCGCGACGGCTTTTTCCACGCCGACATGCACCCGGGCAACATCATGGTGAGCACGCAGCCGGAAACCTTCGGGCGCTACATCTCGCTCGATTTCGGCATCGTCGGCTCGCTCACCGAGGTGGACAAGGAATACCTGGCGCAGAACTTCACCGCCTTCTTTCGCCGCGACTACAAGCGCGTCGCCGAGCTGCATGTGGAAAGCGGCTGGGTGCCGGCGGATACGCGCGTGAACGAACTGGAGGGCGCGATCCGCACGGTCTGCGAGCCGTACTTCGACCGCCCGCTCAAGGAGATATCGCTGGGCATGGTGCTGCTGCGCCTGTTTCAGACCTCCCGGCGCTTTCATGTCGAGATTCAGCCGCAGCTCGTGCTGCTGCAGAAGACCCTGCTCAATATCGAAGGTCTGGGGCGCCAGCTCGACCCTGACCTGGATCTGTGGAGCACCGCAAAGCCGTTTCTGGAGCAGTGGATGCTGGAGCAGCTCGGCCCCAAGCGCCTGTGGAACGAACTGCAGGCCCAGGGGCCGCACTACGCCAAGATGCTGCCGGAATTGCCGCGCCTGCTGCACAGCTACCTGGGCCGGCCGCAGCAGACACAGTCCGAGCCCATCCGCCAGCTGCTGGCGGAGCAGAAGCGCACCAACCGGCTCCTGCAGGGCCTGCTGTATTCGGGTCTGGGCTTTGTGCTCGGCCTCATCGTGGTGCAGCTCGTGATCCGCATCCGGGTGTTGTAAATACAGCGCGAAGCGTGCGGTGAAAGCGTTTCTCGGCGGCTTGCCCGGATAATCCGCGTCGCCGTTTTCAGCCCTCGTTTGCCGGAGAGCCGCCCATGCTGGTGACCTTCATCGTCCTGTATCTGCTGGCCTCGATCGCCATCGGCCTGCTGGCTGCGCGGCGTGTCAAGAACACCGCCGACTACGCCGTCGCCGGGCGCAGCCTGCCGCTGGCGGTGGTGATCGCCACCACCTTCGCCACCTGGTTCGGCTCCGAGACGGTGCTGGGGGCGCCGGCGCAGTTCGTCAAGGAGGGGCTGCACGGCACGGTGGAAGATCCGTTCGGCGCCGGCCTGTGCCTGGTGCTGGTGGGCCTGTTCTTCGCGCGCAAGCTGTATGCGATGAACATCATCACCATCGGCGATTACTACCGCCGCCGCTTCGGGCGCGTGGTGGAGGTGCTGTGCTCCACCATCATCATCCTGAGCGACCTGGGCTGGGTGGGCGCGCAGATCACCGCGCTGGGCCTAGTGTTCAACATCCTGAGCCAGGGCGCGATAGCGCTCTCCTGGGGCATGGTGATCGGCACGGCGGTGGTGCTCCTCTATACGCTGTACGGCGGCATGTGGTCGGTGGCGCTCACGGATTTCGTGCAGATGATCGTCATCGTCGCCGGGCTCCTGGCGATTGCCTGGTACGCCGCCGACATCGCCGGCGGTGCCGAGCGGGTCGTGACCTATGCGGCCAGCGAAGGCAAGCTGCGCTTCCTGCCCACGGGCGGCGCCAAGGAGTGGACCTTCTTCCTTGCCGCCGCGATCACCATGATGCTGGGGTCGATTCCCCAGCAGGACGTGTTCCAGCGCGTCATGTCCTCCAACAGTTCGAACACGGCCCAGAATGGCCCCATCGTGGGCGGCCTGCTCTACATCGCCTTCGCCTTCGTGCCCATGTTCGTGGTGATGGCGGCGCTGCTGGTGCTGCCGGGCACGGCGGCACTGCTGGAGGACGACCCGCAGAAGGTGCTGCCCACGCTGGTGCTCACGCACATGCCGGTGGGGCTGCAGGTGGCGTTCTTCGGCGCGCTGCTTTCGGCCATCATGTCCACCGCATCGGCCACGCTGCTGGCGCCTTCGACCACCTTTGTCGAAAACATCCTGCGCAACCTCAAGCCCGGCATGAGCGACCAGCAGACACTCAAGGCCATGCGCGTGAGCGTGGTGGTGTTCACCTTCTGCGTGCTGGTGTACTCCATCACCATGGAAGGTTCCTCCATCTATGAGCTGGTCTCGGGCGCCTATCAGGTGCCGCTGGTGGGTGCGTTCGTGCCGCTGCTGATGGGCGTCTACTGGAAGCGCGCAACGACGCAAGGCGCACTGCTGGCCGTGGCGATGGGCATGGGCGTGTGGCTCTGGTTCGTGGCCAGCCCGGTGCTCCACGAGGCGTTTCCGCAGCAGCTTGCCGGCCTGATGGCATCGTTTGCCGGCATGCTGGGCGGCTCGCTGCTGCCGCAGTTCATCGCCGACCAGAAGGGGCGCACGCACCATTACGAAACCGCGGCGGCCTGAACCGCCGTGCCGCGGCGCAGCCGCTTGAGCGGCTACCTATAATCGTGGGCTTTGCAAGAAATCCGCGCTGCCCAAAATGCCCATTTATGCCTACCGCTGCAGTCACTGCGGCCATGCCCAGGACGTGCTGCAGAAAATGTCCGATGCACCACTCACGCACTGCCCGGCATGCGGGCAGGAATCCTACGTCAAGCAGCTGACGGCAGCGGGTTTCCAGCTCAAGGGCTCGGGCTGGTACGAGACGGATTTCAGCGGGCGCAAGAGCAGCGCCCCGGCCACCGAAAGCACGCCGGCCGGCACGCCAGCCGCCGCTCCGGCCGAAGCAGCCAAGGCGCCAGATACTACGAAAACAGAAGCGCCTGCCGCAGCACCAGCAAGCGCAAAAGCCACTTCCGAGGCTTGAATGGCTGCCTTGCGCAAGTGGCTGTTCGCCGGCCTGCTGGTGATTGTTCCGCTGATCATCACCGCCTGGGTATTGTCCTGGGTGGTGGGGCTGCTCGATCAAACCCTGGAAATCCTGCCGGCCGATTGGCAGCCGGACAAGCTGCTGGGTTTTCACGTCCCGGGCTTCGGCGTGGTGCTCACGCTGCTCATCCTCTTGATCGTCGGCGCGATCGCGAGCAACTTCTTCGGGCGCAAGCTCGTCGCCATGGGCGATGCGCTGGTGAGCCGCATTCCGGTGGTGCGCTCCATCTATTCCAGCGTCAAGCAGGTGTCGGACACGCTGTTTTCCGAAAGCGGCAACGCCTTTCGCACCGCCGTGCTGGTGCAGTGGCCGCGCGACGGCATGTGGACGGTGGCCTTCGTCACCGGCAGCCCCAGCGGCGAGGTGGCCGGCTACCTGCGCGATGAATTCGTCAGCGTCTACGTGCCGACCACGCCCAACCCGACCAGCGGCTATTTCGTGCTCATGCGCAAGAGCGACTGCATTGAGCTGGAAATGAGCATCGACGAAGCGCTCAAGTACATTGTCTCGATGGGGGTCGTCGCGCCCCACGATCCGGTGCAGGCCGACAGCCAGCTGCACCCTTGAACCGAAGTGGCGCCCTGCGAGGGCGCAGGAAGAACCAGCCATGTCCATGCGTACCAGTTACTGCGGTCTCGTGACCGAAGCCCTGATGGGCCAAACCGTCACCCTGTGCGGCTGGGTGAACCGCCGCCGCGACCATGGCGGCGTGATCTTCATCGACCTGCGCGACCGCGAAGGCTATGTGCAGGTGGTCTGCGACCCCGACCGCCCCGAGATGTTCAAGGTGGCCGAAGGCATACGCAACGAATTTTGCCTGCAGGTCAAGGGCCTGGTGCGCGCGCGCCCCGAGGGCACGACGAATGACAAGCTCACCAGTGGCCAGATCGAAATCCTGTGCCACGAACTGGTGGTGCTCAACCCTTCGGTCACGCCGCCATTCCAGATGGACGACGACAACCTGTCGGAGACCACGCGCCTCACGCACCGCGTGATGGACCTGCGCCGCCCGGTGATGCAGCGCAACATGATGCTGCGCTACCGCACCGCGCTGCAGGTGCGCAACTTCCTGGACAGGGAAGGTTTCATCGACATCGAAACCCCCATGCTCGGCAAGAGCACGCCCGAAGGCGCGCGCGATTACCTGGTGCCCAGCCGCGTGCATGACGGCCAGTTCTTCGCGCTGCCGCAGTCGCCGCAGCTCTACAAGCAGATGCTGATGGTGGCCGGCTACGACCGCTACTACCAGATCACCAAGTGCTTCCGCGACGAAGACCTGCGCGCCGACCGCCAGCCCGAGTTCACGCAGATCGACTGCGAGACTTCGTTCCTGGGCGAGGAGGAAATCCGCGCCATCTTCCAGCGCCTGATCACGGAAGTGTTCCAGCAGCAGCTGAAGGTGGACCTGGGTGACTTCCCGGTGATGCCCTATGCGGAGGCGATGGCGCGCTTTGGTTCGGACAAGCCCGACCTGCGCGTGAAGCTGGAATTCACCGAACTCACCGACGTCATGAAGGACGTGGACTTCAAGGTGTTTTCCACGCCCGCGACCACGCCGGGCGGCCGTGTGGTGGCGCTGCGCGTGCCCGGCGGCGCTGCCATCTCGCGCGGCGAGATCGACGGCTACACCGACTTCGTCAAGATCTACGGCGCCAAGGGCCTGGCGTGGATCAAGGTCAACGAAGTGGCCAAGGGACGCGAGGGCCTGCAGTCGCCCATCGTCAAGAACATCCACGATGCGGCGATTGCGGAAATCCTCCAGCGCACCGGCGCGCAGGATGGTGACCTGATCTTCTTCGGCGCCGACAAGGCCAAGATCGTGAACGACAGCATTGGTGCGCTGCGCCTGAAGGTGGGTCTGAGCGAATTCGGCAAGACGCACGGTTTGTTCGACAACCGCTGGGCACCGCTGTGGGTGGTGGATTTCCCGATGTTCGAGCGCGACGAGGAGGAAAACCGCTGGGTGGCGGTGCACCACCCCTTCACCTCGCCCAAGGACGGGCACGAAGACCTGATGGACACCGACCCCGGCGCCTGCGTCGCCAAGGCCTACGACATGGTGCTCAACGGCTGGGAGCTGGGCGGCGGCTCGGTGCGCATCCACCGCGCCGACGTGCAGGCCAAGGTGTTTGCCGCGCTCAATATCGGCCCGGAAGACCAGCGTGCCAAGTTCGGCTATCTGCTCGACGCCCTGCAGTACGGCGCGCCGCCGCACGGCGGCCTGGCCTTCGGCCTGGATCGCCTGATCACGCTCATGACGGGCGCTGAATCCATCCGCGACGTGATCGCCTTCCCCAAGACCCAGCGTGCGCAGGATCTGCTGACGCAGGCGCCGTCGCCGGTGGACGAGAAGCAGTTGCGTGAATTGCATATCCGGTTGCGCAACCCTGACGCTTTGAAAACGGGCTGATCCGCCGGCCGGATGATTTCCCTCACCAACAGGGGCGCCTCGTGCGCCCTTGTTTATTTGTAATGGCTAAAATGGCTATCCGAATCGCTGTCCGGGAGCCGCCATGCAAGTCACCGCCACCGAAGCCAAGAACCGCTTTGGCTATTACCTCGGCCAGGCCGAGCGCGAGCCCGTGCATGTGCTCAAGAACGATCGCGTGGCGGGCGTCATCGTGTCGGCCGCGCGCTATGCCGAGCTGGCCGCGCTGGAGCAGAAGAAGACCCTGGCGCAGCGCAAGCGCGAGTTCAACGAAACGTACAAGGACTGGATTGCCGAGCAGAACGCGCACCACGAGGCGCATGGCCTGTGGTGCGAAGGGCTGGTGGCCTGGCAGGAGCCGACCTGAATGGCGCAGTTCGATGTCTATGCCAACCCGCAGCCGGATTCGCGCCGCTTCGTGCCCTACGTGCTGGATGTGCAGAGCGCGCTGATCGACCAGCTCGGCACCCGGCTGGTGATGCCGCTGTCGCGTGTGGGGTTGCGGCAGGCGCGGCTGCCGCTCAATCTGTGCCCTCTCCTGGAAGTGGCGGGCGAGCCGCTGGTGCTCATGCCGCATCTGGCAGCGCCCTTGTCCTTGCGGCTCCTGAAAAAGCCAGCCGGATCGCTGGCCCATCGTTCGGCGGAGATCATGGGGGCCATGGACACCGTGCTCAGCGGGTTCTGAGCCTCAACGGGTATTGGCCTCGTCGCGGTCGAAGCGGTAGCCGGACAGATCAGCCTGATGGCGTGCGTGGGAGGTGGCGGCGTCCTGTTTTACCGCCTGTTGGGCGGCGGAAGGGGCGTTGCGCAAGGCAAGGAACTTGGCGAAATGCAGCACCTCGCCGTGGGCTACCAACCCCACGTCAGACTGCGCGCCATCCACCCCTGCGTTCCACCGGCGAGCCGTACCAGCACCCAGCCCTTGCGGGTTTCCAGCGTGCGCAGGATTTCGCCTTGCTGCAAGGTGGTCAGGATGCGGTGGCTGGTGCCGGGCCCTGCCCGCAGGCGCGCCTTGGGTGCGGTCACGATGCGGTGTGGCGTGGTGCTTGCCAGCGGCGCGAAGAGCCAGCCCAGCGTGGCCTCGTAGTCGGCCACCTGCAGCCATTGCCCTTTCTTTTGCAGCACGCGCAGCGGGTAGCCGCGATCAAGCTGCCATTGCACGGCAGCCCGGGTGGTGGGCTGCGCGCGCACGTTCACGGTGGCGCCTTTGACGCTCACATAGCTTGCGGCATGGGCCTGCAAGGGCAGCAGGCACACCGTGGCGACCAGCGCGAGCAGCCACGAACGGCACAGGTGGGAGAACAATTGAAACACTGGGATGGATTCCTTCAACTGGGGATGGCGGCAATGCACGGAACCGGGTCAGAACGCGTGAGACAGACCAACGCCGAAGGCGGTCGCTGAACGTGCGCCGGAGGGCTTCTGGTGGCCCAGGCTCACGTATGCGGTGCTGCGCTTGGACAGGGCGTAGTCTGCGCCCAGCGAAGCGAAATGGTTGGTGACGCCACCCGTGCGCTGGCGGCCGTAGCCTGCCTTGAGGGTGGTGGCGCCCGTCGCGTAAGTGGCGCCCAGCGTCAGGGCGCGTGCGCTGGCGCCGCCACCGCCGGTACGGGAATAGTCCAAGGCCGCCATCACGGCAAAGGCGCCGGCCGCGTATTTGCCGCCGAGGAAGGTGGCCTTGTCGCCGCTGCCGTTGCGCTCATGCGCCAGCATGGCGGCGATGGGACCGCCGTGGTAGCGCATGGCTGCCGAATACCCGCGCCCCTGGCTGCCCGGCGCCGCGGTGCGGTCAGGGCTTGCGCTCAGGTGCAGCGTCACGCCGGAAAACGCGGGCGAATCATAGAAAAACCCGTTGTTCATGCGGCCGTATTCGGCGCTGCCGTTGTTGCTCACGCGGTCCGTCGGCGCCAGAGCGTGCCAGTAGTACCAGGCGGGCGAGGCGATGCGGTTGAAGTTGGCCCAGGGGTCGAACTCCCAGTCGTAGGCCCACAGGGCGGTCAGGGCGCGGCCCATGCGCAGGCTGCCCCAGCTGCCGCTCAGGCCCAGGGTGGCTTCGTCGTGCCAGAACGGCTTGGCGCCGTCGCCCTCGATGGCGCCGGTGCCCATTTCAAAGCGCGAACTGAAGCGGAAACCGGCCTTCAGGCCGCCGCCCAGGTCTTCGCTGCCCGACAGGGCGACGTTGCTGCGCTGGATGGTGCCGACATGCGTGGCGCGGTCAAAGCCGTGGTAGACGCCGACGTCCAGAAAGCCGCTGAGCCGGACCTGTGACTGGGCCGATGCCGCACCGGGCAGGCCGAGCAGGAGCGCCGCCGCGCAGAGCGGGAGCGTGCGGAGGATGTTGGTATGCGTGTGCATGGATGGGACTCCTTTTTTTCAGGGAAAACGGTGCCGTGGGCGGGCTATTGCGCGGCGGCGCGCGCCTGCGCCAGCCAGCCGTCCACCGTTTTCTGGTTGGCCTTGATCCACTGTTCTGCGTGGCGCTGGATGTCCGCGGGCTTGGCTTCGCCCTGGCTCATCAGGTAGTTCTCGGCGTTGATGTCGGCCAGCGGGATTTGCATGATGGCAAACAGCCTGGCCGCCGCCGGATTGGCTTCGCACCATGCCTTGTTGGCGACGATTTGCTGGTTGTTGACGGTGAAGCCGTAGTTCTTGCCGTTGGGCAGCCTGGTGTCGGTGCCCTTGCCCTCGCCCGGCAGGGAGGAAAACGGCACCTCCAGCCACACCACGTCCTTGCCGGGCTTCATGACGTTGCTGACCCAGTACGGCGTCCAGGTGTAGTAGAAGACGGGCTTGCCTGCGTTGTGGCGCGCCACGGTGTCCGCGATCAGCGCCGAGTAGTTGCCCTGCTGGTGCGTCACCGTCTTGCGCAGGTCGAAGGCGGTGAGCTGGTGTTCGATCACACCCTCGCAGCCCCAGCCCGGGTTGCAGCCGGTCAGGTCCGCCTTGCCGTCGCCATCGCTGTCGAACAGCTGGGCTAGCTTGGGGTCCTTGAGCTGACCGATGTTGGTGATTTTGTATTCGTCGGCGGTCTTCTTGTCGATCAGATAGCCCTGCGCGGCATTGGGCGAGAAGATGCCCTCGCGAAACAGCTTGGCGTCGCCGCCGGCGTTCTTGTAGTAATCGGCGTGCAGCGGGTTCCAGTGGGTGGCGATGAAGGTGGCGTCGCCGTTGGCGATCGACATGTAGGCGGTGGGGTAGTCCACCTCCTTGTAGGGCAGCACTTCGTAGCCCAGTGCTTCGAGCGCCTTGAACACCACGATGTGCTGGAACAGCTCTTCGGCCACCGAGCTTTTGACCGGCTGCACCTGGATGCCCTTGCCGGGCTGATCCGCGGCGAAGCTGGCGCCGCCGCCCAGGGCCATGCCCAGCGCCAAGGCGCCGGCCAGCAGGCTGGGGCGCAGCGGCTGAAGAAAAAATGACGGGGATGGGTTTCTCTGCAAAAGCAGGTGCATGCGGGGTGCTTCCTTTCATGCCGAACGGGTCGGCGAGGTCGACGGCGGGCGCGCGCGGCGCCCAGGGAAAGGCGTTGCCCGCGCGGGCAACGCCGGGGATGGAACGCCTAATCCTTCTTGCGCAGCAGCCGGGTGACGCCATGCTCCAGCAGCGTGGCGGCGGCCTGGCGTCCGCCCAGGCCAAAGGCCAGGGCGAAGGCCACGGCCACGGCGCCCAGCGTCAGGCCGAAGGCCAGTTGCACGATTTCATTGGCGATACCCATGGCGCGCAGGCCCATGGCGGTGACCAGGCCCAGGATGGCAAAACGCGCCAGATGGGCGGCAAAGGTGCTGCCTTCCTTGCCGGTGCGTGCAATGGCGCTGGCGGCCAGGCTGGAGAGCCAGAAACCGGCCATCAGAATGGCGCTGCCGAGGATGATGTCGCCGCCAAAGCCGATGAAGGTGGTCACCACCTCGCTGACCTGGTCGAACCCCAGTTGCGAGGCGGCCTCCACCGCGGCGAACAGCAGGGCGAAGAACATCACCAGCCGGCCGGCCAGCTGCGATGGGCGCAATGCGCCGGACAGCGCTTCGCCCAGCCCGAGCTTGCCGGGCAGGGCGTCGGCCCCGGCGCTGGCCAGCAGGCGGGCGAGCAGGCCGGCGGCAAAGCGCGCCACGTACCAGGTCAGCAGCAGGATGATGCAGGCCGCGAGCAGGTGCGGCGTGGCGCCCAGCACCTGCTCCAGCACCTGCGTGGCCGGGCGCGAGATGGCGTCTATCCTGAGCGCATCCAGCGCGGCGATCAGCGAGGGCACGAAAACCAGGAGGAACACCAGCGTGCCGCCCAGGCGGGGCAATTGCACGCTCTTGTCCAGACCGATGCTGCCGTTCAGCCGCTGCGCGCCCGCCGCGGCCAGCAGGTTGCCCACCAGCGCCCGCAGGATGCGGGCCACGGCGTAGCCGGCGAGCGCGATCATCGCCGCGCCAAAGGCATTGGGCAGGTAGCCGAGGAGCTGGGCCAGCAGGCTGCGCACCGGCTCCAGCACACCCTCCAGACGCAGGGCGCCCAGGATGGCCGGCAGGAAGAACAGCATCACCAGCCAGAACAGCACGTTGGCCGCATGGCGGCTCATGGGCGCCATGCCGGCTTCCTGTGACAGGCGCTCGTCCAGCGTGGTGGCGCCCAGGGCCTTGGCGGCCATGGCGCGCAGCAGCGTGGCCAGCAGCCAGGCGACCAGCGCCAGCACCGCGCCGGCGGCCAGGTGCGGCACGTAGCCCACCACGTCCTGCACGATCTGCGCCAGTGGCGCGGACAGCAGCGTCAGGTCCAGCGAATTGAGCGTGGCGACCAGGGTGGCCAGCAGGACGAGCCAGAAGACGCCGGTGGCGGCGGCCTCCTCCATGCGGAGGGTGGCGTGGGTGCCGGCGCTGATGCGTTCATTGACGCGCAGCATCCTGAGTCCGCGGCGCGTGGCGGCGCGCACGATGACGGCGAGCAGCCAGCCCACCACCAGGATGGCCAGGGCGCCGAGCACCTGCGGGGTCTGCGACCCCAGCGCTTGCTGCAGGGCATGGGTGAAGGCATTGAAATCCATATCGGTCCTTGAAGTCTCGCGTGCGGCGAGGCGGGTGTTTCAGATGTCTCGCGATGGTTGTGGAGGGCTTACCTGGCCGCCGCGCGCGCCTGCTTGAGCCAGCCGTCCCAGGTCTGCTGGTGCGCCTTGATCCACTGGTCGGTGTGGCGTTCGATATCCGCGGCCTTGTTCTGGCCCTGGCTCATCAGGTAGTTCTCGGCATTGATGTCGGCGATCGGCAGCTCCATGATCGAGAACAGCTTGGCCGCCGCCGGGTTGGCCTCGCACCAGGCCTTGTTGGCGACGATCTGCTGGTTGTTCACCACGAAGCCGTAGTTCTTGCCGTTGGGCAGCTTGGTGTCGATGTCTTTCTGCTCACCGGGGAGCGACGAGAACGGCACCTCCAGCCACACCACGTCCTGGCCGGGCTTGAGCACGTTGCTCACCCAGTAGGGCGTCCAGGTGTAGTAGAGGATGGGCTTGCCGGCCTTGTGGCGCGTGATGGTGTCGGCGATCAGCGCCGAATAGCTGCCCTGCTGGTGCGTCACCGTCTTGCGCAGATCGAAGGCGGTGAGCTGGTGCTCGATCACCGCTTCGCAGCCCCAGCCCGGGTTGCAGCCGGTCAGGTCCGCCTTGCCGTCACCATCGCTGTCGAACAGCTGGGCGAGCTTGGGGTCCTTGAGCTGGCCGATGTTGGTGATTTTGTATTCGTCGGCGGTCTTCTTGTCGATCAGATAGCCCTGCGCGGCATTGGGCGAGAAGATGCCCTCGCGAAACAGCTTGGCGTCGCCGCCGGCGTTCTTGTAGTAATCGGCATGCAGCGGGTTCCAGTGGTCGGCCAGGAAGGTGGCGTCGCCGTTGCCGATGGCGATGTGCGCCGTGGGGTATTCCACCTCCTTGATCGGCTGCACGTCGTAGCCGAGCTGGGTGAGTGCCTTCATCACCAGCAGCGTCTGGAAGGTCTCCTCGGCGATCGAGCTCTTGAGCGGCAGCACCTTCACGCCCTTGCCGGGCAGGTCGGCCGCGCTGGCCGCGACGGCGAAGGTGCTGGCCAGGGTGGCAAGCACCAGCAGGCGGCGGATGCGGGAGGGTTGGAACATGGTGTTCTCCTTGGGCAAAAATTTGAATGAAAAGTGGTTGTAACGCTTGCTGGACAAGCGCTGAAAGCTATGGTTTATGGGTAATGCGCAGCAGCGCGCCCAACGGTCCGCCGTGCCACCAGCGCTGGCCGCCGCGCTGCGGCTCGCCCATGGCCTGCGTGATGCGGTCGAGCACGATGGCCAGCAGCACGATGCCCAGGCCGCCGACGGTCGCCAGGCCCATGTCCAGGCGCCCGATGCCGCGCAGCACCATCTGTCCCAGGCCGCCGACGGCGATCATCGAAGCGATGACGACCATGGAGAGACTGAGCATCAGCGACTGGTTGATGCCGGCCATGATGGACGGCATGGCCAGCGGCAGCTGCACCTTCAGCAGCAGCTGCGCGGGCGAGGCGCCGTAGGCGCGGCTGGCCTCGATCAGGTCGGGCCGCACCTGGCGGATGCCGAGGTTGGTCAGGCGCACCAGCGGCGGCAGCGCGAAGACGATGGTGACGATCACGCCCGGCACGTTGCCGATGCCGAACAGCATGACGACGGGCACCAGGTAGACGAAGGCCGGCGTGGTCTGCATCGCATCCAGGATCGGGCGCGTGATGCGCTGCGCGCGCTCGCTGGCCGCGAGCCACACGCCCAGCGGCAGGCCGATGAGCACGCAGAACAGCAGCGAGGTGAACACCAGCGCCAGCGTGACCATGGTGTCGTTCCAGATGCCGAGCAGCGCCACGGCCAGCAGCGAGACGGCCGTGGCCAGCGCCAGCCAGCGCCCGGCAAACTGCCAGGCGATGAGCGCGATGAGCAGCACCATCAATGGCCAGGGTACGGCCAGCAGACCATCCGAAATGCCCGAAAGAATGGCGTCGATGGGCGTGCGAACGGCCTGAAAGAAGGGGCGGAAATGATCGACGACCCACGCCAGGCCGTCGTTGATGGGGCCCTGCACCGGCAGGCCGTCGGTGGTGATCTGGTGCCAGAGCGCGGCGAGGCCGCCGCCGTCGCCATCGGGCGGCGCCGCGCTGGCGCTGGAATCGAGCCAGCTGGCGCCGCCCTGGGTGCCTTCGGTGGCGGCACCCCAGGCGTCGGTGGTTGCGGAAGGATCGGCAGGGGCCGCCGGTGTGCTGGCGGCGCTCCATGGATCAGAGGAGGCTTCGGTGGCCATGGTGATTCCTTTGCGTGTCACGCCGCCTTGACGACCGGATCGGCCGCCTGGTGCGGGTAGTGCGGGTTGAGCTGCAGCGGCGCCACTTCGGGCTGCAGCGGCAGCATCGGCGGCGTGTCGCGGTCGAGAAAGCGCATCAGCGTCGTGCGGCTCACCACGCCGAGGTACTGCCCGGCCTCGTCCACCACCGGCAGCGGGCAGGGCGCGTTGGTCATCGCGCCGTACAGCTCGGCCACCGGCGTGTCCGCGGGCAGGGGCGGTGCGTCCTTGAGATAGGCATGTTTCAGCCCCAGCGGGCCCTGGTGCCCGCGCAGCGCATCGCGCAGCGATTGCGACGAGACGGCGCCCAGGTACTGCTTGCGCGGGCTGAGCACATAGGCCACGTCGCGGTCGGAATCCTCCAGGATGCGCAGCGCCGCGCGGCAGCCGCGGTCGCCCTGTTCGGAAATCACCGTGAGCGACTGGCGCGCGATGTCGCGCGCCTTGAAGACCGCGGCCGCATCCACGCCACGCACGAATTCGCGCACATAGTCGTTGGCCGGAGCGCGCAGGATTTCATCCGGCGTGCCGACCTGCACCACCTGCCCGTCCTTCATGATGGCGATGTGGTCGCCGATGCGCATCGCCTCGTCCAGGTCGTGCGAGATGAAGACGATGGTGCGGCGCCTGGCTTCCTGCAGGCGCAGCAGCTCGCTCTGCATCTCGGTGCGGATGATGGGGTCGAGTGCCGAGAAGGCCTCGTCCATCAGCAAAATGGAAGGGTCCGCCGCCAGCGCCCTGGCCAGGCCCACGCGCTGCTGCATGCCGCCCGAGAGTTCATCGGGGTAGCTTGCCTCCCAGCCCGCCAGGCCCACCTGCGCCAGCGCCTCCCTGGCGGCGCTCTCGCGCGCTGCCTTGTCCACGCCCGCCAACTCCAGCCCGAAGGCAGTGTTCTCCAGCACCGACAGATGCGGCATCAGCGCGAACGACTGGAACACCATGGAGATGTCCTTGCGCCGCAGCTGGCGCAACTGGCGTTCGTCAAGATCGAGGATGTTCTGGTCGTTGACGAAGATGCGTCCGGCTGTCGGTGCGATCAGGCGGTTGAGCAGGCGCACCAGCGTCGACTTGCCCGAGCCGGAGAGGCCCATGACGACGAAGATTTCACCGGCCTCTATGCGAAAGCTCGCATTGAAGACGCCGATGGATTGGCCGGTGCGCTCCAGGATTTCCTGCTTGGAGACGCCTTCGCGCGCCAGGCGCAGCGCTTCATCCGGCGTTTCGCCGAAAATTTTGTATACCTTGTCGATGGTGATCGATTTGGCCATCTGGTGGGTTCTTTCCTGTGGATTGAACTCACCCCGCGGCCATGCAGGCGCGCGGGGCACGATGGCCGAAGCGTGCAAAAAACACACAACCCCGATGCAGTGACATCGCCCAAAGTGCCTGCCCGCAAAAGGGACGCACACGGCGGACGTTGCCGGGGAAGTTGGCCGCCTTCCGGGGCGGCCGGGCGGCTCGGATGGCACGCGGGAAATGGTGCGCAAGAGCCGGTGCGCGGATGAAAACGGGGCACGAGCGCCATGCCGTCCATCCTGGGCATCGAGGCCGAAACTTCGGCCGTGGCAGGTGCGGCGCATCCGCGGGATGCTGTGCCCTGCCGTGTTCCAGCCCGCGTCAGAACCTGTTGAACCGGGCCGGATTACCTGCTGCGCAGGTTGTAAAACACGCAACCATTATAAAAAACGTGTCTGAGGTGGCAAAAATAAATCCGCGCACGGAACTTGGTTTTTGCGCGATGGCGCAGTGGCATCCCCGCGCGGGCAGTGCATGGCGTCCCGTCGATCGGCCATTCCAAAGTGCTGCAGGCCGCAATTTCCGTGTGGATTGCAGAGGGGCTGGCGCATTGCGCGCGCCTGACTCGGTGAAAATCGGCCATTGGTTCGCGCACGGTGGCGCGGACCGAGTCCGTTCAAGGTGTTCGATGTCCCCACGCGCGCAGCAGCTTCCTTCCATTTCCTGCGTCATGCCGGCGTACAACGAGGCGGCATCGCTGCCGGCGGTGGCGGCGCAGACCCTGGCCGCCCTGCGGGCGCTCTCGCCGCGGGTGGAACTGGTGGTGGTCAACGACGGCAGCCGTGACGCTACCGAATCCGTGGTCCGCGGCCTGTGCGCCAGCGAACCCGCGCTGCGCCTGGTGCAGCTGTCGCGCAATTTCGGCAAGGAGGCGGCGCTGACCGCCGGCATCGCCGCCGCGCGCGGCGAGGTGGTGGTGCTGATGGATGCCGATGGCCAGCACCCGACGGCGCTGCTGGCCGACATGCTGCGCCACTGGCAGCAGGGGGCGGACGTGGTGTATGCGGTGCGGCGCACGCGGGAAGACCAGTCAGGGCTGCACCGCAAGCTGGTGCCGTGGTTCTACGACATCGTCAACTGGGGCAGCCGGGTGCGCATTCCGCGCGATGCGGGGGATTTCCGGCTCATGGACCGGCGCGTGGTCGATGCGCTGCTCAAGCTGCCCGAGCGCCACCGCTTCATGAAGGGGCTCTACGCCTGGGTCGGCTTTCCCAGCGTGGCGCTCGATTACGACCCGCTGCCGCGCGCCGCGGGGCACAGCAGCTTCGGCCTGCGCGGCGCGCTGCGCCTGGGCACCACCGGGCTGTTCGCGTTCACCGCCGTGCCGCTGCGCCTGCTGGGGCTGCTGGGGGTGGTGCTGGCGGTTTCGGCCATGGGCTACGGCCTGTGGGTGGTGCTGGATTACTTCTTCAACGGCATCGATGTGCCGGGCTATGCCACGCTGGTGGTGGGCATGATGTTCCTGAGCGGGGTGCAGCTGGTGTCCATAGGGCTGCTGTCGGAATATGTGGCACGCATCTATGACGAGGTCAAGCAGCGCCCGCTGTACCTGGTGGCCGATGAGGCGGGCAGCGGCCTGGCTCAGGACGGGCAGCCCGGTTCATGAGAGTGCAGGGGGCCGGCCAGGGCCTGTGGTTCATCGGCGTGGGCGGCGCGGCGGCGGCTACGCATGCGGCGGTGTTCTGGCTGGCGCAGCACGCCATGCTGGCCGAACTGGCCAATGCGCTGGGCTTCGCGGTGGCGTTTTTCGTGAGCTTTGCCGGCCACCGCTGGCTGAGTTTCCGCGGTGCGGCGACGGGCGTGGGGCAAAGTCTGCTGCGCTTCGCCACGACCGCCCTGGCGGGCTTTGCGGTCAACGAGATCGTCTTTGCGCTGCTGCTGCGCGGGGCCGGCTGGCCGTCATGGCTCGCGCTATTCCTCGCCATGGCCGTAGCAGCGGGGCAGACCTTCGTTCTCAGCCGCTACTGGGCCTTTCGCGCCTGAGGCGTACAGGCTCCACGATTCGCCTTGCTGCACCTTCTTCCAGCCGGGCGGCGCGCTGGTCCTGGCGGGCGTCACCAGCCAGGCGCCGCCGTGCTGCGCCGCGGTTTTGAGCCGGCCGGGCCGTTGGAGGATGGCGCGTGCCGTGTCCGGCTCGAAGTCACCCGCCTCGAAGAGTTCGCGCTGCCAGTTGTCGCTGGCGCTGGCGCGCAGGCCGGGCCAGTCCTGCACCACGATGATCGGCTGCCGCAGCCGGGCCGTGAAGGGCAGGTCGTAGGGATAGCCGCCGCAGGCGTAGACCGGTTCGCCGGGCTTTCTTTCGGCGGCAAGCGTGGCGGCCACGTCGATGCTGAGCATCCGGTGGTTGAGGCCGACGGTGATGGTCAGGACCAATACGCCGCCCACGGGAACCAGCGCCAGCAGTGCAAACCAGCGCTCCGCATGCCTGCGGCCCGGCATCACGCGCTCCCAGCCGAGCGCGGCGAGCAGCGCCAGCGGCGGCAGCACCGGCAGGATGTAGCCCGTCAGCTTGGACGCCGGAATGGAGAAAAACAGCAGGATGGCGAGCAGCCAGATCCAGCAGAGGGATCGAACCGGGCCCGCTATTGGTATGAAAGCATTTGGCACGGTCTGGTTGCGGGCTGGCGCTGAAAATGGAATGAAAAATGTCCATGGCAGCAGCATCACCGCCAGCACGACCGGATAGAACCATTCGCCATGCCGGTTGTTGAAGGTGGTGCCGGTGTAGCGCCCGAACTGCTGAACGCCGAAGAGGTAGTTCCACAGCCCCGGGTAGCGCTCACCGGCCAGCACGAACCACGGCAGCGCCAGCAGTGCAAAAAGGAGCAGGCCGCTGACCCACGGCAGGCGCAGCACCTTGCGCCACTGGCGCGTCCAGCTGATCCACGCCAGCAGCACCAGGCCGGGCAGCGCCACGCCGATCAGCCCCTTGGTGAGCAGGCCGAGGGCGCCGAAGGCAAAGCCGGCGCGGGCCAGCGTGGCGTGTGGCCGCTCGCCGTGCAGCAGGCTGAGCGCAAAGCACCAGATGGTGCTGGCGATGAAGGCGGCCACAAGCATGTCGTGGTTGACGTACTGCCCGCCTATCAGGAAGGCGCCGCTGGCGGCCAGCATCAGCGCCGCGCGCCGCGCCAGGGCGGCCGTTGTCAGGCGCCTGGCGGCCAGGTACAGGCCGCAGACCATCAGCAGCGCGGCCGCCGCCGGCACCAGCCGGGCGGCCCAGGGCGTGGCGCCGAACGCCGCCATGGCGCCGGCCTGCAGCCAGTGCATCAGCGGCGGCTTGTGAAAGAACGGCAGGCCGTCTAGGCGCGGCACCAGCCAGTCGCCCGAGACCAGCATCCAGCGGCTGATCTCTGCGTAGCGGCCTTCGTCGGGCACGCTCAGCGGGCGCAGGGCTGCCAGCACGAGCAGCAGCGCCAGCAGCAGCGCCAGCCAGCGCCAGAACGGGAGGGAGGTATTGCGGCCTGGGCCGGGCGATGGATCGGAGGTCACGTGCGGTGCGCAAGTCGGGAGGTGCTGCAAAAAAGGTGGCTGCCGCGCACCAGCGCCACGTGGCTGGCGGCAAGCTGGTCGGCAAAATGGCTGCCGCGCAGATGCTCCCATTCCCATTCGCGCGCGGCGGCGATGGGGTCGGGCGGGGCGCCGGCATCCGGCGCGGGCCTGCCCGGGTGGCACATCAGTACGCAGGCGGCGGGCGACAGCCCCAGCCAGCGCGCCATGCGCCGGGCATACCGGGCCTGATCGCCATCGAAATCATAAACGCCAGACAAGGCTCCAGCGCATGCCACGCCTGCGTTGGCAGCTATCGTTTCAAGACTGCCCGCACCCATCGCGGCGATCACGCGGCTTTTGAGATTGGTCTGGCCGGCCGGGACGCGCGACAGCCGCAGCCAGGGCCCGCGGGCGCCGTAGCGCTGCGCCAGCAGTTCCACCAGCGGCTCGCGGATGCCGGCGAATTGCTGCACATGCTGGTGCCCGTCGACATGGTCCGGGGCGGCATGCCAGTGGGCTTCAAACAGATCCAGCTGGCGCTCGATGGCGTCGCGCGCCTGGCGGCGCTTGAGGCCGCCGGCAAGCGCCCGCAGCATGGCGGCGCCCAGCCCCATGCCGTGGCCCGCCGCCCGCGCGAACGGGCTGGTCCAGTCCAGGTGCAGCCCGACGTCGATGCGCCCGCGCTCCGTCTGCAGCGCGGCCGCATCCTCGGGCCAGCGCGGCGAGAGCACCATGGCGCTGGTTGCGCTCAGCCGCCCGGCGTGCGCCAGTTCCTGGATCGCCTGGCTGATGCCGGCGCTTTGCGCGTAGTCGTCGGCGCACAGCACCAGCGGCTTGGCTTGGGTGGCAGGTTGTTGGGGCGTCATGGCAGGTTGCGGCAGCCGGCGGGCGTGCCGGCACGTCCGCCGGCTGCCGCTCAGGGCGAGGCAGCCGGCGTTCCATGGGTTTTCAGGAAAGGTCGATGCAGTGAAAGCCGAAGCTGTCTTTGCGGCGGTCGGCGAAATAGCATTCCAGCGTCTTGCTGACGGTGCGAAACGCCAGTTGCTCCCAGGGAATTTCGGCTTCGGTGAAAAGGCGGGCTTCCAGCGTCTCTATGCCCGGGTTGAACTGTTCGCTTTGCAGCGTGGCGCGGTAGAACAGGTGCACCTGGCCCACGTGGGTGACGTTGAGCAGCGTGAACAGCGGCCCCATGGCGATGTCGGCGCCGGCTTCCTCATCGGTCTCGCGCGCGGCGCCCTGCGCGGTGGTTTCCTGCAATTCCATGAACCCGGCAGGCAGTGTCCACAATCCGCGGCGCGGCTCGATGGCGCGTTTGCACAGCAGCACGCGATCACCCCGCGCCGGAATGGTGCCGACCACCATCAGCGGGTTTTCGTAGTGGATGGTGTGGCATTGCGTGCAGACGGCGCGCGGGTGCGTGTCGCCGTCATCGGGGATGCGGTAGACGACCGGTGCGCCGCATTCGCGGCAGTGCTTGATGGGGCGGCGTGGAAACATGAACAGGCTGTGCGGCGGAACGGGAGGGTTTTTTCGTGTCAGGCGATCTTGACCCGCAGGGGCTCAAGACCGTCAATGTGGCCCGCCAGCAGGTCGCCGCGCACCACGGCGCCCACCCCGGCGGGCGTGCCGGTGAAGATCAGGTCGCCCGGTGCCAGCAGCCATGCGCGCGAGAGATGCGCGATGATTTCGGGCACGCTCCAGATCATGTCTGCGATGGTGCTCTTCTGCCTCTCGCTGCCGTTGACCGTCAGGGCGATGCCGGCCCGGGCGATGCCCTGGGCCTGCGCGGCGGGCGTGAGAGGCCCGATGGGCGCACTGGCGTCAAAGCCCTTGGCGATGCTCCATGGGCGGCCCTTCTGCTTGGCTTCGCTTTGCAGATCGCGCCGCGTCATGTCCAGGCCCACGGCATAGCCCCAGACATGCTCCAGCGCACTGTCGACGGCGATATCGGCACCGCCGCGCCCCATGGCCACCACCAGTTCGAGCTCATGGTGGTAGTTGTTCGTCAGGCTGGGGTAGGGCACCGATCCGGTTTGTCCGGCGGCTACGGGCACCACCGCGTCGGCCGGTTTCATGAAGAAGAACGGCGCCTCGCGCCCGGTGCTGCCCATCTCCCTGGCGTGCTCGGCGTAATTGCGCCCTACGCAGTAGATGCGGTGAACCGCAAAGCGCTGGTCCGACCCGCAGACGGAGAGGCTCGCAGGAGCAGCAGGAGGAAGAACGTAGGGCATGCGTGCGCCTTGTGGTGCTGGTTCAAGACGCGCAGTGTGCCACGGCGGGTATCCTAGTGCCGTGTCGCACGACTGGATCATCCCCGACTGGCCCGCGCCCGCGTGCGTGCAGGCGCTGTGCAGCACGCGCAGCGGCGGGGTCAGCGCGGCCCCGTGGGACCGCTGCAATCTGGGCGACCACGTCGGGGATGCGCCTGGCGCCGTGCGGGCCAATCGCGCCCGGTTCGCCGAGGTGCTGCAGGGCAGGCGAGGCGATGTGCGGCCGGTCTTTCTGCGCCAGGTGCATGGCACGCGGGTGCTCGCCATCGACCGCGGCACACCCGATGGAACCGAGGCGGATGGCTGCACCAGCACCACGGCCGGTGTGGCGTGCACGGTGATGGTGGCCGACTGCCTGCCCGTGCTCCTTACCGACAGGACCGGCACGCGCGTGGCCGCGGCGCATGCCGGGTGGCGCGGCCTGGCGGCGGGGGTGCTGGAAGCAGCATTGCAGTGTTTTTGGCCTTTAGCGCAAGACGGTGAAGCGCCTCCAGCTATCAAATCAGAAGTCATCGCCTGGCTGGGGCCGTGCATAGGCAAGGCGGCGTTCGAGGTCGGCGGCGATGTGTTTGCGGCATTCACGCGGGCGGATCCTGGCGCCGCCATCTGCTTTGCCGCGTCGGGGCGCGAGGGGAAATACCACGCCGACCTGGCGGCGCTGGCGCGCAGGCGGCTGGCGGCCGCGGGCCTCTCCCGGGTTCATGGCAACGATGGCTCAGAGCGGTGGTGCACGGTTGCCAACCCGGCCCGCTTCTTCTCCCACCGGCGCGATGCCTCCCGGCTCGGCGCCAGCGGCCGCATGGCCGCCAGCATCTGGCGGCTCGGCTGAGCCCGGCATCGCCGCATCGCCCGGGGATGCGGCTTCAGCCCTGGCGCGGCGTGCCCGTTTGCGGGCGGGTGCGCCAAGAATGTAGCCCAGCAGCGCGGCGGGCAGCAGCCCGTAGAACACGAAGGTGCCGGCGCCGCCCAGCAGCGTTCCGCCGGGCGCCGTGGCCTCGGCCACGCCCATCAGCAGAGTGACGTAAATCCAGGCGGTCAGAATCAGATACATCATGCGATTGTGCTGGTGACCACATGACGCATGGGTGACAATACTTCGGCAATCCAGCATGTGTGAATGGAAAACGGAGGCAGCATGAATTTCGATACCAAGCAGGCGCAGGATACGGCGCAAAAAATGCAGCAGATGTGGACCAATGCCTGGGGCCAGATGCTGCAGGCCTTCAAGCCGGTGGATGTGAGTGCGGTTGCCACCAGCATGAAGCCGCTGCAGGCGGTCGGCTTTTCCCCCGAGCGGCTGGCGCAGTTGCAGCAGCAGTACCTTGACGGCGTGCATGCGCTCTGGAACCAGAGCTGGGGCGCCGGCAGCAAGACGGAAGCCGGCGGGCGCGGCGACCGGCGGTTTGCGGCCGAAGAGTGGGGCAAGAACCCGCTTTCGGCGTTCAGCGTGGCCGCCTACGAATTGCAGGCGCGCACATTGAACGCCATGGCCGATGCGGTGCAGGCGGATGAAAAGACCCGTGCGCGCATTCGCTTCAGCGTGGAGCAGTTCCTGGCGGCGAGTGCGCCGAGCAATTTCCTCGCGTTCAATGTCGAGGCGCAGAAGAAGGCGCTCGAAACCCATGGCGAGAGCCTGGCGGCCGGCATGGCCAACCTGCTCAAGGACATCCAGCAGGGCCACATCTCCATGACCGACGAAAGCCGGTTTGAAGTCGGCAGGAACGTCGCCACCACCGAGGGCGCGGTGGTGTTCCAGAACGAGCTGTTCCAGCTCATCGAATACAAGCCGCTGACCGCCAAGGTTTATGAAAAGCCGTTCCTGATGGTGCCGCCGTGCATCAACAAGTACTACATCCTTGATCTGCAGCCGGACAACTCCTTCATCCGCAATGCGGTGGCGCAGGGCCACCGCACCTTTGTCGTGAGCTGGCGCAACCCCGACATGTCGCTGGCGGGCAAGACCTGGGACGACTACATCGAGGATGCGATCCTCAAGGCCATCGCGACGGTCAAGGACATCGCCGGCGCCAGGCAGATCAACACCCTGGGCTTTTGCGTCGGCGGCACCATGCTCTCCAACGGCCTGGCCGTGCTCGCCGCGCGCGGTGATGATTCAGTCGCCAGCGCCACTTTCCTCACCACGCTGATCGACTTCACCGAGACCGGCATCCTGGATGTCTTCATCGACGAGAACTTTGTGCGCCTGCGCGAGATGCAGATGGGGCAGGGCGGCCTGATGGCGGGGCAGGATCTGGCCTCCACCTTCAGCTTCCTGCGGCCCAACGATCTGGTCTGGAACTACGTCGTGGGCAACTACCTCAAGGGCGAAACGCCGCCGGCCTTCGACCTGCTCTACTGGAACTGCGACAGCACCAACCTGCCGGGCCCCTACTACGCCTGGTACCTGCGCAATTTCTATCTGGAAAACAGGCTGGTCCAGCCCGGCGGCGTCACGGTCTGCGGCGAAAAGCTCGATCTGCGCCAGGTCGAGCTTCCGGTCTACGTCTACGGCTCGCGCGAAGACCACATCGTGCCGATCGGCGGTGCCTACGCCTCCACCCAGGTGCTGCCGGGCAAGAAGCGCTTCGTGATGGGCGCTTCGGGCCACATCGCCGGCGTGATCAATCCGCCCGCCAAGAAGAAGCGCAGCCACTGGCTGCGCGAGGATGGCAAATTCCCCGCCAAGGTGGAGGACTGGATCGCTGGCGCCACCGAGCAGCCCGGCAGCTGGTGGGACGACTGGGCCGCCTGGCTCAAAGGCCATGCCGGCAAGCAGATCGCCGCGCCCAAGGGCTATGGCCGAGCACCGCAGTTCAAGGCGCTGGAAACCGCGCCGGGCAGCTACGTGCGGCAAAAGGCTTAAGCTGTATCTGGTCAATACACCTGCAGGACACTGCAGGCGTGCACCGATTTTTTCAAAGTGAAAGGTTGATCATGGAAGACATCGTCATTGTTTCTGCCGTCCGCACGCCTGTCGGCAAATTCGGCGGCGCGCTTGCGCACACGCCGGCGACGGAGCTGGGCTCCATCGTCATCAAGGAGGCGCTGGCCCGCGCCAAGGTGGGCCTGGACCAGGTGGGCGAAGTCATCATGGGGCAGGTGCTGGCAGCGGGCTGCGGCCAGAATCCGGCGCGCCAGGCGATGATGAAGGCGGGCGTTGCCAAGGAAACGCCGGCGCTCACCATCAATGCCGTCTGCGGCTCGGGCCTGAAGGCCGTCATTCTCGCGGCCCAGGCGGTGGCCACGGGTGACAGCGAGATCGTGGTTGCCGGCGGGCAGGAAAGCATGAGCCTGTCGCCCCACGTGCTCAATGGCTCGCGCAACGGCCAGCGCATGGGCGACTGGAAGATGACGGATACCATGATCGTCGACGGCCTCTGGGACGTGTACAACCAGTACCACATGGGCATCACGGCGGAGAACGTCGCCAAGGCGCATGGCATCACGCGTGAGATGCAGGATGCGCTGGCGCTGGCCAGCCAGCAGAAGGCCGCTGCGGCGCAGGATGCCGGGCACTTCATCAAGGAAATCGTGCCCGTCAGCATGGCGCAGAAAAAGGGTGATCCCATCGTCTTCAGCGCCGACGAGTTCATCAACCGCAAGACCAACGGCGACGTGCTGGCGCACCTGCGTCCGGCGTTTGACAAGGCGGGCACGGTCACGGCCGGCAACGCTTCCGGCATCAACGACGGCGCGGCCGCCGTGGTGGTGATGACGGCGAAGAAGGCGGCGGCGCTGGGCCTCACGCCGCTGGCGCGCATCGCGGCCTACGGCATCACCGGGCTGGACCCCGCGACCATGGGCATGGGGCCGGTCCCGGCTTCGCGCAAGGTGCTTGCGCGCACCGGCTGGAAGGTTGCCGACGTGGATCTGTTCGAGCTCAACGAAGCCTTCGCCGCGCAGGCCTGTGCCGTGAACAAGGAGCTTGCGGTCGACCCGGGCAAGGTCAACGTCAACGGCGGGGCGATCGCGATTGGCCACCCCATCGGGGCATCGGGCTGCCGCATCCTGGTGACGCTGCTGCATGAAATGCAGCGCCGTGGCTCGAAAAAAGGCCTGGCCGCGCTGTGCATTGGCGGCGGCATGGGTGTTTCGATGGCCGTCGAGCGGGCCTGAACGGCGGTACTTTTTCGCTCGTGCTTGGTGTTTTCCATGGCACGGGCCAGCATGGAACTCGGTTAGAGTGTCCAAGCGGTTTTTGATTGAGGAACAAGGAGTTCGAACATGGGACAAAGAGTTGCATACGTCACGGGCGGCATGGGTGGCATCGGCACCGCCATCTGCCAGCGTTTTCACAAGGATGGCTACACGGTCATCGCCGGTTGCGGCCCGACGCGGGACTACCAGAAGTGGCAGGCCGAGCAGAAGGCGCTGGGCTACACCATCCATGCATCGGTCGGCAACGTGAGCGACTGGGATTCAACGGTGGAAGCCTTCGCCAAGGCCAAGGCGGAGCATGGCCCCATCGACATTCTGGTGAACAACGCGGGCATCACGCGCGACCGGATGTTCATGAAGATGACGCCGGAAGACTGGCGCCAGGTGATCGACACCAACCTCAACAGCATGTTTTACGTCACCAAGCAGGTGGTGGCCGACATGGTGGAAAAGGGCTGGGGCCGCATCGTCAACATCAGCAGCGTGAATGGCGAGAAGGGCCAGGCGGGCCAGACCAACTATTCGGCTGCCGAGGCGGGCATGCACGGTTTCACCATGGCATTGGCGCAGGAAATGGCCACCAAGGGCGTGACGGTGAACACCGTGGCGCCAGGCTACATCGGCACCGACATGGTCAAGGCCATCCGCCCCGATGTGCTGGAAAAGATCGTCGCCACGGTGCCGGTCAAGCGCCTGGGCGAGCCCAGCGAAATCGCTTCCATCATCTCGTGGCTGGTGTCTGAAGAGGGTGGCTACTCGACCGGCGCCGAGCTTTCCGTCAACGGCGGTCTGCACATGAACTGAGTCTGGCATCGCCCAGCAAAAAGCCCCGCATTGCGGGGCTTTTTTCGCCGTTCCGCGTGCCGGAGTCTGCGCCCACAGGCGCCGACCATCACACGCCGGAGCGCAGAGGCGCGCGCTTGCGGTCGCGTTCGTCTTCGGGCCAGAGCGTGGGCTGCTGGGTACGGCAGGTCGTGGTGGTGGACATCGTCAGAACTCCTTAGATGTACACCACAACGCGGGCAGGGCTGAAGGCGTTGACAGGTTTTCAACAAAATATCCGGGTTTCTACCAATTGGTACTATTTCCTGAAGCTGCCTTTGCAAGTCCCTGTCAAAAATAAGAATTCTCTTTTTTCTCGTTCATTCCATCACAGCCGCTCGATTGCTTCCGAAAGCTCCAGCCACCGTTCTTCATGAGCGGCCAGCTCGTCGCCAATGGCCTTGAGGCGGCGGCCGGCTTCTGCAATGCGCTCGGACGGGAGCGCGGTGGACAGTTCGGCTTCCAGCGCCGTTTTCTCGCTTTCCAGCGCAGGTATGCGTTTTTCGATCTGCGCCAGCTCCTTTTTTAGCGGTTTGGCTTTTTCCGCCAGTTGCTGGCGTTCCAGGGCAGCCAGGCGCCGTGCCTCGCGCGGATCGATGCCACTCCCCGCCCCCGGCTCGCCGGGGTTGCTGTTGCCGCTGCCGATGCGCGCCTCTTCACGCAGGCGGCGCGATTCATCGATCAGGTAGCGCTGGTAGGCGTCCAGGTCGCCGTCAAACGGATGCAGTCCACCCCGGGCGACCAGCCAGAAGTCGTCGCACACGGCGCGCAGCAGGTGGCGGTCGTGGCTGACCAGCATGACGGTGCCGTCAAAATCATTGAGCGCCATGGCCAGTGCCTCGCGCGTGGCCAGATCCAGGTGGTTGGTGGGCTCATCCAGCAGCAACAGGTTGGGCCGCTGCCAGACGATGAGCGCCAGCACCAGCCTGGCTTTCTCGCCGCCGCTCATGCTGCCCACGGCCTGGCCGACCATGTCTCCGGTGAAGTTGAAGCTGCCCAGGTAGTTGCGCAGTTCCTGTTCGCGCGCTTCCTGGCCGGTGGCAATTTCCATTTCCAGACGCAGGAGGTGTTCCAGTGGCGTGTCCCGCGGGCGCAGCACGTCCAGTTCCTGCTGGGCGAAGTAGCCTATCGTCAGCCCCTTGCCTTCGGTGACCTTGCCGGCCAGCGGCTCTAGGCTGCGGGCGATGGTCTTGACAAGCGTTGACTTGCCCTGGCCGTTGGCGCCCAGGATGCCGATGCGCTGCCCGGCAAGCACGGTCTGCGTCACGCCGCGCACGATGGGAATCGCACCGCCATCTTCGCCGCGGTAGCCAAAGATGGCATCGCGCAGCGCCAGCATGGGGTTGGGCAGACTGGCCGGCTCGCGGAAAGTGAAGCTGAAATCGGCCTCGGCCAGCACCGGCGCGATTTTTTCCATGCGCTCGATCTGCTTGACGCGGCTTTGCGCCTGCCGTGCCTTGGTGGCCTTGGCCTTGAAGCGGTCGATGAAATGCTGCAGGTGCGCGATTTTTTCCTGCTGGCGCTCGTACGCCGCCTGTTGCAGCAGCAGCTGTTCGGCACGCTGGTCTTCGAAGGCGCTGTAGTTGCCGGCGTAGCGCGTGATGCGGGCGTTTTCGATGTGCAGCGTGACCTTGGTCACGGCGTCGAGGAATTCGCGGTCGTGGCTGATGACGAGCATGGTGCCGCCGTAGCGCGCCAGCCAGCCTTCCAGCCAGACGAGCGCATCCAGATCGAGGTGGTTGGTGGGCTCATCGAGCAGCAGCAGGTCGCTGGGGCACATAAGCGCCCGCGCCAGCTGCAGGCGCATGCGCCAACCGCCGGAAAAGCTGTTGACCGGCTGCTGCAGCTGCGCAGGCTGAAAGCCCAGCCCCAGGATCAGTGTCTGGGCCCGCGCGGTCGCATCGTGTGCTCCGGCATCGTGCAGATCCGCGTGCGCCTGGGCGATGGCCATGCCGTCGCCGCTGTGCTCGGCGTGCGCCAGCTGCTGCCGGCACTGCACCAGCCGGGTGTCGCCCGCAAGGACGAAGTCGGTCGCCGGTTCGTCCGTTTCCGGCATGTCCTGCGCCACGCTGGCAAGGCGCCACTGCGCCGGCAGTTCGAGTTCGCCGCGGTCCTCGTGCAGCGCGCCTTGCAGGAGAGCGAAGACGGACGATTTTCCGGCGCCGTTGCGGCCGACGAGGCCGACGCGTTCGCCGGGTTGGATGGTGGCGCTGGCGCCGTCCAGCAGCACTTTGGTGCCACGGCGCAGGGTGACGTTTTTCAGTTGGAGCATGGGAATGCGGTCCGATCAGCGCCGGACCGTGACCGGGACGCGCACGCTGCGTCCCAGGAAATGCAGATGGCTATTCAGGCTTGACGTCGAGCACGATCTCGGTGAAGGATGGACCTGTATCCTCCGGAGCATCCTGTGCCTGTTTCTGTGCCTGCGCCGCCTTGGCGGCCAGGCTGAAGTCGTTTTGCAGGCGCCAGAGCAGGTTGGTTGGGGAATCGGAGTTCGCAAGGCCTTCCTTGCGCGCGATTCTGCCATCCATGATGAGCTTGGCAAGCGCCTCCTCGAAGGTCTGCGAGCCCTCCGCCATGGATTTTTCCATCGCCTCGCGCACACCGGAGAAATCGCCTTTTTCGATCAGGTCGCTGACCAGCTTGGTGTTGAGCATGACTTCCACCGCAGGCAGGCGGGTGCCTTCGGGCGTGCGCACCAGGCGCTGCGAGATGATGGATTTGAGCGCGGAGGCGAGGTCGCCCAGCATGGTGGGCCGCACCTCCACCGGGTAGAACGAGAGAATCCGGTTGAGCGCCTGATAGCTGTTGTTGCCGTGCAGCGTGGCCAGGCATAGGTGGCCGGACTGGGCGTAGGCGATTGCGGCGGACATGGTTTCCCGATCGCGGATTTCGCCGATCAGGATCACGTCAGGGGCCTGGCGCAGCGCGTTCTTGAGCGCTGTTTGGAGCGTGCGCGTGTCGCTGCCGACTTCACGCTGGTTGACAATGGATTTGCGGTTCTTGAACTGGTATTCGATGGGTTCCTCCACCGTCAGGATATGCCCTGGCAGCTCTCCGTTGCGATGGTCGATCATCGCGGCCAGCGTAGTGCTCTTGCCTGAGCCAGTGGCGCCGACGACGAGGATCAGCCCGCGCTTTTCCATGATCAATTCGCTGAGCACCGGTGGCAGATTCAAGGTGCCCAGTACCGGAATGTCTTGCGGAATGAAGCGGATCACTACGGCAAAGCTGCCGCGCTGGCGCATGGCGCTGACACGAAAGCGCCCCACCCCGGTGATGGGCACGCCCATGTTCAGCTCGCCGGTTTCTTCCAGTTCTTCAATGCGCTCGGGGGCAACCACTTCCGCCAGCAGGCTGCGGGGTGCGTCCGGGGACAGCAGTTGCTCGTTGATCGGGATGCATTCGCCATTGATGCGGATCAGCGCCGGTGCGTTGGCCGACAGATAGACGTCAGAGGCCTTTTTTTCGCCCATGAGTCGCAATATGCGTTCCATCGTGCCCATCTGGTACCCCTCTTGCTTGTCCTGTGCTGGCATTATCGAACATGGCACGGCGCGGAAAATTCGTGCCTGGTGCGATGTGGCCGCGTGCAGCAGCGCTTTTGCCGCTTTTCGGCGGCGGCGACTGGGCTATCGTTCAAGGTTCAAAAAATACCAAGGAGACAATCCATGATGGATATCTGGCTATGGCGGCCGGGCGCGGCGCTGATGCATCGCCTTTCACTGGGAGGCAAATGCGCTCTTGCGGGAGGTGTGGCAGTGGCGGTGCTCGTCGTGGTGGCCGCCGTGTCAATGCGCGACACGGCCGCCGCGTGGGCTGTGTGTCTGGCCGGCATACTGGTGCTGTGCTACGTGATGGCTTGCCTGTGGCACAGCCTCATGGTGAACCTCGTGCAACTGGCCAGCGTGATGGAGAGTGTTGCCCAGGGAGACCTCTCGGTGCGTGCCGTCATGCGCGGCAAGGGGCAGCTGGCGCATCTGGGCGGGCGGTTGAACCACATGGTGCATACGCTCTCCTCGATGGTTGCGGATATCCGCAGCAACGCCGCGTTGGTCGCGCACGCCGGGGAGCAGTTGCTCAATGATAGCCGGCAGCTGGCAGAGCGCACCGATCAGCAAGGGCAGAGCCTGGCGCGCACGACCGCCAGCGTGGAGCAACTGGGCAGGGCGCTGGAAAGCGATGATGAAGCCGCCAGGGATGCGGACCAGCGCGCGGCACAGGTCAAGCGGGCCGCCGATACCGGGGTACTGGCCATGGGCAGCGCGGTGCAATCGGTGCAGGCGATCCAGAACGATGCCAAGCGCATGAACGAGATCATCGGCGTGATTGACGGCATCGCCTTTCAGACCAACATCCTGGCTTTGAACGCCGCCGTCGAGGCAGCACGCGCCGGCGAGCAGGGCCGCGGCTTTGCCGTGGTCGCGGGCGAGGTGCGCTCGCTTGCCGGCCGTTCGGCGGAGGCGGCGCGCGAAATCCGCGTTCTGATCGGGACTTCCGTCGGGCAGGTCGAAACCAGCGCGGGGCAGATTCGCGCGGCCGGGGAAGGCATTGAAGTCATGGCCTCCGGCATCCGCACGGTCGCGGACAAACTCGGAGGCATCACGCATTCCGTGGGGGAACAGCGCCTGGGTCTGCAGGAAATCGCCGAGGCAGTGCACCAGCTTGAAACCATCACCGAAAGCAACGGCGAGATGGTGGAGCATGCGGTGGAGGAGGCGACCCGGCTGCAGACGCGCGCAGCGACGCTTTCGCAGGCCGTGCAGAACTTCCGCCTGCAGCAGGGCACGGCCGATGAAGCCGTGGCGCTGGTGCGGCGTGCGATGCAACTGCATGGCACGGGCGCCGGGAGGGAGTCCTTTCTGCGCAGCGTGACGGACCCGGCGAAGCCCTTTCACGACAGGGACATGTACGTGTTCGTTCTGGATGCCGCCGGAACTTATCTCGCATTTGGCGGCAACCCGGCGAAGGTGGGCACGCGCGTGCAGGATATTCCCGGCATCGCCGGGGATGCGCTGGTGCGCGACATCGTGAACCAGGCCGACCGCGGGCCGGGCTGGGTCGAGTACGATATCACCAACCCGGCGAGCGGCAAGGTGCAGACCAAGATGTCCTACGTGCAACTGGCCGGGGATCTCTACCTTGGCTGCGGGGTTTACAAGACGCTGGCGGCCTAGGGCAACGCTGAACAAGTCCCTCGCGCACGGCGCATCCCTGGCTTGGGACGGTCTGCGGCGTTCAAATCCTCGCCATGGCTATGGCTACGGCTACGGCTACGGCTACGGCTGTGGTTTGCGCCTTGCCTGGCGCCGATCTTATTCAACGAACCTCCAACCCAGGGCACTAGGAGCCTGTTGGGCTTGGAAGTCGCCGGCCGTCAAGCGACCACGGCGGCCCATTTCTGGTTTCGCCGCTCTTCGAGAACGCTTTCGGCGCTCCAGGTCCGACAGGCTTGCGGGCGCCGGCGTTCAGGCGCTTTGCGTATTGCGTGCCCGGGCGCGCGCCAGCACGGCGGCGATGGTGGACTGCCTGGCGTCGGCCTGCGGTGCGCCGGGGGGGGCGGCAGCCACCTGATCTGACTGCGCCAGGCGCGCCAGGCGGCTTTCGTGGCGTTCGCGTGCGTGCTGCTGCAGCGGTGCCGACCAGGCGGCCCAGCCGGTGGCATCGCCGCTGGCGTTCTCCATCGCGATGCAGTCCACCGGGCAGGCGGGCACGCACAGCTCGCAGCCGGTGCAGTGCGCCTCGATGATGGTGTGCATGCGCTTGTGGATGCCGGTGATGGCGTCCGTGGGGCAGGCCTTGGCGCAAAGGGTGCAGCCTATGCACCAATCCTCGTCGATCACCGCGACCGTGCGCGGCGCCTCGCTGCCGTTGGACGGGTTGAGCGCCAGCGCGGGCAGGCCGGTGATGGCGGCAAGCCGGGCCACACCTTCGGCGCCGCCTGGCGGGCACTGGTTGATTGGCGCCCGGCCGTTGGCGATGGCGCTGGCATAGGCGGCGCAATCGGGGTAGCCGCAGCGCGTGCACTGTGTCTGCGGCAGGGCGGCGTTGATGCGCGCCGCCAGCGCATCGTTGTCCACCGGCAGTCTCCCCCGCGTTCAGGCCACCTTGCGTTTGCGTGCGGTGGACGGTGCCTGGGTGCCTGCCACGGCGGCGGGCTCGGCCGAGGCTTCTGCAGCGGCGGCGGCAACGGCAGGCTGGTTTCGGGCAATGAACTGGCGCACGATGGGATAGACCTGTTCGCGCCAGCGGCGGCCGCTGAAGATGCCGTAGTGGCCTGCGCCTTCCACGGTCAGGTGTCGGCGCTTGTCGGCGGGGATGCTGGTGCACAGGCCGTGGGCGGCTTCCGTCTGGCCCGAGCCGGAGATGTCGTCCAGCTCTCCCTCCACGGTCAGCAGCGCCGTGTGCTGAATGTCCTGCGGACGCACGCGCTCGGTCTTGCCATCCTCCGAGACCACGTCCCAGGTGCCGTTGACCAGGTTGAAGTCCTGGAACACCGTCCTGATGGTGTCCAGGTAATAGGTGGCGTCCATGTCCAGCACGGCGTTGTATTCGTCGTAGAACTTGCGGTGTGTTTCCGCGCTGGAGTTGTCGCCCTTGACCAGATTCAGGAAGTAGTCGTAGTGGCTGGAGGCGTGGCGGTCGGGGTTCATCGCCATGAAGCCGGCGTGCTGCAGAAAGCCGGGGTACACCGGACGGTCATGGCCGGCAAAGCGGCTCGGCACGCGGTAGATCACGTTGTTCTCGAACCATTGGAAGCTGTGCTCCTCGGCCAGGTTGTTCACCGCGGTGGGCGAGCGGCGGGCGTCGATCGGGCCGCCCATCATCACCATGCTGCTTGGTGTCTGCTCGCCGCGGCTGGCCATGAGCGATACCGCGGCCATGACGGGCACGGTGGGCTGGCAGACGCTGATCACGTTGCAGTTGCCGTAGATGCCCTGCAGGTGGCGGATGAATTCCTGCACGTAGTTGATGTAGCCGTCCAGCCCGAAAGTGCCGTCTTGCAGCGGCACGTCGCGGGCGTTCTTCCAGTCGGTGATGTAGACCTTGTGGCCCGTGAGCATGGTGCGTACCGTCTCGCGCAGCAGCGTGGCGTGGTGGCCCGACAGCGGCGCCACGATCAGCACCGGGGGCTGCGCCTTGAGCTTTTCCAGCGTGGGCGGGTCATCGGTGAAGCGCTTGAAACGGCGCAGCTCGCAGAACGGCTTGTCGATCTCGACGCGCTCGTCGATCGCCACGGCAACGCCGTCCACAGCGACCTTGCGGATGCCGAATTCGGGCTTTTCGTAGTCCTTGCCCAGGCGGTGCAGCAGGTCGTAGCCAGCGGCAATCCTGTGCGCCACCTGCGTTTCGCTGAACGGCCACTGTGGATTGCGATAGAGCTTGGACATGACTTGCGCCATGTCGGAAAACGGCTCCATCAAGGTGCGCTGGGTTTCGTAGAGGGTATAGAGCATGGAAAAGCCTGTTGATGCTGCAGCGCAGCAATATAGCAATATTTTGTTTCTTGCATGGTTGGTGGAACCACTCGGTTTATGTCGCGGTGGTGACATTGATGCTGTTGAGCAACGGAACCGACCGTGGGCAAGGCGCATCGGGTGCCGGTGCGCGCTGGGGCGTGTTCCATGGTCGCTGCCAATCAAGCAACATGCATGCCGGAATTCATCACGCCGCAGTCAGAGTTTCAGCCGTCCGAGGGCGAAAGGCGCTGCTGGCCAGGGCCGCGACTTCGCTGGCGGAAAGATGCTTGAGCCGGTGGTCGCTCCATTTCTGGCGCCAGTGGCGCGCCCCTGGCAGGCCGTTGTACAGGCCCAGCATGTGCCGGGCGATGGACGGCCAGGGCGTTGCGTGCTCGCGTGCTTCGCGCTCCATGTAGTCGACCATCGCCTGTTCGATGGTTTCGCGGCTGGCGGCTGATGGTGCGGTGCCAAAGAACTCGGCGTCCCAGCCCGCCAGCCACCACGGGTTGTGGTAGGCCTCCCGGCCCGCCATGGCACCATCGAGCCCTTGCAGCTGGGCGCGCAGTGCGCTGCTGTCGCGCAGTCCGCCGTTGGCCACGATGGTCAGGTGCGGGAAGTCGCGCTTGAGTTGCCGCGCGATGTCGTAACGCAGCGGCGGGATCTCGCGGTTTTCCTTCGGACTCAGACCCTTGAGCCAGGCATTGCGGGCGTGCACGATGAAGACCGTGCTGCCGGCATCGGCCACGGTGCCGACGAAGTCGCGCACGAAGCCGTAGTCCTCGTCCTGGTCCAGTCCGATGCGGTGCTTCACGGTGACGGGGATGTGGACGGTATCCACCATGGCCTTGACGCAATCGGCCACGAGACCTGGTTCGCGCATCAGGCAGGCGCCGAAGGCGCCGCGCTGCACCCGCTCGCTCGGGCAGCCGCAATTGAGGTTGATTTCGTCGTAGCCCCAGTCCTCGCCCATGCGGGCGGCCCGGGCCAGATCGGCCGGTTCGCTGCCGCCCAGTTGCAGCGCCACGGGGTGTTCGGCCGCGTCAAAACGCAGATGGCGCGCCACATCGCCGTGCAGCAGTGCGCCGGTGGTCACCATTTCGGTGTACAGCAGCGCGTGGCGCGAGAGCAGGCGATGGAAGTAGCGGCAATGCCTGTCGGTCCAATCCATCATCGGGGCCACGCTCAGGCGCCAGGGGCTGGTTGGGCTTGGGTCGGTGATGGATGGCACGGGCAAGGCGTGGAGATTGGGAAACGGCGGATATTCTAGCTATTTATGGCTTTGGCGCTTATGTGACAAGCGCTGCAAGCTATCAATAAGAAAGCATCATGCGGCGGCATTCAACCCATTGGCAAAGTGAGCGTGCATGGCCTTTGCCGCGGCGTCAGGCGCGTGGGCCTGCAGCGCGGCCATGATGGAGCGGTGTTCCGCCAGCGATTCGTCGATGCGTCCGCGCTTGAACAGTGAGTTGTGGCGGTTGAGCTTCATGACCTTGCGCAGGTCGTTCACCATCTGCTCGCGCCAGCGGTTGTCCGCCATCCGCAGCAGCTGCAGGTGAAAGCGCTCGTTGATGGCAAAAAAGCGTTCGTGGTCGCCAGCAGCGCGTTCAAGTTCGTCGTGCAGCGCCTGCAGGCCGGCAATTTCTGCCGCGCCGGCGGTGGCGGCGACGGCTGCGGCCGCGTCGGCTTCCAGCAGCGAGAGCAGGTGGTAGACGTCGCGCAAATCCTTGTCGGAGGTCTCCGTCACGTAGGCGCCGCGCCGCAGCTTCATGGTCACCAGGCCTTCGGTGGCGAGCACTTTCAGTGCCTCGCGCAGCGGCGTGCGGCTGATGCCGAATTCTTCGGCGATCTTCAGCTCGTCGATCCAGCTGCCGGGCACGAGTTCGCGCTGGAAAATGCGCTGGCGCAATTGTTCGGCCACTTCTTCATAGAGGGCGCGCGGAGCCAGGGTGGCGGAAGACATGGCGGGACTGTAACCCAAAAAAATTAAAAATTAATAATTACAAATACGGTAAACTTCCTCCATCGATGGCCGTGCGCTGCAGGAGACCCTGCGGCCCGGCATCTTCCTCCTTGATAAAACGAGCGCACCATGAGCGATTCTCATCCTGCATTTCAATCCTCGGACCTTGCTGCGTGGACCCGGGCGGCCGGCAAATCAGCCCCTGGGGGCGATCTGTCGCAGTTGAACTGGAAGACCGCGGATGGCATCACCGTCAAGCCCCTGTACACGGCGGCCGATACGGCGGGGCTGCCTTACGCCAACACGCTGCCGGGCTTCGAACCTTATCTGCGCGGGCCGCAGGCGACGATGTACGCGGGCCGCCCCTGGACGATCCGCCAGTACGCGGGGTTTTCAACGGCGGAGGAATCGAATGCCTTCTACCGCAAGGCGCTCGCCGCCGGCGGGCAGGGCGTTTCCGTCGCATTCGACCTGGCCACCCACCGCGGCTATGACTCAGATCACCCGCGCGTGACCGGCGACGTGGGCAAGGCGGGCGTGGCGATTGACAGCGTGGAAGACATGAAGGTGCTGTTCGACGGCATTCCGCTGGACAAGGTGAGTGTGTCGATGACCATGAACGGCGCGGTGCTGCCGGTGCTGGCGGGCTATGTGGTGGCGGCGGAAGAGCAGGGCGTGGCGCAAGACAAGCTCTCGGGGACGATACAGAACGACATCCTCAAAGAGTTCATGGTGCGCAACACCTATATCTACCCGCCCCAGCCGAGCATGCGCATCGTCGGCGACATCATCGAGTACACGGCTAAACACATGCCGAAGTTCAACTCGATTTCGATCAGCGGCTACCACATGCAGGAGGCGGGGGCGAACCAGGCGCTCGAATTGGCCTTCACGCTCGCCGATGGCAAGGAGTACGTGAAGACGGCGATCGCCAAGGGCATGGATGTGGACGAGTTCGCCGGGCGGCTGAGCTTCTTCTGGGCCATCGGCATGAACTTTTACCTGGAGATCGCCAAGATGCGCGCGGCGCGCCTGCTGTGGTGCCGCATCATGAAGGGGTTTGAGGCGAAAAAGCCCAAGAGCCTGATGCTGCGCACGCACTGCCAGACCAGCGGCTGGAGCCTGACCGAGCAGGACCCGTACAACAACATCGTGCGCACCACGATAGAAGCGATGGCGGCGGTGTTTGGCGGCACGCAGAGCCTGCACACCAATTCATTCGACGAAGCCATTGCGCTGCCGACGGAGTTCAGCTCGCGCATCGCGCGCAACACCCAGCTCATCATTCAGGAAGAGACGCACATCACCAACGTGATCGACCCCTGGGCCGGTTCCTACCTGATGGAGAAGCTCACGCAGGACATGGCGGATGCTGCGTGGAAGATCATCGAGGAGGTCGAGGCAATGGGCGGCATGACGGCCGCGGTGGACAGCGGCTGGGCCAAGCTCAAGATCGAGGCGGCGGCGGCCGAGAAGCAGGCGCTGATCGATTCGGGCAAGGAGGTGATCGTTGGCGTGAACAAGTACAAGCTCGATCACGAAGACACGGTAGACATTCTCGAAGTGGACAACGTCAAGGTACGCGACAGCCAGATTGCGCGCCTGAATGATTTGAAGCGAAAGCGCGATCAAACCCTTGTGGGGCAAGCGCTGGAAGCTCTCACAAACGCAGCAAAAACCGGCGAAGGCAATCTGCTGGATCTGGCTATCCAGGCCATTCGCCTGCGCGCCACGGTAGGCGAGGTGAGCGATGCGCTGGAAAAAATCTTCGGGCGCCACCACGCCGATACGCAAAAGGTGACCGGTGTGTATGCAGCCGCCTACGATTCGCCCGAAAGCTGGAACGCCATCAAGGCCGAGATCGACCAGTTCGCCCAGGAGCAGGGCCGCCGCCCGCGCGTGATGGTCGCCAAGCTCGGCCAGGACGGCCACGACCGCGGTGCCAAGGTGGTGGCCACGGCCTTTGCCGATCTGGGCTTTGACGTGGACATCGGCAGCCTGTTTCAGACCCCCGAGGAATGCGCGCGCCAGGCGATCGAGAACGACGTGCACGCGATCGGTGTTTCCACGCTCGCTGCGGGCCACAAGACGCTGGTGCCCGCGATCATCAATGAATTGAAGAAGCAGGGGGCGGATGACATCGTCGTCTTTGTCGGCGGCGTGGTGCCGCGCCAGGACTACGACTTTCTTTACCAGGCCGGAGCCAAGGGCATCTACGGGCCGGGTACGCCGATTCCGGCTTGCGCCAAGGATGTGCTGGAAAAGATCAAGGCGGCGCTGGCCTGAAGCGGTAGCCTGCGACACAACCCTGCGGCACCACAGACTGGACCGACACCCTTGGCACACCCGCTGCTTGAACCCCTGCTGCACGGCGCGCCCATGCCGCGCCGCCGCGCCATGGCCAAGGCGATCACGCTGCTCGAATCCACGCGCGCCGATCACCGCGCGCAGGCGGATGCGATGCTGACCGAGCTGTTGCCGCACACCGGCAAGGCGCTGCGCCTGGGGATCAGCGGTGTGCCGGGCGTGGGCAAGTCCACCTTCATTGAGGCGCTCGGGCTGTATCTGATAGCGCAAGGCCTGAAAGTGGCGGTGCTGGCGATCGACCCATCGTCCACCGTCTCGGGCGGTTCCATCCTGGGCGACAAGACGCGCATGCAGCAGCTCTGCGTGGAAGAGAACGCCTACATCCGCCCCAGCCCCAGCAGCGGCACGCTGGGCGGCGTGGCCGAGAAAACGCGCGAGGCCATGCTGGTCTGCGAAGCGGCGGGCTACGACGCGGTGATCGTCGAGACCGTCGGTGTGGGCCAGAGCGAGACGGCGGTGCACGGCATGACGGACATGTTCTGCGTGCTGCAACTGCCCA
The DNA here is from genome assembly GCF_000484635.1 of Comamonas badia DSM 17552. GTDB lineage: Bacteria > Pseudomonadota > Gammaproteobacteria > Burkholderiales > Burkholderiaceae_C > Comamonas_C > Comamonas_C badia. The sequence goes on along the minus strand of NZ_AXVM01000002.1, from coordinate 172,610 downwards.
ACGCGGGGGACGACCTGCAGGCGATCAAGAAGGGCGTGATGGAACTTGCCGATCTGGTGGTGGTGAACAAGGCCGACATCGACCCCAGGGCAGCGATCCGCACGCGCACGCAGATCACTTCCAGCCTGCGCCTGATGGCCATGCAGGGCAACCCCGCGTACGCGATGAACGACCCGCAACGCTGGCACCCCAGGGTCGTCACGATCAGCGCCTTGAAGGGCGAGGGCGTGCAGGATTTCTGGGCGGCGGTGAGCGAATTTCGCCGTCTGCAGACCGCCAATGGCGCGCTGGCTGCGCGCCGCGAACAGCAGGCGCTGGCGTGGATGTGGGAGCGCATCGATGCCGGGCTGCGCACCGCCTTTCGCCAGCACCCCAAGGTGCAAGAACTGCTGCCGCAGATGCAGCAGGATGTGGTGGCGGGGCGCATTGCCGCCAGCACCGCAGCACGTAATCTGCTCTCAGCGCAGGCAGGGCAGGCGCTGGCAGCTATCAATTAACAAGACATCAATCAAGGATCCAAGCATGCAGACCATCCTGGAACAACTGGAGCAAAAGCGCGAACTCGCGCGCTTGGGCGGCGGGCAAAAGCGCATCGATGCGCAGCACGCCAAGGGCAAGCTCACCGCGCGTGAGCGCATCGAGCTGCTGCTCGACGAAGGCACGTTTGAAGAATGGGACATGTTCGTCGAGCACCGTTGCGCCGACTTCGGCATGGCCGAGAACAAGATTCCGGGCGATGGCGTTGTGACGGGCTACGGCATGATCAACGGGCGCCTGGTTTTCGTCTTCAGCCAGGACTTCACCGTCTTCGGCGGCGCACTCTCCGAGGCCCACGCCGAGAAAATCTGCAAGGTCATGGATCAGGCAATCAAGGTCGGCGCGCCGGTGATCGGCCTCAACGACTCGGGCGGCGCGCGCATCCAGGAAGGCGTGGCCAGCCTGGGCGGCTACGCCGAGGTGTTCCAGCGCAACGTGCTCGCCAGCGGCGTGGTGCCGCAGATCAGCATGATCATGGGCCCCTGCGCCGGCGGTGCGGTGTACTCGCCCGCGATGACCGACTTCATCTTCATGGTGAAGGACTCCAGCTACATGTTCGTCACCGGCCCCGAGGTGGTGAAGACCGTCACGCACGAGGAGGTCACCTCCGAGGAACTCGGCGGCGCCATCACCCACACCACGAGGAGCGGCGTGGCCGACATGGCGTTCGAGAACGACGTCGAGGCGCTGTTGATGCTGCGCCGGCTGTACAACTACCTGCCGCTCAACAACCGTGAGAAGCCCCCGGTGCGCCCCAGCCGCGACCCGATCGACCGCGCCGATCTGAGCCTCGATACCCTGGTGCCCGCCAACCCCAACCAGCCCTACGACATGAAGGAGCTGATCGCAAAAACGGTGGACGACGGCGACTTCTTCGAGCTGCAGCCCGAATACGCCAAGAACATCATCATCGGCTTCGGCCGCATGGACGGCCAGCCCGTGGGCATCGTCGCCAACCAGCCCCTCGTCCTGGCCGGGTGCCTGGATATCAAGAGCAGCATCAAGGCCGCGCGCTTCGTGCGCTTTTGCGATGCGTTCAACATTCCCATCATCACGTTTGTCGATGTGCCCGGCTTCATGCCCGGCACCTCGCAGGAATACGGCGGCATCATCAAGCACGGTGCCAAACTGCTGTTTGCCTACGCCGAATGCACCGTGCCCAAGGTGACGGTGATCACGCGCAAGGCCTATGGCGGAGCGTATGACGTGATGAGTTCCAAGCACCTGCGCGGCGACGTGAATCTTGCCTGGCCCAACGCCGAGATCGCGGTGATGGGCGCCAAGGGCGCGGTGGAGATCATCTTCCGCCAGGACAAGAACGACCCGGCCAAGCTCGCGGCGCGCGAGGCGGAATACAAGCAGCGCTTTGCCAACCCCTTCGTGGCGGGCGCGCGTGGCTTCATCGACGACGTGATCCAGCCGCACGAGACGCGAAAACGCATCTGCCGGTCGCTCGGCATGCTGCAGAGCAAGAAGCTGGAAAACCCGTGGCGCAAGCACGGCAACATGCCGCTGTGAGAAAGCAATGCAGGCAGCAACCCAGGCCACGGTGACCTGCCCCAAGTGCGGTCACCAGAGCAAGGCGGACATGCCCCTGGATGCCTGCCTGTGGTTCTACGAGTGCCCGGCGTGCCATGTGGTGCTGACCCCCCAGCCGGGCGACTGCTGTGTGTTTTGTTCGTATGGCGACATGCAATGTCCGCCCAAGCAGGAAGAAAAGAGCTGCTGCTCGAAGGAATAAGCCAAATGTTTACCAAGATACTGATTGCCAATCGTGGGGAGATCGCCTGCCGCGTCATTGCTACGGCGAAAAAAATGGGCATCGCCACCGTCGCGGTGTATTCCGATGCCGACGCCAGCGCGCGCCACGTCAAGCTCGCCGATGAGGCGGTGAACATCGGCCCCGCGCCCTCGCGTGAGTCTTATCTGCAGGCCGACAAGATCATTGCCGCCGCCAAACAGACCGGCGCGCAGGCCATCCACCCCGGCTACGGCTTTTTGAGCGAGAACGAAGGCTTCGCGCGCCGCGTGGAAGAAGAGGGCATGGCCTTCATCGGCCCCAGGCACCACGCGATCGCAACCATGGGCGACAAGATCGCGTCCAAGAAGCTCGCCAAGGAAGCGGGCGTGAACTGCATCCCCGGCTGGAACGAGGCCATCGATTCGCCCGAGCACGCGGTGGAGATTGCCAAGGACGTGGGCTACCCGGTGATGATCAAGGCCAGCGCCGGCGGCGGCGGCAAGGGCCTGCGCGTGGCGTACAACGACAAGGAGGCGTTCGAAGGCTTTGCCTCGTGCAAGCACGAGGCGCTCGCCGCGTTTGGCGACGACCGGGTGTTCATCGAGAAATTCGTCGAGCAGCCGCGCCACATCGAGATCCAGATCATGGGCGACGGCTTCGGCAACGTCGTTTATCTGAACGAGCGCGAATGCTCGATCCAGCGCCGCCACCAGAAGGTGCTGGAAGAAGCGCCTTCGCCCTTCATCTCGGACGCCACGCGCAAGGCGATGGGCGCGCAGGCGGTGCTGCTGGCCAAGGCGGTGCAATACCAGAGCGCGGGCACGGTGGAGTTCGTCGTCGGCAAGGATCAGGACTTTTACTTCCTGGAAATGAACACCCGCCTGCAGGTGGAGCACCCGGTGACGGAAAGCATCACTGGGCTCGATCTGGTGGAGCTGATGATCCGCGTGGCCGCGGGCGAGAAGCTGCCGCTCACGCAGGCCGATGTCAAGCGCGAGGGCTGGGCGATCGAGTGCCGCATCAACGCCGAGGACCCGTTCCGCAACTTCCTGCCGTCCACCGGGCGGCTGGTGCGCTTCGAGCCGCCCGAGCAGACGATGTTCCAGGCCGACATGAGCCAGCGCTACGGCGTGCGCGTGGATACCGGCGTGTACGAGGGCGGCGAAATCCCGATGTACTACGACTCGATGATCGCCAAGCTCATCGTGCACGGGCAGGACCGCCAGGATGCGATTGCCAAGATGCGCGCCGCGCTCAATGCCTTCGTGATCCGTGGCGTGCAGAGCAACATCCCGTTCCAGTCCGCGCTGCTCGGGCACCCGGATGTGCAGAGCGGCAACTTCAACACCGGCTTCATCGCCGCGCACTACCCGCACGGCTTTCACGCCGAAGACGTGCCGCACGAAGACCCGGATTTTCTCGTCGCGCTCGCGGCCTACATGCACCGCCGCTACCGCGCGCGCGCCTGCGGCATCAGCGGGCAGATGGTGGGCCACGAGATCACGGTGGGCGAGGAATTCACCGTCATCGTGCTGGGCAGCGAAGGCCGGCATGTGCCGCACCAGGTGAGCGTGACCGACTATGTGGCTCAATCGGGCTCCAGCGCGGTCAACATCAACGGCAAGAGCTACAAAATCAGCAGCAGCGCGCATCTGGGCAGCATCTGCGTACAGGGCGCGTGCAACGGCAAGGGCTTCACCGCGCAGATCGAGCATGGTCTTCCGAACAATCCGCTTGCCCTGCGCATTCGCCACAATGGCACGCAGATCGATGCGCTGGTCCTCACGCCGCTGCGCGCCCAGCTCTTCGCGCTCATGCCCTACAAGGCGCCGCCGGACATGAGCAAGTTCGTGCTTTCGCCCATGCCGGGTCTCTTGGTGAACGTGGCCGTCAAGCCCGGCCAGAAGGTGCAGGCGGGCGAGCGCGTGGCGGTGATCGAGGCGATGAAGATGGAGAACGTGCTCTTTGCCAGCGCCGATGGCGTGGTCAAGGAGATCAAGGCAGCCCAGGGCGAGAGCCTGGCAGTTGACCAGCCGATTGTGGAATTTGAATGAAACAGGGTTGAAGCGCTTTCCAGTCAAGCGCTGCAAGCTATATTTTGAGGAGTGAATTCATGGCACGCCCCTTCAAGGTGCTCAGCATCCAGCAGGTCGCCATCGGCGGTACCGACAAGGCGGCGCTGCGCCGTCTGTGGGTGGATACCCTGGGCCTCACGCCCACCGGCAGCTTTGCCAGCGAACGCGAAAACGTCGATGAGGACATCCTCGCGATGGGTCGCGGCGCGACCAAAGTGGAAATCGACCTGATGCAGCCGCTTGACCCGGCAAAGAAACCGGCGGTCCACATACCGCCGCTCAATCACATCGGTCTTTGGATCGATGACCTGCCAAGCGCCGTCCAGTGGCTGACCGAACAAGGCATGCGCTTCACGCCCGGCGGCATCCGCAAGGGCGCCGCAGGCTACGACGTGTGCTTCATCCACCCCAAGGGCAACGAGCAATTTCCGCTCAGCGGAGAGGGTGTGCTGCTGGAGCTGGTTCAGGCGCCGCCCGAGGTGATTGCTGCCTTGGGGTAAGGCGCGGCTGGGTTGCAAGCCAGCCAAAGCAAAGCCCGCTCATTTTCATGTAGCGGGCTTTTGTCTTCTGCGCTGATGCCGGAGAGAGGAATCGAACCCACTACCTTCTCATTACGAATGAGAGGATAGGGGTGTTTGCTTACGTTGATTGGTGTAGGTATAATCAATGAAAATCAACAACTTAGAGAAGTTACCTTGCTTTTCAGTGTTGATTGAGATTCGGCAATTTCAGGCAAATTTGCCTACAGATTGCCTACAAGTTGCCTACAACCTGCCTACAGACACCATGCCCACCACACCAAGCCGCGCCCGCCTGACTGCCGGAAGGGTTGACGCCTTCACCTGTCCGCCGGGCAAGGCACAAGCCTTTCTCTGGGACACAGAAGCGCCAGCATTGGCCGTGCGCGTGACGCCTATCTGCGCGCGCTGCTGCTGACTGGTGCAAGGCGCGAGGAAATTGCCGCGCTGCGCTGGGAGCACGTCGATTTTCAATGGCGCAAGCTGACCCTTGCCGACAAGGTGAAGGCGAGCCGCACCATCCCGCTATACCCCTATCTGGCGCAATTGCTGGCGACGCTGCCCAGGGTGAATGAATTTGTTTTTGCCAGCAGTGGCAAGGCTGGGCACATCGTTGACGCCCGCAATGCGATGGCACAGGCGCTGCAACATGCCGGGGTTGCGCACGTCACGATTCACGGCCTGCGCCGCACCTTCATCCAGCAAGCCCGCAAGGTTGTTCCGGCTGGCGCGCCAGCACAGATAGCCGGGCACGCACCGAGCGCGACAGCCGAGGGTTACGCCATCCTGAGCCTGGATGAGCTGCGCCCGCACGCAGAAGCTATCGAGCGGCATTTTCTGAATCTTGCCGGGGTGCCGTTTGATGCCAGCGTGGAGCCGGGCAAGCTGCGCGCCGTGGTGTAGCCCGCCAATGGTGATTGACGTTAATAACGCACATCGTTAATATTCACCATGATTCAAGACTTTCGCTGTAGTGACACCGAGTCACTGTTCAACGGCAAGCGCGTGGCCCGGTTCGTCAACTTTGAAACCGTTGCCCTGCGCAAGCTGCAACAGTTGCATGCCGCTACCGCTTTGGAGTTTTTGCGCGTACCACCCGGCAACCGCCTGGAGGCCCTGACAGGCGACCGCCAAGGCCAGCACAGCATCCGCATCAATGGACAGTGGCGCGTGTGCTTTGTCTGGCGTGATGGGCACGCGCAAAGCGTTGAGATAGTGGATTACCACTGAGAGGAAAAACGATGGCACGCGAAATCCCCCTGGTTCACCCCGGCATCATCCTGCTGGAAGATTGGCTTAAACCGCTGGGCCTGAGCCAGTACGCCTTAGCCAAAGCCATTGATGTACCGCCGCGCCGCATCAATGAAATCGTCAAGGGCTTGCGCGGAATCACCGTGGATACCGCGCTGCGGCTTGGCGCTTACTTTGGCACGGACGCCCAAAGCTGGCTGAACCTGCAAGACCACTACGACACCGAGCACGCCCGCGAAACGATGGCCGATGTACTGGAGCGCATCACCAAGCACGGTGGCGCACCCGCCCCCGCTTGAGGAAAGCCAACCATCGCGAGGTGAACCGCTATGCCAAAACTCAAACCCGGCATCATCCTGCCCACGCCAGAAGAAGATGCCGCCATCACCGCCGCCGCCATGGCAGACCCCGATGCACTGCCGTTCACCGATGCCGAATGGGAAGCCGTCAAGCCCTTCGTCAAACGCGGCCGCCCGCTGGGCAGTGGCAGCAAAACACAGGTAACGATGCGCCTTGATGTTGACATCGTGGAGCGCCTGCGCGCCACCGGCCCCGGCTGGCAGACCCGCGCCAATGACGTGCTGCGCAAGTGGGTGCATCGCCACGCCTGAAGGTGCAAACATGAAGGCAATGTTCAATCCTCCGCATCCCGGCCTGGCGCTGCGTGACGACGTACTGCCCGCGCTGGGCTTGTCCGTGACCGAGGTCGCGCAGCAATTGGACGTGGCGCGCGTCACCCTATCGCGCATGCTCAATGGCCTTGCCGCTATCTCGCCAGAAATGGCGCTGCGCCTGCAAGCGTGGCTGGGTGTTGAACGCGGGGGCGACGCCCGCGCCTGGCTGGCGCAACAGACTGCCTACGACATGTGGCAGGTGCAGCAGCGATTGAAGGAGCACCCGATGCACGTCAAGGCAGCGCCCGCCTACGCCTGACACCGTTACGCCCCAGCTAGGCAGGGCCGCAATCCTGCTGAAAAGCCAGTGCCTCCCGCTGGCCTGCTGGGGCTCCTATTGAGGGAGCAGCATCCGGGAGGGATGCACGAATGACCAAGACCTATTTGGCTGCCGACTTGGCCGACCTTTGCAGCATTGATAGAAACAACGCTGGGGAATTGGTATTCGATTACGATGCGTTCGCATACGTGTTCCGCGCCGACGGTCTATGGCTGCGGTTGCCGGATGCAATCTGGAATCTCACGCATGCTGAACAACAGGCCATCACTGGCATGAATCCGCGCCGCCTACAGCGCAGCGACGGAGAGTTGTGGGGCAAGGCGGCCGTGTTCCCTTCCTTGGAAAACGTTGCGCCCATCCTGCCGTTCCCATTCACCGCCCTCCAACTCTGGGACTTCGACCGTGATACGGGCAGCAAAGTGGTTGAGTACTGGTGCAGAAAACCGTGTTGCAGGTTCATCTCACGCTCCTGTGGTTGGGTGTGAGGTCATTAGGTCGCGGTTCCAACCCGTTGGGAGCCTCCCTTGACTTGGTCTGTGTACGTTGTACACTGGGTCTGTGAATGATGTTCACAGAAAGGTGGGTATGACTCAACAGAGCGATGAACTTGTGGGGATAGGTGAGATTGCCGAGATGGCCGGGGTGTCCCGTCAAGCAGTCGCCAATTGGCGCGTGCGGGCGGCTGACTTCCCTAGCCCGGTTACGGAGCTAGCCTCCGGGCCGATATTCCGGCGCTCGCAGATTCGGTCTTGGCTAAAGAGGAATAAAAGGAATACTCCAATGGCTCATGTGATTTCGACGATCAATTTGAAGGGTGGTGTCGCGAAGACGACCACGTCTGTGGCGCTGGCCGAGGTCTTTTCGGCGGAGATGCGAAAGAAGGTCCTGGTCATCGACCTGGACCCGCAGACCAACGCGACGATCATGCTGCTCGGGGAGGACAAGTGGCTTGATCTGAACAACCAGGGGCACACACTGGCTCAGTTGTTCAAGGACGCCATGAATCCCGACGTGAAGAAGTTCGACCTCAACGCCACGCTCCAGAAGCGGGTGGGTGACGTTCAGGAGGCCAGGACCATCGACCTGCTGCCGTCGAGCCTTGACCTGATCGACGTGCAGGACCAGCTCGCGTCTGCGCCATCGGGGAAGTTCTACGCCGTGAATCCCGTGGAACTCCTCTGGCGAGCGGTCAAGTCGAAGCTGGACGACTACGACATCGTCATCATCGACTGCCCGCCGAACTTGGGCATCGTTACCCTGAACGGCCTGCGCCTCTCGGACGCCTACATCATCCCCACTATCCCCGACCACCTCTCGACCTACGGTATCCCGCAGATCGTGACCCGCGTGGGTGAGTTCGCGCAGGCCATTGGCGAGAACATCGACCCTCTGGGCATCGTCATCACGAAGTACCAAGCCAACTCGACGGTGCACAACACCGTGCTGAGGCAGCTTCAGACCGACGCGAACTTCCCCGACGTGTACGCCACGAAGGTCAAGCAGACCAACACGGCGTCGGCGGCAGCGGAGCACACGGCGCACAAAAGGACGCTGCGGCAGAAGTACGGCTCCGATCCCAACGGGCTCACCTCGACATACATCGAGCTGGCGAAAGAGATTTGGGACGACTTGGAGGGCGAATTGTGAGCCTACGGAACACACTCAACCGCCTGATGCGGGTGGTGATCGAAGAGGCGGAGCGCAACCCCGATTTCGAGGCTGCGCTGAACGACGCCATAGGCTCGACGCCAAGCAAGCGTAAACCATCCAAGGCGGAAGCCATCGGCCATGTCGAGGACGGCGAGGCGAAGCGAGGGAAGAATCGGCGTGCCCCTGCGGCGCTCGATCCTGTTCAGGTCGTGCGAGACGGCGAACCCGCCCTACGGATCGCACTGGAAAAGCTATCCCTGGAACAACTGCGTGACATCGTCGCCGAATACGGGATGGACCCCGGTCGGCTTGTGATGAAGTGGAATACGCCGGAGCGCGTGATCGACAGGATCGTGGAGATGTCAATCGCGCGGGCGCACAAGGGAAACGCCTTCCGCAAGCCCGCCGATGAGCCCGCGCCGTCGGCCACCGGAGCAGACGAGACGCCACCCTCTGATACCCAATCAGCAAGCGAGCCACCGAAAACGCCATGAAAAAGAAGGGGATGCCTTTCGAGCATCCCCTCCGAAACACGGCGGAGCAACCTCGGCCTCTGTACCGACTCCGCCGCTGGCATCAAACCTAGTGCATGTGGGCGAGCGGGTGACGCTCGGCCACGGCGAGGTCCTCGCGGGAGACGTAGGCGTTCCACGCGCGGCTGTAGTGGTAGCCGAGGAGGCGCGCCGCATCGTCGAAGTCCGCCGACCAGGGCTCCACCCCGACGCTGCGGGCCTGTTCAGCCAGTCCGTCGAGGATGTCCGCACCAGAGCGCAGGGCGCGAGCCAAGCCCGCGAGCGCGACGGCCACCGGGTGGCGCGCCTCATAGCTGGGCCGCTTATTCATCGCCGATCCTCGTCGTCAAGGGCGTAGGAAACATCGGGCTCGCACAGCGCTTGCCATGCAGCCACGGCGCGCACGCCGCGAGATGAGGTCAGCTCCTCGAAGATGATGGTCAGATCATCGTGGACGGCTTCGATCAGGTTGTTGATGTTCATTTGATTCGCTCCAAAAAAGTTAAGGTTTGTGGAGCGCCCGAACGAGGTGGCCGACCCCGCCGAACGCCCCGTTAGGTAGCGCGCTGGAGTGAAGTCTGAATGCCCGTCAACAGAAAAAATATCATCATTTGCGTCGGCGTGTGGGCTACGCACATCGGCCCGCATTCGATGATTGACGCGAGAAAAGGCCGCGTGTTGAAGGAGGGCCGGAAAGCAAAAAGGCCACCCGGTTAGGGGTGGCCTTTTTACATCAAGTGGTGCCGGAGAGAGGAGTCGAACCCCCGACCTTCGCATTACGAATGCGCTGCTCTACCAACTGAGCTACACCGGCAAAAATCAAAACTTGTTCAAACCGTGTCTGTACTACCTTGCCATCAGACTGCTGGCGGCCCGAAAGCCTTGCCGTGCTTAGCTTCTGCTTCCGTCGTCAAGCATCGCTGTCCTGATTACGAATGAGCTGCTCTACCGACTGAGCTACTCCGGCCAAGCCCGGCATTATATAGGCGTGCGAGGGCTTGCCGCGTGTTCGGCAAAACTCAGATGGAGGAGGGAAGGGTCGCGATCAGGCCGCGGATGCCGTCCCAGACGATCTGCACGCCCACCGACAGCAGGATGAAGGCCATGATCCGGAGGAAGACGAGCTGGCCGACTTCGCCGAGTTTGCGCAAGACGATGCCTGCATAGCGGAAGGTGGCGGCCACCAGCATTCCCAGCAGCACCATGCCGGCCAGTGCGCCGGCGAGGCTGGCCAGGGTTTCCGTGATGCGCGGCGTGCGCAGGCTTGCGCCCACGGCAATGGCGGCGGCCAGTGAGCCGGGGCCGCAGGTGATGGGGAAGGACAGCGGATAGAAGGTGTTCAGGCGCGCGTTGTCTTCGGTCAGGGTTTGCGCCATCTGGGCGGTGTCGTCGTGGGTGGGCTGCTGGGTGTTGAGCATCAGCCAGGCGTTGTAGGCCACGATGATGCCGCCCGCCACCCGCACCACGGGCAGCGAGATGCCGAACAGGTCCAGCACCAGCGAGCCCAGGGTCATCGTGATGGCCAGCAGAATCGCGACGTATTTGCCGACGGTGGTGGCCAGCTGGTGGCGCTGGGAGATGCTCATGCCCTGGGTCCAGCTGACGAAGATGGGTGCGGTGGCCAGCGGATTGATGATGGGCAGCACGCCGGCCAGGGCGAACAGCAGGCTTTTGCCGAACGCGGAAGCCAGGGTTAAAAGAGAAAATTCCATGAGCCGGGCGCAATCTGATGGAAACCTGGGTGCGGCGCGGCAGGTCGGGTTTCAGGCTTTGCCGTGGTAGCCGGTCACGCGTTCGACTTCATTCTTCGAGCCGAGGATCACGCTCACGCGCTCGTGCAGCCTGGTGGGCTGAATGTCCAGAATGCGCTGCCTGCCGTTGGTGGCTGCGCCGCCCGCCTGCTCGACGAGCCAGCCCATGGGGTTGGCCTCGTACATCAGGCGCAGCTTGCCGGGCTTGTTGGGCTCGCGTTTGTCCCAGGGGTACATGAAGATGCCGCCGCGGCTCAGGATGCGGTGCACGTCGGCCACCATGCTGGCGATCCAGCGCATGTTGAAGTCCTTGCCGCGTGGGCCATCCTTGCCTTGCAGGCATTCGTCGATGTAGCGGCGCACGGGCTCGTCCCAGTGGCGCATATTGCTCATGTTGATGGCGAATTCCTTGGTGTCCTCGGGAATGCGCACGTTCTCGCGGATGAGCACGAAGGAGCCCTGCTCGCGATCCAGTGTGAACATGGCGACGCCGTCGCCCACGGTGAGTGCCAGCGTGGTCTGCGGGCCGTAGACGCAGTAGCCGGCGGCGACCTGGCAGTGGCCGGGTTGCAGAAAGTCGTCGTCATGTACGCCAGGGTGGCCTTCGGGTTTCTTCAGCACGCTGAAGATGGTGCCAATGCTGACGTTCACGTCGATGTTGGATGAGCCGTCGAGCGGGTCGAACATGAGCAGGTATTCGCCCTGCGGGTAGCGGTTGGGCACGACGTAGATGCCTTCCATCTCCTCGCTGGCCATGGCCGCCAGGTGGCCGCCCCATTCGTTGGCCTCGATCAGGGTTTCGTTGGCGATGATGTCCAGCTTCTTCTGCACCTCGCCCTGCACGTTCTCGGTGCCGGCGCTGCCCATCACGTCGCCGAGTTCGCCCTTGTTGACCGCGAAGCTGATGCGCTTGCAGGCGCGCGCCACGACTTCGAGCAGCAGGCGCAGCTCGGAGGGGATGTGGCCGTGCACGCGCTGCTGTTCGACGAGGTAACGCGTGAGGCTGATGCGGTGATCGACCATGGGGCTTCCTTTCAATCCTTTCAGTCGGCGAGCGCGTGCGTGACGAGTTCGCGCACGTCGTTGGAGAGCTTGGGCGCGGCGGCCACGCGCTCGATGGCGGCGCGCGCCAGCGCGCGGTAGGGCTCGGCCAGCTTCTTCCAGCGGTCGAGCGCGCGCGCCAGGCGGGCGGCGACCTGCGGGTTGAAGGCATCCAGCAGAAGCACCTGCTCGGCCCAGAAGGCGTAGCCCGCACCGTCCTGGCGATGAAAGCCCGCCGGGTTGGCGCTGCAGTAGCTGAAGACGAGGCTGCGCGCGCGGTTGGGGTTCTTGAGGTTGAAGTCCGGGTGCTTCAGCAATTGCTGCACGGCGGGCAGCACGTCGCCGCCGCGGTCGGTGCGGCCGGCCTGCAGGGCAAACCATTTATCGAGCACCAGCGCATCGTCCTTGAAGCGGTCGTGAAAACGTTCCAGCGCCGGCCTGGCGAGTTCGTGGCCGCTGGCGACGAGCGCGCCCAGGGCGCCGAGGCGATCAGTCATGTTGCCTGCGTCCTTGAAGCGCTGCAGCGCCTTGCCGGGCCAGATGGCGTCGCCGCTCTCGCGGGCCGCAAGGCACAACATGGAAAGCGCCAGGCTGGTGAGCGCGCGGCGGCCGCTGCTGATGGCATCGGGCCGGTAGGCGCCACTGGCCTGGTGGGTCTCGAAGGCCCAGACCCAATCGGCCTGCAGCTCACGCGCCAGCTGGGCGCGAAGCTGCTCGCGCACAGCGTGGATCTGCTGTGGATCGACCACTTCGACCTGCTCGGCGATGTAGGCTTCCGACGGCAGCGTGAGCACCAGTTCCTTGAAGGCAGCATCGAGCTGCGGGTGGCGCAGCACAGTGCGCAGGGCCTCCACGACGGTGGCGGGTATCAGGGCATTCTGGCCTGTAACGCTTGCTGCGCCGGCGTCAGAAGCTATCGCATTGAGAGCGGTGCGCAGCAGCAGGCGCTGGCCAGCCTCCCAGCGGTTGAAGGCGTCGCTGTCGCTCGCCAGCAGCGTGAGCAGGGCGGCATCGCTGTCGTCGTGCTCTAGGATGACCGGCGCGCTGAAGCCGCGCAGCAGCGAGGGCACGGGCTCGGCCGCCACGTTCACGAAGGTGAAGCTCTGGCTGGCCTCGTGCAGCACCAGCGTGCGGCTGGTGCCGCTGGCCGTCGCCTCGCCTTCGAGTTGCAGGGGCAGTTGCGCGCCGTCCTGCGCCACCAGCCCCATGGCGACCGGAATCACGAAGGGCAGCTTGCCCGGCTGGCCGGGCGTGGCCGGGCAGGATTGCGAGAGCGTGAGCGTCCAGGTCTGCGCGGCGGCGTCGTACTGCCCCGTGGCCTTGACGCACGGCGTGCCCGATTGGCTGTACCAGCGCTTGAATTGATCGAGGTGCGTGGCGAGCGCGCTGCCGGGGTTGGCGTCGGCGATCGCCTGCGCGAAATCGTCGCAGGTGACGGCGTGCCCGTCGTGGCGCTCGAAGTAGAGTTTCATGCCCTGGGCAAAGCCCTCGTGGCCACCGACCAGGGTGCGCTGCATGCGCACGACTTCGGCGCCTTTTTCGTACACCGTGACGGTGTAGAAATTGTTGATTTCCACATAGCTGTCGGGCCGCACCGGGTGGGCCATGGGGCCTGCGTCCTCGGGGAACTGCGCGGTGCGCAGCACGCGCACGTCTTCGATGCGGCGCGTGGCGCGCGCAGATAGCGAGCCCGCCATGTCCATCGAGAATTCCTGATCGCGAAAGACCGTGAGGCCTTCCTTGAGCGAGAGCTGGAACCAGTCGCGGCAGGTGACGCGGTCGCCCGTCCAGTTGTGGAAATACTCGTGGCCTACGACCCCTTCGATGTTGGCGTAGTCCAGATCGGTGGCAGTCGATGGACTGGCCAGCACGTACTTGGTGTTGAAGATGTTCAGGCCCTTGTTTTCCATCGCGCCCATGTTGAAGTCGCTGGTGGCGACGATCATGAAGCGGTCCAGATCGAGCGACAGGCCGAAGCGCGTCTCGTCCCAGGCGATGGCGGCCATCAGCGAGTTCATCGCGTGTTCGGTCTTGCCCAGGTCGCCGGGGCGCACGTAGACCTGCAGCAGGTGCTCTTTGCCCGCGCGGCTCGTGATCTGCTGCTCGCGCGCGACGAGCTGGCCCGCGACGAGCGCGAACAGGTAGCAGGGCTTCTTGTGCGGATCGACCCATTTGGCGAAGTGGCGTCCGCCCTCCAGCTCGCCCGATTCCACGAGGTTGCCGTTGGAGAGCAGCACCGGGTAGCGCTTCTTGTCCGCGCGCAGGGTGACGGTGAAGCTCGCCATCACATCGGGGCGATCCAGGTAATAGGTGATGCGGCGAAAGCCCTGCGCCTCGCACTGGGTGAAGAAGGTGTCGTTGCTGACGTACAGGCCCATCAGATGGGTGTTCTTCTCGGGCGCGCAGGTGGTGAAGATTTCCAGATCGAAGGGGTCGTTGCCCTCGGGCAGGTTTTCCAGCACCAGCTGGTTTTCCTCGATCTTGAAACTGGTGCCCGCACCGTTCACCAGCACGCGCGCCAGGTTCAACTCTTCGCCATCCAGGCGCAGCGCCTCTGCCGCCACCTCCGGGTTGCGGCGCAGGCGCATCTTGTTGAGCACGCGTGTCTTGGCCGGGTCGAGGTCAAATGCCAGATCGACCGTATCGACCCAGAACGCCGGCGCCTGGTACTGCAGGCGATAGACCGCGCTGGCGGTGCCTTCTCTCATCATGGTGAACTCCTTGGGTCAGGCGTTTAAACGCCTTGTTTGAGCGAGGCCTCGATGAAGACATCGAGATCGCCGTCCAGCACCTTCTGCGTGGCAGAGACTTCCACGTTGGTGCGCAAATCCTTGATGCGGCTGTTGTCCAGCACGTAGGAACGTATCTGGTGGCCCCAGCCGACGTCGCTCTTGGTGTCTTCCAGCGCCTGCTGCTCGACCATGCGCTTCTGCATCTCGTGCTCGTACAGGCGCGAGCGCAGGCGCTGCCAGGCGACGTCGCGGTTGCTGTGCTGGCTGCGCCCGTCCTGGCACTGCACGACGATGCCGGTGGGGAGGTGGGTGAGGCGCACGGCCGAATCGGTCTTGTTGATGTGCTGCCCGCCCGCGCCGCTGGCGCGGAAGGTGTCGGTGCGCACGTCCGCCGGGTTGATGTTGATCTCGATCGAGTCGTCGATTTCCGGGTAGACGAAGAGCGAGGCGAACGAGGTGTGGCGTCCGCCCGAGCTGTCGAACGGGCTCTTGCGCACCAGCCGGTGCACGCCGGTTTCGGTGCGCAGCAGCCCGTAGGCGTATTCGCCCTCGACATGGATGGTCGCGCCCTTGATGCCGGCCACGTCGCCCGGCGTTTCTTCGTCCACCGTCGCCTTGAAGCCCTTGCGCTCGGCGTACTTGAGGTATTGGCGCAGCAGCATGCCGGCCCAGTCGCAGGCCTCGGTGCCGCCGGCGCCGGCCTGGATGTCGATGTAGCAGTTGAGCGGGTCCGCCTCCTTGCTGAACATGCGGCGGAACTCCAGCTCCTCGATCAGCGGCTGGAGCTTCTCGACCTCGCCCGCGATGGCGGCGATGCCGGCTTCATCGCCTTCGTCCTTGCTCATCTCGTAGAGCTCGGTGTTGTCGGCGATCTCCTGCGTGAGCTTTTGCAGCGTGAGCACCACGCCGTCGAGCAGCTTCTTTTCCTTGCCCAGCTCCTGGGCCTTCTTCGGGTCGTTCCAGACGTTCGGGTCTTCGAGCGAGGCGTTTACCGTGCGCAGGCGTTCGTATTTGGCATCGTAGTCAAAGATACCTCCGCAAGTCCGCGGTGCGCTCACCGAGGTCTTCGAGGGTGGTGCCGATGAGGTTGATTTGTTCTGCGTCCATGGGTAATCCTGTGCATTGATTGCGGAAGATAGCCTTTGATTTTCTCACGCACAGGTTTACTATATATTTAATAGCTGCTTGTATTTGCCGGCATTGCGGTTCGAGCCGATTGCACTAAAAAATCCTCGATCAAACCAGCCACGGCCTGCGGCTGGTCGTGGTGCAGCATGTGCCCGGCATCCTTCACGGTGGCGCTGGTGAGCTGGCGCACATGGCGGGTGCGTTCGTGGAATTCCTGCAGCGTGAAGCGATCCTTCCACCACTGGGCCAGGCTGTCGTGGTCCGCCACCACGCTGAGCACCGGCGCGGTGATCGCGGCGTAGAGCGCCAGCGCTTCGTCCACGCGGTAGAGCTGCGCGCTGATGACCTTCTGCGCCGCGTCGCCCAGGATGTGCCAGCGGCCGTCGCTGCCCTGGCGGGCCCAGTGCCGCGCCAGCCAGGCGGCCTTGTCGGCAGGCAGGCGCGGGTTGGTTTTCATCAGGCGCTCGGCCACGCCCTCGGGGCTGGCGTAGGTCTTGAGCGCGAGCTCGCCCTGGCGCTGCCGGCGCAGTTCATCGAGCCACTGCGCATAGCGCCCCGGTGCCTGCGCGGGCCGGGTGGCGGGCAGGCCGAAGCCTTCCAGATTGACGAGGCGGCGGATGCGCGCCGGGCGCGCACCGGCGTACATCATGGCGATGTTGCCGCCCATGCTGTGGCCGACGAGGTCGATGGGGGCGTCGCCCGCAACCTGATCGAGCAGCGCATCGAGGTCTGCCAGGTAATCGGGGAAGTGGTAGCAATCGACCCGCTGCTCCGGCATTGAAAGGCCGAAGCCGCGCCAGTCGGGCGCGATGATGCGCCGCCCCTGGGTGAATGCGCTGCTGAGCGCGTCGACGGCGAATTGCCACGATGCGGCCACGTCCATCCAGCCGTGCAGCAGCACCAGCGGCGCCAGGGAGGAATCCGCAGGCCCCCAGTGCCGCAGATGGCAGGGCATGCCCCGCAGGGCGATGGTTTCGTGGCGGGCGACAAGGCGTTCCTGGTACATCGCCTGATTATTGGCGGCAGGCTGTACCTTGTGCTGGCGCACGGGTGACTGCAGGCGGTAGATCACGGATGACACTTGGAATTTTTGAAGCAAAATAATGCCTTGGCGCTTATTGGGCAAGCGCTGGCAGCTATCAATTTGGTGAACCATGGCAAAGAAGGACAAGGCGCAGCACGTGAGCGAAACCCCGGCGACGCAGATGCTGCGCGCGCATGGCGTGGCGTTCACCGAACACGCCTATGACTACGTGGAGCATGGCGGCACGCATGAATCGGCGCGGCAGCTGGGCCTGCGGGAACACGCGGTGGTCAAGACCCTGGTGATGCAGGACCAGGATGCCAGGCCACTCATCGTGCTGATGCATGGAGACTGCAAGGTGTCCACCAAGAACCTCGCGCGCCAGATCGGCGCCAAGTCGGTCGAGCCCTGCAAGCCTGAAGTGGCGCAGCGCCACAGCGGCTATCAGGTGGGCGGCACTTCGCCGTTTGGCGTGCGCAAAACCATGCCGGTATATATCGAGGAAAGCATCCTGGCGCTCGACCGCATTGCGATCAATGGCGGGCGGCGTGGCTATCTGGTGCAGATAGCTCCGCAGGTCTGCGTGCAGTTGCTGGGCGCGCACGCGGTGCAATGCGCGTTGCCGGATTCGGGATGATGCGTCGCGTCGCGCCGGGCAGCCGTCCGGGCAGAACCCGCAAAGGGACATGAGGCATGGTCGCCACCGTCATCGTCGCAATCCTGTGCCTGCACCTGCTGTGCTTCGGCGCCATGTTCCTGCTGTTCAGCTCGCGCCTGCGCGGCAGGAAGCTGGGCATGGACGTGCTTGCGCTGGGCAACTTCATGCTGGGCACGGCCTATGTGCTGCAGCTGCTGGGCGGTCCGCCGGGCTGGAGCCTGGCCAGCGTCATCAACCACACGCTCACGCTGTGCACGCCCGCCGTGTATTTCGTGGGCGCGATGCGCTTTTTTGGCCGTCCGGCGCCGCTGCTGCGCCCGCTGCTGGTGATGGCGCTGGCCTACACGGCCGCGCAGGCCGCGGTGCAGTGGGGGCTGGGGACCGTGGCGCGCTACGCCATGCTCTCGGGCCTGTCGGCGCTGATCTTCATCGCCATGGCGGCGACAGCGGCCCAGGGGGTGCGCAGCTTCGCGCGGGACCTGCGCGCCGAGATGCTGTTTTTCGCGGTGCTCATCGGTGGCATCGGCATGCTCAATGCCTGGAAATGCGCCAAGCTGCTGACCGATGGCATGGCGGCGCTGGGCATGGAGCAGCGCTTTCAGCTGGTGTTCTACGGCTACATGTCGGTGCTTGCGGTGGTGCTGGCGCCGGCCGTGATCTGGCTGGTGCTGCGCCGCCTGACCGATGACCTGCGCGAGACGGCGGCGCGCGACCCGTTGACCGGGCTGCTCAACCGGCGCGGCATGACCGACGCGCTGGAAGCGCACCTGCGCACGCGCGGCGCGGACACCGCGCACCTGCTGCTGGTGGACGTGGACCATTTCAAGCGCGTCAACGACACGCATGGCCACAAGGCGGGCGACCGGGTGCTCTGCCGGGTGGCCGAGGTGATGCGCGCCACGCTGCGGCACCATGATCTGGCCTGCCGCACGGGCGGAGAAGAGTTCGTCGCCATCTGTCTTGCCACCCGCACGGACGATGCGCTGCAGCTGGCCGAGCGGCTGCGCGCGGCCATCCAGTCCATGACGGTGTCTGCCGTCGCCGATTCGGATGTGCCCATCCGCTGCACCGCCACCATCGGTGTCTCGGATGCCTTCACCGACGCCGATGGCCTCGACCGTGCGATGCAGCAGGCCGATGAAGCGCTCTACCGCGGCAAGGCGGCGGGGCGCAACCGGGTGTGCTCGGCCGCACGCGCACCTGATGCCGCGGCATGCGCCGTCGGGGCGGCGGCCTGAGGCCGCACGCGCGTTCCGCCACCCGGGGTGGCTGGCAAAATGGCGTACCCGTTTACATCTTCTTGTCGAGAGAGCTCCCGTGCCTTTTTTCTACAGCGTCTTGGCGATCGCCGCCGCCTATCTGCTCGGTTCCCTGTCGTTCGCCGTCATCGTCAGCCGCGCCATGGGGCTGTCCGATCCACGCAGCTACGGCAGCAAGAACCCGGGGGCGACGAATGTGCTGCGCTCGGGCTCCAAGGCGGCGGCGGTGGTGACGCTGCTGCTGGATGCCGCCAAGGGCTGGCTGCCGGTGTTCCTGGTGCGCAGCCTGGGCCCGGACCACGGGCTGGGCGAGGGCACGGTGGCGCTGGCGGGGCTGGCGGCGTTCGCCGGGCACCTGTGGCCGGTGTTCTTCGGCTTCAAGGGCGGCAAGGGCGTGGCGACGGCACTGGGCGTGCTGCTGGGCATCAGCGGCTGGCTGGCGCTGGCGACGGTGGCCACCTTCGTCATCATCCTGGCGTTCTTTCGCTGGGTGTCATTCGCCTCGCTCATCGCCGCGGCATTCGCACCGTTTTTCTACGTGCTGACCGGCGGCGTGCTGTGGGAGATGCACCCCGGCGTTGCGCTGGCGATCGCCGTGATGGCCGGTCTGCTGGCCTGGCGGCACGCGGCCAACATCCAGCGCCTGGTTCGGGGCACGGAGCCCAAGCTGGGCGCCGGCAAAAAGCCCTGACGGGCCGGTGCGCCGCGCGGCGGCTCAGCGCGGCGGCTTCGCCGCCTGCGCGGCGAACAACCCCAGGCGCACCATCATGTGGTGGTTGATGTTCGTCGTGACGGCCGAGCGGGCCAGCGCGGCGGCAACCTGGGGCTGGCCGCGCACGGTGTGGTAGAGCACCGGCGCGGCCAGTGCTTCGCCGTGCGCATCGGCCACGCTGGCGACCAGCGGGAAGTTCACGCGCTCGCTGCGGCGCAGCACGACGGCCGTATCGCCATTGCTCAGCTGCACGAAGGTGCCCGGCGGGCACAGGCCGACGGTGCGCATGAGCGCCACGGCGACATCGTCGTCCTGCTGCTCCGGCTGGCCGGCGATGGCGCGCACGGAATCGCTGGCGGTGCGGCCCGGGCGGGATTTGCGCGGCGAGATCATCGCGGCGTAGCGGTCCACCGTCGCCAGGATGTGCGTCAGGCGCGATTCGGCCGGCAGGCTGGCCAGCGTGGTGCGCACGGGCGGCGTGGCGTGGTGCGCGGCAACGACGTCGAGCCAGAGATCGTCCCGGATGTTGAGGTCTTCCAGCTGCGCCACGCCCTTTTCGGGGTGCGCGGCGACGGCGTGCTTCTGCTCGCTGCTCAAGGGCTCGTGCTGCAGCGCCAGCTGGTTCTGCAGCGCGGTCATGGCGATGTTCATCGTGATGGCGGCGCGCACCAGGCTTTCGCGTTCATGGCGCGGCAGCTGCAGTTCCTGCGCCAGGATCTGGCACAGCGTGGCGCACACCAGCGCGTGCGACGCGCTGTAGCCCGCGGTGGAGGTGCTGGCGAGCTGGAACATCAGGTACAGCGCGGCATCCGTATCGTGGCCGACGATTTCCTGCAGCCACTGGTCGCACTGGCGCAGCCTGGCGTTGAACTCCGGCACCAGCGCGGGGTGCAGCAGCAGCATGGAAAGCGCCGCCTCCAGATCGAGCCACTGGCTCAGCAAATCCTCGTATTCGTCGTCGGCGTTGGCGGTGGCCATGGTCAGCGCTTTTGCAGCAGGAGCTCGTTGCCCTTGCGCGTCATCTCGTAGGGTTTCAGAAAGCTGTTGCCCAGCAGCACGTAGGGCATGGGCTCGCTGGTGATGATGGCTTCCACGCCGCGCTGCTCCAGCGCGCCGATGCGTACCGAGTCCAGCCGCACGCGCCAGCCTTCGGCCACGCCGTTGGCCGTCTGCATGCGCACCGGCTGGCCTTGCTGCACGCGAATGCCCAGGCGCTCGGCCTCGGCGCGGCCCAGCGAGACGGCGGTGGCGCCGGTATCCACCATGTACTGCACCGGCCGGCCGTTGATCTGCCCGCCGCTGACGAAATGCCCGCGCGCATCGGCATACAGCGTGAGCTGCTGGGGTGCGCTGCCATGCGTGCCGACGCTCACCGGCTCGGCGCCCAGGTGCAGGGTTTCACGCCCGCCCACGCTCTCGATGACCACGGATTCGCGGCCGACCGAGACCACGCGCACGCCATCGATGGATTCGCCCGGCGCCACGGCGCGCGGCGTGCCGCTGCCCGAAACCATCAGCGCCTTGCCGCCCAGAATGCCGGCCAGCCGCAGCGTCTGCGCGTGCAGCGGCGCCGCGGCGAGCAGGGCAGCCAGCAGAAGGGCGCGGCGTTGCATGGCGGTGGGCCCGCTCAGTCGCGGAAGTTGTCGAAGGTCAGCGGCAGATCGGCCACTTCCTTGCGCAGCAGCGCCATGGCGGCCTGCAGGTCGTCGCGCTTGGCGCCGGTGACGCGCACCTTGCCGTCCTGGATGGCGGCCTGCAGCTTGAGTTTGCTGTCCTTGATGAGGCGCTGAATCTTCTTACCCTGCTCGGCATCGATGCCGTTCTTGACCTTCACCAGCTGCCTGAGCTTGTCGCCGCCCGCCTTCTGGGGTTTCTCGACATCCAGAAAGCGCACGTCCACGCTGCGCTTGGTGAGCTTGGCGCGCAGGATGTCCTGCAGCTGCTGCAACTGGAAATCGGCATCGCCCGTGAGCGTGATCTCCTTATCCTTGAGCTCGATGGCCGCCGAGGTGCCCTTGAAGTCAAAGCGCGTGCCAACTTCCTTGGCGGCGTTGTCCACGGCATTCTTCACTTCAACGAAATCGGCTTCACAAACGGTGTCAAACGATGGCATGGGTTTCCTCTGGTGCTGCGGTGTCGCGGCCGCTTTCTGAACGGTGCGGGTGCGACAATTCCCGGGATGTTAGTCGAGAAGAATGCATCACTGCAAAGTGCCAACAGCTTCGGCATCGCCGCGCGCGCACGCGAGCTGGTGCGTCTGCACAGCGAGGCCGCCGTGCAGGAGGCCGCCGCGCACTTCGATCTGGCGCGCCAGCCGTTTTTCGTGCTCGGCGGCGGCAGCAACATCGTGCTGACCGGTGACGTGGAGCCGCTGGTGCTGAAGGTGGAAATCCCGGGCATGGCGCTGGTGGAGGAAACCGCCCGGCACTGGATCGTGCAGGCCGGGGCCGGCGTTGACTGGCACGCATTCGTGGCTTGGACGCTGCAGCAGGGCTGGCCGGGGCTGGAGAACCTGGCGCTGATTCCGGGCACCGTGGGCGCCGCGCCGGTGCAGAACATCGGTGCCTACGGCGTGGAACTGCAGGACCGCTTTCATTCGCTCTCGGCCGTTGATTGCCTGACGGGACAGGCGTTTGCGCTGGATGCGGCGCAGTGCGCCTTCGGCTACCGCGATTCGGTCTTCAAGCACGCCGCGCCCGTGGCGGGGCAGGGCGCCGGCTGGCAGCGCGGCATGGGGCTGGCGGGCCGGGCGCTGATCACCAGCGTGCGGCTGGCCTTGCCCAAGGCCTGGCGGCCCGAGCTGGAATATCTGGATTTGCAGAGGAAGCGCGAGGAGGCCGGCATCGCCCAGCCCGATGCGCGCCGGATTTTTGACTGGGTGTGCCAGATCCGCCAGGCCAAGCTGCCCGACCCGGCCGTGCTGGGCAATGCCGGCAGCTTCTTCAAGAACCCGGCGGTGACGCCCGAACAGTGCCGCGACATCATCGCGCGCGAGCCAAAAATCGTGCACTACCCGATGCCCGACGGCAGCATCAAGCTGGCCGCGGGCTGGCTCATCGACGCCTGCGGCTGGCGCGGCAAGACCGTGGGGCGTGCGGGGGTCTATGAAAAGCAGGCGCTGGTGCTGGTCAACCGCGGTGATCGGCACAGCCCGGACACGAGCGTGACCGGCGGCGAGGTGATGACGCTGGCCAAGGCGATTCAGACCAGCGTCTACGAGCGCTTCGGCATCCTGCTGCAGCCCGAGCCGGTGGTGGTGTAGCGCTGCCGATTCATGCGGGTTTGGATTCGGTCGGGCAACAAGGCGGCAAGCCGAAGACAGTGCTGGCGCACGGCAAGGCGAGCCAACGACGTTGGACGGCCGAAGGCGGACCCGTTTCAGGCGTAGTGGCAGAGGTAGTGGTAGACCTCGGCCACGCGGATGTCGAACGACGACTCTGCGGGGATGGCAAAGCGCTCGCCGGGAGCGGATTTCTGCCATGCATCACTGCCAGCCAGCCGGTATTCGCAGGCGCCCGCCACGCATTCCATGATTTCAGTCGCGCCGGTGCTGAAGGTGAGTTCCGCCGCCAGTACCACGCCCGCGCTCTTGCGCGTGCCGTCCGCCAGCGTGAAGCTGTGCGAGACGCATTTGCCGCCGAAATACACGTTGGCCTGGGTGGCAAGGGTGACGTTGGCAATCTGGGTGGTGGCGGTCATGGCGGGTTGCAGGGTTGAAAAAGCAGGCGGCAATGGTAGCTGCCCTGCCGACCGCCGGTGGCATGCCGGAGAGGCAAGTGGCGAAACTATTGAAAATATAGCTGCAGGCGCTTTCCACACAAGTGCTGCATGTTGATTTGATGGATTTTTTGGCCTTTTGGTACCGCTACAATAGCGCCCTCCTGGGTTCCCTCGCCCCCATCAAAAAAGGATTCGCATGACTTCGCTTTGCGCGCCGCCGCAGCCCGTGGCGCGGCGCCTTCCCCTGTACCTCTCCCTCCTGGTGGCGCTGCACATCGCCATCGTCATCGCCAGCAACTATCTGGTGCAGCTGCCGATGCAGCTCTTCGGCTTTCACAGCACCTGGGGCGCGTTCAGCTTTCCCTTCATCTTTCTCGCGACTGATCTCACGGTGCGTCTCATAGGCAAGCACAGCGCGCGGCGGGTGATCGGCCGGGCCATGCTGCCCGCGCTGCTCGCCTCCTACGTGGTGGGCGTGCTGTTTCGCGAAGGCGGCTTCAATGGCCTGGCGGCGCTGGGCGAATTCAATACCTTCGTC
This sequence comes from Comamonas badia DSM 17552, assembly GCF_000484635.1. Lineage (GTDB taxonomy): Bacteria > Pseudomonadota > Gammaproteobacteria > Burkholderiales > Burkholderiaceae_C > Comamonas_C > Comamonas_C badia. The sequence goes on along the minus strand of NZ_AXVM01000002.1, from coordinate 148,809 downwards.
TTTCGCATCGCGTTCGCCAGCTTTGCCGCCTACGTGCTGGGGCAGCTGCTGGACATCCAGGTGTTCGACCGCATCCGCCAGCGCCATGCCGCTTGGTGGCTGGCGCCGGCCGCCTCGGCCGTGGTGGGGCAGTGGTTCGATACCGCGGCCTTCTTTTCGATCGCCTTCTGGCACAGCAGCGATGCCTTCATGGCCGCGCACTGGGTGGAGATCGCCTGGGTGGACTACGCCATCAAGCTGGGTGTGAGCCTGGCGGTCTTCGTGCCGGCCTATGGCGTGGTGCTGGCCGCCGTCATGCGCTGGCTGCGGCCGGCGCAGTCCATGGCCGTGGCGCCGTAACGCCGTGACGCCCGATACGCGCCGCGCGCTGGTGCTGTTTTCCGGCGGGCAGGATTCCGCCACCTGCCTGGCCTGGGCGCTCTCGCGCCATGCCGTGGTGGAGACCATCGGCTTTGACTATGGCCAGCGCCACCGCGTCGAACTCGATTGCCGCCAGCAGCTGCGCGCCGGCATGGCCGCTCTGCCCTGGCCGGGTGCGCTGGGCCAGGACCATCTGTTGCAGGTGGACGTGCTGCGCCAGCTGGGCGGCAGCGCGATGACGGACGCAGTGGCCATCGCGCTGCAGCAGGATGGCCTGCCCAACACCTTCGTGCCGGGGCGCAATCTGCTGTTCTTCACGCTGGCGGCGGCGCTGGCCTACCGGCGCGATCTGACGGTGCTGGTGGGCGGCATGAGCGAGACCGATTATTCCGGCTACCCCGACTGCCGCGACAACACGCTCAAGGCGCTGCAGGTGGCGCTGAGCCTGGGCGTGGAGCGCCCGCTGGTGGTCGAAACGCCGCTGATGTGGCTGGGCAAGGCCGCCACCTGGGCGCTGGCGCAGCAGCTCGGCGGCGATGCGCTGGTGGAGCTGATCCGCCGCGAATCGCACACCTGCTACCTGGGCGAACGCGACGTGCTGCACGACTGGGGTTATGGCTGCGGCCAGTGCCCGGCGTGCGAACTGCGGGCGCGGGGTTGGGTGCAATGGCAGCAGCAGCGCAGCCAGTGAGGCAGTAACCGGCTGCGGGCGTTTACGTCAGCTCCAGCCGATCGAGCAGCGCGCCCAGGCGCTGCCGTGCCTCGCCCTCCAGCGATTGAATCGGCCGCGGCAGGCAGGGGGCCGGGACCAGCCCCGCCAACTCCGCCGCCGTGGCGATGGCGCGCAGGCTGCCGTATTGCCCGAACAGCGCCCACAGCGGCGCCAGTTGGCCGGACAGCCGCTGCGCCTCTGGCGCGTTCCCCGCCCGCGCGGCCCGCGTGATGGCCAGGGGGATGCGCGGGAACGTACCGGCGAGCGCCGAGTACCAGGCCTCGCACCCCGCGATCAAACCTGTGGCGCCCGAGGCGTCGCCGCTGATGCCTATCGTCACCTGCGCCGGGATCAGCGCGCGCAGCCGCTGCACGCGGGCGCGGGCCGCCTCGGGGTCCGCGGGAACCGGGGGAATCTTGATCGACGCCACCCGGGGCAGCCGCGCGATGCGGGCGTGCAGCGCGTCGCTGAATTCGAAATGCGTGGTGCCCGGGTTGTCGTACACGCACAGCGGCACCGACAGCTCGCGGGTGACGTCTTCGTAGAGACCAAAGACTTCGCCATCGGACAGTTTCTGATAGGAGACGGGCGCCAGCAGCACGCCTTGCGCGCCCGCCTGCTGCGCGTCCTGTGCCAGCGCCAGCACCTCGCGCGTGCGCAGCGCGCCTATGCCGACGATCACAGGCACGCCGCCCGCGTGGCGCACGGCCAGCCGCGCGATGCGCGCGCGCTCGGCGCGGTCGAGGTAGGCGTAGCTTCCGGTGGAGCCCAGCGCGGCGATGGAATCGACACCGGCCGTCGCCAGGCGCTCGATCAGCCGGGCGAAGGCCGTCTCGTCGATGGCGGTTTCGCTCAAAGGGGTCAGGGGAAAGGCGCTCAGACCGGAAAACATGTTGGCATCCTTGCAGGAACCCCATCATCATGGCGCAAAAAAACGCCAGCGAATAGGCTGGCGTTTTTGATAGCTGCCAGCGCTTGATGGGCAAGCGCTGCAGGCCGATTTAACGCTTATTTCTTGGCGCCGCCGTCTTCCAGCTGCGCCAGCGCCGCATTGCCGCCCAGCGAGAGCAGCCCGGCGCGGGCGTACACGCCCAGCTTGTCCCGCGTATCCGAAATATCCAGGTTGCGCATGGTGAGCTGCCCGATGCGGTCCAGCGGGCTGAAGGGCGCGTCCTCCACCTTCTCCATCGACAGCCGCTCGGGCGCGTAGGTCAGGTTGGGGCTTTCGGTGTTGAGGATGGAGTAGTCGTTGCCGCGGCGCAGCTCCAGCGCCACGCTGCCGCTGACGGCGCGGGCCACCCAGCGCTGGGCGGTTTCGCGCAGCATGATGGACTGCGGGTCGAACCAGCGGCCCTGGTACAGCAGACGGCCGAGTTTCAGGCCATTGAGGCGGTATTGCTCTATCGTGTCCTCGTTGTGGATGCCGCTCACCAGGCGCTCGTAGGCGATGTGCAGCAGCGCCATGCCGGGAGCCTCGTAGATGCCGCGGCTTTTGGCTTCGATGATGCGGTTCTCGATCTGGTCGCACATGCCCAGGCCGTGGCGCCCGCCGATGCGGTTGGCTTCCAGGAACAGCTCCACCGGGTCGTCGATCTCGTGGCCGTTCAGGGCCACCGGGCGGCCTTCGTCAAACGTCACGGTGACTTCCTCGGCCTTCACGGCGACGTCGTCCTTCCAGAAGGCGACGCCCATGATGGGGTTCACGATGCGGATGCCGCTGTTCAGAAACTCCAGATCCTTGGCCTCGTGCGTCGCGCCCAGCATGTTGGAGTCGGTGCTGTAGGCCTTCTCGGCGCTCATCTTGTAGCCAAAGCCTTCCTTGGTCATGAAAGCCGACATTTCGGCGCGCCCGCCGAGTTCGTCGATGAACAGCTGATCGAGCCAGGGCTTGTAGATCTTGAGCGAGGGGTTGGTGAGCAGACCGTAGCGGTAGAAGCGCTCGATGTCGTTGCCCTTGAAGGTCGAGCCGTCGCCCCAGATGTTGACATCGTCCTCCTTCATCGCCGCCACCAGCATGGTGCCGGTCACCGCGCGGCCCAGCGGCGTGGTGTTGAAGTAGGTGGCGCCGCCGGTACGCACGTGAAACGCGCCGCACTGGATGGCGGCGATGCCCTCCTGCGCCAGCTGCGTGCGGCAATCGACCAGGCGCGCCTTTTCGGCGCCGTATTCCATGGCCTTGCGCGGGATGGCGTCGTAGTCGTCCTCGTCGGGCTGGCCCAGGTTGGCGGTGTAGGCGTAGGGCAGGGCGCCCTTGTTCTTCATCCAGCGCAGCGCGGCGCTGGTGTCGAGGCCGCCCGAAAAGGCGATGCCGACCTTCTGGCCGACGGGGAGCGATTGCAGGATGGTTGCCATGGCAGCGTGCTGCGATGCGGCTTCGTGCCGCATCGCCATTGTTGGGGGAAAGCTGCCGATTTTAGGGGCGCTGGCTTGCCCGGGCTTTCAGCGCCAGTGGCGGCGATAGCCGTGGTCCCAGCCGCCGCCGCGGTTGTATTCGATGGTGGCGCCGTAGGACGGCGACACGTAGACCGGCGAGGTGTAGACCGGCGTCTCCGTCACCACCACCCCGGGCTGCACGGAATCGTAACCGTAGCCGTAGCCCTGGGGATAGCTGGAAGGCGGTGCCGCGGGCGCGACGGCGGGCTGCACCGTCACGGGAATCCACTGGCCCGGGTCCTGCTGCGTGCGCGTGGTGTATTGGCGTCCGCCGTATTCATACACCACGTCATAGCCGAGGAACTGGTTGTCGTAGCGCGTCTGCGTGGTGCAGCGCTGCACGTTCTGGTAGCCGGGGCTGTTGCCGCCTTCCACCTGGTTGCCCAGGAGGGCGCCGCCAAAGACGCCCGCGGCGGTAGCCACGGCGCGCCCGGAACCGCCGCCGATCGTGTTGCCCAGCAAGCCGCCAGCGACGGCGCCGAGCACGGCGCCCGCGCCGCTGGGCTGGCGCCCGCCGCTGTAGACGGTCTCGTTGTTGCAGACCTGCTGCGGTACCGCCACCTGCTGCGACACGGGCGTGACCGAGAGCACGCGGCCCATTTCGCGGCCCTGGGGCGGCGTCTGTGCCTGCACCTGCAGGGAAAGCGCGGCGGCAGTGGCAAGGAGTGCGAGTGTGGCGATTTTGTTCATGGTGAAACTCCTTTCGGATCGACCCATAGCCCTTGTTTGGACTCTGGTTCAGAGTGTAGGTTGCATGCGTGAAGCCGTTCAGTGCGCCGAGTAAAGCTGCGTAAAACCTCAGCCCAGCCGTTGCTGCCAGTCCAGCGGGTCAAAGCCCACCGTGGTCGCATCGCCCCAATCCACCACCGGACGCTTGATCACGGAAGGCTGCGCCAGCATCAGCGCGCTGGCGCTCGCGGCATCCGCCACGGCGGCCTGCCGCTGTGGCGCCAGCGTGCGCCAGGTGGTGCCCCGGCGGTTGACAAGCGTCTCCCAGCCTACGGCGGCGATCCAGGACTGCAGCTGCTCCACCGGCACGCCGCTCTTCTTGAAATCATGGAATTGATAGCTGACACCGCAGCCTTCAAGCCAGCTGCGTGCCTTTTTGACCGTGCTGCAGTTGGGGATGCCGTAGAGCGTGATGGTTTTGCGGGTACTCATGGATTCCATCATGCACGAGGGGCCGTGCAGCGACAATCGATGCCTGACATGAACGCATTACCTCACACCCTGGATGACTGGCTGCATTACTGCGAGCACCTGCATCCGCACACGATCGAGATGGGCCTGGAACGCGTGGCGCGGGTGGCCAAGCGCCTGAAGCTGCACTTTGACTGCCCGGTGATCACCGTGGCGGGTACCAACGGCAAGGGCTCCACCTGCGCGATGGCCGAGGCGGTGGCGCTGCAGGCGGGTTACCGCCCCGGCGTCTATACCTCGCCGCACCTGGTGCACTTCGAAGAGCGCTGCCGCATTGGCGGCGAGACCGTCAAGCCCGACGAATTGATAGCGCACTTCGCAGCAGTGGAGGGCGCCAGGGTCGAAAACGGCGATGAAATCCAGCTGACCTACTTTGAATTCAGCACGCTCGCCATCCTGCGCCTCATCAGCCAGGCCAAGGTGGACGTGGCGATCCTGGAGGTGGGCATGGGCGGGCGGCTGGACGCGGTCAACGTGATCGACGCCGATTGCGCGGTCATCACCATGATCGACGTGGACCATGCCGAATTTCTCGGGCCGGACCGCGAGGCCATAGGCCGTGAGAAGGCCGGCATCATGCGTGCCGGCCGTCCGGTGGTGGTCTGCGACCCGGTGCCGCCGCAAAGCGTGATCGACCATGCGAAGGCGATCGGCGCCGAGCTGTGGCTGTTCGGCACCGATTTCAATTATTCCGGCGACAAGCTGCAGTGGTCCTGGGCCGGACGCGGGCGGCGCTACGCCGGCATGGCCTACCCGGCGCTGCGCGGCGCCAACCAGCTTTTCAATGCCTCGGGCGCGCTGGCGGCGCTGGAGGCGATCCGCGAAAAACTGCCGATCTCCGCGCAGGCGGTGCGCGCGGGCCTGGCGCTGGTGGAACTGCCGGGGCGCTTCGAGGTGGTGCCGGGCCAGCCGGTGGTGGTGCTGGACGTGGGCCACAACCCGCATGCGGTGGCGACGCTGGCCGCCAGCATGGGCACCATGGGGCATTTCCGGCTCACGCATGCGGTGTTCGGCGCGATGGCGGACAAGGACATCACCGGCATTTTCGAAAAAATCGGCCCGCTGGTCGATCGCTGGTATTTCACCGATCTGCCCACGCCGCGTGCCGAGACGGCGGTGCATCTGCAGCAGCGCTGGGAGCAGTTTCACGCGCAGCAGGAGGCCGTGCATGCGGCGCCCGCGGCGCAGCAGGAAGAGGCGCCGCGCGTCGATCTGGCCGAGGCCGCGCGGGCGCAGGACGACAAGCCCCATCTGTCGGTCACGCGCTCGCGCCGCGGCAGCAGCGGCGAGGGCGGCGGCGGGCGACGCATCGTGAAAAGCGAGGTGTTCCCCGATCCGCAATCGGCCCTCGATGCCGCCGTCAAGGCCTGCAGGCTGACTGATAGAATCGTCGTCTTCGGATCGTTCTACACGGTCGGCGGCATCCTCAAGAATGGCGTGCCGCACATGCACGGCAAGCACTTCGATTCCTAGCCCGCTCAGCCACCGGTTTCATGGCATTTTTCAAATTCCCCTGGTTCAGTCAGCCCCAAGCGCCAGACAAGGGCAATTCCAGGCGGGGCCGCGCGGCACAGGCAGAGAGCATGGAAGAACTGCGCCGCCGCGCGCGCCAGCGCCTGATCGGCGCGGTGGTGCTGGTGCTCATCGGCGTGATCGTGTTTCCCATGGTGTTCGATACCCAGCCGCGCACGGTGCCGGTCAAGGTCTCGATCGACATTCCCGACCGCCACACCGCCGGCCCGCTGGTGATAGGCGCTGCCCCCGCCACGGCGGCCGATGCCGCCAAGACGGCGGTTGGCGCCGGCCTGGCGGACGGGGAAGAGCAGGTGCCGGCCAGTCCGGCCAAGCCTGCTGCGGCGGCGGCCACCACGGCACCGCCACAGGCTGCGCCGATCGAAGGCGCCGAGGCGAAGGCGCCCGCGAAGCCCGAACCCAGGGCTGAAGCCAGGCCGGAGCCCAAACCCGAACCGAAAGCCGAATCCAAGCATGCCGTGGCGCCAGCGCCCGCCCCGGTTCCGGCCCCCGCCGCAAGCGCCACCGCGGATGCCGCGCGGGCGCGTGCCTTGCTGGAGGGCAAAAGCGGGGCTGCTGGTGCGGCTGCGGCTGCTGCGCCCGCTGCCAATGCGCAGGCGGATCGCTTCATCGTGCAGGTCGGCGCCTACGCGGACCAGGCCAAGGTGCGCGAGGTGCGTGCCAGGCTGGAGCGCGCGGGTCTCAAGACCTATGCGCAGGACATCCAGGGCAAGGAAGGGATGCGCACCACGCGCGTGCGCCTGGGCCCGTTCGCCAACCGTGCCGAAGCAGCCAGGGTGCTCGATCGCATCAAGGGCCTGGGGCTGGACGGCGCCATCCTGACGCTGTAGCCCTCCATGGCGCTGCTTGACTGGGGCTTGCTGGCGGTGCTTGCGCTATCGATGCTGCTGGGCGCCTGGCGCGGGCTGGTGTTTGAAGTGCTGTCGCTGGCGGGCTGGGTACTGGCCTTTGTCGTGGCGCGCTGGTTCGCGGGCGGTGTGGGCGCCCTGCTTCCGTGGGGCGAGGCGCAGGCGCCCTGGCGCCCGGTGCTGGCCTTCGTTGTGCTGTTCATCGCCGTAGTGTTTGCCTGTGGCCTGCTGGCGGCGCTGGCGAAGAAGTTGATCACCGCCGCCGGGCTGCGGCCGGCGGACCGGGCCCTGGGTGCGGTTTTTGGCGCGCTGCGCGGCGCCTTGCTGCTGCTGGTGGCGGTCTGGGCGGCGGGCTTCACGCCCCTGCCGGCCGAGCCGTGGTGGCAGGCTTCGCGCCTGGCACCGCTGCTGCAGCAGGTGCTGAAAGGTCTGGGGCCGGTGCTGCCGCAGCAGTGGGCCGTTGCAGCGCCTGTCTGAACCGGCCTGCGTTTAAGGAGCGAGAGCATGTGCGGAATCGTCGGAGTCGTGGGCCAGGGCGGCGTCAATCAGCTGATTTACGACGCCTTGCTGCTGCTGCAGCACCGCGGGCAGGATGCCACCGGCATCGTCACCGAGCAGGAGCGCAAGTTCTTCATGCACAAGGCCAAGGGCATGGTGCGCGACGTGTTTCGCACGCGCAACATGCGTGCGCTGCCGGGCGCGCGCGGCCTGGGCCAGGTGCGCTATCCAACGGCGGGCAGCGCTGCCAGTGAAGAGGAGGCGCAGCCGTTTTACGTCAACGCGCCATTCGGCATCGTGCTGGCGCACAACGGCAATCTGACGAATGCGCACGCGCTGCGGCGCGAGCTGTTCGAGAACGACCATCGCCACACCAACACCGGCAGCGATACCGAGGTGCTGCTCAACGTGCTGGCGCACGAACTGGCGCGGGCGACCCGGGGCGCGCGGCTGCGGAGCGAAGAGGTTTTTGCCGCCGTGCGCGCGGTGCACCAGAGGGTGCGGGGGTCGTATGCCGTGGTGGCGCTGATTGCGGGTTTCGGCCTGCTGGCGTTTCGCGATCCGTACGGCATCCGCCCGCTGTGCCTGGGACGCGGCGACGACGGCACCGTCATGGTGGCCAGTGAATCGGTGGCGCTGGAAGGCACCTCGCTGCACCTCGTGCGCGACATCGCGCCCGGCGAGGCGGTGCTGGTGCGCGCGGGCGGCGAGGTGGAATCCGCCCAGTGCGCCGACCACGCCCAGCTGCATCCCTGCATCTTCGAGTATGTTTACCTGGCGCGGCCGGATTCGGTGATGGACGGCATCTCGGTCTACCAGGCGCGGCTGAACATGGGCGAGACGCTGGCCAAGCGCGTGATCTCCACCGTGCCGCCGAGCGAGATCGACTCCATCATCCCGGTGCCGGAATCCAGCCGCCCCAGCGCGATGCAGCTGGCGCAAAAACTGGGCCTTCCCTACCGCGAGGGCTTCGTGAAAAACCGCTACGTAGGGCGCACCTTCATCATGCCGGGACAGTCCGCGCGCAAGAAATCGGTGCGCCAGAAGCTCAACGCGATCGGCAGCGAATTCAAGGGCAAGCGCGTGCTGCTGGTGGACGATTCCATCGTGCGCGGCACGACTTCCAGGGAAATCGTGCAGATGGCGCGCGACGCCGGCGCGACCAAGGTGTATCTCGCCTCGGCCGCGCCGCCGGTGCGCTTTCCCAACGTCTACGGCATCGACATGCCGACGAGCGAAGAGCTGATTGCCAACGGCCGCACGGTCGAGGAAATCCGCGCCTGGATCGGCTGCGATGCGCTGATCTACCAGGACGTGGAGGCCATGAAGCGCGCGATCAGCGCCGTCAACCCGAAGGTGACCGGTTTCGAGGCCTCGTGCTTCGATGGCCGCTACGTCACCGGAGTGACCGAGGCCGATCTGGCCGCCATGCGTGCCGGGCGCGGCAGCGCCGAAGAGCGCGAAGACGCGCCGGCTTCGCGGCTGTCCCTGCCCAACGCGGAAACGGCATGAAAAAGTGAGCTTGCAGCGCTTGCCAGCACTGTGTTTCAAGTATGAATGTATCTCAAATCCTTTCCGAACAAGCGCAAACAGCTATCGTTTTGAAGAAACCATGACCCAGGAAAAATCCGGACTTCCCGAGGGATTGCATCCCGAAACCTACGCGGTGCGCCAGGCGTCGGCGCGCAGCAGCTACGGCGAGCACAGCGAAGCGCTGTACCTGACCAGCAGCTTCGTGCAGCACGATTGCGAGACCGCCGCCAGCCACTTCGCCCACCCGCACGAGGGCTACACCTATACCCGCACCGGCAACCCGACGGTCGCGAGCTTTGAACAGCGCCTCGCGCGCATGGAGGGCACGCAGTGCGCGGCGGCGACCTCCACCGGCATGGCCGCCATCCTGCTCGTGGCGCTCACCACGCTCAAGGCGGGCGACCATGTCGTGGCGTCGCAGTCGATGTTCGGCTCCACCATGAAGCTGCTGGGCACCGAGATGGCGCGCTTTGGCGTGGAAACCAGTTTCGTGTCGCAGACCGATGTCGCCGCCTGGCAGGCGGCCGTCAAGCCCAGCACCCGCCTGCTGTTTGCCGAGACGCCCACCAACCCGCTCACCGATCTCTGCGACATCCACGCACTGGCCGACGTGGCGCACAACGCCGGTGCGCTGCTGGCGGTGGACAACAGCTTCGCTTCGCCCATACTGCAGCGGCCGGTGGAATTTGGCGCCGACCTCATCGTGCATTCCGGCACCAAGCTCATCGACGGCCAAGGCCGGGTGATGGCGGGCGCCGTCTGCGGCAGCGAGACACTCGTCGGCGGCGTGATGTCCACCTTTTTGCGCAGCGGCGGGCTCAGTCTTTCGCCCTTCAACGCCTGGGTCGTGCTCAAGGGTTTGGAGACGCTGGCGCTGCGCGTCAAGGCGGAAAGCGCCGCGGCGCTCGAACTCGCCGGCTGGCTGGAGCAGCATCCCAAGGTCACCTGCGTGCATTACCCGGGCCTGGCCAGCCATCCGCAGCACGCACTGGCCATGCGCCAGCAAAGCGGCATGGGCGGCACGGTGCTGGCGTTCGATGTGGCGGGCAGTACGCCCGAACAGCTGCGCGCCAATGCCTTTCATGTGATCGACAGCACGCGCGTGTGCTCGGTCACCGCCAATCTCGGCGATGTGAAGACCACCATCACCCATCCCGCGAGCACCTCGCACGGGCGCCTTTCCGAAGAACAGCGCCAGGCGGCGGGCGTCAAGCAGGGCCTGATCCGCATTTCGGTGGGCCTGGAGCATCTCGACGACCTCAAGGCCGACCTGCTGCGTGGATTGGACGCATTGGCATGACAGACAACAAAGTACGCACCCGCTTCGCCCCGTCGCCCACCGGTTTCATTCATCTGGGCAACATCCGCTCGGCGCTCTACCCCTGGGCCTTCGCCCGCGCCACGGGCGGGGACTTCATCCTGCGCATCGAGGACACCGACCTGGAGCGCTCCACGCAGGAAGCCGTGGACGTGATCCTCGAAGGCATGCAGTGGCTTGAGCTCGACATCGACGAAGGGCCGTACTACCAGATGCAGCGCATGGACCGCTACCGCGCGGTGCTGGAGCAGCTCAAGGCCAGCGGCCATGTCTACCCTTGCTACATGAGCCAACAGGAGCTGGACGCGCTGCGCGAGCGCCAGACGGCGGCGAAGGAGAAACCGCGCTACGACGGCACCTGGCGCCCCGAGCCCGGCAAGGTGCTGCCGCCCATCCCGGCAGGCGTGCAGCCCGTGCTGCGCTTCAAGACGCCGCAAACCGGCAGCGTGGGCTGGGACGACAAATGCAAGGGCCACATCGAATTCCAGAACAGCGAGCTCGACGATCTGGTGATCGCCCGCCCCGACGGCACGCCCACCTACAACTTCTGCGTCTGCGTGGACGACATGGACATGCGCATCACCCACGTGATCCGCGGCGACGACCATGTGAACAACACGCCGCGCCAGATCCACATCTACGAGGCGCTGGGCGTTGCGCCGCCGGTCTTTGCTCACCTGCCCACGGTGCTGAATGAAGACGGCGAAAAAATGAGCAAGCGCCGCGGCGCCAAGCCCGTCACCTGGTACCGCGACGCGGGCTTTCTGCCCGACGCCATGGTCAACTACCTCGCGCGCCTGGGCTGGAGCCACGGCGACGATGAAATCTTCAGCCGCGCGCAGTTCCTGCAATGGTTCAATCTCGACCACCTGGGCAAGAGCGCGGGGCAATTTGACGAAACCAAGCTGCGCTGGGTGAACGCCCAGCACCTGAAGGCCTTGGCAGACGAAGAACTGGCGCAGCAGCTGCGCCCCTTCATCGTGCAGACCGGCGTTGCCGCCGCCGCCCTGGACGCCGACGACCGCCTGCCGCGCATCTGCGGCCTGTTCAAGGACCGCTGCGACACCCTGGTCGATCTGGCCCATTGGGCGCGGCTGTTCTACGTCGAAACGATCGAACGCAATGCCGACGATGCCGCCCAGCACCTGACCGAAGCCGCGCAGGCGCCGCTGGCCGCATTCGCGCAGGCCGTCGCCAAGGTCGAGTGGACGCGCGAGGCCATCAACGCCGCGCTCAAGGCGGTTTTGAAGGAACAGGGCATCAAGATGCCGCAACTGGCGATGCCGGTGCGCGTACTTACCATGGGCGTGGCGCACACGCCGTCGGTGGACGCCGTGCTGGAATTGCTCGGCCGCGAAAAAATCCTCGCACGGCTTCTGAGACACTGAAAATTCACGCTACAATGCGCGTCTTTCCTGATAGCAGCCAGATCGCAATGCAGATCAAGGCATATCGGAAAGAAAGAACAAAAGTTCTAGAAATTTGACCCTATCGTCTAGAGGCCTAGGACATCACCCTTTCACGGTGAGTACCGGGGTTCGAATCCCCGTAGGGTCGCCAAGTTGTACGGCACTTGGCTGCTTTGTTTATCAAAGCAGTAAAAGCTGTGCTGGAGTGGTAGTTCAGTTGGTTAGAATACCGGCCTGTCACGCCGGGGGTCGCGGGTTCGAGTCCCGTCCACTCCGCCAATATTTGGGGGTATAGCTCAGCTGGGAGAGCGCTTGCATGGCATGCAAGAGGTCAGCGGTTCGATCCCGCTTACCTCCACCAAATAGGGGTTTCAGAACCCGTCAAAAAGCCTCAAACCCCGTTCCTGTCATAGGGAACGGGGTTTTTCTTTGCTTCACGTACTGTTGGAATGCACCAGGACATACCGCCAATTTGTCGGTATTTCTGACGGTATGCCCCAGAGCCGGTATTTCAGATACCGTCAAAACAAGGGCAGGGCATGAGCAGACTGACAGACACCTGCAGCGTGTTCTGCCCGATCCAGAATGAAAACGCCCAACCGAGAGGGGTTGGGCGTTGAATAGTGGTGGAGAGGAGGAGGATCGAACTCCCGACCTCCGCATTGCGAACGCGGCGCTCTCCCAGCTGAGCTACCCCCCCACGAAGAGGTGCAATTCTAGCGCAATTCAGGCCCTGCTGATCCGTGTTTCGAGGGGCATTGCCTGCCGCTGTCCAGACCTTGGATTCCAGGTTTGCGTTGGCGCCATCGTTTCGTGGTCCGTGCTCGGGCAGTACTTTTTGCCTCCATGACTTTCTGCTTTGTCCGATAGGCCTCAAGGCTGTCGCCCCACCGCCACAATAGCACCATGTCCAAGGTGCATTCCGAAGAACTGCTCGCGCAGGTGGCGGCACTGCCCCCGCTGCCTGGGGTGTATCGCTACTTTGATGCGCAAGAGCAGTTGCTGTACGTCGGCAAGGCGAGCAACCTCAAGCGCCGCGTCGGCAGCTACTTCACCAAGCAGCACGGGGGCACCCGCATCGGCCACATGGTGGGCAAGATCGCGCGGCTTGAGACCACGGTGGTGCGCTCCGAGGCCGAGGCGCTGCTGCTGGAAAACAACCTCATCAAGACCCAGCACCCCAAGTACAACATCCTTTTCCGGGACGACAAGAGCTATCCGTACCTGAAGATCAGCGGTATCGCAGCCAAGGATGGCACGACGGATGATCCGTCGCAGCGCTTCCCGCGCGTTTCGTACTACCGCGGCGGCATCGACAAGAAGAACCGCTACTTCGGTCCCTATCCGAACGCCTGGGCGGTGAAGCAGACGATAGAGCTGCTGCAGAAGGTGTTTCGGCTGCGCACCTGCGAGGATACGGTGTACGCGCACCGCACGCGCCCCTGTCTGCTCTACCAGATCAAGCGCTGTACCGCGCCCTGTGTGAACTACGTCTCGCCCGAGGATTACGCCGAGGATGTGCGCGGTGCCGAAGCACTGTTGCGCGGCGAGACGGACGAGCTGCTCAAGAAGCTGGAGGCGCGCATGCTCGCGCATTCCGACAGGCTCGAATTCGAGCAGGCGGCGGCGGTGCGCAACCAGATCACCGCGCTCGCGCGCGTGCTGCACCAGCAGGCGGTGGAAACCCTGGGCGACAAGGACGTGGACATTCTTGCCGTGCGTGTCGAGGGCGGGCGCGCCTGCGTCAATCTGGCCATGGTGCGCGGTGGCCGCCATCTGGGTGATCGGGCCTACTTTCCTTCGCAGGTGGAAGAAGCCTCTGCCGTCTACAGCGCCGAAGAGGCCGAGGCGACCTCCGGCGCGGATCGGCCGGTCGCCGTGCAGGTGTTGGAAGCCTTCATCGCGCAGCATTATCTGGAGGTGGCCGTGCCGCCCGTGCTGGTGGTCAGCGAGCCCATCGATCCGGTGCTGGTCGAGGCGCTGAGCGAGCAGGCTTGCAGTCGCGTCTCGGCGGTGCACCAGCCGCGCGAGCAGCGGCGTGCGTGGCTGGAAATGGCGCAGGCCAACGCGAAAATTCAGCTTGCGCGCTTGCTGGCGGAGGAGGGCTCGCAGCAGGCGCGCACGCACGCGCTGGCCGAGGCGCTGGCGCTGGACGTGGAAAACCTCGACGAACTGACGGCGGAATGCTTCGATATTTCGCACACCGCGGGTGAGCAGACGCAGGCCTCGTGCGTGGTGTTCCAGCACCACAAGATGCAGCACAGCGCCTACCGGCGCTACAAAATTGAGGGCATCACGCCGGGCGATGATTACGCCGCCATGCGCCAGGTGCTGCAGCGCCGCTACCAGCCCGTGGCCCAGGCGCAGCAGGAGGCGGGTGGCGCCGAGGTGACGCGCCGCGAGCTGCGCCTGCCCGATCTGGTGCTGATCGATGGCGGGCGCGGCCAGGTGGCGATGGCGCGCGAGGTCTTCGAGCAGCTGGGCCTGGATGTCTCGCGCATCGTGGGCGTGGAAAAGGGCGAGGGCCGCAAGGTGGGGCTGGAGGAACTGGTGTTTGCCGATGGGCGCGAGAAGGTGTATCTGGGGCACGATTCGGCGGCGCTGATGCTGGTGGCGCAGATACGCGACGAGGCGCACCGTTTTGCCATCACCGGCATGCGGGCGGCGCGGGCGCGCGTGCGCACCGGCGGCAGCCGGCTGGAAGACATTCCGGGGATAGGCCCGCGCCGCAGGGCGCGGCTGCTGCAGCGCTTTGGCGGCGTGAAAGGTGTGCAGGATGCGAGCGTGCAGGATCTGATGACGGTCGAAGGCGTCTCGCACCAGCTGGCCGAGGCGATTTACCGCGCGCTACGCTGAGGCGAACCGGATGGTCAGCAAATGGCGCACAGGCTCTGGAATATCCGCTGCTCGTGTGGCGTCAAGGTCTGATGGCAGGGCGCCATCAGACGACGGATCAGGCCGTTGATTTCGCGGTCGGAAAAGGGCATGGGTGGTCTCCCGTGGCTATCCTGGTGACGAGGCAACGATACATCGCCCCATCGTTTGCTAAACCGGAAAAAGCAGGTGTGGGGCGGCGGATTTTGCCAGCGCAAGGGCTCAAGGCGCAAGCCTGGCCCGCTCCCACTGTCCTTGGTGCCATTGGTAGCGCAGCCGGTCATGCAGGCGGCTTTTGCGTCCCTGCCAGAACTCCCATCGCTGCGGAACGAGGCGGATTCCGCCCCAGTGCGGAGGGCGCGGCGGCTGCAGCAGGAATTGCGCGCCGTAGCGTGCCGCGTTGGCCACCAGCACGCCGCGGCTGGCAATGACCTGGCTTTGCGGGCTGGCCCAGGCGCCTATGCGTGAATCCAGCGGACGGCTTTGGTAGTAGGCGTCACTCTCCGCATCGCTCACTTTGTGTACCTGGCCTTCGATGCGTACCACGCGCTCCAGCTCTATCCAATGAAACTGCAGCGCGGCAAACGGGTTGCCCGCCAGTTCACGGCCCTTGCGGCTTTCGTAGTTGGTGAAAAAGACGATGCCGCGCGCGTCGTAGCCCTTGAGCAGCACGATGCGGGTGCTGGGACGCAGGTCGCTGCCGACGGTCGCCAGGGTCATGGCGTTGGGCTCGGGCACCTGCGCGGCCAGGGCTTCCTTCAGCCATTGGTCGAATTGCGCCAGGGGGTCGGCCAGCGAGGTTTCTTCGCTCAATTCGGCGCGTTCGTAGCTCTTGCGCAGGCCTGCGATGGATTTTGACAGCGGGGAAGTGCTCATGGGTCGATTTTGCCCGCTTGCGCTGCGTGCACGATGCGCGCCAGGGCGTGGTCGCGGATGCCCAGCCGCTGCAATTCCTGCAGCGTGGATTCGGCATAGTCGCGCGTGCTGCCATAGATGCCTTGCGCCTGGGCGAAGATGCGCCGGTATTCGCTGTCAGCCAGTGTCCCCGTGAAGTGCGGACTGCGCCGGGACAGCGTGAACCCCAGCGCCCGCACGCTGCCCTGCGGCGTGCGGCACAGCAGCCAGCGCGGGTCATAGACCGGCATCGGCATCTCACGCTGCCACAGCGCCGGAAAGACGGCCGGCACCAGGGCCGCCGGCACCCGAAAAACCATGCCCTGGCAGCTGCCGCCGGAGAGCAGCGCGAACACCAGCCCGGGGCGCTGGGCGGTGCCGCGGTTGACGTGGCTCCACATCTGCAGCGCCCGGTGCCAGCCATGGACCGTGGCGCGCCGTTGCTCGCTGTAGGGCAGATCGGGGCGCCAGATGAGCGAGCCATAGCCGAAGATCCAGAGGTCGCCGTTTTGCGACCGCCATTCCTGCATCGTGCGTGCAAGCAGTTCGTCAGGCGCGTGTCTCTTGTCCATGGGCGGATATTGTTGCGCGCGGCGTGGTCAAAGCCGGACGCCATCGAGATGCGCCGCACTAAAATGCAGGCCATTGCCAAGGCCATCTGCGTTTGCCGCAGGTGGTCTCTTGTTTTGGACCCTTTTTTTGCATTGCCATGGCTACCTTTCCTATCACCAAGCGAGGCGCGGAAAAGCTCAAGACCGAATTGCAGCGGCTCAAGACCAAGGAGCGCCCCGCCGTCATCGCCGCGATTGCCGAGGCGCGCGCGCAGGGCGATCTGAGCGAAAACGCCGAATACGACGCTGCCAAGGACCATCAGGGCTTCATCGAGGGGCGCATCGCCGAGATCGAAGGCAAGCTCTCCGCCGCGCAGATCATCGACCCGGCCACCCTGGACGCGGAAGGGCGCGTGGTGTTTGGCGCTACGGTGGATCTGGAAGACGCGGACACGGGCGATGCCGTGACCTACCAGATCGTGGGCGAGGACGAAGCAGACCTCAAGCACGGCCTGATCAACATCGGCAGCCCGATCGCGCGTGCGCTGATCGGCAAGGAAGTGGGCGATACCGCCGACGTGCAGGCACCGGGCGGCGTGCGCTCCTGGGAAGTGATGGCCGTGCGCTACCTCTGAAGCCAGCCATGCGCGCACGCCTGCCGATCTTTCTCGCCGCCTTGTGGTGGAGCAGTCTTTCCGTCATCGGCTTCGTGGCGGTGCCGCTGGTGTTCATGCGCATTCCGCAGCGCATGCTGGCGGGCTATATGGCGGCAGGTCTGTTCGAGGCGCAAACCTATATTTCAATAGCGTGTTGCGCGCTGCTGCTGGTGATTTCCAGGCAAAAACATTCGCAAACCATTGAGCAATGGGCGCAAAGCGCTCTGGTTTTCGTGATTCTGGGCATGCTGCTGGCCTTTGTCCTGCAGTTTGGCGTGGCGCCGCGCGTGATTGCCTACCATGGGGTCAAGCTGTGGCACAACCTGGCCACGGCCTTGTACCTCGGGCAGTGGCTGTGCGCGGCGGCGGTGCTCTGGCAGGTGACCAAACCACAGAGGGCTTGACCGATGCCGTCTCCGATCGTTGAACTGGACCTGGACGACTGGGGCGCCACACCCGAGGCCAGGCCCGAATGGACGGCCGCCGTCGAAGCGGGCAAGGTGCTGTGGTTTCCGCGCCTGGCGTTTGCGGTGCGCCCCGACGAGCGGGCCTTGCTGCGCGAGAACATGCTCGCGCCCAAGTCGCGCAACGTCAGCCTGAGCGCCGATGGTGTGCTCAAGGGGGCGGGCGGCGACGGCGCGGAGCAGGCCAGTCTGGCCGCGATGGTGGGGCGTTTTCGTGCGCAGGCACTGGCGCTGGTGGATGCGCTGTTTCCCGCATACCGCGGCGCGTTGACGGCGGCACCCACCAGCTTTCGGCCGCGCCGCGTCGAGACGCGCCGGCAATCGGTGCGCGCCGACGACCGGCGCATGCATGTCGATGCCTTTCCCTCGCGCCCCAACTACGGCGAGCGCATTCTGCGGGTGTTTGCCAACATCAACCCCGAGGGCGCGCCGCGTGTCTGGCGCGTGGGCGGAGATTTCGAATCGGTGGCGCGCCACTTCCTGCCCGGGGCCAAACCGTACCGCGCCTGGCAGGCCAGGGCGCTGCAGGCCCTGCATGTCACCAAGTCCCTGCGCAGCGAGTACGACCACCTGATGCTGCAACTGCACGACCGCATGAAATACGACGAACGGTGGCAGCAGCAGGGTGAGCAATGGCGGGTGCCCTTTGCGGCCGGGAGCTGCTGGGTCTGCTATTCCGACCAGGCCGTGCATGCGGTGATGGAGGGGCAGTACATGATGGAGCAGACCTTGTACCTGCCGCCCGGCCGCGAGGCCAATCCGGCCGCCAGCCCGCTGCAGATTCTCACGCGGCTGGTGGGGCGCCCGCTGGCCGGAGTGGGTGCGGGGGTGGCGCGTTGATGGTGCACCCATGACGGAATGACCCGGCCGCAGGCGCGGTCATTTCGTCATCAGGACGTCACCCCTTCCAAGCCTCGGCCACCCACCGCGCGGGGCGGATGTGGCGCAAGCGCTTGTTGCGCTGTCCGGCCAGCGCGTCAGGTGGGTTGACCTCGCCATGGAAGATCACGATGCGTGCGCCTTCGGGCATCAGCGGCTCGCGCCAGTAGTTGGTGGGCCATGCGGGGATGCAGTCGTACTTGAAGCTCGCGCACCAGCCCTGCGGCCAGTAGGCGAGCTTGCCCTGGCGGTGCAGAAAATGCGAGAGGAAATGCTGCTCGTTGCGGTGGTTGCGCAGCACCTCCTGCAGGTGCGATCGAAAATACGCCAGCACATCGGCGTGCGCACCCAGCGTGAAGCGGTAGACGGATGAATTGCCCACGATGCGCGGGCCGAAGCGCCAGAAGCGCGGGTAGTCGTGGATGATGAGAAAGTCGCCGGGCTGGGTAAAGAACCCGTCCAGCGCGCCGACGATCACGACGTCCAGGTCCAGGAACAGCGCGGTGCCGGTCAGGCCGTGCAAATCCGCCTCGAAGGTGGTGAGTTTTTTCCAGGCGCCATCGCGCTGGCCGGGCTGCAGCTGCAGATTCAGCGGCGGGATCGGCAGGCATTGCACTTCGCCGCGGATGCCGGCGGGATCGTCCGTGAGGCAGACAAGGCTGAAATCGCCGCTCAGGTGGCGGCGCACCATGGCGTACAGCCTGTTGACGTATTCGGGGCCGTACTTGGTGCCCCATTTCATGCACAGGACGTGCCGCTGGACGTCCGGCATCAATCGCTCTGGCGCTTCTTGATGGATGTCTGCCGGGGCTTGGCGCGCTTGATCTGCCCGCCTGCCGTCAGGCGCTGGTTGCCCAGCACCTTGAGCTGCTTGATCTCGGGGCGCTGGCCCGGGCGGCCGAACTTGAGCACTTTGACCTCTTTCGGGCCGGGCTTGCGGTCTTCGTCGATGGCCTTGTGCTTCTCCGGCATCGGGCGCCAGAGCACCAGCAGCTTGCCGATGTGCTGCACGGGCGCCGCTGCGAGTTCTTCGGCCGCGCGCAGGTACATCGCCTCGCGTTCGCTGCGTTCATCGTTGAAGACCCGTACCTTGATCAGGCCGTGGGCATTGAGCGCCGCATCGATCTCCTTGAGCACCGCGGGCGTGAGCCCGTCCGTGCCGATATGCACGACCGGGTCGAGGTGGTGGGCGTCGGCGCGGCGGGCGCGCCGCTCGGCAGCGGTCAGTATGAGTGGGGCCATGGCCGTATTATCCCAGTGCCATGAAGATCCAGACCAAGAGCAAGAAAGTCAACAAGGCGTGGATGCACCAGCAGGCCAACGACCCTTGGGTGAGACTCGCCCACAAGGAGGGCTACCGCGCGCGCGCAGCCTACAAGCTCAAGGAAATCGACGAGCGGCTGCATCTTTTGCGGCCGGGACAGGTGATCGTCGATCTGGGCAGCACCCCGGGCGCCTGGAGCCAGTACGCACGCCGCAGGCTGGCGCCACAGGGCGCGGCCGCCGGTGCGCTGGACGGCACGCTGGTGGCGCTCGATCTGCTGGAAATGGAGCCCATCGAAGGCGTGACCTTTCTGCAGGGGGATTTCCGCGAGGATGAGGTCCTGGCGCGGTTGCGCGAGGCGGTCGCGGGTCGCCCCGTCGACGTGGTGATTTCCGACATGGCGCCTAATCTCTCGGGTGTGGCGGCGGTGGATGGCGCGCGGATATCCCATCTGGTCGAGCTCGCCGTCGAGTTCGCGGCGCACCACCTGCACCACGACGGTGCGCTGGTGGCCAAGGTGTTTCACGGCAGCGGCTACGCGCAGCTGGTGGAGCTGTTTCGCCAGCACTTCCGGGCGGTGAAGGTGATCAAGCCCAAGGCCTCGCGCGATCAGTCGGCCGAAACCTATCTCGTGGGGCTGGGCTTGCGCTGAGCCTTGAATGGGCGTGTCGCCCACAGGGGAACGGGCGTGCTGCCGGGGTTGAAACGCCTACAATGACCCCCAATTGCCTCTTGCTTTCGCTTTGGGCGGCAAGGGGCCGTCTTATCTGGAGTTGCGCTTGAACAATCAGTGGTTTTCCAAAATCGCCGTGTGGCTGGTCGTCGCCATGGTGCTGTTCACGGTGTTCAGGCAGTTTGATACCCGCGCCACCATGGGCTCGGGCAGTGTCGGCTATTCGGATTTCCTCGAACAGGTGCGCAGCAACCGTATCCGCAGCGCCACGATCCAGGAAGGCCCTGGAGGCACCGAAATTCTGGCCACCACCACCGATGACCGCAAGATCCGCACCACGGCCACCTACCTGGACCGTGGCCTGGTCGGCGACCTGATCGACCATGACGTGAAATTCGACGTCAAGCCGCGCGAAGAGGGCTCGCTCCTGATGACGCTGCTGGTGAGCTGGGGGCCGATGCTGCTGTTGATCGGTGTCTGGGTCTATTTCATGCGACAGATGCAGGGCGGCGGCAAGGGCGGTGCCTTCAGCTTCGGCAAGAGCAAGGCGCGCATGCTCGACGAGAACAACAACACCGTCACCTTTGCCGATGTCGCGGGCTGCGACGAGGCCAAGGAAGAGGTGCAGGAGGTGGTCGATTTCCTGAAGGACCCGCAGAAATTCCAGAAGCTGGGCGGCCGCATCCCGCGCGGCCTGCTGCTGGTGGGCCCGCCGGGCACCGGCAAGACGCTGCTGGCCAAGTCGATCGCGGGCGAGGCCAAGGTGCCGTTCTTCAGCATCTCGGGCTCTGACTTCGTGGAGATGTTCGTTGGCGTGGGCGCGGCCCGCGTGCGCGACATGTTCGAGAACGCCAAGAAGAACGCCCCCTGCATCATCTTCATCGACGAAATCGACGCCGTCGGGCGCCAGCGTGGCGCCGGCCTGGGCGGTGGCAACGACGAGCGCGAGCAGACGCTCAACCAGATGCTGGTCGAGATGGACGGCTTCGAGACCAACCTGGGCGTGATCGTGGTGGCGGCCACCAACCGGCCCGATATCCTGGACGCGGCGCTGCTGCGTCCCGGCCGCTTCGACCGCCAGGTCTACGTCACGCTGCCCGACATCCGCGGCCGCGAGCAGATCCTGAACGTGCACATGCGCAAGATCCCGGTGGGCCAGGACGTGAACCCCGGCATCATCGCGCGCGGCACGCCCGGCATGAGCGGCGCCGACCTTGCCAACCTGTGCAACGAGGCGGCGCTGATGGCCGCGCGGCGCAACGCGCGCGTGGTCGAGATGCAGGACTTCGAGAAGGCCAAGGACAAGATCATCATGGGTCCGGAGAGGAAGAGCATGGTGATGCCCGAGGAAGAGCGGCGCAACACCGCCTACCACGAGAGCGGCCATGCGCTGATCGGGCGCCTGCTGCCCAAGTGCGACCCGGTGCACAAGGTCACCATCATCCCGCGCGGCCGCGCGCTGGGCGTGACCATGAGCCTGCCCGAGAATGACCGCTACTCCTACGACAAGGAGTACATGCTCAACCAGATCGCCATGCTGTTCGGCGGCCGGATCGCCGAGGAGGTCTTCATGCACCAGATGACCACCGGTGCCAGCAACGACTTCGAGCGCGCCACCAACCTGGCGCGCGACATGGTCATGAAGTACGGCATGACCGAGGCGCTGGGCCCCATGGTGTACGCGGAGAACGAGGGCGAGGTGTTCCTGGGCCGATCGGTCACCAAGACCACCAGCATCTCGGAAGAGACCATGCAGAAGGTCGATGCCGAGGTGCGCCGCATCATCGACGAGCAGTACACGATGGCGCGCACGCTGATCGAGGACAACCAGGACAAGATGCATGCCATGGCCAAGGCGCTGCTCGATTGGGAAACCATAGACATGGAGCAGCTCGACGACATCATGGCCGGCAAGGAGCCGCGTCCGCCCAAGGACTGGACGCCGCGCACCCCGCCCTCGGGCGGCAGCGGCCCGGGCAACCCGCCCGCGGTCAAGACCGATCCCGCGCCCACGGCGGCGTGACGTCCACCTTTGTTGCCGATTGAGCGCCGCCAGGTGCTCAATTTGGTTTTCCCATGTACTGGCAGACCACGCGCTTCGCAATCGACCTGTCGCGCCCGCGCGTGATGGGCATCGTCAACGTCACGCCGGATTCGTTTTCCGACGGCGGCGACCACGCCTCGCCCGAGGCGGCCATCGCACACTGCGAGCGGCTGGTGCACGAAGGCGCCGACATCCTGGACATCGGCGGCGAATCGACCCGCCCGGGCAGCCCGCCGCTGCCGCTGCACGATGAATTGGACCGGCTGCTGCCCGTGGTGCGGGCGGCGCTGACGCTCGGTGTGCCCGTATCGGTGGATACCTACAAACCCCAGGTGATGCAGCAGGTGCTGGATCTGGGCGTGGACATCATCAACGACATCTGGGCCTTGCGACAGCCCGGTGCGCAGGCGGCGGTGGCGGGCCATCTTTCCTGCGGTGTCTGCCTGATGCACATGCATCGCGATCCGCGGACCATGCAGACGCAGCCCATGCAGGGGGACGTGCTGGCGCAGGTGATGGAATTCCTTGAAGATGCCGCTGATCGATTGCGGGCATCGGGCGTTGCTGCGCAAAGGATCGTCATCGATCCAGGAATCGGTTTTGGCAAGACGGTGGAGCAGAACTTCGTGCTGCTTGCACGCCAGCAAGCCCTGCTTGGCCTGGGCTATCCAGTCTTGGCGGGCTGGTCGCACAAGTCCTCGCTCGGTGCTGTCACGGGGTTGCCGGTGCGTGAGCGTGTGGCGGTCAGCGCCGTCGCCGCGGTACTGGCGGTACAGCGCGGCGCTTCCATTGTGCGCGTGCATGAGGTCGGAGCGACGGTCGCGGCGCTTGCCATCTGGCAGGCGGTGCAGGCAGGACAGGATCAGCCAACGGAGGAAACAGGCCAATGACACGCAAATTCTTTGGCACCGACGGCATTCGCGGCACGGTCGGACATGAACCCATCACGCCGGATTTCGTGCTGCGCCTGGGGCATGCCGTCGGCAGCGTGCTGCGCCGCGGCGAAGAGCGCCCACGGGTGTTGATCGGCAAAGACACCCGCATTTCTGGCTACATGCTGGAGTCGGCCCTGGAATCCGGCCTGAATTCCGCCGGGGCGGATGTGGTGCTGCTCGGGCCCTTGCCGACCCCCGGGGTTGCCTATCTGACGCGTGCCCTGCGCGCGAGCCTTGGGGTGGTGATTTCCGCTTCGCACAATCCGTTTGCCGACAATGGCATCAAATTTTTCAGTGCGCAGGGCTCCAAGTTGCCGGATGCCTGGGAGCTGGATGTCGAGGCAGCGCTGCAGCGGGCGCCGCACTGGGCGAATGCTGCCAGCCTGGGCAAGGCTGCGCGGCTCGACGATGCTGCCGGGCGCTACATCGAATTCTGCAAGAGCACGTTTGCGCACGACCTCACGCTCAGAGGCTTGAAGATCGTCGTCGATGCGGCGCACGGTGCGGCCTACCACATCGCGCCCAAGGTGTTCCATGAGCTCGGCGCGGACGTGATCGCGATCGGCTGCGCGCCCGACGGCCTGAACATCAACGACCAGGTGGGCGCGACCCATCCGGATGCCCTGGTGCGGTCGGTGCGGGCCAATCGTGCGGACTTCGGCATCGCACTCGACGGCGATGCCGATCGCCTGCAGATGGTCGACGCCCAGGGACGGCTGTATACCGGTGACGAGTTGCTGTATGTCATCGCCGCCGATCGGCTGAACCGCGGCGAGCAGGTGCCGGGCGTGGTAGGCACCTTGATGACCAACATGGCCGTCGAACGTGCGCTGGTGCAGCGGGGCGTTCAGTTTGTCCGGGCAAAGGTAGGCGATCGCTATGTGCTGGAGGAACTGCTCGCGCATGGCTGGCTGCTCGGCGGCGAAGGGTCCGGCCATCTGCTGGTGCTGGACAAGCACAGCACCGGCGATGGTCTGGTGAGTGCATTGCAAATTCTGCAGACCTGCGTCCGCCGGCGTGCGCAGCTGCCGGATTTGCTCGATGGCCTGGCGCTTTTCCCGCAGGTGCTGGTCAACGTGCGGCTCAATGCCGGCCAGGATTGGCGCGCCGACATGCAACTTCAAAAAGCGATCGCTGATGCCGAGCGGATGCTTGGCGGACAGGGCCGCGTCCTGGTGCGTGCCAGTGGCACCGAGCCTTTGCTGCGCATCATGGTCGAAGCGCAGGATGCCCAACAGGCCAGCGAGTGCGCACAGCGCCTGGCGCAGGCCGCTCGCGCCTGACCCATGGTCGCCGGCGCCAACATGGCGCCTCCTGGAGAGGAAGTGGTCATGGCGGATGGCGCGCCCAATGACCATATGGTGGCGGTGCATGCCGTGCTGCACGATACGACGGTCGTCATTGACGATGCCTACGACAGCACGAATTTCGATTTCTCCGGAACGCGTGCCTTTGACCGGTGCACGGGCTACCGCTCGCGCTCCTTCCTCACGGTTCCGCTGAAGAATCACGAGGGTGAAATCATCGGCGTGCTGCAGCTCATCAACGCCATCGATGCAGTCAAAAAAGTCCGTGCGGGCATTTTCGCCGGCAGAGCAGCGGATCGCCCAGTCGCTGTCTTCGCAGGCCGCGATTGCGCTCACCAACCGCCTGCTGATCGATCAGCTGGAGCACCTTTTCGAATCCTTCGTCACCCTGATCAACCAGGCGATTGACGAAAATCGCCTTAGAGCCTGTTCATGATCTTTTCATGGTGCCCGCAAGGCAGCAAACAGCCGCAATCAAGGCGCGCGCCGCAGGCCATGCTGGCGGCCTGGGCAAGGCGCGCAACGCCGAGTGCGGCTGTTTGCTGCCTTGCCCTTCGGGTACCCGCGCGGTCTCACGCGCGAGCAGATGTCCTGGCAGGCGCGCATGCTGGGGATCGCCGACATCTTCGAGGCGCTGACTGCGGTGGACCGCCCGTACAAGCACGGCATGAAACTCTCGCGGGCGTGACCATCATGCGCGAGATGCGTGACGGCGGACATATCGACCCCGGCCTGTTCGAGGTGTTTGTGCAAGGCGGAGTGCACCTTGACTACGCACGGCGGTTTCTGGACGTGTCGCAGATCGATGTGTAGCGCCGGGCTGCTGAGATAATCATGGTTTCCATTTTTTGTACGCGGGCCGTCCCCGGGGCCAGTAGCCGCGTGCTTGCTATTGATGACTGCTGCTGTCCAGAACGACCCTATTCGCCATCATCTGGAGACTGTCCGCGCGCAGCTCGCCAAGGGCGAGCTGCGGGAGGCGGCCTTGACGCTGAATGAGGCACAGAAAATCCTTCCCGGAGACGCGCGGGTGTTCATGATGGCGGGCTTGATGGCGGAGAAATCCGGCAACGTCAAGGGTGCTTTGGAGATGCTGCGCAAGAGCGTGGCCACGGCGCCCGGCTGGGGGCCGGGGCTGCTGGAACTTGCCTTGCTGCTGGCGCGGCAGAACCAGTTTGCCGAGGCCATCGAGAAGGCGCAGGAAGTGGCCAGGCTGGAGCCTGGGAACCTGCTGGTGCTCGCGGGTGTCGTCGATATCGCCCATCGCGCCGGACATACGGAGATGGCTGTTCAGCACTTGCGCCGAGGGCTTGAACTGGTCCCCGGCGACGTGCAGCTGCGGCGCCTGCTGGCACGTGATCTGGACACTCTGGGGCAGCATGCCGGCGCGCTGGACATCTGGGGCGGGTTGATTGCGCAGGACGCGCATGACAAAGAAGCGCTGGCCGGCCGCGTGCGTACCTTCATCGCAATGGGCGCAGCCACGCAGGCGGCGGCCGACACGGCGGTGCTGATGGAACTGCTGCCTGGCGATGCGGTGGTTGCCTACTACGATGCGCTGGCGCGCGGCGAGACTCCGCCACACCAACCCGTCGAGCTCAATCGGGCATTGTTTGACGGCATGGCGGAGATTTATGACCAGCATATCGTGCGCGGCCTGGGCTACCGGCTGCCCAAGATCGTGGCGGACAGAATTCTCGAGCGGTACCCGGACAAGCACCTCAACGTGCTTGATCTGGGGTGTGGAACCGGGTTGCTTGGCGTCTGCCTTGGGCGTCTGGACGGCTTTCTGATCGGCGTGGAAATCTCGCAGAAAATGATCGATCAGGCCGCGCGCCACAAGGTCTACGACCGCTTTCACACGGTGGACATCAATGATGCGCTGGCGGCAACGCCAGCGGCGCAGTATGAAGTGCTGGCAGCGCTGGACGTTTTCATCTATTCGGGTGATTTGGCGCGTGCGGTGCAGGATGCCCATCGCATCCTGCAGCCTGCCGGTGATTTCTGGTTCTCTTGCGAAATTGCACCGGAAGAGGGGCAGGATCTGGTGCTGCAGCCGAGCGGCCGCTATGCCCACAAGCGCAGCCATGTGGCCCGCCTGTGTCGGGAGGCTGGCTTTGAAGGCGTGGAGATTGAAGCGCTGGAACTCAGGCGCGAGGCGGGCGTGCCGGTTCAAGGCTTCCTGGTGCGCGCCCGCAAGGCGGCTTGATCCGGCATCTTCGATCCGGCGCCTTCGCTCAGTGCAGCAGCCGCGAGGTTCGCGGCACATGGGCCATCAGAAAATCCATCTGGTCCGCAAGAATGCGGCGGTTGCGCAGGATGAAGTCTTCCCACAAGCTGGGCACGTAGGGCGCATACAGCAGCGGCATATGCGCCTGCTCGGGCGTGCGCGAGGCCTTGCGGTGGTTGCAGGCGCGGCAGGCCGTGGCGACGTTCATCCAGTGGTTGGCGCCGCGTTGCGCCACGGGCACGATGTGTTCGCGCGTGAGGTCTTCTTCGTGGAAATGCCCGCCGCAGTAGGCGCAGATATTGCGGTCGCGCTGGAACAGCTTGGCGTTGGTCAGGCTGGGCTGCAGGTCAAATGGGTTGATGTCCGGTACGCCGCGCGTGCCGATGATGCTGCTCACGGCGATCTGCGACTGCAGCCCGGTCTGCGCGTTGTGCCCGCCGCGAAACAGCGCGATTTGCGCGCCCAGCTCCCAGCGCACCTCGCCGCAGGCGTAGTGGGTGACTGCCTGCTCCAGCGTGATCCATGATTGCGGCAGGCCTTGTGCCGACAGCTTCAAGACTTTCACGAACATCCCCTGGCACGCTCCGCAATCTGGCGGCGGCACCGCGTGCCCGACGTTGCCACCGCTCGCACGCAATATACTCGCATTTATGGAAAAATAGCTGACAGCGCCATGATGGAAAAGCGCTGCAAGCTATCAAAAAAGAAGTTATCGAATGAACATATTCCACGGTCTGCATGCCAGCGGGGTAGCCCGTGCCTGTGCGCTGACCATCGGCAATTTCGACGGCGTGCACCGCGGCCACCAGGCGATGCTGGCACTGCTGGTCAACGAAGCGCGCCATAGGGAAGTGCCCAGCTGCGTGCTGACGTTCGAGCCGCACCCGCGCGATTACTTCGCCAGCGTGCAGGGCAAGCCGGATCTGGCGCCGGCACGCATCGGCACGCTGAGGGACAAATTGGCGGAGCTGGCGCGCTGCGGCGTGGACCAGACCGTGGTGCTGCGCTTCAACCGGGAACTGGCCCAGCTTGCGGCGCAGTCCTTCATCGGCGACGTGATCCAGCGCAGCCTGGGCGCGCGCTACGTGCTGGTGGGCGATGACTTTCGCTACGGCGCCAGGCGCGCGGGTGACTACGCCATGCTCGACGCCGCGGGCCGCGCGCAGGGCTTTGACGTGGCGCGCATGATGAGTTACGAAGTGCATGGCGACCGGGTATCGAGCACGGCCGTGCGTACGGCTTTGGCGGCGGGCGACATGCCGGCGGTGGAGCGTCTGCTGGGGCGGCCTTATGCGATTTCGGGCCATGTGGTGCACGGCCGCAAGCTGGGCAGGGCGCTGGGTGAGCGCCACGCCGGTGCACTGGATGGCTTTCGCACGCTCAACTTGCGCTTCGCGCACTGGAAGCCGGCGGCCAGCGGGATTTTTGTCGTCCTGGTGCATGGCCTGGCAGGCATGGCGCTGATGGGCGTGGCCAATCTTGGCGTGCGCCCATCGCTGGATGCGGGTGATGCGAACGGCGGCCAGGTGCTGCTGGAGGTCTACTGCCTGGACTGGCCGGCGCAGCTGGGGCCTGAGGGGGGCTACGGTAAAATCGTTCGCGTGGAACTGCTGCACAAACTGCACGACGAAATCAAGTACGAAGGCCTTGCCGAGCTCACCGCCGGCATCGCGCGCGACTGCGAAGCGGCGCGCCAGTACTTCGCCACCACCTACGCGCAAACCCGTCGCCAGACCACGCGCGACCGAATTTGACGGGCGCACCGCGCTTTCACTGCTTCCAGCCGTCTTTCAGGCGCAAGGCCTGAAACGCCCTCTATTTGCAAGGTTTTCCATGTCCGATTCCAAAGCCAAGACCGCGCCCGAGAGCGCCTACCGCGCCACGCTCAACATGCCGGATACCCCGTTCCCGATGCGCGGCGACCTGCCCAGGCGCGAGCCCGGCTGGGTCAAGGCCTGGAACGAAGAGGGCCTGTACAAGCAATTGCGCGACGCGCGGCGCGGCGCGCCGAAGTTCATCCTGCACGATGGCCCGCCCTACGCCAATGGCCAGATCCACATCGGCCATGCGATGAACAAGATCCTCAAGGACATGATCGTCAAAAGCCGCCAGCTCGAAGGCTTTGATGCGCTCTACACCCCGGGCTGGGACTGCCATGGCCTGCCGATCGAGAACGCCATCGAGAAGAAGTTTGGCCGCAACCTGCCGCGCGATGAAATGCAGGCCAGGGGCCGGGCGTTTGCCACCGAGCAGATCGCGCAGCAGATGCAGGATTTCAAGCGTCTGGGCGTGCTGGGCGAGTGGGACCATCCCTACAAGACCATGGATTTCGCCAATGAGGCGGGGGAGCTGCGGGCGCTCAAGAAGGTGATGGAGCGCGGCTTCGTCTATCGCGGCCTCAAGCCCGTGTACTGGTGCTTCGACTGCGCCTCGTCGCTGGCCGAATTCGAGATTGAGTACCAGGACAAGCAGAGCCAGACGCTGGATGTGATGTTCCCCGCGGCCGACCCCGATCGCCTCGCTGCCGCGTTTGGCTTGCCCAAGCTCGATAAGCCCGCATTCGCCGTGATCTGGACGACAACCGCCTGGACGATTCCGGCCAACCAGGCGCTCAACGTCAACCCCGATCTGGAATACAGCCTCGTCGATACCGAACGTAGCCTGCTCATCGTGGCCAGCGCCCTGGTGGAAAAATGCCTGGAGCGCTGGCAGCTCACCGGCAAGGTGGCGGCCACGGCGCTGGGCAGGAAGCTCGACCACATGCCCTTCAGGCACCCGCTGGCCCATGTGGACAAGGGCTTCGATCGCCTCTCGCCCGTCTACGTGGCCGACTACGCCACCGCTGAGGACGGCACCGGCATCGTCCACTCGGCCCCGGCCTATGGCGTGGAGGACTTCAACTCCTGCGTCGCCAACGGCATGAAGGTCGAGGACATTCTCAACCCCGTGCAGGGCAACGGCGTGTATGCGCCGGATCTCGGCATGTTCGCCGGACAGTTCATCTGGAAGGCCGTGCCCGTCATCCTCGATGCGCTCAAGGTGGCCGGGCGCCTGATGGATACGCGCACCATCACGCACAGCTACCCGCACTGCTGGCGCCACAAGACGCCGGTGATCTACCGCGCCGCGGCGCAGTGGTTCGTGCGCATGGACGAGGGCGAGGGCGTGTTTACCGATTCAGCACAAAAACCAGCGCAAACGCTGCGCCAGATTGCGCTGTCAGCTATCGAA
Source organism: Comamonas badia DSM 17552 (assembly GCF_000484635.1). Taxonomy (GTDB): domain Bacteria; phylum Pseudomonadota; class Gammaproteobacteria; order Burkholderiales; family Burkholderiaceae_C; genus Comamonas_C; species Comamonas_C badia. The sequence goes on along the minus strand of NZ_AXVM01000002.1, from coordinate 118,963 downwards.
AACACCAGTTTCTATCCCGAGAATGGCAAGGCGCGTCTGCGCGACATGATTGCCAATCGCCCTGACTGGTGCATCTCACGCCAGAGGAGCTGGGGCGTGCCCTTGCCTTTCTTCCTGCACCAGGACAGCGGCGAGCTGCACCCGCGCACGATGGAGATCATCGACCAGGCGGCCGCCATCGTTGAGCAAGGCGGCATCGAAGCCTGGAGCCGCGCCAGCAGCGAGGACATCCTGGGCGCGGAAGATGCCAGGCGCTACACCAAGAGCACCGACATTCTGGAAGTCTGGTTCGATTCCGGCTCCACCTTCTGGCATGTGCTGCGCGGCACGCACCCCACGTTGCACCACGATCAGGGCCCCGAGGCCGATCTGTATCTGGAAGGGCATGACCAGCACCGCGGCTGGTTCCATTCCTCGCTGCTGCTGGCCAGCGCCATCTATGGCCGCGCGCCGTACCGCGGGCTGCTCACGCACGGCTTCACGGTCGATGGCCAGGGCAAGAAGATGAGCAAGTCGCTGGGCAACACCGTTTCGCCGCAGGAAGTGAGCGGCAAGCTGGGTGCCGAAATCATCCGCCTGTGGTGCGCATCGACCGATTACTCGGGCGACCTGGCGATCGACGACAAGATCCTGGCGCGCGTGGTCGATGGCTATCGCCGCATCCGCAACACGCTGCGCTTTCTGCTCGCCAATGTGAGTGATTTCGATCCGGCGCACGACGCGGTGGCGGATGCCGAGCTGCTGGAAATCGACCGCTGGGCGCTGGCCCGCACCGCGCAGCTGCAGCAGGACATCCTGGCGCACTACAAGGTGTACGAGTTTCACCCGGTGGTGGCCAGGCTGCAGCTGTTCTGCTCCGAGGACCTGGGCGGCTTCTACCTGGATGTGCTCAAGGACCGGCTCTACACCACCGGTGCCAAAAGCCTGGCACGGCGCAGCGCGCAGACGGCGCTGTACAAGATCACCCACGCCATGCTGCGCTGGATGGCGCCCTTCCTCTCGTTCACCGCGGAAGAGGCATGGAAGATTTTTGGCGGCTCCGCATCGATTTACCTCGAAACCTTCCAGGAGGTGGCGCGGGTGGATGAGGCGCTGCTGGCCCGGTGGCAGCGCATTCTGGAAATTCGCGCGGCCGTCAACAAGGAAATTGAAAACCAGCGGGCCGCAGGCGCCATCGGCTCCTCACTGCAGGCAGTCGTGACCCTGACGCTTCCGCCAGAAGACCATGCGCAGCTTGCCGGCCTGGGCGACGACTTGAAGTTCGTCTTGATCGTCTCAAACGTGGAATTGATAGCTGGAAGCGCAATGCAGATAACCGTAAAAGCCAGTTTTGATGATAAATGCGAACGCTGCTGGCATTACCGCGCCGACGTTGGGCACGATGCCCGGCACCCCACGTTGTGCGGCCGCTGCACCAGCAACCTGTTTGGCGGCGGCGAGCCGCGCCTTCATGCCTGACGCCGCGCCGCGCCAAGGCGGCCCCCTTCGCGCCGCGCCGTGGTTTGCGTGGGCGCTGGCGGTGGTTGCTCTGGACCAGCTCGGCAAGCGCCTGATCCTGCAGCACTACCAGCTGGGCGATGCGACGCAGATCACCGGTTTCTTCAACATCGTGCGCGCGCACAACACCGGCGCGGCGTTTTCCTTTCTTGCATCGGCCGGGGGCTGGCAGCGCTGGTTGTTCACCGCCATCGGCGTGGTGGTGGGCGGCTTCATTGCCTGGCAGCTGCTGCGCCATGCCCATCAGAAGCTGTTTGCGTTTGCCCTCGCCAGCATTCTGGGTGGTGCCGTGGGCAATGTCGTCGACCGGCTGGAGCACGGCTATGTGGTTGATTTTCTGGACTTCCACTGGGCGTTTCTTGCGCCGGTGTTTCATGGCGGCCATTTCCCGGCCTTCAATCTGGCCGATGCCGCGATCACCTTGGGGGCCGTGTGCCTGATCGTCGATGAGGTGTTGCGGGCGCGCAGAAAACCATGAAGAACGGCGCACCGGCGTCCGGGCTGTTCATCGGGCTCGAGGCCTGACGCTCGCGGGCCGGGGTTGGCAGGCCTGCAGCACGTACGCTGCCTGTGCCAGGCGGATGGAGCGGGATGTGCCCGGCAAGGGCGTGACCAGGTGGCAATGGCCTTGCAGCGCCGCCCGCAGCGTGGCGTTGTTGGCCACTTTGCCGCAGAGCGCCAGCTGGGTGCTGCCGGTGCGTTGCAGCGCCTTGAGCGCCTGCCGCGCAAGCTGGCCTGCCACCGCCTGCTGTACGCTGGCTGCCAGATCGGCGCGGGGTTGTTCGCAGGGGCTTCCTTCAAGTTCTCGTGCGCGCCGCAGCGCCGCCATGCGCAGCGGGGCAAACGAAAAGTCCAGCGACGCCGCATCCACTTCGGGCTCGGGCATCCGATCGCCGTCGGCGTCGCCGAAATCCGCCAGCCGGGCGAGCGCGGCGCCGCCCGGCAGGTCCATGCCCAGCTGCTCGGCGAGAGCGTCGAAGACGTTGCCCGCGGCAGTGTCGAGAGAGCGGCCCAGCGCTGCGCAGTGGCCGGGCGCATCCACCCGTACCAGGGTCGTCAGCGTGTCTGTGGCCACCAGAGCCACCAGCGGATTGGCGAGACAGGCAGGGTTGGCCGAGGCCGCGAGCAGGTGGGCTTGCAAGGTGTCGATGACCAGCACCGGCACGCCCGGAGCGATGGGTGCGAGCGCATCGCCCAGCCGAGCGCAGGCGATACCAATGGCGGCGACGCTTGCCATGGGCGCGCCGCGTGATTCCAGCGGATTGCGCAGACCATCCAGATGCGCGACCAGGCCCTGGTGCAGCACGCTGACGCCGCCATCCGGCTGGCCTTGGACCAGCGCATAGTGGAATTTCCCCCCTTGATGGGCAATCCCCAGTGCCTTCGTGTCTGCCTGCTGCGCCATGGTATGGCCAGTTTAGGACGAACGACACCATCGGGCCCGGGTATGCTTTGGACTGGCCTTTGCCAAACAGGGATTTTCTTGAAAAGCGTCCGCGGGACATGAAGCATTTGTTGGATCTGCTGGCAGCCATTGCGCTGCTGATCTGGGGCATGCACCTGGTGCGCACCGGGGTGCTGCGCGTCTTCGGTGCCAACCTGCGCACCTGGCTGGCCAGGAGCCTGGGCAATCGCTTCACCGCGGCGCTTTCGGGCATTGGCGTGACGGCGCTGGTGCAGTCGAGCACCGCCACGGGGCTGATGACGGCGTCCTTCGTGGGGCAGGGGCTGATCTCGCTGCCGGCGGCGCTGGCCGTGATGCGCGGGGCGGATATCGGCACGGCGCTGATGGCGGTGCTGTTTTCGATGGATTTGTCCTGGCTCTCGCCGCTGTTCGTTTTTTCGGGTGTGGTGCTGTATGTCAGCTGGCAGGCGCGCACGGCCGGGCGCGTGGGGCGCATCCTGATCGGCCTGGGACTGATGCTGCTGGCGCTGCAGCAGATCGTGCTGGCCAGCGAGCCCATGCTCGCCTCGCCCATCACACCAGTCATTCTGGAGGCCATGAACAACGACCTGTTCGCCGAAATCCTGGTCGGCGCGGTGCTGGCCATCGTTTCGTATTCCAGCCTGGCGGTGGTGCTGCTGATCGCGGCCATGGCCGATTCCAACGTGGTGCCGCTGTCCATGGCATTGGGTCTGGTGCTGGGCGCCAATCTGGGCAATGGCCTGGCCGCGGTCCTGACCATGGCGCGCTCTTCCGCCGAGGTGCGGCAGGTGACGGTGGGCAACGTGGTCTTCAAGGTGCTGGGCGTGGTGCTGGTGGCGCCCTTCGTGGAGTTGTGGGCGCGCTATGTGCATCCGCTCGTGCCGGGCACGGCGCACAGCGTGGTGCTGTTCCACCTGGGCTACAACATCATCATCGGCGTGGGCTTCATCGGCCTCACGCAATGGGTGGCGCGCTGGGTGGCGCGGCTGCTGCCCAAGTCGGCCCAGGCGCAGGGCTACCAGCCGCGCCACCTCGACCCTTCCGCTCTGGCCACGCCGTCGCTCGCGATGACGCTGGCGGTGCGCGAGGCGCTCTACCAGGCCGACGTGGTGGAAACCATGCTCAAGGGCGTGCTGGACGTGATCCGCGACAACGACGAAGCGCTGGCGCAGCGCCTGCGCGGCATGGACGACGAGGTGGACGCGCTCTATTCGGCGATCAAGTATTACCTGACCAAAATCCCGCGCGAGGATCTGGGCGAGAAGGAAAGCCGCCGCTGGGCGGACATCATCAGCTTCACCATCAACATGGAGCAGATCGGCGACATCATCGAGCGCATCGTGCAGGACGTGCAGGAAAAGAAGATCGCCAAGGGTGTGGAATTCTCCGAGGCCGGCATGCGGGAGATCACCGAGCTGCACCAGCGCCTGATCAACAACCTGCGCCTGGGCATGGGGGTCTTCCTGGACGGAACGGTGCGCGATGCGCAGCGGCTGCTGGAGGAAAAAGGGCATTTCCGCGCGCTGGAGCGCGCCTACGCGGCCAACCATCTGGCCCGCCTGGCCGACCGCTCCACGCAGAGCATGGAAACCAGTTCGCTGCACATTGATTTGCTGAGCGAATTGCGCCGCATCAATTCGCTCATCAGCGCCACCGCCTATCCCATCCTGGAGCAGGCCGGCGCGCTGCCCAGCATCGGCGAGCGCGCCAAGGGGCATGAAGGCGGTTTGCCACCTGTCTGAGACCTCATCGCCGTCTGCGGACAGGGTGTTGCAAAAAGGCAAAACCCAGCGCCCATGCGCCCGCCCCGCTGGTTCAGGCTGCGGATTTCCCTCTTTTCCCCATCACGTCAGGGACACTACTGATTGTGTGCAGATGGCGGCTAAACTACTATCCCTAGCGTTTTAGCGTATCCACACCGCCCAAGGAGCATCCCCCGCCATGATCGAATCAGTCACCAAGCGCGACGGCCGCGTCGAGTCGTTCACCCCGTCCAAGCTCAACGGCTGGGGCGAATGGGCCGCCCAGGCCCTGGGGCCGGACATGGACTGGTCCTCGGTGGTGCTTGAGACGGTGACGGACATGCCCGAGCAGGTGACGACGACGATGCTGCAGCAGCAGCTCATCAAGAACTGCCTGCAGTCCGATTCGTGGCTCTACAACCGCATGGCCGGGCGCCTGTACGCGGCGCTGATGCACAAAGAGGTGCACGGCGTCTTCATGCCCACGGTGCTGCAGCTGCACCGGCGCCTGCAAAAGCTCGGCTACATGGAGCATCTGGACTATTCCGACGAGGAATACGCCGAGGTCGAGAAGCTGATCGACCATGACCGCGACTACGGCTACGCGCATTACCAGCTGCACACGCACCTGTCGAAATACGCGATCGCCGACCGGGTGAAGAACCGCATCTACGAGACCTCGCAGTTCATCTACATGCGCATGGCCATGGCGCTGGCCGTGGACCAGCCGCGCGCGCGCCGCATGACGGACGTGGCCCGCTGGTACGAGCACCTGTCGATGAACCGCATCAACGCGCCCACGCCCAACCACATCAACCTGGGCACGCCGCTGCGCGGCTACGCCAGCTGCTGCCTCTACACCACGGCGGACAGTGCGCGCTCGATCGCCGTGGGCAACCACATCGCCTACACCATGACCTACATGAGCGCGGGCATCGGCTCGCACATGAATTTGCGCTCGGTGAACGACCCGGTGCGCGGCGGCGTGATCCGCCACCAGGGCAAGCTGCCCTACCTGCGCGCCGTGGTCTCGGAGGTGAAATCCAGCCTGCAGAACGGCCGCGGCGGCGCCTGCACCAGCTACTTCTCGATCTACGACCCCGAGGTCGAAACCCTGCTGCGCCTGAAGAACCCCATGTCCACCGAGGACAAGAAGATCCGCGGCATGGACTATTCCTGGGGCAGCAACCGGTTGTTCGCGCGCAAGGTGGCGAGGAACGAAGACATCTTCCTCTTCAACAGCTTCACCGCGCCGGATCTGTACGAGGCGCTCTACAGCAGCGACGAAGAGCGCTTTGAGCGGCTGTACGAGAAGTACGACAAGAACCCGCTGTTCCCCAAGCGCTACCTGAATGCGCGCGAAATCCTCATCACCGCCTGCAACGAGTGGAACGAGACCGGCCGCATCTACGAGCACAACATCCACGAGATGAACCGCCACACGCCGTTCAAGGAGACCATCTACAGCTCCAACCTCTGCTCCGAAATCGACCTGCCCACCGGCGCCTACAACCACATCACCGAAATCTACAAGGAAGGCGACGTCTCCTTCATCGAATTCGAAGACGAGGAGGGCGGCACGCACCGCCTGAGCGGCGAAAAGCCCGTGCAAACGCAGCGCGGCATGGTCTACCCGCTGGAGCTGCAGCCGGGCGACGTGGTGCAGGGCGCCACCCTCCAGAAGATCACCCAGCGCTCCTCACCCGAGGTGGCCACCTGCAACCTCGCGGGCATCTGCGTGGACAACATCGAGAGCGATGCGCAGTACGAGGAAGTCGCCTACTACGCGCTCCTGATGATCGACAAGTGCATCCACCTGGCGGAATACGAGCTGCCGCACATCGGCTACACCTCCAAGGCGCGTCTGAACGCCGGCGTCGGCATCCTGGGCCTGGCGCACCTGATGGCGCGCGAGCACCAGCGCTACACCACGGCGGAGGGCAAGCAGTTCATCCACCAGACGGCCGAGCGCCACTTCTACCACCTGCTCAGCGCCAGCCTGCGTCTGGGCAAGGAGCTGGGCAACGCCCCCTGGATCCACAAGACCCGCTGGGCCGAAGGCTGGCTGCCGCTGGATACCTACAACCGCAACGTCGATCAGATCGCACCGCTCAAGAACCGCTACGACTGGGAGCAGCTGCGCGCCGCCATCGTCGCCAACGGCGGCATCCGCAACTCGGTGCTGGCTGCGCACATGCCCACCGAGACCTCGGCCAACGCCTCGGGCACGACCAACGGCGTCTACCCCATCCGCGAGCTCACGCTCATCAAGACCGACAACCAGCGCGTGAACTACTGGGCCGCGCCCAATGGCGAAGAGCTCGCCGACTGGTACGAATCCGCCTGGGACATCCCCGCCAAGGACATGACCGAGGCCTACGCCATCCTGCAGAAGTGGACCGACCAGGGCATCTCCGCCGACTTCTACCGCAAGGTGATAGGCGACGCCTTCATAGGCTCCAGCGAGATGATTCAGGACTACCTCTACCGCATCAAGCTCGGCCTCAAGAGCAAGTACTACATGAACCAGAAGACCTCGGCCGGCTTCAAGGCACTGAGCGAGGCCGATGCCGAGCGCCACGAGCTCGTCGGCCGCATGGTGGGCAGCGCGATGGCGGCCGACGTGGGTGGCAAGAAGGGCGAGGCGAACGGCCCCGAAGCTTCAAGTGCCGAGAGCGTGCTGGATGCCGACCCCGAGTGCAACGGCGCCTGCACCCTCTGATCTGAAGGAAACCCGCCATGACCGATACCGTCTTCAACTACACCAAGACCGATTACGACAAGCCGCTGCTGTTCCTGGGCGACAAACAGGGTCTGTTCGACACCATCAACCGCCACTACCCGCGCATCTGGGAGCTGTACAAGACGCAGAAATCGCTGGACTGGGATGAGAACGAATTCGACTATTCGAGCTGCAACGCCGACTTCAAGAAGGCCAGCCGCTCCACCTACGACATGATGATCAAGACGCTGGCCTGGCAGTGGGAGGCCGACAGCGTCGCCAGCCGCGCCATCGCGCCGGTGCTCGCGCCCTTCATCACCAGCAGCGAACTCTGGGCCGCGTGGCAGCGCGTGTCGGACAACGAGGTCATCCACGCCGCTACCTATTCCGAGATCGTGCGCAATTCGTTTGACGACCCCTCGGTCATCATCGACGAGATCCTCAGCGTGCAGGAGGCGCATGCGCGCCTGGCCCGCGTCGTGAAGGCCTTTGAAGACGGCTATACCGTCTCGCACCAATACGCGCTAGGGGCATTGGGCAACGACCAGGACACCTACAACGCCATCTTCATGATGCTCGTCGCGCTCTTCTGCATGGAACGCATCCAGTTCATGGCGAGTTTCGCCGTGACCTTTGCCATCTGCGACACCGGCATGTTCCAGCCGATAGGCAAATCCATCCAGAAGATCGCGCAGGACGAGCTGGAAATCCACGCCGAGCTCGACCGCGCCGTGCTGCAGAACGAACTGACCACGGCGCGCGGCCAGACCGCCTTCGCGCAGAAGCGCGAAGACATCGAGCAGCTCATCGCCGAAGTGGTGGACAGCGAACTCGCCTGGATCGAGTACCTCTTCTCCGAAGGCCGCGAACTCGTCGGCATGAACGCCGAGCGCCTGTCGGCCTGGACGCGCTACTGCGCCAAGGACGTCTACCAGACGCTGGGCCTGGAGACGACCAAATACGAATTCCCCAAGGCCAACCCGCTCAAGTTCATGGAAAAGTGGCTCAACATCAGCAAGACGCAGGCCTCACCGCAGGAGCAGGACATTGCGGCGTACAAGGTGGGGGTGATGCGCAGGAACGATGAGGGGGTGGTGTTCGAGGTGAATTTTTGAGGGATGGAGCCGCGTTCGATCCAATGAATCGGCGGCGCGCTGCCCAGCAACCGCGCTTTTGAATCGATAGCTGCTTGCGCTTGCCAGTCAACGTTTTTAGATACATTCGTATTTGAAAACGTTTGTAGGCAAGCGCAAGCAGCTATATTAAAATGAGTTCACCGCGGTTCGATATCCCATGACGGGGCCAGTCATCCGCCATGCCGGCGCCAGCCGGCGTCATTCGCCATCCGGTTGAACGGCAGCGCCGCAGCGCCCGGCGCGCCAGCCGGTCAGGGCGCGGGGGTCGGCAGAAACACCGGCGTGCTGATGTAGATCTGCCCGCTCACGTTGTTGCGCACGATGAACGGGATGGGCACCGGCAGGCCGCCCAGGCCCGTGCCGCCGCCGGGTCCGCTGTAGTGGTAGACCGAATCGAAACCGTCCGAGAACAGCAGCATCGTGCACTCCGGGTGGTTGCTGAACAGGCAATCCTCCGGCTCCTCATCGGTGCCCTGGAAGGCGCGCTCCACGGTGTCCGCCGCGGCATCGGCCGAATCGAGCAGGCTCTTCAGCGCGCCCTTCAAGGCCTTCAGGTCTTTCTTGACCTCGCTCGAACTCTTGTAGCTGCTGCCCGGCTTGGCACTCCAGGCACCGCTGATCTTGTCGAACACGTCCTTCGTGGCGCTCACCATGTCCGGGCCGATGAGGATCACGGTGTTCAGCTCGGTGTATTCCCACTCCAGCCCAATGGCCTCGATGAACGACAAGGACGACTCGAACACGTGGATCGACATGGATGCACCCGAACCGACCGCGATCAACTCCTGTCCGTCCAGGAACTCCCGGGCATGGTCCGCAAGCGCCACCACCGCCGCGCCCCAGGCCGCCTGGCCCAGGATGTCCTTGGCGTACTTCTTGGCGCTTTCGATGAGGGGGGCGACTTTCGCAATGGTCTGTTCCACGGCCAGGGTCGCCAGCGTGTCCACCAGCGCGGACTTCAGCAGCGGGAAGGGGCGCGCCTCGCGCCCCATGCCCAGGCCCTCGCCCAGGTCGTTCATCAGCGCATCCATCATGTCGGGGATGGCGTGCGAGACGATCAGCGCGTACTCCGGCGCGGCCAGCACCGTGCCGTACTCGCTGGGCGCCATGCCCGCGACCAGCCGCGCCTTGGCGTCGAACGCCGCGCCCAGCGCATCGATCTGCGTCAGGGGCGTGTGGCGCGCGCGCAAGCCTTCCGTCAGTGCCTTCAGCGGCGCGATGCTCTGGCGCAGCAACTGCTTGTTGAGGGCATCCTGCGGCCCCGGTACGACCCCGGCGGCTGACAAATCGGCCAGCGTGGGCAAAAAGCCGTCTTCGATGGTCATCGGCGAGCTCAGGCGCAAGGCATCGCGGTCAAAGCTGCGCCACAGGGCCACGGCTTGCGCCAGCGTGGCCCTGGCGGTGGTTTCATCCTGCCCTCGGGCTTGCTGCAACAGGTCCTGGATGCCCTGCAAGGTCTGCGTGAGCTGCACGAATTCGACCATGGGCGATTCGTCACCGCCCACGCCCGGCGGGCCGACGGCGAAGTCCACGCTCGCATGGCGTCCACCGCCGCTGACACTCAGGCGGAAGCTGCCGCGCGTGGCGCCGCCAAAGCTGATCTGGCCGCCGCTGACGCTGGGCAGCGGCCCCGCATGGGGCGTCATCAGCGCGGTCACGCTGTAGACGATCGGTCCGGGCAGCGGCTGCGCGCTGCCATCGGGCGCGAACGCCTGCGCGGTAAAGGCAATTGGCAGATCGGCGCTGCTGTAGTCATGGCTCAAGACCAGTTCCAGGCCGCTGCCGCCTGAGACTTGCACCGACACCGCTCCAGGCGCCATCACCGTGCCCGCCAATGGATTTTGCGAAATGATGCGGCCTCGCTCGACCGCATCGCTGTAGACGTAGTTGACGCTGCCCAGGGCGAAAGGCGCAGGTAGCAGCCCAGCGGCCGAGGCAGCCTGCGCCCCGATCAGGTTGGGGACGGCCCGGGGGGCGCCCCCCTTGGAAATCGTCAGATGCACCGCCGTGCCTCGAATCTGGCTACTGCCTGCGGCCGGTGACTGACTGATCACCCGGCCCACCGCCACGCTGTCATCAAACACCTCGTCGATCCGGCCCAGGCTGTATACGGAGCTGGCAATCGCGTCCAATGCATCGTGGCGAGTTTGCCCTTCGAAGTCCGGCATCACCTGATAGGCGCCCGACCTGGAAACAAAGTTGATGACAAAGCTTTGCTCGGAGTAGGCTTCCCGGCTATCCGTGGCACGCACGATGTTCAGAAAAGGACCATAACCGGCTCGCCCCTGACGGGTAAACAAGCCATCGGGGGTGACTGCCGCGCTCGGCTCGTCGGAATACACCAGGCGGTAGGTGATGGTGTCGCCGGGGTCGGCGTCCACCGCTGTGATCTGATACGCCAGCACGTTTTCCGTCACGGCCGCCGAGGGCGGCGTGGAGGTGATGCGGGGCGGGCTGTTGGGGGGCTGAATGTCGATGGTGACCGTGGCCTGTTCGGTCGGGACGCCCGCAGCCTGGGCGCGGTAGTGGAAGGAGGTGCGTGCGCGCTGGCGCAGGTCGGCCCTGGTCTGCAGTTGCGGCTGGTGGCCGTACAGGTTGGCGCTCCCATTCATGCCGGGCGTGGGCGGCACGGCGGCCACTTGGCCTGTAAGTTCTTCGACGTTGCCGTCCAGATCAAACCGCGCACCCTGGCGTTTGCGCACCTTCATCCACGGCTCGTTGGCACTCCTGAACGCCCAGACACCGCCCGTGCCGTCTTGAGGTAGGGGCACCGTATTGTTGACCACGATTTCCGCATGCCCATCACCATCGATGTCGACCACGCGTGGCGGCAGCATGTAGTAGTTATAGATAGATAAAGAGTCCGGCGCCATCTGGTACGAGTCCAGATCTGCGCCCGTATCGCCACGCAGCACCTGAATCGTATCGGCCACACGCAAAACGACTTCCGGCACGCCATCGCCATCCAGGTCATAAACGGCGGGTTGCCCGGATATGTGCAGGGTGGACGAGTACCGGCGCGCCCAACGCAGACGGCCCAGCGCATCCAACACCATCAGGCGGTCGGGGAAGGCGTGCACCAGAATTTCGGGCGTGTTGTCGCCATCGACATCGGCCACGGACAGCCCGCAGCGTTGTCTGGAGGAGCATTCCGGCACCGGCACATTCCAAAGGGATGAGCCGTCCAGACGCAAGCCACGCATGCGCTCACCCACATAATCCACCAGGATGAGTTCCGGCTTGCCATCGCCATCCAGATCGGCAACCGCGAAAGGCCCCGTCGCGACATGCGCTGAAGTGCCATCGTAATGGCGGCGGACCGTGCCATTCTTGTTCCACAGGGTGCCTTCGAAGAGCACCTCAACCTCACCGTCGTCATCCAGGTCTGCCACAACGGGTGGGCCGAAAAAATCTTGACCTCCCCCATTTCTGGCATATCCATTGAGCGTGCCTGGCCCCGGTGGAACGGCATAGAAATTGTGCTGCAGCTCGCCCGTCTTGCCATTGATCGCGAACACGCGCCGACAGTACAGATCATCCACTGCGCCACCCAGCAGCGAACACACCGATGTTGTGCTGTAAGGAATGTAGCCTTGCTCCGCCCTGCCGCCAAAAATCAGCGGATCACCGGTCGACGACAAGCGCGCCACGGAAAGGTTCACATCCTGGGTCCCCGAGATCACCATGCCTCGAACGCTGTCAAGCTGCGCCGTTCGGGGCGACAGCCATTTGACATCGCCCGTCGCGCCTTCCAGCGCAATCACCCGCATGTGGCGGCCTGCGCCCGTCGTCTCCCCGTCCAAATTGCAAGCGACAGCCATCACCACTTCGGCAGCGCCATCGTCATCGACGTCCGCAATGATGGGATTGTTGTGACGATTGCTGTAAGTCGTGCACAGACGGCCGGCAGGCAGCACGGTGCCATCGGCCAATGTCATGCCCGGCGGCAGAGCAATGGGGTTGTGTTCCCACAGCAGCCTCTGGTCATCGCCACTGCGTGCGGTCACGATGCCGTTAGCAGAAAGATAGACGAAATCCGGAACATCGTCGCCGTTCGTCAGACTGCCCACCGACAGGTTGTGCGCGAATCTTCTGCCATCCGCATGCCAGGCCAACTCCATCTTGAATATCGGTGGTGGAGGCAAGACATCCGGGGCCTTGTAGGTGAAGGCGCCATCGGAATTGAAAGCGGTCAAAGCACCTTTGTCCGGCTCACTGAGCTTCTCGGCAGCGAGCGTGCCGCCCAGAGGATTTACGTCATTGGCCAAGACGCCGGGTGCAGCGATGGTGAGAACCTCTCCCTCGCGCACTTGATAAGCGTCATCAACGGCCAGCGGCACTGCACTGGGCCCGACCTGGATCACAAAGCGCGCGCCGCTGCTGGCCCCACGCGCATCGGTGGCCTGCAACATGAAGAAGTGCTCGCCCAGATCGTCCTGCGTCGCCGGCCAGCGCAAGGTGTTGCCGGTCAGCGCCGCGCCCGGCGGCCCGCCCAGCAGGGCCAGCGTCACCGCATCACCATCCGGGTCACTGACCACGATGACCCGCTCGAAGCGGCTGCCGGCGCCAATGCTGGCGCTTGGCTGCGGCTCGATCTCCGGCGGGCGGTTCTCCGGCGCCGTCACCGTCACCTGGAAGCTGGCCTGCGCGCTGCGCGTGCCGTCGCTGGCGGCGATGGTGAACGGATGCGACGCACCCACGTCGCCTGCGCCGGGTGTCCATTTGAGCAGCGGCTCGGGCGCCAGCGCCGCGCCGGATGGGCCTTCGTCAATCCGGTAGCTCAGCACGGCCGCGGGGTCGGACGCGTTGGCCGCCAGCCGCAGCGACCACGGCTGGCCCGTCGGAATGCTGCGGTCGGCAATGGGGCCCAGCGCCAAGGTGGGCGGTGCCGGCACGCTGCCGTCGGCCACCACGTCGACATCGATGCGGAAGTAGGCGTTGGCGGCGTCGTGCGTGAACCACAGCGCCACCAGGTCGGCGTTGGGCGGCGCATCGCCCTTGGCGCCGGCGAGCGCCGGCGACTGGCCGGCCCAGTCGCCGGTCTGGCCATCCAGGATGATGGTGGCGGCCCACGCCATGCCGCCGGCGCTCAGGAGAACGCAGGCGCACAGCACCGCCAGCGGGGCGCCCGCACGCCGGGCCAGCCTGGCGCCGGCCAGGCCGATGCTGGCGGCCAGCAGCGCCACCCACAGGGGCGAAAGGGTGGGAATGGGGGTCACGCTGCCCGGCGACGGCGGAGCGGCGGCGCCCACGACGAGGTCGGCGCCCAGCAGCGCGTCGCCCCCGTCGGGGGTGGTGGACATGACGGCCGCGCGCACCCGCGTGGCGCCGCCCAGTTGCGCCAGCGGCAGGAAGGTTTCCACCACGGCGCTGGCGCTGGTCCCGACGCCCAGGCCCACGGGCCAGCCGCCGGCGGACACGGTGGCGGGGGCGGCCAGCACACCGCCCACGCAGGAGCGGCTGGTGACGCCGGTGACGGTGGCGCCGCCGGCATCGGTCACGATGCTGGTGCTGAGCACGCGCTCGGCCCCGGCGAAGCTGCCGTGCGGCGCCGGCAGCGCCACGGTGCAACCGGTGGCCGGATCGTTGTCGACATCAAGCAGGATGTCGTAGCTGGCGGTGGCCGCCCAGGCGCCGGTGCACGCGGCAGCCCAGATCAGTACGCCGGCCAGGAGCTGGCTCAGGCCCCCCGCCAAAGCGCGAGCGACAAACGGCATGCAACGCTCTCCCTGCATATTCGAGTCCGCGCATCATGCGGAGGGTGGCCGCGCCGCGCCATACGCCGATCGGCCCATGGCGAACGCCCAGATCATGAAGTATCGTTACAGCTTTGATCCGTTGTTACGGTCAACGGGTTCAGGGGTGCATGCAAGGAGGCGCCTGAGACGTGCTCGACGATTTCGCCCTGCTGCTGGTGGATGACCACCCGTTGTTCCGCGACGGGCTGGCGGCGGCGCTGCGCCACCAGGTGCCCCGGCTGCGCGTGCAGGCGGTGGGTACGCTGGACGATGCACTCGACGCACTGGCCGCGGCGGACGATGGGTTCGACCTGGTGCTGCTGGACTACCTTCTGCCCGGCATGGACGGACTGCGCTGCGCCCAGGTGCTGATGCGCCGGCACCCCGAGCTGGGGGTGGGCCTGATGTCTGGCCTGGACGACCCGACGCTGCCGCTACGCGCGCGCGAAGCGGGCCTGAGCGCGTATCTGCCCAAGTCACTGGAGATCGCGACGCTGCTGGAGCACCTGGGCCGCCTGGCGCTGGGCGAGCCGGTGTTCGACACGCCAGGCCCGCCGGTGCTGGCGAGCGATGCCGCACCCGCCGACTCCACGGTCCTGACGGCGCGCCAGCAGGACGTGCTGCGCGCGCTGGCCCAAGGCAGCAGCAACAAGCAGATCGCGCGCGCCATGGGCATCTCGCCCACCACGGTGAAGAAGCACCTGGAAGCCATCTTCGCCCGAATGGGCGCCACCAATCGCGTGCAGGCCGTGGTCATGGCGCGCGCCATGCTTGACGATCCGCCTCCGTGAACGCGCGCCTGTCCTGGCCGCCTGCGGCGCTGCACCGGCTCATGCTCACCGCCGACGGCATGGCGCCGCCGGGCGTGGACGACGCCAAGCGGCTGCAGATCGAGCGGCAGATGCTGGATTCGCTCGCGGAAGGCATGCGCCAGGTGCTGGTGACCTCGATCGTCATCGGCCCGCTGCTGACGGCGTGGCTGACGCAGCCGCACATCGGCACGTTCCGGGCGATGACGCTGCTGCTCTTGCTGCTGGCCTTCGGCGTGGAACGCGTGTTCCTGCTGCGACGCATGGCGCGCGAGCGGGCCTTGCGCGACGATGCGCCGCGCCGCTGGGCCCGTGCGATCGGCTGGCGGCTGGTGCTGGGCGCCATCGTGGTGCTGGTGTGGTTTCACTTTTCGGTGGAGTCCGGCAACCACATCCTGATATTGCAGATGCTGGCGCTGCTGACCATTCTGGCCGCCGGCGGAGCGGCGCTGTTTGCCAGCTGGCCGCCCGTGATGTGGGCCGTGACCAGCGCGCTGCTGCTGGGCATCGCCGCGCGGCTGGCCGTGCTGGGCGATCCCGAGCGCATGGTGGAAGCCGTTTTCTGCTGCGTGCTGTGGGTGGTGCTGGTCTCGGCCAACCTGCGCACGGCGCGCACCTTGCACCAGGAAGCCCTGACCCGCCTGCGCAACGAGGATCTGGTGCGCGAGCTGCACGACAAACACGCCCAGGCGGAAGCCGCCAATGCCGCCAAGTCGCGCTTCTTCGCCGCCGCCAGCCACGATCTGCGCCAGCCGCTGCAGGCCATGGGGCTGTACCTGAGCGTGCTGCAGCCGAGAATCGGCCAGCGCGAGAGCGACGACGACACCCTGGCGCGCATGCACCAATGCATGGCGGCGCTGGACCACATGCTGGAGTCGCTGCTCGATTTCTCGCGCATCGATTCCGGCCAGCTCACGCCCGCGCCGCGCGTCTTTGCGCTGCAGCGGCTGTTCAAACAACTGGCCAACATGCACGAAGCCGTCGCGCGGCAGAAGCAGCTTCAGCTGCGCGTGCGGCCCACCGGCGCCTGGGTGCGCACCGACCCGGTGTTGCTGGAGCGCATCCTGTCCAACCTGCTGGCCAACGCCCTGCGCTACACGCCGCGCGGCGACACGCTGCGCGTGTGCGTGGTGGACACCGGTGTGGGCATTCCCGAAGAGGCGCGGGAATTGATCTACGAGGAGTTCGTCCAGCTCAACAACCCCGGACGCAACCCGGAGCTGGGCCACGGCCTGGGCCTGGCCACGGTCAAGCGCATCGCCGCGCTGCTGGGCCATGGCCTGGGCCTGCGCTCGCGCGTGAACCGGGGCTCGACGTTCATGCTGGACGTCCCGATGGCCCAGGCCGGCGGCGCCCCCGCGCCGGACGCCCCGTCGAACACACCGCAGCGGCTGCACGGCCGCGTGCTGGTGGTCGAGGACAACGCCCTGGCGCGCGACGCTCTGGTGCGGCTGCTCACCGGCTGGGGACTTCAGGTGGACACCGCGGGCAGCAGCGAAGCGGCCTGCGCCGCCATCGCCCAGGCTCCCTTCGACGCGGTGCTGAGCGACTGGCGGCTGCCCGGCAAAGCGGATGGTCTGGCCGTTCTGCACGAAGCCCGCGCGCAACTGCCGCGCCTGAAGCTGGGCCTGCTCATCACCGGCGAAGACATCCAGTCGCTGCGCCAGCTCTCGCCCGAGTTTCCGGTGCTGCGCAAGCCCCTGCGACCCTTGCGGCTGCGCACGCTGCTGGCCCGGCACCTGGCGACTGACGCCGGGGTGAGTCAGGTGTCGTGCGACACCGTGATGGTCGGCGCGGATGCTGGGACCGTCACGCGAATGTAATCAATGGATTCCATAATTGCCGCTGTCTGGCAATCCGTGATTTCCCCTGAACTTGACCATGATCTGCATGGCTGGACGACGGGGTGATCAAAATGCACCGCTGCCAGGCGCAGACAGAGTGCACGGTTTTTTCATTGCAATACTCCGATGAGCGGTTGGTGGACCGCTCCTTTTTTTTTGGGTGCGTCGCGAGCGCCGAGTGCATCCATGCCAGCGCGCCAGCGACAACGCCGCGCAGAGCGCGGCGTTGTCGGGATGCTGCGGCGCGGCGACGGGCTGCCGCGCGGCATCAGAAGCGGTGCACCATGCCCACGCCGAAGGTATTGGAGCCCGTGGTGCCGTTGATGGCCTTGCCTTCCTTGTTCAGGCCGCCGTAGCCTGCGTACAGCAGGGTGCGCTTGGACAGTTTGTAGTTGGCAAACAGTTCGATGGCGGTTGCGCCTTCGCGGGTGGCGCTGGGGTTGCTCGTCACGCGGGCCACCTGGGCGCCCACCGTTAGCGCGCCCAGGGGAACGGCCACGCCCAAGCCGAAGCCCTTGCCGGTGGTGCGCGATTCGTCCTGCGTGTACAGGCCGCTCACGATGAACGAGCCGAAGTCATAGCGTGCGCCCAGTGCAAAACCGGTGCGATCGGCGCTGCCTTCGGCCATCTTGCTGGCCACGACGATGCCCAGGTTCAGGGGGCCGCTTTTGTAGCTGGCGGCAAGCTGGTACGAGGTCTTGCGCGTGTCGGCGGCGCCCGCGGCGGGGGCAGTCTTGTTTTCCTTCAGTACCACCGAGGCGCGGGCCTGAAAGCCGCTCATCGTCGGCGAGGTGTACATGAACTGGCTGTTGGCGCGGTTGCCGCCCAGGCTGCCATCGGCTCTCAAGCCCAGGTTTTTCAGGGCCGAGGTGGCGTTGGCCGTGCCGTTCAGATCGAACACGCCCATGGTGTCGCTTTGAGGCGTGGTCCTACGGCCCATGCTGAATTCGCCAAAGCCGCCGCCCATGCCCACGTAGGCTGCGCGGTTCCAGGAGCCGCCTGCGCCGGTTTTGAGGTCGACTTCCTGCTCGAAGTTGAAGATCGCCACCTGGCCACCGCCCAGGTCTTCCCGCCCGCGCAGGCCCAGCATGCTGGTTTCCTTGTAGCTGCTGGTCATCTGTGCCTTGCCGCCAAAGGTTTTGCCCAGACCGCCATCGGCGCGGCCATACAGGGTGACGTTGGACTGGGCCGAAGCAATGGTGGCGACGCTGCCCAGCACGGTCAGGGCGATCAGTGATTTTTTCATGGGAGAACTCCAAGGGGTGTTGAGGTGAAACGTGATCGCGTTTCAATACGAGAAACATCGAGAACACCCCTGGATTACGCCTTTCGGATATGACAGCCCTGAAACAACGCCTGGTTTGTATTCAAATAACAACAAAGTGGGGTATGCGCGGCGCAACGTGACGGGCACCGGCCTATGGATGCAGTGCGTTGGCGGCGCGGCGGGTTTGCATTCAGCAAACACCGTGGAGCATCAATTTTCGTAGCTGTCCGCGCTGGCTGCATAAGAGATACAGCCATTTTTTATCTAAATTCTCTGGTTGCCAGCGGGTGGCAGAGCCGTGGCTTGCTTGCCTTGGAGCCGGGCCAGCTGTTCGGCATCCAGCCAGCACCATTGCCCCGGCGCGAGGTCGGCGGGCAGCGCCAGGCCGCCGATGCGCGAGCGGTGCAGCGCCTCCACGCGGTTGCCCACGGCGGCCACCATGCGCTTGACCTGGTGGTATTTGCCCTCGGTCAGGGTGAGAAGCAGGCGGTGTTCGGCCACGGCCTCGCAGGCGGCGGCGCGCACGGGCTGCGGGTCGTCCATCAGCACCACGCCGCTGAGCAGTTGTTCGATCTGCCGTGCCTCCACCGGGTGGCGGGTGGTCACTTCGTAGACCTTGGGCACGTGGTGGCGCGGCGAATTCATGCGGTGGATGAAGGCGCCGTCGTCCGAGAGCAGCAGCAGGCCGGTGGTGTCCTGATCGAGCCGGCCCACCGCCTGCACGCCCTGGGTCTTGCCGGGGGCAGGGCGCTGGCGCAGTGGCGCGGGCAACAGGGTGTAGATGCTGGGCCAGGCGCCTGGGCGCTGGGAGCATTCGGTGCCCGCCGGTTTGTGCAGCATGAGGTAGGCGAGCCTGCGGTAAGGCCACCGTTGGCCTTGCACGGTAAAGTTGAACGCCGGGCCCTCCACCGGGCATTCGGTGGCCGGGTCGTCGCAGGGCAGCCCCTGCATGCTCACCAAGCCCTGCTGAATCAGACCGGCGCAGACGCGGCGGGTACCAAAGCCCTGGGTGAAAAGCAGTTCATCAAGACGCACGGATATTCTTTTCCCTTTCGCCCGGGCTCATGCGGGCGAATCCGTGTCCGCGCTGCGCTGTGCGGCCCCCTGCATCGCGCCGGAGGTCAGCAGTACGCGGCCCGACGCAGTGGGCACGGTCTGTGCCAGCGCGGCCGCGACATCCGCGGCGGCTATGGCCTGCCATTGGCGCGGGATGAGGGGGCGCAGCAGATCGTTCAGGCGTTCGCCCCAGATTTCGCCGCTGCGCGTGTGCTGACCAAGCGCTGCGCGGTCGCCACGCAGCAGCGAGGGGCGGGCAATCACCAGCGCTTCAAAGCCCAGGCCCGCGAGCGCCTGTTCCAACTCGCCCTTGATGCGGTTGTAGAACACCGGCGATGCCGCGTTGGCGCCCATCGCGCTGATCAGGCCCAGGCGGGTGGCGCCCGCGGCGCGGGCGGCGCGGGCCAGCGCCAGATTGGCATCCACGTCGATGGCGCGCATCGCGGCCTGGCTGCCTGCCACCTTGATGGTGGTGCCCAGCGCCAGGTACATCTCATCGAGTGGCGGCAGCGTGATCGGCACTGAAAAATCGACCGCCAGCATGTGCAGCTTGGGGTGGGTGAAGCCGGGCGCGCGCCGCGCCAGCGCATGCACCGCGGTCACCTCCGGATCACGGCACAGCCCTTGCACCAGCTGGCTGCCGATCAGGCCGGTGGCGCCTGCGACGGCGACGCGGCGGCTACGCGGCTGATCGGATTTCATCGGCATGCCTTTGCATTTGGAATTTGGAATCGGTGCGCGAACTTCAGGCAAACGCCACCTGCCTGGCGAACGGCATTTCGCGCAGCCGCACGCCGGTGGCGGCAAAAATGGCGTTGGCCAGTGCCGCGGGGGCGGGCGGCACGGGAGGTTCGCCCGCGCCGCGGATTTTGTGGCCGTTTTCCAGCCCGCGCACGAAGATCTCCGGGCATTGGTCAAAGCGCATGCCCATGTGTTCGTGGAAATTGCTCTGCTGCGCCTTGCCGTCGGCGTAGGTGATTTCGGCATTCATCGCATGCCCCAGTCCCCAGACCACGCCGCCCTTGACCTGGTTGTCGAAGTTCACCGGATCGACGACCTTGCCCACATCGAGCGCCACCCAGACCTTGTCGACACGCAGGCCCTGGGGTGTTTGGGCGACTTCGACCACCTCGGCGCAGGGCACGCCGAAGGACTCGATGAAGGCCACGCCGCGCCCGCGCCCTTCGCCGGGCCTGGCGCCTTTCCAGTCGCTCATTTCGGCGACGGCTTCCAGCACCTTGCGCGCCACCGGGCCGTTGGCCAGGCGCAGGCGCTCCTGCAGGGGGTCGGCGCCGGCGGCGTGGATCAGCTCGTCCAGAAAGCCATCGGCAAAAAAACCGGCGGAGGATGCACCGACCGAGCGCCAGGAGCTCGTCGGCGCCAGCTCGGGCACGCGGTAGGCGCGCATGCGGTAGTGGGGCAGGGCATAGGGCAGATTCCACGCGCCGGCGGGGATTTGCCCGTCGGGCCCGGGCACCTTCTGGCCGAGGCGCCCCATTTGCGAGGCGCTGGAGGAGACGGAGGCGATGTCCAGCGCCATGGCCTGCACCTGGCCGTTGGCGACGGCACCGCGCCCACGCGCCATGGTGATCTGGCGCGGGAAATCATGGGCGAAGTCTTCTTCGCGGCTGAAGGTGAGCTTGATCGGTACGCCCGGCATCTGCCGGGCAATTTCTGCCGCCAGCGTGATCTGCTCGGATTCCAGCCGGTGGCCGAAGCTGCCGCCGCAGTACTGGTTGTGGACATGCACCAATTTCGCGTCCAGGCCGGTGATTTTGGCCACCTTCTCCTGGACGAAGCGCGGCACCTGGCTGCCTGACCAGACATCGGCCTGTTCGGGTGTGTAGCGCACGATGGCCGAGAGCGGCTCCATCGGCGCATGCGCCACATAGGGCGCGCGGTATTCGGCGCCGACGGCATCGCTGCCCAGCGCGGATTCGGCATCACCGTCGTTGCGCCAGACCTTGTCCAGCCGCTCGGCGGTGAAGGAATCCGCCACGGCCTTCCAGTGTTCGGCCTGCTCCGCCGGGTAGGGCGCGGGGCCCCATTCGCAGGTGATGGCGTTCACCGCCCGGAAGGCGCGCCAGGTGTTGTCCGCCACCACGGCCACGCCGCCCGCCACGGGCATGATCTTCTTCACGCCGCGCAGGCCTTCGGCCGCCTTGGCGTCAAAGCCCACCAGCGTGCCGCCCTGGCGCGGGTTGACCTTGACGGCGGCATGCAGCATGCCATCCATGCGCAGGTCTATGCCGTAGCGCAGCGCGCCAGTGGATTTGGGCGCCATATCCAGCCGCGGCATGGGCTTGCCGATCAGACGCCACTGGCTGGGGTCGCGCAGGGCGACCTGCTGCACCGGCTTTTCCGATGCGGCGGATGCTGCCAGTTCGGTATAGGGCAGGCGTTTTCCATCGGGCAGCACGACGGCGCCCTTGTCCGTCCTGAGCTGGTCCACGGGCACGCCCGACTGCTGCGATGCGGCGCGCTTGAGCGTCTCGCGCGCCACCGCGCCGGCATGGCGCAGCTTGACGAAGCTGTCCGTCACGGTGCTGGAGCCGCCCGTCATCTGCACGCCCATGACCTTGAACAGCGCGCCCATGGTGGAACGCATGGCTTCGGCCGGAAAACTCTCGTCGGTCGAGAGAAACGGCACCTGCTCTTCGGCCAGCGCGCTGTTGTAGTAGGCGGCGCTGGGTGCACCGGGGTCCGCCACGAAATCGAACTGCCCCCAGTCCAGATCCAGCTCTTCGGCGATCAGCGCGGCCTGGACCGAGCGCACGCCCTGGCCCACGTCGGCATGCGGCGCGATCAGCGTGATGCCGTTGGCGTCGATCTTCACCCAGGGATTGAAAACGGCCTGTCCAGGCTTCGAAGTGGCGTCCAGCGGGTTGGCCGGCGTCTTGCGCACCAGCCAGGTGCCGAACGCGACGCCGCCGGCAAGACCAACGGAGCCGATGAGAAAGCCGCGGCGAGCGATGGTGGCGATGCGGCTCATCGCGCGGCCTCCAGCAGTTTGGCGGCGGCATGCACCGCCTCGCGGATGCGCGGGTAGGTGCCGCAGCGGCACAGATTGGCCGAAAGCGCGGCGTCAATGTCTGCGTCCGTGGGCGCAGGGTGCCCGGCGAGGAAGGTCGCCGCCGTCATGATCTGCCCTGGCTGGCAGTAGCCGCACTGCGCCACCTGGTGCGTGATCCAGGCCTGCTGCACGGCGTGCAGGGCGCCGGCGGGAGCCAGCCCTTCAATCGTGGTGACGGCGCCTTTGACATCGCCCACGGGCAGCGAGCAGGAGCGCACTGCCGCGCCATCCACGTGCACGGTGCAGGCGCCGCAGACGCCGATGCCGCAACCGAATTTGGGCCCGGTGATGCCGAGTTCGTCGCGCAGCACCCAGAGCAGCGGCATTTCGGGTTCGATATTCAGCGTATGGGGCTGGCCGTTGATGGTCAGTTGCATGAGGACCTCGTCAAAAGAAGAGTTGCCGGGCGGGGTGGCGCGTACTGCCCGGTGTTGAGGCGCTGTCCGTATGAAGCGCATGTTCTCGATACGATACCCGTATGTCTGCACTCCATGTTACTTGGAATGCGCCTTTGTCATTTGCCTGCGCTTCGTGGAATCTTTCGTCACGCGGGGATATCATTCTTGCCGCTTTCCCAGTTATGTAAAGTGCGCCCGGTCACATGAAAGTTTTTCGCGCAGACGGCCCGATCCCAGCCAAGGTTCAGACGCATGAACCTAAAGCGCTCGCCAAGCTGGACGCGGCTGTCGGGGTCAAACCGGCGCAGGCCGCGCTGCTGGCGCACTTGATACAATGTATATTATGTTAAGTTAATTTGAAATGAGCGGCACGAAGCTTCAGTCAACGGCCCTTGATGACATACTGGCCACGGAGTGCACGCTGCCCAGTCTGCCGCGCGTGCTTGCGCTGCTGACGACGGAGCTCGCGCAAGCAGAGCCCAACTTGAGGCGCGTGAACCGCTGGTTCTGCGGCGATCCTGTATTGGCCGCACGTTTGCTGCAAGAGGCGAATGCGCAGCCGCACCCGCTCTCGGGCAAGGTGGGCAGCATTGCGGAAGCCATGGTTCTGCTGGATACCGCGCAGCTGCGGCTTTTTGCATCGCAGGCCTTTCTCGGCACCACATCAGGGTCCGTGCCGGGTGTGAATCTCCAGCATTTCTGGCGCTACAGCGCCAACACCGCACGGATCATGCGGTCGTTGGCTGGTGTCATCGGGCGCAACCAGGCGCTGGCCTACGCAACAGGTCTGCTGCACGGCTTGGGGGAACTGGTTCTGCATCTGCGCGATCCTGAGGGTTGCCGGGCTGTCGCAACTGTTGCGGGTCCTTTGGACCTTCGCCGTGCCAAGGCGGAGCGGCGCGCCTGGGGTTACGACTACGCCGCGGTCAGTGCTGCCATGGCGCGCCAATGGCGGTTCCCGGCGGAATTCGTCGATACCCTGAGCAGCCACAGCGCCCCTTTTGACGGCGAGACCTACGAACCGCTGGCGGCGGTGCTTCATCTGGCTTCATGGCGGGCGCGGGCACGCGAGGCTGGCCTGAGCCAGCGCGAGCTGGCCGCCTCCTTCCCAGGAGAAGTCGGCGTGGTGCTGGAAATGGATATGGATACGGTGCTGCAGCAAGACCCCATTGACTGGAAGGCGCAGCCCAATGCGGGCGAATACGTCTGACTGCCCGCGAGTGCCGTACGATGCTTCTGCGCCTGTCTGAGCTGAAACTTCCGCTGGGCCACGCGGACGGCGATCTGGCGCACCTTGCTGCCCGGGTGCTCGGTCAGCCACCAGAGGCCGTGGCGCACGTGGAGGTTTTCAAGCGCAGTTTCGACGCGCGCAAGGCCGAGCTGCAGGTGGTCTACATCACTGACGTGCGGCTGCAAGATCCGGCGCAGGCCCCAGAACTGTTGCGCCGCCATGCGAACAACCCGCATATCCAGGCAACACCCGACATGCGCTACCAGATGCCGGTGACAGCCGCCGTCACTGCGCCCCGCCCTGTCGTCGTCGGCTTTGGTCCTTGCGGGATTTTTGCGGCACTGCTGCTGGCGCAGATGGGCTTCAAACCTCTGGTGCTGGAACGCGGCAAGGCGGTGCGCGAGCGCACGCAGGACACCTGGGGGCTGTGGCGCAGGAAGCAGTTGAATCCGGAATCCAACGTGCAATTCGGCGAAGGCGGCGCCGGCACCTTCAGCGACGGCAAGCTCTACAGCCAGATCAAGGATCCGCGCTTCCTTGGCCGCAAGGTGATGCGGGAGCTGGTGGATGCCGGCGCGCCGCCGGAAATCCTGCAGATCGCGCATCCGCATATCGGCACCTTCAAGCTCGTCAAGGTCGTGGAGAACATCCGCGCCCGGATCATTGCGCTGGGTGGTGAAATCCGCTTTGAACAGAAAGTGACCGACGTTTTGATCGATGGCGGGCATCTGCGCGGGCTCATGGTGCTGGACCAGCGCAGCGGGCGCACCTGCGAACTTCGCGCCGACCATGCCATCCTGGCTCTGGGCCACAGCGCGCGCGACACCTTCGAGGTGCTGCGCGCACGCGGCGTCCATGTCGAAGCCAAGCCGTTTTCCATCGGCTTTCGCATCGAGCACCCACAGGGTGTCATTGATCGGGCCCGCTGGGGCAGACATGCCGGCCACCCGCTGCTGGGCGCAGCCGACTATCGGCTGGTGCACCACGTCACCGGCGGCGCGGGCAGCGGCCGCGCGGTGTACAGCTTCTGCATGTGCCCTGGCGGCACCGTGGTCGCGGCCACCAGTGAACCGGGCCGGGTCGCCACCAACGGCATGAGCCAGTATTCGCGCAACGAGCGCAACGCCAATGCGGCCATCGTCGTGGGCATCACACCGGATGACTTTCCCAGGCACGCGGATGGGCGCCCTCACCCCCTGGCCGGCATCCAGTTGCAGCGCGAGCTCGAATCGCAGGCCTTTGTGCTCGGCGGTGGTGATTACCGCGCTCCGGCACAGCTGGTGGGCGACTTCATTGCAGGGCGCGCCTCCAGCGCGCTGGGTGGCGTGCAGCCGTCTTACCAACCCGGCGTCGTCCCCGGCGATCTCGGCCCTGCCCTGCCGGGCTACGCCATCGCCGCGCTGCGCGAAGCGCTGCCGGCCTTTGGCCGCAAGCTCAAGGGCTTTGACATGCATGATGCCGTTCTGACGGGGGTGGAAACGCGCACATCGTCACCGGTACGCATCACGCGCGGCGAGGATTTTCAGAGCGTGAATGTGGGCGGCCTGTATCCGGCAGGCGAAGGCGCGGGCTACGCGGGCGGCATACTTTCCGCAGGGGTGGATGGCATCAAGGCAGCAGAAGCCTTGGCACACATGCTGTCAGCGTGACGGGCAACAGCCAGGGGCACGGCGAAGCAGTCTGGTGTCGGCCACGCGAAGTGGCGCAGGCCTGTTGCACATCCGGTTGGCTCGGCGCATATTCTGGCGGGTGGGCCTTGAAGGTCCAGCCACCTCCAGGAGTGTGCAATGACCAAGACAAAACAGGCGCCGGAAACCCGCGGCGTCACGGTGCAGCCTCTGGCCAGCCTCGACCTGAGCGGCGAGATCACTGGCATGGCTGGTCGCCAGTTGCGCATGCGCAAGATCACCATCGCACCCGGCGGCGTCTTCGGTCCAGAACACAGCCATGTGGATCGACCGGGCATGGTCTTCATCCTGCGAGGCAGCATCACAGACCACCGCAACGGCATCGCCACCGACTACGGCCCGGGCCTGGGCTGGCCCGAGGATCACACCACCGTGCACTGGCTGGAAAACCGCGGAACGGAAACTGCGGTGGAAATTTCGGTCGATATCGTGCGGGTCGGGTGAGGCGTATCCACAAAGAAAAGCCCGGATTGCTGCCAATCCGGGCTCCGGGGTTCGTCAGCCAGGCCCGCGGTGACTATTTCTTCTGCGGCGGCACATCCGTGCACGAGCCATGCGCCACCTCGGCCGCCATGCCTATGCTTTCGCCCAGCGTGGGGTGCGGGTGGATGGTCTTGCCGATGTCCACGGTGTCGGCACCCATCTCGATGGCCAGGGCGATCTCGCCGATCATGTCGCCCGCGTGCGTGCCGACGATGCCGCCGCCCAGGATGCGGCCGTGGCCGTGCGCCTCGGGGCTGTCGTCGAACAGCAGCTTGGTGAAGCCCTCGTCGCGGCCGTTGGCGATGGCGCGGCCGGACGCGGCCCAGGGGAACAGGCCCTTCTTCACCTTGATGCCCTGTGCCTTGGCCTGATCCTCGGTCAGGCCCACCCAGGCGACCTCGGGGTCGGTGTAGGCGACGCTGGGGATCACGCGGGCGTTGAAGGCTGCGGCTGCCAATTCCTTATTGCCCTGCAGTTCGCCGGCGATGACCTCGGCCGCCACATGGGCCTCATGCACGGCCTTGTGGGCCAGCATGGGCTGGCCGACGATGTCGCCGATGGCGAAGATATGCGGCACGTTGGTGCGCATCTGGATGTTGACGTCGATGAAGCCGCGATCCGTCACCGCCACGCCGGCCTTGTCCGCGCCGATCTTCTTGCCATTGGGCGAGCGGCCCACGGCCTGCAGCACCAGGTCGTAGGTCTGGGGCTCGGGCACCGTCACGCCGTCCTTGGCGGGGGCGAACGACACCTTGATGCCCTCCGGCGTGGCCTCGGCCGCCACGGTCTTGGTGTTGACCATGATGTTGTCGAAGCGCGGCGCGTTCATCTTCTGCCAGACCTTGACCAGGTCGCGGTCGGCGCCCTGCATCAGGCCGTCGAGCATTTCCACCACGTCCAGGCGTGCGCCCAGCGTGGAGTACACCGTACCCATTTCCAGGCCGATGATGCCGCCGCCCAGGATCAGCATGCGCTTGGGCACGCCGGCCAGTTCCAGCGCGCCGGTCGAATCGACCACGCGCGGGTCATCGGGCATGAAGGGCAGGCGCACGGCCTGGCTGCCGGCCGCGATGATGGCGTTCTTGAACTGCACCACCTTCTTGGCGCCGGTCTTGTCCTGGCCGCTGCCGGTGGTTTCCTCGACCTCCAGGTGGTGACTGCCGACGAAGTTGCCATAGCCGCGCACGATCGTCACCTTGCGCATCTTGGCCATCTGGCCCAGGCCGCCGGTGAGCTTGGAGATGACTTTTTCCTTGTGGCCGCGCAGCTGATCGATATTGACCTCGGGAGCGGCGAACTTCACACCCGCCATTTCCAGGTGCTTGACCTCGTCCATCACCGCAGCGACGTGCAGCAGTGCCTTGGAGGGGATGCAGCCCACGTTCAGGCAGACGCCGCCCAGCGTTTTGTAGCGCTCGACCAGCACCACCTTCAGGCCCAGGTCGGCGGCGCGGAAGGCGGCGGAGTAGCCGCCAGGGCCGCCGCCGAGAACGAGCACGTCGCAGTCGAAATCGGCTGCTCCACCGTAGCTGGATGCTACAGGTGAAGGAGCTATCGGCGCTTGATTGGCGGGCGTTGGAGCCTGTTTTTGCTCGGCAATCTGAGTCGGCGCCGCGGCATCGGAAGTTTCCAGCGCCAGCAGCACGCTGCCCTCCCCCACTTTGTCGCCCAGCTTGACCTTGAGCTCCTTGACCACGCCGCCGTGGCTGGCGGGAATCTCCATCGACGCCTTGTCCGATTCGACGGTGACCAGGCTCTGCTCGGGGCGGATGGTGTCGCCCACCGCCACCAGCACCTCGATCACCGCCACGTCCTTGAAGTCGCCGATGTCCGGCACCTTGATGTCCATCACTGCCATGTCAGCTCCCCTTCACAGCAGGATGCGGCGGTAATCCGCCAGCACCTGGCCCAGATAGGCGTTGAAGCGCGCGGCCGCCGCGCCGTCGATCACGCGGTGGTCATACGACAGCGAGAGCGGCAGCGTGAGGCGCGGAACGAATTTTTCCTTGTCCTCGTTCCACACCGGCTTCATGGCGGAGCGCGACAGGCCGAGGATCGCCACTTCCGGCGCGTTGATGATGGGCGTGAAGTGCGTGCCGCCTATGCCGCCGAGCGACGAGATGGAGAAGCAGCCGCCCTGCATGTCCGCCGCGCCGAGCTTGCCGTCGCGTGCCTTCTTCGCCAGTTCGCTCATCTCGGCGCTGATCTGCAGAATACCTTTCCTGTCCGCGTCCTTGAGCACCGGCACCATCAGCCCATTGGGCGTGTCGGCGGCAAAGCCGATGTGGTAATACTGCTTGTAGACGAGGTTGTCGCCATCCAGGCTGGTGTTGAACTCGGGGAATTTCTTGAGCGCCGCCACCACCGCCTTGATGACGAAGGCGAGCATGGTCACCTTGACGGGGCTCTTGGCCTTCTCGCTTTCCTTGTTGGTCTGCACGCGGAAGGCTTCGAGCTCGGTGATGTCCGCTTCGTCGTTGTTGGTGACGTGTGGAATCATCACCCAGTTGCGCGCGAGGTTGGCGCCGCTGATTTTCTTGATGCGCGACAGCGGCTTGGCTTCGATGGCGCCGAACTTGGCGAAGTCCACCTTGGGCCAGGGCAGCAGATCCAGGCCCACGCCGGAGCCGCCCGCCGGGGCGCGCGCAGCCTGTGCCTGGGTCTGCACGCTGCCCGCCATCACGGAACGGGTGAAGGACTGGACATCCTCGGGCGTGATGCGCCCCTTGGGGCCCGTGCCCTTGACCTCGGTGAGTGGCACGCCGAATTCGCGCGCCAGCTTGCGTACCGAGGGGCTGGCATGCGGCAGCCCGAGCAGGGAGCCGCCAGGCTGGTGCGGCGGTGCGCTTGCCGCGGGAGCGAGGGCCGGGACTGCCGCGGCCGCAGCCGCGACCGGTGCCGGCGTCGTGGGGGCTGGCGCAGGTGCCGGTGCCGAAGCTGCGGCAGGCGCCGCCGCGCCCTCCAGCACAACCACCAGGTCGCCTGCATTGATCTTGTCGCCGAGCTTGACCTTGAGCTCCTTGACGATGCCGGCGGCGCTGGAGGGAATCTCCATCGACGCCTTGTCGGATTCGACCGTAAACAGCGATTGCTCCGCCTTGACCGAATCACCCACGGCAACGAGCAGCTCGATCACGGCGACATCCTTGAAATCGCCGATATCGGGCACGCGCACTTCGATGCGCCCGCTGGCGGCAGGCGCCGCCGCTGCGGGCGCCGATGCCTGCGCTACAGGAGCAGGAGCTGGCTGCGCAGGCGTGGCGGGTGCTGGAGCCGGATTCAATGCTGAATCCGCCGTCTCGACGATCAGCACCACCGAGCCCTCGCTGATCTTGTCGCCCAGCTTGACCTTGAGCTCCTTGACGATGCCGGTCTCGGTCGATGGAATTTCCATCGACGCCTTGTCCGACTCGACGGTGATCAGACTCTGCTCCGCCTGGATGGCTTCGCCGGGCTGCACCAGCAGCTCGATCACGCCGACCTCTGAAAAATCGCCGATATCGGGGACTTTGACTTCCTTGAGTGCCATGGCCAGGTCCCTCCTTCAGGCGTGCAGCGGGTTGATCTTCTCGGTCTTGATCGCGTACTTGCTGATCGCCTCCGAAACTTTGGCGCGGTCGATCGCACCCTCGTCGGCCAGCGCGCTCAATGCGGCCAGCACGATGTAGTGGCGGTCGATTTCGAAGTGCTCGCGCAGGCGGAAGCGGAAGTCGCTGCGGCCGAAGCCGTCGGTGCCCAGCACCGTGAAGCTGCGGCCCTTGGGCAGGTGCGGGCGAATCTGCTCCGGGTAGGCCCGGACCCAGTCGGTGGACGCGATCACCGGCCCCGCATGCGCGGCCAGCTGCTGCGCGACGAAGGAGGCGCGCGGCGCCTCGCCCGGATGCAGCAGGTTCCAGCGCTCGGCATCCACGCCCTCGCGGCCCAGTTCGGTAAAGCTCGGGCAGCTCCATACGTCGGCCTGCACGCCCCAATCGGCTGCAAGGAGCTTTTGCGCCTCCAGCGACTCGCGCAGGATGGTGCCGCTGCCCAGCAGCTGCACGCGCTTTTGCCCTTCGGCGCCCGGCTGGCACAGGTACATGCCCTTGATGATCTGCTCTTCCGTGCCGGGCTTGAGGCCGGGCATGGCGTAGTTCTCGTTGTGGATGGTGATGTAGTAGTAGACGTCTTCCTGCTTCTCGACCATGCGCTTGAGGCCGTGGTGCATGATCACGCCGACTTCGTGCGCGAACGACGGGTCGTAGCTGATGCAGGACGGCACCACGGCCGCATGCATCTGGCTCTGGCCGTCGCCGTGCTGCAGGCCCTCGCCGTTGAGCGTGGTGCGTCCGGCGGTGCCGCCCAGCAGAAAGCCGCGCGCATGCAGGTCGCCCGCGGCCCAGGCCAGATCGCCAAAGCGCTGGAAGCCGAACATCGAGTAATAGACATACATCGGCACCATGATGCGGTTGCTGGTGCTGTAGCTGGTGGCCGCGGCGATCCAGCTGGCCATGCCGCCCTGCTCGTTGATGCCTTCCTGCAGCACCTGGCCGTCCTTGGCTTCCTTGTAGTAGGCCACCTCGCCTTTGTCCACCGGGGTGTAGAGCTGCCCTTGCGGGTTGTAGATGCCAATCTGGCGGAACATGCCTTCCATGCCGAAGGTGCGCGCTTCGTCGACGACGATGGGCACGACGCGCGGGCCCAGCGCCTTGTCGCGCAGCAGTTGCACGACAAAGCGCACATAGGCCTGCGTGGTGCTGATCTCGCGCCCCTCGGCCGTGGGGTCAAGCACGGCCTTGAAGGTCTCGAGCGCGGGCACGGTGAAGCTCTCGTCGGACTTTTCGCGGCGGTGCGGCAGGTAGCCGCCGAGTTCCTTGCGCCGCGCGTGCAGGTATTGCATGGCCGGCGTGTCATCGGCCGGCTTGTAAAACGGCAGCTTTTCGAGTTCGCTGTCGGGTACCGGGATGTTGAAGCGGTCGCGGAAGGCGCGCACCGCGTCATCCGAGAGTTTCTTGATCTGGTGCGCCGGGTTCTTGGCCTGGCCGGCGGCGCCCATGCCGTAGCCCTTGATGGTGCGCACCAGGATCAGCGTCGGCTGGCCCGTGGTCTTCGAGGCGGAAGCGAAGGCGGCATGGACCTTCTGCGCATCGTGCCCGCCGTGGCGCAGCGCCCAGAGGTCGCCATCGCTCAGGTGCTCGACCATTTTCAACAGCCGTGGGTCGCGGCCGAAGAAATGCTCGCGGATGTAGGCCCCGTCCTGCGCGCGGAAGGTCTGATAGTCGCCATCGAGCGTGTCCATCATCACTTTCTTGAGGACGCCGTCCTTGTCGCGCGCCAGCAGCGGATCCCAGCTGCTGCCCCAGAGGCACTTGATGACGTTCCAGCCGGCGCCGCGGAACTGCCCTTCCAGCTCCTGGATGATCTTGCCGTTGCCGCGCACCGGGCCGTCCAGGCGCTGCAGGTTGCAGTTGATGACAAAGATCAGGTTGTCCAGGTTTTCACGCGAGGCCAGGCGGATGGCGCCGGTACTTTCGGGCTCATCCATCTCGCCGTCGCCGAGGAACACCCAGACCTTGCGGTTTTCGGTATTGGCGATGCCGCGCGCATGCAGGTACTTGAGAAACCGCGCCTGGTAGATCGCCATCAGCGGCCCCAGGCCCATGGAGACCGTGGGGAACTGCCAGAAATCGGGCATCAGCCACGGGTGCGGGTAGCTGGAGAGCCCCTTCTTGTAGCCCACCTCCTGGCGGAAATGCAGCAGCTGGTCTTCGGTCAGGCGGCCTTCGAGGAAGGCCCGGGCGTAGATGCCGGGCGAGCTATGACCCTGGAAGAAAACGCAATCACCACCGCGCTCGGCGCTTTCGGCATGCCAGAAGTGGTTGAAGCCCGCTTCGAACATGTGCGCCACCGAGGCGTAGGAGGCGATGTGCCCGCCCAGGTCGCCGCCGTCATCGGGGTGCAGGC
Source organism: Comamonas badia DSM 17552 (assembly GCF_000484635.1). GTDB lineage: Bacteria > Pseudomonadota > Gammaproteobacteria > Burkholderiales > Burkholderiaceae_C > Comamonas_C > Comamonas_C badia. Next base: position 86,913 of record NZ_AXVM01000002.1, on the reverse strand, counting down.
GATTGGCGCGCACCACCATGATCATGGAGTTCCAGCGCATGTACGCGCGCAGGCGGCCTTCGATTTCCAGATTGCCGGGGCTGCGGATTTCTTCCTCGGGCTCGATGGTGTTGACGTAGCCCGTGGTGGCGGAAAACGGCATGTCGATGGAGTGCTCGCGCGCGTGCTCCAGCAGCTGCTCCAGCAGGTAGTGCGCGCGCTCCGGGCCTTCCTTGTCGATCACCGCGGAAAGCGCCTCCATCCACTCGCGCGTTTCCTGTTGATCGGAATCGGCCATCGGCTGGCCTTGGGTCGGTTCGCTCATCTTTGGTCTCCTTAGTGCGGCATGGTGATCAGGGTATCGCCGCGAGTGTCTCACAATTTCAAAAAATTTCAAATAGAGTTTATTGATTCCATATAATGATAATTTAAAGAAAACCACGGCCCTTCTGTCAGGCTTACAGCATCCGCCGATAAACTTCATTCATGGTTTCCCCTAGCTTGCGAGCCTCGGTTTCGCCGCAGACTGCGCAGCGCTCCGCATCCCGGTGGCGCCGCTGGTGGCGCGGGCTGGCGCCGCACCGCCAGGATCGGTTTGCCGCACTGGCGCCGCTGGTTGCCGTATTCCTGTTTTTTCTCGCGATCGTCGCCTCCTTCTGGTACCTGCATTCCGAAGAAGTCGAACGCGAGCGCGATGCCCTGCGGCGCGATACGGAATACGCCCAGCAGCGGCTGCGGCTGCGGCTCACGGAGCGCCAGGAACAGGTATTGCGCATTGCCCGCGAGCTCTCCACACGCAGCATGGGGGATGCCGATTTCGCGACACAGGCCGACCTCCTGATCGCGCAATACCCGGAGGTGCAGGCGCTGACGTGGATAGACGCCACCGGGCGCATCCGGATGAGCCAGGCCGCGCCCAATCTGGCCAGCAGCCAGCTGCGGGTGGCGGGGGAGGTGCTCCAACCTGGTTCCACGGCGCACGGCTTCCGCGAGATGCAGCGCCTGGAGCAGCCCGCCTATCTGCCGATCCAGACGGCCAGCGACGACGCCGCGCCACTGCTGGCGCTGATGGTCCCCCTCACCTCCCAGAGACGGTTCAGGGGTGCGCTGCTGGCCGAGTATTCCTTCGACAGCCTGCTGCGCTACGGCACACCGACGGAGGTGCTGGCGCGCTACGCGGTGACGCTGCTCACGGAAGACCACCAGCTGCTGGCCGGCACGCCCCTGGTCCAGCGCAGCCGCTCCCTGCTGCCGTGGAGCGGCACGGCCAACGATGATGAAGCGGTGCTGGAGCTGCCCGGCCAGAGCCTGGTGCTGCGCGCGCAGGCCTATCGGACATCGCTGGGCGTGGTCGGCAGCAGCCTGTTCTGGCTCGTCGGCATGCTCAGCGTGATGACGGCCTGGCTGCTGCTGGGCACCTGGCGGCACACGCGCCGGCGCCTGCAGACGCAGGAAGCCCTGATTGCCGAGACCAATTTCCGCCGGGCGATGGAAAACTCCATCCTGACCGGCATGCGCGCGCTGGATCTGCATGGCCAGATCACCTACGTGAATGCGGCGTTCTGCCAGATGACGGGCTGGAGCGCCGAAGAACTGGTGGGGCAGAAACCGCCCTACAGCTATTGGCCGGAGGCCGAGCGCAATACGCAGCAGAGCAAGCTCAGCGAAGAGCTCTCGGGCGAGGCGGCGCCGGGAGGCTTTCAGGTGCGGGTGCAGCGCAAGAGCGGCACCATCTTCGATGCGCGCCTGTATGTTTCAGCGCTGATCGACGGGCACGGGCGGCACACCGGCTGGATGACGTCGATGACCGACATCACCGAGCCCAACCGCGTGCGCGAGCAGCTGGTCGCGTCGCATGAGCGCTTCACCATCGTGATGGAGTCGCTCGATGCCTCCGTCTCCGTCGCTCCGCTGGGCAGCAAGGAGCTGCTGTTTGCCAACCGCCTGTACCGCCAGTGGTTCGGCTCGCAGACCGAAGGGCATCTGCAGCTCGTGGCCCAGGCAGGCATGGCGCATGCGGAGGCGGCCGGGGACGAAGACGACTTCATGGGCCTGCCCAGCCACGCGATGACGACGGCGCAGTCGGACAACGTCGAGATCTACCAGCCCGACCTGGGCAAGTGGCTGGAGGTGCGCTCGCGCTACCTGCACTGGGTGGACGGGCGGCTGGCGCAGATGGTGATCGCCACCGACATCACCGCCCGCCGGCGTGCGCAGGAGATTGCCGCGCACCAGGCCGAGCGCACCCAATCGGTCAGCCGCCTGATCACCATGGGCGAGATGGCCTCCAGCGTGGCGCACGAGCTCAACCAGCCGCTCACGGCCATCAGCAACTACTGCAGCGGCATGATTTCGCGCCTGGAGAGCCAGCAGATCAGCGAGGAGGCGCTGCTGGGCGCGCTGGAGAAAACCGCCCACCAGGCGCAGCGCGCCGGCCAGATCATTCAGCGCATCCGCGCCTTCGTGAAAAAAAGCGCGCCCAACCGCCAGCTGGCCCAGGTGCCGGACATGGTGGCCGAGGCGATCGAGCTCGCCACCATAGAGCTGCGCCGCCACAACGTGCGCCTCACGCACTACGTGGCGGCGCGCCTGCCGCCGGTCATGGCCGACCGCATCCTGATCGAACAGGTGCTGATCAACCTCATGAAGAACGGCGCGGAGGCGATTGCGCATGCCGACCGCCCCACCGGCCGGCGCGGCGTGGAGCTGCGCGTGGTGCCGCGCCAGGTGGAAGGCGCCGACGTGATCCAGTTCAGCGTGGAAGACACCGGACCAGGCCTGCCTGCCGACGTGCTGGAACACCTCTTCGAGGCCTTCTACTCCACCAAGAGCGAAGGCATGGGCATGGGCCTGAATCTGTGCCGCAGCATTGTCGAATCCCACCAGGGGCGGCTGCAGGCGCAGAACCTCTACAATGGAAACGAGATCACGGGGTGTTTGTTCACTTTCTGGCTGCCGCTTGCCAGCATTGAGGGTGCTACTACCGAATTCGAAGCATCAACCACCTGACAAGGGAATTGCATGAACCTGATGTCGCCGAAAAAGGGTACCGTGTACGTCGTCGATGACGATGAGGCCGTGCGCGATTCGCTGCAATGGCTGCTGGAGGGAAAAGGCTACCGCGTGCGCTGCTTCGACTCCGCCGAAGCCTTTCTGACGCGCTACGACCCGCGCGAGGTGGCCTGTCTCATCATCGACGTGCGCATGTCCGGCATGACCGGGCTGGAACTGCAGGACCGGCTGCTGGAGCGCAAATCCCCGCTGCCCATCGTCTTCATCACCGGCCACGGCGACGTGCCCATGGCGGTGGACACCATGAAGAAGGGCGCGCTCGATTTCATCCAGAAGCCGTTCAATGAAAAGGAGCTGCTGGAACTGGTCGAACGCATGCTGGCCCGCGCCCGCGACACCTTCGCCGACCACGAAATCGCCGCCAGCCATGAAGCGCTGATGTCCAAGCTCACCGGGCGCGAATCCCAGGTGCTGGAGCGCATCGTCGCCGGGCGCCTGAACAAGCAGATCGCCGACGACCTCGGGATCAGCATCAAGACGGTGGAGGCGCACCGCGCCAACATCATGGAAAAGCTGGGCGCCAACACCGTCGCCGACCTGCTCAAGATCGCCCTGGGCAACAGCGCTGCCAAACCCTGATTTTTTGATAGCTGACAGCGCATGCCTGGCATGCGAAAAGGCCTTTTTTCCTTCAAAATGACTGCCCATACCATCGATGGCAACGCCTTGGCGCGCCAAATCCGAGACCAAGTCAGCCACCGCACGGCGGCGCTCAAGGCGCGCGGCATCACGCCGCAGCTCAGCATCATCCTGGTGGGCGAAGACCCGGCCAGCCAGGTCTATACCCGCCACAAGGTCAACGACAGCACCGAAACCGGCCTGGGCGCCACGCTGGAGCGCTACCCCGCCGACCTGCCCGAAGCGCAGCTGCTGGCCCGCATCGAGGCGCTGAACGGCGACCCCGCTGTGCATGGCATCCTGGTGCAGCTCCCCTTGCCCGCTCACATGGATACGCACAAGGTCATCGCGGCGATTTCCCCGGCCAAGGACGTCGATGGCTTTCACGTCGCCAGCGCCGGCGCGCTGATGACGGGCCTGCCGGGCTTCTGGCCCTGCACGCCGCATGGCTGCATGAAGATGCTCGAATCCATAGGCTATGACCTCAAGGGCAGGCATGCCGTGGTCATAGGCCGCAGCAACATCGTGGGCAAGCCCATGGCACTGATGCTGCTGCAAAAGGATGCCACGGTCACCGTCTGCCACTCGCGCACGCAGGATCTGAAGGCGCTCACGCTGCAGGCGGACGTCATCGTCGCCGCCGTGGGCAAGCGCAACGTGCTCACCGCGGACATGGTCAAGCCCGGCGCCGTCGTCATCGATGTCGGCATGAACCGCAACGATGCGGGCAAGCTCTGCGGCGACGTCGACTACGAAGGCGTGCGCGAGGTCGCGGGCTGGATCACCCCGGTGCCCGGCGGCGTCGGCCCGATGACGCGTGCCATGCTGCTCGTCAACACCCTGGAAGCCGCCGAGCGCAGCGCTTGAACTTTGGCGCCGCGCCGCCATTCTGAGAATCCATGAACAACCCCCTGCTCGATTTCTCCGGCGCCATCGCCTTTGACCGCATCACCCCGGCGCATGTCGCCCCGGCCGTCGATGAATTGCTGCGGCGCTGCGAGGCGGCGCTGGCGCAGGTGACGGCCGACGGCTTTCCGGCCGAATGGAACGCCATGGCGAGCACGCTGGATGTCGCCACCGAACAACTGAGTCGTGCCTTCGGCGCCGTGAGCCACCTGAGCAGCGTGATGGACACGCCCGAGCTGCGCGCCGCCTACAACGCCGCCCTGCCCCTGGTGACGGCGTTCTGGACCAAGCTGGGCGCGGATGAGCGGCTCTACGCCCAATACAAGGCGATGGACCCACGGACGCTGAACGCCGAGCAGCGCCAGGCCCTGTCCAACGCCCTGCGCGGCTTTCGCCTCTCGGGCGCCGAATTGCAGGGCGCCGACCGCGAACGCTTTGCCGCCGTGCAGGAGCGGCTGGCGCAGCTGCAGCAGAAATTCAGCGAAAACGTGCTCGATGCCACCGATGCCTTCAGCTGTTTCGTCACCACCGAAGCGCTGGCCGGCGTGCCCGAGGACGTGTTGCACGCCACCCGGGAGGCCGCGCAGACCGATGGCAAGGACGGCCACAAGCTCACGCTGCACATGCCCTGCTATCTGCCGGTGATGCAGTTCGCGCACAGCCGCGGCCTGCGTGAAACGCTTTACCGTGCCTATGTCACGCGCGCCTCCGAGCAGGCCGAGGGTGGGGCAAGGCAGTTCGACAACAGCCAGGTGATGCAGGAAATCCTGGCGCTGCGCCAGGAAGAAGCCGCTCTGCTGGGTTATGCCAATTTCGGCGAAGTGTCGGTCGTGCCCAAGATGGCCGAATCGCCGGCGCAGGTGCTGCATTTCCTGCGCGATCTGGCGCAGCGCGCGCGACCGTTTGCCGAACGCGATCTCGCTGATCTGCGCCGCTTTGCGAGCGAACAACTGCAGCTCGATGACCCGCAATCCTGGGATTGGCCCTACGTCACCGAGCATCTCAAGGAGGCGCGCTACGCCTTCAACGAACAGGAAGTGAAGCAGTATTTCCCGGCGTCCAAGGTGCTGGCTGGCCTGTTCAAGATCGTCGAAACCCTGTTCGAGCTGCAGATCCAGCGCGACGAGGCTCCTGTCTGGCACCCGGCGGTGGAGTTCTACCGTATCGAGCGTGCAGGTCAATTGGTGGGCCAGTTCTATCTGGACAAGCCCGCGCGCACCGGCAAGCGCGGCGGCGCCTGGATGGACGACGCGCGCAGCCGCTGGCTGCGCCCCGATACCGGCCGGCTGCAGACCCCCGTGGCCTACCTCGTCTGCAACTTCGCCGATGGCGTGAACGGCAAGCCGCCGCTGCTCACGCACGACGACGTGACCACGCTGTTCCATGAATTCGGCCATGGCCTGCAGCACATGCTGACCCAGGTCAACGAGCATGATGTCTCCGGCATCAGCGGTGTCGAGTGGGATGCGGTGGAACTGCCAAGCCAGTTCATGGAAAACTTCTGCTGGGAATGGGAAGTGCTCAAACACATGACGGCGCATGTCGATACGGGCGAACCGCTGCCGCGCGCGCTGTTCGACAAGATGACGGCGGCCAAGAATTTCCAGGCCGGGCTGCAGACCCTGCGCCAGATCGAATTTTCGCTGTTTGACATGCTGCTGCACACCCGCCCCACCGGCGCCACGGATATCCTGGCACTGGTGGACGAAGTGCGCACCGAAGTGGCGCTGCTCAAGCCGCCGGCCTTCAACCGCTTCCCGCACAGCTTCAGCCATATCTTCAGCGGCGGCTATGCCGCCGGCTATTACAGCTACAAATGGGCCGAAGTGCTGTCTGCCGACGCCTATGCGGCCTTCGAAGAGACGCGCGGCGGCGATGGCGAGCCCAGCCTGGAGACCGGGCGCCGCTACCGCCAGGCGATCCTCGAATCCGGCGGCAGCCGCCCGGCGATGGAATCGTTCAAGGCCTTTCGCGGGCGCGAGCCGCAGCTTGATGCGCTGCTGCGCCACCAGGGCATGGCGCAATGAAACGGCGCGCGATGGCTTGCATCTTTGATGGTTTGAGTCAGAATCGCCCGAGGCCGGCTGTTGGCATGCGCCATCAGCTATCAAATTGAAACCCGGAGAACCACCATGCGCCAACGCACCCAGCTTCTTGCGATGGCCTGCGCATCGGTGCTGCTGGCGGCCGGCGTGCAGGCGCAGTCCGTCTACCGCATCGTCGGGCCGGATGGCAGGGTGTCCTTCACCGATCGCCCACCGGAAAACGCCGCCAAGGGCACGCGGGTGGAGGGCGGCCCCCCGGGGGCCGCGGCCAGCAGCGCCGCCGCCGCCCTGCCCTACCAGCTGCGCCAGCCGGCCACGCGCTTCCCGGTGGTGCTCTATACCGGCGCCGATTGCGCGCCCTGCGTGAATGGACGCAACCTGCTGATCAACCGCGGCGTGCCGTTCACCGAGCGCACCATCGCCAGCAACGAAGACATTGACGCGCTCAAAGGTATCGCGGGCGATGCAGGCCTGCCGCTGCTGACCGTGGGCGGCCAGCAGCTCAAGGGATTTTCGGATACCGAGTGGAGCCAATACCTGGATGCCGCAGGCTATCCCAGGACATCGGAGCTGCCGTCCGGCTACCAGCGCCCTGCCGCCACCCCGCTGGTGGCGCGCAGCAACAGCGTGATCCCCAGCAACACCGTTCCGAAGCCCGAGCCCGCACGCCCGGCGGCATCGACGCCACCCCCGGGAACCCGCACGCCATCCAATCCCGCCGGGATCATTTTTTGAGGCAGGCGCGGCTCACGCGGCAAATTCCATCGTCTGGACCCCTGCCGCCGTTGCGAGCAGGCAAACGTCCGCCTTCTGGCGCGCAAACACCCCGACGGTCACCACGCCGGGCCACTGGCTCACTTCAATTTCGAACCCCGGCGGATCGGCGATCGCGAGCCCGCGCACGTCCAGGATGTGCTGGCCGTTGTCGGTCACCAGCGGCACGCCGTCCGCAAGCCGCACCGCCGCGGCACCGCCCAGCGCGGCAAAGCGCCGCACCAGCTGCGCCGCCGCCATCGGTATCACTTCCACCGGCAAGGGAAACCGGCCGAGCACCTCCACGCGCTTGCTCACGTCGGCAATGCAGACAAAGCGCCGCGCCAGCGCGGCCACGATCTTCTCGCGCGTCAAGGCCGCGCCGCCGCCCTTGACCATGAAACCCCTGCCGTCGATTTCATCCGCCCCATCGACGTACACGCTGATGCCTTGCACCTCGTTGGCGTCCAGCACCGGAATGCCCAAAGCCTGGAGGCGCTGCGTGCTGGCCTGCGAGCTCGATACCGCACCGGGAATCTGCCCTTTGATGCCGGCCAGCGCATCGATGAACTTGTTGACGGTGGAGCCCGTGCCGACGCCCAGGATTTCGCCGGGAACGACGTAACGCAAGGCCGCCTGGCCCACGAGTGTCTTGAGTTGGTCCTGTGTCAGCGCGGTGGTCATGGTCATGGCGGAAAATCAAGCAATTTCCCGGATTATCTTCATGCCGCTGCCCTACCTGCTCGCCCGCCCCCTGCTCTTTCGCATGGATGCCGAGGCGGCGCACGAGCTGACGCTGAAACTTCTGGCGGGCACGGCGGGCACGCCGCTCTCGCGCACCTGGTCGTGCCCGCAGGTGAGTGACCCGGTGACGCTGGCGGGCCTACGCTTTCCCAACCGCGTCGGCCTGGCGGCGGGGCTGGACAAGAACGCCCGCTGCATCGATGCCTTTGCCGCCATGGGCTTCGGCTTCGTGGAGGTCGGCACCGTCACCCCCAGGCCGCAGCCCGGCAATCCCAGGCCGCGCATGTTCCGGCTGCCGCAGGCACAGGCGCTCATCAACCGCATGGGTTTCAACAACGACGGGCTGGACGCCTTTCTCGCCAACGTCCAGCGCTCGCGCGTGCGCGCCGCAGGCGCAGGGATGCTGCTGGGCCTGAACATCGGCAAGAACGCCGCCACGCCGATGGAAAACGCGGTGGACGACTACCTGGCATGCCTGGACGGCGTCTACCCGCATGCGGATTACGTGACGCTCAACATCAGCTCGCCCAACACCAAGAACCTGCGCAGCCTGCAAGGCGATGCAGCGCTGGATGCCTTGCTCGCCGCCATTGCCGGGCGCCGCGACGCCCTGGCGCAGCAGCATGGCCGGCGCACGCCCATTTTCCTGAAGATCGCCCCCGATCTGCGGCCCGGGCAGGTGACCACCATCGCCCAGGCCCTGCAGCGCCACGGCATGGATGGCGTGATCGCCACCAACACCACCATCAGCCGCAACGGCGTGGAGGGCCAGGCGCATGCAGAGGAAGCCGGCGGGCTCAGCGGCGCGCCGCTCAGGCAAGCGTCAAACGCCATCATCCACCAGCTGCGCGCGCTGCTCGGCCCGGGCTTTCCCATCATCGGTGTCGGCGGTATCCTGCGCGCCCAGGATGCCGTGGAAAAAATCAGGGCCGGCGCCGACGTGGTGCAGATCTACACCGGCCTGATTTACCGCGGACCCTCGCTGGTGCTGCAGGCGGCGCGCGCGCTGCGCCGATCCTGATGGCTGGCCGCCCGCCAACGACCGCTGCTTGCCGCCGCACGATGACGCCATCCACCGCCGCGCCGTTTTCAAGCCGCCGATCGCTGCAGGCGCTGGTTGCACTGCTGGCACTGCAGGGGGTGCTGCTGCTCGTCCCCGTGCCGCCGTGGGCGCAGGGTCTTGCCAACTACCTGCCGCTGCATACGGCACTCGAAACACTGGCCATCGCCGTGGCGGGCATGATTTTCGCCACCATCTGGAGCGTGCGCAGCGAGCATCTGCGCCCGGGCATGGTCGTGCTGGGCTGCACCTTCCTCGGCTCGGCCTTGCTCGATTTCTCGCACATGCTCTCGTACCCGGGCATGGCGGACTACATCACCCCAAGCTCCGCGGAAAAGGCCATTCTTTTCTGGCTGACTGCCCGGCTTCTGGATGCCGCGGGCCTGCTGGCTTTTGCAATCCTGTCTCTGCGGCCGGGCAGCAAACCCTTGCGGCCGCAGGCCGTTCTGGGTGCCACGCTGCTGCTGGTGGTGCTGGTGCATGCAGCCATTCTGGGCGAGGCATCCTGGCTCCCGAGGACTTTCGTGGCTGGAGAAGGTCTCACTGCCTTCAAGATTGCCGCCGAATACGCCGTGATCGCCCTGTTTGCGCTGGCCGCACTGTCATTGGCGCGGCGCATGCGTGACGGCGGCATGGCCAACGCGGACCTGTTCTTTGCCGCTGCCTGCACGGCAGCGATGAGCGAATTCTTCTTCACCCACTACGCCAGCACCACCGACATCTACAACCTGGCCGGGCATGTGTACAAGGTGCTGGCCTGCATCTTTCTCTACCGCGCCGCGTTTTCCGACACCGTGCGCCAGCCCTATGCCTTGCTGCGCGCCACCACCGCGCAGCAGCAGGCCTTGCTCACGGCCCTGCCGGATCTGCTGTTCGTGGTCGATGGCGAGGGGCGCTACCTCGACATCCACGCCGGAAGTGCGGGCGGCATGCTGACGGCCGCCGGCGGCCTGCAGGGCAAGACGGTGCGCGACGTCATGCCGGCGAGCGAGGCCGATACGGTGCTGGCGGCGATAGCCGAAGCCAGTGCCCGGGGCCTGTCGCGCGGCGCGGTCATCCGGCTCAGCCCCACCTCGCAGACGCCGTTGGCGTTCGAGCTCTCCGTGGCGCGTGCCGCCGCCGAGAACGGCGACGCACCGCGCTACATCGTCATTTCGCGCGACGTGACCGAGCGCGAAAAATCGGCGGAAACCCTGCGTTTGCTCTCCCACGCCGTTGCGCAGAGCCCGGTCAGCATCATCGTGACCGATCTGGAGGGCTACATCCGCTACGTGAACGATGCCTTCGTGCGCGAAACCGGCTACAGCGCCGAAGAAGCCCAGGGGCGCAACCCCAGCATGCTCCAATCCGGCAAGACGCCGGCGGCCACCTACCAGGCCATGTGGTCGCAGCTGACGCAGGACAAGCCATGGCAGGGCGAACTGGTGAACCGCACCAAGTCGGGCGCCGAGACCATCGAATCCGTGGTGATCTACCCGCTGCGCGACGCCGGCGGGAGCACCACCCACTACCTTTCCCATCAGATGAACGTCACCGCCGAGCGGCGCGCGGCCCGCCGGATCGAGCATCTGGTGAACTACGACCAGCTGACCGGCCTGGCCAACCGCCGCATGCTCAAGGCGCTTTTCACCCAGCTTTGCAGCGGCTCGGAGCCATGTGCACTGCTTTGGCTGGATCTGGACCATTTCAGGGACATCAACGATTCGCTCGGCCACAGCGTGGGCGATCTGCTGCTGAACCTGGTGTCCCAGCGGCTGCTCAACAGCGTGGGGCGGCAGGATGTGCTTTCGCGGCATTCCGGGGACGAATTCGCGCTGCTGATACCGCAGGCGCGGGCCGAACAGGCCAGGCTTTGCGCCCAGCGCATGCTGGAGGCCATAGACCAGCCGATGCAGCTCGCCGAGCACACGCTCTCGACCACGGCGTCGGTGGGGATCGCGCTGTACCCGCAGGACGGCACGGATTTCGAAACACTGCTCAAGCGCGCCGAGATGGCGGCCTACGAAGCCAAGGACCAGGGGCGCAACGGCTGGCAATGCTTCACCGCCGAGCTGCAGGAGCGCAGCGCGCACACGCTGGCGCTCAGCAACGCGCTCAAGACGGCTCTGGCCAATGATGAGCTGCACCTGGTCTATCAGCCGCAGCTGGACATGCGCACCGGCGCCATCATCGGCGCGGAAACCTTGCTGCGCTGGACGCATCCGCGCTGGGGCCCGGTATCGCCGGCGGAATTCATTCCGCTCGCCGAATCCAACGGCACGATCGTGGCCATCGGCGCGTGGGTGCTGCGCACCGCCCTTGCGCAGGTACGCAAATGGATGGAAGCGGGCCTGCAGCCGCTGGTGATCGCGGTCAACCTTTCCGCCGTGCAGTTCGGCCAGGCCAACCTGCCGTCGCTGGTGCGCCGCACGCTGGAAGAGACCGGTGTGCCGGCGCGGTATCTGGCCCTGGAGCTGACGGAAGCCACGGCCCTGAAGGCGCCGCAGGCAGCCGCCCAGCACATGCGCGACCTGCGGGCGCTGGGAACGCAGCTGGCCATAGACGATTTCGGCACCGGCTACTCATCGCTCAGCTACCTCAAGCGCTTCAAGATCCACAAGCTCAAGATCGACCAGTCCTTTGTGCGCGACATCCACAGCGACGCCGACGACCAGGCCATCGTGGTCGCCATCATCCAGCTGGCGCGGGGCCTGGGCGTGGACACCATCGCCGAGGGCGTGGAGACTGCCGAGCAGGCCAGCTTTCTGCTGGAGCATGGCTGCAGCGAGATCCAGGGCTACCACTTGAGCCGGCCGCTGCCGGCGCCGGAGTTCGAGGAGTTCGTGCGCAACCATGCCGCCGCGGTGTGACACGCGACGCGAGAAGGCGCACGCACTCATGGCTTCAAATCCGCCCTCGCCTGCCGGTAAGCGCCCATGCTGCTGGCGAATGCCACCAGCGCAATCACGCAGGCCAGCGGGATCACGATGGCGATCGCCGTGCCCAGCCCGGCGTTCTTGCCGGCAATCGATTCACCCAGCAGCGCGATGGACGGCGGCGCCAGGCCCAGACCGACCAGGTTGATCAGCGCGGTATAGGCTGCCACCACGCGGCCCAGCACCGCGCCATGCGCGATTTCCTGCAGCGCGCCGGGCGCCACACCCCAGATCAGGCTGATGCAGAAGGTGAGCACCGCCGCGGCGGCGTACGTCACCCAGGCGTTGCCCGAGAGACCCATGACGAGCGCCGGGACGATGGTGAGTGCCGCGGCCGTTGCGCCGACGATGAACTTGCCGGCACGCCGTCCGGTTTTTTCCATGCGGTCGGCGATGACGCCGCCGATGATCGCGCCCAGCGGCCCCAGCAGCAGCGCCATGATGCCCAGGCGCGCGCCCACCTGCAGCGCGCTCCAGTGGTGCTCGCGCATAAACAGCGTCGGCAGCCACGAGGTGGCGCCGTAGGAGGCGAAGCACAGCGCGGTAAAACCGATGAAGTGCGCGCCGAACGCGCGCGGGTGCTGGCGGAAGGTCTCGAAGAAACCCGCCGACTGCTCCGCCGCCTGTGCCATCGTGCGGCCATGCAGGTACAGGCGCGGCGGCTCGCGCACGAACAGCGCGGCGACGAACAGCGGAATGCCCAGCAGGCCCGCCGCCACCAGCACCACCTGCCAGGGCTGCAGCGCGCCCAGCAGCGGCAGCACGGTGACCTGGCCGTGCAGCCGGTCCAGCAGCAGGCCGCCGCCGATCAGCGCCAGCGCCGTGCCGATGAAGATGCCGGAGGCAAACACGCCCATCGCGCGGCCGCGCTTTTCGGGCGGGAAATAATCGGCGATGAGCGAGGTAGCACTGGGCAGGATCGCCGCCTCGCCCGCGCCCACGCCCACGCGCGCGCCGAAGAAGGACATGAAGTTGCGCGAGAGGCCGGCGAGCACGGTCATCAGGCTCCAGACCGCGATGCCGCCGAGCACGATGTTGCGCCGGTTGTAGCGGTCCACCAGCCAGGCGATGGGAAAGCCGAAGATCGAATAGAAGATGGCAAACGCCGTGCCGCGCAGCAGCCCCATCTGCAGGTCCGAGAGGCCCAGGTCGTGCTCTATGGGTACCACCAGCAGCGAGACCACGTTGCGGTCCACGAACGCCAGCATGTAGCCCAGGAACAGGATCAGCAAGGCATGGCGCGCCTGGCGCCGGGGCGGGAACTGCACGCCGGGCGCAAGCGGCGGCTGGGCGGGGGTGAAGAGGGCCATCGCGCTGCTCCTGGGGGTTATTGCCGCGCCATTTCGGCCTGGCCAATGCCGTCGCCATGCAGCGGCTGCTGCGGCTCAAGATCCACCGTCACGCAGACCAGGCGCCCGGTGAAGGCAAACGGCGCGCCGTAGCGGGAAACGGGACTGCCCCTGTCGCGCGCTATGTCCAGGCCCGACCAGGAGATCAGCGTGGCAAAGCCCAGCGGGCAAACGCCTTCGGCCACGCTTTCGCCATCGATCCACAGGCTGGCAGCGCGGCGGGCGGGCACGGCAATGCGGCCGTGGCCCGGCATGGGTGGCGTGAGCACCAGCGGCCCCAGCTGCATGCGAAAGCCCAGGCACCGGCGGCCTGAGGGCACCGGGCGGTCCGAGCGCAGGATCTGGTGCACGCCGCCGATGTTCATGTCGTGTACCAGGTGACCCTCCTGCAGGTAGAGGCTGTAGCCGCTGGTGGCGTCGCCGTGGGCGATGAGCACGCCTTCGGCGCCTTCCGCCGGGATCAGCACCCGGGCTTCGATGGCGTAGCTGCGCGAGCGCAGGTCGGGCGCCACGTCGCTGGGCAGATGGCCCATGCCGTGGTGAAACACGAAGCGCGTGCGCGCGCCCTGGGCGCGCTGGGCGTTCTCGGCAAAACGCGCGCCGAAGCGGTCGTCCAGCGGCAGCACCTGATTGGCCTCGGCCTCCTGCCACCACAGGGCCTGCATGCGCGCCAGGCGTGCAGGTTCGGTCAGTGCGAGGTCGTGGTTCTCGGCAAAGTCTGCGTCCAGGTGGTAAAGCTCCCAGCGGTCGGCGTCAAACGGCGTGCCCGGCGCGTGCCAGGTCACCGCCTTCCAGCCCGCGTGCCAGAGGCCGCGGTGGCCGAACATCTCGAAGAGCTGCGGCCCGCTGCGCGAGACAGCCTGAGGACTGGTCAGCGTGGCCTTGAGGCTTTCGCCGGTGATGGGCTGCTGCCGGACACCGTTGATCGTTGCGGGTGCCTGCACGCCGCAGACGTCGAGCAGCGTGGGCAGCAGGTCGCGCGCGTGCCAGAAGCCGTGGCGCAGCTCGCCGCGCGCGGCTATGCCCCGGGGCCAGGCGAGCACCAGCGGGTCGCGGATGCCGCCGCCGTGCGTGTTCTGCTTGTAGCGCTTGAGCGGCGTGTTCGACGCCATGGCCCAGCCCTGCGGGAAGTTGGCGTGCGACGCCGGGCCGCCGATGTCGTCGATGCGCGCGAGCTTCTCGGCCATCTCCTCGCGGCGCAGGTTGTACGGGCCCATGGCGTTGACGAAGCCGGCCACGCCGCCTTCCTGGCTGGCGCCGTTGTCCGAGAGCACCAGCACCAGCGTGTCGTCCGCCATGCCGCTCGCTTCCAGGAACTGCATCAGCCGCGCGAGCTGCTGGTCGGCGTGCGTCAGCATGCCGGCGTAGGCGCTTTGCAGGCGGGTGAAGACGCGCCGCTCGACCTCGCCCAGGCTGTCCCAGGCGGGCACGCCGTCGTTGCGCGGCGGCAGCTCGGTGTCCTGAGGCACCAGGCCCAGCGCCTTCTGGCGCGCCAGGCGCTGTGCGCGCTCCACGTCCCAGCCGTGGGCGAACTGCGCGTCGTAGCCGCGGATCAGGTCCTGCGGCGCCTGGTGCGGCGCGTGGCACGCTCCAAGAGCCAGCCACAGCAGCCAGGGCGCGTCGGGCGCGTCGGCCTGGTGCTCGGCCAGCATGCGCATGGCCTGGTCGACCAGGTCGCTGGTCAGGTGGTAGCCGCTCTCGTAGGTTCCGGGCGGGTCGATGTGGGTGTTGTCCTGCACCAGCTCGGGGGCGAACTGGTCGGTCTCGGCGTCCAGGAAGCCGTAGAAGCGGTCGAACCCCCGGCCCAGCGGCCAGCCATCGAACGGGCCGGCCGGGCCGCTTTGCGTGAGCGGCGTGACGTGCCACTTGCCCACCATGTAGTTGCGCCAGCCGTGCGGGCGCAGCATCTCGGCAAGCGTGCCCGCGTCTGGGCTGATCTTGCCGCGGTAGCCGGGGAAGCCGCTGTCGAAATTGGCAAGGCAGCCGACGCCGACCGCGTGGTGGTTGCGCCCGGTGAGCAGCGCGGCGCGCGTGGTCGAGCACATCGCGGTGGTGTGAAAGCCGCTGTAGCGCAGGCCGCGCGCGGCAAGCTGGTCGATGGCGGGCGTGCGGATGCTGGAGCCGTAGCAGCCGAAGTCGGAGAAGCCTACGTCGTCGAACAGCACCAGCAGGATGTTGGGCGCGCCCGCCGGGCGCTGGGGCGGCGCGGGCCAGTGCGGCGTGGAATCGTGGATGGTTTTGCCGATGTGCAGCGCATTCATGGGATGCTCCAAATTTTGATAGCTGCCAGCGCTTTCCAGACAAGCGTTAAATAGCTATTTCTCTTGTATTCCCGAGGATCAGGTCCGCCGCGCGCTCGGCGATCATGATGGTGGGGGCGTTGGTGTTGCCACCGATGAGGCGGGGCATGACGCTGGCGTCCACCACGCGCAGGCCCTGGGTGCCGTTCACGCGCAGCAGCGGGTCCACCACCGCATCGGCATCACCCCCCATGCGGCAGGTGCCCACGGGGTGGTAGATGGTGTCCACGTGGTCGCGCAGAAAGGTTTCGATCGCCGCATCGCCGCCCTGCCAGTCGGGCTCGGGCTTCAAAGGCACCTGCGCATGCAGGCCCAGCGCCTTGGTGCGAAACAGCGCGGCGGTGGCACGCGTGGCGCGAACCAGCGCCGCCATGTCGTCGGGGTGCGTGAGAAAGGCCGGATCGATGAGCGGCGCGGCCCGTGGATCGGTGCCGGCAAGCCTGACGCTGCCGCGCGATTGGGGGCGCAGGATGCAGGTGTGCAGGCTGAAGCCGTGGCCCCAGTGGCGCTTTCTGCCGTGGCTGTCGACGATGCCCATCACGAAGTGCCACTGCGCATCGGGCCGGTCCAGATCGGGCCGGGTGCGCAGGAACCCGCCGCTTTCGGCGTAGTTGGTCGAGAGCATGCCCGATTGGTCGCGCTGGTACTGGCCCCAGGCCTGCCAGAGCGTGCGAAAACCGGCCAGGCTCAGGCCGAAGAGCCGGGTATCGTTGAGGCGGCGCGTGAGGATGGAATCCGGATGGTCCTGCAGGTTGGCGCCCACCTGCGCGCGGTCGGCAACGCAGGCGATGCCCAGGTTCTGCAGATCGGCGCCCGGGCCCACGCCCGAGAGCTGCAGCAGCTGCGGGCTGCCGAAGGCGCCGGCGCTCAGGATGACCTCGGCGCGCGCCGTGAGCTGGCGCTTGCCGCCGCCTGCTATCACCTCGATGCCTGTGGCGCGCAGGCCTTCAAAGATGACGCGCGTGGCATGCGCATCGGCCATCAGCACCAGGTTGCTACGCCCGCGCACCGGGTCGAGGTAGGCGCGCGCGGCATCGCAGCGCACGCCGCGATCCTGCGTGACGTGGTACAGGCCCACACCCTCTTGCGTCGCGCCATTGAAGTCGCCGTTGCGCGCGTGGCCGCATTCGGCGGCGGCATCCAGCACCAGGCGGTTGAAATCGCTGGGGGAGCGCAGCGCGCTCACCTTGAGCGGGCCGTCAAAACCATGCAGCTTGGCGTCCAGTTCGGGCACCAGGCAGCCCTCGGCGCGCCGGAAATAGGGCAAGACACCGCTCCAGCCCCAGCCGGTGCAGCCATCCTTTGCCCAGCCGTCGTAATCGCTGGCGTGGCCGCGGATGTAGCACATGGCGTTGATGGCCGAACTGCCGCCCAGCACCTTGCCGCGCGGCTGGTAGCCACGGCGGCCGTTCAGCTCGGACTGCGGCACGGTGTCAAACGCCCAGTTGAGCCGGTGCATGGGCACGGTGCCGATCAGCCCCGCCGGAATGCTGACCCAGCGCCCACCGCTCGCGGGGCCGGCCTCGATGAGGGCGACGCGCAGGTCCGGGTTGGCGGAGAGGCGGTTGGCCAGCACGCAGCCGGCCGAACCGCCGCCGACGATGATGTAGTCAAAGGCCAGTGCTTCTTCATCCATGGCTTGTCCTCACTGCGCCGCGCGGGCGGCATCGACGACCGGGAAGGCGCCGTCAAAGCGGTCCAGCAGGCCAAAAAACTGCGCCAGCAGTCCTGTGTTCCCCGAAAGCTTCAGGTGCCCGCTGGCCAGCGCCGCCGGGGCTTTGAGCTGCTGCTGCAGCAGCGCATCGAGCGTGGCGCGGTCGGTGCGCACGCCGGCATCGGCCGCGGGCGCCTGCGGCATGCGGAGGCTGCTGAGCGCGCCGTTGGAGAGCGCGCACAGCCAGTGCTCGCCGCTGTCGCTGAAATGCCAGGCCATGGTGAATGCCATGCCCTCTGCACGCTGCGCGACGATGCGCACCGCCAGCAGGTCAAACAGCAGGTCGTTGGACAGCGCCGAGAGCATGGCCGCGCCCGCCCCGGGCTGGGGCTGGGGCGGGCCGGCGCGGTATTCGTGCGCGCCCAGCAGGTAGGCGTTGCGCCAGGTGGCCGATTCGGACTGAAAGCCCAGCTGCTCCAGCGCGGCGGCGGCCAGCGCACGGGCGGCCTGGTGGTCCGGCTCGGCGTACACCAGATGCGCCGTCACCTCGGCCACCCAGCGGAATTCGCCGCGCTCAAAATCCTCCTGCGCGCGCGCCAGCAGAGCCTCTGCGCCGCCCATGTAGGCGACGGTCTTGCGCGCCGCAGCTACCGGCGGCAGCCGGTTCAGGCTGGCCGGGTGCGCGTCGTACCAGCTCAGGTAATGCTGGTAGATCGCCTTCACGTTGTGCGAGACGCTGCCGTAGTAGCCGCGCGCGTGCCAGCGCCCCGCCAGGCCGGGCGGCAGTTGCAATTGCTCGGCAATCTCGGCGGCCTTCAGGCCGTGGTTCATCAGGCGCACGGTCTGGTCGTGCAGATAGCGGTACAGGTCGCGCTGCTCGGAAAGCAACCGCAGCGCGCGATCGTTGCCCCAGGTGGGCCAGTGGTGCTGGCCCAGGATCACCTGCGTGGCCGCGCCCCAGCGGTGCAGCGCCTCGTGCAGGTATTTGGACCAGGCCAGCGCATCGCGCACCTTGGCGCCGCGCAGCGGGCACAGGTTGTGCAGCGTGTGCGTGGCGTTCTCGGCCAGGTTCAGCGCCCCCTCGGACGGAATGAACAGGTGCATCTCGGCCGGCGCCTCGGTGTCGGGCGCCAACTGGAATTCCATCGTCAGGCCGTCGATCACCAGGGTCTCCAGCGGCTCGGCGATTTCGCGCGTCGGCGCGATCAGGCCGGGGCGCCCGCGCGGCAGGTTCTTGCCCAGGCCGCTGTCCACCTGCGCCGCCGGGCCGATCGGCAGCGTGTTGCCGAACTGGAACTGCGCACGCCGCGCCATCGCCACGCCCGCCAGCACGTTCTCGGCCACGGCGGCGCGCATGAAGCCCGCGGGCGCGATGATCTGCACCTGCCCCGCATCCACCTCAGCCTGGCTGGTGAGGCCGGTGACGCCGCCGAAGTGGTCCACATGGCTGTGGCTGTAGACCACCGCCAGCAAAGGGCGTGGGCCGCGGTGCGCGCGGTACAGCGCCAGCGCGGCGGCGGCCGTCTCGGGCACCATCAGGGCATCGAACGCCACCACGCCGCTGTCGGTCTCGATGAAGGTGATGTTGGCGATGTCAAAGCCGCGCACCTGGTAGATGCGCTCGGTCACCTCGAAAAGGCCATGCTCGACATTGAGCCGCGCCTGGCGCCAGAGCGCCGGATGGACGGTATCGGGCGCCTGCTCCTGCGCCAGAAAGCCATAGGCCGCCAGGTTCCAGACACTGGTGCCATCGGCGCGCGCGATGGCCGCGTCGGGCAGCGTGGCGATGAAGCCGCGCCGTGCGTCCTCCAAATCCTCGCCATCCTCGGGCGGCCGGGTACTGGCGACGAGGCGCTGGAAATCCACGGTGGCGCGGTGCGCGCAGCCAGGGGCGATGGTGTTCATGCCTTCCTCCTGATGGCCGATGCCGGCTGCTGCTGTACGCCGAGGTAGCGCGCCAGCACGGCGGTAAGCTGCCCCTGCAGCGCCGGGTCCTGCAGGTACAGCGGCCCGGGGTTGGTCAGCACCGCGTTGATGAGCACGCCTTGCAGCAACTGGAAGGCGAACAGCAGCTGCTCCTGCGCGCTATCGCCGCGCCAGCGCGGCCAGCGGGCCATGGCGTGCAGAAACTGCGCCCGGCTGCTCTCGCGAAAGCGCAGCAGGGGCGATTGCAGCGCCTCTTCGGCGCTTTTGCGCCGCAGCTCGATGACAGCGGTGGCGTACAGGCCGCGGTGGCGGGTGAAGGACTGCAGCCCCAGCGCGACCCAGCGTTCGAGGAATTCATGCTCGGTCTCCAGCGCGCGCTCGGGGGCGGCAAAGAAGGCGCTGCTCGCCGCCTGCATGGCCTGCGTCACCAGATCCACCAGCACCTCGAAATAGGCCGCCTTGGTGTGAAAGCGTGTGTAGAAGGTACCGATGGAGCAGCCGATCTCGGCGGCGATATCTCCGACCTTGACATCGTCCCAGTGGCGCGTGGATGTCAGGTGCAGCCCGGCGCGTATCAGGGCATCCTGGCGCTCGCGCCCACGCTGCTGGCGCGGGGCATGGATGCGTTCGAATGGCGGAAGGCGTTTGCTGGCAGGCATAAAACATGAATATCAATTCATGTTTCAGCGTATACGTCTCTGGCTGGTTTGCCTATCGGGGTTTTTCCCAGGGCCCAAAAACAGTGGAAACCACGGCTTTCAAAGACCTTGAACAAGTTCAAAGAGCGCGGAACACGCGCCTCAGCGGAATACGGCTCAGTGACTCACAGTCACAGCGCCCGCGCCAGCACATCCGCCAGCTTGAGCACGGGCATGCCGGTATTGCCCCAGAACCGCTCCAGCTCGGGCGTGCGCTGCAGCAGCAGCCGCTCCACCAGCGGCTGCATCGCGGTTGCGGCCGGGTCCGCCAGCAAGAGATAGCGCGCATCCGCCAGATCGCGCGCGCCGGCGGCGACCTCGTTGACCTGCACCACCCAATCGAGCTGCAGCAGCACCTGCAGCGGCCCCGCCAGCTGCGGCTGCCCGACGCGCAGCGCATGCGCCAGCTGCGCGCCCGTCAGCCCATGCTGGGGATTGCCGCGCGCGGCGTGCAGCTGCTGCAGCAGCTGCACCGCCAGCGCAAACGGCGGCTGCGGCTTTTCGCCATTCCTGGCGAGCGCATCGCGCAGCCGCGGCAGGTAGGCCGCCACCACCGCCCCCAGCAGCACGACCAGCCAGGCCACGTAGACCCACAGCAGCAGGATGGGCAGCGTGGCGAAGGCGCCGTAGATCATGGAGTAGGTGGGCACGGAGGCGAGGTACAGCGCCAGCCCCTTCTTCGCCAGCGCGATGCCCAGCGCCACGAAGGCGCCGCCCGCCAGCGCATGGCGCCAGCGCACCGGCGTGTTGGGCACGTAGTGGTAGAGCGCCGACATGCCGCCCGCCAGCAGCAGGAATTCAATGCTGCCGAACAGCATGCGCACGCCTTCCGGCAGCGTGCCCTTGAGGCTGTGCGATGCGGCCGATGCCACCGAGCTCGTCAGCACCAGCCCGCCGGCAAGCACCAGCGGTCCGAGCGTGATCGAAGCCCAGTAGATCAGCACGCGCTGGCCCAGCGGGCGCAGCCGCGGCACGCGCCAGATGGTGTTGAGCGTGCGGTCAATCGTCAGGATGAGCGCCAGGGCCGTGACGATGAGAAACGAGAAGCCCACTGCCCCCAGGCGGCTGGCCTTGGCGGCGAACTGCGTCAGATAGCCCATGACCGGGCGCGAGATGGTCTCGGGGAACAGGCTTTGCGTAAGCCAGTGCTGCAGCACCTCCTGCATCTGCCCAAAGATGGGAAAGGCCGAAAAAATCGCCAGCGCCACGGTGACGAAGGGCACCAGCGCCAGCAGCGTGGTGAAGGTCAAGCTCGCCGCCGTCTGGCCCAGGCGGTCTTCGCGGTAGCGCTCGGCCAGCAGGCGCGCGATGCCGAGCCAGGGAAAGTTGACAAGCCGGCGCCAGGCGCGCTTGAAGGTGGCGGTGTGCATGCTCATCACCTCGTATGATCCCAGATTCCGCCCGCCATGCCGATCGCCCCGCCCTCCCCCCTGCCGCCGCCGCCCCTCGTGGCCTTCAGCCAGCGCCTGGCCGTGGCCAGCCTGCTGGCGCTGGTGCTGCTGTGCCTGGCCTGGGAGCTGTGGCTGGCGCCGCTGCGCCCGGGCGGCTCGTGGATCGCGCTCAAGGCGCTGCCGCTGGCGCTGCCGCTGGCCGGCCTGCTCAAGCGGCGCATGTACACCTACCGCTGGGTCAGCCTGCTGCTGTGGCTGTACTTCACCGAGGGCGTGGTGCGCGCCTGGAGCGATCCGCCCCCCGCGCGCTGGCTCGCGCTGATTGAGATCTTCCTCTGCCTGCTGCTCTTTGCCGCTTGCGTGATGCACATCCGCCTGCGCCAGCGCGGTGCATCCGCCGACCCCGCCACCCATGACATCCAACCCGCTGCTTGAATCCCTGCGCGCCATCGTCGGCGCCGACCATGTACTCACCGACGGCGACCTCAGCGCCTGGGAGCAGGACTGGCGCCGCCGCCGCCAGGGCAAGGCGCTGGCCGTGGTCCGCCCTGCCAATACCGAGGAGGTCGCCGCCGTGGTGCGCGCCTGCGCGCAATCGGGCACCGCCATCATCCCCCAGGGCGGCAACACCGGGCTGTCGGTCGGCGCCACGCCGGACGATAGCGGCACGCAGATCATCCTGAGCCTCACGCGCATGAACCGCATCCGGGCGATCGACCGCGACAACCTCACGGTGACGGTGGAGGCCGGCTGCATCCTGCAGGCGCTGCAGGAATACGCGGACAAGGAGGGGCTGCTGTTCCCGCTCTCGCTGGCGGCCGAAGGCAGCTGCACCATCGGCGGCAACCTGGGCACCAACGCCGGCGGCACGCAGGTGGTGCGCTACGGCAATGCGCGCGAGCTGTGCCTGGGGCTGGAGGTGGTCACCGCGCAGGGCGAGGTGTGGAACGGCCTCTCGGGCCTGCGCAAGGACAACACCGGCTACGACCTGCGCAACCTCTTCGTCGGCAGCGAGGGCACGCTGGGCGTGATCACCGCGGCGACGATGAAGCTCTTTCCCAAACCGGTGGCGGAACTCACCGCCTGGGCCGCCGTGCCCTCGATGGCAGCCGCGGTGCGCCTGCTGGGCCTGGCGCACCAGCACCTGGGCGCATCGCTCACCGGTTTCGAGGTGATGGGCCAGTTCGCGCTTTCGCTCGTGGTCAGGCACATGCCGCAGCTGCGCGTGCCGTTCGCAGGCATGGCAGAGGCGCCCTATTGCGTGCTGCTGGAAAACGCCGACAGCGAATCCGAAGCTCATGCGCGCGCGCGCTTCGAGCACCTGCTGGAGCAGGCGCTGGAGGACGGCTGCGTGCTGGACGCCGTGGTGGCCGAGAGCCTCGCGCAGGCGCATGAGCTCTGGCACATCCGCGAGAGCATTCCGCTGGCGCAGGCCGAAGAGGGCCTGAACATCAAGCACGACATATCGATTGCCGCCTCGCGCATTCCGGCCTTCGTCGAGCACACCGATGCCCTGCTGGTGCGCGAAATCCCCGGCGTGCGGCTGGTGAACTTCGGCCACCTGGGCGACGGCAACCTGCACTACAACGTGCAGGCACCCGAAGGCGGCGATGGCAAGGCCTTTCTGCGTGACGAGGAGGCGCGGGTGAACCGGCTGGTGTACGACGCCGTGGCGCAGCACGGCGGCTCGTTCTCCGCCGAGCATGGCGTGGGCCAGCTCAAGACGCATGAGCTCGAACGCTATGAACCCCCTGCGGCGCTCGCGATGATGCGCGCCATCAAGCAGGCGCTCGATCCGCGGGGCACCATGAACCCGGGTTGCATACTCTTCAAACAGTAGCTCGCAACGCTTGCTGCATAAGCGTTAGAGCCGTATTTCATGCATAAAATATCTCGCCCCATCCGCTCGCAATACGAAGACCTGATGCGCCACGTGTACGAACGCGGCGCCGCCAAGGGCGACCGCACCGGCACCGGCACCCGCAGCGTTTTCGGCCACCAGATGCGCTTTGACCTCTCCGAGGGCTTTCCGCTGGTGACCACCAAGAAGGTGCACCTCAAGTCCATCATCTATGAGCTGCTGTGGTTTCTGCGCGGAGACGGCAACGCGCGCTGGCTGCAGGAAAGAGGCGTGACGATCTGGGACGAATGGGCCAAGCCCGACGGCGATCTGGGCCCCGTCTACGGCGTGCAGTGGCGCAGCTGGCCGACGCCGGGTGGTGGCCATATCGACCAGATCGCGCAGGTGGTGCAGCAGCTCAAGAGCAACCCGGACAGCCGCCGCATCATCGTCTCTGCCTGGAACGTGGCGGACCTCTCGAAGATGGCGCTGATGCCTTGCCACGCGCTGTTCCAGTTCTACGTGGCGGAAGGCAAGCTCAGTTGCCAGCTCTACCAACGCAGCGCCGATATCTTCCTCGGCGTGCCGTTCAACATCGCCAGCTACGCGCTGCTCACGCACATGCTGGCGCAGCAGTGCGATCTGGCCGTCGGCGACTTCATCTGGACGGGGGGCGACTGCCACCTCTACAGCAACCATTTCGAGCAGGTTGAAACGCAGCTGGCGCGGGAACCCTACCCCTATCCGGTACTGCATATCAAGCGCAGGCCTGCTTCCATGTTCGACTACGCCTACGAGGATTTCGAAATCCTCGAATACCAGCACCACCCGGCTATCAAAGCCCCTGTCGCCGTGTAAGCGGGTACGCTTCGTCCATCCACACTCCAGGAGACTGTGATGAACGACCAGCGTTACATGCCCGGTTTCGGTAACGAGTTTTCCACCGAAGCCCTGCCCGGCGCCCTGCCCGTGCGCGGCAATTCACCGCAGAAGGCACCCTACGGGCTGTATGCCGAACAGCTTTCGGGCACCGCCTTCACCGCGCCGCGCCACGCCAACCGCCGTTCATGGCTGTACCGCATCCGCCCCGCCGCGGTGCAGGAGCCGTACGAACCCAGCGACATCGCGCCGCGCTGGCTCAGCCATTTCGACGAGGTGCCGACGCCGCCCAACCCGCTGCGCTGGGACCCGCTGCCGCTGCCCGGGCCCAGCGCCGAAGTGGATTTCATCGATGGCATGACCACTTTTGGCGGTAACGCCGGCTGCGGCATCCACCTCTACGCCGCCAACCAGTCGATGACGACGCGCTATTTTCACAACGCCGACGGCGAACTGCTCATCGTGCCGCAGCAGGGGCGCTTGCACATCGCCACCGAGTTCGGCGTGATCGATGTCGAGCCGCAGGAGATCGCCGTGATCCCGCGCGGCGTGCGCTTTCACGTGGACCTGCCGGATGGCGCGGCGCGCGGCTATGTCTGCGAGAACTATGGCGCGCACCTGCGCCTGCCCGACCTGGGCGTGATCGGTTCCAACGGTCTGGCGCATCCGCGCGATTTCCTCACGCCGGTCGCGGCCTACGAGGACCAGGAGGGCCACTTCGAGATGGTGGCCAAGTTCCAGGGGCGGCTGTGGCGCGCGCCGATCGGTCATTCACCCCTCGACGTCGTGGCCTGGCAGGGCAGCGGCGCGCCCTACAAGTACGACCTGCGCAAATTCAACGCCATCGGCTCCATCACCTGGGACCACCCCGATCCATCGATCTTCCTGGTGCTGCACGCCCCGAGCAGCACGCCGGGCGTCGACACGCTGGACTTCGTCGCCTTCGCACCGCGCGTGCTGGCGATGCAGGACACCTTCCGCCCGCCCTGGTTCCACCGCAACATCGCCGGCGAGTTCATGGGCCTGGTGCACGGCGCCTACGACGCCAAGGCGGAAGGCTTCCTGCCCGGCGGCGCCTCGCTGCACAACACCATGATCGGCCACGGCCCAGATGCCGGCACCTTCGAGAAGGCCAGCGCGCACGACACCAGCAAGCCCGACTACATCAAGGACACCATGGCCATCATGTTCGAGACGCCCGTGGCGATAGAAACCACGCGCTTCGCACTCGAATCACCGCAGCGCCAGCGCAATTACCACCAGTGCTGGATGGGAATCCAGAAGCACTTTGACTCCAGCCAGCGCTGAGGCAGCATTCACCCGGTGATGGCCAGGCCGGGCAGCACACCGGCCTGCATCCGCCCAATCACCGCCGCATGCTCAAAGCCCTGCGCGTGAAACAGCGCCAGCACCGCCTCCACGCTGGCCGCATCGCAGCTCACCAGCAGACCGCCCGAAGTCTGCGGATCGCACACCAGATCGCGCGCCGTGGCGGGCAGGTCCGGGTCCAGGGTCACCTCGTTGCCATAGGCCGCCCAGTTGCGCCCCGAAGCACCGGTCACCAGTCCCTCGGCCGCCAGGCGTGCCACCTCAGGCAGCAGTGGCAGCCTGGCGTATTCGATGACGGCCTGCAGCCGCGCGGCGCGTGCCAGCTCCAGCGTATGGCCAGCCAGGCCGAAGCCAGTCACGTCGGTGAGCGCGTGCACGCCCGCCATCTCGGCCAGAGCGATGCCCGGGGTATTGAGCTGGGTGGTGGTGGCGATGAGCTGCGCATAGCCTTCGGCATCCAGCGCATCCTTCTTGAGCGCGGCGGAAAGCACGCCCACGCCCAGCCGCTTGCCGAGAATGAGCACATCGCCCGCCTTCGCACCCGCATTGCGCTTGACCTTCTCCGGGTGCACCAGACCCATGACCACCAGACCGTAGATCGGCTCGACCGAATCGATGGTGTGCCCGCCCGCGATCGGAATGCCCGCCTGCTGGCAGACGGCCTGCCCGCCCGCGACGATGCGGCCTATGGTCTGCAGCGGCAGCTTGTTCACCGGCATGGCCAGCAAGGCGAGTGCCATGATGGGCTTGCCGCCCATGGCGTAGATGTCGCTGATGGCGTTGGCGGCGGCGATGCGGCCGAAGTCGAACGGATCGTCGACGATGGGCATGAAAAAGTCGGTGGTGGCGATCAGCGCCTGGTGGTCGTTCAGGCGGTAGACGGCGGCATCGTCCGCGGTTTCATGGCCTACCAGCAGCTCGGGCGGGATGATGCCCGCGGCGCTGTTCTGCAAGATCTCCTGCAGCACCCCCGGCGCAATCTTGCAGCCGCAGCCGCCGCCGTGCGAGAGGCTGGTGAGGCGAATCGTTTCCGTAGGGGCCAGAGGCTGGGACATTGCGCGGGCAAAATGAAGTTGCGAAGCCTGCGATTGTCGCGGCAGCTACGAAATTTTGCTGGTGAGCAGATCGCGCGCCAGCGCCTGCACGGCCGCGCGTTCCACCGCAGGCGCGAAGCGCGGCTCCCGCAGGGCGCATTGCGCGGCCAGGTGAATTGCGAACGCGGGCTCTGCGGCAAAGCGCTGCATCAGCCTGGCCAGCGCCTGCGCGTGGCCTGGCGGAAAGTACCCGTCGTAACCGCGTCCCAACAGGCCGACGTTGCCGTCGATGCGGCTGGCCAGCACCGGCACGCCCGAGCGCACCGCCTCGATCACCACATGCGCGCCGCCCTCCATGCGGCTCATGTGCACCAGCGCGCGTGCGCGGGCGATCCACCGGCGGGCCGCCAGCGGCGCCACGCCGCCGAGCCAGTGGTAATGGGGCATTGCGCGCATGGCATCTTCCGCCGCTCGCTGCCAGTGCGGCTGCAGCGCCGCGCCCATATGCAGCACGCGCGGCGGCAGGCCATTGGCAAGCGTTCCAGGCAGCAGTCCGACGGCATCCAGCAGCACCTGAGGGTCTTTTTCGTCGCGCAAATGGCCCACGGCAACAAAATCAAAATGGCGCTGCGCCTGGTCCTGGCGCAACACCCGCGTGGCCGATTGCTCGATCACCCGCACTTCGGCTTGCAGCGGTGGCAGACTGCGCCGGGCCTCTTCCTGCAGCACCACCACGTGGCTGGCCCGGCGCAGCGCCTGCCTCGCGCCCGCTTCACGCGGAATGTCACGGTACAGATCGGTGCCCGTGAGCACGATGGCCAGCGGGCGGCCCGGATGCGCGGCATGAAAGCGCTCAATGCTGGGCGCCGAGCGCCAGGCATGCAGCGCGATCAGCGCCTGCACGGGCTCGCCGCTCCAGGCCGTGGCGAGGCGCACCTGCGCCAGCGGTGCAAGAAAACGCGCCCAGCGCCCGGCGGTATGGGCGTTGCCGTTGCTGCAGCCCGGCAGCGATGGGGTGACGATTTCAATGCGGGGGAATGGGCTCACGGCGGCCATTCTGTCAGGCTTGCCATAATCCAGGCATGCGAATGCTTCACACCATGCTGCGCGTCGGCAACCTGCAGCGAGCCATTGATTTCTACACCCAGGTACTGGGCATGCAGCTGCTGCGCACCAGCGAAAACCCCGAGTACAAATACTCCCTCGCCTTCCTCGGCTTTGACGGTGGCAACCCCGGTCAGGCCGAGATCGAACTCACCTACAACTGGGGCGTGGAAAGCTACGACATGGGCAGCGCCTATGGCCATGTCGCCATCGGCGTGCCCGATGCCTACGCCGCCTGCGCGAAGATCAAGGCCGCCGGGGGCAATGTCACGCGCGAGGCCGGAGCCGTCAAGGGCGGCAGCACGGTGATCGCCTTTGTGACGGACCCTGACGGCTACAAGATCGAATTAATACAAGCAAAATCAACAACTTATGAAGAAGGACGCCACTCAGACGCCAAAAACACCGATCCGCTGCGCAGCGCGTAGCAGGCGGGCAACAAAAAAAGCCCGCAAGCGGGCTTTTTTTGTTTCACGATGACTCCAGTACCGCAATTCGCTGGACTACGCCAAGGCTCGATACAGCAGGTTTATCAATCACTTAGGCGAGTTCAACATATGCCGGTGCTTTCCGAAACTTGACCCGGCTTCCCTTCGCGTGGCTCCCATGCGGCTCTTGGAAACCGGGCTTTCCGAGGAGTCATCATGGCGAAGATCAAGCTCACCAAGTCCGCAGTTGATGCGGCACAACCCCAAGACAAGGCCATCGAACTGCGGGATACCGTGGTGCCCGGCTTCCTGTGCAAGATCACCCCGGCGGGCCGCAAGGTGTTCATGCTCCAGTACCGCTCGAACGCGGGCGAGCGCCGCAAGCCCGCCCTGGGCCAGTACGGGGAACTGACGGTCGATCAGGCACGCACAATGGCGCAGGAATGGCTGGCCGAGGTGCGCCGGGGCGGCGACCCGAGCGCAGCCAAGAATGCCGCCCGCAAGGCACCGACCATGAAGGAGTTTTGCCACACTTTCATGGAGGACTACTCCAAACAGCGTAACAAGCCCAGCACGCAGCGCGGCTATCAGGGCGTCATTGACCGCTGCATCATCCCGATCATGGGCCGGATGAAGGTACAGGACGTGAAGCGCCCTGACGTGGCGACGCTGATGAAGAAGCTGGCCTACAAGCAGGCGGAGGCCAATCGCACCTTCGGCGTACTGCGCAAGATGTTCAACCTGGCCGAAGTGTGGGGGCTGCGCCCGGACGGCACGAATCCATGCCGCCACGTTCCGATGTACCCACCTGGCAAGGAAACCCGGCTCATCGTGGACGATGAACTGGTGCGGATCTTCCGCCAGTTGGAGCACTTGGAGGCGGAAGGACTGGAGAGCTACGTCATCCCGCTGGCAATCCGCCTGCAATTCGAGTTTGCCGCCCGCCGCTCCGAAATTTGTCCACTCGAATGGGATTGGGTTGATCTGGAAAAGCGCCGCGTTGTCTGGCCCGACAGCAAGACCGGCGGTATCTCCAAGCCCATGAGTGAAGAAGCCTATCGGCTACTGTCTACCGCGCCTCGCCGGGAAGGTTGCCCCTACGTCCTGCCGTCGCCGAACGATCCGACCCAGCACATGACCCACGGTGAGCATTACGGCGGCTGGACGCGCGTGCTCAAGGCCGCTGACGTTCCACACGTTGGCACGCACGGCATTCGCCACCGGGCGACGACAGACATTGCCAACTCGGGCGTGCCAACCAAGGTGGGCATGAAGCTCACAGGTCACAAGACCGTGGCGATGTTTATGCACTATGTTCATACCGAAGACAAGCCGGTGCGGGAGGCGGCCGAACTGGTGGCGAATCGGCGGCTGGCGATTACTGGGGCATCCCGTTCCATGGAGGCATCAGCATGACAAGGAAGACGCCTGCGGCAGTGGGGAAACCTGCTGCCGTACCGGCCGGCTATGCCGGCATCCACGGTGGCATTGTGGAACTGCTGGATGCGGCGCGCCGGGCAGCGGCGCGCAGTGTCAATGCGTTGATGACGGCCAGCTATTGGGAGATTGGCCACCGAATCGTCGAAGCCGAGCAGAAAGGCAGGCGGCGGGCCGGTTACGGCGAGCAGTTGATGGAGCAGTTGTCCGCCGATCTGACGGCCCGATTCGGGCGTGGCTTCGGTGTCAACAACTTGGAGAACATGCGGCGTTTCTTCCTCGCATACCCCCAGCCTGAGATTTCCCAGACACTGTCTGGGAAATTGGGAAATGAGTCGCCTGCCGAGAAATCCCAGACAGTGTCTCGGAAATTCGACCTCTCCGAACTGGCCCAGGTCTTCACCTTGCCGTGGTCGGCCTATGTCCGGCTGCTGTCGGTCAAAGATGACCATGCCCGTCGATTCTACGAGACAGAGGCGTTGCGCGGCGGCTGGAGCGTGCGCCAGCTCGACCGGCAGATCGGCAGCCAGTTCTACGAACGCACGACCTTGTCCAAGGACAAGGCAGCGATGCTGGTCAAGGGCTCGGTGGCCAAGCCCGAGGATGTCGTCACGCCCAATGACGCGATCAAAGACCCGTATGTGCTGGAGTTCCTCGACCTCAAGGATGAGTATTCGGAATCCGACCTGGAAGCGGCCTTGATCCAGCGGCTGGAAGACTTCCTGCTGGAACTGGGGGAAGGCTTCACCTTCGTTGGGCGGCAACGTCGGTTGCGCATCGATCAGACCTGGTATCGGGTTGATCTGTTGTTCTTCCATCGCAAGCTGCGCTGCCTGGTCATCATCGACCTGAAGCTAGGCAGTCTGACCCATGCTGACGTGGGCCAGATGCATATGTATTGCAACTATGCCAAGGAGCATTGGGCCTATGCGGATGAGAATCCGCCGGTGGGCCTGATCCTGTGCGCAGACAAAGGCCATGCCCTGGCGCGGTATGCGCTAGATGGCTTGCCGACCAAGGTGATGGCAGCCAACTATCGGACGGTACTGCCGGATGCCGAGTTGCTGCAAAAAGAGTTGGAGAAGACGCGGCGCCTGCTCGAATCGCGCGGAGCGCTTTCCCTCAAGGACGACAAGCCATAGTCGTGCGTTCCGGCGTTTCGCCGTCGTGCTCGCGGGCTATGCCCTGTGCCTCGTGCCGAATCACCGCCATTCGGCGCTGACCCCTTGACGCCTCCGGCCTGGATCGTTGATCCGGGCCTGTGCATGCTGCGCACTTGCCAACGGCGGGTGTGTGGCTGAGTGGGGTGTAGGCGGTCTTGCTGTTCCCTTCACCGTATCACGGCGTTCTCGCCGTCAATGACTGCGCGTGCTCGCACGCTTGCGGCCTGCCGGCCGTCTTCGATCCATGACTGCTTGCGCTGCGCCGTGCTGGCCACGGTTCCGGGCAATTCCGCCCGAGCAACCGGAGTACGATCATGTCGCAACTGTCCTTTTCCTCATCCGATTTTTCGCTGTTGGTGCGCGACGCACACGGGCGCTATCTGCCGGCGTCGGCCGACGACATTCTGGAAGCGGCGCGCCACGTGATCGACCGGAAGATGCAGCGCGGTGCCGAGTTCACTTCTCCGGCGGCAGTCAAGGAGTACCTGCGCACCAAGCTGGCCGGCTTCGAGCATGAGGTATTCGCGTTGCTGTTCATGGACACGCGCCATCGGCTGATCGAATACCGGGAGATGTTCCACGGCACCATCGACGGTGCTTCGGTGTATCCGCGCGAAGTGGTCAAAGAGGCTCTGCGGCTCAATGCGGCAGCGGTGATCGTCAGCCACAACCATCCGAGCGGGAACCCGGAGCCAAGCGCTGCCGACCGGGCGCTGACCCAACGGCTCAAGGAGGCGCTGGGCCTGGTCGATGTGCGGGTGCTCGATCACGTCATCGTCGCGGGCAGCGCCACGGAGTCATTTGCCGAGCGAGGCTTGATCTGATCCTGGGGCTTCGGCCCCTTTTTGCTTCGACAAATGGAGGTGAAGGAAGGGGCCCCACTGAGTGTGTGGATGCAAAAGTCACCGAAGCGACTTCTGCACCGCTCAAGCACCGCCCCGTACTTCCTGCCATTGCTGACCATACGCATGAGTCGATGCTGAATGGCGCCCTTGCGAGAACCGGCTTCAGCCACTGGTGAACCAGTAGAAGATGAGGGGACACCCTTCCTTCGAGGGGAAGTGTAACCTAATACGCCTGCTTCAGCTCCTTCTTCTCTAAAGAATTGAGGAGATCAATATCCTTCCAATCCACTTGCGCATGGCTTGTACTAATACCTGCCAAAAATACCTGAAAATCCGCTTTGCTGGGCTGGGTAAATTGAAGGATTTTAAATAGGCTTTTTATCCAAGTGGTCTTTTGCTTATCAGGCACGTAGGGGCACGAAAGGAGATCGAGTAGGAGGTGGGCTTTTTCGCTATTCATCAAAATATCAGAAAGATCGGATAGTTTTTCCACTGCCGCATCCAAAAGCTTCTTTCGCAACCCTTGGTACATGTTGGAATCTCGCACATAGAACAGAGAGGCAACAATGGTAAAGTATGTCAATTTTCCCGCACTAACAAAAAGCTCATCAATAATCTCTGGTGGCAACAGGTGATTATCCCCCAGCTCCCGCGTTGCTAGCGCGATATTAAATGATTCAAGATGTACAAATCCTTCAATATCGCTGGCATGTTTCATGCCACATTGATCATGCAGTAACGAGCAGGTTAGATCGAAAATCTTTTGGTGTACGGTTGGATATCCGGCGGATAGATGTTTCTTGCTGAATCGTGCGGCCAAAATCAAGGATGTACTAAGTTTGTACGACGCACCAACCGAGGGAGCAACACTGTAAAGGAAGAACAACACATCGAGCAGCACAACAAACGCATCAACATATCCACTATCTTGGATGGCATCAGAGGGATCATCATGATTCACCAGCCTCTTGACTCGCTCAGTAATTACTGAAATTAAGAACGAGGCAATCTCATCGTAGGTCGCGTCATTTGAATGACATAGAGCCTTCAATGAGTCAATGTAGCTTTTGGTTAATTTCCACGTGTTATGAATTTCTCTGGGGCTGAGCACCCCCATCCCAGTTTGATCCAGAAACTTGTCAAAAAATGAATTGGCTTGTTGCCCAGCATCATAGACAAGCCTTGCCTTGGATGAGGAGAACGGCCTCCCTATGCATGTTGACTTTGCTGTATTTGTATGAAGATTGAAATCAATTAGAACGTCTGCATACTTATCATGAATTCTATTCGCAATGGACTCATTTCGAGCAAATATAAAAACATCATCTACGTAGCGTCGAAATTCATAGTCCTGCTTGAATTTTAAATCCGCTAGCGATTGAATTACCCTTCTATCAATTTCCTGAAATAGTATCTCAGCAAATACCCGGCTCACCTCAGGCCCTATTGGGATTCCATTGGTTTCATTATGATTCCCGTGACGAATGACCCCATCAAACTCTTGGGCAAAGGTCGAGGAGACAGAGACATGCGATTTTGTGAAGGGCTTATCCTTAACTGCCCAGGAAAGGCAGTGTGTATAGATACTGTCAAAACATTTTGTGACATCAAGCGTCTTTAAAAAAGAAAACCTCTTCTCCAGTGCAAGATAATCTCTCGAGTTGAAGAATTTATACAGACGGTCATATCCTCGATACGAAAAAAATGAGGGCGCATGCTTGGCATATCTATCGAGACCATCGAGAGCGATGGAGCCGGTTTTGTATTTATTAATATTTTCCCAGGAGCTTTTTGAATAAAAGCTGCTTGCAACCGTTTTTGGCGCGCGGATAGATGCCGGACTTATTGAGCAATAATGAATTATTAGTTGCTCATATTTTTCATAGAAGATCCTGGCTTTCCATTGAGAAGCTGGATGCAATAGAGCAAGACGCCGAAAGCTCTTTGAGTCCTTCTTGATTTTATATGTATATGGTATGGTCGAGTTTGGTGGTTTACTGACCCCCTCATACAAAACCAGAGATTTGATGACGGCACGTTGCACGTGTCCGACGCTATCTAGGGCGGCAATCTGATCATAGAGACCATCATTTGAAAAAACGATTGGGGTTTCAAATGGGGTAGTCTCAGTAATAAGAACCCTGTTGTAGTCGCTGCGACGAATTCTATTTTTCTTCATTTTATCGCCCTAGTAAATCCAGCAGCTCTGGATCTGAGATATTCTTGTCGCCGAGAAGTGAACGAAGCTGCGGCTACTGTGCCCCTTTGCAAAACTTCGCGTTAGCAATTGACGTTTCTGATGCGCAGAAAGCATTGCATTCGTTACCGGAAAAACTCGGCCATTTTTCGAGAGCACTGCATTTCTCAGAAATCTATCCAATTCCTTCAGACCGGCAGCACCTTCTGATACCAATGGATAGCTATGATATATTCCAGCGATTTTCTTCCCGCCAGCTTTCGGGTTGTAAACACTGAAATTCTGCGTCAAAAATGCTACGCGATCACGGAGTAATCCCCAGTCATTCGACTTGGCATAGCTTAGAAATGATCGAACAATTCTTGTTTTCATTCGTTTGATCTTTTTCCTTGCAATATCCACGTGGACTTTTCGATAAAGCTCCCCATCCTTCGTTTTTCCCGCTTCCTGTTTCGTGGGATTTTTGACCAAAAACTGATACCCAAGATAGTCGAACTGAAGGAGGTTTGGCGCGATTGCGGAACTTTCCTTTTCCACCCTGGCCGCCGCTGCGACAATATTTTTCTTATCTGGATTTAATTCAAGTCCGGGAGGAAGCCAAGTGCACAAATCACGCAGAAAATCTTTCTCCTCCTCTCTTGCCGACGAGACAATAATTATGTCATCGACATAGCGAGAGTAGTAAAATGTATTGCTGGCCCAGCGTACCTTCTGATCGAAATCCCGCATCAAAATTTCCGATAGGACAGCACTAATAGACAGCCCCCTTGGTACGCCACGGCCTCCAATTGCAGCATGGGCGTTAAGCAGAGACTCGATTAGTTTTCTGCTATGCGGACTCAAATTCTTGATGCTGGTAACAGCATCAAGGACATGATCCTTCTGGAAAGACTCGAAGAATGATCGAATATCCAGACGATAAACCCGATAGGGAACTCCTTCTTCTAAAAGGAGCTTGAGGTTTTTGACGATCTGAGATCGCCCATCCACGGCTAGTGAAGTACACCTCTTTAAGTTCAGTCGAAGTTTTCGCTCCACCAGCTCGTCTTGATGTCTGGCCAAGCGATAAACAGTTTTCCCTTTAAGAGGAAAGCCTGTCAGAGGTGCGGATGGGGGATCAAAATGGGAAATGGCAGATATAAGTGCTTGACTGAGGAGCTGGTCTCGCAAGGCAGCTTGACCAGCAGCAGGAACCCCGAGGAAATCTCTCTTCCATAGCACGCGTTCAAGCGTCTTGATACAAAAAGATTGATCGAATGAAGATGACCTCGACATCTACTCCTCCCCTTACTTCAAATCGTTAATCAAAAATGCAGCCTAGTACGGATGCCCGTGTCTCATAAGCCGATGTCACTTCATCGCGAAAATCAATAGCGTGTACAAATAGATATTAAGCGAAACACATGCTTGCGTCTCCGCTTCGCAGACCGCGCTGCTCCAGGTTCGCTATTCGCTCATCCCTGACGGGACTGGCTATCGCCAGCCTTCCACATCCCTGACGCCTCCGGCCCGGCTTCCAGCTTCGGGCCTGCGCGCTTCGCTTGCGTGCGGTCGGCACACAGGGATGGCCGTTGCCTTGTCCAGCCGTCTCCCCTGACTTCATCACCTTGCTCGCGACTGTAGCCCGCGGCCGTGTGCCGTCAAGGCGCGCAGGGCCGTGTCCTCGGCTGCGCCTGCGGGCCGCACCAACCCTGCACTTGTTTCCTTGACGGCCCCCGTCCGCGCGCTCCTGACCGTCGCGGGCGATGAACTCAGGAAAGACGGTGGCAACAGGGCCAACCGGGTTCCTCGTGCCGACCGCACCGAACAGCCGAAAGGCTGGGCTCCGAATCTAGGAATCCGGTGTGCGGTTTGAACAGCAAACCCTTTTCGTCAGGAGAAATGCCATGCAACTCGCATCCCGATTCGCTTCCCGTTCCCCGTCGCTGCGCAGCGATTACCCGCTGTCCGATGACCAAATCCGCCGTGTGGCCCCGTCCATCTTCGCGGACGCCCCGCACGAAAGCCGTTCCGAGCGGTACGCCTATATCCCGACCGCCGCTGTGCTGGCGGAACTGCGCAAAGAAGGGTTCCAGCCCTTCATGGTGGCGCAGACCCGAGTGCGCAACGAAGACCGCCGCGACTTCACCAAGCACATGATCCGGCTGCGCCATGCCAACCAGATCAATGATGCAGAAGCCAATGAAATCGTCCTGCTGAACTCGCACGACGGCACCAGCAGCTATCAATTATTGGCTGGCCTGCTGCGCTTTGTCTGCCAGAACGGATTGGTATTCGGCGACACCGTGGCCGATGTGCGCGTACCCCACAAGGGCGACGTGGCCGGGCACGTCATCGAAGGCGCTTACGAAGTGTTGAGCGGCTTCGACCGGGTGAAGGAATCCCGCGATTCCATGCGCGCCATCACCTTGAACGATGGCGAATCCGAAGTGTTCGCCCGCGCCGCGCTGGCCCTCAAGTACGACGACACCGACAAGCCCGCACCCATCACCGAATCGCAAATCCTGATGCCGCGCCGGTTCGACGACCGCCGCCCGGACTTGTGGAGCGTGTTCAACCGCACGCAAGAGAACCTGACTCAAGGAGGCCTGCGCGGGCGCAGCGCCAACGGACGCCGCCAGCAGACCCGCCCCGTGCAGGGCATTGATTCCGATGTGCGCCTCAATCGCGCCCTCTGGATGCTGGCCGATGGCCTGCGCCAGTTGAAAGCCTGACCCCCCCACGCGGCAGGGGCAGGCAGCAGCCCTTGCCGCTTCTCTCGCTGCTGCATCCCAACCGCTAGGAGTTATCACCATGAACGCCGTTACCCAA
The DNA here is from genome assembly GCF_000484635.1 of Comamonas badia DSM 17552. GTDB lineage: Bacteria > Pseudomonadota > Gammaproteobacteria > Burkholderiales > Burkholderiaceae_C > Comamonas_C > Comamonas_C badia. The sequence goes on along the minus strand of NZ_AXVM01000002.1, from coordinate 50,436 downwards.
ACCGAAACCCGCGCCATCGAAACCACCGCCGCGCCGCTGGAAGTGGCTGACCCGACCAAGAACCTGATTTTGGTTCCGCTCTCGCAGTTGCTGCCGCGCCGTTCCAAGCGCAACGCACGCAAGACCCCGCGCCTGTCCGTTCCCGAACTGGCTGCGAGCATCGCCCGCATCGGCCTGCTTCAAAACCTTGTCGTTATCCTCGCCGCCGATGGCGAACAATACGAAGTGGTGGCCGGCGACCGCCGCTTGACCGCATTGAAGCTGCTGGCGAAGAAGAAGCGCATCGCCGCCGACTTTGAGGTGCCTTGCCTGCTGGTGCCGGACGCTTCGGCCCGTACCGTCAGCCTCGCGGAAAACCTGCTGCGCGAGCAGATGCACCCGGCCGACCAGTTCGAGGCGTTCGCCGCACTGGTCAAGGAAGGCCGTCCCATCGAAGACATTGCCGCCGACTTCGGCGTGTCCCCGCTGGTAGTGCAGCGCCGCTTGAAGCTGGCCAACGTCTCGCCGCGCCTGCTGGCCGACTACCGGGCTGGAGCCGTCACGCTGGAACAGTTGATGGCCCTGACCATCACCGACGACCACGCCGCGCAGGAAGCCGCGTTCTACTGTGCGCCCGAATGGCAGCGTGGCGCATCCGTGCTGCGCGAACGCCTGACCGAACGCGAAATCGACGCCACGCATCCGCTGGTGCGCTTCGCCGGGCTGGACGCCTACACGGCGGCGGGCGGCGGCCTCCGCCGCGACCTGTTCGCGGAAGGCGATGCCGGAACCTACCTGACCGACGCCGTGCTGCTGGAAACGCTGGTGCGCGGCAAGCTGGATGCACTGGCCGGGGACGTGCGCGCCGAGGGTTGGGCGTGGGTCGAAGCCGTGCCGCACATGAGCTACGCCGAGCGGCAGGCGTTCCAGAACGCACCGCGCCAGCGCCGCGAACCGAGCGCCCGCGAAGCCCGCCGCATCGCATCGCTGCAAACCCGCCTCGATAAGATCGACGCCGAACTGGAAGAAGCCTATGACGCCGAGGACGAGGACAAGACCGAGGCGCTGGAACCGCGCCGCGAACAGGTCGCCGGGGAACTGCAAGCCGTGGAGCAAGCCTTGCAGGGCTATGCCCCGGACGTGCGCGCCGTGGCCGGTGCCATCGTCACCCTTGACCGCAGCGGCGAAGCCGTGATTCATCGCGGGCTGCTGCGCGAAGCCGAAGCCAAGGCGCTGCGCACGCTGGAACGCTTGCGGCAGGGGTTCGGCAGCGCGGAAGGCGAAGCCGGGAACGACGACGAAGGCGAGGACGCCGAGCAGCCCAAAGCCGCGAGCCTGTCCGACCGGCTGGCGCAGCGCCTGAGCGCGCACCGTACCGCCGCGCTGCAAATCGAAGTCGCCCGGCATCCGCAAGTCGCGCTGGCCGCGCTAGTGCATGGCATGGTGCAGACCGTCTTGCAGGACAGCCACTACGGCCGCGACCTGCCGCTGGGCGTGCGCCTGACCGTGCAAGACCGGCTGGAAGGCATGGCCCCCGACTGGCCCGATTCGCCTGCCGCCGTGGCCCTGCGCGAGTTGCAGCAGGTTGCGGGCGAAGCGCTGCCGCAGGACAGCGCCGAACTGTTCGGCGTGCTGCTGGCGATGGAGCAAGGCGAACTGGTGCGGTTGCTGGCGGTATGCGTGGCGGCGACCGTGGACGTGGTGACGTCCCGCGCCACGGCGCACCAGCCGGGCGCGGAACTGGCGCAGGCCGTGGGACTGGACATGGCGGCATGGTGGCAGCCCACCGCCGAAGGCTACTTCAAGCACGTTTCCAAGGCGGTGATTCTGGAAGCCGTGGGCGAGTTTGCGCCGTCGCACGCTACCCGGTTGGCGAAGTTGAAGAAGGCCGACATTGCCAGCGAGGCGGAACGGCTGGCCGATGGCACGGGCTGGATGCCCGCAGTGTTCAAGAGCGGACACGACACGGAGCCGCAGGAAGATGCGCAGGACGTGGATGCGTCGGAAGATGCCGCCGACGAAGTGGAGGCCCACGCACTCGCCGCGTGAGGGTGCAGCATGGCCCCGGCGTGATGCGCCGGGGCTTCACCAAAACCGGGCGCGGTAGGTCTGCCGCGCCCGGTTTCAACGTCCACAGCAAAATCGCGCCGTCGCCGCCTTCGACCAGGCGGCGACGGCGCGCGCGCAAGCGTATTGCGCGCGGTACGGCGATCGGTGCCCGCTGGCGCGGGCAAGGTTTCGATGGCTCCCCGCCGCAATGGGCGGAGCTTGTGGGGCTACGCCCCGGCTTGCTGCGGCAGGTTGTGCCAAGGCGTGCCGTCCTCGACGCTGGCGGCTCGCGCCTCTACGTCACGAAGGGCGGTTCACCGACACGCCGCCCGGCCTTGCCTATGGAACTTCCACGCCACGCCTCAAGTACGTCGCCGCAAGCGGCGGCGGGGGCGTTCTCGCCTGTCGTTGGGAGATTGACCTTGCCCGCGTCAGAGCACAAGCCAGTGCAGCCGTCACGCGGGGATGCCGAGTTGGCCACGTCTCCATTCGGGAGCGGGCGGCCGGTGCGTCCTTGGCTTGTCGTGAATCCTGGCGAGGGAACGGCTGCGCCTTGGGCTTCATGGCCGCAACCTTCCAGCGAAAACAATTTCCCCTGCGCTGCGCGCATTCCTCGCGGCAAAAATTGTTTTCGCTTCCAGGTTCTCCACGGTGTTGCGACCGCTGCGCGGTGCGGCCAGCCCATCCCCCGCCGGCCGGATCACAACAAGGACGCACTGGCGCGACCTTGTTCAACCCGAAAGGAGAAACATCATGGCTAACATCGGCACCTTCACCGCAGAGAAAGACGGCTTCACCGGCACGCTTCGCACCCTGACGCTCAACGTCAAGGTCAAGCTGGTTCCCAACGACAAGGGCGACACCGAGAACGCCCCCGACTTCCACCTTCAGGCGGCCGGCCACGAGATCGGCGCGGCGTGGAAGAAGACCAGCCAGGCCGATCGTCCGTACCTGTCGGTTTCGCTCGATGACCCTTCGTTCCCGGCGACGGTCTATGCCCGCCTGATCGAGAACGAGGACGGCACGCACGACCTGATCTGGTCGCGCAGCAAGCCCAAGGCGGCCTGACGGCCGCCCACCGCGCCCCGCCCATTGCGGCGGGGCGCAACTCTATGCACGCATGACCTTATTCCAGTCGATGCTATGACCGGCAGCTTCAAGCTCACGCGCAAGTGCCTGTTTCCAGCCCCCGCCGCTATCCATCGTCTCCCAAACGACACCGGCGAAATCGCTTGGAATTTCCACCGCCCCGCGTTTGAGAGCACATACCTTGTCTCTGCCCAGGCGACCAATGAAGTACCCCAACTCCAAAAGCACATTCTGACGGGCTCTGGGCTCAGGCGTTCCTCCTTTTACGCAGCCCTCATCGTCTGGCGTAAGCAGAACTACTGCGAAACCAACGTCACTGTGAGCAACCACTTTTTCGATAATCGTTCGGCCTTGGTTAGCCTGTTCGTGCAAGATGATGGCTTCAAGCCCGATTCGCTCAAGAAATCGTGCCACTGTTTCACGAGCACCATCATCGTGACCATGAACAATAAAGACCTTACGCGAAAATTGAGCTTTTAACATGGCATCCGTGCTCCCCTTGGCCTGGATATAACTCTTGTAATCTCGCACAAAGGGAATGATTAGCTGACCAGTAAGTGCGTGGATTCCAGCAATGACCTTTTTTCCGGAATAGAAAAAATGGTGTCCGAAGTTGGTAGCGTAGCCGGGATCTGCCGCCAGCTTTTCGATTAAAAGCAACGTCAACCCCAGCGCCTGTTTGGGCTCATCTGGCCAAGCAAGCTGGGCGCTTCCAACCATGCTGCCCCCGGTCTTTTCACTTTCAGCGATGAACGCCTCAACGTCGAGACCTTCCGTGAGCTCGGCGTTGTATGGCTCAAGGTCGGGATGTCGTAGCAGTTGAGCCAATTTTTTGAGAGGTCTTTCGTACGTTTGAAGCTGTGAGGACTGCAAGTCTAGAACTGCATTGTTTATTTCCGAGAATAAGTCTTTAGCCATCACTCATCCCCGTCCGACTTCAATCTAGCTTCGGCCGCTTTTTCAAGAATACTCTCCCGATACTTTTCCTTCATTTGTTCTGCGAGAGGGCCAACGATAGGGTTCGAAGAATATTCCCCTAAGCGCTCGTCGATCATTCGATTGACCGATTGAATTGCGCCCTCAATGCTGGCGGGATCATTTGGATCAAAGTTTACGACTCCCAGTTCGCCGTCCAACTCGCTCAAGGCGCGCTGCGCATCTTTCAGGTTTTTCTGAAGCTTATCCAGTCCGGTAATTTTGAACACGACTCACCTCCTTTTATTTATTCTGAGGATCGGAAAATGATGAGACTTCCCGAGCAATGTGATCCATTAGTTCGTGGACGCTTTTTGGATCACTACCTGCATACGCAAGGACCAGAAGCGTGAGTGGGTGAACATCCAGCACGGCACAAACATCTTCAATTTTATTCAATGTTGGGCTTTTCAGCCCTCGCTCCAGAGAGCTGAGGTAAGTCCGGCTGGACACATCCGAGAACGCCTCCTGGCTCAGACCACGCGCCTTTCTGATCCGCCGCAGTGCATCGGGCAACGATGGCTTGAACGCTGTCATTCTGAACTTTCCCCAAAATCCAGAATGACAACCTGTTGCGCCCTATAGGGCTACAATCTATAGTGTGCATTTTCATGTCTTTGCTGAAATCCGCAACTGCGGATTTCGCCGGAATCGGGAGTCGCGTCCGTGCCTTTCCTGACCGCCACAATTCCGCTTCTGCGTTTCCGTGCATATACGGATTCGATGGCTTGTGCCTTCGTGCTTTCTCGCCAAAGCACGCATCCGCTTCAGCGGTTCCGCGCTTCGGTGGAAAATCGTATCCGTGCATGCTCGGGTGCGTGGGGATTCGAGTCATGACACAGCCGCTCGTCACCGCTGAACAGCGGGCGCAACTGCTCGCCGTCGGCGAGGCACGCACCGCTGGTCGGAGCATCGACCCGATGCCGACGGTACGGCTGTTCACTCCTGACGCGCACGCCACCTGGCTGCTGGCCGCGCTCGATCCGGTCGATGGCGATACGGCATGGGGGCTGATCGACTTGGGAATAGGCATGCCCTGCCTGGGCCATGTGAAGCTGTCCGATCTGGCGTCCATCGTCGGGCCGCACAAGCAACCTGTGATGCGCGATCGCTACTTCCAGCCGGCGCGGCTGCTGTCGGAGTATCTGCGGCTGGCCGAGGAAAACGGCTCGATCACCGACTGACCAACCCCAGCCAACGACAGCGCATTCTGACTATTTCAGTCTTACCCAAGACCCGGAAGGTCTAAATCCACACTCTTGCACCGAAGCGGTGCGCTTCTGCTGGAAACAGTCATGATCTTTGGCGCGGGCTGCTGCACGGTGCTCCATGCTGCGCACCATTTTCGTGGCGGCGCAGCCGTCGCATTCAGACGATTTCCGCAATGCCCTGGAGCGAATCAGTCTTGACACCAGCAGTTACAGCTTACCCCGATCTCGATGACGACTTGATGGCGACTCGATAGCTCCCGCATGGCGGAATCCGTGGCGACGTTCCTGCTGAATGACAGGAGGTTGCGTCATGGCTGACCCGAGCGCCGAACACTGGTATCCAACCGCCGCGTATCTCTACACGCTGCACCTCGACGGCCCCGCGCTGGCGTGGGAATACCTGCGCCGCCACCCCGACTACCGCCGCGACTGGCTGCGCCGTCGCCGACAGCCAGAGGCCGCCGGACGCTGGGGACTGCGCCTGCTGGAAGATCCTGCCCTGGATGCGCGCGACGCGCACCCGACCTGGTTCCCTGACCATGATGCCGTCGTGCAGCTCTACCCGGACGCCGACCCGCCGCCGGATGCGGCGGCCTTCGCGTTCTGGCGCATTCCCGGCCAGAAGCATCTGATCCACGATGGCAAGCGCTTGGTGGTGCTGGCACGCTGGCCGGGCTGCTGCCTGCGGCTGGTGATCGCTCCCGGCCTGGCCGATGGCATGGCCTACGCCTATGCCATCCGAGCCTGCACCACACCTTGCGTCCGCTATCAGGCGCTGGCGGCCGAGCTGGACAAGCTGGCCACCGCTGGCGACGCCTTACCCGCGGGAATGGCACGGCCACGACCGACACTCGCCACATTGCTGGAGTTGAACACGCTCCAGGCGCTCGACGGCACCCTGGCGGGCGCGTCCTTGCGTGAGGTGGCTGAAGGGCTTTTTGGCGTGGATGCCGTCGTGGCCGACTGGCACAAGGACAGCGCTGTGCGCGCTCGTGTACGTCGGCTGGTGCGGCGTGGCGAGGCGCTGATGCGCGGTGGCTATCGCAGCCTGGCGCAGCTTCCGCCGGTTGCATCGCAGTAAGGGGGACGTTTTGCAGCCCCTGCATTTCGTCCCTTAGCAAGAAGCCCATCTTTCTTGAAAGTGCCTCTATCCGGCCGCGTGGTGTGGCCGGGCTTGATGGAGGACCATCCCATGCGACCCGCTCCCTTGCGGCCTGCCGCCGCTGCTGTCGCTGCGCCCGCGCAGCCCCAACGCTATCTCACCAACGACGAAGCCGCCGACTACCTGCGGCTGTCGCCGCGCACGCTGGAGAAACAGCGCGTGATCGGCGGCGGGCCGAAGTTCCGCAAGTTCGGCCGCCGCGTCATGTACGCTGTAAGCGACCTCGATGCCTGGGCCGATGCACGCAGCTTTGATGCGACTTCCGACCCGGAATATGCCGAGCGGCACGCGGGCGACTACCGTGACGGCCGTTGACCTCTGGCTCGCCGATGGCCATCGCCATGTCCAGCCCATCGCTGCCGCTGCGGCAGCGACCAGCGCAGCAGCGGGAACAGCTCGAACTGTTCCGCGCGCTGCCGGGCGACATGGCGCCGCGCGACAGCCAGGACTTGATGGCCTTTCCGTTCTTCTCGCTCGCCAAGTCGCGGCGCACGGCACCGATCGACTTCCGGGCGGGTGGCATCACCATCCGCGTGGAAGGGACGCAGGAACACGGCATCGCGACGATCTGGGATGCCGACATCCTGATCTGGGCCGCCAGCCAGATCGTCGAAGCCAAGGACGCGGGCATCAAGCCATCCCGGCTGATGCAGGTGCGTCCCTACGAGATCCTGCGCTTCATCGGACGCGGTACGTCGCTGCGCGACTACCAGCGTCTCAAGGCCGCGCTCGACCGGCTGCAATCGACCACGGTGGCCACGTCCATCCGCGAAACCACGGGAAGGCGCTTGCATCGCTTCTCGTGGATCAACGAGTGGAAGGAACTGGCCGACGCCAGCGGCACACCGCTGGGCATCGAGCTGATCCTGCCGGACTGGTTCTATGCGGGCGTGGTGGACGCCGCCCTGGTACTGACCATCGACCCGACGTATTTCCGGCTCACTGGCGGCATCGAACGCTGGCTGTACCGCTTGGTGCGCAAGCACGGCGGGCGGCAGGAACACGGCTGGCAATTCGATTTCCAGCACCTGTACCGCAAGTCGGGCAGCGTGGCGCGTTTCTACGACTTCGCCGCCGATCTGCGCACGTTGGTGGCGCGGCAGTCGCTGCCCGGCTACGTCCTGGGCATCGAGCGGATGCCCGGCGAGAAAACCGAGCTGCTGACCTTCCGGCCCGTGCCGCCCACGGCACGGGGATAAGTGCGGGAAAACCTGTTAATTCACTCGTGCTATCAGGCAACAGAAGGCTCGTGCTATCAGGCAACAAATCCTCGTGCTATCAGGCAACAAAATTGGCCGCAAACCCGCGCCAGCATTGGGTTTCGCCGGCCTCTAACATTCCTAACTTAAATTCTCTAACTTTTAGTAGAGAAGCACCGCTTCGGTGGACAACCACCCAACGGCACGGAATGCAGAAGCGAAAGGCTGGCTTTCCAACACGGAGGGCCGCGCCATGATTCTCGCTCTGCTCAACCAGAAAGGCGGTGTCGGCAAGACCACGCTCGCCACGCACATCGCGGGCGAACTGGCGCTGCGCGGCCAGCATGTCGTCCTGCTCGATGCAGACCCGCAGGGTTCATCGCTGGACTGGACGCAGCGCCGGAGCCAGCAAGGCTTGCCACGGCTGTTCAGCACCGTGGGCCTTGCCCGCGAAACGCTGCATCAGGAGGCGCCAGAACTCGCCAGACGGGCCGATCACGTCATCATCGACGGCCCGCCGCGCATCGCCGCCCTGGCGCGCTCCGCGCTGCTGGCGGCCGAGCGCGTGCTGATCCCGGTGCAGCCCAGCCCCTATGACGTGTGGGCCAGCGCCGAGATGGTGGCGCTGATCCGTGAAGCGCAGGTGTTCCGGCCTGCGCTGCGCGCGGCCTTCGTCATTAACCGGCGCGTCAGCACCACCATCATCGGCCGCGAGGCGCGGCAATCGCTCGCAGAACAGCCGCTGCCCGCGCTGCGCTCGGAAGTGCATCAGCGCATCGTGTTCGCCGACAGCGTGGCCGCTGGCCGGCTCGCCCGTGAGACGGCACCCGACAGCGCCGCCGCCCGCGAAATCACCGCCTTGGTGGACGAACTGCTGCGGTGGCCGACATGACGGCGAAGCAGCCACCACGCGGCAAGCGCGTCGGCATCGGCGCACGTCCGCCAGCGAATCCGCACGCAGAAGCGTGGATTCGCCAAGGCGATGCCGATGCGCTGGGCAAAGGCGACCTTTACACGGCGCGCCTGACCCTGGACATCACGCCCGCCATGCGGGCGCGCATCAAGGTCTCGGCCTTCACGCAAGGCGTGACCGTGGCCGACCTGCTGCGCGCCCTGCTGGAGCGGGAGTTTCCCGAGCACCACAGGGAGAACACACCATGACCGCATCCGCCTTGCCTGCCGCGAACGCGACACCGGTTACGCAATTGCCTGCGCTTTCGGCACTCGCCGGACAGGCCGGCAACGTGCCGCTGACGCGCGTTTCACTGGCCTACATCGAGGCCCGTTTCAAGCTCTACCTGCGCTTTGGAGAACCGGCGCGCACGCTTCGCCTGGACGGCTGGCGGCGCTGCGCCGTGTTCCTGCCGAACGCGATGCTCTGCCGCATCCGCTGGCAGGCCAACGACTACGGCACGATCCGCTGGCAGCTCATGGTGATGCAGGCCGCCACGCCGCTCGATGCTGCGCAACGCATCCCCGGCGTGCAGCCGGGCGCACGCCTGCTGCTGCACGCCGAAGGCGATGCCAACGTGCGCGCGGTGCTGAAACGCATCGACGGCATCGAGGCGCTGGGCATCGCACCGGCCGCCGTGTCTCCCGCGTACTGGCGCACGCTCGCCAACCGGCTTGCGGCGCGCTCGCCGTTGCCCGAATACACCGCAGAGCGGCACGCCGCTTGGCTGGCCGGGAGGACATTCACATGACAGCCATTTCCACAACCGGCGCCGCGCCGAGTCCTCGTTCGCGCCTGCGCGCTCGCATCGTGCTGGCGGGCTTCGCCGCCGTCGGCCTCGCTGCGCTGGCCTGGGCGGCTTTTGTGTCGCCGCTACCGCGCCTGACCTACAACCCGTCCGACAGCGTGGCGATCGGTTGGTATCGAATCGAACTGTTCGACCCGCGCACTGCCTCGCTGCCACGTCCGCTGTCCGTGGGCAGCATCGTGCTGGTGCCGCTGCCCGCCAAGGCCGCCATGTTGGCCGCGCAGCGCGGCTACCTGCCGACGCGCGTGCCGCTGCTCAAACGTGTGGGCGCAGTCGCGCCGCAGCACGTTTGCATCGTTGCTGGTCAGGTACGCATCGACGGCGAGCCTGCGGCCGCCGCGCTGCCTGCCGACCGGCTGGGCCGGCCGCTGCCATCCTTGCAGCTTTGCCGCCGCCTCGAACCGGGCGAGCTGTTCCTGTTGAGCGTGACCAATCCGGCGTCGTTCGACAGCCGCTATTTCGGCCCGGTCAGCGCATCCGCCGTGATCGGCGTCGCGCATCCGGTCTGGCTGGAGACACGCCCATGATGGCCGTCGATTCGCTGCACGTTGCCGTGCATCTCATCGTGCCATCGGGCATGTCGTTCCGGCTGCTGTTGCCGTGTCGTCGCGCGTGCAGTGCGAGCGTATCCGCGCCGCACTTCGCGCTGTCTCCGGCGCAGCCGTCCAGCGTGCAGGCGTCTTGCCTCGAACGTGCCCGGCCTGCGGCCATCGCCGCGTTCGCCGGCGGGCTGACTGCAAGCAGCGCAGCGCCGCCGGGCCGCCGACGCCCGGAGCGACAGCGAGGGGCAAAGGCGGAAGGCAAGACAAAAGGACGCGGCACGGGGCCGCGTCGAAAGCCTGTCTGCACGTGGGGGTGGCGCGGCACGGAGCGGCTTCGCCGCCGTGCCGCGTGGGGCGCGAGGCCCGCGCCGATGCAGGCGTGCCCGCGTGCTTCGCACGCCCGGACACGCCAGAGCTTGCAGGGAGCGCAGCCATGACCGACCGCCGCGATGACGATTTCCGCATCCGACCCAGTGCCCCGAAGAACCGGGGCCAGGGCTTCGTCTCCAGGGTGCTCAAGCAGGCAGGCAAGGCCAGCAGTGGCAAGTCGTCGATGCGCCGTCCCGCAGCCGGCGGCAGCAGCGCACGCGCTGGCCAGCGGCCCGGCTCTCGACTAGGGCGCGGGCATACGGCGGCACGCTTCGCAGGCGCGAAGCTCACGCCTATGTCGCGGCGCGTGACCATCAAGACGTTGCTGGTCAACCAGCAACGGGCCAGCCCGCAATCACTCGCCAAGCACCTGCGCTACATCGAGCGCGACGGCGTGGGCCGCGATGGCGAGCCGGGCCAAGCCTACGGGCCGCTGACCGATGCCGCCGACCTCGACGCCTTCAAGGAACGCTGCGCCGACGATCGGCACCATTTCCGCTTCATCCTCTCGCCGGAGGACGGCGCGGAGCTGGAAGACCTGCGCACCTACACGCGGCACCTGATGGGCCGCATGGAAGCCGACCTGGGCACGGGCCTCGATTGGGTAGCCGTCAACCACTGGAACACCGACAACCCGCATACGCACATCGTCGTGCGCGGGCGCGACGACACCGGCAAAGACCTCATCATCGCGGGCGACTACATCGCCGACGGGTTCCGCCATCGTGCCGCCGAACTGGCGACCGAACGGCTGGGGCCGCGCACCGAACTGGAGATCCAGCAGACCTTGCGACGCGAGGTGGATCAGGAGCGGTGGACGAGCCTGGATCGCACCTTGAAGCGCGAGGCCGGCGATGATGGCCTGGTGCATGTCGAACGGCTCAATGAACCCCGACTGCAACGCCAGCGCTTGCTGCTGATCGGCCGCCTGCAACGCTTGCAGCTCCTGGGCCTGGCTGACGAGATGCAGCCGGGCACCTGGGCTGTCCATGCCGATGCCGAAAAGACCCTGCGCGCCCTGGGCGAGCGTGGCGACATCATCCGCACCATGCAGCGGGCCATGCGCGGCGAGCCGCGCGAGCTGGCGGTGTTCGAGCCGGGCCAAGATGCTGATGGAGGTGGCCGAACCATTCTCGGCCGCGTGGCAGCGAAGGGGCTGGCCGACGAGCTGCGCGACCGGGGCTATCTGGTCATCGACGGCGTGGACGGCAAGGCCCACTACGTCGCGCTCAACGCACACGATGAACTGGCGAACTATCCGGCCGGCGCCGTAGTGGAGGTGAAGGGATCGGCCGACGTGCGCGCAGCCGACAAGAACATCACCGCACTGGCGAGCGGCGGCCTATACCGCACCGACCATCACCTGGCCGTCGCGCAGGGTCAGGCCGTGCCGGGCCGTGATCCGCAGGAAGTCGTCGCGGCCCACATCCGCCGACTCGAAGCCCTGCGCCGCGCCGGCATCGTGGAGCGCGTGGCCGAAGGGCTATGGAAGGTGCCGGACGATCTGCCCGAGCGTGGCCATCAGTACGACGCGCAGCGCCTGGGCGGCGTGGCCGTGGAACTGAAATCGCACCTGCCCATCGAGCGGCAGGCCCGCGTCATCGGGGCTACCTGGCTCGACCAGCAACTGATCGGCGGCGGCTCGGGCCTGGGCGACCTCGGCTTTGGCGGCGAGGCCAAGCAGGCGATGCAGCAGCGCGCCGACTTCCTGGCCGAACAGGGACTGGCCGAGCGGCGCGGGCAGCGCGTGATCCTCGCCCGAAACCTGCTGGGCACGCTGCGCAGCCGCGAGCTGGCGCAGGCCGCCAAGGACATCGCCGCCGAAACCGGCCTGGAGCACCGCCCGGTGGCCGACGGCCAGCGCGTGGCCGGCATCTACCGCCGCAGCCTCATGCTCGCCAGCGGTCGGTATGCGATGCTGGACGACGGCATGGGCTTCAGCCTGGTACCGTGGAGGCCAGTGATCGAGCAGCGGTTGGGGCAGCCGCTTGCGGCGACAGTGCGTGGCGGAACGACCTCATGGGAAATCGGGCGTCGGCTTGGGGTTTCTTTGGGCTAGTCACTTGAGGCTATGTGCCCCATGAACATGGCCCCTGCGCGTCGCCGGTTCGTGCAGATGGCGCGATGCTGAGGACAGCTCGGTCAAGATGCCGCACTGGCTGGCCTGCTGGGATTCACGGCAGCGTTCCCGCAAGGTCTTGAGCTGTCGTTCCAACGCTTTCAATTCCTTGATGCGGGTAGCCACATGGTCGATGTGCTCGTCGAGCAGGTCGTTCACCTGGGCGCAGTTCTCGTGCGGTGCATCCTTGAAGCGCAACAGAACCCGGATTTCATCCAGCGTCATGTCCAACCCCCGGCAGTGCCGGATGAAGGACAGCCGGTCAACGTGTTCTTCTGCGTACATGCGGTAGTTGCCATCCGTACGGGCCGTTTCGGGTAGCAAGCCTTCACGCTCGTAGTACCGGATCGTCTCTACCTGGGTATGTGCGGCCTTAGCCAGTTCGCCGATTTTCATGAGTTCATCTTCAGCGGTCGCGGGTTTTTCTCCAAGGCTCATTGTAGGCGCTTGACTCTGTAGTGGGTACAGGGTTTCCAATCTGACTGAAAAGGAGAATTTCATGAACTCTGCCCACCAACGCCAACACGCCGACGCTGCCTGCTGCGGGAGTGGCTGTGCAACAGTGCCTGTGGCGCCCGAGCCAACAGCGTCTGATGCAACGACTATTGGGCCGCAACGCTTTCGCATAGAAAACATGGACTGTGCCTCAGAGGAGTCGGAAATCCGCCGGGCGCTGGAAGGCATGGCGGGGATTCGCAGCCTGCGATTCAACCTGGGGGATCGAGAGCTTGCCATTGCCGCCGATGACCACGCGCTGCCCGAGGCCCTAGAAGCGATCCGCAAAGCGGGTTTCAAGCCAGAACCCCTCGGCGCGAAGAATGTCCAGCGCTTCCGCATTGCGAATATGGACTGTGCCTCGGAGGAGTCGGAAATCCGCCGGGCGTTGGACGGCATGGCGGGAATTCGTAGCCTGCAATTCAATCTGGGCGAACGCGAGTTGGCCATTGCCGCCGATGATCCTGTCTTGCAGCAGGCGCTAGACGCAATCCGCAAGGCAGGCTTCAAGCCGGAACCTCTTGGCGACACAGGCTCGTCGGCTGCTGCGGTTGCCTCGCCAACGGGCTTCTGGACGACATGGGGCAAGTCGCTGGGCGCCCTGGGGTTGGCTGTGGCGGCCGAGGGCTTGGCATTCGCCTTTCCAGACAGCGTACCTGTCAAGGCGCTGGGAATGGCGCTGGCCGCGGCGGCCATCGCGCTGTCGGGTTTCTCGGTTTACGGCAAGGGGCTGGCTGCACTGCGGCAGGGCCGCTTGAACATCAATGCCCTGATGACCGTGGCCGTGACCGGCGCTTTCCTGATCGGCCAGTGGCCCGAAGCGGCGATGGTGATGGCCCTATATGCGATTGCGGAAGCCATCGAGGCCCGCGCCGTGGATCGGGCGCGCGGCGCCATCAAGAGCCTGCTGGCGCTCGCGCCGGAGCAAGCTGAAGTGCGTCAAGACGATGGCAATTGGGTGCGCATGGGAGTCAAGGAAGTCACTGTGGGCATGACCGTGCGTATTCGCCCTGGCGAGCGCGTTCCGCTGGATGGCATCGTGAGCCTAGGTCAGAGCGCTATTGACCAGTCCCCCGTGACCGGCGAAAGCTTGCCGGTGGACAAGAGCCCCGGCGATGAAGTCTTCGCCGGCACCATCAATCAGGCTGCGGCGTTGGAAATCCGTGTCACGGCCCCCGCGTCCGACAGCACGCTGGCGCGCATCATCCACGCCGTTGAGCAGGCCCAGTCTTCCCGTGCGCCCACGCAGCGTTTCGTGGATCGCTTTGCCGCCGTCTACACGCCTGCGGTGTTCGTCCTGGCCGTTGCCGTTGCGTTGTTGGCGCCCTGGCTCATGGGGCTGACCTGGATGCAGGCCGCCTACAAGGCCCTGGTGCTGCTGGTCATCGCCTGCCCTTGCGCCTTGGTGATTTCCACGCCCGTCACCGTCGTCAGCGGTTTGGCCGCTGGGGCGCGGCGAGGCATCCTGATCAAAGGTGGTGTGTACCTGGAAGAGGCGCGCAAGATCAAGGCCGTGGCGCTGGACAAGACCGGCACCATCACCGAAGGCAAGCCCAAGCTGGTGGCCTTCGAGCCCGTGGACACAGGACTCGGCCAACAAGCCCTGGAGGGGCTGGCCAAGAGCCTCGCAGCGCGGTCGGATCATCCAGTGTCCAAGGCCATCGCAGATGGCGTGTCGTCCGCCACGCAAGAAGTGGATGAGTTTCAGGCTGTTGCCGGGCGCGGCGTGCAGGGGGTGATCGACGGCCATACCTATGTGCTGGCTAACCACCGCTGGATTGAAGAGCGCGGGCAGTGTTCGGCTGACCTCGAAGCCCGCCTTGCAGTGCATGAGCAAGCTGGCCGCACCGTCACGTTGTTGGCCAGCAGCGAACGGGTCATGGCCATCTGTGCAGTAGCCGACACCATCAAATCCTCATCCGCGCAGGCCGTGGCCGACCTGAAGGCATTGGGCGTGACGCCGGTGATGTTGACGGGCGATAACCTGGCGACGGCGCAAACCGTCGGCACCCAGGCGGGCATCGCCGAGGTGCGTGGCAACCTGCTGCCCGAGGACAAGTTGCAGGCCATCGGCGAGCTTCAGCAGCGCATGGGCGTCACGGCGATGACCGGCGACGGCATCAACGACGCCCCCGCGCTGGCGAAGGCTGACATCGGCTTCGCTATGGGCGGCGCGGGCACCCACACCGCGATGGAGGCCGCCGACGTGGTGGTCATGAACGACGACCTACGCCGCCTGCCCGAAACGATCCGGCTGTCCAGGCGCACCCACGCCGTGCTATGGCAGAACATCGCGCTCGCGCTGGGCATCAAGCTAGTGTTCCTGCTGCTGGCGATCTTCGACGATGCCTCCATGTGGATGGCCGTGTTCGCCGACATGGGGGCGAGCTTGCTGGTGGTCTTCAACGGGCTGAGGCTGCTCAGGCAGCAGGCGGGTCAGTAAAACCGAATATGGAGTGTTGAAAATGGGAATCCTGGATCGAATTTTTGGTGGGCATGGCGGCGGCCACGGCGGGGGGCATGGCGGCTCCCACGGGCATGGCAGTAGCCATGGCCACGGTGGCCCCAGCAGTCACGACTGGGGGCGCAATCCGGCGCCTTCGGCCAGCGGCATCACTTGCCCGCAATGCAAAGCGATCAATCCGAACGGCGCTCGCTTTTGCGGCCAGTGCGGGACATCGCTGGTGCCAGCGTCGTGCACGAAGTGCAGTAGCGTCATTCCGATCGGCGCGAAATTCTGTGCTCAGTGCGGCAACGCGGTAACTTAAGTCATGGTGATCTCGGCCTGGATCTACACCTTGATCCCGGCAGCGGCCGCCATCATCGGAGCTGCGGTCGCGGTGAACGTGCGGCCGGGGCCAACACTGGTCAGCGCGATTCAGCATTTCGCCGCTGGCGTCGTGTTCGCGGCGGCGGCCGGCGAAATCTTGCCCGACATCATGCACCGGGCCTCGCCTTGGGCGACGATGATCGGCGGCGGAATCGGCGTCGCCACCATGCTGCTGGTGAAGCATCTGGAAGCGTTGGCGAAGGGGCCGGCCGGTCTCCTGACCGTGATCGGCATCGACATCCTGATTGATGGCTTGGTGCTTGGTATCGGGTTTGCGGCTGGCCCAAAGGTCGGCTTGCTTCTGACCATCGCCCTGACCATCGAGGTTCTGTTCCTGGGATTGACAGTGGCCACGGAACTCGGCGAGAGCGTTCGCTCCCGTGCCAGGGTCGTCTGGATCACGGCCGCGCTCGTGCTCTTGCTGCCGATCGGGGCCTTGCTTGGAGCGCCGGTGGCGCTGTTGCCCAACCCTCTTCTGACTGGCTTCTTCGCGTTTGGTCTGATTGCGTTGCTCTACCTCGTGACCGAAGAACTGCTGATCGAAGCACACGAAACGCCAGATCGCCCCTGGGTGACGGCGATGTTCTTTGTCGGCTTTCTGGCGCTTCTCCTGCTGGAAGAAGTAATTGGCTAGTGGAGCCAGTCTGTTGGTGGTGCCCGATCCGTTGACTATTGCGCGCGCGGGGTGGGCACCATGAGCCCGATAGACGTGATGCCGTTGCTCGAATCGACCATCGTCCGCCCTCCGTGCATGCGGGCGATGGCAGCCACGATGGCCAAGCCCAGTCCATGATTGCGGGCGGCATCCGACCGCGCCGCATCTGCCCGGTAGAAGCGGTTGAACAGATTGGGCAAATGCTCGGCTGAAATCGTCTGCCCCTCGTTCACCACCCGCAGGGCGATCTCGCCGTCCAGCCGGTCGATTTGCACGACAACGGTGCTGTGCGGATGCGCGTGTCGGGTTGCGTTGCCGATCAGGTTGGATAGCGCGCGCTGCAACAGGCGCACATCGGCCAAGCCGGTGGCATCGCCGTCGATACGAACCTTCAGCCCGGCCTCTTCAATGGCCGCCTCGTGCAATTCCACCACCGCGCGCGCAACGCCGGCCAGACTGGCGACATGCTCGCGGCGGGCCTCAGCCCCACGGTCGGCTTGCGACAGAAAGAGCATGTCCTGCACGATCATCGACATGCGCTGGAGATCTTCGAGGTGCGAGCCCAACACATCTCGCAACGTGTCGGCATCGCGTGCTTTGCGCAAAGCAACTTCAGTGCCCCCCATCAACGTCGCCAACGGCGTGAACAGTTCATGCGCAACATCAGCATTGAAGGCTTCCAGTTGCCCGTACCCTGCGCTGTGGCGCCCCCTCGTGTCGCCTCAGTCGTCAAAGCGGCCACAACTCGCCGAATATCGAAGCGGCTCTGATTTGATGCAGGATGAACCTGAGAGGAGGCACGCTACGCGCACGGGGCTCTGAGAAAACCCAAGCAGCGAGGAGTGGCAAAGTAAAGCATGTAGCTGCTACACTGTTACCCCTATGCGCAAATGGCTGGCCATCGTCTTGCTGGTGTTCTTGCCGCTTCAATTCAGTTGGGCGGCAGTGGCCAGTTATTGCCAGCATGAAACCGGAGCTGCGGCCAAGCACTTCGGCCACCATGCGCATCAGCACAAGGCGGCCGACGGCCAGGATGCCAGCCCTGATCCGGCCAAGACCCTGGGTGGCGATCCTGATTGCGCGTCCTGTCATGCCGGGTGCTTCTCGGTCTTGTCAGGGGATGTCAAGCTGGCGTCGCCGGTCAGCCCGTCCCTGGATACGGGGTATCCCCCGGAGCACCTTGCTGCGCCTCCACCTGAACGTTTAGAGCGCCCTCAGTGGCGTGTCCTCGCCTGATCGGCGGGGAGCGCGTTCCTTTCCCTTCGTCCTCACCCCTGCCGTCGCGCATGGCGCGCTACGGTATCCAGCCGGCTTCGCGCGGCTGATGTGATGACGTTGCTGGCGATCATCTGGATCGCCCCCCCGCCGATTCCCTTGTGTATTTCAAATCACTGGAGAATCGGATGCTGAAGGATATTCACAATTACAACGCGAGGGCGGTTGCGGCAGGCTTGCTCCTTGCGCTCATGACGGGGACGGCTTTCGCTCAGTTATTGCCGACGGCACCAGCTCTTGGGCAGAGCGCCAACGGCGTAGAGCAGATTGAAGCAGCAACGCCCCTGACTCTGCAAAAGGCCGTCGCGCTGGCTTTGGAGGCGAATCTTGACCTAACTGTCGCCCAACGGGAAATCGAGGCGGTGGAGGGCCAGGTAATTCAGGGACGAGTACGTCCTAATCCCGAGCTGGCGTACTCGCTCGAAGACCAACGCACGCCAACCCGCACGCAAAGCGTCCAGATCAATCTGCCCATCGAGCTGGGGGGCAAGCGCGCTGCCCGCATTGCCGCGGCAGAGCGAGGGCGTGACGTCGCAGTTGAAGAACTGAACACGCGGCGCGTTGAAATTCGCGCCGCTGTGGTTGCCGCCTTCTTTGAGGCGCTGGCCGCCCAGGATCGCACGGCCTTGGCCCAGGACAGCGTTGACCTGGCCAGGCAAGCGACGGATGCCGTTGCCAAGCGCGTGACGGCGGGCAAGGTGTCCCCGGTCGAAGAAACCAAGGCTCGGGTGGCCGAGGCCGGCGTGCGGGTTGAACTGGCACAGGCGCAGAGCGAACAACGCAGTGCCCGCGCGCGGCTGGCCAGTTTGCTCGGGGCCAACCCGCCGCGTTTCACCCAGGTAGCGGGCAGCGTGGACGATCTTCCCAACGTCCCTTCGCTGGATGACATCCAGCAGCGCTTGTCGGCCTCATCGGCATTGCGCCGGGCGCAGTTGGAGATCGAACGCCGTCGGTCGCTGGCCGACGTGGAGCGCAGCAAGCAGACGCCCGATGTCACGGTCAGCCTGGGCGTGAAGCGTCCGAACGAGTTAGCGCGCAATCAGTTAATGCTCGGCATTTCCGTGCCGCTGCCTTTGTTCGACCGCAATCAGGGCAATCTGTTGGAAGCGTTGAAGCGTGAAGACAAGGCGAGGGATGAACTCCAGGCGTTGAATCTGCGCCTCAACACAGAGCTGTTGCAAGCCCGCGAGCGGCTGGCGTCGGTTCGCGGCGAGATCGACATATTGCAGCGAGAGGTGCTGCCAGGGGCCAAGAGCGCCTATGACGCGGCCACCGTGGGCTTTGGTTACGGCAAGTTCAACTACCTGGAAGTGCTGGACGCGCAACGCACCTACTTTGCCGCCAAGTCCCAGTACCTCAAGGCGCTCGCCGATGCGCACCGCGCGGCGGCGGACATGGATCGCGTGATCGGCGCATCCGAATCCACGACCACCCTGCCTGCAAACAAGGAATGAACATGAAACCCGAAACGAACAAACTGAACGTCGGCAAGAAGCAGTGGTTTGCCATCGCCGTGATCGCCGCAGTGGGCATAGGACTGGGCAGCGCCATTCTCGGCGGCAAGACGGATAAGAGCGCCGAGGGCGAGGGTCACGGCAGCCACGTTGAAGCCAAGGCCCACAGTGATGGTGAGCATCATGGCAAGACGGGCGCAGACTCCCACGAGGACGACAAAGGCCATGCGGACGGCGAGCACCACGAGGGGTCAAGCAAGGGGCCGCATGGCGGCAAGCTGTTCAAAGAAGGGGATTTCGGATTGGAAGCCTTACTCGCTGAGGACGGCGGCGAACCACGCCTGCGAATCTGGCTCTACGAAAAGGAAAAGGCGCTAGCCAGCAGCGCCGCCAAGGTCAGCGCTACCGTTACACGCCTGACTGGGGAGAAGCAGGCGCTCAACTTCACGCCCGACAAGGACAGCCTGTTGAGTCGAGAGATTGTCCCGGAACCTCATGCGTTCGAGATCAGCATCGTGGCTCAGACGGCCAACGCGCCTTTCACGTTCAGCTTCAGCCAGGAGGAAGGAAAAGTCGAACTCAGCGATGCGCAAATCAAGGCTGCATCCATCGGCATTGACACCGCAGGGGCTGCAAGCATCAAGTCTGCCCTGCAATTGCCGGGTGAGATTAGGCTGAATGAAGACCGCACCTCGCACGTTGTTCCGCGCATTGCGGGTGTTGTCGAAAGTGTGCAGGCCAGTTTGGGGCAAACGGTCAAGAAGGGACAGGTGCTCGCCGTTATCGCCAGCCCTGCCGCATCCGAGCAGCGCAGCGAGTTGCAGACGGCGCAAAAGCGGCGGGCATTGGCCCAGACAACTTTTGAACGCGAGAAGCGGCTGTGGGAACAGAAGATTTCCGCCGAGCAGGACTACCTGCAAGCCGGCCAGGCGCTGAACGAGGCGCAGGTCGCCGTGGCCAACGCGCAGCAGAAGCTGTCGGCCGTGGGCTTGGCCCCAGGTTCCTCGGGCGGGCTGAACCGCTTCGAGCTGCGTGCGCCCTTCGATGGCGTGGTGATTGAAAAGCACCTCAGCCTGGGCGAGGCCGTCAAGGAAGACGCCGCCGTGTTCACGGTGTCCGACCTGGGCCAGGTCTGGGCAGAGATCAACGTGCCCGCCAAGGATTTGCCGCTGGTCAGAGTGGGTGAAAAGGTCAGCATCAAAGCCACGGCATTCGATGCCAGCGCGCAAGGGACCATCACTTTCGTGGGTGCGCTGATCGGCGAACAAACCCGCATGGCCAAGGCTCGTGTGGTCTTGGCCAATCCCCAGGGCGCGTGGCGTCCCGGCCTGTTCGTCAATGTGGAAGTGATCGCGTCCGAAACCGCCGTGCCAGTCAGCGTGGCTAGCGACGCTATTCAGAGCGTGAGGGACAAGCCGGTCGTTTTCGTCAAGGTGAAGGACGGCTTTGTGGCCCAGCCTGTGCAGTTGGGTCGCAGCGATGGCAAGCGGGTCGAGGTACTGCAAGGTCTTCAAGCAGGGGCGGCATATGCGGCCGCAGGCAGTTTCGTCGTGAAGTCTGAACTCGGCAAAGCCTCTGCCGAGCACACCCATTGATGCCGGAGCTATGCCCATGTTTGAAAAACTTATTCGCGCGGCCATCGAGCACCGATGGCTAGTGTTGTTAGCCGCCATTGGCATGGCCGCCGTCGGCGTGTTCAGCTACCAGAAGTTGCCCATCGACGCCGTACCCGACATCACCAACGTCCAAGTGCAGATCAATACCCAGGCGCCGGGCTATTCACCGTTGGAGACCGAGCAACGGGTGACTTATCCCATTGAAACCGTGATAGCGGGCCTGCCCAACCTGGAGCAAACCCGCTCTCTTTCGCGCTACGGCCTCTCGCAAGTGACCGTGATCTTCAAGGACGGCACCGACATTTACTTTGCGCGCCAGTTGGTCAACGAGCGCATCCAGGAAGCACGGGATAAATTGCCGGTCGGCATCACGCCTGCGCTGGGGCCGATCTCCACCGGCCTGGGGGAGATTTACCTGTGGACGGTCGAGGCGAAGGACGGTGCGAAGAAACCCGACGGGATGCCCTACACGGCAACAGACCTGCGCGAGATTCAGGATTGGATCATCAAGCCGCAGTTGCGCAACGTGCCCGGTGTGACTGAAATCAACTCGATTGGCGGTTATGCCAAGGAGTATCAGATCGCACCTATACCCGCTCGCCTGGCTTCGCTCGGCGTTACCCTGCAAGACATCGTGACGGCACTGGATCGCAATAACGGCAACGTGGGTGCGGGCTATATCGAGAAGCGCGGCGAACAGTACCTGATCCGTGCGCCCGGACAAGTCAAGACCCTGGAAGACATTGGCAACGTTATCCTCAGCAGTGCGGGCGGCGTGCCGATACGGGTGCGTGACGTGGCGGACGTGGGGCTGGGGCGTGAACTGCGCACCGGCGCGGCCACGGATAACGGTCGCGAGGTGGTGCTGGGCACTGTGTTCATGCTCATCGGTCAGAACAGCCGTACGGTTTCGCAGGCCGTGGACAAGAAGATGGTGGAGATCAACCGCAGCTTGCCCGAGGGCGTGCATGCGGTGACGGTCTACGACCGCACCGTGCTGGTGGACAAGGCTATCGCCACGGTGAAGAAGAATCTGCTGGAAGGCGCGATCCTGGTGATCGTGATCCTGTTTCTGTTCCTGGGCAACATCCGCGCGGCCATCATCACGGCGACGGTGATTCCTTTGTCGATGCTGTTCACCTTCACTGGCATGGTGCATTACAAGGTGAGCGCCAACCTGATGAGCCTCGGGGCGCTGGACTTCGGCATCATCATCGACGGAGCGGTGGTGATCGTCGAGAGCTGCGTGCGACGCCTGGCCCATGCACAGGCGCACTACGGCAGGCCGTTGACGCGGGCGGAACGCTTTCACGAGGTGTTCCTGGCATCGAAGGAATCACGCCGCGCGCTGCTGTTCGGGCAACTCATCATCATGGTGGTCTACCTGCCCATCTTCGCCCTGACGGGGGTGGAAGGGAAGATGTTCCACCCGATGGCGTTCACGGTGGTGGCTGCACTCGTGGGGGCCATGATCCTGTCGGTGACTTTCATCCCGGCAGCGGTCGCCCTGTTCATCGGCCATCGGGTCAGCGAGACGGAAAACTTCCTGGTCGTGCAGGCCAAGCGCTGGTATGGCCCGCTGCTGGATCGCGTGATGGCGGCCAAAGCAGTGATGCTGGCGGCAGCCGCCGTGGCAGTGGTGCTGTGCGGCCTGATCGCCACCCGAATGGGCAGCGAGTTCGTGCCCAGCCTGAACGAAGGCGATTTCGCCATCCAGGCGCTGCGCATTCCGGGCACCAGCCTTTCGCAATCGGTTGCGATGCAGCAGCAACTGGAAGCCACGCTGAAGGCCAAGTTCCCCGAGATCGACCGCGTTTTCGCGCGCACCGGCACGGCGGAAATCGCGTCCGACCCCATGCCGCCGAACATTTCCGACGGCTACATCATGCTCAAGCCGGTGTCCGAGTGGCCGGAGCCGCGCAAGTCGCGCGACGAATTGCTGGCGGCCATTCAGGAGGTCGTGGGCAAGGTGCCGGGCAACAACTACGAGTTCTCGCAGCCTATCCAATTGCGCTTCAACGAACTCATTTCAGGGGTCCGTAGCGATGTGGCGGTGAAGATTTTTGGCGACGACATGGATGTCCTGAATAAGACGGGTGAAGAGATCTCGTCCATGTTGCAGAAGATTCCCGGCGCGTCCGAGGTCAAGGTGGAGCAAACCACCGGTTTGCCCATGCTGACCGTGAATATCGACCGCCAAAAAGCCTCGCGCTATGGGCTGAACGTGGCCGACATCCAAGATGCCGTGGCCACCGCCATCGGCGGGCGTGAGGCTGGCACACTGTTCGAGGGCGACCGCCGCTTCGACATCCTGGTTCGCCTGCCAGAGTCCTTGCGCAACGACGTGGAAAGCATGAAGCGCCTGCCGATTCCGCTGCCGCGCGGAACGGGTGGCACCGGCAGTGCCGAAGGACGGACGAACTTCATCCAATTGGCCGAGGTGGCGAGCTTCGAGCTGGCACCCGGCCCCAACCAGGTCAGCCGCGAAAACGGCAAGCGCCGCATCGTGGTGAGCGCCAACGTGCGTGGCCGTGACGTGGGCTCGTTCGTGGCCGACGCCGAGGCGGCGCTGGCACAGGTCAAGATTCCCACGGGCTACTGGACGAGTTGGGGCGGCACTTTCGAGAATCTGCAATCAGCCACGCAGCGTTTGCAGATCGTCGTGCCGGTGTCGCTGCTGCTGGTCTTCCTGCTGTTGTTCGCCATGTTCGGCAACGTCAAGGACGGCTTGCTGGTCTTTACTGGCATTCCGTTCGCGCTGACCGGCGGCATCTTGGCGCTGTGGCTGCGCGACATTCCTCTGTCGATTTCCGCTGCCGTGGGCTTCATCGCGCTGTCAGGTGTGGCCGTGCTCAATGGCCTAGTGATGATTTCCTACATCCGCAGCTTGCGCGAGGACGGAACGCCGCTGGATGAAGCCATCCGCGAGGGCGCGCTGACACGCTTGCGGCCGGTGCTGATGACGGCCCTAGTGGCGTCGCTGGGTTTCATCCCGATGGCGATTGCCACGGGAACAGGCGCGGAAGTGCAACGCCCGCTGGCTACCGTAGTGATCGGAGGCATCTTGTCTTCCACCGTGCTGACGCTGCTGGTGCTACCGATTCTGTATCGGCTGGCCCATCGCCCGGACGAGCAAGAAGAGGATGTCACGGCAGAGCCCGCACATGAGGGCGTAACCGCTTGAAAGGAACAACGATGAACGCCGTTACGGCACCACGACAGACTCCTTCGAGCTTTACAGGGACATCGACTCATGGAATTTCGTCACCTTCGGTACTTTCTGGCCGTTGCCGAGGAGCTGCACTTCGCCCGCGCTGCGGAGCGGCTGCATATCGAACAGTCACCACTGTCGCGCGCCATCAGGGAATTGGAAGAAGAGTTGGGCGCACAACTGTTCGTGCGTACCAGCCGCAGCACGCGCCTGACGCTTGCGGGCAAGCTGCTGATGGAGAACGCGCCTCGCGTGCTGTTGGCGCTGGACCAGGCGCGTGAGAGCGTGAAGGCAGCGGCCAATGGCTTTCACGGCCGGTTGCGCGTGGCGCTGTCCGACGGCATCACCCCCTCGCGCTTGCCGGCGCTGCTGGCGCGCTGCCGCGAGGAAGACCCGGAGATCGAGATCCGCCTGTTCGAGGTGCCGCTGGCCCAGCAGCTCAGCGGCCTGCGTGACGATCTATACGACGTGGGCTTCTCGATGGCCGACGAGG
Organism: Comamonas badia DSM 17552; assembly: GCF_000484635.1. Classification (GTDB taxonomy): domain Bacteria; phylum Pseudomonadota; class Gammaproteobacteria; order Burkholderiales; family Burkholderiaceae_C; genus Comamonas_C; species Comamonas_C badia. The sequence continues at coordinate 25,953 of NZ_AXVM01000002.1, read as the reverse complement.
TGGGCGACGGCATCATCATCGAACCCGCCTGGGAGGATGAGCTGATGGTCGCCATGCCCGCGCGCCATGAACTACTGGCCCACAAGCGGGTACCGCTGGATGAAGTGCTGCAACATCCCCTGGTGCTGGGCGACCCGGCAGTTTGCGAAGGCCATGCCAAGCAGATCGACCGCATCCTGCGCAAGCAGGACCGGGAGCCCTTGATCGAACAGTACGTCGCCACGTTCGACGTGATGATGACTTTCGTGTCGGCCGGCTTGGCGCTAGGGCTCGCAGGCGCCGCGCACATCGCTTCCAGCCGCGAGCCGGGCGTGGTGGGCCGACCGCTCGCGGGAAAGTCGCCCATGCTCACTACCTATCTGCTGCGCCGCGACGCCGAGCCGTCGCAGGCGCTAGCCCGCTTTATCGAGCGGGTCGAAGCCCTGGGACCGGGAGACGCTTAGCCATTGGCCCCGTTTCACTTCGGAGGATTCAAGCCATGAACCTATCCAAGATCATCGCTATGTCGTCGCTAGCAGTTCTGCTGGTCGCCTGCGGCAAGTCTGAGCCGTCCAAGCCCGCTGCCGTGCCCAGCGTGGAGGAACTGGCTGCTGACCCCGTGCGTTTGCGAGAACTGCGCCAGCAGTGCAAGACGGATCGTCCGACGATGGGCGACGTGCTGTGCAACCGAGTGGCCGAGGCGACGAACCGACGTTTCCTGGGCGACGGCAAGGTGCCTTATACGCCACCGAAGGAACCGCCGAAGTTCTGATGGTCGGCTTGCCGCAACGCACCTGCGCGTGCCTGCGCCTTTTTGCGCGCTGCGCAGCAGCGCGCTCATTGTGGCGGTCTTTCGCCCCAGTTCTTCCCTGCCGGAAACCATGTTTTTTGCGGCATCAACCTGCCGATAACGGTCTTTGACCGGCACGCCCAGCGGCACTGATCCTCACGAGGGCGGCACATGCCTGTGCTGCGATCGGAGGCTGGATGATGCAGGGAACGAACGTGCTGTTCGGTCAGATTGCCGTGGTGTTCGGCATCGTGATCGCTGGGGTGTGGAGCGCCACGCAATGGACAGCGGCGGCCCTGGGCTACCAACTACGCCTGGGCTCGCCGTGGTTCGATTTCCTGGACACACCGGTCTATCACCCGTGGCGGTTGTTCGAGTGGTGGTTCTTCTTCGATGCCTACGCGCCGCGCGTGTTCGATACCGGCGGCGCCATCGCGGGCGGCAGTGGCCTACTGGCGGTTGTGGTCGCCATCGGCATGTCGATCTGGCGCTCGCGCCAGTCGCGCCTGGTCACGACCTATGGCTCGGCCCGCTGGGCCAATGTGGAGGACATTCACAAGGCGGGCCTTGACCACCCTGCGGGCGTGTTCCTCGGCCTGCATCGCCAACAGTACCTGCGGCATGAAGGCCCGGAACACGTCCTGACCTTCGCGCCTACGCGCTCGGGCAAGGGCGTGGGCCTCGTGGTGCCGACGCTGCTTTCCTGGCCTGCATCCGCCGTCATCCACGACATCAAAGGCGAGAACTGGCAGATCACCGCCGGTTGGCGCTCGCGCTTCTCGCATTGCCTGCTGTTCAACCCCACCGATGCGAAGTCAGCGGCCTACAACCCGCTGCTGGAGGTACGACACGGCGCGCATGAGGTGCGCGACGTGCAGAACATCGCGGACATTCTGGTTGATCCCGAAGGTGCGCTGGAGAAGCGCAATCACTGGGAAAAGACTTCGCACGCGCTGCTGGTCGGGGCCATCCTGCATGTGCTCTACGCGGGCGAAGACAAGACGCTGCGCGGCGTCGCCAACTTCCTCTCCGACCCGGCCAGCCCCTTCGAGTTGACGCTGCACCGGATGATGACCACGCCGCACCTCGGCGATGGGCCTCATCCGGTGGTGGCCTCGGCTGCGCGCGAAGTGCTCAACAAATCGGACAACGAGCGTTCCGGCGTGTTGAGCACCGCCATGTCGTTCCTCGGCCTGTACCGCGATCCCACGGTGGCCCAAGTCACGTCGCGGTGCGATTGGCGCATCGCCGACCTGATCGCGGCCGAGCATCCGGTATCGCTGTATCTGGTGGTGCCGCCTTCGGACATATCGCGGACGAAGCCGCTCATTCGCCTGATCCTCAACCAGATCGGGCGGCGCCTCACCGAGTCGCTCGATGGCTCCGATGGCATCGAGCGCCGCCACAAGCTGCTGCTGATGCTCGATGAGTTCCCTGCGCTGGGGCGCCTGGACTTCTTCGAGACGGCGCTGGCCTTCATGGCGGGCTATGGCATCCGCAGCTTCCTCATCGCGCAGTCGCTCAACCAGATCGACAAGGCGTATGGGCAAAACCACTCCATCCTCGACAACTGCCATGTGCGCGTGACGTTCGCCACGAACGACGAGCGCACCGCCAAACGGATCTCCGAGACGCTGGGCACCGCCACCGAGCTGCGCGCGCAGCGCAACTACGCGGGCCACCGGCTCGCGCCGTGGCTGGGCCACCTCATGGTGTCGCGCCAGGAAACCGCGCGTCCGCTGCTGACGCCGGGCGAAGTCATGCAGCTTCCGCCTGATGAGGCCGTGGTAATGGTGTCCAGCGTGGCGCCCATCAAGGCGAAGAAGCTGCGCTACTACGCGGACGCCAATTTCAAGCGCCGCGTGCTGCCGCCGCCCACGCTGGCGGACGGGCAGTACGCCGACGCGCCGCCGGCCCGCGCCGATGACTGGAGCGGGCTGGCAATTCCTGCGGTGCCGGCACCTCTCGTCGCGGAGACCGTTGGCGACCTTGGCAGCGCCGATGACGGCGGCCCGCGTCGCCAGCCCGAACTCTCCGAAATCGCCGCCTACGACCCCGAGCTGGCCGCGCCTGCGGCCGACCTTGGGTTGCTCGATGACGACGACCTGCCGCTTCCCCTTCCTCGCCAGCTCGACCCTGCCCTGCAACGCACGGCCCGGCTGGCATCCCTCGACCCTGATGACGGAATCGACCTATGACCCAACACCGCCTCAACGTGTTCATCCAGCCGGAGCACGCCAAGCGGCTCGATGAGCTGGCCGCCAAGAAGGGCGTGTCCAAGTCGTCCATCGTCGCGGCGGCGCTCGCATCGTGGCTGTCGCCCGATGCCGCCGACCAGCGCGAGGCGGCCATTGCCAAGCGGCTTGATCGCCTGTCGCGGCAGGCCGAACGCATGGAGCGCGACCAGAACATCCAGATCGAGACGCTGGCACTGTTCATCCGCTACTTCCTCACGGTGAGCACGCCCGTGCCCGAAGCGCATCAGGACGCAGCGCGCGCCCAGGGCAAGGCGCGCTTCGAGCAGTTCGTCGAACAACTCGGGCGGCATTTGCTGCGCGGTCGCAGTCTGGTGCGAGACGTGGTGGAAGAACTGCATCCAGACCCGGCACGCATGGACGACGCGCAGGAGCGCGCGTCATGAGCGCCGTTCCTTCCTTCACCGCCGTTTCACTGGATCGCCGCATCCAGATGCTGCGCACGGCGATGGGGCCACTGATCGCCGCCGCGCTGGAAGACCCCGACGTAGTGGAAGTCATGCTGAACCCGGATCGCACCTTGTGGATCGACCGGCTTTCGTCGGGCCGCGCGCCGATGGGTGTGGAGCTGTCCGAGGCCGACGGCGAACGAATCATCCGGCTGGTCGCGGCCCACGTCGGCGCCGAGGTGCATCGCGGCCAGCCGCTCCTGACGGCGGAGCTGCCCGAGACGGGCGAGCGCTTCGAGGGCATCCTGCCGCCCGCTGCGCCGGGGCCGGCCTTCGCTTTGCGCAAGCGCGCCTTTGGCGTGATCCCGCTGTCGCGCTACATCGAGGACGAAATGATGACCGCCGCGCAGGCGGGCTTGCTGGTGCGCGCCGTGCGCGAGCGCCAGAACATCCTGATTGCCGGTGGCACCAGCACGGGCAAGACCACGCTCGCCAATGCCTTGCTCGCCGAGATCGCCGCCACTGGCGACCGCGTGCTGGTGCTTGAAGACACGGTGGAGCTGCAATGCGCGGCCTGCGACCACGTACCGCTGCGCACGCGCGCAGGCGTGGTGTCGATGACCGAGCTGGTGCGCTCGTCCATGCGCCTGCGCCCGGATCGCGTCGTCGTCGGCGAGGTACGCGGCGCCGAAGCGCTGGATCTCATCAAGGTGTGGGGTACAGGCCATCCGGGCGGCATTGCCACGATCCATGCCGGCTCCGCGCTGGGCGCGCTGCTGCGTTTGGAGCAACTGATCCTCGAAGTGGCGGTGAACCCGCCCCGTGCGCTGATCGCGGAAGCGGTCAATGTGGTCATCCACATCGCTGGGCGCGGGCGCAAGCGCCGCATCGAGAGCATCGTCCGCGTCATCGGCTTCGATGGCGTGGGCTACCACCTGGCGGATGCGCTGGAGGCTCCATTCCCGGAGCTGCTGTCGCAGTCCGACCTTTCCTCCCCGTCCCCTGACCACTCTGGAGAACTTCCATGACGCACGCTGATGCTTTCCGTATTTCCGCAAATCCGCTTCCTCGGCCCGCACGGCTGGATGGCCTGGCTCGCCCGGCCATGCAGGGCTTGATGCTCGCTGCCTTCATGCTGCTGCTCGCAGGTACTGCGCAGGCCGCCGGTTCCTCGATGCCCTGGGAAGGGCCGCTGCAATCCATCCTCGAATCCATCCAGGGGCCGGTGGCGCGCATCGTCGCGGTCATCATCATCATCGCTACGGGCTTGGCGCTGGCCTTCGGTGATACCTCGGGCGGGTTCCGCAAGCTGATCCAGATCGTGTTTGGCCTGTCCATCGCGTTCGCCGCTTCGAGCTTCTTCCTGTCGTTCTTCAGCTTCTCCGGTGGGGCCGTCGTATGAACGGCCCACACGATGGAATACCCGGCTTCGAGGTGCCGCTGCATCGGTCGTTGACCGAGCCGATCCTGATGGGCGGTGCGCCGCGCACCGTGGCCATCACTAACGGCACCTTGGCCGCTGCTGTCGGGCTGGGCTTACAGATGTGGATTCCAGGCGTGGTGCTCTGGATCGTCGGCCATTCGCTGGCGGTCTGGGGTGCGCGTGTCGATCCGCAGTTCATGGCCGTGTTCGCGCGCCATATCAAGCACCGGCCGCTGCTGGACGTGTGAGGGGAATGCCATGCTGAACCTTGCCGAATATCGCCAGCGCCCGGCCTTGCTGGCTGACTGGTTGCCCTGGGCCGGGCTGATCGCACCGGGCGTCGTCTTGAACAAGGACGGCTGTTTCCAGCGCACGGCCCGGTTTCGCGGGCCTGACCTCGACAGCGCGACGCAAGGCGAGTTGATCGCCACGTCGGCGCGCTTGAACAACGCGCTGCGCCGCCTGGGTTCGGGCTGGGCACTGTTCATCGAGGCCGAGCGCCGCGCCGCCGCCGACTATCCGCACTCGGCGTTCCCCGAGCCGCTGTCGTGGCTGGTGGACGAGGAACGCCGGGCCACATTCGAGGACTCGGGCAATCACTTCGAGAGCGGCTATCACCTGACGCTGGTGTACCTGCCGCCCGAGGAATCGCACGCCCGCGCGGCGGGGATGCTGTACGAGAACCGGCCTACCGACGGCGTGGACTGGCGCGAGCGGCTGCAAGCTTTCGCCGCAGAAACGGATCGCATCTTTGACCTGCTCGACGGCGTGATGCCGGAAATCGCCTGGCTGGATGACAGCCAGACGCTGACCTACCTGCACGCCACCATTTCGACGCGGCGCTACCGCGTCGGCGTGCCCGAAGTGCCGTTCCACATCGACGCGCTGCTGACCGACTCCGCACTTGTCGGTGGCTTGGCGCCCATGCTGGGCGACCGGCACCTGCGCGTGGTGTCGGTGCGGGGATTTCCGCCCTCGACCTGGCCGGGGATTCTGGACGACCTCAACCGGCTTGGATTTGCCTATCGCTGGTCAACCCGGTTCCTGTGCCTCGACAAAGCCGAAGCGGAAAAGGAACTCGTCCGCCTGCGTCGCCAGTGGTTTGCGAAAAGGAAGAACGTCATCGCGCTGCTGCGCGAAACGATCTTCCAGCAAGAAAGCCCGCTGGTCGATACCGACGCGAGCAACAAGGCCACCGACGCCGATGCCGCCTTGCAGGAGCTGGGCAGCGATCAAGTCGCCTTCGGCTATCTCACCGCCACGGTTACAGTGCTCGATGCCGACCCGGCCGTGGCCGACGAGAAGTTGCGGATGGTGGAGCGGGCCATCCAAGGGCGCGGGTTCGTGACGATCCCTGAAACCTTGAACGCCGTGGATGCGTGGCTGTCCTCGCTCCCCGGCAATGCCTACGCCAATGTGCGCCAGCCCATCGTCTCGACGCTGAACCTGGCGCACATGATGCCGGTGTCGGCGGTATGGGCCGGCCCCGAACGCAATGCCCATCTTGACGGCCCGCCGCTGATCGTCACGCGCACCGATGGCGCCACGCCGTTCCGGCTGGTGACGCACATCGGCGACGTGGGCCACACGTTGGTCGCAGGCCCGACCGGCATGGGCAAGTCGGTCTTGCTCGCCACCCTGGCGATGCAATTCCGTCGCTATCGCGGCTCGCGCATCTTCGCCTTCGACATGGGCCGCTCGATGCGCGCCACCATCCTGGGCCTGGGCGGCGAGCACTACGACCTCGGGATGGATGGCGAAATCGCTTTCCAGCCCTTGGCTCGTATCGACCGCGAGGGCTACCGCACCTGGGTGGCAGAGTGGATCGAAGGCCGCTTGCGGCATGAGGGCGTGGTCGTCGGCCCCGAAGAGAAGGCCGCCATCTGGTCGGCGCTCGGCAGCCTCGCCGGTGCGCCGGTGGAGCAGCGCACGATGACGGGGCTGTCCGTGCTGCTGCAATCGAACACGCTGCGGCAGGCGTTGTCGCCTTATGTGCTGGGCGGTGCCCACGGCAAGCTGCTGGACGCCGACCATGACCGGCTCGGCATGGCCGACGTGCAGTGCTTCGAGATGGAGGAGCTGATGCACAGCAAGGCCGCCGTCATGGCGGTGCTGCATTACCTCTTTGCGCGCTTCGATGAACGCTTCGACGGGGCGCCCACGCTGCTGATCCTCGATGAAGCGTGGCTGTTCCTCGATGACCCGGTGTTTGCCGCGCGTATCCGCCAGTGGCTCAAGACGCTCAGGAAAAAGAACGTCAGCGTCATCTTCGCCACGCAGAGCCTTGCCGACATCAAGGATTCGAGCATCGCGCCCGCGATCATCGAGAGCTGCGCGAGTCGCATCTTCCTGCCGAACCCGCAGGCCACCGAGCCGCAGATTCGCACGATCTACGAGGGCTTCGGCCTCAACAGGCGGCAGATCGAGATCGTCGCCACCGCGCAGCCCAAGCGCGACTACTACTACCAATCGCGCCTCGGCAATCGCCTGTTCGACCTCGACCTGGGGCCGGCGGCGCTGGCCTTCGCGGGCGCGTCCACGCCGCAAGACCAGCGCGACATGGACGCGGTGCTGGCCGACGCCGGCGTGCCCGGCTTCGCGGGCGCCTGGCTGCGCCATCGCGGCCTCGATTGGGCGGCCGACCTGCTGCCCTCGTTCCCCGGCCTCGCGCCGGGTTCCCTCGCTGACCAACCCCTGGAGAACCAGCCATGAAGAAACGTCTCATCGCCGCCGCCATCGCGGCCATGCTTTGCACCGCCACCGCCCATGCGCAATGGGTCGTGATCGACCCCACGAACCTCGTGCAGAACACGCTGACCGCGATCCGCACGCTGGAGCAGATCAACAACCAGATCCAGCAGCTCCAGAACGAAGCGCAGATGCTGATGAACCAGGCGCGCAACCTCGCCAGCCTGCCGTCCAGCGTGGTCGGCCAGTTGCGCGCCAATCTGGCGACCACACAGCGGCTGATCGCCCAGGCCAGAGGACTGGCCTACGACGTGACGAATCTGGATCGGGAGTTCCAGCGCCTGTATCCCGAGCAATATGCCGCCACCGTCAGCGGCAACCAGATGTACCGCGACGCGCAGGAGCGCTGGAAGAACACGCTCAACGGCTTGCAGACCACCATGCAGATGCAGGCCCAGGCGTCGCAGAACCTGAGCGACGACGAAGGCGTGCTGGCCGACCTCGTGGGCAAGAGCCAATCGGCCGTGGGCGCCTTGCAGGCCATGCAAGCCACCAATCAGCTTCTGGCTTTGCAGGCCAAGCAGTCCATCCAAACGCAACGCCTGAGCATCACCCAGGATCGCGCCGCGTCGCTGGAGTTGGCGCGGCAGGCTGCCGCCGTGGAGCGAGGCCGCGAGGTGAACCGGCGTTTCCTGGGTGAAGGTACGCCGTACACGCCGCAGACCGTCGATTTCTACGGCCGGTGACAGGTGTTGCCATGACCCGCGCGCCTGCTTTCTGCGGTCTCGTGCTCTTGCTGGCCGGTTGCGGCCAGCAGGAGGTGCCTTCGGTCGATGCACTCTCGGCCCATCCGGCGCGGCTGCGCTTGCTCAAGGAGCAATGCCGCGCGGGTCAGCTCGACGGCGCGTTATGCGCGCAGGTGGTCAAGGCCGACCTGCGCCGCTTTTTCTCCGGCAAGGCCGGGCCTGATGAGTACCGGACGCTGGCCGAATTGCCGCCGATTCCGGCCAGCTTCGATGAACCCACCGAAGACGGCGAGGCGGTGGCAGCGGCCTTGCCGGGGCAGGAGGACTCGCCATGAATGACATTTCGATCATTGATCGCTTCCTCGATGTGTTCTCGCGCTACATCGACTCGGGCTTCGGCCTGCTGCACGGGGAGGTGGCGTTCCTCACAGCCACGCTGATCGTCATCGACATGACGCTCGCCGGGCTGTTCTGGGCCATGAGCCATGCCAGCGGCCAGGGCGAGGACGTGATCGCCAAGCTGATCCGCAAGGTGCTGTACGTCGGTGCCTTCGCCTACATCATCGGCAACTTCAACACCTTGGCGAGCATCGTGTTCCGCTCGTTCGCCGGGCTGGGCCTGACGGCCAGCGGCTCGACCCTGAGCATGGGTAACTTCTTGCAGCCGGGACGGCTCGCCAAAGTGGGCATCGACGCCGGGGCGCCCATTCTTGAGCAGATCAAGGAGATGGCGGGCTTCCCCGAGGTGTTCATTCACATCATGCCCATCGTCGTGCTGTTCTTCGCATGGATGGTGGTCATCGTCAGCTTCTTCGTGCTCGCGGTGCAGCTCTTCGTCACGCTGATCGAGTTCAAGCTGACCACGCTGGCGGGCTTCGTGCTGGTGCCGTTCGCCCTCTGGAACAAGACGGCATTCCTGGCCGAGAAGGTCTTGGGCAACGTGGTGTCGTCGGGCATCAAGGTGCTGGTACTGGCCGTCATCGTCGGTATCGGCTCGGGGCTGTTCTCCGAGTTCAACATCCCGGCAGGTTCGGAGCCTTCGATCGACCGGGCGCTGGTCATCATGCTGGTCTCGCTGTCCATGCTGGCCCTGGGCATCTTCGGGCCGGGCATTGCGACCGGGCTGGTGTCCGGCGGCCCGCAGCTTGGCGCGGGCGCGATGGCCGGTGCTGCCATCGGCGCAGCCGGAACCGCCGTTGCGGTCGGCGCTGCTGCTACGGGTGTCGGCGGCGCCGTGGCGGCCGGAGCGCGTATGGCGCCCGCAGCCGCCAAAGCAGGGGTCAGTGGCGCCCGTTCGATGGCATCGACCGCCAGCAGCGCCAAGTCGGCCTATCAGGCGGGCTCCGCTTCGGCCGGTGGCGGCCTCCAGGGCGCCGCCGCCGGTGTGGGCAATGTCGCCAAGACTGGCGCGCAGGCAGCCGGGCAGAAGGTGGCCCAAGGCGCACGCTCGATGAAGGAGCGCGTCGCCGCCGCCTTCCGGCCTGATGACGCCGGATCGGCGTCGGGGGACAGTGCCGCACGGGCTGCGAGCGAATCTCCCGTCACAGCCCCATCCACCGCACAACCCGCTTGGGCCAAGCGCCTGCACCGCAGGCAGCAGCTCACCCATGCCGCCACGACCGCCGCCCACACGCTGCGCGGCGGCGACGGCGGCAGCTCCAGCCAGGGGCCAAGCCTGCGTGATTCCGATTCCTGATCTTCAAGGAGAACCCTCATGCGATTCAAAAGACCGCAGGTGCGCTACGCCGATACGCCGCAGCCTGCCACCCCCTACCAATCCGCCGCGCAGGTCTGGGACGACCGTATCGGCTCGGCCCGCGTGCAGGCCAAGAACTGGCGCTTCATGGCCTTTGGCTGCCTCACGTTGGCCGTGCTGATGGCGGGCGGGCTGGTCTGGCGCTCGGCGCAGTCCATCGTCACGCCCTACGTTATCGAGGTGGACAACGCGGGCCAGGTGCGCGCGGTCGGTGAAGCCGCTACGCCGTATCGGCCCAGCGATGCCCAGGTGGCCTATCACCTGGGCCGCTTCATCGGCCTGGTGCGCTCGCTGTCCATCGACCCCATCGTGGTGCGGCAGAACTGGCTGGATGCCTACGACTACACCACTGACAAGGGCGCCGTGGTGCTCAACGAGTACGCCCGCGTGAACGATCCGTTCGCGCGCATCGGCAAGGAGTCGGTGACGGTGCAGATCACCAGCGTGACCCGCGCCAGCGACACGTCTTTCAACGTGCGCTGGACGGAGACGCGCTTTGTCAATGGCGCGCTGGATCGCACCGAACGCTGGAACGCCGTGGTTTCCATCGTGCAGCAGACGCCGCGCACCGAGCAGCGCGTGCGCAAGAACCCTCTGGGTATCTACGTCAACGGGCTGTCGTGGAGCCGCGAACTGGAAGGAAACGAAGGAGCAAAGCCATGAATGATCTTTTCCGTAAATCCGCCTTGCCGATCATGTTGCTTGCCCTCGCGGGCTGCGCCACGCAGGGCAAGCCGCCGCCGTCCATTTCGCTCGATGAGCCGGCGCAGGCGCAGCCGCTGCCGGAGCCGCCTGCGCCTGTGGAAGTGGTGGCCGTGCCGCAGGTGCTGCCGATGCCGGCGCAGATGAAACCTGTGCCGGATGCCAAGCCCACGCCGGAACCCGCCGATGAAACCGTGCGTGTGTCCCGCGCCAACGCCGAGGCGCGCATTGCGCCCACGCGCGAGGGCTACGTCAACGCGATCCAGGTCTGGCCCTTCACCGATGGCGCGCTGTATCAGGTCTATGCGGCCGTGGGCCGCGTGACGGTGATCGCGCTCCAGCCCGGCGAGGAACTGGTGACGGTGGCCGCTGGCGATACCGTGCGCTGGATCGTCGGGGACACATCGAGCGGCAGCGCTGACGCGCTGCGCGTCAATGTGATGGTCAAACCGATCCGCTCGGGCCTGAAGACCAATCTCGTCATCACGACCAGCCGGCGCACCTATCTGCTGGAGCTGACCTCTACCGAAAAGACGTGGATGGCGTCGGTGTCCTGGGAGTACCCGAAGGACAAGATGCTGGCCTTGCAGCGCCAGGCGCAGGCGGCCAGCGCCGCCGCGCCGGTCGATGCCGGGCTGTCGTTGGAGAAGATCCGGTTCCGCTATGCGGTCAGCGGCAGCAATCCGCCTTGGAAGCCGCTGCGCGCCTTCGATGACGGCGAGAAGGTCTATATCCAGTTTCCGCCGGGCATCGCCCAAGGCGAACTGCCGCCGCTGTTCGTCATCGGCGCCCAGGGCGATGGGCAACTCGTCAATTACCGCTTCCGGCCGCCGTACTACATCGTGGATCGCCTGTTCGGCGCCGCCGAACTACGCCTGGGCGGGGACAAGGGCGATGTGGTGCGGATCGAACGTACCGATGGCACGCGGAGGAACTGAGCATGAGCCAGGACGATTCCCCTGACTTTGCGCCGCAGGCGGGCAAGGTCGCGCCCGAGGCGGTGGCGCTGCGCGCCCAGCCGCGCCCGGTCACACGCCTGAACCGGCGCACGCTGGCCATGCTCACCGGTGGCCTGTCGGTCGCCGTGCTCGGGGCCACGATCTGGTCATTGCAGCCGCACCGGCGCGGCGCAGGCGAGCAGACCGAGCTTTACAACGTCGATCGCGTCTCGAAGTCCGAGGGGCTGGATGGCCTGCCTTCGGATTACTCCAAGCTGCCGCGAAAGGTGCCCGAGCTGGGGCCGCCGCTGCCGGGCGACCTTGGCCCGGCCATCGTGAAGGCGCAGCAGCCGGTGACGCCCACCTACGCGCCGCCGGGCCACGACCCGGAGGATGCACGGCGCAAGGAAGCTGAAGCGGCAGCAGCTTCCTCGGTGTTCTTCCGCTCGGGCACGCCTGGCAAGACCGCCGCGCCAGCGGCTGCGCAAGTCGCTGCGGCTGGCCAAGCATCGGCCTTGGCGGGCTTCGACCCGCTCGCCGCCGGGCCGGCCTCGACGGCGGCCCAGCCCGCCGACCCGACCGCTGTGCAGAATCGACAAGACCAGAAAGAGGCGTTCCTGAAAGGCGGCTCTACGGAAACCCGCAATTCCGGGAATCTGAAAATGCCGTCCTCGCCGTATCAGGTGATGGCCGGGACGGTGATCGCTGGCGCGCTGGTGACAGGCATCAAGTCCGATCTTCCGGGCGACGTGATCGCCACGGTGACGGAGCCGGTCTACGACACGGCCACGGGCAAGTTCCTGCTGATTCCGCAGGGCTCGCGCATCCTGGGCCGCTACAACAGCCAGGTCAGCTATGGACAGAGCCGGGTGCAGGTGGTTTGGAACCGCATCATCCTGCCGGACACGTCCTCGCTGACGCTGGACAACCTCGTCGGCACCGATCCGGCCGGCTATTCGGGCCTGGAAGACGGTGTGGACTACCACTGGAGCCGCATCGTCGCCGGTGCGGCGCTGACGACGCTGCTGGGCATCGGCGCCGAGTTGGCCGCGCCGGAGAACCGGCAGGACGGCAACCGCATCGTGATCGCCGGGCGCGACAGCGCACAGGACAGCATCAACCAGGTCGGGCAGGAGATGACCCGGCGCAACATGAACATCCAGCCGACGCTGACCGAGCGGCCCGGCCTGCCGGTGCGGATCATCGCCAACCGCGATCTGGTGCTGCGTCCGTACCAGCCAATGTTCTTCCAGCGGGGAGCGATGCAATGAGCACGACCAAGAAACTGCGGCTCGGGCCACTGCCCAAGACCGAGAGCGTCAAGCTGACCTTCGCTTGCCCGGCCAGCCTGAGGGCCACCCTCGACCGCTATGCCGCGCTGCACGCGCAGGCATATGGCGAGACCGTCGATGCAACGACGCTTATCCCGCACATGCTGGAGGCGTTCATGGCGGGGGATCGGGGATTCAGGAAGGGCACGGCGACACGGAGCGCGCCAACGAAGCCGACATGATGGCGTCGCGTACCAATGGCATCCGTCGAACGCGCAGCCCCAGGCTGCGCGTTCTTCATTCTCTGGATGCCGCACGCAAAGCCTCTTGGGCTATGATGGTGCGACAGGCCCGCCGTTCCTCGGCAATCCCGCACGCTCCAGCGCGATCCGGCTTTCCCTCCCGACGCTCCTATGTGGCTCCTAGCCCACAAGGCCGCACTTCCGCAAAGTGGCCTGAAAACGAGCTAACCTACTGTCCCATATACGGTTTCAAGCTCTGCGTGATTTGCACGAAGGACTTGACACCAGAACTTTTTTGTTTGCGACAGCTCCTTGCGTAGGTCCATCAAGCTTCCGCAGAACACTTGAGTCATCTGAGATTGGGCGGTGGTAGCTTTGCGTCTAGCAGTTCACGGAGCCTTTCGGCGTCCCTCGACTGCTGCTCGACCAGTTGACGCAATTGCGCAGCCTCAAGGGCTTGCTGCTCTGACTGTTTCTGCTGAGCCACCAACTGTTCTCGAAGAAGGGATTCGGTCGTACGCTGGGCGGCGGAGTTCTCGCGATCAATATCGCGTGCCACGGAAATCTGCCACCATGTCGCAAGAAAAGACACGACGACTGACGCAATGACCGCCCATTTCGTCCACCAAAGGCTGCGACCCGCGTGCCGGAATGCCTCCTCCGCCTGTTTCTGATCACTCTCGACCTGCTTAAACCACGCGGGCAAGACATCTTGCACCATCGTCTGGTTCAGGCCACCAACGACTTCGACCAAGGCATCCATTCGCCGCACCGCTTCGCGAGAGTTCTCCGCACTCTCTAATGTGGCGCGGCCAAGAACCGTTTCTTCCGGCCGCGACAGCGCGGGCATGACCGGGATATCCATGGATCGGGGAGTTTCAAGTCGGGCGAAGCTCGCGCCGCGACTAAGGTCGCGTAGCGTTTCTGTCGTAGGACGAAAGCCAGCTAACGCTTCGCGTGGCGAACGGTCCAAGAGCCCCGCCGATCCGAGACTGGTCTTGAAGCTGTCCAGCGCACCCAGTGATTCACGAATGCTGGCCAAGCCGGCCATCTGGCCTTGCAACTTCTGCAAGGTGTCCTTTTGCAGGAACGCATAGCTGCCGCCAATGGAATTGTGCATGTCGTCGAGCATCTTCCGATTGCGCTCGGCTTCCTGCTCGCGTCCGCGTTTCACGGCCTTGCCAAGCTCAGCACCGGCAGCGCCAGGGGGCAACTCACCCCATCCGCTTTTCTTCGCAATGACAGGCGCCAGTGCGGCATAGTCGGCGTCGACCATCGCATCCACATCATCGTCCGCCAGCGGCGAACTGTCCCGCTTCTGCTGCACTCGGCTAGACAACCTCCTCACGGCAGCCTTCCCCAGTTCCGCTTCGTCGTCGCCCTCAAGGTGCTCCCAGTCAGAACCATAAACATGCCGCACATACAACATCCCCAGCGACGTAGGCACCGCGGCCTTCTCTGGCAGCAGACTGCTGAGGGACACCTTCTTGGACGGTGAATTCGGCGAGGGCGTGGAACTTTCACTCATACCAAAATTGTGCCCGACGCCAAAGATCCGCAGATAACTCTCGCGCCAAATGCGAACAGGTGACTGGGCCGGCCTATACGAGAAGCGCGTGCGAAGGAGCGTGAGAGCACAGATGACTTGGTCGGTCCGTGATCGCCGTCTACCCTATGGGCCCGCCGGCGCGGCCCCACCATCTACGGTTGCGCCCCCGGGCTCGGCCAGCTCTTGTGCTTTGATGGCACCAGGCCCGCCGACGAGTTTCAGAGAAATCTTGTCGGGCTGCGTGTAGGGCACTTTCGCAGCGGTCACCGCTTCTGCCGATACGATGCCCAGCTCGACAAGATGGTCCTCCATCTCTGTCGCGACTTGGATCACGATGTTTGCGCGCTGCCAGACCGAGGAGACAAGGGCAATACGGAACATACCGGCGCCGAGCGCCTTCTCGTACGCCAAAGCTCTCTGCCGCTGCTCCGAATTGAGATGGAAATAGCGGGAATACAACCCGACTCTGATCACCTCTTCTGCCTGAACAGGCGGTGTCTGCTGGGGCATCCCCATCGAGCCCCAAAAAACGGCTCGCGTCCAGCTTGTTCTGCGCTCCTTCGCCCACGGGTGTAGATGCTCATTGAACTGGGAAACGACATTCAGCACTCTCAGGAAGTTGATTTCCTCATCATTGGCGTAAAACGGTCGGAATCGCAAGGCAAGACGTTCAAACAAGGGCTCCGGCAGATTCTGAAAAGTAATCTCAAGCTCCGAGCTGACCGAGGCGTTCATGAGATCGACAATAGTCGACCCGGGGGTATGCGCAGACGACGGAAACACAGGCCTGAGCCGAAGGCTCGGGCCTTGCCCTATATCAGGAAGTTCGGCCACCACGTGCCTCAGCAACTGCGCGGTCTCCCAGAAAAGAGTTAGTCGAGCTTCATCCTTGGCCTGATCAGGCAACTTGAGTGCCGGAACCGTCATTTCAGGGATGCTCCAGGTTCCCCAACTCGATCATCGGCAATCACGTAGACCGTCATCGCCGGACCTAGAAGTCGAACTCACGGTTCGGACCTTGAGCCACATCGCCCCATATCCTGTTGGGCAGTTCATGTCGGCTGAAGAACACCAAGTGGTACAGCGGTCGATTTCCTTCGTCGCGCACCAGAGGCATGCGCCGACTGATAGAAAAGCCTAGGCCACGTACCAGACCGCACCAGTAGTCAAAAAATGCTTCGTCGGCATCCCCGCGCACGAACGCGAGAGGGTCTACATGTTGCCGCCAGCCGGGGGCCGCATCGTCGAAGCGCGCACGCTCGGGGTTGTACTCCATCAGCACGTTGCGTCGAAGGTCCATGGTGCTGAAATGAACCGCGAAATCCACAAACTTCAGACGCGCCAGTTTTTCGATCACCTTGAACGAAAGATACTGGAGGTTGTAGGGATCCAGATAGGCGAGACAGAGTGCACCTTTTGGAATCGTCCCGAGCACCTGATCCACCGTGGATTCGGCGGCCCCTGGGAAGGCCGTTGCCGGAGCCCCTACGGCCCGCAGCCGCTCTGCACAGGCCGATGCCCGAGCGGCGTCCAGATCACCGACGAGACAGGAGGTGAAGGCAATATCGTCGCGCAGTGAATGCTGCCATGCGACCTGAGCGCCACCGGGACGCGTCATCGCCTCGCCTTTGACCTGAATGCGTCCGGGACCACAGAACAGATCGACATAGATGCGCTGCTTGAACTTCTCGCGCGCTCTCCTCGTGCCTTCCACATACTTGGCCAGGAAGGTGTGCTTCATCTCTGGAACCCACCGGCCAACCCCCTCGCCGGCCCGCCCAAACTCCACCGGCAGATGTGGCAAAGGGTCATCGTTGTGAGCGAGGGAAAAACTCACTGCTCACTCCTTTGCGGAACGCAGAACAGGGAGCCCTGCCGGTTTCGTTCGATCCAATCCGTATCCCGCATGTATCGCGCAAGCCGCCGAACCGTTCCATCCTCGGATCGAATGACGATGTCTTTCTCACCGGACAACCGCTCAAGTGCGTCCTTGTACATGAGCGAGGTGCCCGGGGACGTATTGCAGGTCGAGGCATAAAGCTCACCGATCTGCACAGGCTGTCCTCGCCCAAAAATATTCTCCGCCAAGTGCTGGGGCAACACATCAGCGGACAGGTTCTGTGCCACGTCGTCGAACACGAATCCTCCTTTGAACTGCTGACGGAAGCCCATCATGTGGGTCGCAAGCATGTCAAGGCCCGCACCACCGTAGTGGATGGAATCGTTCTGGTGTTCCCAGTGCACCTGCTTCATCACGTCCTGCGCACGCGGATGCCGCGAAAGATGGACAAGCCAGTACTCGCCTTGACCGCTCCCCTCTCCCCGAATGAAGAATGGCGTGAAGTACTCAGCTCCGCAATCTTTCACCAAGGCCTGGTACAGGGCAGCTTGAATGAAGCGCCGCCAATCCGCCGAGTCCTCTTCTTTGATCTGCTCGACCGTTCTACCCCCTAGCGCCGAGCGGATGTCGATGGCCAGCTTGCCAGAGACCTTGTCCGTGAACTCATCGTTGGTGTAGGTGGCAAAGGCCGAAACATGGAACGTCAGGACCACCTCGCTCTTCGGTGATTCAGCAAATATCTTTTGAATCAGCGGCGCCGGCACGTCGCTGTACCCATACTGATCCAGAAAGAAAAGCGCCGTGTGCGCTCGGGGGGTATGGGCCTCGATCAACCGAAACACGGCTGGCGATGCCGAGACAAAGTCGTCATGAATGACGTGAATGGATTGGCCGACTTGTGCACCGTATCCTCTGTCATGCAAAACCTGCTTCAGGTGCGACAGCGCCCGAGCATCCTTGTCGATGAAGATGTACCGCACATCCAGATCGATGGGTTTTGTTCTCTGGGCGTTGACCCTGACACTGGCCTCCCGGACCGCATCCAGCATGCGCAGCGGAGAGCCAAGGATCTCTGTACCCAGCCCTTTGAGCGTGTAGAGCCCGCCCCCGCAAAATCCGTCAACCAACGTGATTCGGAGTCGCTCCCGCCCCCGGGCATTGAGCGTTCGCTGCTCGAAGTACCGAATCAGGTAGCCAACCAGCACCTCATGCTTCGTCACACTATGCGGATCGATCTCTGCCGGTCCGTTCCTCCAATCGTAGTGACTCTGTGCCAAGCGCAAGCCTTTCTGCGGTACTGAAGTCGATCGACGCTACACCGTGTTTCCCGGGCTCGGAAACTGATCCCAATGCCGGCCGCCCAAAGAGCGGCCAGCCTTGCCTTTTCCGACAGCGGCGAGTTTGATCTCTGAGCCATCACGCCTGACGATGTGGATCGGGGTCCGGCCCGTCACGGCGTCGGCAGCTTGCTCTATGGGAGCCCAGTGCCCCCATTGCTTGAAATGGAACGCGACGCCGGCCGCATTGCATTGTTTGCGGAGATCTTCTGGCCATTGCGGATCCATGGGACGCGCACCTGGCCCTGACTCACCGCCAGCGATGACCCAATCCACACGCGTGCCGCCCTCCCCTGCCTTCAACCACGGGCGCAGATCCAGAGGCCCGAGCAAGGGCTCGCACGACAGGAACCGGACCGCCGGCGTGTTGAACTCCAGAAGATACTTCAGCCGTTTGCCTGCGGCATCCTGATTTTCGACGGTTGCACCAAGCCAAACGTTGGAAGGCAATTCGTAGCCCTTTGGCAGTTGCTTGCGCACGAGATGGATTCGCTTGGTCAGGAGCAGCCAATCAAGATGGGGCGTGGCCGCGATGAGGTCCAGAAGGCGGAGCCGATGCGGAACCAGATCCTTGCGGTTCTCGAACACATCCGCCATGGACGCACAAAACACGCGCCGTCTGGTCTTGCTCTCCTTTGCCTCCCGGTCCCACTTCAAGGGCTCCTTCCAATGGGCGTCACCAAAAAAGCGCCGCTCCGATTTCGCGCCCCAAACGTCTTCCCCGAGGCGCTTCGCCCAGGTTTCGGCATAGCAATGGTCACACGCATCGGACACGCGCACGCAACCCCACCATGGATTGAAGGTGTGGTGCGTCCACTCGATACGGGTGTCTTTTCCCATTGTTCACTCTCTTGGTGCATTGTAACAATTCACTGGTTTTTTGCACAGTATCAACACACTGTCATGGGAAAATCCCGAAGTTGGGAATTGCCGCGTCAAGTCCTCGCCCCTCACATGACGTCGATGTGTTGATGGATCCTGTCCAGCAGTACCTTGAAGTCCGGCTGCCCCTGGTAGTACAGCGAGGCTGTCTTGCGATATTCCTGCGCAAAGCGCTGACGCTGATCGGCGTCGGCCAGCAAAAAAGCAGGATTGCGGGCAATGGCCTGCTCGTCGCCGGTCCGGAACCGCTGCGCCTTGCGCTCCTGGTAGGCCGGCGTCCTCATGAAGGCCTGGACCTCATCCAACTCCAGAAGGCAGTACACGTCGTAGTAGTGCCGCAGGAAGTTGGCGGGAAACGCCTGGGCTTCATCGAGTCGGCGGTACTTGGTGGAGATCGTTTGCAACTTCTCGACGAAGGTGTGCGTGGGGGCATAGCACGGCACGGCCACCGCACGGTTGTCTTCCACCGTCACACTGCGCTCCATGGCCACATCCAGCGCCCAAGACGAAATCGTGACCGGCCGATTTGGAGCGGTGTCGTCGAATCCGAGTTCCAGCAAGATGCCGTCCTTGACGCCGGCAAGCGCGGGGACACGCGACGCGTAGATCAAGCGGATGCCGGCGCTGCGCATCTTGTCGTCGTCAAACTGCGTGTCGCGCTCCACACTGTCGATGCCCGGAATACGGATCCGTGCAGCCAGCGCGTCGTAGTAAGCACGCCGCGATTCAACATGCGCAGGCTTGTCCTGGTTGCGCCCCGTCTTCACGTCCATGCCATCCGGCGGTTCAATGCGGAGGTCGATGTCTTCGGAGAAGCGGTGAATGACACCGAATCCCTTTGACAAGGACGTACCGCCCTTCAGCTCGAACTGATAGCCTTGAGCCTGCAGGCCCCAGAGGCAATGCATGATCCAGTAGTCCTTTTCGACCAACATGGGATCGAGGCCGCGCTCGTCTGCGACCACTGCCAGCAACTGATCGAAGTCCCGTCGTTCGTGCAGGAACTCAACCATCCACCCACTCCCGCAGACGCTTGCGCGTGGCCACGCTGCCATAGTTGTCGGCTGCATGCTGCAGACGGCTCGGATTGAAGGACGACAACCTGTTGCGCGCCTGGCTCAGCACCGCATCGCGATCCTCTGCCAGTTCATCCAGGTTGTTCAGCAGGTCCACGAACAGGAACTCAGGGGTCAGCTTCCTTGGAAAGCGTGGCTTCACACGAAAATCGAACTGCCGGTTTCCTAGCTTGAAGACGCCGTGGCGCTTGTGGTTGTAGACCAGCGTGCGGTTGTAGAGCTGGGTCGTACCCAGGCCCACGGCGTTGTATGCCGAGGGGGAGAACACCAGGAAATCCTTGTCGCGAAGAAACCCACCCACCACCTGCTCGTCGGCGGGAGGCAGCGGCCCGAAGCTGGAATGCTTGGGCGCGTGGTAGAGCCCTTGCGCGAGCTTTCTCAGCTTGCCGCTGGCCACCAATTCACGCAGATGCCGGTCCACCGCCGTAGACAGCCGCGCGAGATCTTCACGTCGATAGACGCGCCCCGACCGCAATTCGCCGGCGAGATGGGCAGCGCCTCCTCGCAAAGAGCCAGCAGAAGACTGAACAGCGGTCGACATGACAGATTTCTCATTGAAATTTCATGCATTTTAACACCTACTACTGGATTGCCGGCGAGGGCTCTTAAACACCCGATCGCGCGCCATGAACGCTTCCAGCATGTGCGGAATCAGCGTCGCGGCATCCACGGCGTCGCCATACGTCTGTGCGTGCAATGCGGCGTAGCGCTCGAGTTCGGCCTTCAGGCTAGCCGGACACGCGAAGGTCAGCTTGATGCTCTCGGTCTTCGGCAGCGGCCCCAGCCGCAGTTTCTTGGTCGTGCTCATCGCATGGCTCCCCGATTGAAGAACAGCGGCTGGTACGGCCGCAGCACCAGATCGCGGTTGACGATGATCCGCACCGGCAGGCCCGGCCGCTCGGTCAGCGTCGGCTGGATGTTCATATGGCGCCGGGTCATCTCCTGGCCCACCTGATTGATGCTGTCCTGCGCGCTGTCGCGCCCGGCGATCACGATGCGGTTGCCGTCCTGCCGGTTCTGCGGCGCGGCCAGCTCGGCGCCCACGCCCAGCAGCGTGGTCAGCGCCGCGCCAGCAAAGACGCGATCCCAATGCCAATCGACGCCATCCTCCAGGCCGGCGTAGCCAGCCGGGTCGGTGCCCGCGAGGTTGTCGAGCTTCAGCGAAGACGTGTCGGGCAGGATGATCCGGTTCCACACCACTTGCACACGGCTCTGCCCGTAGCTCACCTGGCTGTTGTACTTGCCCATGAGGCGCGAGCCCTGCGGGATCAGCAGGAACTTGCCCGTTGCCGAGTCGTAAACCGGCTCCGTCACCGTGCCGATCACGTCGCCCGGCAAGTCCGACTTGATGCCCGTCACCAGCGCGCCCGCAATCACCGTGCCCGCCATGACCTGGTACGGCGAAGCCGGCATTTGCAGATTGCCGGAATTGCGGTTTCCGTAGAACCGCCTTTCAGGAAAGCCTCTTTCTGGTCTTGCCGGTTCTGCACAGTGGCGGGATCGGACGGCTGGGCCGCCGTCGAGGCCGGCCCGGCCGCCAGCGGATCGAAGCCCGCCAAGGCACTGCCGGGCGAAGCTGCAGCAACTTGGGCTGCGCCAGGCGCCGCGGTCTTGCCCTGGTTGCCCGAGCGGAAGAACACCGACGAAGCCGCCGCCGCATCGGCCTCCTTGCGCAGCGCATCCTCCGGGTCGTGGCCCGGCGGCGCATAGGCCGGCGTCACCGGCTGCTGCGCCTTCACGATGGCCGGCCCAAGATCGCCGGGCAGCGGCGGCCCCAGCTCAGGCACCTTCGCCGGCAGCTTGGAATAGTCCGACGGCAGACCGTCGAGCCCTTCGGACTTCGAGACGCGATCGACGTTGTAAAGCTCGGTCTGCGCGCCGGTGCCGCGCCGGTGCGGTTGCAGCGACCAGATCGTGGCCCCGAGCACGGCGACCGACAGGCAGCCCATCAGCATCGCCAGCGTGCGCCGGTTCAGGCGTGTGACCGGGCGCGGCTGCGCGCGCAGCGTCACCGCCTCGGGCGCGACCTTGCCCGCCTGCGGCGCGGCACGGTCGGGGGTATCGTCCTGGCTCATGGTCAATTCCTCCGCGTGCCGTCCGTGCGTTCGATCCGCACCACATCGCCCTTGTCCCCGCCCAGGCGCAGCTCGGCCGCGCCGAACAGCCGATCCACGATGTAGTACGGCGAGCGGAAACGGTAGTTCACCAACTGCCCGTCGCCCTGCGCCCCGATGACGAACAGCGGCGGCAACTCGCCCTGGGCGATGCCCGGCGGGAACTGGATATAGACCTTCTCCCCGTCATCGAAGGCGCGCAGCGGCTTCCACGGCGGATTGCTGCCGCTGACCGCATAGCGGAAGCGGATCTTCTCCAGAGACAGGCCAGCATCAATCGGCGCGGCGGCGCTGGCCGCCTGTGCCTGGCGCTGCAAGGCCAGCATCTTGTCCTTGGGGTACTCCCAGGACACCGACGCCATCCACGTCTTCTCGGTCGAAGTCAGCTCCAGCAGGTAGGTGCGCCGGCTGGTGGTGATGACGAGATTGGTCTTCAACCCCGAGCGGATCGGCTTGACCATCACGTTCACGCGCAGCGCGCCGCCACTGCCGCTTGACGTGTCCCCGACGATCCAGCGCACCGTGTCGCCGGCGGCGACCGTTATCAATTCTTCGCCCGGCTGCAGCGTAACCACCGTCACACGGCCCACGGCCGCATAGATCTGGTACAGCGCGCCTTCGGTGAAGGGCCAGACTTGAATCGCATTGACGTAGCCCTCCCGTGTAGGGGCAATGCGCGCCTCGGCATTGGCGCGGGCTACGCGCACGGTTTCATCGGCAGGTTCTGCTGCGGACTTCGCATCGACACTGGGCATGGGCTTCAACTGCGCCGGCATCGGCAACACCTCAGGCACGGTCACGACCTCCACCGGCTTCGGCGCCTCGGGCAACGGATGGGCCTGTACCGGCTCATCGAGCGGGATCACCGGCGGTGGCTTGCCCGGCGTGGCGCAGCCCGCGAACAGGACAGCCGATGCCAGCAGGATCACCGACACCGCGGATTTACGGAAAACTGCATTCATGGTTTTGCTCCTTCGTTTCCTTCCAGTTCGCGGCTCCACGACAGCCCGTTGACGTAGATACCCAAGGGGTTCTTGCGCAGGCGCTGCTCGGTGCGCGGGGTCTGCTGCACGATGGAAACCACGGCGTTCCAGCGCTCGGTGCGGTCTAGCGCGCCGTTGACGAAGCGCGTTTCCGTCCAGCGCACGTTGAAAGACGTGTCGCTGGCACGGGTCACACTGGTGATCTGCACCGTCACCGACTCCTTGCCGATGCGCGCAAACGGGTTGTTCACGCGGGCGTACTCGTTGAGCACCACAGCGCCCTTATCGGTGGTGTAGTCGTAGGCATCGAGCCAGTTCTGCCGCACCACGATGGGGTCGATGGACAGCGAGCGTACGAGGCCGATGAAGCGGGCCAGGTGGTAGGCGATCTGTGCATCGCTGGGCCGGTACGGCGTAGCGGCTTCGCCAACCGCGCGTACCTGGCCTGCGTTGTCCACCTCCACGACGTAGGGCGTCACGATGGATTGCGCCGAGCGCCATACCAGGCCGCCGGCCATCAGCAGCGCGAGCGTCAGGCAACCGAAGGCCATCAGCCGCCAGTTCTTCGCCTGCACACGCGGCGAGCCGATACGCTCGTCCCACACCTGGCCGGCAGCTTGGTACGGCGTGGCGGGCTGCGGTGTGTCGGCATAGCGCACCTGCGGTTTTCTGAATCGCATGCTCAGTTCTCCTTGGAAATCGCCTTATTCGTCGGTACCGCGTAGGCTCGGGCCTTGCCCGGAGCCACCACCGTCGCCACCGCGCAGCGTGTGGGCGGCGGCGGTCGCGGCGTGGGTGAGTTGCTGGCGGCGATGCAGCCGCTTGGCCCAAGCGGGCTGTGCGTTGGCTGCGTCGTAAACGGCTTCGCTTGCGGCGGCATGGCCGGATGCCCCAGCTCCACCGGCTGCCGCGCCTTCGTCAGCGACCGGGCCGTTCCAGCCAGCGCGGAACGGTGCGGCCATCCGTTGTCCGGCAGCGGAAGCGCGGGATGCAGCCGCGCGCCCGGTGGACTGTGCGCCGGTCTTGGCAACGTTACCCAGGCCGGCCATCACCCCCCTTACACCACCGCCTGCTGCGGTGGAACCGGCCTGGAACGCCGACTTGGCCCTGCTGGCCGCCGACGTGGCGGCACGCGCACTGCCGCCGGCCAGCTTGGCGGCGGCCGGCGCCATGCGCGCCCCGGCCATGACCGCGCCGCCCACGCCGGTCGCGGCGGCACCAATGGCAACGCCGGTGCCGACAGCGCCGACCGCAGCCCCGGCCATCGCGCCCGCGCCAAGCTGCGGCGCACCGGACACCAGGCCCGTGGCGATGCCGGGGCCGAAGATCCCGAGCGCCAACAAGGTGAGCGAGGCCAGCATGATGACCAGCGCATGGTCGATGGACGGCTCGGCGGGATGGACTTGGAACTGAGCGAACAGGCCCGATCCAATGCCGACGATCACGGCCAGCACCAGCACTTTGACGCCGGCGGACACGACGTTGCCCAGCACCTTCTCGGCGAGGAAGCTGGTCTTGTTCCACAGTGCGAATGGCACCAGCACGAACCCAGCGAGCGTGGTCAGCTTGAACTCGATCAGCGTGATGAAAAGCTGGATCGCCAGCACGAAGAAGCACAACACCACGACCAGCCAGGCGAGGAACATCACCACGATGGGATCGAGATTGGCGAACACCTCGGGAAACCCGGCCATGTCACCGATCTGCTTCAAGATCGGCGCTCCGGCGTCGATGCCGGTTTTGGCGAGCCGGCCCGGCTGCAAGAAGTTCTCCATCGTGATGGCCGAGCCAGTGGCCATGATGCCCAGTCCCGCGAATGAGCGGAACACGATACCGGCCAGCCAGTTGAAGTTGTTGATGATGTAGGCGAAGGCGCCAACGTAGAGCACCTTGCGCAGCAGCTTGGCAATCACGTCCTCGCCTTGGCCGGTGGCGTGGCTCATGGCCCAATACAGCCCGGCGATCGTCATGTCGATGACGATCAGCGTGGCGGTCAAGAACGCCACTTCGCCCCGCAACAGCCCGAAACCCGAGTCGATGTAGGTGGCGAAGGTGTTGAGGAACTGGTCGATGATGGTCACGTCATTCATGGCGTGCCCTCCGGTTCAATGGGCGGTGCCGGCGCTACGCCATTCGCCGGCTCATCGAAACTCGGCGGGATCGGCGGCAGGTCGGCCAGCGTCCGGTATTCATCTGGCCCGGCCTCACCGGAAAAGAAGCGCCGCCGGAAGGCTTCGGCGGCGGCGCGGCAAACGTCCTCGCCCGTGGCCTGCACGATTACCTGTGGATTGGCCGCGCATTGCGTGCGCAATGCCTTGAGCCGCACAGGATCGGCGGCTAGGGCGTCGGCAAGGGTGTTGGCCGGCTGCTTGCCGCAAGCGGCCAGGAGCGCGGCACACAGGATGAGGACGCCTCGCATGACGGCCTCCCGTCAGTCGCGGTAGAAGTTCACGGACTGTGGCGTGTACGGCGTGCCGTCACCCATGAAACGCCGCCGTACTTCGCGGGCGCGCTCCGTTGCAGCCGATTGCCGCGCCAGCTCCAGCGAGGCGGCACGGTCTTGTGTGATCTGGAGCCGCTGGGTCTGGATCGACTGCTTGGCCTGCAAGGCCAGCAGTTGGTTTGTGACCTGCATGGCTTGCAGCGCGCCGACTGCGGACTGGCTCTTGCCCACGAGGTCGGCCAGCACGCCTTCGTCGTCGCTCAGGTTCTGCGACGCCTGAGCCTGCATCTGCATGGTGGTCTGCAAGCCGTTGAGCGTGTTCCGCCAACGCTCCTGCGCGTCGCGGTACATCTGGTCGCCGCTGACGGTGGCGGCGTATTGCTCGGGGTACAGGCGCTGGAATTCCCGATCCAGATTCGTTACGTCGTAGGCCAGGCCTTTGGCCTGCGCGATGAGGCGCTGGGTGGTTGCCAGATTCGCGCGCAACTGGCCCACCACGCTGGACGGCAGGCTGGCCAGGTTGCGCGCCTGGTTGATGAGCATCTGCGCC
>NZ_AXVM01000001.1 GCF_000484635.1 Comamonas badia DSM 17552 | reverse complement strand
CCTGAGCTAACCAGTACTAATTGCCCGTGCGGCTTGACCCTATAACCTTGACGCCAACCGTGCTGCACCAGCTGCAGCACAACGCCTCAAGACCATGCCAAGGACACAATCAAATTCCATTCGACTCTATGAACGGTCTGCGCCACCAAACAGCACAGACCCCCCTTTACGCCTGATGACAATAGCAAGCTGGCACCACCCCTTCCCTTCCCGAACAGGACCGTGAAACAGCTTCGCGCCAATGATAGTGCGGGTCCCCGTGTGAAAGTAGGTCATCGTCAGGCACCATCACCACACCACAACCCCCTGCCTCCAGCAAGAGCAGGGGGTTTGGTTTTTGGGGGCACAATCCGATGGTCGTATCGCTCCCTGACATGCAAGTACCGCGCAGCAGCGCCGGACAGCTGAAGTGGCGACGGTGCGCGCGCCACTTACGATTCCCATGAGCACCACTTTCACCATCAGCGATCTGGCACGCGAGTTTGACCTTACGACGCGCGCCATCCGCTTCTACGAGGACATGGGTTTGCTGCGGCCGGAGCGCGCTGGCACGGGAGGGCGCTTGCGTGTCTACAGCGGGCGTGATCGCACGCGGCTGAAATTGACCTTGCGGGCCAAGCGCCTGGGCCTTTCGCTGATGCAGGCCAAGGAAATCATCGACCTCTATGACAGTCCGCGCGATACCGGGGCACAGTTGACCAGATTTCTGGAGGTCTTGCATCAGCACCGTGAGCAGTTGGAAGCGCAGAAGAGGGATCTGCAGGCCAATCTCGACGAGATACGTGCACATGAGCACGAGGCCAGGGGTCTGCTTGCGCAGCTTGATAAGCGTAAAGAAATCAGGGACAATTAACGTTTACGTAAACGTCAAACAATCCAGAGGGCCTCGCCCCACTTCAGGAGACTTTCATGAGCGTTCTGCATTCGCTGCCCGGTTTGAATTTCCAGCTTGGTGAGGATATTGATGCGCTGCGCGACGCCGTGCGCGATTTCGCTCAGGCAGAAATCGCGCCGCGCGCCGCAGAGATCGATCATACGGACCAGTTTCCGATGGATGTCTGGCGCAAGCTGGGCGATCTGGGTGTCCTGGGAGTAACGGTGTCCGAGGAGTATGGCGGCGCCAATCTGGGTTACCTCGCGCACATGATTGCCATGGAAGAAATTTCGCGTGCCAGTGCGTCAGTGGGCCTTTCCTACGGAGCGCACAGCAATCTCTGCGTGAACCAGATCAACCGCAATGGCAATGCTGCGCAGAAGGCCAAATACCTGCCCAGGCTGATCAGCGGCGAGCATGTCGGCGCGCTGGCGATGAGCGAGCCAGGCGCGGGTTCGGACGTGATCAGCATGAAGCTGCGCGCGGAGGACAAAGGCGGCTATTACCTGCTCAACGGCGCCAAGATGTGGATCACCAATGGGCCGGATGCCGACACACTCGTGGTCTATGCCAAGACAGAGCCCGAGCTGGGCGCGCGTGGCGTGACGGCTTTCCTGATCGAGAAGGGCATGAAGGGCTTTTCCATCGCGCAGAAGCTCGACAAGCTCGGCATGCGCGGCAGCCACACGGGCGAACTGGTGTTCCAGGATGTGGAGGTGCCGGCCGAGAACGTGCTCGGCGGCGTGAACAACGGCGCCAGGGTGCTGATGAGCGGCCTGGATTACGAACGCGCGGTGCTGACCGGCGGGCCGCTTGGCATCATGCAGGCGGTGATGGACAACGTCGTGCCCTATATCCACGACCGCAAGCAGTTTGGCCAGAGCATAGGTGAGTTCCAGCTCATCCAGGGCAAGGTGGCCGACATGTACACCGTGCTGCAAGCGGCACGCTCGTTTGCCTACACCGTCGCCAAGAACCTGGACATGCTGGGCAAGGACCATGTGCGCCAGGTGCGCAAGGACTGCGCGAGCGTGATTCTCTGGTGCGCCGAGAAGGCGACCTGGATGGCGGGCGAGGGCATACAGATTCACGGCGGCAATGGCTACATCAATGAATTTCCGCTCGGCCGCCTGTGGCGCGACGCCAAGCTGTACGAGATCGGTGCGGGCACGAGCGAAATCCGCCGCATGCTGATTGGCCGCGAGTTGTTCGCGGAAACCTGTTGAGCAGCAGTTCTGCCCGTTATCCATAGGAGAGGCTGGATGCCTACAACGAATATTGCCACCCTGTTCGAGAACAATCGCGCATGGGCCGCGCAGATGGAGAAGGAGCGCCCGGGTTTTTTCACCAACCTCAAGGCGCAACAGAAGCCGCGCTACATGTGGATAGGCTGCTCGGACAGCCGGGTTCCAGCGAATCAGATTTCGGGCCTGGAGCCGGGCGAAGTCTTCGTGCACCGCAACATCTCCAATGTCGTGGTGCCGACCGACCTCAACTGCCTGTCGGTGGTGCAGTACGCGGTCGATCAGCTCAAGGTCGCGCACCTGATGATCGTCGGGCATTACGGCTGCGGCGGCGTGCTCGCGGCGCTGCAGAACCTGCGCATCGGCCTGGCCGACAACTGGATCCGCCATGTGCAGGATGTGCGCGACAAGCACCTGGCCCTGCTGGACAAGACCCCGGTGCAGTGGCGCCACGACGTGCTGTGCGAGCTCAATGCGATCGAGCAGGTGGTGAACATGGCGCATTCCACCGTGATTCAGGATGCCTGGGCACGCGGCCAGAAACTGGAGCTGCATGCCTGGTGCTACGGCCTGAAGGATGGTTTGATCACCGACCTGAAGATGACGGTGCCCAGCGTGAACGGCCTTGAAGATGCCTACCGCGAGGCGATCGCGCTCGTGGGTTCGCGCCAGCGCGGCTGAAACGCGGAGCCCACGTGGCGTGGGCGCCAGGCCACCAATCCGGTTGATTTTCGTTTTTCCAGGAGATTGAAATGCAGGATCCCATCGTCATCGTCGGCGCCGCGCGTACCCCCATGGGCGCGTTCATGGGCGACTTCGCCAGCCTGGCTGCGCACGACCTCGGCGGAGCCGCCATCAAGGCGGCCGTGCAGCAGGCCGGCATGGCGCCGGACAAGGTGGATGAGGTGCTGTTCGGCAACTGCCTCATGGCCGGCCAGGGCCAGGCACCGGCGCGCCAGGCGGCGCACAAGGCCGGGCTGCCGCGCAGCACGGGGGCGGTGACGCTGTCCAAGATGTGCGGCTCGGGCATGGAGTGCGCCATCCTCGCGCACGACCAGCTGGTGGCCGGCAGTCGTGACGTGATGGTGGCGGGCGGCATGGAAAGCATGACCGGCGCGCCCTACTTGCTGCAAAAGGGCCGCGGCGGCTATCGCATGGGGCACGACAAGGTGTATGACCACATGATGCTCGATGGTCTGGAGGATGCCTACGAGCCGGGCCGCGCCATGGGCACGTTTGGCGAAGACTGCGCCGCCAAATACCATTTCACGCGCGAGCAGCAGGATGCATTTGCGATTGAAAGCGTCAGGCGCGCGCAGCAGGCTGCGCAAACCGGCGGTTTCAAGGAGGAAATCGCGCCGGTGACCTTTTCCACGCGCAAGGGCGAGGTGACCGTGGCGATCGACGAAGGCCCGGCCAAGGCCAGGCTGGACAAGATTGCCACGCTGCGCCCGGCGTTCAAGAAGGACGGCACGATCACCGCGGCGTCGAGCTCCAGCATCAACGACGGCGCGGCGGCGCTGGTGATGATGCGCGCTTCGACGGCGAAGGAACTCGGCTGCAAGCCCCTGGCGAAGATCGTCGCGCATGCCACGCACGCGCAGGAGCCGAACTGGTTCACCACCGCGCCCATCGGGGCAACGGAAAAGGCGCTGAAAAAGGCCGGCTGGAGCGTGGGCGACGTGGATCTGTGGGAAGTCAACGAGGCCTTTGCCGTGGTGCCGATGGCGCTGATGCACGATTTGAAGGTGCCGCACGAGAAAGTCAACGTCAACGGCGGCGCCTGCGCGCTCGGTCACCCTATCGGCGCCAGCGGCGCACGCATCATGGTGACCTTGATGTATGCGCTCAAGGCGCGCGGCCTCAAGAAGGGCCTGGCGACGCTGTGCATCGGTGGCGGCGAGGCGACGGCGGTGGCCATCGAATTGCTTTGATGTGCTTTTAAAAATGGAGCTGACGGCGCTTGATGGGTAAGCGCTGAAGGCCTTTTTTGCTGAGTAGACCATGCTGTTGAATTCCGACCAGGAAATGATCCGCGATGCGGTGCGCGACTTCGTGCGCGAGCAGATTGCGCCCCACGCCGCGCGCTGGGACAAGGAACACCATTTCCCGCGCGAGGTGCATCGGGGTCTGGCGCAGCTGGGCGCCTATGGCATCTGCGTGCCGGAGGCGCTGGGCGGCGCCGGGCTGGACTACCTGACGCTGGCGCTGGTGCTGGAAGAAATCGCGGCGGGCGATGGCGGCACCAGCACGGCGATTTCCGTCACCAATTGCCCTGTCAATGCCATCCTGATGCGCTATGGCAATCCGGCGCAGCAGCGCCAATGGCTTGCACCGCTGGCGCGCGGGGAAATGCTGGGCGCGTTCTGCCTGACCGAGCCGCATGTGGGCTCGGATGCTTCGGCGCTGCGTACCACGGCCATCAGGGACGGCGATGGCTACGTGGTCAACGGCGTCAAGCAGTTCATCACCAGCGGCAAGAACGGTCAGGTGGCGATCGTCATCGCCGTGACCGACAAGGCCGCCGGCAAGCGCGGCATGAGCGCCTTCATCGTGCCGACCGATGCGCCGGGTTATGCGGTGGCGCGGCTGGAGGACAAGCTGGGCCAGCACAGCAGCGACACGGCGCAGATCCAGTTCGAGAACTGCCGTGTGCCGGCGGAAAACCTGATCGGCGCGGAGGGCGAGGGCTACAAGATCGCGCTCTCGGCGCTCGAAGGCGGGCGCATCGGCATTGCGGCGCAGAGCGTGGGCATGGCGCGTGCGGCGCTGGACTGCGCGGTGCACTATGCCAAGGAGCGCGAGAGTTTTGGGACGCCCATCTTCAATCACCAGGCCGTGGGCTTCAGGCTTGCGGATTGCGCTACGCAATTGGAAGCGGCACGCCAGCTCATCTGGCATGCGGCCAGCCTGCGCGATGCGGGCAGGCCCTGCCTGAAGGAGGCCGCCATGGCCAAGCTGTTCGCCAGCGAAATGGCCGAGCGCGTGTGCAGCGCCGCCATCCAGACGCTGGGTGGCTACGGCTATGTGAGCGATTTTCCGCTGGAGCGCATCTACCGCGACGTGCGCGTGTGCCAGATCTACGAGGGCACGAGCGATGTGCAGAAGATCCTGATCCAGCGGGCGCTGGCGTGAGCCCGTCTTGTCCCTGCGGGCGCATGGATGTGCGCGGCAAGCCTTTTGTCTATGCCGACTGCTGCGGGCGCTACATCGACCATGGGGAGGACTGCCCGGCACCCGATGCCGAGAGCCTCATGCGCTCGCGCTACACCGCCTTCGTGCGCAAGGATGAGCGCTATCTGCTGGCCACCTGGCATGCGGACAGGCGCCCGTCGCGCGTGCGCTTCGAGGCCGGCGGCCAATGGCTGGGTTTGCAGGTGCGCGGCCATCGCATGACGGGCGATGCCAGCGCCGAAGTGGAATTTGTCGCCCGCTTTCGCGCCGCCGGCGGCAAGGCCGAGCGCCTGCGGGAGCTGAGCCGCTTTGTGCGCGAGGAAGGGCGCTGGTACTACGTCGATGGCGTGCACGCTCCAGCGCCGTCACACGCCGCCGCGTGACTGCGCGCGCCACTGCGCGGGAGCCATCCCTGTCCAGCCGCGGAACGCGCGGATGAAGCTCTTTTCGTTGGCATAACCCGCCGCCAGCGCCACCAGCTTGATCGGGCGGTCGGAGTGGCGCAGCAGCTGCCTGGCCTGGCCCAGGCGCACTTCGTTCTTGAGCTGCTGCAGCGAGCTGCCTTCCTGCCGCAGCTGCCGGTGCAGCGTGCGCGGTGAAAGATTCAGCCGCTCGGCCAGCAAGGTCGCGCCCTGCAGCGTGGCCGGGTCGTCGGCCAGCAACTGGCGTACGCGTGCACTCAGAAGGCGCTCGTGGCGGTACTGCAGCACGGTCAGCGGCAGGGCGCGCCGCAGCATCTGGCGCAGCGCGGCTTCATCGCGCGCCAACGGCAGTGCAAGATAACTTGAATCAAAATGAATAGCTGCTTGCGCAGCACCAAAGCCGACTGGGCCTGGAAAAAGCAATGAATACGTGCTGGCGTGCACTGGCGCTTCAAACGGAAACTCCACCGCCCGCAGCGGCAGGCGTGAATCGACAAACCAGCAGGCCAGGCCATGGATGTTGCGCAGCACCGAGACCAGGCAAAACTCGCGCAGGCTGCCGCCGGCGCCCAGGGGGCGGTGCTCGGCGATGGCGATGGCTGCGCCGGCGCCGTCCGCGCTCAATGAAAGCGTGATCGCATCGGCCAGCAGCCGGTGGTGGCGGCACCAGCGCGCCAGCGCCAGGCCCAGGTGCGGCGCGCTGATGGAAGCGCGCGCCAGCATGCCGTAGCTGCCCCAGGGCAGACGCCGCTCGAACCAGCCCAGCGCCTCGTCATCGAGCTCGTGCATGGCCGCGCCGCACAGTGCCTCCATCTGCCAGGCGGTGATGCGGGCGTCCTCGTGGGCCACCTCTCCTGGCGTGATTTGTGCCGCTTGCAAGGCCGCGCCAGGGTCCATCCCACGCTGCGCATAGACCTGCACGACGGCGCGCACGAACGCCATGGGTGTCGCGGCTGCACCACCGCGCCGGTGGGGCAGGCGCGGTCCGGCGGAGAGCGAGAACAGGGTAGGTGTGTACATGCGGGTCTGTGGTGTCGTGCGCGGGCGTGGCAATTATTGCAACCTTGCTGTCGCCATCTGCGCAGGCATGCAACGTATTCTTGCGGCGCATCACGCTTTCCAAGGAGACAAACCATGACCCAGACCCCTCTGAGCCAGAGCTACGCCCGCGGCAGCGAAGCCACGCCGCTCATCGAGCAGACCATTGGCGACTACTTCCGCGACAAGGCGGCGGGCCTGCCCGAGCGGGATGCGCTCATCAGCCGCCATCAGGGCCTGCGCTACACCTATGCGCAGCTGCATGCGCGGCAGCGGCGCCTTGCCAGCGCCTTGCTGGGCCTGGGCCTGCAGCCGGGCGATCGCATCGGCATCTGGTCGCACAACAACGCCGAGTGGGTGCTGATGCAGCTGGCCACCGCGCAGGTCGGCCTGATCCTGGTCAACATCAACCCGGCCTACCGCACGGCGGAGCTGGAATACGCGCTCAACAAAGTGGGCTGCAAGGCGCTGGTGACCATGGCGCAATTCAAGACCAGTGATTACCTGGGCATGCTGCGCGAGCTGGCGCCCGAAATGAACCGCTGCGCGCCGGGCGAACTGCACGCCGCGCGCCTGCCCGAGCTGCGCACCGTGGTCTGGATCGATGTGGCGGGGCAGGGCGAGGAACAGCCCGGCGCGATGCGCTTTTCCAGCCTGATGGACCAAGGCGACCCGCAGGAGGCGCGTATTGACTCCATTGCCGCGACGCTCAAGGCCACCGATCCGATCAACATCCAGTTCACCAGTGGCACCACGGGCTTTCCCAAGGGCGCGACGCTGACGCACCGCAACATCCTGAACAACGGCCTGTTCATCGGCGATTGCATGCAACTCACGCCCGCGGATCGGCTGTGCATTCCCGTGCCGCTGTACCACTGCTTCGGCATGGTGCTGGGCAATCTGGCCTGTTTCACGCATGGCGCGGCCATCGTTTACCCCAACGATGCGTTCGACCCGGTTTCGGTGCTGGAGACCGTGCAGGCCGAAAAATGCACCGCCCTGCACGGCGTGCCGACGATGTTCATCGCCGAGCTGGACCACCCGCGCTTTGCCGAATTCGACCTCTCCAGCCTGCGCACCGGCATCATGGCCGACAGCCCCTGCCCGGTGGAGGTGATGAAGCGCGTGCAGCGCGACATGAACATGACCGAGGTGACGATTGCCTACGGCATGACCGAAACCAGCCCGGTGAGCTGCCAGAGCAGCACCGATACGCCGCTGGAAAAGCGCGTCTCCACCGTGGGCCAGGTGCAGCCGCACCTGGAGATCAAGATCGTCGACCCCGAGACCGGCGCCGTCGTGGCGATCGGCGAGCGTGGCGAGTTCTGCACCAGGGGCTATTCCGTCATGGCGGGCTACTGGGGCGATGCAGCGATGACGGACGAAGCGATCGACGCCGACGGCTGGATGCACACCGGCGACCTGGCGACGATGGATGGCGAGGGCTATGTGAACATCGTCGGCCGCATCAAGGACATGGTGATCCGTGGCGGTGAAAATCTTTACCCGCGCGAGATCGAGGAATTTCTGTACCGACACCCCATGGTGCAGGACGTGCAGGTGGTGGGCGTGCCGGACCGGAAATACGGCGAGGAGCTCTGCGCCTGGATCATCGCCAAGCAGGGCACCGAGCCCACGGAAGAAGACATCCGCGCCTTTTGCAAGGGCCAGATCGCGCACTACAAGGTGCCGCGCTACATCCGGTTCGTCAGCGGCTTTCCGATGACGGTGACGGGCAAAATCCAGAAATTCAAAATCCGCGAGGCCATGGTCGAGGGACTGCAGCTGCGCTGCGAACCGACGGCCTGAAACGTCCGCGTGTCCAAGCCCGACAGGCGTCTAGATGTCGCCCACCGGCAGGCCGGCGGCGCGGCGCGCCACGGCCAGGCGCTTGCGCATGGCGACCTCCTGCAGGTCGAGTTCGCTGACCAGGCTGCGCAGCGACTCATCGTTGATGCGGTGCGCCTGGCGTTCGCTGTAGTACCGGTCTCTTTCCGCGCGGATGCAGTCAAGCCGCGCCTCGATCTCCAGCACGTAGCGCAGCTTGCGCTGGCGCACCACCTCGGGCGCCTCGCGCTGCGCTTCGACGGTGGAGGCCGTGCCGCTGCCGTCGTCAAGCAGCTGGATGCGGTTGCGGTATTCCTGCGTCAGGTGGCCGTTGACCTCCTGGCGCATCGCGATCCACTCGGCGTCGTGTTTTTGCAGCTCTTCATCGCTGAGCGTCAGCCGCGCGATGGCGGCCAGGCAGGCCTGCTCGCGCGCCAGGCGCTCCTCGCGCAGCGTGGGCGATTCGGCGGTACGCGGCAGGTAGCGCAAGATGAGCGGCAGGCTGATCGAACCCAGCACCAGGGTGAAGAGAATGGTTCCGGTGGCGAGAAAGATCAGCATGTCGCGCGCCGGGAACGGCACGCCTTCGCTGAGCACCATGGGGACGGAGAGCGCGCCGGCCAGCGTCACCGCGCCACGAATCCCGGCCATGGTGGTTGCCAGGTTCAAGAGTGCCGAAGGGCGCTCGGCCATCTTGCCCTGGTGATGGGCGCGGGAGAGCGCGCGGTGCACGCCCAGCGTCAGCCAGACCCAGCGCATCAGCAGCAGCGCGGTGGAGATCGCGGCCACGTAGCCCACCAGTATCCAGGCGTCGTGATGACCGGCTTCGTGCAAGGTCACGCCGATGATGGACGGCAGCTGCAGGCCCAGCAGCAGGAAGATGGCGCCATTGAACGAGGACTCCACCATGCTCCAGGTGCCGGTCGTCTGCATGCGCTCGCTGATGTAGCTGCTGCGCTCAAGGTCGCCGAAATTGGTCGCCACGCCCGCGGCCACCGCCGACAGGATGCCCGACACGCCGATCTTCTCGCCGACGATGTAGGCGGCAAACGGCAGCAGCACCAGCAGCAGCACCATTTGCGTGGCCGCCACGTCGCCCAGGCGGTGCGTGATGGTGCCGCGCGCGTGCGAGAAGCCCCAGCCCAGCAGCGCACCCACGCCTAGGCCGCCCACGGCCATCCAGGTGAAATCCCTGGCCACCTCGTTCCACGAAAACAGGCCGGTGAGCGTGGCGGCAACGCTGAACTTGAGCGCCACCAGGCCCGATGCGTCGTTGAGCAGCGATTCGCCTTCGAGCACGTGCATGGTCTTCTCGGGCATGCCCAGGTTGCGCGTGATCGACGAGACGGCGACCGCATCGGTCGGGGAGATGACGGCCGCCAGCGCAAAGGCCACCGTGAGCGGCATCTCGGGAATCATCCAGTGGATCAGGTAACCCAGCCCCACCACGGTGAACAGCACCAGCCCGAAGGCGAGCAGCAGGATGGGCCGCGCCAGGGCGAAAAATTCACGCTTGGGGATGCGCCAGCCGTCGGCGAACAGCAGCGGCGGGATGAACAGCAGCAAAAACAGCTCGGGGTCGAACGCGATGTGCAGCCCCGCCTGCGGCCACGCGATGAGCGCGCCCAGCGCGATCTGGATCAACGGCAGCGGGACGGCGCGGATGTAGCGCGCCACAATGCCCGTGAGCGCGCCCAGGAGCAGGACGAGCAAGACGATTTCGACGGTATGCATGCGGTATTTTCTTATGCCGCCGCTGCCCCTGCTTGCAGCGTGCGCCGCGAAAAACTCCGACACTCCCATCCAACACAACAGCAAAGAGGTCAGCCATGAGCATTCTGGGGACGCAACTCAATCCGCGTTCCGCGGGTTTTCAGGCCAACGCGGCCGCCATGCAGGCGCTGGTCGATGACTTGCGCGCACACCTGGAGCGCATCGCGCTCGGGGGCAGCGAATCCTCGCGCCAGCGCCATGTCTCGCGCGGCAAGCTGCTGCCGCGCGACCGGGTGCAGCAGCTGCTCGATCCGGGTACACCCTTCCTTGAAGTTGCACCGCTCGCGGCATTGAACATGTATGGCAACGATGCGCCCTGCGCCAGCCTGATCGCGGGCATCGGGCGGGTGTCGGGCGTGGATTGCATGATCGTCTGCAACGACGCGACGGTGAAGGGCGGCACCTACTACCCGATCACGGTGAAAAAGCACCTGCGCGCGCAGGAGATCGCGCAGCAGAACCGCCTGCCCTGCATTTACCTGGTGGATTCGGGCGGCGCCAACCTGCCCAACCAGGACGAGGTCTTCCCCGACCGCGAACACTTCGGCCGCATCTTCTACAACCAGGCCAACCTGAGCGCGCAGGGCATCGCGCAGATCGCCGTGGTGATGGGCTCGTGCACGGCGGGCGGCGCCTACGTGCCGGCGATGAGCGACGAATCCATCATCGTGAAAAACCAGGGCACCATCTTCCTCGGTGGCCCACCGCTGGTGAAGGCTGCCACCGGCGAGGTGGTGAGCGCCGAGGACCTGGGCGGCGGCGACGTGCACACGCGCCTTTCGGGCGTGGCGGACCATTTGGCGCAGAACGACATGCATGCGCTGGCGCTGGCGCGGCAGGCCGTGGCGAATTTGAATAAAAACAAGGCTGCAACGCCCGGTGACATTGCGCCGGAAGCTCCCAAATATGGAGCAAAAGAACTCTATGGCGTGATTCCGACGGATACGCGCAAGCCCTTTGACGTGCGCGAGATCATTGCCCGCGTCGTCGATGCCAGCGCCTTTGACGAGTTCAAGGCGCGTTTTGGCACCACGCTGGTCTGCGGCTTCGCGCGCATCGAGGGCATGCAGGTGGGCATCATCGCCAACAACGGCATTCTGTTCAGCGAATCGGCGCAGAAGGGCGCACACTTCATCGAGCTGTGCTGCCAGCGCAAGGTGCCGCTGATCTTCCTGCAGAACATCACCGGCTTCATGGTCGGGCGCAAGTACGAGAACGAAGGCATCGCCCGCCACGGCGCCAAGCTGGTCACGGCGGTGGCCACGGCGGCGGTGCCCAAATTCACCATCATCATCGGCGGCAGCTTTGGCGCGGGCAACTACGGCATGTGCGGGCGGGCCTATTCGCCACGCTTTCTGTGGATGTGGCCGAACGCGCGCATCTCCGTGATGGGCGGCGAGCAGGCCGCGAGCGTGCTGGCCACCGTCAAGCGCGACGGCATCGAGCACAAGGGCGGCCACTGGAGCGCCGAGGAAGAAGAAGCCTTCAAGGCGCCGATCCGCCAGCAGTACGAAGAGCAGGGCCACCCCTATTACGCCAGCGCCCGCCTGTGGGACGACGGCGTGATCGACCCGGCCGACACGCGCCGTGTGCTCGCGCTGGGTCTGGCAGCCACGCGCAACGCACCGATCGACGATACAAAATTTGGCGTTTTCCGCATGTGAAGCGCATAATGTGTACTCATTAGGCATTAAATACACATTGACATGCGAACCAATATCGACATCGACGACGACTTGCTGGCCAAGGCCATGCATGCCGGCCCTTTCACCACCAAGAAGGAAACGGTGGAAGCCGGGCTGCGCCTGCTGGCACGGCACGCGGCGTACCGCGAGATACTCAAGTGGAAGGGCAAGCTCAAGTGGGAGGGCGACGAATCCATTGACTGGACACAGCCCGATCCCGACGAACCCGAGGAAGCACTTGCTCCGCAATCCGCGTTGACGGCGCAGGAGCCGCGCGCGCGCTACAAGCCGCAAAGCACTGCCGCGGCGGCGGGTGGCGACAAGAAAGCAGGCCGCCGTGCTCGTCGTTGATTCCAGCGTGTGGATCGATTTTTTCAACGACCGGCCCGCGGCCGCGTGCGACGAGCTCGATCGCTTGCTGGCTGATGGCCACACGCGCCTGGTGGTCCCTGACCTGGTGCTGTATGAAGTGCTGCGCGGCTTTCGCCACGAACGCGCATTGCGCCAGGCGCGCCTGCTGCTGCAAACCCTCAGCGTCGAACCCTGCAGCGGTGAAGACCTGGCGGTTGCGGCCGCCGAGCACTACCGCCAGCTGCGTGCGCGCGGCATCACCATACGCAGCGGCATCGACGTGATGATCGGCGCGTTCTGCATCGAACAAGACTATTTTTTATTGCACAGCGATCGCGATTACGACGCGATGGCTCTGCATCGCGGCCTGCGGGTGTGGGGTCAGTGAGATTCGTCTCGCCGCCATGCCTGCTCTGAATCATCTGCAGCAAGAGAAAGTCCAGCCATGCCATCCGCCTTGCGTATCGACCAGCACGACCACACCGCCACCGTCACGCTCGCGCGGGCCGAAGTGCGCAACGCCTTCAACGATGAAGTGATCGCCGAGCTGACGCAGGCGTTCGCGCGGCTGGGCGCTGATGCCGGCGTGCGCGCCATCGTGCTGGCGGCCGAAGGCCCGGCGTTTTGCGCGGGGGCGGATCTGAACTGGATGCGCCGCATGGCGGATTACACGCACGAGGAAAACATTGCCGACGCGGCCAAACTCGCCGAAATGCTGCGCGTGATGTATGAATGCCCCAAGCCCACCGTTGCTCGCGTGCAGGGCGATGTCTATGCCGGCGGCATGGGGCTGGTCGCGGTGTGCGACCTGGCCGTCAGCGTCGATACCGCGCACTTCTGCCTGAGCGAGGTCAAGCTCGGCCTGGCGCCGGCCACCATCAGCCCCTACGTCATCCGCGCGATGGGCCCGCGTGCGGCGCACCGGTACTTTCTGACGGCGGAGCGCTTCACCGCCGCCGAAGCGCTGCGCATCGGCCTGGTGCATGAGGTCGCTCCGCTGGACGGGCTGGACGCGGTGGTGGAAAACTGGGTCCGCGCGCTGTGCAGTGCCAGCCCCAACGCAGTCCGCGCCACCAAGCGCCTGGTGCAGGATGTGGCGCAGCAGCAGATCAACGCGGCGCTGATCGCCGAGACGGTGCGCGGCATCGCCGACATCCGCGCGAGCAGCGAGGGCAAGGACGGTGTGCAGGGTTTTCTGCAGAAGCGCAAGCCGGGCTGGCTGGCGCACTGAACGGGGCAACGGGAGAGACGCACCATGGAAACCGCCTTGATGGACCTGCAGCAATGGTGGGGCGGCCTGGGGTCGCAGGTCGGCGGCGTGGCGGCGGGCTGGGACTTGACCAAGCTGCTGGCGCTGGCGGCCGCCCTGGGCTGGGC
Organism: Comamonas badia DSM 17552; assembly: GCF_000484635.1. GTDB lineage: Bacteria > Pseudomonadota > Gammaproteobacteria > Burkholderiales > Burkholderiaceae_C > Comamonas_C > Comamonas_C badia. The sequence continues at coordinate 848,330 of NZ_AXVM01000001.1, read as the reverse complement.
CAGCGGTCTCAGGCTGTATGCGGTGGTGTTTCTGGTGGGGCTGGCGGGGGCTTCTGGGTGGGTCAACTTGCCGGCGGGTCTGGCGGCGCTGCAGCATCCGGTGGTGCTGATGGTGAGCGGCGCCATGCTGTTCATCGAATTTTTCGCCGACAAGATTCCGTGGCTGGACAGCGTCTGGGACACCATCCACGCCTTCATCCGCGTGCCCGCCGGGGCAGCATTGGCGGCCAGCGTGTTCGGCATGAACGATTCGACCATGGCGCTGGTGGCGGGTCTGCTGGGCGGTTCGCTCTCGGCCACCGCGCTCGCCACCAAGATGACCACGCGCGCGGCGGCCAATCTCTCGCCCGAGCCGTTTTCCAACTGGGGGCTGTCGTTCTTCGAGGATGGCATCGTCGTCGCGGCGCTGTGGCTGGCGCTGCAGCACCCGCTGTGGTTTGCCGCAGCGCTGATCGTGGTGCTGGCAATTTCAGTCGTTTTGCTGGTGGTGTTGTTCAAATTCCTGCGCGCCGTTTTCAGGCGCGTGTCATCCGTGTTTTCAGGTTCTGTGAAGGTGGCGTGAATGTTCAAGAAAATTCTGATAGCAAACCGAGGAGAAAACGGCTGCGCAGCAGACGTTTCGTCAAATTGCCTGGCACGCGCCAGCGTGCAGCAGGCGATGAGCCGCGGAGGGCGCCATGTTTAAGAAAATCCTGATCGCCAACCGCGGCGAAATCGCCTGCCGTGTCGCGGCGACCGCGCGCCGCATGGGCGTGAAAACGGTGGCGGTGTATTCCGATGCCGATGCGCATGCCAAGCATGTCGCCGCCTGCGACGAGGCGGTGCACATCGGCGCCAGCGCGCCCAAGGACAGCTACCTGCGCTGGCAGGCCATCATCGATGCCGCCAAGGCCACGGGTGCCGAAGCGATTCACCCCGGCTACGGTTTCTTGAGCGAGAACACGCACTTTGCGCAGGCCTGCGCGGATGCCGGGCTGGTTTTCATCGGCCCGCTGCCAGCGAGCATCCAGGCCATGGGGCTGAAGGCCGAATCCAAGCGCCTGATGGCCAAGGCGGGCGTGCCGCTGGTGCCGGGCTACCAGGGCGAAGACCAGGGCCCGGCCCTGCTGCAGCGCGAGGCCGACCAGATCGGCTACCCGGTACTCATCAAGGCCAGCGCGGGCGGCGGCGGCAAGGGCATGCGCGAGGTCTACAAGAGCGCCGACTTCGCCGAAGCCCTGGCCTCGTGCAAGCGCGAGGCAATCAACAGCTTTGCCAACGACGCGGTGCTGATCGAAAAACTGGTGCAGCGCCCGCGCCACATCGAAATTCAGATTTTTGGCGACGCGCAGGGCAACTGCGTCTATCTCTTCGAGCGCGATTGCTCCACCCAGCGGCGCCACCAGAAGGTGCTCGAAGAATCTCCCGCGCCCGGCCTCACGCCCGAGCTGCGCCAGAAGATGGGCGAGGCAGCGGTGGCGGCGGCCAAGGCAGTGAATTACGTCGGCGCCGGCACGGTGGAATTCATCGTCGAGCAGCCTGGCGGCTACGCCCACCCCGAGCAGATGCAGTTCTTCTTCATGGAGATGAACACGCGCCTGCAGGTCGAACACCCGGTGACCGAAGCCATCAGCGGCCAGGATCTGGTGGAGTGGCAGCTGCGCGTGGCGGCGGGCGAGCCGCTGCCCTGCACCCAGCGGGATCTGCACATCACCGGCCACGCGATCGAGGCGCGCATCTGCGCCGAGACGCCGGACAATGACTTCCTGCCCGCCACCGGGCAGCTCGCCGTCTACCGCAAGCCGCCGCACGTGGGCTTCGAGCGCGCGGCTTTCGGTGGCACCGGCATCCACGTGCGCTTTGACGACGGCGTGCGCGAGGGCGATGCCATCAGCCCGTTCTACGACAGCATGGTGGCCAAGCTCATCGTGCATGGCGGCACGCGCGAGGAGGCTCTCGCGCGCATGGCGACGGCGCTCGCCGCAACGCATATCGTGGGCCTGTCCACCAATCTGCAGTTTCTGCGCCGTCTGGTCACCAGCCACGCCTTTGCCACGGCGCAACTGGACACCGCCCTGATAGAGCGCGAGCGCGCCGTGCTGTTCCACCAGGAGCCGGTGGGCCTGCCCCTGGCCGCCGCCGCGGCCGTGGCGCACACCCTGCTGGCCGAGCGCGCGCAGGAAACGAACGACCCGTTCAGCCGCCGCGATGGCTGGCAATCGCATGGCGCGTTCACGCGTCGGCTGGCGCTGCAGTTTGGCGATGCCGATGCCAAGGCGCAGTTGCACTACGGCCACGATGGGGCATTGCAACTGACGGTGGGGGAAGGGGCGCAGGCGGTAGCGGGCGCGCTGGAATTCGAGCGCAGACCGGACGGCGCGATCGATCTGCGCTTTGGCGCGCAGCGTGAAGCACTCATGGTGTACGCCCACGGCGGAACGCTGCACGTCTTTGCACCGCAGGGCGCCACGCGCATCCGCATGATCGATCAGCTGGTGCAGGCCAGCGCGGCACAAGAAGAGGGTGGGCGCCTGACGGCCCCCATGCCGGGCAAGGTGGTCTCGTTTGCCGTGAAGGCGGGTGACAAGGTCAGCAAAGGCCAGGCGCTGGCGGTGATGGAGGCGATGAAGATGGAGCACACCATCGCCGCACCGCGCGACGGCGTGGTGGCAGAGTTGATCTACGCGCCGGGCGATCAGGTGGCCGAAGGCGATGAATTGCTCAAGCTTGAAGCTGCAGCCTGAGGAGACCCACCCCATGGATTACCCGAACCAGGTACGCATCATCGACGTCGGCCCGCGCGACGGGCTGCAGAACGAAAAATCGCCGGTGGCCAGCGGCGACAAGATCGCGCTGGTCGGCAAGCTGCAGGCGGCCGGCCTGCGCGAGATCGAGGTGACGAGCTACGTCTCGCCCAAATGGGTGCCGCAGATGGCGGACAACCATGCGGTGATGCAAGGCATCGCGCGCGATGCTGCCGTGCGCTACAGCGTGCTGGTGCCCAACCTCAAGGGCTGGGAGGCGGCGGTGCAGGACCGACCCGACGAAATCGTCGTCTTCGGCGCCGCGAGCGAAGCCTTCAGCCAGAAGAACATCAATTGCTCGATCGCCGAGAGCATGGAGCGTTTCGCTCCTGTCGTTGAAGCCGCACTTGCTGCGGGCATAGCGGTGCGCGGCGCGATGAGCTGCACCGTGGGTTGCCCGTATGAAGGCGAGATTGCGCCTGCGCGTGTGGAGTACCTGGCCGGTCTGATGCGCGGGATAGGCGTGCAGCGCGTGGACGTGGCCGACACCATAGGCGTGGGCACGCCGCTCAAGGTGCAGCGCGCGATCGAGGCCACGCTCAAGCACTACGACATCGCCCACATCTCCGGGCATTTCCACGATACCTATGGGCAGGCGATAGGCAACACCGTCGCCGCGCTGCAGATGGGGGTGTGGAACTTCCAATCCTCGGTCGCAGGCTTGGGCGGCTGCCCCTACGCCAAGGGCGCGACGGGCAATGTGGCGACCGAGGATGTGGTTTATCTGATGCACGGCTTGGGGATAGAGACGGGCATAGACCTGAACCAACTCGTCGATGCCGGTGCCTTCATCAGCAACGCGATCGGCAAGAAGCCGCAATCGCGCGTGGCGGTCGCCATCCTCAACAAACGGGCAGGTTGAGGCAACCATGGACCTGCATGTGTGGCTGGCGTATTTCGTCGCCTCGTGGGCGATTGCGCTCTCGCCCGGCTCGGGTGCGGTGCTCTCGATGAGCCATGGCCTGGCCTACGGCGTGCGCCAGGCCAGCGCCACCATTCTGGGGCTGCAGGCTGGGCTGGCCATCATCCTGCTGGTGGCGGGCGCGGGCATAGGGGCGTTGCTGCTGGCCTCCAGCACCGCCTTCACGGTGGTCAAGGTGCTGGGCGCGGCCTACCTGCTGTGGCTGGGCTTCAAGCAGTGGAATGCGCCGGTGCTTGCGGCGCCGGATGGGGCCTCGGCCGCGCCGCAGCAAGCGCTGAGCGCGCGCCAGCGCTTCATGCTCGGGCTGTTCACGAATGCGACCAACCCCAAGGGCATCGTGTTCATGGTGGCCGTCCTCCCGCAGTTCCTCAGCCCCGATCGCCCCCTGTGGCTGCAGCTGCTGATCCTGCTGGCAACCACCTTGGGCGTGGACGTGGTGGTGATGCACGGCTATGCCGCGCTGGCGTCCAGCCTGCGCCGCTGGCTCTCGTCGGCGCGCACCCGGCGGGTACAGAACCGTGTCATCGGCGGCGTGCTGATGGCCATGGGCGCAAGCCTGGCCTTCGTGGGCCGGGTGGCGCGCGCCGGGTGATGGAGCCAGCGGGCAGGTTGAACGCATGAGGCGCTTATCCAGACGCGGCATGCTGCAAGGGACGGTTGTGATGTGCATGACGGGCTTTGGCAGCGCGAACGCACAGGCCAAAAGACTGCACGACGCGGTGGAACGCAACGATCTTGCCGCGCTGCGGGCCCTGATCGCCGATCAGGTATCGCTGAACGAACGCGATGGGCAAGGCCGCACGCCGCTGCTGCTGGCCACGCAGAACAACCGCGTTGAAGCAGCACGCCTGCTCATCGAGGCCGGTGCCGACGTGAACGCCAAGGACGCGGTCAGCGACAGTGCCTACCTGCTCGCCGGTGCGCGTGGCTACAACGAAATTCTGCAGCTCACCCTCACCCACGGCGCAGACCTCAAGAGCGTGAACCGCTACGGCGGCACCGCCTTGATTCCGGCCTGCGAGCGCGGGCATGTGCAGACGGTGCGCCTGTTGATCGCCGCCGGTGTGGACGTGAACCAAATCAACCGCCTGGGCTGGACCTGCCTGCTTGAAGCCGTGATTCTGGGTGACGGCGGGGCGCGGCACCTGGCCATCGTGGGCCAGCTCATTGCCGCCAAGGCCGATCTGAATCTGGCCGATGCGCAGGGCGTGACGGCCCTGCAGCATGCGCGGCAGAAGGGGCAGAGCGCGGTGGCGACCCTGCTGCAGGAGGCCGGGGCGCGCTAAAGTTGACGCTCTATGCCAGACACAACCCCACTACCTTCCAATGACAGCGTGCAGCGCGTCGTCGCCGCACTTCAGGCGGCCGGCCACCCCCATGCGCCGCAGATGCTCGACAACTCGGCGCGTACCGCGCAGGAGGCGGCAGATGCGCTGGGCATCACCGTCGGCCAGATCGCCAAGAGCATCATCTTCCGGCGAAAGAGCGATGGCGCGGCGGTGCTCGTCGTCACCTCGGGCGACCGGCGTGTCGATGAAAAGAAAGTCAGCGCGCTCGTCGGCCCCATAGGCCGGGCCGATGCCGATTTCGTCAAGGAAGCGACGGGCTTCACCATAGGCGGCGTCTCACCCGTGGGGTTCATCAAGCCGCCCGTCACCCTGATCGACCGCGAGCTGCTGCGCTTTGAGGAAATCTGGGCGGCGGCTGGGCACCCGCATGCGGTGTTTCGCCTCAAGCCGCAGGACCTGGAGCGCCTGACCGGCGCGCCCGTGGCTGACGTAGTGCAGGCGCCAAAGTCGCAAGCTTCCTAAAATATAGCTGTCAGCGCTTGCTGGGTAAGCGTTTGAGCCACTTTTTGTTTGAAATTCAACGTCATGCGCGACATCATTTTTTATCTGGACTTTGTCTCGCCCTATTCGTGGCTGGCCTTCAACCGCCTGCCCGAGGCGCTGCAGGGCCTGAGCCTGCGCGTGCGCTACAAGCCCGTGGTGCTGGGCGCGCTGCTGCAGCAGTTCAGCAATCCGGGCCCCGTGGGCGTTGCACCCAAAAAGGCGTGGACCGAGCGGCATGTGCGCTGGCTGGGTCACTCCCTCGGCTGCGGGCTCGATTACCCGCCGCAGTTCCCGTTCAACAGCATTCCGCTGCTGCGCCTGGCGCTCACCACCAGCGAGGAGGGCTTTATCAACCGCTACGTCGCGGGCACGGCGCTGCGCCATGTGTGGCTGGGCGGGCTTGACCCGCTGGCGCCTGAGCGCATGGAGCAACTGACGCAATCGCTGGCCGAGCAGTGGCACCCCGAGGGCGACGCCGCCGCGCATGCCAAGCAACTGCTGCGCACCAACACCGACGAAGCGGCTGCGAATGGGGTGTTCGGCGTGCCGATGTTCGAGGTGGACGGCAAACACTTCTGGGGGCTGGACAGCCTGCCCATGCTGCGTGCGTATCTGGAGGGGGATGCGTGGTTTTAGGGGCCGTGTGCCCTCACCCCAACCCTCTCTCAGAGGGAGAGTGAGAAAAACCGGCTTGACTTGTCGCCGTTGGACAAAATGGGCGCGGCCTATCACCCTCGCCCCTTTGGGGCTGAAGGCTGCGGCTCCGGTTGCGCCTGCGCGCAACTGGACAGCCTGAAGAGCGCAGCGTCTTGCTGCAGCCCCCGGGAGGGGTGAGGGGCTTGCGGCGCGACGATTCCATTGCAAATTCAATAGCTGCCCACGCTTGATGGACAAGGCAAACACCCACATTTGATATAAACTCGCGATGCCCCTGTCCTGGAACGAGATCAAATCCCGCGCGCTGGCCTTCAGCCGCACCTGGGAAGGCGCCGCCAACGAAGACTCCGAGGCCAAGCTCTTCTGGATTGCGTTCTTCGAAATTTTCGGCATCACCGACAAGCGCGTTGCCACCTTCGAGCTGAACGTCAAGAAGCACGGCGGTGGGCAGGGCTTCGTCGATCTGTTCTGGCCCGGCATGCTGCTGGTGGAGCAGAAATCGCGCGGCAAAAACCTGGATGCGGCGTTTGACCAGGCGCTGGGTTACTTCCCCGGCATTCTGGAGCGCGACCTGCCGCAGATCATCATCGTCTGCGACTTCGCGCGCTTTCGCGTGCATCAGCTCGCCAGCGGCCGGGCGGTGGAATTTGCGCTCGCAGACCTGCACAAGCATGTGCGCCTGTTCGGCTTCATCGCGGGCTACAAGGCGCAAGAAATCAAGGCGCAGAACCCCGTCAACATCCACGCGGCCGAGCGCATGGGCCGCCTGCACGATGCGCTCAAAAATTCGGGCTACGAAGGCCACCCGCTGGAAGTGCTGCTGGTGCGCCTGCTGTTCTGCCTGTTTGCGGACGACACCGGCATCTTCCAGCCCGCCAACGCGTTGCGCCTGTTCATCGAAGAGCGCACGCAGGCCGACGGCGGCGACCTCGGCCCGCGCCTGGCGCAGCTTTTTCAGGTGCTCAACACGCCCGAGCACCAGCGCAGCAAACACCTGGACGAGCAGCTTGCCGCCTTCCCCTACGTCAACGGCCGGCTGTTTGAAGAGCCGCTGCCCATGGCCGACTTTGACGCCGCGATGCGCGACGCGCTGCTCGATGCCTGCGCGCTCGACTGGTCGGCCATTTCGCCGGCCATCTTCGGCAGTCTGTTCCAGAGCATCATGGATACGACCGCCCGCCGCAACCTGGGCGCGCACTACACCAGCGAGGAGAACATCCTCAAGCTCATCAAGCCCTTGTTCCTCGATGCGCTCTGGGCCGAGTTCTACAAGGTCAAGAGCAACAAAAACCGCCTGTTTGAATTCCACAAGAAGCTGCGCCTGCTCACGTTTTTTGACCCGGCCTGCGGTTGCGGCAACTTCCTCGTCATCAGCTACCGCGAACTGCGGCTGCTGGAGCTGGAGGTGCTGCGCGCCAGCTACCAGAGTGGCCAGCAAAGCCTGGACGTGCACCAGCTCATCAGCCTGGATGTCGATCAGTTTTACGGCATCGAAATCGAGGAATTCCCGGCGCAGATCGCGCAGGTGGCTCTGTGGCTGGTCGATCACCAGATGAACCTGCGCGTGAGCGAGGAATTCGGCATGTACTTTGCGCGCATCCCGCTCAAGAACGCGCCGCATGTGGTGCACGGCAACGCGCTTGCGCTGGATTGGAACGCGGTGCTGCCGGCAGAGCAGTGCAGCTATGTGCTGGGCAACCCGCCGTTCCTCGGCAAGAAGGAGCAGAGCGCCGCGCAAAAGGCCGATTTCGAGCGCGTGATGGGGCACATCAAGGGCTTTGGCGTGCTGGATTTCGTCTCTGCCTGGTATGTGAAAGCCACGCGCTATTTGCAGGGCGTTTCAACTCCAACCTCCTTTGGAGAGGGCGTGATTCCAACTCCCTCCCCCTCTGGGGGAGGGCAGGGGTGGGGGCTGGCGGCGATGGCTGAAGCACCTGCCTTGGCAAGCGCCGCAAGCCCCCATCCCCACCTTCCCCCAACGGGGGAAGGAGCAAAACCGCGAGCCGCCTTCGTCTCCACCAACAGCATCACCCAGGGCGAGCAGGTTGGTGTGCTCTGGGGCTGGCTGCTGGCGCAGGGCGTGCACATCCACTTTGCGCACCGCACCTTCTCGTGGAGCAACGAGGCCAGGGGCAAGGCGGCGGTGCATTGCGTCATCGTCGGCTTCGGCCTGCAGGACGCAGAAGGGAAAACCATCTACGAATACGAAGACATCAAGGGCGAACCGCTGGCGGTGCCTGCCGCGCATATCAGTCCCTATCTGGTGGATGCGCCCGACGTGGTGCTGGTCAAACGCTCGCGGCCGATCGCCGATGTACCCGGCATTCTGGAAGGCAGCGCGCTGATCGACGATGGGCACTTTCTGCTGGACGACGTACAGGCCGACGCCGTGCGCGCCAGCCACCCTGATGCCCACACGCTGCTGCGCAAGCTCTACAGCGGCGAGGACTTCCTCAACGGCCGTTTTCGCTGGTGCCTGTGGCTCAAAGACGCTTCCCCCGCTTTGCTGCGCGGCATGCCGCTGGTGCTGCAGCGGGTGGAGCAGGTGCGCCAGTTCCGCCAGCGCAGCCAGCGCGCCGCCACCGCTGCGTTGGCTGCCACGCCCACGCTGTTTGGCGAGCTGCGTCAGCCGCAGGGCCACTACCTCTACATCCCCAAGACTTCGTCGGAGCGGCGCCGCTACGTCCCCATCGGATTCATGCCGCCCGAGGCGCTGATCAACAACACCAGCCTGTTCGTTGACCACGCCAGTCTGCGCGAATTCGGCGTTCTCGGCAGCGCCATGCACAACGCCTGGATGCGCGCCGTCGGGGGACGCCTGAAAAACGATTTCCGCTACTCCGCCGCCATCGTCTACAACAACTTCCCCTGGCCCGATCTCCCGCAAAAATCAGAGCCAAATCGGCCTCCAACGCCCGCCTACAAAGCGCGAGCAGCTATCGAAACCGCTGCGCAAACCGTGCTCGACGCCCGCGCCCAGTTCCCCGGCGGCAGCCTCGCCGACCTGTACGACCCGCTCACCATGCCGCCCGCCTTGCTGCGCGCGCACCAGAAGCTCGACGCGGCCGTGGACGCCGCCTACGCGCTGTGCGGCGGCAGGAAAACCTGGAAGAACGACGCCGAGCGCGTGGCGTTTCTGTTTGCGCGCTATCAGCAGCTCACCAGCCTGCTGCCGGTGGGCAAGGTGAAGCGGGGGCGCGGGCGCCGAGCTCCCTCTTCTTGATCGAGTGAATTTTGTATATACAATAACCGCCAACCATGATTTATGAGTGGGACGAAGCCAAGCGCACTGTCAATCTGGCCAAGCATGGGCTGGACTTCGCAGATGCCGACCTTGTGCTGGAGAGCGAATTCGTCCGGATCATGGACAGCCCGCGTGGCGGCGAAGCCCGTTCGCAGGCGCTGGCGTATGTGTTTGAGGTGCTGGTGGTTTTGTCGGTGGCGTTTGTCCAGCGCGGTGAATGCTGCCGAATTGTGAGCTTCCGCCCGGCCCATAGCGATGAAAGGAGTGCCTACCATGACTGGCTCGAAAATCACTTCCCTGACCAGTGAGCAAATGCGCCGCGCACGTGCACAAGGGCAGTCGGGCACGGACTGGGAGCGTGTGCGCCGCACCGTCCTGCAAGATGCGCAGGCAGTGGAAGAAACCCAGGCCATCGCGGTGCTGATCGAGCGCAAGCGCGGCCGCCCCGTGCAGGGCGAGCCCAAGACGGCGATTTCCCTGCGTGTGCCCGATTCGGTGTTGGCAGCCTTCAAAGCGACCGGCCCCGGCTGGCAGTCGCGCATGACGGATGCGCTCGGGGATTGGGTGCGCACGCGGCATCCGGCTTGAACCCGTTTTCGGAGTGGCATGGTTGCAGCAAGGGCAGGAAAGCCCTTGCCCCACCTTGGATGCGCCACGCGGCCTAGAATTTTGGCCCCACCCGCGCAAAGGCCAGCCACATGTCTCAGGGAAGCATCCGCATCCGCGGAGCCCGCCAGCACAATCTGCAGAACCTTGATCTGGACATCGCCACCGGCACGCTGACGGTGGTCACCGGGCCCAGCGGCTCGGGCAAGTCCAGCCTGGTGTTTGACACGCTCTACGCCGAGGGGCAGCGGCGCTATGTGGAGACCTTCAGCCCCTACGCGCGCCAGTTCCTGGATCGCATGGACAAGCCGGCGGTGGACAAGGTGGAGGGCGTGCCGCCCGCGATCGCCATCGACCAGACCAACCCGGTGCGCAGTTCGCGTTCCACCGTCGGCACGATGACGGAGTTGAACGACCATCTGAAGTTGCTGTTCGCGCGCGCGGCCGAGCTGTTTGACCGCGAGACCGCGCTGGCGGTGCGCCACGATTCGCCGCAGAGCATTCACGACGAACTCGCGCGGCGCTGCGCCGCGCAGGGCGATCCGCGCATCGTGCTCACGTTCGCCGCCGAGCTGCCGGGCGGCACCACGGCTGAGCAGATGCAGCAGTGGCTGTCGGCCAGCGGTTTCACCCGCGTGCAGGCCGAGCGCGAGGTGGATGGCAAAAAGCTGCTGGATGTGGTGGCCGACCGTTTCCGTTTTTCCAAGGCCGAGCGCGCACGGGTGATGGAGGCGATCGAAACCGCGCTGCTGCGTGGCGGCTCGCGCATGGCGGTGTATGCGTTGCCAGACGATGAGGATGAACCCGAAATCTGGCGCTTCTCGACGGGTCTGCATTGCCCGGAGAGCGACATCCGCTACAGCGAGCCGGTGGCCTCGATGTTCTCGTTCAACTCGCCCGCGGGCGCGTGCGAGACCTGCCGTGGCTTTGGCCGCGTGATCGGCGTCGATTGGGGGCTGGTGATTCCCGACGAAAAGCTGACGCTGCGCGCCGGGGCGATCAAGGCGATCCAGACGCCGGCGTGGAAGGAAATCCAGGACGATCTGATGCGCTGGGGCGAGGCCGCCGGCATTCCGCGCGACACGCCCTGGGCCAAGCTCACCGAGGCGCAGCAGCGCTGGGTGATCGATGGCACGCCGGACTACCGCGAGGGCAACTGGAACCGGCAGTGGTACGGCATCAAGCGCTTTTTCGCCTACCTGGAGACCAAGGCGTACAAGATGCACATCCGCGTGCTGCTTTCCAAGTACCGCAGCTATACGCAGTGCCCGGCCTGCGGGGGGGCGCGGCTCAAGAACGAGAGTCTGCTGTGGCGGGTGGGGGGGAAGGAGGATGCGGATGCGGTGCTGGAGCCGTCGCAGCGCTTCATGCCGCAGGGCGTGCGGTGGACGCGCGCGCAACTGGAGGCGCTGCCGGGGCTTACGCTGCATGACTTGATGCTGCTGCCGCTGGATAAGCTGCGGCGGTTTGTTGAGCGGCTTTCTTCACCCACCCCCTTACCCTCACCCCAACCCTCTCCCGGAGGGAGAGGGAGTGACTGGCCCCCTCTCCCTCCGGGAGAGGGCGGGGGTGAGGGCTCGGGTGAGGGGGCAGCAATGCAGGCCCGCCGCCAGATCCTCGAAGAAATCGCCACGCGCCTCAAATACCTCTGCGATGTCGGCATAGCCTACCTCACGCTCGACCGCCAAAGCCGCACGCTCTCCGGCGGCGAGGTGCAGCGCATCAACCTCACCACGGCGCTCGGCACTTCGCTGGTCAACACGCTCTTCGTGCTCGATGAGCCCAGCATCGGCCTGCACCCGCGCGACATGGATCGCATCACGCAGGCCATGCGCCGGCTGGTCGATGCCGGCAACACCCTGGTCGTCGTCGAGCACGACCCTGCGGTGATGCTCGCGGCCGATCGCGTGATCGACATGGGCCCAGGCCCCGGTGAGCGCGGCGGGCGCATCGTGTTCGATGGCAGCGTCGATGCGCTGCGCCACGCCGACACGCTCACCGGCCAGTACCTCGGCGCGCGAAAGTCGGTCGGCATGGGCTTCAAGCGCCTGGTGGCGGCATCCACGCCGCGGCTGATTCTGGAGGGCGCGCGCGAACACAACCTCAAAAACCTCACGGTGGAATTCCCGCTGCAGCGTCTCGTCACCGTCACGGGCGTCTCGGGCTCGGGCAAATCCACCTTGATTCAGGACGTGCTGGCCCCGGCGCTGATGCGCCACTTCGGCAAGGCCACCGAGGCGCCAGGCGCGCACGACCGGCTGCTGGGCGCCGATTTTCTGAGCGACGCGGTCTTCGTCGATCAGTCGCCCATAGGCAAGACCGCGCGCTCCAACCCGGCAAGCTATGTCGGCGCGTGGGACGGCATCCGCGACATCTTTGCCGCCGCGCCGCTCTCTACGGAGCGTGGCTATGGCGCCGCCAAGTTCAGCTTCAACAGCGGCGACGGGCGCTGCCCGACCTGCGGCGGCTCGGGCTTCGAGCATGTGGAGATGCAGTTCCTCTCGGATGTCTACCTGCGCTGCCCGGACTGCAACGGCCAGCGCTACCGCCCCGAGGTGCTGGAGGTGCGGATTGAGCGCGGCGGCCGCGTGCTGAGCGTCGCCGACGTGCTGGAACTCACGGTGAGCGAGGCGGCGCAGCTCTTTGCGCAGGATGCGGAGGTCAAGCGCGCGCTGGCGCCCATCGTGGACGTGGGCCTGGAATACCTGCGCCTGGGCCAGCCCGTGCCCACGCTCTCGGGCGGCGAGGCGCAGCGGCTGAAGTTGGCGGGCTTTCTCGCCGAGGCCGCGCGCTCGCGCGCCAAATCGCAGCAGGCGCTGGCGCGCAAGGGGCAGCTGTTTCTGTTCGATGAGCCGACGACCGGCCTGCACTTCGACGACATCGCCAAGCTGATGCGCGCGTTGCGCAAGCTGCTGGATGCCGGGCACTCGCTCATCGTCATCGAGCACAACCTCGACGTGATCCGCGCCAGCGACTGGGTGATCGACCTCGGGCCCGACGGGGGCGAGGGTGGGGGCGAGCTCGTGGCCTTCGGGCCGCCCGAGGAACTGCGCCAGCACCCCACGTCGTACACCGCACAGGCGCTGCGCGAATATGAAGAGACTTTGGGTGTGGGCGTGCCCATGGCGCGCGAGTTTTCACCCCTTCCCCCTCTGGGGGAAGGCAGGGATGGGGGCTTGGGCGCATCGCGGGAGACTGGTGGTCATTTCAGCGCCGCTGGCCCCCACCCCAACCCCGGTGCTGGCGGCGGGACGCCGCCGCTCTTCAGGCTGTCCGGTTCCGCGCAGGCGGAACCGGAGCCGCAGCCTTCAGCCCCGGAAGGGGAGGGAGCCATCCAGATCATCAACGCCCGCGAACACAACCTGCAGCATCTCTCGGTCAACATCCCGCGCGGCAAGTTCAACGTGATCACCGGCGTCTCGGGCTCGGGCAAGTCCACGCTGGCCTTCGACATCCTGTTCAACGAAGGCCAGCGGCGCTACCTCGAATCGCTCAACGCCTACGCGCGCTCCATCGTGCAGCCGGCCGGCCGGCCCGAGGTGGATGCGGTTTACGGCATTCCGCCCACGGTGGCGATCGAGCAGCGCCTCTCGCGCGGCGGGCGCAAGAGCACCGTGGGCACCACCACCGAGATCTGGCACTTTCTGCGTCTGCTGTATGTGAAGCTCGGCGTACAGCACTGCATTCACGACGGCGCTGCCGTGCAGCCGCAGAGCGTGGAAAGCATCGTTGCCCAAGTGCTGCGCGACTACCGCGGCCAGCACATCGGGCTGCTCGCGCCGCTGGTGGTCAACCGCAAGGGCGTCTATACCGAGCTTGCCGATTGGGCGCGCCCGCGCGGCTACACGCATCTGCGGGTCGATGGCGAGTTCCTGCCGACCACAGGCTTCCCGCGCATCGACCGCTTCAAGGAGCACAGCATCGAGCTGCCGGTGATCAGCCTTGACGTCTCGCCAAACGACGAAGCGAACCTGCGCGAGTGGCTGGAAAAGGCGCTCGCGCTGGGCAAGGGCGTGGTGCAGGTCATCAGCCATCTCGACGGCCTTGAAGCCGCGATGCGTTCAGGACAATCCACGGCCGCCATCGGCCACGTGCAGGTGTTCTCCACCCAGCGCGCCTGCCCGGTCTGCGCCACTTCCTACGCCGAGCCCGATCCGCGCCTGTTCAGCTACAACAGCAAGCACGGCTGGTGCCCGGACTGCATGGGCACCGGCGTGCAGCTCACGCGCGCGCAGCGCAAGGTGATCGCCGAATCCCTGCAGCCCGACCGCGAGCTGGGGCGCGAGAAGACCTTTGGCGAGCCCGAGCTGGAAGACCTGGAGGATGTACCTTGCCCGACCTGTCAGGGTACGCGGCTGAACCCGGTGGCGCGTGCGGTACTGCTGGAGTTTGGCGATGGCGGCGTTGATGCTCCTCCCCCCCTTGGGGGGAGGTTGGGAGGGGGGCTGGGCGGTGGTGCAGAGGATGCGTCGCCAGCCCCCACCCCAGCCCTCCCCCAGAGGGGGAGGGAGCAGGGAAGCGGGATCGCGATTACTGAGCTGGCGCAGTGTTCCGTCGAGGAATTGCGCCGCTGGTTCGGCGCACTGAAGCTGGCGGGCCGCGCGCAGGAGATCGCGCGTGACCTGCTGCCCGAGATCGAAAGCCGCCTCGCCTTCCTCGAAGAAGTCGGCCTCTCCTACCTCACGCTCGACCGCGGCGCGCCCAGCCTCTCGGGCGGCGAGGCGCAGCGCATCCGCCTGGCGGCGCAGCTCGGCAGCAACCTGCAGGGCGTGTGCTACGTGCTCGACGAGCCGACGATCGGCCTGCACGCGCGCGACAACCAGATTCTGCTCAACGCCCTGCACAGCTTGAGCAGCAAGGGAAACACACTGGTCGTTGTCGAGCACGACGAAGAAACCATCCGCCGCGCCGAGCATGTGATCGACATCGGCCCAAGCGCCGGCAAGCGCGGTGGGCGCTTGATCGCCGAGGGCAGCGTGGCCGACGTGGAGGCCGCGCCCGATTCGCAGACCGGGCGCTATCTGCTGCATGCGATGCGCCACCCTTTGCAAGCGCGCCGCCCTGTCTTGCTCCCTCCCCTTTCGGGGGAGGGCAGGGGTGGGGGCCAGCAGAGCTTGCAGGAAAAAATTCAGTCAAATCAGGCGCAGCCGCTTATCCAGCAAGCGGAACCAGCTATTCAATCAGAAGCAGCAAGCCCCCACCCCAACCCTCCCCCGAAAGGGGAGGGAGTGAAAACCTGGCTCACCGTCCACGACGCCGCCCTGCACAACCTGCAGCACCTCACCGCCCGCGTGCCGCTGCAGCGCCTCGTCGCCATCACGGGCGTTTCCGGCTCCGGCAAATCCACGCTCGCGCGCGACGTGCTGCTCACCAACGTGGCGGCCTGGGTCACCCAGCGCCAGACCAAGGCCGGGCGTGACGCCATGGACGCCGGCAAGGCGCCGCCGCTCGCCGGCTGCGCGGGCCTCTCGGGCTTCGAGGCGATCGATCGCGTGCTCGAAGTCGATCAAACCCCCATCGGCAAGACGCCGCGCTCCTGCCCCGCCACCTACATCGGCTTCTGGGACCTGATCCGCAAGCTCTTCGCCGAAACGTTGGAAGCCAAGGCGCGCGGCTACGGCGCGGCACGCTTCTCGTTCAACACCGGCGAGGGCCGCTGCCCGTCCTGCCAGGGCCAGGGCATGCGCACCATAGAGATGAGCTTTCTGCCCGATGTGAAGCTGCCCTGCGAGGTCTGCCACGGCGCGCGCTTCAACCCCGAGACGCTGGCCGTCACCTGGCGCGGCAAGAGCATAGGCGAGGTGCTGCGCATGGAGGTGGACGAGGCGGTGGCGTTCTTCGCCAGCATGCCGCAGATCGCGCACCCGCTGCAATTGCTGAAAGACGTGGGCCTGGGCTACCTCACGCTCGGCCAGCCCTCGCCCACGCTGTCGGGCGGCGAGGCGCAGCGCATCAAGCTCGTGACCGAACTCACCAAGGTGCGCGACGACGTCACGCGCCGTGGCCAGAAAACTCCGCACACGCTCTATGTGCTCGATGAACCAACCGTGGGCCTGCACATGGCCGATGTGGACAAGCTCATCCGCGTGCTGCACCGCCTGGTCGATGGCGGCCACAGCGTGCTGGTGATCGAGCACGACCTCGACGTGATCGCCGAGGCCGACTGGGTGATCGACCTTGGCCCCGAAGGCGGCGCGGGCGGCGGCAGCATCGTCGCAACCGGTACGCCCGAGGAACTGGTGCGCCTGGCCACGCACACCGGCAGGGCGCTCGCGCCGGTGCTGGCGCGGGGCTGACGCCATGCGCCTGCGCAAGATGCCCGCCGGCTGGCAGTGCGTCTGGCGCCATGTGAACGCGCCGCCCAAGCCGCCCGTGGGCTCGCCCTGCAACGGCTGCGGCCTGTGCTGCCTGGCCGAGCCCTGTCCGCTCGGCAGGCTGTATTCGCGGCGCACCGCCGGGCCCTGCGTGAAGCTGCGCTGGGATGAAGGGATGGGGCGCCACGTCTGCGGCGCGCATGGGGTGTGATGCCGATGGGCTGGACGCTTCTCCCGAGGCTGAACCTGAGGGCTGATGCGGCGTGTGTTGAATACAATGCGCTGTATTACAAGCAATGCAAGGGGCCTGCCATGTCTGCTGCAGCCACGTCTTCCAGTCGAACCATCAACGTACGTTTGCCAGCGGAGCTTTATGAGCAGTTGGAGGCGCTGGCACAAGCCACGGCACGCACCAAGAGTTTCGTGACGCTGGAAGCCTTGAACAGTTATCTGGCTGCGCAAACCTGGCAGGTACGCGACATCGAGGCTGGACTTGCGCAGGCCGATCGCGGCGACTTTGCCAGCGATGAAGAGGTCTCTGCGGTGTTCCGCCGTCATGGTGCGTGACATCCGCTGGACGCGCCTTGCGTTGGCGCGCCTGGACGAAATTGCCGCATGGATCGCCGAAGACAACCCAGTGCGGGCCACCAGCTTTGTGCAGGAACTGCGCCAGAAGCTGCAAGCGCTACGTGAGCATGAACTTGGAAGGCCGGGCCGCGTGTATGGCACGCGCGAGCTGGTGCTGCACCGGCACTACCTTGCCGTCTATCGCGTGCGGGGCAACGAAGTTCAGGTGCCGACCATCTTGCACACCGCGCGCAGGCGCGACTGATACGGCTTCGTCTTCAAGCGTATCACTGCGTTGGCTCGCCTTGCCGTGCTGCAGCACTGATCTGCAGCTTCCCGCCTTGTTTTCCGCTTGAATGCAAAGTCGTATGAAGCGCAGGGGCGTCAAGCCTGCTGCGTCTTGCCCTGGTGCGCCGCCATCTGGTCAATCGCCAGCGCCGAATGCGCATAGGCACCGCCGGCGCGCATCTCGGCCGCCACCCAGATCGCTTCCATGATCTGCCCTTCGGTCGCGCCCGCTTTGAGCGCCCCGTCGGTGTGGCCGCGGATGCAGTAGGGGCACTGCGTCACGTGCGCCACCGCCACGGCGATCAGCTGCTTGGTTTTGGCGTCCAGCTCGCCCTCGGCAAAGGCCGCGGCGCTGAAGGCGCGAAAGGCTTCCAGCTGCCTGGGCGCCAGTTCGCGGCGCTTGCGGGCGATGCTGGCGTCGCCCAACCCGGGGTACATCGCGTGATCCATGTCGTTCTCCGTTCTACTTGATGGTGAGTCCATCGGGGCTCAGCAGATAGCCGCGCATCGCCACCGCGTTGTTCACTTCCTCATCGTGCGCGCCATACACCAGCGTGATCACCCCCTGGTGCGCACGCGCGCGCAACGCGGCGAAATGCTCCGGGCTTTGCGCCAGCTCCGCGGCGTAGCGGCGCTGGAATTCCGGCCAGCGTTCAGGCTCGTGGTTGAACCACTTGCGCAGCTCCGCGCTGGGCGCCAGGTCCTTGTTCCATTCCGCCAGCTGCAGGTTTTCCTTTTTCACGCCGCGCGGCCAGAGCCGGTCGATCAGAATGCGCTCGCCATCGTCGGGCGAGGGCGCCACGTAGGCGCGCTTGATGCGCACATGGCTTGCGGGAATCGTGCTGTTCATGCTGTGCCTCCACACCAGACCAGCATACGCCGCCGCGCCGATTTCTGCTGCGCGTGCAGCTATTGCGGCAGGCCTTCCCGCGTGGTCACCTGCACCTCGGAATGCAGCGTGCGGTGCACCGGGCACATGTCCGCGATCTCCAGCAGGCGCTGGCGCTGCGCGGCATCCAGATCACCCTCGAAGGTGATGAAGCGCTCGATGCGGTCGATCTGCCCCGCCCTGGTCTCGCACTCCGCGCAGTCCCGCGCGTGGATCTTGGCATGGCTGAGCGCCACGCTCACGCGCGCCAGCGGCCACTGCTTGCGGTTGGCGTACATGCGCACCGTCATCGCGGTGCAGGCGCCCAGCGCCGCGCTCAGCATCTGGTAGGGGCTGGGGCCCAGGTCGTCGCCGCCCACGCTGGCGGGCTCGTCGCCCAGCCAGTGGTGTGCCCCGGCGGTGATCGCCACGGTGTAGGCGCCGGTGCCGCGTTCGGCCACATGCACCAGGCCATCCGTGGCTGCGGCGCTGCCAGGTTGCGGCTGCGCAGTGGCCGGCAGATAGCGCGCCGCCCAGGCCGCGATCACGCTGGCGGCGTAGCGCGCATCCTCCTTGCGCGACAGCAGATGGTCCGCATCGTCCAGCGAGACAAAGGATTTGGGATGCATCGCCGCCTGGAAGATGCCGCCGGCGTTGCTGATATCCACCGTTTTGTCGATCGGCGAATGCAGCACCATCAGCGGGCGGCGCAGCGCGCGGATGCGCTCGGCCTGGCGCTGGCCGCGCACGTCCTCCAGAAAGGCGCGGTCTATCGTGAAATCGCGCCCGCCCAGCTGTACCGTGGCGCGGCCTTCGGTTTCGATCTGCCGCACCTGCGCGCCGAAGTTGTGCGTCACGTGCTCGGGCTCGAACGGCGCGCCTATCGTGGCAAACGCCTGGGCATCCGGAATGCGCGCTCCGGCCGCGAGGATGGCCGCGCCGCCCAGCGAATGCCCGATCACCAGCGCGGGTGCGCCGTGCCTGGCGCGCAGCCAGTCGGCCGCCGCCACCAGGTCGTCCACGTTCGAGGAGAAATGCGTGTCGGCGAAATCGCCGCCGCTCTCGCCCAGCCCGGTGAAATCAAAGCGCAGCACGCCAAAGCCCGCCTCCACCAGCGCACGCGCGATGAACACCGCCGCGCGGCTGTCCTTGGAGCAGGTGAAGCAATGCGCGAACAGCGCCCAGCCGCGCGGCGTGTCCTCGGGCTGGTCCAGGCGCCCGGCCAGCAGCGTGCCGTGGGCATTGGGGAAGGTGATGGGTGTGGTGCTCATCGCGCCACTGTAGGGGCAATTGCCGTGCCCTGCCAGGCATGTGCGCATGGCACCGGGCGCTGCTGGAAATCAGGCAGCGGATGTCCCTTGTAGCGCGGCGCCCACCGGCCCGCCCAGCCGCCGGCTGGCCCTGGAGATCGCGTAATTCACCCCGCAGTACAGCAGCGCCACCACCAGGTACACCGGCACCAGCGCGTGGTAGTTGGCGATCAGCACCTTGGCGTTCTGCATCAGTTCGCCGTAGGTGACGACGTAGCCGAAGGTGGTGTCCTTCACCACGATGACCAGTTGCGCGACCAGTGCCGGGATGATGGTGCGCAGCGCCTGGGGGAAGACGATGCAAAAGAACACCTGTGCCTCGCGCATCCCCAGGCTTCGCGCCGCATCGCCCTGGCCGCGCGGCACGGCCAGCACGCCCGCGCGGTAGACCTCGGCCACCACGGCGGCGGTGCTCAAGGCGATGGGCAGCGTCAGCATCCAGTAGGTGCCGAGCTTGATGCCGAGCTGCGGCAGCACGAGAAAGCACACATAGATGAGCAGCAGCGTGGGCGTGCCGCGCAGAAACTCAATCACCGCCACGCTGGGCCAGCGCAGCAGCCGTGGCCGCGCCACGCGCCCGAGCATCAGCGCCAGCCCCAGAGCCAGCGCGATGACGGCGGCCATGGCGGCGCAAGCCATGGTGCCCAGCAGACCCTGGGCCAGGAAGGACCAGGTGGTGGGCCAGGCGAAGAATCGCCAGAAGCGGGCATCCAGCTGCCCCGCTGCGTGAAACCGCAGCACGATGGCCGCGGCCAGTGCCAGCAGGGCGAGCGCGGCGAGGGCACCCATTGCCCGTTGAACGGCCCGCGCCCGGGGGCTGGGCGCGCCGAAGAGGAGGTCTTCCAGCGGGCGGCTCATCGCAGGATGCGCAGTTTCTTTTCAAGCGCGGCGCCCGCCCACGCGATGAGCAGGCCGGTTGCCACGTACAGCGCCGCGGCCAGCGCGAAGGCGGCGATGCCGGCGGCCGAATCGGTGGCGATCCTGGAGACCAGCGCCGTGAGCTCCCGGCCCGGAAACGGCACCTGCGACGCCAGCGAGGTGGAGAGCATCAGCGCGATCAGCAGCGAGGTCATGGGCTGCACCATGGCGCGCAGCGCCTGCGGCAGGATCACCGCCGTGATGACCTGCAGCGGCCGCATGCCCAGGCTGAGCGCGGCCTCGATCTGGCCGCTGGCGACGGTGTTGATGCCCGCGCGCAGGTAGTCGGCCGTGAAGGCCGAGCAGACCAGCGCGAGGGTCAGGATCACGCTGGGCTCGTAGTCGATCACCAGCTCCAGATCGGGCAGCGCGAACACGATGAAGATCAGCAGCGCCACGCCGGGAATGTTGCGGAAAATCTCGACGTAGGCCGTCAACGCGGTGCGCAGCGGGGGCAGCGGCAGCAGCCGCAGCACGGTGACGAGCATGCCCAGCAGAAAGCCGGGCACGAAGGACAGCACGGTGAGTTTCCAGGTGAGCAGAAGGGCCTGCACGAAGGCCGGCCCGTAGTCGGCCAGCAGCCCGGAGAGCTCTCCCATGGATCAGGGCACGGCGGGCGGCGCCGGCACCGCCGTGCTGCCGGTGCGCTCGCCGATGGCAACCGTCCACAGCCTGGCCCAGGTGCCGTCGGCCGCCAGCTGCTTCAAGAAGCCGTTGAGGAAGGCCACGCCGTCCGAGCCCTTGGGCAGGCCGATGCCGTAGGGGTCTGGCGCGCCAAATGGCGCGCCGGCCAGCTTCGCGTCGCCATGGCCCAGGCTCAGGGCGGTGAGCAGCAGCGTGTAGTCGGTCACGTAAGCCTGCACGCGGCCCTGGCGCAGCGCGTCCAGCGCTTCCTGGTGGGTCTGGAATTCCTGCACCACCGCCTTGGGTGCGAACTGCGCCAGGATCGCCGGCCCGGTGGAGCCCGCCTGCGTGGCCACCTTCTTGCCGGCCAGGTCGCCGTAGGACTGGATGGTCTTGTTGCCGGCCTTCACCAGCACCCCGGCCTGCGAGGTGTAGTAGGGGCCGGCAAACGCAATCTTCTCGGCGCGCGCCGGGGTGATGGAGTAGGTGGCGATCACCATGTCCACCTGGTCGTTGATGAGGATGGGCTCGCGGGTGGAAGAATTCACCTGCGTGAATTGGATTTTTGCTCCATCGCCCAGGATGTAGCGGGCGATGAGGTCGGCCAGGCCCGCATCAAAGCCGCGCATCCTGCCGTCCTTCTCGTTCAGCAGCGAAAACAGGTTGGAGGTTCGCGTGCCGCCCAGGCGCAGCACGCCGGCCTGCCTGATCTTGCTGGCCCAGGTGCTGGCTGCGATGGTGGCCGCATCGGCCACGGGGCCTTGCGCGACCAGCGCGTCGAACGCCGCGGCATCGATGGGCGCGCCCTGGGCGAAAAGCGTGCCGCTGGCCACGAACGCCAGCGCCGCCACGGTGGATTTCAGAAGGGATGGGATCGACACGGGAGCCTCTTGAACGGGGGGTTGCGTCAATGAATGTATAGCAGGTTGTTTGGTTATGAAAAAACAATGAGGCAGATACATTTGAAATATTCCTTGCCGCTTGCCCCTTCCCTGCCAGCGCATTAGTCCGATAGGCCTATTGAGCCGATGGAACTGTTTTGTCACCATTGCGACCGTCTATCAACAGAGAGGGTTCCCATGAAAAATGCTATTCGTATGCTGGGCGTGGCGGCCGGCTTTGCGCTGGCCAGCAGCATGGCCATGGCCGATTCCATTTCGCCAGAAACCTATTCGGCGACATTGGGGATCGGAGAGTCCGTCACGATCACCAAGACCGTCGTCATCTCCAAGGGGAGCCCCACCTCGGCGCTGTTGGACGTGAAGTTCATCGCCGACACCACTGGATCGATGGGCAGCATCATCTCCACTGTGAGAAATAACGCCACCACCATCATGAACAACCTCTCCGGGTTGGGGGATGCTCAATTCGGCGCTAGCGAATACAAGGACAGGACTGATGGTTACACCACCAAGGTCAATCAGACGCTGACGTCCGATACTGCATCGGTACAGGCAGGCATCAATACTTGGGGTGCCTCTGGCGGGTATGACGCGCCTGAAGCCAATTTGATCGCACTTAAGGAGCAGGCTCAGGCCGCGGACTGGCGTGAAGGTTCCAACCGCTTCATCGTCCAGTTCGGCGATGCCCCTGGGCATGAGGGCGGCGCCTACCCGACGCTGAGCGACACCATCACGGCGCTGGACGGCAACAACGTCAAAGTCATCGTGGTCGGCACCAATGGCATGAACAATAGTTGCGGCGGATCGGATTGCGCCGCAGGCCAGGCAACGGCAATTGCCAATGCTACGGGAGGCTCGTTCAACCTTATTGGCGGTGGTACGGACATCGCTCAGCTGATCGAGGATGCGATAGGAGCTGCGTTTGCCAGCTACTCCAACGTTTCCCTGGGTCTGGTCGGTTCTTCCGGCGGGGTGGGTGTGAGCTTCAACCCGATCTCCTACGCCGGGTCCTATGATCGCTCCGAAGACCGCACCTTCACCTTTGACGTGACCTTCACGGGCCTGGCCGCCGGCACCTGGGATTTCGGCGTCGGCGCCTTCGTCGATGGCGGCCGCGTGGCGCTTGAGACAGACCAGATTACGGTAACCGCAGCGCCCGTCTCCTCGGTGCCGCTGCCGGGCGCCCTGCCCATGCTGCTGGGCGCGCTGGGTGTGAGCGGCTCCTTCCTGCGCCGCCGCCGCCGCAGCTGATCAGACCCCGTCTCTGAAGCACAATGGGGCGGCTTTTGCCGCCCCATTGTTTTTTGCGGTCTGTCTTGACTGTGAACCCACCCTGAGAGGTCTTCATGCTGCCATCGCGCGTGCTCCCGGCTTTGATACTGGCCGTGCCCTTGTTTTTGCTTGCGCCGCAGGCACAAGCGGTATCCCTTGACTTGACCGGCGGCGTGGTGGGTACGAAAAAGCCGGCAGCCCAGCCGGGCCCGCTGGACGATGCGCTCCGCTTGATCCAGGCGGGCAAGCCGGCCGATGCCGAAAAAGTGGCGCGCAAGGTGATCAAGGAGTCCCCCGGCTCGGCGGCGGCTCAGGAGGTTCTGGGCGTGGCGCTGGCGCTGCAGGACAAGGTGCCGCAGGCCATCGAGGCGCTGCAGCAATCCATCAAGCTCAATCCCGGCCAGTACACCGCCTGGACCAAGCTGGGAGACATCGCGACCGCCATGGGGCAACCGGACAAGGCGATCTCGTTTTACCAAGAGGCGCTCAAATCCGCCCCGGATGACAGACTGGTGAACCAGCGCATCGGCCTGTATCTGGCGGAACAGGGCGCGCTCAAGCCTGCCATCGAGCATCTCAAGAAAGGTATTGCCGGGATGCCCGAGACGGTCGCCGGGCTGCGGGTCGATCTGGCGCGCCTGTATGTGCGTGACGGGCAGCCGGAGCAGGCGTTGAAGCTGCTGGGCTATTGGGACAAGGCGGCCAATGACGCGAAGCCGGTTCCCCCCGCGGCCCTCATGGTGCTTGGCGATGCCTGGCTGGCAACGGGGAACGCCACCAGGGCCGCCGACCGGTTCAAGGCGGTGCTGGCAACGAAAGGGCTTGCGAAGGATGTGCCGGCGCTTGTGGGCCAGGGGCGCGCCTACCGCGCTCTGGACCGCCTGGACGCATCCATCAAGACGCTGACGCAAGCCGCCAGGCTGGCGCCGAAGGACCCGGCGCCGCAACTTGAGCTTGCAGCCAGCGAGGCCGTTGCCGGCTCGGGCAAGGCGGCGCAGGCGCGGCTTGATCAATGGGTGCAGCCGCAGCGCCAGCCCGACACCGAAACGCTTGGAAAAGCGGGGCAGCTTTATGCGAGCATGGGCCTGTATGACAAAGCCCGCGATGTCTTTGGGCGCGCCATCGAGAAAACGCCCAACAGCCCGGTGCTGCGCGCCAACATGACCATGGTGTTGCTGCGCCTGGGAGACACGCGGGGCGCCCTGGAGCAGGCGCGCAAGCGGCTGGAGCTGGCGCCCGGCGATGCGGACGCGGCGTTCATGGTCGGCATGCTTGAAGAGGGCTCGGGGGACAAGGCGTCTGCCGCCAGGCGCTACGAGCAGGCAATCAAGGAGGCGCCGTCGCATTGGCAGAGCCTGAATAACCTGGCTTTGCTGCGCTTGAATGAGGGAAAGAAACCCGAGGCGCTCTCGCTGGCGCGCCGGGCAGAGCAATCGGCGCCGGACAACACCACCGTGCTCGATACCCTGGCGCGGACTCAGGAAGCGAATGGCGACGCCAACGGCGCGGCCGGTGCATGGCTCAAACTGGGCGACCTGTATCTGGCCGGCCACAGCAAGGACGAGGCGCGGAAGGCGCTGGAGTCTGCGTCACGGGTCGTGACCGATGGCGCTTTGCGGGCCAAGATAGGGGCGAGGCTCAAGGCGCTCTGAAAAGACCTTGAACAGGCTCTGGGCCTGGAGCCGGGGGGCGGTTCAGCGATTGCTCAAATCTTGAACAGGTTCGCCGCCTTGATCTCCAGCACCAGATCGCCCTTCTGGTTGGCCATCTCCCAGTCCCAGCGCAGCAGGCCCAGGCCGGCTTTGGTGGTGCGCTTTTCCACCACGGTGATGGCCAGGCGCAGCGTGTCGCCGGGGCGCACCGGGTGCAGCCAGCGGATGTTGTCCAGGCCGGGGGAAACGTAGGATTCGGAGTCGCCCAGGAAGGCGTCCACCGCCAGGCGCATGGCGATGCTGCAGGTATGCCAGCCGCTGGCGATCAGGCCTTCGAAGGGCCCGGTTTTGGCGGCTTCGGGCTGGGTGTGGAACCACTGCGGGTCCCACTGTCTGGCGAAGGCGAGGATTTCCGGCTCGGTGACGGTGTAGGGGCCGGCGTGCAGCACCGCGCCCACCTGGTATTCAGCGTATTGCATGGCGATCAGGCTCCGGTGGCGCGTTGCAGCCAGGGGCTGACGCGGTAGCGCTCGCCGCGGTAGCAGGCGTCCAGCGCCTCGATGAGGGCGATGGCGCGGGTGCGCCCCAGCCGCTTGAGCCATTCGAATGGGCCGGCGGGGTAGTTCACGCCCAGCTTCATCGCGGCGTCGGCGCCTTCGGGGCTGCACACGCCCTGCTGCACGGCGTCGGCAGCTTCGTTGACCAGCATGGCCAGCGTGCGGGCGACGACGAGGCCGGGCGCGTCCTGCATGGCCACCGGCTGCCAGCCCAGCGCCTGCAGTACCCCGGCGACCGCTGCGGCTTGGGCGCTGCCTGCGGTGGCGAAGGCGATGGCGCCGCCCGCGACCGCGGGCAGTTCGTCGAATACCGCCAGCTGGGCAAGGCCTTCGGCGCGTGCGACCTGCCAGGCGGCGCGGCCATCGGTCTGGCGCAGTTGCAGGCTGCCGATCTGCAGGCCGGCCCAATTGCTGGTGGGTACGCGCGAGACGGTGAAGCCCTTGGCGGCCGCGGCCAGCGCATCGGCCACCGCGCCGCTGCCGTGCACCACGAGCTGGCTGCCGGCGGCGGGCGGCGTGGCGGGGCAGGGCGCCAGCGCCGGCGCGCCTTCGGGATAGGTGTAGAAGCCGCGGCCGTTCTTGCGCCCGAACAGGCCGCCTTCGACCAGCTCGCGCTGCACCAGGCTGGGGGTGAAGCGCCGGTCTTGAAAGTTGGCCTCGAACACGGTTTTGGTGACGGCGTAGTTGGTGTCCAGCCCGATCAGGTCCATCAGCTCGCAGGGGCCCATGCGAAAGCCCGCGGCGCGCAGCAGCGCATCGAGCGCCTCGGGCGCCAGCGCCTGCTCCTGCAGCAGCATCAGCGCCTCGGCGTAGTAGGGGCGGGCGATGCGGTTGACGATGAAGCCCGGCGTGCTGCGCGTGTGCACCGGCGTCTTGCCCCAGGCGCGCGAGAGCGCTTCCACCTCGCTCGCCACGCCCTTGTCGGTGCGCAGGCCGTGCACCACTTCGACCAGTTTCATCAACGGCGCCGGGTTGAAGAAGTGCATGCCGACGAGCCGCTCGGGGCGTTTGAGGCCCGCGCCGATGGCGGTCACGCTGATCGACGAGGTGTTGGTGGCCAGGATGGCGCCTTCGGGCAGCAGGTCTTCGAGCTGCTGGAACAAAGAGTGCTTGACGTCCAGGCGCTCGATGACCGCCTCGATCGCGAGCAGAGCGGTCTTGCCTTCGGCGAGGGTCTGGATGGGCACCAGGCGCGCCAGCGTCGCGTCGGCGTCCTGCTGCGTGAGCCTGGCTTTTTCGATCAGCCTGGTGAAGGTGGCGGCGATTTTCTCGCGCGCCTTGACGGCGGCGCCCTCGAAGGTGTCAAAGAGGAACACGCGGTGCCCTGCCTGCGCCGCGACCTGGGCGATGCCCTGGCCCATGACGCCGACGCCGATCAGAAGGATGTCTTGCTTGCTGGTGGTCATTGTGGTGTGTGGTGTGGATTCCAGGAGGCGGCGCGCTTGGCGAGGAAGGCGGCAAAGCCTTCGCGTGCCTCGTCGGTGCCGCGCACGCGGGCGATGGTCTGCGCCGTCAGTTCGCGTGCTTCGGCCGTCACCGGTCCGCCGGGGAGCTGATCGTACAGCCGCTTGATTTCCACCTGGGCCTGCGGGCCGCCGATGAGCAGATCCGCCACGGCCTGCTGCACGGCCGCATCGAGCGCATCGAGCGCCACCACCTGCTGCACCATGCCGATGGCGAGCGCCTCGCCGGCCTTGATGCGCGTGGTGCTCAGCGCCAGGCGCCGCGCCTGCCGCCGCCCGACGGCGTTGAGCAGATAGGGGCCGATGACCGAGGGGATGATGCCGAACTTGGCCTCGCTCACGGCAAAGCTGGCGTTGTCGGCGGCGATCGCAATGTCGCAGACGCAAGCCAGGCCCACGCCACCGCCGAGTGCCGCACCCTGGATGCGCGCGATGGTGGGCTTGGGGCTTTGCTCTATGCGGGCGAGCATGGCGGCAAAGCGGCGGGCGTCCTGCAGGTTCCAGTCGTGCCCGGCCTGGGAGGCGCGCTGCATCCACTGCAGATCCGCGCCGGCGCTGAAGTGTTTGCCACTGCCGGCAAGTACGACGACGCGCACGGCAGTGTCCTGCGCGAGTTGGGCAAAGGCTGCATCGAGCTCGCCAATCATGGCTTCGCCAAATGCGTTGAAGACCGCTGGGCGGTTCATCAGCACCTGGGCCACGCCGGGGGCGGGGCGGGTGATCTGCAGCGTATCCATGTCAGTAGGTTTCCAGGTGCAGACGGCCATCGCGCTTGAGCGCGTTGCCGACCTCGTTCCACTCCAGCCCGGCCTGCACGGCGATATCGCGCAGCGTGAGCATCACGCCTTCTTCCATCGCGCGCAGGCCGCAAATGTAGAAATAGGCGTGTGGATCGGTCAGCAGCGGCACCAGGTCGGCGGCGCGCTCGCGCAGCGCGTCCTGCACGTATTTCTTCGGCGCGCCGGGCGTGCGGCTGAAGGCGAAGTTGATGTCGATGAAGTCCTTGGGCAGGCTTAGCAAAGGGCCGAAGTAGGGCAGTTCCTCTTTGGTGCGGGCGCCGAAGAACAGCATCAGCTTGCCGCCCTCGAACTTGCCGCTGCCGCGCAGGCGCCTGCGCCATTCGGTCATCGCGCGCATGGGGGCGCTGCCGGTGCCGGTGCAGATCATCACGACATGGCTGCGCGGGTGGTTGGGCATGAGAAAGCTGGTGCCGAATGGCCCGATGACCTCAACCTTGTCGCCCACCTTGAGGTCGCACATGTAGTTGCTGGCCACGCCGCGCACCGGGTTGCCGTCATAGTCTTCCAGCACGCGCTTGATGGTCAGGCTCAGGTTGTTGTAGCCCGGGCGCTCGCCGTTTCTCGGGCTGGCGATGCTGTACTGGCGCGGCACATGGGGCTTGCCGCGTGCGTCCAGGCCCGGCGGCAGCACGGCGATGGATTGGCCCTCCAGCACCGGGAAGGGCATGGCGCCAAAGTCCAGCACGATGTGGTGCGTGTCGTATTCCTTGCCGACTTCGGTCACGCGCAGCGTGCCGGTCACCGTGGCGGTGATGGTCTTTTGCGCCGCGCGCGGGCCGTAGAGATTGCTGTAGGCATGCGCCGCAGACCATGGGGGCAGCGGGGCGTTGAATTCTTCGGGGTCGAAGGGTTTTTCACCAGCGGGGTCGGCCGCGGCAGCAGCGGGTGCGGCTTCCTGCGCCAGTGGCGCTTCTTGCGCATCGTCGGCCGGGCCGAACTCGGCGAGCTGCGCGGCCGAGAGGCGTGCAGGCAGCGCGTCCCAGCTGAACTGCTCTTCCAGGCTGTAGGCGGTGGAGCGCGGCACGGTGAACCAGTTGTCGATGGCGCCCGTGGGGCAGACAGGCACGCAGGCACGGCAGTGCTCGCACTTGTTGACGTCGACCACGTAATTGCGGTCGTCGTGTGTAATGGCGTCGATCGGGCATGCGGCCTCGCAGGCGCCGCAGCGGATGCAGATTTCGGCATCTATCAGGTGCTGCTCGATGAGCTTGCTGTCTGCCATGTCCATGGGAATCTCCTTGAAAAAATAATAGCTGCTAGCGCTTGAGTATCAAGCGCTGCAGCCATTATTCATACCGAATTTCAGTTGAAGCGCACGTATTCGAAATCGACTGGCTGGCGGTTGATGCCGATCGCCGGCGGTGCGATCCAATTGGCGAATTTACCCGGTTCCACGACGCGGCCCATCAGGCCGGTGACGTAAGCACGGTCTTCCGCCGAGGGCAGCCACTCGCGCACGTGGGCGTTCCACTCGGCTTCGCTGATGACCTTGCCCTCTGGGCTCACATGCAGTCCGGCCAACGCGCCGATCTTGCGATTGAAGGCCTTGTGCGGCACGGTCAGCTTGAAGGGGATGCCAGCCTTCTCGATGACGCGGTTCCAGCGGCTCACGCCAGCGACCGAGTCCTTGATGTAGTCGTCGCGCAGCACTTCGTTGAGCGCGTTGAGCATCGGGGCCTCCTTTTCGACGAGCTGGCCGTCGACCACGTTGAGGATCTTGTAGCTCTGGTCCTTGAGGACATGGTCGTCGGTGCGCTTGCCTTCCTCGAAGCGGCCTTTGAGGCCGGTCGAATAAAAGATCGCGGCATTGCTCGATTCGTCGGCGCCGAACAGGTCGATGGTGACGCTGAAGTGGAAGTTCAGGTAGCGCTGGATGGTGGGCAGGTCGATCACGCCGGCGTTGCGCAGCGTCTTCACGTCGTCGGTCTTGAGTTCGTTCATCACCTGGCAGGTGCGCTGCACGACACGGCTCACGCCCTGCTCGCCGACGAACATGTGGTGCGCTTCCTCGGTCAGCATGAACTTGGTGGTGCGCGCCAGCGGGTCAAAGCCCGATTCGGCCAGCGCGCAGAGCTGGAACTTGCCGTCGCGGTCGGTGAAGTAGGTGAACATGAAGAAGCTGAGCCAATCGGGCGTCTTCTCGTTGAAGGCCTGCAGGATGCGCGGGTTGTCTTCATGGCCGCTGCGGCGCTCCAGCAGCGCCTCGCCTTCCTCACGGCCGTCGCGCCCAAAGTACTTGTGCAGCAGGTAGACCATGGCCCACAGGTGGCGGCCTTCTTCGACGTTGACCTGGAACAGGTTGCGCAGGTCGTACATGCTGGGCGCCGTCAGGCCCAGGTGGCGCTGCTGTTCAACGCTGGCGGGCTCGGTGTCGCCTTGCGTCACGATGATGCGGCGCAGGTTGGCGCGGTGCTCGCCAGGCACGTCCTGCCAGGCGGCTTCGCCCAGGTGGTCGCCGAAGTGGATCTTGCGCTCCTGCTCGGCCGGGTTCAGGAAGATGCCCCAGCGGTAGTCGGGCATCTTGACGTAATCAAAGTGCGCCCAGCCCTGCGGATCGACGCTGGTGGCGGTGCGCAGGTAGACGTCAAAGCCGTGCGAGCCGTCCGGCCCCATGTCGCCCCACCACGAGAGGAAGTTGGGCTGCCAGGCCTCGAGCGCGCGCTGCAGCGTGCGGTCTTCGTTGAGGTTGACATTGTTGGGGATCTTCTGGCTGTAGTCGATGCTCATGGAGGCTCCTTGGAAGGGTGGGGGTTGCGGTTCGGACGTTGAGCGTTTATTGCGAAAAGGGAGGTTCACGCCAAACGCTCAACGCCGGGCACCAAACCTCCCCTGAATCAGACGCGGTTCCAGTCGAAGGCGGCCTTGTCGCCCTTGCCGTAGACCTTGAGCGCACCCTTCTCGCCGACGGCGTTGGGGCGCTGGAAGATCCAGTTCTGCCAGGCTGTCAGGCGCCCGAAGATGCGGGTGACCATGTTCTCCGTGCCGTTGAAGCGCAGATTGGCTTCCATGCCGGTCAGGGCATCGGGGCTCATGGCGACGCGCTCTTCGATGGCGATGCGGGTTTCATCGGCCCAGTCGATATCGTCAGGTGCGCTGGTGACCAGGCCCAGCGCCAGCGCGGCATCGGCATCCAGCGGCTCGGCTATGCGCGCGCGCACGGCTTGCAGCGGCGCGGTTTCGTCGTAGAAGCGTCGGGCCAGGCGGCTCTGGTCGGTGGCCATCGGGTATTGGCCGAAATTGAGCTCGCCGACGCTGATTTTCGGTGCCTTCCCCGGAGCATCCGGCAGCGCCAGGTGGTAGATGCGGTCGCAGGCCAGGGCGAGTTCGAGGAAGCTGCCGCCAAAGCACGAGCCTTCCTCGACCAGCGCGAACAGGCTGCGCGAGGACACATCCAGGCGGCTGAACACGCGGCGCAGCAGGCCCAGCGTCTCGCGCACCAGCCAGTGGTCCTTGTGCGCCAGCAGCGTCTTGTCCATCGCGGCGACGGCCTCCAGGCTGCCACTGGTCTTGATCAGCCAGGTGCCTATGGTGGGCTCGTTGGTGCGCATCTGCAGGATGGCATCGTCCAGTTCGCGCGCCAGGGTGAGTGGATACCAGTTGGCACCTGCGGCTTCAATGCCCGCCACGTCCTGCGGTTGCGCACCTTCTGGCGCTTTCACGGTCAAGGTCGCCACGCGGCTGGCGCGGTCTATCGTCACCGTTACCTGGCTGTAGCGCAGTGCATCGGCTTCGATGCTGCGGCTCAGGGGCGTGAGTTCGACACCCTTGGCACCCGCCGGGCGGTCACTCTGCGCCGCCAGCGCCTGGGCGCGCTCCTGAACCTTGGCGGCAAACTGTGCCGGCTTGGCGATGGCGTCCACCAGGCGCCAATCGACGGCCTTCTGCCCGCGCACGCCTTCGCTGGTGGTGCAGAAGATGTCGGCCAGGTCGTGGCGCACGTGGCGTTTGTCGGTCACGCGGGTCAGGCCGCCGGTGCCGGGCAGCACGCCCAGCAGTGGCACCTCGGGCAGGCTGACGCTGCTGGAGCGGTCATCGACCAGCAGGATTTCGTCGCACGACAGGGCGAGCTCATAGCCGCCGCCGGCACAGGCGCCGTTGACTGCGGCGAGGAATTTGAGCCCGCTGTGGCGCGAAGAATCTTCCATGCCGTTGCGCGTTTCGTTGGTGAATTTGCAGAAATTGACCTTCCAGGCATGGCTGGATAGCCCCAGCATGAAGATGTTGGCGCCGGAGCAGAACACTTTGTCCTTGAGGCTGGTGACCACCACGGTGCGCACCTCGGGGTGTTCGAAGCGGATGCGATTGAGCGCGTCATTGAGCTCGATATCCACACCCAGGTCGTAGCTGTTGAGCTTGAGCTTGTAGCCGGGCCGCAGGCCGCCGTCTTCGGCGAAATCGGCCGACAGCGTGGCGACGGCGCCATCAAAGCTGAGCTTCCAGTGCTTGTACTGGGTGGGGTGGGTCTGGTATTCAACTCGGGAAGTGGGGTTCTGCGTCACGGCGGTCTCCGGAAGGTGGGGATTCATCAGGGGCGATGAAGCGCATTATTTTGCATATTTCAGCAGATGTCAAGCGAAATATGCAATCCAATGCATTTTTATACATATCAAGTTAATGCATTATGTTGCCTGTATTGGCTGGAGCAAGGTGCGCACTTTTTCGCGCAGCAAAAGGAAGGTTTCCTCTTGCGCCTGAGCGCTGGTGTCCAGCTGCCATTCCGCCTTGGCATAGAAGGCCGAGCGCCCCGCCAGAATGGAGCGCAGGTCGGCCATGGCTTCATGGCTGGCGTCCATCGGGCGCATGTCGCCTTGCTCTGCCACGCGGCGCATGTGGTCTTCGGGCGTGGCCTTGAGCCAGATGGTGGTGCAGTGCGCCAGCAGCAGATTGAAGGTGGCGGGATCGGAGACGATGCCGCCGGGCGTGGCGATCACCGCCTCGGGGTAGATCTGGATGGCCTCTTCCAGCGCCCGGCGCTCATAGCGCCGGTAGGCCGCCTGGCCGTAGAGCCCCTGGATTTCGCTGACGCTGCAACCGGCGAATTTCTCGATTTCGCGGCTCAATTCAATCATCGGGAAGCCGAGATCCTGCGCCAGCAGGCCGCCCAGCGTGCTCTTGCCGGCGCCGCGCAGGCCGATCAGTGCGATCAGGCAGCTACGCGGGCGTGTGCCTTCGCCCTGGGCGCCGCCGGTGCCCAGCAGGTCGCCGATGGCGACGCGCGCCTTGTACAGGCTGGCCTCGTTGCGGCCCGCCAGCATTTCGCGGATGAGCAGCCATTCGGGGCTGCTGGTGGTGACGTCGCCCAGCAGTTCGGCCATCGAGCACTGCAGCGCCCGCGAGATCAGCAGCAGGATCAAGATGGAGGCGTTGCCCTGGCCGTACTCCAGGTTGGCCAGATGGCGCTCGCTGACGCCGGCCAGATGCGCCACGGCCTTGCGCGTGAAACCGCGGCGCGAGCGCAGGGTGCGCACACGCTCGCCCAGTTGCGCCAGAAAAAGATCGCCTTCTTTGGCGAACTTGGTGGCGGCTGAGGCCCGCTTTGCGCCCGAATGGGGTGTTTCAGGCGCGTCGGAAGCTAGGGAAATCCCTGATTCAGGCATTATATTGCTTGACACGTCGGTGATGGCGGGTAAGATAATGTACGCACAATAATGCATCTACCGCCAAACCGCAAGCGCCAGCGTGGCGCGGCCGGTGGTGCACAGCCTTCTCACTTGGAGCGTCCATGACCGCTGAACAACTGCGCAGCCAGATCGCTGCCTTGGCTCAACAGATAACCGGCAAGCCGCTCGACAGCCGCCTTGCCGATTGGCTCAATACCGAGCATGGCCCGCTGTCGGACAGTTTCAGGCAGTTGCAGGCCACCTGCGAGGCGGGCGTGCACGATGGCTGGCTGTGTAACCGCGAAGGCGGCGGCATCCGCTACGGCCGCATTTTCAAGCCCGCGGACGATCTGCAAGGCTTTTCGGTGGATGTGGTGGATATGGAGTCCATCGCCGGGCCGCAGCATGTGCATCCGGGCGGCGAGATCGACCTGGTGATGCCGCTTTCCGACGGCGCGCAGTTTGATGGCCATGGCGCCGGCTGGGTGGTCTATGGCCCCGGCAGCCAGCATGCGCCGACGGTGACCGGCGGGCGCGCGCTGGTGCTTTACCTGCTGCCTGCGGGGCAGATTCAATTCCTGCAAGGGGCGGCTGGATGACTGAACTTCTTTCCAATTATCTGGGCGGGCGCTGGCACGCCGGCAGCGGCGCGGGTACGGCCTTGTTCGATCCCGTATTGGGCAACGAGCTGGTGCGCGTGGACGCCACCGGCCTGGACTTGGGCGCTGGTTTTGCGTTTGCGCGTGCACAGGGCGGCGCGGCGCTGCGCGCGCTGACCTACCGCCAGCGCGGTGAATTGCTGGCGGCAGTGGCCAAGGTGCTGCAGGCCAACCGCGACGCGTACTACGACATCTCCACGGCCAATTCCGGCACGGTCAAGGCGGACACCGGCATCGACGTGGATGGCGCCATCTATACCCTCAGCACCTATGCCAAGCTGGCTGCGGGCCTGCCTGAGGGGCACTTCCTGCCCGACGGCGAGGCGCAATCGCTGGCCAAGGATGGTTCGTTCGCCACGCGGCATGTCCGCGTGCCGGTCGATGGCCTGGCACTGTTCATCAATGCCTTCAATTTCCCCTCGTGGGGGCTGTGGGAAAAGGCGGCACCCGCGCTGCTCTCGGGCGTACCCGTGGTGGTCAAGCCCGCCACGGCAACGGCCTGGCTGACGCAGCGCATGGTGAAAGACGTGGTCGATGCCGGTGTGCTGCCGGCGGGCGCACTGTCCATTGTCTGCGGCAGCTCGGCGGGGTTGATGGACGCGCTGCAGCCGCAGGATGTGCTCTCCTTCACCGGCTCGGCCGATACCGCGGCGCTCTTGCGCAGCCACGCGGCCGTGACCCAGCACTCGGTGCGCGTAAACATCGAGGCCGACAGTATCAACAGCGCGGTGCTCCTGCCCGACGCGGCTCCCGGCACGCCGGCGTTTGATCTGTTCGTCAAGGAGCTGGCACGCGAGATGACGCAAAAGGCCGGACAGAAATGCACGGCGATTCGCCGCGCCTTTGTGCCTGCTGCGCATTTCGACGCGGTGGCGCAGGCCGTGGGTGCGCGGCTGGACAAGACGGTGCTGGGCAATCCACGCAACGAGAGCGTGCGCATGGGCTCGCTCGTGAGCCGGGCGCAGCTGGCCAGCATACGTGAGGGCATCGCCACCTTGCGCGGCGCAGCGCAGGTGTTGCATGACGGCAGCAGCGCGGCTCTGGTGGACGCTGATCCGGCCGTGGCCTGCTGTGTCGGTCCGACGCTGTTTGGCCTGGCCACGCCCGAGGCCGTCGCAGCCAGCGATGTGGTGCACGCCACCGAAGTCTTCGGTCCGGTGGCCACGCTGCTGCCCTATTCCGATCTGCCGCAGGCGCTGGCGCAGGTGGCGCGCGGCCAGGGCTCGCTGGTGGCATCGCTCTATGGCGACGATGCGCCGCTGCTGGCGCGCACCGCGCTGCAACTGGCGCCGCTGCACGGCCGTGTGCATGTGGTCAGCCCCGCCTGCGCCGCCACGCACACGGGGCATGGCAACGCCATGCCGCAATCGATGCACGGCGGGCCCGGGCGCGCCGGCGGCGGTGCCGAGCTCGGTGGCCTGCGCGCACTGGATTTTTACCATCGCCGCGTGGCCATCCAGGGCGCGCCCGAGGTGCTGAACGCCCTCTGACCCACGGCACGAACCAGGAGAACACATGACAACCGATCTGGGAGCGAACGCACCCGAGGTGGCGCCGCCGCCCGCCGTCTTCAACTTTGCAGACTACCTGCTGCAGGCGAACATTGGGCGTGCCGCGCGCATCGCGTTTGTGGATGACTATGAACAGCTCAGTTATGGCGTGCTCGAACACCGAGTGCGCCAGTGCGCCGCAGGCCTGCGTGCGCTGGGCGTGAAGCGCGAGGAACGCGTGCTGCTGACAATGCTGGACGGGACCGACTGGCCCGTGGCCTTCCTCGGCGCGATCTACGCCGGTGCGGTGCCGGTAGCGGTGAACACCTTGCTGCCGGCGGACGACTATGCCTACATGCTGGAGCATTCGCGTGCACAGGTGATCCTCACCAGCGGTGCCTTGCTGCCCACGGTCAAGGGTGCGCTGGTGAAGGCCGATCACGAAGTGCAGAAGGTCGTTGTCTCGCGTCCGGTGGCACCGCTGGATTTCGGCGAGCTGGCGTTCGACGCCTTCCTGGCGGCACAGGCGCCGCTGCCGCACCCGGCCGCCACACATGCCGACGATCCGGCATTCTGGCTGTATTCCTCGGGCTCCACCGGCCGCCCCAAGGGCACGGTGCATTCGCATGCCAACCCGTACTGGACGGTGGAGCTGTATGGCAAACGCATCCTTGGGTTGACGGAAAACGACGTGTGCTTTTCCGCCGCCAAGCTGTTCTTCGCCTATGGCCTGGGCAATGCGCTGACTTTTCCCATGGGCGTGGGCGCCACCACCCTTCTGATGGCCGAGCGGCCGACGCCGGAGGCGACGTTCAAGCGCCTCACGGGCGGCGTCGGCGGCGTCAAGCCCACGGTGTTCTACGGCGCGCCGACGGGCTTTGCCGGGATGCTCGCGAACCCGCATCTGCCGGCGCGCGGGCAGGTGGCGCTGCGCCTGGTCTCGTCGGCCGGCGAGGCGTTGCCAGCGGACCTGGGCGAGCGCTTCACCGCACATTTCGGCGTGCACATCGTCGATGGCATAGGCTCGACCGAGATGCTGCACATCTTCCTGTCCAACCTGCCCGGCGACGTGCGCTACGGCACCACGGGCTGGCCGGTGCCTGGTTACGCGGTGGAGCTGCGCGACCACGATGGCGCCCTGGTGCCTGATGGCGAACTAGGTGATCTCTACATCAAGGGCCCCTCGGCGGCACTGATGTACTGGGGCAACCGCGAGAAGAGCCGCGAGACTTTCCAGGGCGCGTGGACCAGGAGCGGCGACAAATATGTGCGCAACCCCGACGGCACCTACACCTACGGCGGGCGCAGCGACGACATGCTCAAGGTGAGCGGCATCTACGTGAGCCCCTTCGAAGTCGAGGCGACGCTGGTGCAGCACCCCGCGGTGCTCGAAGCCGCGGTGATTGGCGTGCAGGATGCCGATGGCCTGACCAAGACCAAGGCTTACGTGGTGCTGAAGGAAGGTGGCAAGGCGACGGAAGAGGAGCTCAAGCATTTCGTCAAGGACAAGCTCGCGCCCTACAAGTACCCGCGCCAGATCGCTTTCGTGAAGGAGTTGCCCAAGACCGCCACCGGCAAAATCCAGCGCTTTCGCCTGCGCGCGATGGAAACCCCGGCCGCATGAACGCACCCCCGCGAACGCAATTTGCGCGGATGGCCTGGCGCGGCCAGCCGGTGCGCATCGAATACGCCTGGGTCGGCAGCGGGCACGCGCATGCGCCTGTCATGGTCTTTCTGCATGAAGGGCTGGGCTCGGTCGCGATGTGGCGGGATTTCCCGGCGCGGCTTTGCGAAAAACTTGGCATGCGCGGGCTGGTGTTCTCGCGCCCCGGCTACGGGCGCTCCACGCCGCGCGCACCGGACGAGCACTGGGCCAATGATTTCATGCACCGCCAGGCGGACGAGGTGCTGCCGGCGTTTCTGAGCGCCGTCGGCGTGGCGCAGCCCCCCTGGCTGTTCGGCCATAGCGATGGGGCTTCCATTGCGCTGCTGCATGCGCGCAACCACCCGGCGGCCGGTGTCATCGCGCTGGCGCCGCATACCATGGTGGAGCAGATCTCGGTGGACAGCATCGAGAAGACGCGTGAAGCGTATGTGGCTGGCGGCCTGCGCGAGCGTCTGGCGCGCTACCACGACGACGTCGATTCGGCCTTCTGGGGCTGGAATGAGGTTTGGCTGTCGCCGGCGTTTCGCGCCTGGGACATCCGGCAAGAGATCGCCGCCATCGGCTGCCCTGTCCTGGCCATCCAGGGCCTGCAGGATGAGTACGGTACATTGGCTCATGTGCGCAGCATTGCACGCCAGGTGCCGCAGACCCAGGTGGTCGAAATCGATCATTGCGGCCATTCGCCGCACCGTGACCAGCCTGCCGCCGTGATCACGGCGTGCAGTGCGTTTGTGCAACAACATTCTTTTTCCAACCACTGATCTTCCATAGAAAGACGAGGAGACGACCATGATGAATCGCAAGACCTTTCTGACGAGCGCGGCATCGCTGGCGCTGGCGGGCATCGCGCCGCTGGCACGCGCCCAGGCGGGCAAGCTCAAGGTGGGCTTCATGCTGCCCGCGACCGGCACCTATGCGGCGCTGGGCACGGCGATCGACAACGGGTTCCGGTTGTATGTGGATCAGCTCGGCGGCAAAATTGCCGGACGCGAGATCGAATACATCCGCGTCGACGACGAGAGCGATCCGTCCAAGGCCACCGACAACGTCAACAAGCTGATCAAGCGCGACAACGTGGACGTGATCGTCGGCACGGTGCACAGCGGCGTGGCGATGGCGATGGCGAAGGCGGCCAAGGAATCGGGCACGCTCCTGATCATCCCGAACGCTGGCGCTGATGCCGTCACCGGCCCGATGTGTGCGCCCAACATCTTCCGCTCCAGCTTCTCCAATTGGCAGCCGGGTTTTGCCATGGGCGAGGTGGCCGCCAAGCAGGGCCACAAGAAGGCGGTGACCATCACCTGGAAGTACGCCGCCGGCGCCGAGTCGGTCAAGGGCTTCAAGGATGCGTTCGAGAAGGCTGGCGGCAAGGTCATGAAGGATCTCACGGTGCCCTTCCCCAATGTGGAGTTTCAGGCGCTGCTGACCGAGATCGCATCACTCAAGCCCGATGTGGTCTACACCTTTTTCGCCGGTGGTGGCGCGGTGAAGTTCGTCAAGGACTATGCGGCCGCGGGCCTCAAGGACAGTATTCCGCTGGTCGGCGCAGGCTTCGTCACCGACGGCACGCTGGAAGCGCAGGGCGCGGCGGCCGAAGGCCTGCTGACGGCGCTGCACTACGCCGACGAATTGCCGGCGCCTAAGGACAAGGAGTTCCGCCTGGCCTATGCCAAGGCCTACAAGATGCAGCCCGACGTGTACGCGGTGCAGGGCTACGACGCGGCGCAGATCCTGGCGATCGGCCTCAATGCCACCAAGGGTGACGCGAAGAATGCCAAGGCGTTCTCGGCCGCGGTGACCAAGGCGACGATAGACAGCCCGCGCGGCAAGTTCACGATGTCCAAGGCGCACAATCCGGTGCAGGACATGTATTTGCGCAAGGTGGTCGGCAACGAAAACGTCTATCAGAGCGTGGCGGTCAAGGCCCTGGCCGATCCGGCCACCGGCTGCCGGATGTAATCCGGCTTTCAGGGGCGGGCGGCCGATCGGCCGCCCGACGTGTTTCACCACGCGACTGTCTGCATGGACCTTCCAACCTTTCTCATCCAGTGCCTGAACTCTCTGCAGTACGGGCTGCTGCTGTTTCTCGTCGCCTCCGGTCTGACGCTGATCTTCGGCATCATGGGCGTGATCAACCTGGCGCACGGCAGCTTCTACATGATCGGCGCCTACATGGCGTATGGGCTGGCGCCACTTTTTGGCGGTAGTTTCTTCGTCACCCTGACGGTCGGCGTGGTGCTCTCGGTCGTGCTCGGCTACGTGCTCGAGTGGGCCTTCTTCAGCTTCCTCTATGAGCGCGATCACCTGCAGCAAGTCCTGATGACCTATGGCCTGATTCTGGTGTTCGAGGAACTGCGCAGCATTCTCGTGGGCAACGACGTGCATGGCGTGCAGGCACCGCCGTGGCTTGCGGGCTCGATCGAGCTGGGCGACGTGATGAATTACCCGGTGTATCGCTTGTTCATCAGCGCCTGCTGCGTTTTCCTGGCGCTGGGCATGTGGTGGGTGTTCACCCGCACGCGCCTGGGCATGCGAATTCGCGCCGGCACGGCCAATCGGGAGATGGTGCAGAGCCTGGGCATAGACATCTCGCTGCTCTACCGCATCGTCTTCGCCGTCGGCGTGGCGCTGGCGGCGTTCGCCGGCATGATCGCGGCGCCGGTTTCCAGCGTCTACCCGGGCATGGGGGAATCGGTGCTCATCATCTGCTTCGTCGTGGTGGTGATCGGCGGCATAGGCTCGATCCGCGGCGCGCTGGTGGCGGCGCTGTTGATCGGCTTTGTCGATACCTTTGGCAAGGTGCTGCTGCCGCAGGCGGCGGGCGTGCTGGTCTATATGCTGATGGCGGCCGTGCTGTTGTGGCGCCCGGATGGATTGTTCAAGCCATGAGCGGCGCACGCTCCTCATCGTTCGGCGGCAAGCATGTGTTCGTCGCCGCCGTGTTTCTGCTGCTGGCGCTGTGGCCGCTGGTCTCGGGCGAGTATGGCGCCGATCTGGTGGCCAAGCTCATGATCTACGCCATCCTGGCGGTGGCGCTCGAACTGCTGGTGGGCAGCACCGGGCTGGTCTGCTTTGGACAGGCGGCGTTCTTCGGCATAGGCGCGTATGCGGCGGTGCTGCTGGCGCCCGCCGACAACGCCGTGCCTTCGCTGCTGGTGGCGCTGCCGCTGTCCATGCTGCTGGCGGCGCTGTACGCACTGGCGGTGGGCGCGTTGTCGCTGCGCACCAAGGGCGTGTACTTCATCATGGTCACGCTGGCGTTCGCGCAGATGGCGTACTACGTGATCCACGACACCGAGCTCGGTGGCGGCACCGATGGCATCTACCTCTACGTGAAGCCGGTGCTGGGGCCGCTCGACCTGGGCAACGGCGCCCACCTGTACGGCTTCATCTGGGCCAGCCTGCTGCTGGTGTTCGCGTTTCTGGCGCTGCTGCTGCGCTCGCCGTTTGGCCGGGCACTGGCCGGCATCCGCGTGAATGAGCAGCGCATGCGCGCCACCGGGTTTTCGGTCTATCCGTACAAACTCGCGGCGTTCACGATTTCGGGCGCGATTTCCGGCTGGGCCGGGTTTCTGTTCGCCATCAAGGATGGCTTCGTCAGCCCCGAGCTGCTGAGCTGGCACCTGAGCGCGGGCGTGCTGGTGATGATCATCCTGGGTGGCCTGGGCCATCTGCGTGGCGCGCTGATCGGTGCGTTTGCCTTCTCCTTGCTGCAGGAGTTTTTCAAATCCGAGGCGCTGCTGGGCGAGGCCGCCAAGCATTGGCATCTGGGCCTGGGGCTGGTGGTGATCGCCTGCGTCGCTTTCATGCCGCGCGGCCTGGTCGGCCTTCCGCACCAGTGGCGGCTGCGCGCGGCACGCAAGCGCGACAAGCACGCGCCCGATACGGCGGAGGACGCGGCATGAGTGGCGAAATTCTGTTGCGCGGCCGCGCGCTGACGCGCCGCTGGGGCGGATTGGTAGCGGTGAACGGCGTCAGCGTGGAGCTCATTCGCGGCGCCGTGCACGCGGTGATAGGCACCAACGGCGCGGGCAAATCGACGCTCATCAACCTGCTCTCGGGTGAATTTCCGCCCAGCAGCGGCCAGATCGAGTTGCTGGGGCAGGAGGTGACGCAGTGGTCGCAGCCGCGGCGCGCACGCGCGGGCCTGGGGCGCAGCTACCAGCGCAACACCATCTACCCCCGTTTCACGGTGCAGGAAAACTGCCGCCTGTCGGCGCAGGCGCGCTACCAG
The DNA here is from genome assembly GCF_000484635.1 of Comamonas badia DSM 17552. Classification (GTDB taxonomy): domain Bacteria; phylum Pseudomonadota; class Gammaproteobacteria; order Burkholderiales; family Burkholderiaceae_C; genus Comamonas_C; species Comamonas_C badia. The sequence goes on along the minus strand of NZ_AXVM01000001.1, from coordinate 807,102 downwards.
ACGCCCTGGGCCTGGTGGCACGACGCCCAGTCGCGCGGGCCGACGCAGCGCATCGCGCGCGAGGTTGCGCAGCGCGTGGGCCTGGGCGATGTACTGAGCCGGGAGGCCGGCCTGCTCAGCCATGGCCAGAAGCGCCAGCTTGAAATCGCCATGTGCCTGGCCACCGCGCCCAAGGTGCTGCTGCTCGATGAGCCGCTGGCCGGCATGGGCGCCGAGGAGACCGAGCGCATGCTGGCGCTGCTGGATGCCTTGAAGCGGGATCACGCCATCCTGCTGGTGGAGCACGACATGGACGCGGTGTTTCGCATCGCCGACCGCATCACGGTGATGGTCAACGGCCAGGTGATCGCCACCGGCACACCCGATGAAATCCGTGCCAGCGCCGAAGTGCGCGAGGCTTACCTGGGGCATGACGCATGACCGATGCCAACGTAATGCTGCAGGCGCAGGGCCTGCACGCCTGGTACGGCAGCAGCCATGTGCTGCATGGCGTCGATCTGGAAATCCGCCAGGGCGAGACGGTGGGCCTGCTGGGGCGCAACGGCATGGGCAAGAGCACGCTGATCCGCTCGCTGCTGGGCCATGTGGTGCAGCGCGAGGGCAGCATCCGCCTGTTCGGCCAGGACATCTCGCGCGCCAAACCGCACGAGGTGGCGCGCCTGGGCGTAGCCTACGTGCCCGAAGGGCGCGGCGTGTTCGGCAACCTCACGGTGCGCGAGAACCTCATCATGGCCGAGCGCCCCGGGCGCGACGGCCGCGCCGACTGGAGCATGGATCGCGTGCTGCAGACCTTCCCGCGCCTCTCGGAGCGTATCGATCAGCTCGGTGCGCTGCTCTCGGGCGGCGAGCAGCAGATGCTTTCGATTGGCCGGGCGCTGATGACGCACCCGGAACTGGTGATCCTGGACGAGGCCACCGAAGGCCTGGCGCCGCTCATCGTGCACGAAATCTGGCGCGTGATTGACGAGATCAAGCGCGCCGGCATGGCGGTGCTGATCGTCGACCGCGACTGGCACCGGGTCCTGAGCCGCAGCAACCGCGCGCTGGTGCTGCAGAAAGGCCAGGTGGTGCTGCAGGGTGACGCGGAAGCCATGCTAGAAGACACGACATTGCCGGAATACCTGGGTGTTTGAAATCTCCTGAATCCATAGCTGCCCGCGCTTGGCTGACAAGCGATTGCGCCTGATTTCATCAAAATCCATGACGGGCGACCTGTTTGCCGATGAGCTACCGCTGGCGGGCGAGCGCATGTCGCTGGGCCCGCAGTCGGTGGTGCTGCGGGGCTTTGCGTTGACCTTCATCGACGAGCTTTGGCCGCGGTTGCAGCAGGTCCTGACGCAGGCACCGTTTCGCCACATGGTCACGCCGGGCGGGCAGACCATGTCGGTGCCGTTGACCAATTGCGGGCCGCTGGGCTGGACCAGCAGCCGCGCGGGCTACCGCTACCGCAGCGACGATCCGGACTCTGGCCTGCCCTGGCCGGCGATGCCTGCCGTGTTCATGCGCCTGGCCACCGAAGCCGCGGCCGCGGCGGGTTTTGCCGGCTTTGCGCCCGATGCCTGCCTCATCAACCGCTACCGCCCCGGCAGCCGCCTGACGCTGCACCAGGACAGGAACGAACGCGATTTTTCGCAGCCCATCGTTTCCGTATCGCTGGGCGTTTCGGCCGTATTCCTGTGGGGCGGCCTGCAGCGCGCGGGTGGCACGCAGCGCATGGCGCTGTTCCATGGCGACGTGGCGGTCTGGGGCGGGGTGGACCGCATGCGCTACCACGGCATCGCGCCGATCCGGGAGGGCAGCCACGCGCTGACGGGCAGCGAGCGGATCAATTTCACGTTCCGCAAGGCGGGCTGAACGGCAATGGAGCCTGCTCTTCCCCTGGGGTGATCCTGTCGCGCTGATTGACCCCTACCTGCCCGAGGGCCGGCGAGGACGGCCAGCGGACCGTAATGTTTCTACAGCCCATTGGTTTCAAAACGGGTCAAACCGTCCACCAAGCGCTACTGAGCACCGCCAAGATGCTGCAAAAATCGTCAGGCGTTGATCAGACGTTGAACAAAAAATTCATCACATCGCCGTCTTTTACAACGTATTCCTTGCCTTCTGCACGCATCTTGCCGGCTTCTTTTGCGCCCTGTTCACCCTTGAACTGGAGGAAATCGTCAAACGCAATGGTCTGCGCGCGGATGAAGCCGCGCTCGAAGTCGCCGTGGATCACGCCGGCGGCCTGCGGAGCGGTGTCGCCCTGGTGGATGGTCCAGGCGCGCACTTCCTTGACGCCGGCGGTGAAATAGGTTTGCAGGCCCAGCAGTTCGTAGCCGGCGCGGATCAGGCGGTTCAGGCCGGGCTCGTGCAGGCCCATTTCTTCGAGGAACATCGTGCGGTCTTCGTCTGTCATTTCCGCCATTTCGGCTTCTATCTTGGCGCAGATGGCGACCACGGGGGCGTGCTGCGCGGCGGCATATTCCTGTAGTTTTGCCAGCAGCGGGTTGGCTTCAAAGCCGTCTTCGGCCACATTGCCGACGAACATGGCGGGCTTGGCGGTGATCAGGCAGAAGGGTTTGAGCAGCGGGGCATCTTCCTTGCTCACCGGCACGCTGCGCGCGGGCTTGCCTTCGTTGAGCGCAGCCTGCACCGGGGTGAGCAGGGCGACGAGCTTGGCGGCCTCCTTGTCGTTGCCGCTCTTGGCGGCCTTGCTGTAGCGGTTGAGCGCCTTTTCCACGGTGGCCAGGTCGGCCAGGCACAGTTCGGTCTGGATGACTTCGATGTCGGCGATCGGGTCCACCTTGCCCGACACATGCACCACGTTCGGGTCTTCAAAGCAGCGCACGACGTTGACGATGGCGTCGGTCTCGCGGATGTGCGCGAGGAACTGGTTGCCCAGGCCTTCGCCCTTGCTGGCGCCCGCCACGAGGCCTGCAATATCGACGAATTCGACGATGGCGGGCACGATGCGCTCGGGCGTGACGATGGCGGCCAGGTCCTTCAGGCGCGGGTCGGGTACTTCCACCACGCCGGTATTGGGCTCGATGGTGCAAAAAGGATAATTTTCGGCGGCGATGCCGGCTTTTGTGAGGGCGTTGAAGAGCGTGGACTTGCCGACGTTGGGCAGCCCCACGATGCCGCATTTGAGGCTCATGGCGGGTTTCTTTCAGATTCGGGGGTTCGGGATGTCCTGCACCACTTGGGTTGTGTGCAGGAAATTCCTCGATTTTAGGCGGCGCGCCCAAGGGGCTGTTTCAGCCCCCACGCTGGCGAAAGGCCATGATGGCCTGGTTGCGCAGGGTGCGCAGCATGCCGAGCAGCTTTTCGTCCACCGCCAGCGCATCCGCGATGTCCTGGATGCCTGCCGCCAGCACCTGTGCCGCCTGCTGCGTGGCCAGCGCCCCGACCGGAGACAGGTCGCCTGCCGCGATGGCCGTGGCTTGCGTGTGCAGTGCGTGGGCGGTGATGGGGTCAGGCTGAAGCGGCGCTTCCAGTGTCGGTGCCGGCGGTTGCAGGCGTTCCGCGGCGCTTCCAGCGGCGACGCACAGCTCCAGCGCGCTGGCAATATCCACGAGTTGCCGGCGTGCGCGCTGCACGGCTTCAGCGAACAGTTCGGGCGTGATCTGCAGCGTGCGGCGCCAGTTGTCCGCCAGTTGCCGCAGGCACGCGGTGAGCCTGTCCGGTGCGTTCTGCAGCATCGCTGCGGCGACCTCGTTGGCAGCGCGGCCGATCCAGCGCAACTGCTCGTCCCCCTGCTGGGGCGCGCGCATGGGCGGCGCCCCCAGGGGCGTGCGCATGCTGCGCTGCAGGCCTTCCGGCAAACCCCAGGCGCGCGCCACGCCCACGCCCAAGTCTTCCAGCGTCAGCCCCAGCACCTGCATGGCGGCTGCTTCCTCGTTGGCGCCATTGGAAAGCAGCGCGCGCACCTGCGCCGCCTCTGCGGCGAAATAGTAGGAGCACAGCATGCGCCCCAGGGTCTGGAACATGGCGCTGATTGGTGTCAGGTGCGGGCGCGGTGTCTGGCATGGCAGGCGTGTGGGCGGATCGTGCCTGCAATGGAGCCACGTTTGCCGTGCCGGGCGGCGCGGCCTTCAGCCGAAATTCCAGTCCGCCTCCACGCCGTCGCCGGTGCGCAGCCGATGGCCGATGCCGCCGTGGATGATGGCGTTCATGCCGAAGGTGGGCTTGTTCTCCAGGCGCGGATCGGCGCGGTAGCGGCTGAGCGTGGCCAGCACTTCGGGGCTGCGCTCGGCGGTCGCGGGGTCGATGTTCGGGATGGGGCAGCGCGCACAGGGCTTGACGGGCTGCAGCCGCACCTGGCCATCGCCGCTGGCGATGCGGATTTCGCTGAAGCGGTCTTCGTCGTGCGCCTCGATGCCGGACAGCACGATGTTCGGCCGCAGCCGCTCGATGCCGATCGCCGCGTGTCCCGCCTGCGCCAGGCGCTGGTTGAGTTCGGCCAGCGATGCCTCGCTGGTGACGAGCAGCGGGTAGCCATCGACGAACTGGTTGACGGCTTCCACGCCTTGCGTCCAGGCGAGGTCGGACAGGCGCCGCACCTCGGGATCGAAGCGTGCCAGCCGCAGCCCGCTCCGGCCGAGGAAATCGCTGAACCACTGCGCCGCCACGTCGCCCATGTCCCAGGCGTCCACGGTGTCTTGCCAGACGCGCACCCGGGTGCGGCCGGCGGCCTGGTCGGTGGGCAGGTGCAGCGCCAGCATGCCGGGCGCGCGCAGCACCACTTCGGTGCTCTTGATCCGCGGCTGCACCAGCGCCATGCGCGGCCATTCGCGCTGGGTCAGGAACACGCCCTCGGCATCCACCACCATCCAGGAGCGATCCAGGTCCAGGCCGGTCTCGGTCAGCAGTGCCTCATGCAGCTCCACGCCGGCGCAGGATTTGACCGGGTAGGCAAACAGGCGGGCGATGCGGGCGGACAGCGGTTCGTCAAGGCTGGGCATGGCACTGGAAGAGGGCAAAGCGCGCCATTGTGCGCCTCCTACAATCCGGGCATGGGCCAGGCATTTGATATTTGCATCCGCGGCGCGGGCGTCGTCGGGCGCACGGCGGCGCTGCTGCTGGCGCGCGCAGGGCTGCGCGTGGCGCTGGTGGCGCCGCCCGTCCCCAGCGGGCAGGCGGATGTGCGCGCCTATGCGCTCAATGCCGCCTCGCGCGGCCTGCTGGAATCCGTGCGCGCCTGGCCCGATGCGCAGCACGCCACCGCCGTGCGGCGGATGCAGGTCTGGGCCGAGGCGGGCGGGGCGGTCGAGTTTGATGCGGTGGCCGAGCGCGTGCCGGCGCTTGCCTGGGTGGTCGATGTGCCGGCGCTGGAGCAGCGGCTGCAGGACGCGATCGGCTTTCAACCCCTGGTGGAGAGGGTGGCGCAGCCGGTGCCGGCACCGCTTGCCGTGGTGTGCGAAGGCCGCGCCAGCCGCACCCGCGCTGAATGGGGCGTGGAATTTGACCTGACTCCCTATGCGCAGGACGCGATCGCCACGCGTTTGCAGTGCGAGCACGCGCACGGCGCGGTGGCGCGCCAGTGGTTCGCGGCGGACGGCGGCATCCTCGCTTTTCTTCCCCTGGATGGCGAAGGCGGGAACTCGGTGGCCGTGGTGTGGTCTGTTGCCCATGGACAATCACAACATTGGCTGCAGGCGGATGAGGCTGGGCTGGCTGCCGCGCTGCGCGAAGCCAGCCGCGGCGCTCTCGGAGCACTCACGGTGACCGCGCCGCGTGCCGCCTGGCCGCTGGTGCAGGCGCGCGCCCGGCGCTGGTGCGGCGCGGTCGCGGGGGTGCCAGGGCAATCCTGGGTACTCGCCGGGGACGCCGCGCATGCGGTGCATCCGCTGGCGGGGCAGGGCCTGAATCTGGGCCTTGCCGATGCGGCCGCCCTGGCGCAGGTGCTGGGCGGGCGTGAGGGCTGGCGGGCCCTGTCGGACCAGCGCCTGCTGCGCCGCTACGAGCGCGCGCGCAAGACCGAAGTGGCCACTGCCATGCTGGCCATGGACGGGCTGCAGCAGCTGTTCACGCGCGGCGACGCGGCCTTGAAGCCGCTGCGCGCGCACGGCATGAATGCGTTTGATCGCCTGGTGCCGCTCAAGGGCTGGGTGAGCCGCCACGCCATGGGCGTGGCCTGATTTTTTTCCAACCGGGCCGCGGCCCTGCTGAACAACCATGAAACCTTTTCTTCGATTCCTTTCTCTGGCGTGCGCCGTCCTGCTGCTGGGCGCCCAGGCGGCGAACGCGCAGGAGGCGCAGATCCGCAAGGCGCTGGCCGAACGCATCCCGCAGCTGGCGCAGATCGACGAAGTGAGCGCCACCCCGATGCAGGGGCTCTATGAGGTGCGCATAGGCACTGATCTTTACTACACCGACGCCGGCGGCAACTACCTCATCCAGGGCGAGCTCATAGACACCAAGGCGCGGCGCAACCTGACCGAGGATCGCGTGAACAAGCTCACGGCCATCGATTTCAAGTCGCTGCCGCTCGACGATGCCTTCAAGGTGGTGCACGGCAAGGGTGAGCGCCAGCTGGTCGTCTTCGAGGACCCGAATTGCGGCTATTGCAAGCGCTTCGAAAAAGACATGCAGAAGGTGGACAACGTCACCATGCACGTCTTCCTCTACCCCATCCTGAGTCCGGATTCTGCAGAGAAGTCGCGCAACATCTGGTGTGCCAAGGACCGCGCCGCCGCCTGGCAGGACCACATGCTCAGGGATGTGACGCCCGCGACGGCCAGTTGCGACATGAAGGCGCTGGAGCGCAACCTGCAGCTGGGACGCAAATACAAGATCACCGGCACGCCGACGCTGATCTTCACCGATGGCTCGCGCGTGCCGGGCGCGATTGCGGCGGCCGAGGTGGAGCGCAGGATGAATGAACTGGCCGTTGCCAAAAAATAGTTCATTGTTTTGTGAGCTGTCAGCGCTTGCTGGATAAGCGCTGGCGTTTGATTTGGCACTTGAACCCGGTGGGAGACGGCCGATCGCCGGCTCTGGTGTAATGGGGCATGCCCTCTGAATCCGCATCGCCCATCCATTTCCGTGTCGCGGCGCCCGACCCGCACAGCCACCGCTACCACCTCACGCTGACCATCGCCCGGCCGGCGGCGCGCCAGGCCGTTTCTCTGCCGGTGTGGATTCCCGGCAGCTACCTGGTGCGCGAGTTCGCACGCAATCTCATCGGCCTGCGGGCCGAGCAGGGTGGCAAGGCCGTGGCCATCCGGCAGATCAGCAAATGCGAGTGGCAGATCGCCTGCAAGCGCGGCGCGGCGCTCGTGTTGCGCTATGAAATCGTGGCCAGCGACCGCTCGGTGCGCACCGCGTGGCTGGACGCTACGCGCGGCTTTTTCAACGCCACCAGCCTGTGCCTGCGCGTGCATGGGCAGGAAGACGGCGCGCACGACATCGAAGTGCTGCGCCCCGCCGCCTGCCCCGATTGGCAACTGGCCACGGCCCTCACGCCGCTCAAGGCCGCGCGCCACGGTTTTGGCCGCTACCGCGCCGCGCATTACGACGAGCTGGCAGACTGCCCGATGGAGTTGGGTGCCTTCCAGAGCTTCCCATTCACCGCCTGCGGCACAGCCCACCGGCTGGTGGTGAGCGGCGCCGCGGCATCGTTTGACAGCGCCCGCCTGCTGCGCGACGTGCGGCGCATTTGCGAGGAAGCCATCCGCTTCTGGAGCCCCGATGGCCAGGCGCCGTTTGAGCGCTACACCTTTCTGCTCAACGTGGTCGACGACGGCTACGGCGGGCTGGAGCACCGCGGCAGCACCGCCCTGATCTGCGGCCGGCGCGATCTGCCGCGCCTGGGGGATGCCAAGCCGCCCGAGGGCTACACCACGCTGCTGGGCCTGTTCAGCCATGAATACTTTCACGCCTGGAACGTCAAGCGCATGCGCCCGCGGGAGCTGGCGCGCTACGATTACACGCAGGAAAACTACACCGGGCTGCTCTGGTTCTTTGAGGGCTTCACCAGCTACTACGACGATCTGCTGCTGCGCCGCGCAGGGTTGATCGACCAGACCACCTACCTCAAGCTGCTCACCAAAACCATCAACCAGGTGCTGCAGACCCCCGGCCGCCAGGTGCAGAGCGTGGCGCAAGCCAGTTTTGACGCCTGGACGCGCTACTACCGCCCGGACGAGAACACCCCCGGCACCACGGTGAGCTACTACACCAAGGGCGCGCTGGTGGCGCTGTGCCTTGATCTTGCGCTGCGCCGCGCGGGCCGCTGCACGCTGGACGGCGTGATGCGCGCGCTCTGGACGCACAGCGGCGGCGGGTCCATCACCGAGAAGGATATCCGCCGCGTGCTGCGCCAGTGCTCCGGCCGCGGCTGGGGTGCCGAGCTGGATGCCTGGGTGCATGGCACCGGCGAGCTGCCCCTGGCCGAGCTGCTGGCAGCCACCGGGGTAGATTGCAATAACGACAGCGCGCAAATCGCCCAGCGCCTGGGCCTGCGCGTGCAGGAAGGCGCCAGCGTGCAGATCAGGATCGTGCTGCCGGGCGGTGCCGCGGAGCGTGCCGGCATGATGGCGGGCGACGAATGGCTGGGCGTGGAAGTGGCGAGCGAAGGCTGGCGCCTGAAAAAGCTGGACGACCTGCCGCTTTACGCCGTGGCGGATGGCGCCATGACCGCGCTGGTGGCGCGCGATGCCCGCCTGCTGCGCCTGCCGCTGGTTCTGCCCAAGGCGGATGCCGTGGGCGGCAACGTGCTCCTCGGCGTGCGCGATGCGGGCCTGGCCGATGCCTGGCTGGGGAAGCCCTGAGCCGCCCCCGCCCAACCGCCCAACCGCCCAACCGCCCGCTATAGTCAAATGCTTTCGCCGATACAACGCAGGAGTACCCCCATGACCTATGAATGCATCACCGTCCGCACCGAAGCGGAAAAAATTGGCGTCATCACGCTCAACCGCCCCAAGCAGCTCAACGCGCTCAACGACCAGCTCATGAACGAGCTGGGCGAGGCGCTGGCCGCCTTTGATGCGGACGAGAAGATCGGCTGCATGATCGTCACCGGCAGCGAGAAAGCCTTTGCCGCCGGCGCCGACATCGGCATGATGGCCAGCTACACCTTCGCCGACGTCTACAAGGGCGACTACATCACGCGCAACTGGGAGCGCATCCGCAGCGTGCGCAAACCGGTGATCGCCGCCGTCAGCGGCTACGCGCTGGGCGGCGGCTGCGAGCTGGCGATGATGTGCGACTTCATCATCGCCGCCGACAACGCCAAATTCGGCCAGCCCGAGATCAAGCTCGGCGTGATCCCCGGCGCCGGCGGCACCCAGCGCCTGCCGCGCGCCGTCGGCAAGGCCAAGGCCATGGACCTGGCGCTCACCGGGCGCATGATGGACGCCGCCGAGGCCGAGCGTGCCGGCCTGGTCAGCCGCGTGGTGCCGCTGGAAAAACTCATGGAAGAAACCCTGGGCGCGGCGCTGACCATTGCCGGCTTCTCGCAGATCGCCGTGATGGCCGCCAAGGAATCGGTCAACCGCGCCTTCGAGAGCGGCCTCTCGGACGGCGTGATGTTCGAACGCCGGCTGTTTCACGCGCTGTTCGCCACCCAGGACCAGAAGGAAGGCATGGACGCCTTCGTCAGCAAGCGCGCGGCGAACTTCACCAATCAATGACCCCGGATGACTCCCTCCTCCTCTGGGGGGTGGGGTGGGGGCTTCGCTTGGCCAGAAACCAGTTCACCGCACCGCGAAATCCGCCGCGCAATGCACGCGCCCGCGCTCGTTGTAAACGATGAACACCAGCGGCCCGAGTGAGAGCAGCAACAGCCCCCAGACCAGCGGCAGCCCCTGCGCCACGGCCAGCGGCGCCAGCCCCACGCAGGCCAGCACGCCCAGCACCAGGGCACGCTGCCGGTGCGATGCGCGCGTGGCATGGCGGTGCAGCGCCCAGATCGACGCGATGTAGATCGCCTGCGCCGCTGCCACCATGCTGACCGCCTGCAGCGCGGAACTCTGGCTGCCCGGCTTCACTGCATCGGCCACCACCTCCAGCCCGCTGCCCACGGCGGCCAGCGCGGCAAACGTCGCATAGTGCCCATAGCCCCAGAGGAACGCGCGCTCGCGATGGCGGTGCAGCGATTCGCCCGAGGGCAGCAAAAAATACATCCACCACAGGCAGAACGCCAGCAGCGTGCCCGCCAGGCCCAGCAGTGCCAATTCAAACGTGAGGCCGCTGGCCTGCACCAGATTGCTCACCGCATTCGTCGCGCCCAGGATGCTCTCGCCCAGAATCATGATGACGAAGCCGCTGTAGCGCTCGGCGATGTGGTGCGCGTGCCAGGGCGTGGGCGGCCCCACCGTCTCGGCCCACAGCGGCACCGCCAGCTCCAGCAGCACCAGCGCAATCAGGCTGGGCCAGATCAAGCCTTGCGGCAGCAGGCCGGCACTGGCGGCGAAGAACTGCGCGATCCACAGCACCTGCACGCAGGCCACGCCAGCCGCATAGCGCAGGCAGGTGCCGCGCCGCAGCGGGTCGCCCCGCGCGGCACGCAGCCACTGCACGCACAGCGGCAGCCGCATCGCCGCGTAGCCCGCCACAGCCAGCGCGGTACGCTCCTCGAACAACCCCGGCACGCCGGTGGCGAACACCAGCACGCCCGCCATCTGCAGCAGCGTGAGCACGCGGTAGGTGGCGTCGTCGTTGTCATAGGCCGAGCCAAACCACGTGTAATTCATCCAGGCCCACCAGATGGCGAAAAAGGCCAGCAGAAAGCCGGGCAGGGCGGTCAGCGCGTGCCCCGCGCCCTCGGCATGGTGCAGTTGCGCCGCCGCCAGCGACACGCCGACCACGAAGGTCAGATCAAACAGCAGCTCCAGCGGCGTGGCCGCGCGGTGCGCTTCGTGGATGTCGCGCCCGCGGGCGGGCGGCGGTGTCGGAGGGGAGGTGCTGACCATGGATCGGAATCGTAAAGCGCATGCCGGCACCGGAAGAAGCGGCCTTTTCGGCTAGAATGCGCGCCTTCGGTGGTATAGCTCAGTTGGTTAGAGCGCAGCATTCATAATGCTGATGTCCCAGGTTCAAGTCCCGGTACCACCACCAGATCCGTGACAAAGCCCGCCAAGGACAGTTGCCCTGGCGGGCTTTTTCATGGGCTGCGCGCCCCGATGCACCCGTCCCACACGGCCCACGGCCCACGGCCCACGGCGGCGCAGCGTACGCACAGCGCGGCGCATGCGCTTGACAGCAAGGCATTGGGCGACAATGACGGCCATGACTGAACCCACTTTGGCCGCAGCAGCGGCATTGGCCAAATCCGACCAGAACCTGGTCTGGCTGGACTGCGAAATGTCGGGCCTTGAACCCGAAAAAGAGCGCCTGCTGGAGATTGCCATCATCGCCACCGGCCCGCAGCTCACGCCGCGCGTGGAGGGCCCGGTGCTGGTCATTCACCAGAGTGATGAATTGCTGAACGCGATGGACGCCTGGAACAAAGGCACGCACGGCAAAAGCGGCCTCATCGACAAGGTGCGTGCCAGCACGCTTACCGAAGCGCAGGCCGAGGAAGAAATCCTCAAGTTCATCAAGCGCTACGTGCCCAAGAACAGCACCCCCATGTGCGGCAACACCATAGGGCAGGATCGGCGCTTTCTGGTGAAGTACATGCCCAGGCTGGAGGCGTATTTCCACTACCGCAACATCGACGTGAGCACGCTCAAGGAACTGGCCAAGCGCTGGAAGCCTGCGGTTGCCGAATCCTTCAAGAAGGCGCAGAAACACACCGCATTGGCGGATGTGCATGAATCCATCGACGAGCTGGAACACTACCGCAGGCATTTTCTGCAGGCTTGAGTTGCATTGGGGGCTTGCGGGTAAACCCTGATCGTGCGACAATCGCTGGCTTGCGCAAGAACTGCGCGATTTGTGCATCTCCCTTCTCACACCGGGCCGCTGGCATAGCCTCCAGCATGAACGGCCCATCCGGGCGCTTGTGAAAAGCGTTCGGTTTCCGTCAGATGGTTGATGTTTTTTCATGACCCTCTGACGGTCGGCGCGGGCAATATCCGTGCGGCCTGCTTCACCATGACAGACACCGCAATCCCTGCGGGCGCTGGCGCGCCTGCTTCTCCTTCCGTTGCCGCGAACGGCTTCGTTTCCCTGGGCCTTGCGCCCGAACTGCTGCAGGCCGTGAGCAGCCTGGGCTTCACCGCCCCCACGGCGGTGCAGGACCGGGTGATTCCCCTGGCCATGGGCCAGGGCGCCAGCCAGGATGGCTTTATCGACCTGATGGTCTCCAGCCAGACGGGCAGCGGCAAGACGGCCGCCTTCCTGCTGCCGGTGCTGCATACCCTGCTGGCGCAGCACGAGCAGAAAAAGGACCAGGAGCGCGCCGCGTTCGAGCGCGCCTGCGCCGAAGCCGAGGCCAAGGGCCAGCCAGCCCCCAGGCGTCCCAAGCGCAAGAACCCTCTGATGGCGCGCCACTTCGAGCCCGCCGTGCCTGGCGCGCTGGTGCTGTGCCCGACGCGCGAACTGGCGCAGCAGGTGGCGCACGACGCGATCGACCTGGTGCAGCACTGCAAGGGCCTGCGCATCGCCAGCGTCGTCGGCGGCATGCCCTACCAGCGGCAGATCGCGCAACTGCAGAATGCCAACCTGGTGGTGGCCACGCCCGGGCGCCTGCTGGACCTGCAGCGTTCCGGCCAGCTCAAGCTGGACGAGGTGCAGTTCCTCGTCGTCGACGAGGCCGACCGCATGCTCGATCTGGGCTTTTCCGATGACCTGGCCGAGATCCACCGCCTCACCGCGCAGCGCCATCAGACCATGATGTTCTCGGCCACCTTCGCGCCGCGCATCCAGCAGCTGGCGATGCGCGTGATGCACGACGGCGGCTCGGGCGTGCAGCGCGTGCAGATCGACTCGCCGCAGGAAAAGCACGAGAACATCAAGCAGGTGCTCTACTGGGCCGACAACGCGCAGCACAAGCGCGCGCTGCTCGACCACTGGCTGCGCGATGCCCAGATGGACCAGGCCATCGTCTTTGCCAGCACGCAGATCGAGTGCGATGCCCTGGCCGGCGATTTGCAGCAGGCGGGTTTTTCGGCCGTCGCGCTGCATGGCGCGCTCAGCCAGGGCCTGCGCAACCGCCGCCTGATGGCGCTGCGCCGCGGCCAGGTGCAGATTCTGGTGGCCACCGACGTCGCGGCACGCGGCATCGACGTGCCCACCATCACCCACGTCTTCAACTTCGGTCTGCCGATGAAGGCCGAGGACTACACGCACCGCATCGGCCGCACGGGCCGCGCGGGGCGCCAGGGGCTGGCAGTGACCTTTGCCGAATTCCGCGATCGCCGCCGCATTTTCGATATCGAAACCTTTACCCGCCAGCCGTTTGAAACCGCCGTGGTGCCTGGGCTGGAGCCCACGCAGCGCCCGCCGCAGCCGATGCGCGCTCGCCGGCCGGAAGGCGCAGGCCGAGGCCATGGCGGTGGCCGGCCGGGATATGGCGGCGGCCAGCGCCGAGAAGGTTTCAGCCACCGCAGGGACGATCAACGCGGTCCGCAGGCGGCCTTTGGCGAAGGGCGGTTTGCGCCTGCCGGCCGCCGCGGCGAATCGCAGAACCGCGAACGGCCACGCGCCGGCGGCCGCGCCGGTGCCTCCCGTTCTCGCGGCATGCGCTGATTCCCGACGCAAGTCGGAAAAGGCCGGCCTGCCCTTCGGGGTGGGCCGGCCTTCGCCGTTCTGGAGCACGGGCTTCTCGCCAATAATGCGGGGCTTCTGGAGAACCTGCATGTCCACCCCCTTGTCTTCGGCCGCTGATTTCGAACATATGTTCGACTTGGCCCCGGTCTCCCTCTGGCTGGAGGACTGGAGCGGCGTGCGGGCCCTGCTGCAGCGCTGGAAGAACCAGGGCGTGGCGGATGTGGAGGCGTTCCTGCGCGGGCACCCCGAGCGGGTACGGGAGTACGGTGCCGCGATCCGCATCCTCAAGGTCAACCGCAGAACCCTGGCGCTGTTCGCGGCTGCCGATCAGGCGACGCTGGAGGCATCGCTGGAGCGCATTTTTCGCGACGACATGCTGGAGCCGGCGATTGCCGAGCTGCGCCAGCTCTGGAGCGGTGCGCTGGAGTTTTCCAACCAGACGGTGAACTACGCACTCGATGGCAGGCGCCTGGATGTGTTCATCCGCGGGCGCATCCTGCCGGGGCATGAGTCCAGCTGGGAGCGGGTGCTGGTGTCACTGGAAGACAACACGGTGCAGGAGCGCGCGCGTGTGCAGTTGCAGGAAAGCGAGCGCCATGCGCGCCTGCTGTTCGAGCATTCGCCGGTGTCGCTCTGGGTGGAGGATTTCAGTGCCATCAAGCGCCTGCTCGACAACCTGCGCGAGCGGGGCATCACGGACCTGAAGACCTTTCTGAAGGTGCATCCGGAATTCGTCGAACAGTGCCTGCACGAGATCCGTGTCGTGGACGTCAACCGCACCACGCTGCACCTGTTCGGCGCGGTGGACAAGCAAGCGCTGTACGCGCAATTGGCCGCGGTGTTCCGCGATGAAGCGCTGGAGACGTTCGCCGATCAATTGCTGGATCTGTGGGACGGCAGGCTGGTGCAGCAGCGCGAGGTGGTGAATTACACCCTTGCGGGCGAGCCCTTGCACATGCACATGCAGTTCGCGGTGCAGGAGGATCACCATGGCGACTGGGGGTTGGTGCTGCTGTCGCTGGTGGACATCACCGCGCGCAAGAAGGCCGAGGCCTACCTTGAGTATCTGGGCAAGCACGATGTGCTGACCGGCCTGCGCAACCGCGCCTATTACGTGGAGGAACTCAATCGCCTGGCGCGCAAAGGGCCGTGGCCGGTGGCGGTGATCGCGATGGATCTCAATGGCCTGAAGACCGTGAACGATGACCACGGCCATGTGGCGGGCGATGCGCTGCTGCGCCGTGCGGGTGAAGTGCTTTCCAAGGCGGTGGGCAGCAGCGGCTGCGCCGCACGCATTGGCGGTGACGAGTTCGCCGTTCTGCTGCCGGGCGCGGACGAACGTGCGGCGCAGACGGTGATGGAGCACGTGACGAGCCTGCAGGAACTCAACAACCAGTTCTATCCGGGGCAGCCGCTCAGTCTCGCGATGGGGCTGGCCGTGGCGTGCGATGGAGCGGCCGTCACCGCCGCTGTCCACCAGGCCGACATCGCCATGTATGAGGTCAAGGCGCGCCACTACGAGTCACGTGGCGCCGATCGGCGCCAGCGCTGAACCTGCCAGCGGTCACGTGACGTTGCGCCCGATTTCGGGCCAGCGGTGGTGCAGCCAGATCCAGGCCACGAGCCCGATCAGCATCATCAGCAGCGATGCCGCGGCCATCCCGACCGTGGAATGCATCACCAGCGGCGCGATCACACCGGCAACGAAGCCGTTGGCCGTCGAGCCGACAAAGGCCTGCAGCGAAGATGCCATGCCGCGCCGCGCGGGAACGAGGTCAAGCACCAGCAGCGTGATGACCGGCACCATCAGTGCCCAGCCCAACGAGAAGATGCAGATCGGCAGCATCGCCCACGCGACATGCGGCGTGAAGAGCAGATTGGCCCCCAGGTTGAGGAGCACCATCGCCAGCATGATCACGAAGCCGTGGCGGATCTGGCGCTTGGGCGCTACCTTGCCGGCCATGCGCCCGCTCAGCCAGGCGCCGCCCATGATGCCCAGGATGTTCAGCAGGAAGAACCAGAAGAACTGCCCCGGCTGCAGGTGCAGGTGTTCACCCAGGAAAGCGGGTGCCGCGAGGACGTAGAGGAACATGCCATTGAACGGCACGCCGCTGGCAAGCGCCAGCAGCACGAAGCGCGGATTGGTGCCCAGCTGCCAGTAGCCGCGCATCAGATGTCCCAGGTGCAGTGGCTGGCGCCGCTCGCGCGGGAGCGATTCGGGCAACAGGCGCCAGTTGGTCAGCAGCAGCAGCGCGGCGATCGCCGTCAGCAGCCAGAACACGCTCTGCCATGGCAGGTGCTCGGAGACCCAGCCACCCATCATCGGTGCGATGGCCGGCGCGATGCCGAAGAAGATCGTCACCTGGCTCATCACCTTCTGGGCCTGGGCCTGGGGGAACAGATCGCGGATGACCGCACGCGCCACGACGATGCCGCCGCCGGCCGACAGTCCCTGCAGTGCCCGGAAGAACACCAGCCAGCCTATCGTCGGCGACAGCGCGCAGCCGGCCGAGGCCAGCGTGAAGATGCCCAGCCCCCAGAGCACCACGGGCCGGCGCCCGAAACTGTCGGAGAGCGAACCGTGAAACAGCGCCATGAAGGCGAAGGCGAACAGGTAGGCCGATAGCGTCTGCTGCATCTGCAGCGGCGTGGCATTCAGACCCGCCGCGATCGCCGGAAACGCGGGCAGATAGGTGTCGATGGCAAACGGCCCCAGCATGCCCAGCAGTGCGAGCAGGATGGACAGGGCCCAGAGCGGTCCGCGCCAGGCGACGGGAGCGTCAGAGTGCATGGGTGCCATTGTCTTTCGCGGTGGATGGGCGCGATGCGTTTGTACTGCGAACCGCTGACCTTGCGCCGGCTGGTCCCGGTTGCGGCAGGCGCGGATCAAAAAAGCCCGCCCAAGCTGCTGCCTGGCGGGCCTGACGATGAAACTGGTGGGTCCTGTAGGATTCGAACCTACGACCAACGGATTAAGAGTCCGCTGCTCTACCAGCTGAGCTAAGAACCCGAGTACGGATGTACGCGAAGCTCGCTATTATGCACGAGTTCTGGGCGCATGCCCCGCATGCCCGACTGCGAGAGAGGGAGCACGCAATGCAGGATCCGCGGTACGACGACCCGGCGTGGCTTGAGCGCATGTACAACACGCGCGCGACCGTGCCTGACCACATGGAGCTCATGCAGGCCTGGACGCGCGATTCGGCGGCGGTGCGCGAAGCGCTGCCTTGCCACCTGGATGTGGCCTACGGCAGGCGTGATGGTGAGACGCTGGATATTTTTCCGGGCGAGCCGCAGCGCGCGCCGGTGCTGGTCTTTGTGCACGGCGGCTATTGGCGTGCATTGGACAAATCGGACCATTCCTTCGTGGCGCCAGGGTTCGTCGCGGCCGGTGCCTGCGTCGTGGTGGTCAATTACGCGCTGTGCCCGGGCACGCCGGAGCAGCCGGTGACGATTCCCTTCATCGTGCGCCAGCTGGAGCAGGCGCTGGCCTGGCTGTGGTCCAACATCAATAAATACGGTGGCGATCCTGGCAACATCACGCTGGCGGGGCATTCGGCGGGCGGGCATCTCGCTGCGCTGCTGCTGGCCAGCGCCTGGCCGCTGCTGCTGAGCCGGCTGCCCGATGTGCTGGTGCGCAAGGCACTGTCGATCTCGGGTCTGCACGATCTGGCGCCCATCATGCATACGCCATCGCTGCAGCAGGATTTGCACCTGACGGAGCAGCAGGTGATGCGCTGCAGCCCGGCGCTGCTGCCGGCACCGCCCGAGGCGCACTTGCACTGCATGGCGGGTGGTGATGAATCCGAGGAGTTCCACCGGCAGTGCCGTCTGGTCCAGCAGGCCTGGGGTTCGCACTACGTGCCGCGGGCGCAGGTGCTGCCGGGCCTGAACCATTTCACCATCCTCAACGCGCTGGCGGACCCGAAGAGCGACGTGCACCGCATCGCCCTGAACCTGCTGCGTTTCTGAATGCCTACATGAGCAGGTGCTCGCCCGCGTTGTCCCCACCCAGGATCACGTAGTTCACCTTGCGGATATCCAGCAGCTTCTTGCCGCCCGAGTAGCTGATCGAGCTCTGGATGTCCTGCTCCATCTCGGTCAGCGTGTCGGCGAGCTTGCCCTTGATCGGCTCCAGAATCCGTTTGCCTTCCACATGGCGGTGCTCGCCCTTGTTGAAGTCGCTCGCCGAGCCGTAATACTCCTTGTAGAGCTCGCCATCCACCTCGACCGTCTGGCCCGGGGACTCTTCATGACCGGCAAAAAGTGAGCCGACCATCACCATGGTCGCGCCGAAGCGGATGCTCTTGGCGATGTCGCCGTGGCTCCTGATGCCGCCGTCGGCGATGATGGGTTTGGTGGCCACGCGCGCGCACCACTTGAGCGCCGAGAGCTGCCAGCCGCCGGTGCCAAAGCCGGTCTTGAGCTTGGTGATGCAGACCTTGCCGGGGCCTATGCCGACCTTGGTGGCGTCCGCGCCCCAGTTTTCCAGATCGATCACCGCCTCGGGCGTGCCAACGTTGCCGGCGATGACGAAGGTCTGTGGCAGGTGCTGCTTCAAATACCCGATCATGTCGCGCACGCTGTCGGCGTGGCCGTGGGCGATGTCGATGGTGACGTACTCCGGTGCCTGGCCCTCGGCCTTGAGGCGGTCCACCGTGGTGTAGTCCCCTTGCTTGACGCCCAGGGAGATCGAGGCGTAACAGCCCTTGGCGTGCATGTCTTTCACGAACTGGACGTTGTCCAGATCGAAGCGGTGCATCACGTAGAAATGATCGTGCTGCGCCAGCCAGACGCAGATACCCGCATCCACCACCGTCTTCATGTTGGCAGGGACGACGGGCAGGCGAAAGCGCCGCCCGCCCAGTTCGGTGCTGGCATCGCACTCCGAGCGGCTGTTCACGCGGCACTTGCGCGGCAGCAGCAGAATGTTGTCGTAGTCGAAGATTTCCATGGTTCCAAGCTCCGTTGAGGGGGTGGCCGCCGCGCAGTTTCGCGGCGGCCGGGCGCTTGGCTTGGTTCCGGCTTCAGCGCCATCAGGGCGCAAAAAAACCGGGCGTCAAGAAACTTGGGCCCGGTGGTTGATTGTACCGAGTCTGCCCGTTCAAGGGTGTCTCAAGGTCATTGCGTCATGCCCGGCGTCAGCCGGTGTCATTTCGTCATCGCGCTCGGCTTCTCGCGCCGGGTCAGACGCCGGAGCCCCAGCCACTGCTGCGTCCAGAAGCCGCGCCCGTAGTCGCGCCCCACCTCCACTTGATCGCGGATGCCGGTAGCCTCGAATTGCCCGGCGTAGTCGGCCGAGCCCAGAAGACTGTCCCACCACGGGAACAGCACGCCGAAGTTCACGCCCTTCAGGCGCCCGCGCGTGCCCGCTTCATGGCCTATGCCGATGGCGTGGTGGCGGCGGTGAAAGCGCGGGCTGATGACAAGGCGCTCGCCCACGCGCCCGAAGCCCCAGCGCAGGTTGGCGTGCTGCAGGCTCTGCGCAAGCTGCGAGATGGCCACCAGCAGGATGAACTGCGAGGGCGCGACGCCGATCAGGATGGCGACGAGCACGAAGATCGCGTCGGTGAGCGCGCTGTCGAGCAGGTGGTTGCGTTCGTCGCTCCACATCGTCATCTGGCGCTGGCTGTGGTGCACGGCGTGCAGCTGCCACCACCAGTCCCATTGGTGCTGCGTGCGGTGCACCAGGTAGCCGATGAAGTCGAAGATCACCAGATAGATGCAGAAGCTCACCAGCGCCTGGTCGGTCACGCCGGGCCAGAGCTCGTCGATGTGCAGCGTCGGCATGCCCTGCGTGCGCAGCACGCCTATGCCATCGGTGAGCCAGCTCTCCACCGTGAAGAACATCGCCAGCTTGAAAAACCCCAGGCGGTGCAGCAGCGTGTAGAGGATGTCCACGCGGATGGCGGCGCGGTCTTTCACGGGCTCCACCGGCCACAGCCGCTGCGCCGGGCCGATGACGAGCAGCAGCGTGGCGATCTGCAGCAGCCCGGCGATCAGCCAGCCGGTGGCGGTGTAGCCGTCTTCGAGCAGGTTGCCCAGGCCCAGCGAGAACGAGGCGGGCTCGATCAAGGTCTCGAACAGCCATTCCTGCGCGTTGGTAAAGAGGGTGGAGGGGTCGATCATTTGGGTTCCGCGCCCTGGTGCTGCGCGATCCAGTGCAGATAGTCGGGGTGCTCGCGCAAGGTGCGAAAGCACAGGCCGCGCGCCTTCAGGCCTTCAATCAGGGGCTCCAGCACGGCCGGTGCCCAGGGGTCGTGGCGCGACCAGATGCCCAGGTGCGCCAGCAGGATGTCGCCGGGGCGGATGTTTTTCAGCGCCTGCTGCAGCAGGGTTGGGTTGGGGTAGCGTTCGCTGGGCAGTTCATCGCCGAGAAACCCGGCGCTGGACCAGCCCACATGCCGGTAGCCGCAGCGCTTGGCCGCCGCCAGCAGCGCGGGCGAGGTCTTGCCGCCCGGCGCGCGGTACAGAGGCAGCGTGGGCTTGCCCGTGATCTCGTGCAGGCGCGTGGCCGCATGGCGGATGTCGGCGCAGTATTGCTGCTCGGTCCAGATCAGGCGCTTGCCCGCATCGGGCCCGGCCGTGGGCTGGATGCGAAAGCGCGCCTCGCCGCGCTCGGCGGGCAGATCGCCCCGCCAGACCGCGTGCTGCCAGGTGTGCGAGCCGAACGCATGGCCTTCGGCGGCACGTTCGCGCCACCACGGCGCCCAGAAATCGCCCAAGCTGCCATCGCCCTGCTGCGTGCGTTCGTTGGCGGCGAAGAAGCTCACCTGGATGTGCTGGCGCCGGAGCACTTCGGCGACGAAATGGGCAATGCCCATGTGGCCGGTGTCGAACGTCAGATAGACGGCGTTGGTGCAGGGTTTTGACACATTTTCGGCTTCAGAGCTTGCCCATAAAGCGCTTGCAGCTATCAAGCCAATAGCGTTTCTGCGCAGCATGGCGGTGGCTCAGATGCGTGTCGCGTGGTCCAGCGTCCAGACGCCGTGGGGCGACTTGCCCACCTTGACCTGCGTGATCACCGCGCGCTTGGCCACGTCGATCAGCGTGAGCTTGCCGGCCCAGCGCGAGCCGACCATGATGAGCGAGCCGTCGGCCGACACATCCATGCAGTCCGGCCCCGAAGGCGCCGGAAACTCCGCCACCACCTTGAGCGTGGTGTAGTCGATCTGGCTGATGGTGTTGGCCACGCGGTTGCTCACCAGCACATGCCGGCCGTCGCCCAAGGCCCGGAAGGCGTGCGCGCCCTTGCCGGTGGGGATCATGCCGCTGGCCTGGGGCGCCTGGCCGGGCGCGATGTCGAACACCTGCACGCCGGTGCTGCCCGTGAGGCCCACCAGCAGGTGCTTGCCGTCGGGCGTGCCGAACACGTCGGCGGGCCGGCTGCCGGTCTGGACGCGGTGCGTCAGCTTTTGCGTCGCCAGGTCGATGGCCACCAGTTCGTCGCTGTCCTGCATGCTGGACCACACGGTGGTGCTGCCGGCGTCTACCCACAGGTGGCTGGGCGTACGACCGGTGGGGATGCGCTTGGCCAGTTCGGGCTTGCTGCCATCCCAGCGGTAGAGGTCGATGTGGTTGAGCCGGTTGGCCGCGGTGATGAACCAGCGCATGTCCGGCGAAAAGCGCAGGTGGTAGGGGTCGATGATGCCGCGCAAGGTGCGCTGCACCTCGGCGGTGCGCGGGTCTATGAAGGTGAGTGAATCCGAACCGGCATTGGCCACGATGACCGATTTCTCGTCGGGCGTCATGTACAGGTGGTGCGGCTCCTTGCCGGTGGCGATGCGCCGCTCTTCCACCCAGCGGGTGGCGTCGATCACGCTGACCGAGCCGCTCTGGGAGTTCAGCACCAGTACCGGCGGACGCGGCGCCGCCTGAGCGGTGGGCAGGGCGACCGCCAGGCCGCTGGATGCGGCAAGCGCCAGCACCTGGCGGCGCGAGGGCGAAACAGGGGGAAAAGCAGTGTGTGAGTGCACAAAAACCTCGGCGCGGCGCGCGAGTCTACTGCGCCGCGCGGGCGGTTTTGGCTTTGGCTGTGGTGCCGTTGCGGTTTTTACAATGCCGCATGCTTGCCGACCACCGCGCCACGGGCGCCGCTCCCGCTTCGCCGCCGCTGCTGGCGCACCTCAACCCCGAACAGCTCGCCGCCGTCACCCTGCCCGCGGGGCATGCGCTGATCCTCGCGGGCGCCGGTTCGGGCAAGACCCGCGTGCTCACCACGCGCATCGCCTGGCTGCTGCAGACGGGGCAGGCCGCGCCGGGCGGCATTCTGGCCGTGACCTTCACCAACAAGGCGGCCAAGGAGATGCTCACGCGCCTCGCGGCCATGCTGCCCATCAGCGTGCGCGGCATGTGGATAGGCACGTTTCACGGCCTGTGCAACCGCATGCTGCGCGCGCACCACAAGCTGGTGGGTCTGCCGCAGGCGTTTCAGATTCTGGATGCGCAGGACCAGATATCGGCCGTCAAGCGTCTTTTGAAGGCTTTCAATGTGGATGACGAGCGCCATCCGCCCAAGCAGGTGGCCTGGTTCATCAACGGCTGCAAGGAAGAGGGCCTGCGCGCCGCCAAGGTGCCTGCGCCCAACGAGGAGACGAAGAAGCGCGTGGAGCTTTACCAGCTCTATGAAGAGCAATGCGCGCGCGAGGGCGTGGTGGACTTTGCCGAGCTGCTGCTGCGCTCCTATGAGCTGCTGCGCGACAACCCGGCGATCCGCGCCCACTACCAGCACCGCTTTGCGCACATCCTGGTTGATGAATTTCAGGACACCAACCGCCTGCAATACCTCTGGCTCAAAGCCCTGGCGGGCGATGTGGTGGACGGCAAGCTGGTGACGCACGGCAGCGTGATGGCGGTGGGCGACGACGACCAGAGCATCTACGCCTTTCGCGGCGCGCGCGTGGGCAACATGCAGGATTTCGTGCGTGAATTTGGCGTGGGCCAGCAGATCAAGCTCGAAGAAAACTACCGCTCGTACTCCAACATTCTGGACAGCGCCAACGCCCTGATTGCGCACAACAGCCGACGCCTGGGCAAAACATTGCGCACCGGGCAGGGCCCCGGCGAGCCGGTGCGCATCTACGAGGCCGAGAGCGACCTGATGGAGGCGCGCTGGCTGGTCGATGAGGTGCGGCAACTGGTGCAAGGCGGCATGCCGCGCCAGCAGATCGCGGTGCTCTACCGCAGCAACGCGCAAAGCCGCGTGCTCGAAACCCAGCTTTTCAACGCCGGAGTGCCCTACCGCGTGTATGGCGGGCTGCGCTTTTTCGAGCGCGCCGAAATCAAGCATGCGCTGGCGTATCTGCGCCTTTTGGAGAACCCGCATGACGATACGAGCTTTGCCCGCGTGGTGAACTTTCCGCCGCGCGGCATAGGCGCGCGCACGCTGGAGACGCTGCAGGACAGCGCCCGCACCAGCGGCTGCTCGCTCTGGGATGCGGTCAGCAGCGTGGCGGGCAGCGCGGGTGCCAAGCTCGGCAGCTTCGTCGCGCTGATCGACGTGCTGCGCGAGAGGAGCGAGGGGCAGACGCTCTCGGCCATCATTGCCCAGGTGATAGAGGAAAGCGGCCTGGCGCAGCACTACCGCCAGGACAAGGAGGGCGAAGACCGCCTCGCCAACCTCAAGGAGCTCGTGAGCGCCGCCGAGAGCTTCGTGATGCAGGAGGGCTTTGGCCGCGACGCGGTGGCGCTGCCGGTGGACGAGACGGCAGCCACGCTCACCCAAAGCCCGGTGAGCCAGGGGATCGATCCCGATGCACCCATGGAAAGCGGTGCGATCGACGAGCCCACGGGCGAGACGCTTTCACCGCTGGTGGCCTTCCTCACGCACGCGGCGCTGGAGGCGGGCGACAACCAGGCGCAGGCCGGGCAGGACGCGGTGCAGCTCATGACGGTGCACGCGAGCAAGGGGCTGGAGTTCGACGCGGTCTTCCTCTGCGGCCTGGAAGAGGGCCTGTTCCCGCACGAAAACGCGATGAGCGACAAGGATGGCCTGGAGGAGGAGCGCCGCCTGATGTACGTGGCCATCACCCGCGCGCGAGCGCGCCTGTACCTGAGCCACGCGCAGGTGCGCATGCTGCACGGGCAGACGCGCTACAACGTCGCCAGCCGCTTCTTCGACGAGCTGCCCGAGCAGGCGCTCAAGCACCTCACACCCAGGCGCAACATGTTGGGCACTTCCAATATGGGAGCTGGTAGCGCACGCCAAACAAGCGATAGAGGCCGATTTGACCTGGATTTTGGAAGTGGCCCGCTGCCCGCGCGCAAGGAAGCACCCGCGCACGGCATTACGTCGGGCGCGCAGGTCTTTCACTCCAAATTCGGCGAAGGCAAGGTGCTGGCGATTGAAGGCAGCGGCGACGACGCGCGCGCCCAGGTGGCGTTTGGTCGCCACGGCACCAAGTGGCTGGCGCTGGCGATAGCGAAGCTCACGGTGATTGAATGAAAAATCATGGGCATCGGCGCTGCGGGCTCCTTCCCCCTCTGGGGGAAGGGTGGGATGGGGGCTGCGGGCGCCTGCACAGGCCCGGTGCTTGATGTATCGCCGTCCGCCCCCACCCCCGCCCTCCCCCGGCGGGGGAGGGAGCCTGACGCATGATGGCGAACCTTCCGGTCAACTCGTCATTCGCTCGCACAACCACTCATGCGCCGCATATCCCCCCTCGAACCGCTGGTGATGCTGGGCACCGTCGTGCAGTGGCTCATCCTCGCGATGGCCACGGGCGCGCTGGTGGGTACGGGTTGCAGCATCTTTCTCGGGGCCTTGTTCAAGACCGAGGGCCATTTGTACGACGCGCCCTGGTGGGTGCTGGCCGTCCTGCTGCCGCTGGGGGGGCTCGCCAATGGCCTGCTGCTGTACTACGCATGGGAAAAGCGCCGCGGCAGCCTGCACGACGAGCCCATCGTCGCGGTCAACGAGCAGGAAGGGCGCATGCCGTTCACCACGCTCTGGGTCAAGCCGGTGGCGGCGCTGATTACGCTGGGCTGCGGTGGCTCGGCGGGCAAGGAGGGGCCTTGTTCGCACATAGGCGCGAGCGTGGCTGCGGGCGTGGGGCAGGTGTTGCATTTGAACAGTGAGCTGCGCAAGCGCCTGGTAGCCTGCGGCGTGAGCGCGGGGTTTGCCAGCGTGTTCGGCACGCCGATTGCCGGGGCGATCTATGGGGTGGAGATGCTGGCGATCGGCCGCATCCGCCACGATTTTCTCTTTCCCGGCATCGTCGCGGGCGTGACGGCTTTTGTCGTGAGCCGCTGGTGGGGCGTGCCTTACCCCGAGTTTTCGATCGCGTTCGAGGCGCGCTTCACGCTGCTGCTGTTCCTGAAGACCGTGCTCGTGGGCGTGCTCTGCGGCCTGGCGGCGCTGGTGTTCGTGGAACTGCACCGTGCGGTGCGTGCCGCCTTTGCCTGGCTGCACCGGCGCACGGGGCTGTGGCCGCCGCTGGCGCCGTTGATCGGGGGCGTCTTGATGGCCGTGCTGCTGCTGGCGGTGCCGGTGGATTTCGTCGGCCTGTCGCTGCCGGTGATGGACAGGGCGCTGGCGGGCGAGAGCGTGCCCGCGCTGGGCTTTCTGTGGAAGGCGCTGCTGGTGGCGCTCACGCTCGGCTCGGGTTTTTACGGCGGCATCGTCACGCCGCAGTTCGTGATTGGCGCGGTGGCGGGCGGGGCCTGCGCGCCGCTGCTGGGCCTGGCGTCGGCGCAGGGGGCGGCGGTGGGGCTGGTGGCGGTGGTGGCTGCAGCTTCGAATACGCCGGTGGCGGCGCTCATCATGGGGGTGGAGCTGTTTGGCGCCGGTTCGATCTGGTACGTGGCGGGTGCCTGCGCGGCGGCGTATCTGGTCATCGGGCACCGCAGCGTCTATCCGGCGCAGCACCTGGCGTATTCCAAATCGGCCTGGATCGTGGCATCACCCGATGAGCCCGTGGGCAACGAGAAGGTGCAGCTTTCCTACGGCTTGCTGCGCTGGTGGCGCGAGCGGCTGCGCCAATTGCGGCTCTGGCACAGAGAGCGGCCTGGGCGGCGCTGACGCCGTGCCCAGGCGGCCTACGCCCGTCAGCCCAGCAGGCGCGCCTGTCCGGACTGGGCCGTGAGGTAGCCCACCGAGGCTGCGGCCTTGCTTTTGTAGTGCTTGTCGATCGCGGCATCGGCGGCGTCCTTCACCGCCTGCGCCGTGGCCTTGGTGTATTCGCCCGCGTGCTGGAAGCTGCTCAGGATGTAGGTCCAGCCGTTGAGGTCGTCCACGCCGTGCAGGCCGGTCGATTCGGCGCCGGCCGGGCACGAGAGCACACGCGCCAGCGACCGGGTGTCCACGTTGTAGGCCCACAGGTAGTTGTTGACGTGCTGGCCGCTGTCCTCGCCGATGAACAGCGTGCGCGACTTCTCGGAGAACTTGAGGTTGTCGGCCTGCGAGATCTTGTCCTGGGCGTCCGTGTTGCCCAAGGCGTCGGCTGCGGCAAGCTGCTCGCCGGCCAGCAGCAGACTGGTTTCGGTCGGCACCCATTCGCTGTCGATGGCCGCGCCCGTGTCGTCCTTCTGGCCGCCGCCCAGCTTGTGCTGCAGCACGTAGCCGGCCGTGCTGGACTTGAAGCCCGCCAGGCTGGCCACCGGCGCTGCACCCGCGGGCGCGTTGAGGGGCAGTTCCTTGTTCTGGGCGCTGCCCGCGACCAGCGAGGCGGTGCTCCCGGAAATCGCCGTGTAGGCGATCTTGTCCCTGGCGTTGACCGTGGTCCCCTCCATCTTGTTGAAGACCAGGCTGCCGCCCTTGAGTGCCGCGTAGCGGTGCGTTTCCAGGAAGGCGGCGGCCTTTTCCTGTCCGGGCTTGAGCTTGACCCAGGCGCTCTTGTTGCTGAGCTTGATTTCGGTGAAGCCGGCGTCGTTCGGGTTGGCCGTGGTCGAGGCGAAGATGCCGTTTTCCTTGATGGCGCCGCTGGCGGTGACCGTGGTCAAGGTACTGTCGTTGATCAGCGCCTTGATTTCGTTGCTGCTGGCCTTGCCCAGCTTGATCCACTGGATCCTGCCTGTGGCCGTTTCATTGAGCGCGGTGGTGTACTTGGCCACGTAGAGCGTGCCGGAGGAGAGGTCGCCCGCCTTGTCGGCCACGAACAGGAACAGGCCGCTGTTGTTGGCGTCGTCGCCGCCCAGCACGGTGCGCTGGTCGGGGAACACCTGCACCAGCTCACGCGAGTAGCGGCCCAGGTTGTAGTGCTTCCTGAAATCCGCCGTGCCATCGGCCTTCACCGTGACTTCGGGCAGATGGCCGTACCAGTAGGGGTTGGCCGTGTCGTTGCCAAAGGCGTTCTGGCTGAAGGCCTTCAGCATCGCCAGCTTCTGGTTGTCGCCCTGGTCGAAGGCATCGGGGTGGTATTCCTCGCTGGACAGGTGGGTGCCCCAGGGCGACAGGCTGCCGCCGCAGGGAATCCACAGGCCCTTGGCGTCGTTGGCGAAGGTGTTGACGTTGTGGTAGCTCTTGAGCGTGAGCTTGCCGGTGCCGGGGTCCTGGTTCAGCGCCAGCACGGCGATGGGCGAGGGCAGTATGCCGTAGGCGTTGGAGTTGTACTCGAACTGCACCACGGCATGGACCGTGTTGGCCGGGGCGCCGGCGACGCTGAACAGCGAGGAGCCGTCCACGCAGTCGGAGAAGATCTGGCCGGCCTTCGTCCATTCGGCGGGCGCGCTGGCCTGGTTGTAGCCATCCAGCACGGCCGGCGAGCCATCGGCGGCCTTGATGGTGGTGATGGGGTTGCCATTGGCGTCAAAGTAGCCGCCGGCGACGATCGTGCCGCCGCCGGTCTTGTTCACGCTGTCGCCGGTGTTGAAGAAGGTCTGGTAGCCCAGTGCGAAGGACTGGGTGCTGTTGTCGCTGTAGGTGATCTTCAGCGACGATTTGACGGTCGTGGTGGCCAGTTCGGCGGCGGAGGCCAGGCCCGGCGCGGGGAAACCGACGAACTCGGCGGATTTGAAGGTGGCGATCGGTGCATCGCCGCCGCCGCCGCATGCGGCCAGCAGGCTGGCGGTGGAGGCGCCGGCGCCCAGGGGCAGCAGCGGCATGCCGGCCAGTAGTTGCAGGGTCTTGCGGCGGGTGGTCGGGGGAAGTTGAGGCATTGGCTGTCCTGAAAAAGGTGGTTTTTCAGCACGGCCTGGCGCGCAATGGCGCCATCGGCCGTGGATGAAGCGAAAAGCGGACAAGGCCGGTTTTCTGCCGCCAGATGCTAGGAAGCCGATGTGACGCTGGTTTGACCGTTCGATGACACCGCCGTGTCAGCGGTACGCGCCGTCGCGCGCCGCTGCCCCATTCAGGCGTGCAGCGGCTTGAGCGCCCCGGCCCAGCGCAGGAGTTCGTCCAGCATGGTCCTGGCCGAGGCATCGATCAGCTCGTTGGAGGCAAAAACACCGTCCTGGATCAGGCTGCCCACCATGGGAACCGCCACGCCTTCGGGCAGCGGCATGAGCTTGAGCGTGGTGGCATGCAGCTTGGCGATCTGCACCGAGCGCAGGCCGCCCGAGACGCCGCCGTAGCCGACGAAGCCGCAGGGCTTGTAGTTCCATTCCTTGTAGACGAAATCCATCGCGTTGGTGAGCGTGGGCGGCGGCATGTAGTTGTATTCGGGCGTGACGAACACGTAGGCGTCGGCCGCGGCGACGCTCTGGGCCCAGCGGCGCGTGTGTTCGTGCTGGTACTGCTGCATGCGCGGATGCACCGGCTCGTCGTACAGCGGCAGCTGGAAATCCGCCAGGTCGACCAGCTCGGCATCCAGGCCGCCATGCTGGCGCGCGAAGCCGTTGAACCAGCGCGCGACCGACGGGCCGACGCGGCCGGGGCGGGTGCTGCAGATGATGGTGTGAAGCTTCAGGGGCATGGCAGGTCGTCCTTGCGGAGTTGAAAGAAACCAGGGCCGGCGAGCAAAGCCCGCGCGGCGAAAAAGGGCGCAGGCTGCTCAGGCAGCGGGCGCGGCCGCCGGAGCATCGAAGCAGTCGCGGAAGGTGAAGACCACCGAGCTGAAGAACATGGCGGCGAGCGCGATGGCTGAGACGAGCATCAGGCTGGTGGCAGCTCCCAGCCCCAGGCCAGCCATGCTGAGCATGGCGACGACCAGGCTGACCACGATGCCCAGGGCCATGAAGACGCCCATCCAGCCCAGTTCGAACAGCATGAATGCGCCGAGGTTGCGCCAGCAGGCGACGATGCTGAAGAACAGCGCCTTCACCGGCGGCACCGCGTGCCAGTGCACCAGGCCGGGCGCGTGCCAGAACAGCAGCGACAACGGCATGTACAGCAGCATCGCCAGCCACATCGCGCCCTGGAACGCGCTTGACTCGACCATCTCCTGCGTCGGCGCCTTGGCTCCGAGGTAGACGGTCGCGAACTCACCGCCGTCCACCAACGCCGAAAGCGCGATCACCAGCAGAAAGCCGGCGGCGTAGAGCAGCCCCAGCACCGCCATGGCGCGCGCACGTTCGCGGCCAGTGCGAAACGCCACCAGCAGCAGCGTGGGCAGCGGGCGCTTGCCCAGATGGGCCTCCGCGGCCCCTGCCATCATCACCAGCGTCACCGTGGGCAGCATGGCCAGCGCCAGCACGGTGCCCACCAGCGGGATCAGCGTGGCCAGCGTCATGCAGGCCATGCACAGGAAGAACAGGACGCTGAGCGCCAGCGGCTGGCGCAGGAACACGCGCACGCCCAGTCGTACCCAGAGAAAGCCCGTGCGAGGCGGGACGATATTGAGTTTCATGCGGGAACGTAATGCAAGCGCGAGCGACTGTAACCCAGAGGGCGGGGTCGCCGGGGTTTCAGGGGCACACCGGGTGCGTCACGCGCTCGCGCAGCACGCGCTCGAAGTGCGTCGGATCGTGGGGCTTGAGCATGTGCGCGTCACGCGGCAGGTAGAAATCCCACAGGCGCGAAATCCAGAAACGCAGCGCACCCGCGCGCAGCATGGCGGGCAGCAGGCGGCGTTCCTGCGCCGTGAGCGGCCGCACGCCCTGGTAGGCGGCCAGCAGGGCGTCAAAGCGTGTCGCATCGTGCCTGCCCGTGGGCAGGGCTATGCACCAGTCGTTGAGCGCCACCGCCAGATCGAACAGCAAGCTATCGACCCCGGCGAAGTAAAAATCGAAGATGCCGGTCAGTCGCTCGCCCTCGAACATCACGTTGTCGCGAAACAGATCGGCGTGCACCGGTCCGCGCGGCAACCCCGCGTACTCAGGGCTTTGCGCGACGTGGTTCTGGTAGGCCAGCTCGGCCTGCAGCAGGGCGGCGGCTTCGGCGCCGATGTGCGGCAGCACCTCGGGCACGGTGGTGTTCCACCACGCCAGGCCGCGCAGATTGGGCTGCTCGCGCTCGTAGCCGCGCGCCGCCAGATGCATGCGCGCGAGCGTCGCGCCCAGCGCGCTGCAGTGTGCTGGCGTGGGCGCGAGCTGGCTGCTGCCCGAGAGACGCGTGGCCAGCGCCGCCGGCTTGCCGGCCACGGTGAAGAGGATGTCGCCGTCCGCATCGCCCTGCGGGTCGGGCACCGGGATGCCCTGGTGCGCCAGGTGCTTCATCAGGTGCAGGTAGAACGGCAGCTGCGCGTGGTTCAGGCGCTCGAACAGCGTGAGGACGTAGCGCCCCGCAGTGCTGGTGACGAAGTAGTTGGTGTTTTCTATGCCGCCCTCGATGCCGCGCAGCTCGGTCAGTTCGCCCAGGCGCAGGCGCTGCAGCAGGCTGTCGACGTCGGATTCGGAAACAGGGGTGAAAACGGCCATGGAGCGGGCGCGGCGCAGCCGAAGCGCAAGAGAAAAGGGATCAGAAACGGCCCAGGTTCCAGACCCGGGTGCCGTCGTTCGGGCGTACCTCGTAGGCGGGCAGCTTGTCGCCGACCTTGGGCTGCACGGTGATGAATTTGGTCTCGCCGCCCACGCGCAGCTCATCGATGCGGCTGCCCGCGTCTTCGATCACGATGCGCTCGATGCGCTGGCCTCTATCGGTGCCGGCTGCTTCCGATTGTGATAGCTGCCCACCCTTGTCTGACAAGGGCTGACCGGCATTTTCTTTGGAATTTTGCGCCAGCACGGCAGTAGCGGCCAGCGCCGAGATGGCAAGAAGAAGGAGTGCGCGCATGATGGTGCCGATTGTAGGCGGCGCGGGCGGCATCAGCGCGCGGCCGCCTCGTCGTCCACCGCCTTGCGCACCGCCTGGTAGAAGGCTTCGCGCGCGTCGGACGCCGGGTTGTTGGCGGCGCCCGCCTTGTCCCAGTCGGCGTTGACCGCGATGACGAGCTGGCGCGCTGGGTCGATGAAGATGCCCTGGCCGAAGATGCCGCGTGCGGCAAAGGTGCCGTCGTCGTAGGTCCACCACTGGTAGCCGTAGCCGCGCCCCGGCTGGCCGATATCCGCCTGCTTGGAAGTGGCGGCCTTCAGCCAGCCGTCGGACACGATGCTCTGGCCCTGGACCATCGCGCCCTCCAGAATGAACTGGCCCATGCGGGCAAAGTCGCGCGGGGCCGCCTGCAGGCAGCAGCCGCTGATTTCCTTGCCGGATTTCGACAGCAGCCAGGTGGCCTGCTGCGCCATGCCCGCGGGCTGCCAGATTTTTTCCTGCAGGTATTCGGTCAGCGGCTTCTTGATGGCGGCCATCAGCATCAGGCCGACGAGGTTGGTCTCGCCGGTGCTGTAGTTCCAGTGCGTGCCGGCGGGCGCGGCGCGCGGGAGCTTGCGCATATAGCTCACCAGCGAATCCACGCCGGGCTCGGGCACATGGTTGTTGAAGCGCGCGACATCCGAGCTGGGGTCGCCGTAGTCCTCGTTCCACTTCACACCCGAGGTCATGGTGAGCAGTTGCTTCACCGTCACATCGTCGTAGGCCGAGCCCTTCATGTCGGTGAGGTAGTCGCTCACCTTGTCGTCCATGCTCTTGATGAGACCGTCTTTCAGCGCCGCGCCCACCAGCGTGGAGGTGAAGGATTTGGCGACGGAAAAGCTGGTCCAGCGCCCGTCCTTGTCAAACCCCAGGCCGTAGCGCTCCAGCCGGATCTCGCCGTCCTGCAGCACGATCACCGCGGCGCTGTGCTGGCCCTGCATGAAGGCGTCCAGATCGAGGCCGAGCTTGAGCGGCTTGCCCTCGGGCAGCGGCCGGGGCTGGGCCGAGGGCTGCGCCGTGTGCCATTTGGCCAGCAGGCTGATGCGGTCCATCGCGCGGAAGGCCGCGTCGCGCTGCTTCTGGCTCCAGAACAGCAGATCGCGGTTGGTGGGGAAGGTGGCGATCAGGCCGCGGGTTTCCTTGTCCAGGCTGAACCAGCCGATGGCGCCCGCGACCACGATGAGCGCGATGAGGGACAGCAGGATGCGTTTGAGTGTTTTCATGGTGTTGCTGTTCCTGCTGCGATAGCAGGTGCTCCAGCAGGGCCGGGTCGATGGTGCTATTGTGAATAATACTGGCGTGCAAGGCTGGCACAGTCTGGCAGACGCGCCCAAGACCACTTTTTTCGAGAGATACATCCCATGCCCAACACCACTGCGGAGCTGGAGCAGCTCCTGATGCAGCACACGCTCGATGATCCGCGTGTGCTGCAGGCCGCCGAGGCGGCGGCCGACCACCGTATCCTGCCCAACGCCACCGTGCTCAAGATCGGCGGTCAGAGCGTCATCGACCGAGGCCGTGCCGCGGTCTACCCCCTGGTCGATGAAATCGTGGCGGCGCGGCGCCAGCACACCTTGATGATCGGCACCGGCGCGGGCACCCGTGCGCGCCACCTCTATTCCATTGCCGCCGGGCTGGGCCTGCCCGCCGGCGTGCTGTCGCAGCTGGGGGCCTCGGTGGCGGACCAGAATGCCGCGATGCTGGGGCAGTTGCTGGCCAAGCATGGCATTTCGGCGGTCAGCCATGCGGGCATGTCGTCGGTGCCGCTGTTTCTGGCCGAGGTCAACGCCGTGATCTTCAGCGGCATGCCGCCCTACGGCCTGTGGATGCGCCCGGCGGCCGAAGGCGTGATTCCGCCCTATCGCACCGATGCGGGCTGCTTCCTGGTGGCCGAGCAGTTTGGCTGCAAGGCCATGATCTACGTGAAGGACGAGGACGGCCTGTTCACCGCCAACCCCAAGACCTCGAAGAACGCCACGCTCATTCCCAAGATTTCGGTCGATGAAATGAAGGCCAGGGGCCTGCACGATTCGATCCTCGAATTCCTGGTGCTCGATTTGATCAAGGCGGCGCGCCATGTGCGCGAAGTGCAGGTGGTCAACGGCCTGGTTCCCGGCAACCTGACGCGCGCCCTGGCGGGTGAGCATGTCGGCACCATCATCACCGCAGATTGAGGAGACGGCCATGGCGCAGACCAATACCATCAAGCATGTCGCCTCGGCCCTGGCACGCCAGACCCTGCAGGACAGCACACTCACCCGTCCGGTGGCGGACAAAACCCCCATCCGCATCCTGCCCTGGCTGCAGGTGGTCAAGATTGGCGGACGCGCCATCATGGACCGCGGCCCCGAGGCCATCCTGCCCGTGGTGGACGAGCTGCGCAAGCTCTTGCCCGAGCACCGCATGCTGATCCTGACGGGCGCGGGCATCCGCGCGCGCCACCTCTACAGCGTGGGTCTGGACCTGGGCCTGCCGGTGGGCTCGCTGGCGCCGCTGGCGGCCAGCGAGGCCGGGCAGAACGGCCACATGCTGGCGGCGCTGCTGGCGCCCGATGGCGTGTCCTACATCGAGCCCCCCACCATTGCCAGCCAGCTGGCCATCCACCTGAGCGCCGCGCGCGCGGTCGTGGGCAGCGCGTTTGCGCCCTACCACCACCATGAGTTTCCGCACTCGCGCCTGCCCATGCACCGTGCGGACACGGGCGCCTTCCTGCTGGCCGATGCGCTGGGCGCCGCGGGGCTGACCATCGTCGAGGACGTGGATGGCATCTGCAGCACGGATCCGAACGGCCCGGACGGCGACAAGGCGCAATGGCTCGGCGAAACCAGCCACGCCGAACTGGCGCGGCATACGGGTTCGCTGCCCGTCGATCGGGCACTGATCGACGTGATGGCCAACGCTCGCCACATTGGCCGCGTCCAGGTGGTCAACGGCCTGGTGCCCGGCCGCATCACCGCGGCACTGCGCGGCGAGCATGTGGGCACCTTGATCCGCACGGGTGCCTGCGTGGATTGAGTGGCCGGGCGGGCCGTACCGGGTTTGAGGAGGTTCCAACCCGGCACAATGGCCCCATGAGTGACACACCGCTACTGCTGCTGGTCGATGGCTCCAGCTACCTCTACCGCGCCTACCACGCCATGCCCGATCTTCGTGCCGTGCCGGGCGACCCCACGAGCCAGCCCACGGGCGCCATCCGCGGCATGATCAACATGCTGCATGCGCTGAAAAAAGAGCATGCCGCCCGGTACGCCGCCTGCGTGTTCGACGCGCACGGCCCGACGTTTCGCGACGCGCTTTACCCCGAGTACAAGGCCAACCGCTCCCCCATGCCGGACGACCTGCGCGCGCAGATCGAACCCATCCATGAGGTGGTGAAACTGCTGGGCTGGCCGGTGCTGAGCGTGCCGGGCGTGGAGGCCGACGACGTGATAGCGACCCTCGCCACGCGCGCGGCGGCGCAGGGCATAACGGTGGTCGTCTCCAGCGGCGACAAGGACCTGAGCCAGCTGGTGAACGAGCGCATCACCATCATCGACACCATGAACGGCAAGCGCCGCGACGTGGCGGGCGTGACGGCAGAGTTTGGTGTGCCGCCAGCGTTGATGGTGGATTTTCAAACCCTGGTGGGCGACGCGGTGGACAACGTGCCCGGCGTCACCAAGGTCGGTCCCAAGACCGCCGCCAAGTGGCTGCTCGAATACGGCTCGCTCGACGCTTTGATTGCCTGCGCCGGCGAGGTCAAGGGCGCGGCGGGCGAGAACCTGCGCGCCGCGCTCGGCTGGCTGCCCATGGGCAAGCGCCTCGTGACCATGCGCGTGGATTGCGATCTGCAGGCCGAGGTGCCCAGCCTGCCTGCTTTGGATTCGATAGCTGTAGGCGCAGAACAGATGGGCGATTTGCGGCATTTTTATGCCAAACATGGCTTCAAGGGCCTGGCGCGCCAATTGGAGGCCAGCGAGACGCCCGCCACCAGTGGCGATTTGTTCATCGACGCGCAGGCGAGCGAAACGGCGGTGCAGGCGCAGCAGCGTGATGTGGATTACGACGTGGTGCTCTCCTGGCCCGAGCTCGACGCCTGGCTGGTCAGGCTCATGGCCGCGCCGCTGGTCGCCTTCGATACCGAAACCACGTCGCTGGATGAGCAGCAGGCGCGCATCGTCGGCATCAGCTTCAGCGTGGAGCCGGGCAGCGCCGCCTACGTGCCGCTGGCCCACGAAGGCGTGGACGTGCCCCAGCAGTTGCCGCGCGATGAAGTGCTGCAGCGCCTCAAGCCCTGGCTGGAAAGCGCGGCGCACGCCAAACTCGGCCAGCACATCAAGTACGACCAGCATGTGCTGGCCAACCACGGCATCACCGTGCGCGGCTATGCGCACGACACCATGCTGCAGAGCTATGTGCTGGAAGTGACCAAGCCGCACAACCTCACCAGCCTGGCCGAGCGCCACACTGGGCGCACCGGCATCAGCTACGAAGACCTGTGCGGCAAGGGCGCCAAGCAGATTCCGTTTGCCCAGGTGCCAGTGGAACAGGCCGCGGCCTATTCCTGCGAAGACTCGGATCAGACGCTGGACGTGCACCGCGTGCTCTGGCCCCGGCTGGAGCAGGATGCCAGGCTGCGCGCGATCTACGCGCTGGAAATCGCCAGCAGCGAGACGCTGTTTCGCATCGAGCGCAACGGCGTGCTGGTCGATGCAAAGAAGCTTGCCCAGCAAAGCCATGAGCTTGGCATGCGCATCATGGCGCTTGAAAAAGAAGCCTATGAATTGGCGGGGCAGCCCTTCAATCTGGGGTCACCCAAGCAATTGGGCGAAATTTTCTTCGACAAGCTCGGCATGCCCGTCGTGAAGAAAACCGCCACCGGCGCGCGCTCGACCGATGAAGAGGTGCTGGAAAAGCTTGCGGAAGACTACCCGCTGCCCGCCAAGCTACTGGAGCACCGCAGTCTCTCCAAGCTCAAGAGCACCTACACCGACAAGCTGCCCACGCTGATCAACCCGGCGACGGGCCGCGTGCATACCCACTACGCGCAGGCGGTGGCCGTCACAGGGCGGCTCGCCAGCAACGACCCCAATCTGCAGAACATCCCCGTGCGCACGGCCGAGGGCAGGCGCATCCGCGAAGCCTTCATCGCGCCGCCGGGCCGCGTGATCGCCAGTTGCGACTACAGCCAGATCGAGCTGCGCATCATGGCGCACATCAGCGGTGACGCGGCGCTGCTCAAGGCCTTTCACGATGGCGTGGACGTGCACCGCGCCACCGCGGCCGAGGTGTTTGGCGTCGCGGTCGATGCGGTCAGCAGCGAGCAGCGGCGCTACGCCAAGGTCATCAACTTCGGCCTGATCTATGGCATGAGCAGCTACGGCCTCGCGAAGAACCTGGGCCTCGACAACACGGCCGCCAAGAACTACATCGATCGTTACTTTGAGCGTTACCCCGGCGTCAAGCGTTACATGGATGAGACAGTGGATCTCGCCCACCGCCAGGGCTATGTCGAGACGGTGTTCGGCCGACGTCTGTACCTGCCCGACATCAACGGCGGCAGCGGCCCGCGCAAGAAGGCCGCCGAGCGCGCCGCGATCAACGCACCCATGCAGGGCACGGCGGCCGATCTCATCAAGAAGGCGATGGTGGCGGTGCAGGCGCGGCTGGATGCCGAAAAGCCCGAGATCCTCATGATCCTGCAGGTGCACGACGAACTGGTCTTTGACCTGCCCGAGGCGGATGCCGACTGGGTGCGCACCGAGGTGCCGCGCCTGATGGCGGGCGTGGCGGAACTGGCGGTGCCTTTGGTTGCGGAGGTGGGGGTGGGTGCCAACTGGGAAGAGGCGCATTGATGTTGCCCCATGCCTGAGCGGCAACTGCGCCGTTCTGCCCGTGTCCTGCTCTTGTGGCTGGGCTGGTGCGTGGTCTGCATGCTGTTGGCGCTGTCGGGCCAGGCGCAGACGAAGGGCAGTGCGCCTTCCGCGCAGCCCGGCGGCCTTTTGGCCCAATCCTGGTGGCGCGACCCGGGTGGGCAGACCACTTTCGAGCAGGTGCGCAGCCAGCAGTTTCAGCCCTACCAGGGCATTTTCAGTCGGGGCTATTCTGGCTCCGTGGACTGGCTGCGCTTGCGCATTGCGGCCAGCGCGCAGCCCGTTGCGCTGCTGGTATCGCCCCCATGGCTCAATGAGCTCACGCTGTTTGACCCGGCAGTGGGCCGCGCACCCCAAACCGTGGGTGACCGCTACCCGGTCGATGCCAACGCCTGGCCGGGACCGGGGTTTTCGTTCGAGCTGCCCGCCGCCAATGCGGATCGCGATGTGTGGCTGCGCGTGCAGAGCACGAGCGCGCACATCGTCAGCCTGCAGGTGGCCAGTGCGCAGCAGGCTCCGTCGCTCTTCATGCAGCGTACGGTGGAGCCAGCGATCTACCTCACCCTGATGGTCGTCATGTTCGTGGTGCTGCTTGCCAGTTGGTGGTTGCAGCGCGACAGGGTGCTGGCCGCCTGGCTGCTGCGCCATGGCGTGGTCAGCTTTTATATCGCCGGTTATTACGGCTTCCCGGCGCTGTGGTTCTCCGGTTGGCTGGCACCCTCGGTGCTGGACAGGATGTTTTCCATCAGCGTGCTGCTGGTGCTGCCGCTGTCGGCCATTTTCGATATCGAGCTGCTGCGCACTTACCGGCCGGCGCGGCTGTGGTTTCGGGCGTTGTGCGCGTTGCCCTGGCTTGGGGCGGCGCTGCTGCTGCCCTTTGCCTTGGGGTGGGAGCGCCAGGCATTGCAGGCCGGGGTGGCCTTGCTCATGCTGGGCACCGTCGTCGTGTTTTTCGTGGCTGCCTCCTGCAAGCCGCCGCAGGATGTGCAGCAACTGGTGGCCAAGCGCGTGCTCGTGGCTTTTTATGCCTTGGCCATGGGGGCGCTCTTCATTGGCCTTGCCACGGTCTTGCGCCTGCTGCCGCCTGCGCCCTGGACTTTGCAGCTCATCATCTGGCACAACCTCTTTACCGCCGGCGCCATGACGGTGCTGCTTTTCGTGCGCAGCCAGCGCTGGGCGCGGCTCAACGAACAGATGCGCTGGGAGCTGCAGCGTGCCACCGAACGCCTGCAGCAGGAGCAGCAGCACAGCCAGGAGCAATCGCACTTTCTGCACATGCTCATGCACGAGCTCAAGACACCCCTGTCCGTGGTCTCGCTGGCGCTTGGTGCCCGGCGCGATCGTGAGGCCAAGCTGGGCGACGCCGCGCAGGCCGTGCGCGACATGAAGGCGATTCTTGAGCGCTGCCTGCAGACCGACCGGTTGGACGCCACCGCGCTGCAGCTGCAGAGGCAGGATGTGGATATGCGCGCACTGCTGGGCGAGCTGGCGGGCGCCATTGAAGGCTTGGCCGGGCGCATGCAGCTCGGTTGCAGCGTGCCCGCCGTGGTGCATACCGACAGGCAGCTGCTGGTCATCGTCCTGACCAATCTGCTGCACAACGCTGCGGCGTACAGCCCGGCGCAGACCCCCGTTGCCGTCCAAATGCAAAGCGTGCCGCAAGCGGGGGCAGAGGGTTTGCGGCTCACGGTCTCCAATCTACCTGGCACAAGCGGCTGGCCCGACCCGCAGCGCCTCTTCGACCGCTACTGGCGTGCGCCCGGTGCCACCCCATTTCCCGGTACCGGCCTGGGCTTGCATCTGGCCCAGAAACTGGCCCAAAGTCTGGGGGGCGAGTTGCGCTACCTACCCAGCCCTACCCACATTTGCCTTGAACTATGGATACCCCAACGCCTGCGCTGAACATTGTGTTGGTGGAAGATCATCCGACGCTGCGCCAGCTGCTGGTGGATACCTTGCGTGACGAGGGGCATGAGGTGGTGGGGCTGGGCTCCGCGGAAGAGCTCGATGAACGCACGCTGGGCCTGCCTGTGGATGTTTTTCTCCTGGACCTGAACCTGCCCGGTGAAGACGGGCTGAGCCTGGCCACGCGCCTGCGCGCGGTGTATCCGCTGGCGGGCATCGTCATGGTCACCGCGCGCAGCGAACTGCAAGACAAGCTCGCCGGTTACGCGCGCGGTGCAGATCTGTACCTGACCAAACCCGTGGAGCCTGCCGAGCTGTGCGCCGCCGTGGCAGCCATGGGCCAGCGGCGCGTGCGCATGGAGCGCACCTTCGCCGCAAGCGGCACGCCGTCGGCGCATCTTGTCTTGCATCGGGCCAGTGGCATGCTGCGCCAGCCGGGGCGCGAACCCATTCATCTGACGGTCAGTGAAGCCACCCTGCTGGCGGCCCTGGCGCTGGCACCGGGCAGATCACTGGCCTACTGGCAGATTGCCGAAATCCTGGGACTCGATCTTGAAATCTATGCCAAATCCAGCCTGGAGGTCAGGCTGGTGCGGCTGCGCAAGAAATTGCTCACGCTGGGTGCGCCTTCCCCCGGCATAGAAGCCTTGCGCCAGGAAGGCTATCGGCTGTGCACCGGGGTAGATATCGTCTGAAAAAAGCCACTTTGAAGTGCCTGTTTGTTCGCCGAGGCAGGCAGCGCAGGTTTTGGTAGGTTTTGGTAGGGTTTCTGCCAGAGCGCTGGCTAGCATGCCTGCAACCAATTGTGTTGCCGTTGACCAGACATGCCTGCACCCCGATACCCCACCGCGCATTCGAATAAACCTTGGAAACACCTGCTGCGCCATGGCGCGCTGCTGCTGTCGACGCTGCTGCTTGGCGGGCAGGCTGCGGCGCAGTGCACAGGCACGACCACTGACACCGTGCAAAGTGGCACGGTTCAGCGCCTCAGCAATTACACGACGGCGTGCAGCGGCAATCTGACCATTGCCAGCGGAACCTCGGTCAGCGCACTGGTGGTGGGCGGCGGCGGCGGTGGGGGCGGCGGCCGCAAAGGCGACGATGGCGGCGGTGCGGGCGCGGGCGGCGGCGGCGGCGGGGTCGTACTGGGCAGTGTGACCTCCTCCGGGACGGTTTCCATTGCGGTCGGCGCCGGGGGGACCAAGGGCATTTATTCAGACGCAACCAACACGTTGACAGCCGCAACCGGTGGCGGAACCAGTACGCTGGGTTCGTTGGTGGCCTCTGGCGGCGGCGGTGGCGGGTCGCATCCTGGCGGTAGCGCGTATTCGGTGTTTGGTGGTGCAGGCGGCGGGGGCAGCGGCGGTGCTTCAAATATTGCAGGAGTCATCGGAGCAACCGGTTACGCCGCTAATACGGCGAGTGGGAACACTGGGTTAGGAGCCACCGGCGAGGCTGCGGGTGCCGCGGCATGGCAGGCATTTGCGGGCAGCAACTATTGCATTGGCGGCGCTGGCGGCAGTGGTCACGGTGTTTACTCTGGCAATACCAATCCAGGGGCGAAGGGGTCGGGGTGCCCTGGTGGTGCGCGCTCTGGTGGCGATGGTGAGTTTGGCAACAATGCCTGGACCGGAACGAGCAGCGGACGAATCAACGGCATCAATGGCACGGGCGGCGGCGGTGGCGGCGGCGGGTTCGTCGCCTCGGGCAGCGGACAAGGCGGCGGCAACGGGGGCACGGGTCGGGTGGTGGTCAACTACCCACTGGCATCGCTGGCGCAAAGCACCTTGGGTGCCGGCAGCACCAATTTGGCTACCGGCGGCGCAGCCACAGCCATCACCTTGCAACTGAAGACCGCTGCGGGCGTGGATGTGCCCACGGGTACCACCTTGCCGGTGGTGTTCACCGTGAACAATGGCGCCGCGACGCTGAGCGCCTTCACCAATCATGGCGACGGCACCTACACCGCCACGCTTACCCCGGTGGCACAGGGCACGGTGGAAGTGTCGGCAACCTTGGGCGGTGTCGTTGTGGGCAACACGGTGCAGATCAACATCATCACCGTGCCCGTGGCGAATAACGTCACCCATACGGCGACCTACGGCGGTGGGACCACTGCGGTGACGCTCAACATCACGGCCGGCACACCCGCCTCCGTAGCGGTGGCCACGCAGGCAAGCCACGGCACGGCCACGGCCAGCGGTACCGGCATCACCTACGCGCCCGCAGCGGGCTATGCGGGCCTTGATAGCTTTACCTACACGGCCAGCAACGCGGGCGGCATGTCCGCAGCCGCCACGGTCAGCGTGATGGTGAACCCGGTAGCGCCCGGCGCACCTACCGCCGCCACGGCCACGGCCGGTAACGGGCAGGCCACAGTGAGCTTCACCGCACCGGGTTTTACCGGCGGTGCGTCCATCACGAGCTACACAGTGACATCCAACCCCGGCGGCTTTACCGGAACCGGCACATCATCACCCATCGCCGTCAGCGGGCTGGCCAACGGTACGAGCTACACCTTTACGGTCACGGCCACCAACAGCGCGGGCACGGGGGCGGCTTCGGCGGCGTCGAACAGCGTGACGCCCAAGGCCCAGCAAACCATCAGCTTCGCCACCCCCGGCGCGCAGAACTTCGGCACCTCGCCCACACTGACTGCCACGGCGCCAGGCGGCGCAGTGACCTTTACCTCAGCCACCACTGGCGTCTGCACCATCACCAGCGGCGGCGCGCTGAGCTTTGTCACCGCAGGCAACTGCACCATCAACGCCGACCAGGCGGGCAACAGCAGTTACTTGCCTGCACCACAGGTCAGCCAAACCTTCACCGTGAACGCAGCGCTACCCGGCGCACCCGCCGCCGTTACAGCCACGGCGGGCGACGGGGAAGCCACGGTGAGCTTCACAGCCCCAAGCGACACCGGCGGCGCGCCCATCACTGGCTACGAGGTGGCAGTCAACCCGCCGGACGTGGGGCCGGTCAGCGGCACCGGCTCGCCCGTCACCGTCACAGGGCTGACCAATGGCGTGAGCTACACGTTCACGGTGAAAGCCGAGAACACGGCGGGCTGGGGCGCGGATTCCGCCGGCTCCAACGCCGTAGTGCCGCGCCTGCTGCAAATGACATCGGCACCAGACGCGGTGCCCGGCATGGTGGGCACCGCCACAGCCACGCTGGCGGGCGGCGGCCCCAACTGCACACTGCTGGCAACTGGCGGATTTGGCCCCGCCACCCAAGTGCCGCCGCAGATGCGGGCACCCTATGGGCAGTTCAGTTTCACGGCCTCGCATTGCAACAGCGATCCGCTGACGATCACCCTGCACTACCCCGAACCGTTGCCCGTGAACGTGGCCTTTCGCAAGCCCAACGGCGCGGGCGGCTGGTTTGACCCGCAGAATGCCGCCACATCACTGAACCTGACGCTGGATGCGAGCCGCACGACGGTGACCTACAACATCACCGACAACGCCCTGGGCGATGCCGATCCCACCCCCGGCACCATCTCCGACCCGCTGCTGCCCGTGGTGCCGCTGGCTGCAGGCAGTGCGGCAGCCATTCCCACGCTGAGCGAATGGACGCTGGTGCTGCTGTCGGTTCTGTTGGGCCTGCTCGGCATACTGAGCAGGCGCCCTGTACAGACCACCCAATAGTTGGGGGGCACATGGACGCACTTCAATTCAACCAGGAACTGGATCGGTGCTTAGACGCCACTGGACTCGTCGACAAATCTTGCTTCATCCAGCTTGCCGACGCCTATGGCCATGGTGGGGCAACATCCGTTGGCTGGGTTCGCGCGCATGGCTGGTTCAGGAAAATAAGGGTGCCCGGCCTGGTGTAGTGGCGATGGGGGTGTGCGGCGGCGGTGACCCGTGCGCAGGCTACATTTGTGCGCATGAATGAATCGAGTGGCAAGGCATGCCTCCCGGCGGGTGTGGGGCGGAGCAGCTTCACCCCCGCCGTGCGCATGGGCCTGTCGATCGCGGTGGCGACGGGCCTGTACGGCGTTTCATTTGGCGCGCTGGCGGTGGCGGCGGGTCTTACCGTGGCGCAGGCCATGGTGCTTTCCTTGCTGATGTTCACCGGTGGCTCGCAATTCGCCTTCATCGGCGTGGTTGCGGGTGGCGGCAGCGCCGCTGCGGCGGTGGGCGCGGCCAGCCTGCTGGGCGTGCGCAACGCCGTCTATGGGGTGCAGATGAACCACCTTTTTCTGCCGCGCGGCTGGCGCAAGGTGTTGATGGCGCAACTCACCATCGATGAATCGGCCGCCACCACGCTGAGCCAGGACGGTGCGGACGAGCAGCGGCGCGGCTTCTGGACGGCGGGGTTGGGCGTCTTCATTCTCTGGAATGCCTTCACGCTCGTGGGCGCGCTGCTGGGCGATGCGCTGGGGGATGCACGCACCTGGGGGCTGGACGGTGCGGCGGTGGCGGCCTTCCTGGGGCTGCTGTGGCCACGCCTCAAGGGCCGCGAGCCGGTGGCGCTTGCGCTGGCGGCAGGTTTTGTCACAGCGGCGGCCATCCCCTGGGTGGCGCCGGGCGTGCCCATCCTGCTCGCGGCGGCGGCGGGCGCGGTCTGGGGCTGGTGGGGGCATGCGCGGTGACGCTCTGGCACGCGATTCTTCTGGCGGGGTTGATTGCCTTTGCCACCAAGCTGCTGGGCTATGCGGTACCCGCGCGCTGGCTGCAGAACCCGCGCATGCACCGTGTGGCGGGCGCGCTCACGGTCGCGCTGCTGGCCGCGCTCACGGTG
This sequence comes from Comamonas badia DSM 17552, assembly GCF_000484635.1. Lineage (GTDB taxonomy): Bacteria > Pseudomonadota > Gammaproteobacteria > Burkholderiales > Burkholderiaceae_C > Comamonas_C > Comamonas_C badia. The sequence goes on along the minus strand of NZ_AXVM01000001.1, from coordinate 763,851 downwards.
ATGAACACCTTTGCCGCTGGCACGGCGCTGAGCGTGGACGCGCGCCTGGTGGCCCTGGCCGTGGCGGCACTGGCGCTGTGGTGGCGTGCGCCCTTTCTACTGGTGGTGGTGCTGGGGGCCGCGGCTTCAGCCCTCGTGCGATGGTGGGTGTAAAACCGGGTCGTTACTGGAGAATGCAATGGATTACCCGCTGATAGCCGATGAATTTGCCTTGCTCGACCGTCTGCTGCCCGAGCCCTGCACGCGGGTGATCGAGCTGGGTTGCGGTGCGGCCGGGATGGCGCAGCGCCTGCTGCAGGCACACCCTGCGATGCACTACCTGGGGCTGGAGGTGGACACGGTGCAGATGAGGCACAACCTGCGGCAGGTGCCTGAGCGCATGCGCTTCATCGAAGCCGGTGCGCAGGCCATCCCGGAGGCGGCGGCGCAGTTCGACCTTGCGTTGATGCTCAAGTCGCTGCACCACGTACCCATCGCATTCATGGATCAGGCGCTCGCCGAGGTGGCTCGCGTGCTGCGCCCGGGCGGGCATCTTTACGTTTCCGAGCCGGTGTACGACGGTGCGTTCAACGAAGTCATCAAGGTTTACAACGACGAAGGCTTGGTGCGTGCCGCGGCGCAGACAGCGCTGGACAGGGCGCTCGCGCAGCAGCCATCGTGCTGGCAGCAGGTGGCCGAGGAGTGGTTTGCCACGCCGGTGCGCTTTGCCGATTTCGCCGATTTTGAAAAACGCATGATGCACCCGAGTTTTGCCGATCACCCTGTCGACCAGGACCTGCGCGCACGCACGCTGGCCGTTTTTGCGCCACACTGCACCCCGGTGGGCGCGCCGTTCGAGCGCCCCATGCATGTACGGCTGCTCAGGCGTGTGGCTGTTGGATGAGGCAAGGACGACCGGCCTTCACCGGCCATGGCACGGTGATTCCGGGGTAAAGACCATGCGCCGTTCGACGCACCGTCGAAGCCCGTGATCGCCCGATGCAATGCACGATGGAGAGGATAGATATGCACGACGATTTGTACAAGGATGCCACCGCCCTGCTGCAGGGTGCGGGGCGTGCCAGCCGCCGCAGGGCGCTGGGCCTGATGCTGGGCGCCGGCTATGCGGCGGCGGCCGCGCCGGTGATGGCGCAGACCGCCATCGACACCCCGTCCGATGGGCTGGAGGTGGGCGAGGTCAGCTACCCGTCCGGCAATTTCCAGGTGCACGCCTACCGCGCCGCGCCCAAGGGCAAGACGAACCTGCCGGTGATCCTGGTGGTTTCGGAGATTTTTGGCGTGCACGAATACATCGCCGATGTCTGCCGTCGCCTGGCACACGCGGGGTATCTCGCGATCGCGCCCGACCTGTTCGAGCGCCAGGGTGATCCGATGAGCTATGGCGAACTCGCCAAGCTGATGAGCGAGGTGGTCGCCAAGGTGCCGGATGCGCAGGTCATGGGCGACCTGGATGCCACCGTGGCCTGGGCGGGCGCGCATGGCGGCGATGCGAAGAAGGTGGGCATCACCGGTTTTTGCTGGGGCGGACGCATCACCTGGCTGTACGCGGCGCATGCGCAGGTTTTGGCGGGCGTGGCCTGGTATGGCCGTCTGGCGGGGCAGGATACCCCGCTGCAGCCCCGGCAGCCCCTGGCGCTGGCCGCGCAGGTGAAAGCGCCGGTGCTGGGCCTGTATGGCGGCAAGGATGAAGGCATCCCGGTGGCTACCATCGAGCAGATGAAGGCGGCGCTGGCCAAGGCGGGCGCGCCTGCCAGCGGGGCGCAGTTCGTGGTTTATCCTGATGCCCCCCACGCCTTCCACGCCGACTACCGTGCCAGCTACCGCAAGGATGCGGCCGAAGATGGCTGGAAGCGGGCCCTGGCCTGGTTCAAGCAGCACGGGCTTAATTGAATACCAATGAAAAAAGGCGCCTGGGCACACAGCACAAGCGCAAGCAGCAATGTTATTGATAGCAATCATCGGCGCCACTCTGGCCGCCGGTATCGGCAGCGTATGGCTGGCAGCCATGCTGCTGCTGCTGGGCATGGATGGGCGCTGGCGTATCGGGCCGCAGCATCTGCTGAGCCTGGCGGCGGGTGCCCTGCTCTCCACCGCGTTCATGGCGGTGCTGCCCGAGGCGTTTGAAGACCATGCGGCGCAGCCGCTCTTTGCCACGCTGCTGCTGGGTCTGGTGCTGTTCTTCATTCTGGAGAAGGCCGAGCTCTGGCACCACGGCCATGAGCATGGCGCGCATGGCGATGCGCCACATGAAGAAGGCGAGCACGATCACGGTCATGACCACGTCCATTCCACGCATGGCCGCGGTGGCTGGACACTGATTGCGGGCGACAGCCTGCATTGCTTTGGTGACGGCGTGATGATTGCCTCGACTTTCGTTGCCGATTGGCGCCTGGGTCTGGTGGCGGCGCTTTCGGTGCTGGCGCATGAGGTGCCGCACCATGTGGGCGATCTCGTCGTGCTGCGCCAGGGCAAGCGCCGCGCGGCCTTGCTGAAAGTCTCACTGGCCGGCGCGGCCACGGCGCTGGGCGGCGTGGCGGGCTATTACATCGTGGGCCGCTGGGAGGCCGCCTTGCCCTATTTCCTGGTCGTCGCCGCCAGCAGTTTCATCTACGTGGCGCTGGCGGATTTGATCCCGCAGCTGCAGCGGCGCATGTCGGCCGCGCAGGCGGTGGTGCAAATCCTCTGGCTGCTGGGCGGCATGGGGGCGGTGATGCTGGTGAGAAGCCTGGCGCACCACGCGCATTGACGCCTGCGGCGCCGGACCATTGGCCCGGAATTTGACCCCTCGAAGCGGTTGGACATCCAGGCGCATGGCATCCGCGCCGCGCCGCGCGCTGCCAGTCAGTCTCGCCCCGCAGCATCAATGGCGGCTGCAAGCCGGTCAGGGTGTGTGAACATCACCTCATGGCTGCCGGCCAGCTGCACCAGCCGGTACAGCCCCAGCCGGCTGGACATGCGTGGGTGCCAGCCCCATTCCGGCCCCTGGGGAAGGGCGGTATCTTCCGTGCATGAGATATAGCTGCGCGGAATCTGCAGGGTAGTGAATTTCTTCAGATCGAGCTTGTCCACGAAAGGTTGGTAAGGCTCGGACGAAAGCAATGCGTATGTACGCTGGGCAGTCTCCAAGTCTGCGTCATTGATGAAGGCCTCGCGCCAGATCGGAAAAGGCAACGTCACGCTGTTGTCGCCGCTGGCGCCGGCAAGATCGGCAAACAACGCCCGATAGTGCGGCGGCACGTTGTCCAATAGCGATTCGCCATCCTGGAGCACGAAGGCATTCCAGTAGATCAGGCGACGCAGCCGCTCAGGCACCGCCTCGGCCACCTTGGAAACAATCGTGCCGCCATAGCTGTGGCCCAGAATCACCACCTCCCTGAGGTCATGCTGCACGATGTAATCCACGATCGACTGCGTGCACTGCGCATGGTTCACGCTTTTGTCGGCGTCGTGCCCATGCCCCGCCACGGTCGGGGTATGCACCTCGTGACCGGCATTGCGCAGCAACGCCGCGACCGGCTCCCAGAGTTCGCCCGTGTGCCAGCTCCCGTGAACCAATACGTACCGCATGATGTGCTCCTTCCGTTTTGAAAGCACCGATGGTAGAAACGACGTTCGATATCGGCTATCGGAAACGCGCAGCCACATGCGCGAAAACGCAGCTTCTGGATCAGGCTTTTCCCTATTGACGATAGTCAGCCTCGAATGAAAATTCAAACACCGGTTTGCACTGTCCTATGCCCTCGATTTTTCCATCACTCCTGATTAACGGAATCGACTTGAAGCGCGGACGGCTTTTCGAGACGCATGACGTGGACGAAGCGCGAGACATGTGCGGCCGGGTATTCAGCCCCCACCAGTTGCACATCACGCGTCCCCGGCAGCAACTGCACGCGAGCATGGATAGCCTGCCCTTTGGCGCCATGTCCATCAGCCGTCTGACCTGGGGAGCGGCGGTCGATGTGGACCCGCAGCGCCTGGGCAATTACTACCTGCTCTGTATCGGCCTGAGCGGCACCGCCTCGTTCGAAGTCGGGCGCGAGCGTGTGCAAGTCACCACGAACCACGCCGGATTGGTCAGCGCCGCACCGCGGTTCAGATTTTCGGCCTCCTCTGATTTCGAACAGCTGGTTCTGCGGCTGGAGCGCCCGGCCATCGACGCGGCCTGGCTGGCGCTGAGTGGGCGCCCAGCCTCGGTGCCGATCGATTTTGCCGGCTCCATGGCACTGGATGCGCCCGCATGGAGCGCACTCGGCCCCTTGTTGCACACCGTGGCCGCAGGGCTGCGAGGCGAGTTCGATGGCATGGCGCTCAGGCACCTGAACGTCTGCTTGGAGGAGCAGGTATGCACCACACTGCTGCTGCTCCATCCTCATAATCAAGTAGAAAAGATGGATGCACGTGGCCAGCCAGATTCGTTGCTGCAGCGCCGCGCCGAGGAATGGATGCTGGAGCGCATCGACCAGCCGGTCACAGTGACCAGCGCAGCCCGCGCCTGCGGCGTGGCCGTCCGCACGCTGCAGGCAAGTTTCCAGCGCGTGCGTGGCATGGGGCCGATGCAATGGCTGCGCCGCCAGCGCCTGGACGCCGTGCGTACGAGCCTGATGACCAGCAGGGCGCCACGCCAATCAATCGCGCAGACCGCGATGCAATACGGTTGGACCCATCTCGGGGAGTTTTCCCGGGCCTACCGGTCGGCGTTCGGTGAATCCGCCCGGGAAACGCTTGGCAAACGCCACTGAGCACGCCTCAGTCGCCGATCAGACCGCGAGGAATTCCCGATGGCCAGGGGTCGGTCTTGCAATCCAGCGAGGTAACCATGGTGCCCATCGTTGAATGCCAAATGGATGGGATCTAATGGTTTTATGCTTCTATTATGATAGCTTATAACGCATGTTGTATAAGGGCTAAGTCGCTAAATTCCAGTATTGATTTTTATATTCCAAGCACTTCCGGGTGCAATTTTTCATACGCGGCCGCCAGGCTGGGATCGAGCTGGCGCACCTTCTCGTGGCTGATGCGCCCGGTGCGCGTCATGTAGTCATAGGCGAATTCAATGGCGTTCTTGTTCGGAACGAGTTCGTCCATCTCCTCGTACCAGCGCATGCTGCGGTTGGCTGCGTCCCAGATCTTCTTCATCGTCGGCATGCGCAGTTCATGAAAGCGATTCAGCGCCGCCGGCACGTCGTCGCCCGTCTCCTTGAACGCGTTGCACAGCGCCACGGCGTCCAGCATCGCCATGCGCGTGCCCGAACCGATGGAAAAATGCGCGGGCCTGAGCGCATCTCCCATCAGCACCACGTTGTCGAAGTGCCAGCGTTCGTTCCAGATCACCGGAAAATTGCGCCAATAGGAGTTGTTCGAGAGGATGGGGTGGCCATCAAGCTCCTGGGCGAAGACCTTTTCACAGTAACGCATGGCCTCGTCGTTGCCCATGCGGTCAAACCCGGCGCGCTTCCAGGTCGCGTCGGTCACTTCGACGAGGAAGGTGCTCATCGATGGCGTGTAGCGGTAGTGGTGGGCGCAGAACACGCCCACGTCGCTGGTATGAAAGCTCAGGCTCAGCGTGTCGAACGGCTTGGTCGAGCCGCACCACATGAACTTGTTGGGGCGCAGGTCGGTACTGGTGCCGAATTTCTCGCGGTTTTCCTCGCGCACCCAGGAGTTGGCCCCGTTGGCGGCCAGGATCAGGTCGGCGCCCGCGAGTTGCGAGAGCGAGGTGATCTCGGTGTCGAACCGGATCGTCACGCCCAGGCCCTCGACGTGCTGGTACAGCAGCGAGAGCATCTCCAGGCGCCCGATGGCGGCGTAGCCATTGCCGGCAATGGCTACGCCGGTGCCGTTGTGGTTGATCGTGATGTCCGCCCAGCTTTCCATGTGCGGGCGCAGGTAGTTGTAGAGCTCGGCGTCGTCGATGCGCAGGAAATCGAGCGCATTGTCCGAGAACACCACGCCAAAGCCCCAGGTGGCGTTGCGTGGGCCGCGCTCGTGGATGGTGATGTCATGGCGCGGGTCAAGCCGCTTCATGAGCGAGGCGAAGTGCAGCCCGGCCGGGCCGGCGCCGATGATGGCAATCTTCATGGTGTTTCCTTCGGGATCAACGCGTCGCGGATTCCTGCGCCAACTGGTCGGTGATGATCTGGCGCAGTTCGCGCTTGAGTACCTTGCCCACCGGGCTGGTGGGAAGGCTGTCCACGATTTCCAGGCGCTCGGGGATGTTGAACGAGGCGACCTTGATGCGCTTCATGTAGGCCACCATCTCGCCGAAGCTGAACTGCTGGCCGGTCTTGAGCACGACGAAGGCGCAGGCCTTTTCGCCGAATTCCTTGTCGGGCATCGCGACGAGGCTGGCCGTCTGCACCGCCGGGTGCTGCACCAGGATGTTCTCGATGTCCTCGCAGTCGATCTTCTCGCCGCCGCGGTTGATCACGTCCTTCTTGCGCCCCTCGACGTAGAGCGTGCGGCCCACCTTGCGCACGATGTCGCCCATCTTGTAGAAGCCGTCGCTGGTGAAGGCGCTGGCGTTGACCTTGGGCGCGTTGTAGTAGCCGCAGATGGTGTAGGGGCCGCGCGTGACGAGCTCGCCTGGCGTGCCGTCGGGCACCTCGTTGCCGTCTTCATCGACGATCTTGATCTCGTCGTATTCGCTGACCGGCTCGCCCGAGCTGTTCAGCAGCAGGTCTTCGCTGGCATCGAGCGGCGTCATGCTGATCAGACCCTCGGCGGTGCCATAGACCTCCTGCGGAATGACGTGCAGCTCGGCCATCATGCGGCGGCGAAACTCCGGCGGCATGCGCGTGCCGCCGTTTTGCACCACTTTGAGCGAGCTCAGGTCGTAGTTGCCTATGCTCGGATCGTCGAGCCAGCGCGCCACCAGCGGGCGCACCGAGGCGATGACGGTGACGCCTTCCTTTTGCACCACCGAGAAGATGTCGGCAGTCTCGGTCGAGGGGCACAGCGCAACCGTGCCGCCGTAGCAGAAGGCGGCGAGCATGCCGGGCGAGCACAGGTTGTAGTTGTGCGCCAGCGGCAGGATCGGCATGAACACCGTATCCGCATCGAAACGGGTCGCGGCACCGCACAGGCGGGCATTGAGCACGTAGTCCTGGTGCGTGCGCGGGATCAGCTTGGGCAGCGATGTGGTGCCGCCGCTGAGCAGGATGGTGCCGACGTCTTCCGGGTCGATGCGCGGCGCGGCCAGGCGCTCGGCGCGGTCCTGGATGGCTGCGCCCTCGGCCATGAGCCGTGCATGGCCGAGTTGTCCGCTGCCCGGTTCGCCGACGATGACGATGGTTTTGAGATGCGCGAATTCCTGCTTCAGTTGATCGCCCAGCACGCGGTAGTCAAAGCCGCGGATGGCGTCGGGTGCGATATACGCCACGGCCTGCGAGGCGCGGGTGAAGTGGCGAATCTCCGTCTCGCGGTGCGCGCGCAGCGCCATCACGGGGATGGCGCCAATGCGCACCAGCGCCAGGTAGTACAGGACGAACTCGACGGTGTTGGGCAGGTGCAGCACCACGCGATCGAGCGGCCTGAGGCCGTGTGCCAGCAGCGCCGCGCCCAGCACTGCCGTCTGCTCGTCCAGATCGCGGTAGCTCAGCCGTGTGTCACCGGCGACGACGGCCGTTTTGGCCGGCGTTCGCGCGATGCTCGCCGCCATCATGTCCCAGAGCGTCTGCCCGCTCCACAGGCCCGCATCCCGGTAGCGTTGCGCCTGATCCTGCGGCCAGAAAATGCATCCTTGCAGCATGGTGTGTCTCCTTGTGTGCCGATGGGTTCAGACGGCTGCCGGCCCAACGGTGAGCAGGACTTCACCCACGCCTTCGATGTGGCCATGCAGCTTGTCGCCGCTGACCACCGGCCCCACGCCTTCCGGCGTGCCGCTGTAGATCAGATCGCCGGGCTGCAGGTGATAAAAGAGCGACAGGTCGGCGATGATCTCGCGGATGTTCCAGATCAGCTTGTTCACGTCCGAGTGCTGCTTGACCTGGCCATTGACGCTCAGCTCTATCGCTCCCGACTCGATCACCCTGCCAGGCATGGGGACGATCTCGCTGCAGACCGAGGAGTGCTCCACGTCCTTGCCCAGGTCCCAGGGCCGGCCCTTGTCGCGCGCCACCAGTTGCAGGTCGCGGCGCGTCATGTCCAGGCCGCAGGCGTAGCCGTAGATGTATTCGTGCGCCTGCGCGACCGGGATGCGGAAGCCGGGCTTGCCGATGGCCAGCACCAGTTCCATCTCGAAGTGGTAGTTCGCCGTTTCGCTCGGGTAGGGCGTGGTGCTGCCCGAGGGGGTGAGCGTGAACGGTGACTTGGTGAAGTAAAACGGCCGCTCGACGCTCTTGTCCACAGGCCTGCCCATCTCGGCGGCGTGGGCGTGGTAGTTGCGGCCAACGAAGAACAGGCGCTGCACGGGCAGCCGCTGGCTGCCGCCACGTATGGCGACGGAAGGGGTGGGAGCCGGAGCCCAGAGGTAGTTGTCTTGTGCCATGTCGGTGCTCATTGGAGGAAGATCAGGTGCCGCTGATGCGGTGCGCATGCAGGGCTTCGAAGATCGGCGTGTCGCTGAATCGGAACAGATCGAGTTGCGGCGCGTCCTTGCCGCATTCGGCGGTGAAGCTCTGCCACGACGGCACGACGAACATGTCGCCGCGCTCGACCTGCCAGCGCTCTTCTCCCACCTGCACGCTGCCCTGGCCGTTGAACACCTGGTAGACCGAGGAACCCACCTCACGGCGCGACTGAGTGGCAGCGCCGCTTGCCAGGCGGTGCATTTCGCAGCGGATGGTGGGCATCACGTCGCGCCCGTTGGTCGGGTTGCTGTAGCGCACCGCGGCGTGGCCGGGGCTGAGCGTGACGGCATGGCCTTCGGCTTCGAGCCTGAGTTGCTCTGTGAGCGCGCGGTCGGTGTCTGCCCAGCGGTAGGCGAGCAGCGGCGAGGTGGCGCTGTCCTGCATCTGCGACAGCGGCCGCAGGCCCGGATGCGCCCACAGGCGCTCGGAGCGCGAGAACGCGGGCGTGCCCAGCTCTGCCTTGGAAAGCGTCTCGCGGCCAAGCTCGAAGAACTGCGATTCGGTGTAGTAGGAAAACGGAATGTCCAGGCCGTCGATCCAGGCCATGGGCGCGGTGGCGGCGTTGTGGTGCGCGTGCCAGTTCCAGCCGCCCTGCGGCAGGAAGTCGCCGCGCGACATGCGGATGGCGTCGCCGTTGACCACGGTCCAGACGCCTTCGCCCTCGACGACGAAGCGGAAGGCATGCTGCGTGTGGCGGTGCTCGGGGGCGTTCTCGCCGGGCATCAGGTACTGGATCGCGGCCCAGAGCGTGGGCGTGGCGTAGGGCCGGCCGCCCAGGCTGGGGTTGGCCAGCGCGATGGCGCGGCGCTCGCCGCCGCGGCCCACGGGTATCAGGTGGCCGGAACGCTCGGCGAGCTCCAGCAGCCGCTTCCAGCGCCAGAGATGCGCGCTGGCCTTGCTCTGCGGGTGCGCCGGCATCAGGTCGCCGATCTGCGTCCACAGCGGCACCAGCAATGCATCCTTCATGCCCTGATAGAGCGCATCGAGCGCAGGCGAGGGGTCTGGCTGGTTCTGCGCTGCGACGCTCTTCCAGTCGAGGGACGCAGGGTGCGGGGCGTTCATGGAGAGCTCCTTTGTGCTGCCGGGTGAGCCGCGTTGGGTGGATCGTAGATCAAAAGTAAACTGATGACAAGTACACTGATGATAATTTTTTGTCCCATGCGGCACTGGACCTGTCCGGGAGTACGGTATCGGCTGGCTGCCGCACGAACCCGCGAAGGTGCGAGGTGCGCCGACTATGATTGAACCCATCTCTCGCCTGAACCATGAAGATCAGCCCCGCCGAAATCGAGCACTATCCTGGTTACTTCATCCGCCGCCTGCAGCAGATGGCCGTGGCGTTGTTCGCGGAGGAAACGCAGGACTGGGGCGTGACGCCCGTCCAATACGCGGCCTTGTCCGCGGTGTCGCGCCACCCGGGGATGGATCAGCGCACGCTGGCGCAGCGGATTCGCTTTGATACGTCAACGATAGGCAGCGTGATCGACAGGCTGGAAGCGCGGGGCTGGCTGGAGCGGCGTCTGAACCCGGGGGACAGGCGCGTGCGCCTGCTGCACGCCACGCCAGAGGGCGTCACGCTGCTCCAGAACGCCGAGCCGGCGGTACTGCGTGTGCAGCAGCGCATCCTTGCGCCGCTGCCTCCGGAAAAGCGAACCCAGTTTGTGCAATCCATGATGACGCTGGTTGCGGCGTGGGATGCCGATGCGGGGCCGAATGCGCCCGGACCGGCGTCTGGCGAAGCGGAAGGCACGCGCAAGCGGGGGCGTCCGGTTCGTCAGCACTGACCCTTCAGCCAAGCGGGATCAAGGCTCCTGCATGAGCACTTCTCGCACTGCCGCTACCTGGCGGCGGGAAACGGGCAGAACGTCGGTGCTGCCGCGCAGCCGCACCGCCCAGCCATCGCCCTCGCCCAGCTCTGGATGGCGTTCGAGTGCGCGCAGCGCGTGGCGCGCGACGAGGAGGCTGCGGTGGATGCGTACCAGCTCCTGCGGATGCCGCGCCTCCAGATCCGTCAGCGCGCCGTCGATCACGTAGCTGCGCGCGGTGGTTTTCAGCGTCAGGTACTTCTGCTCGGCGCGGATGTAGAGCACTTCGGCCAGCGGTATGCGCTCCGTGCGTCCCTGGTCGCTCACGAGCAGCGTGGGGCCGTCATCCTTCGCTGCCGGCACCACGGCGGGCGGCTTGATCGAGCGCCCCGCCTTGGCCAGCGCCTGCCGCAGCCGCTGCAGGCGCACGGGCTTGGTCAGGTAATCGGCGGCGTCGATTTCAAATGCCGCCAGCGCGTGCTCGGCATGCGCGGTGACGAATACGATCACCGGCGGCGCGGGCAGGCGCTGGATCTGGTGCGCCAGCGCCATGCCGTCCTGCCCGGGCATGTGGATGTCCAGCAGCACCGCGTCAAACGCCGGCGGCTGGTGCAGCAGCGCCAGCGCTTCTGCGGCGTGGCTTGCGTCGAGCACTTGGTGGCGCGTGTCGCATTCGGCCAGCAGCGTGCGCAGGCGCTTGCGCGCCAGCAGTTCGTCGTCCACGACCAGGATGCGCACGGGTGGGCCTTTCAGGTGACGGGCAGGGCGATGCGCACGCGCCAGCGCCCTTCGTGCAGTGCGGCGCTGAATTCGGCATCGACATCGTGCAGCAGCCTGAGGCGTGCGCGCACGTTCTTCAGTGCGATGCCGTTGCCCTGACCGGGCGCCAGCGCGACCGACCTGGGGGGCAGCGAATTGGTGATGGTGAGCACCACGCGCGCGCCGCGCCGCTCGGTGCGCACCTCGATGAGGGCGGTGAGCGGCGAAGGCTCGACGCCATGCTTGACCGCGTTTTCCACCAGCGGCTGCAGCAGCAGCGGCGGCACGCGCGCGGTATTGGCGCGTTCATCGAGCTGCCAGGCCAGCTGCAGGCGCTCGCCGAAGCGGATCTGTTCGATGGCGAGGTAGTGGCGCGCGAGCTCGATTTCCGCCCCCAGGGTGGTGATGTCGCCCTGGTCCAGCAGCGCGTGGCGAAACAGGTCGCTCAGGTCTTCGAGCAGGGTCTCTGCCTTGGCGGGGTCTTCGCGCACCAGCGCGATGGCGCTGTTGAGGCTGTTGAAGAGAAAGTGCGGACGGATGCGCGCCTGCAGCTCGGTCAGGCGCGCGGTGGTGGCTGCCGGGGTGCGCCCGCGCGCGCGCAGCAGCAGGGCGGCGACCAGCAGCGCGGACAGCAGCGCGCCGGTGGCGCCGCTGGCGATCCAGTGCGGCTCGCCGCCTTCTGGCGCCACCTGGGCGAGCAGCGCGCAGGCCAGCAGCCCCGCCAGCACGCCCAGCACCACGCCGGCGCCCACCTGCAGCGGCACCCGGGCGCCCTGCAGGATGCGCTTGAGGCTGCAGGCGGCGAGCAGCCAGGCCAGCGTGGCGGGCAGGGCGGCGCCGGTCAGCAGGGACAGCGTGCCAAGCCAGCCGAGCGGATCGCCGGAAGCGAACATCGCAGCCACCGCCAGCACCAGCTCGACGAACAGCACGGCGCGCAGCACCACGCCGGCGCGGCAGGCGTCAAAGATCAGCATGCCCGCATTTGCGTGGCTGCCGGCCCTGGTCGATAGAATTTGCGGCTTTGTCATTGCTGGCGCCGTGGCTCTCCCGGTGCCGATTATTGCCGCCATGTCTGCCGCCGCGCCCACTTCTTCCCCTCACGATCAGCTTGCCGGCAAGGCCCAGGCGTGGTCGGCCCTGTTCTCCGAGCCGATGAGCGATCTGGTCAAGCGCTACACCGCCAGCGTGTTTTTCGACCAGCGGCTGTGGCAGGCCGACATCGCCGGCAGCCTGGCGCACGCCGAGATGCTGGCGGCGCAGGGCATCATCAGCGGCGAAGACCATGCCGCCATCCAGCAGGGCATGGCCACGATCACGCAGGAGATCGAGGCCGGGGCTTTCGACTGGAAGCTTGATCTGGAAGACGTGCACCTGAATATCGAGGCGCGCCTGACGCAACTGGCGGGCGATGCGGGCAAGCGCCTGCACACCGGGCGCAGCCGCAACGACCAGGTGGCCACCGACGTGCGTCTGTGGCTGCGCGGCGAAATCGACCTGATCGACGGCCTGCTGCGCGAGCTGCAACTGGCGCTGGTGCAGGTGGCCGAGCAGAACGTGGACACCATCCTGCCGGGCTTCACCCACCTGCAGGTGGCGCAGCCGGTGAGTTTCGCGCACCACCTGCTGGCCTATGTGGAGATGTTCGTGCGCGACGAGGCGCGCATGCGGGACGTGCGCCGCCGCGTGAACGTGCTGCCGCTGGGCTCGGCGGCGCTCGCGGGCACCACCTACCCGCTGGACCGTGAGCGCGTGGCGCGCACGCTGGCGATGGAAGGCGTGTGCCAGAACAGCCTGGATGGCGTTTCCGACCGCGACTTCGCGATCGAGTTTTCCGCCGCCGCGAGCCTGGTGATGCTGCACATCTCGCGCCTGTCGGAAGAGCTGGTGCTGTGGATGAACCAGAGCGTGGGCTTCATCCGCATCGCCGACCGCTTCACCACCGGCTCATCCATCATGCCGCAGAAGAAGAACCCCGACGTGCCGGAACTCGCGCGCGGCAAGACCGGCCGCGTCGTCGGCCACCTGATGGGCCTCATCACGCTGATGAAGGGCCAGCCGCTGGCCTACAACAAGGACAACCAGGAAGACAAGGAGCCACTGTTCGACACCGTCGATACGCTCAAGGACACGCTGCGCATCTTTGCCGAGATGATCGGCGGGCAGATGAACCCGGCGACCGGCGCCAAGGAGGGCGGCATCACGGTCAATGCCGCCGCCATGCGCGCCGCGGCGATGAAGGGCTACGCCACCGCCACCGATCTGGCCGACTACCTGGTGAAGAAGGGCCTGCCTTTCCGGGATGCTCATGAGACGGTGGCGCATGCCGTCAGGGCGGCGCAGGCGCAGGGCGTGGATCTCTCCGAACTGCCGCTGGCCACGTTGCAGGGCTTTCACCCGGCGATTGCCGCCGATGTGTTTGATGTGCTGTCGCTCGAAGGTTCGCTCAATGCGCGCAAGACGCTGGGCGGCACCGCGCCGGTGCAGGTGCGCGCGCAGATTGCGCGCCACCGCCAGCGGCTGGCTGGTGAAGAATGACCTCGCTGCGCTTCGATGACGCGCCTGCCGGCGCATGACCAGGAAGCGTTGCGTCATTGCGTCATGCCGGCGCACAGTCGGCAGTCATTTCGTCATCGTCGGCAGCTCAGCCTGAAGCGCCCGGATGCGCCGCGTGCCAGTTAGCCAGCCAGGCCTCGAAGGCCTCCGCGGGCAGCGGGCGGCTGAACAGATAGCCCTGGTAGGTGGTGCAGCCATGCTCGCGCAGAAAATCCTGCTGCGCACGGGTTTCCACGCCTTCGGCGATGACCTGCAGGCCCAGGCTGTCGGCCAGTGCCACCACGGTGCGCGCGATCGCGGCGTCGTTGGCATCCACGAGCACGCCGCGCACAAAGCCCTGGTCGATCTTGAGCTGGGCCAGCGGCAGGCGTTTGAGGTAGGCAAGCGATGAATAGCCGGTGCCGAAGTCATCCAGCGAAAACCCGATGCCGTGCCGTTTGAGCGCCTGCATCTTGGTGATCACGGATTCGAGGTTTTCGATCAGCAGGCTTTCGGTCAGTTCGAGCTTGAGCCGGCGCGCATCCGCGCCACTGGCCTGCAGAACGGCCAGCACTTCGTCGGCAAAGCCTGGTTGGTGGAATTGCCGTGCGCTCACGTTCACCGAAACCCCCAGCTCGGCGGTGCGCGGGTCGCCCGCCCAGGCGACGAGCTGGCGGCAGGCCGCCTCCAGAATCTGGCGGCCCAGCGGCAGGATCAGGCCGGTCTCTTCCGCCAGCGCGATGAAGTCTGCCGGCGGCACCAGCGTGCCGTCGCCCTTTTGCCAGCGCGCCAGCGCCTCGGCGCCCAGCACCTGGCCGCGCTCGTTCACCTGCGGCTGGTAGAAGGGCACGAACTCGCCGCGCTGCAGGCCTTCGCGCATCGCGTGTTCGAGGGCGGTGCGCGCATCGACGGCGGCCTGCATCTGAGGGTCGAAAAAACACAGCGCGTTGCGCCCGGCGTCCTTGGCGCGGTACATGGCCATGTCGGCCTGCTTGAGCAGATCCGTGACGGTGGTGGCGTTGCCGCCGAACAGCGCGATGCCGATGCTGGCGCTGTGGTGGTGCGCCCTGCCCTGCAGCTGGTAGGGCTCGCGCAGCGCCTGCAGCATGCGCTGCGCCATCGCCTCGGCCTGCGCGCTGCGCTGGGTGGGCAGGGCCGAGAGGCCCTCGGCGAGGACGGCGAATTCATCGCCGCTCAGGCGTGCCACGGTGTCCCCGTCGTGCACGCAGCCTGCCAGCCGCTCGGCCATCTGCTGCAGCATCAGGTCTCCGACCTGGTGGCCCTGGGTTTCGTTGAGCTCCTTGAAGTTGTCGACATCGATGTAGAGCAGCGCCCCGCCGCCCAGGGACCGGCTGTTGACGGCCAGGGCATGCTCCAGCCGTTCCATCAGGAACTGGCGGTTGGGAAGGTGCGTGAGCGGGTCGTGAAAGGCCAGCTGGTGGATGCGCTCCTCGCTGCGCTTTTTCTGCGACAGGTCGGACATGGTGGTGACGTAGTGGCTCGTCTTGCCACCGGCATCGCGTATGGCGTTGAGCGTCAGCCAGATCGGATAGATGCTGCCGTTCTTGTGCCGGTCCTCGGTCTCGCCCTGCCAGCTGCCGGTGGCAGCGATCTGCGCCATGATTTCGGTGAAAAAGGCGTGGGCATCGGCGCCTCCGTGCAGCATCGTCGCGTGCCGGCCGGCGAGCTCTTCGCGTGTGTAGCCGGAGATGGCGGTAAAGGCGCGGTTCACCGTGACGATGGTGCCGTCGGCATCCAGCACCGCCATGCCATCGGAGCTGCTGTCGAAAAAGCGGGCAGCCTGGCGCAGTTCGCCTTCCATCCGCTTGCGGCCGGTGACGTCGAACATCACGCCCACGATGCCGGCGATCGTGCCGTTCAGGTCGGTGAAGCTGGCCTTGTGAAACTCCATTTCGTGCACCGAGCCATCGCCGTAGTCCACCGGCCCTTCATAGCTTTCCTGCCCGGGCTCGCGCAGCAGATGGCGGTCGGCTTCTTCGGTATGGCGGGTGAGAAAGTCGGGCCGGATTTCGCGCAGCGTCTTGCCGACGAATTGGTGCACCGGCTTGCCCAGCACCTGCTCGAAGGCGCGGTTGCCGCCCAGGTAGCGCTCCCCGGTGTCCTTGTAGAAGATCGGCGTGGGGATGGCGTCGAGCAGCTGGTGCATGAAGCTCAGCTGCTGCCGCAGCTGCGCCGTGCGCTCGGTGACGAGCCGCTCCATTTCGGCGTTGGCCTGCTGCAGCGCGTGGCTGTGCTCCTGCAGCAGGCGCTGGTTCTGCATGCGCTCGGTGATGTCGTTGCCGGTGCCGTGGTAGCCCAGAAAGGCGCCGTGGACATCAAAGCGCGGAGCGCCGCTGACGGACAGATAGCGCACCTCGCCGCTGGACATGGTCAGGCCGTACTCGAAATGGCGAAACGGCTCGCGCCGCTCATGCAGCGCGATGTGCTCGGCGCGTTGCGCGTCGCTCACGCCCAGCATGGGGGTGTCCCAGCGGTGCTTGCCGACAAAGTATTCGGGCGGGACGTGCAGCTTGTCGAGCACGTTGCCATAGGTGCGCGTGAAGCGGTGTTCGGCGTCCTGCTCCCAGAACCAGTCGGTCGAGAGCTGCACCAGCGTGTCGAGCGTGCGCGTGCGCTCCTGCACCAGCAGCTGGGCATCGTTGCGCGCGCTGCGCAGCGCATCCAGAAGGTGCTGGCGCTCGGTCACGTCGGTGTAGGTGGACACCACGCCGCCGCCGGGCAGGGGCCGGTCGGCAATCGCGATGCACCTTCCCTGGAGCGTGCGGAATTGGAAGTCGTTGCCTTGGCCGGCGCGCAGGCGCTGCATGCGCTCATGCACGCGCTGGGCCAGCTGCGGCACGTCCTGCATGTCCTGCAGCGCCAGGTAGCGCGTGATCATGGCCTCCAGGGTCAGCCCGCGGGGCTCGGGCTCCTGCGGCCAGTCCATCACTTCGAGAAAGCGCTGGTTCCAGACCACCAGGCGCATGTGCTCGTCAAACAGCGTCACGCCTTCGCTGATGTGTTCCAGCGTCTGGTGCAGCCGCGTGACGCTGAAGCGCACCGCCGAGCTGGCGTGGTGCAGCAGCTCACTGAGGCTGGCGGCGGGCGTCGCCGCGGGTGCCAGGGGAGCGTGCAGCGGTGAGGCTTCGCCGCCGACGATCTGCAGCAGCGAGGTGACGCAAAAGCGCACGATGCGCGCCAGCGGCCGCACCACCGGCAGCGGCCCCGCGATGGTGAAGCAGGTCAGGCGCTCGCCGTCCAGGTCGATGGCGGTGAGCACGCCCTCGCGCACCACGTCCGAGGCGGCCGCCTCTTCGCGGCCCACGCTGTATTCCTCCATCTCGCCGCGCATGATGCGGGCGGCGACGGGATGTATGCGCCCGATGCGGGCCGCCTCGCCCGAGGCGAGGATGCGTCCCTCATGGTCCATGAAATTGCAGACCAGCGCCAGTTCGGCCTGCAGCATGTCGCACAGGCTCTGTCCGAACTGAACGTTGAATCGTGGTGGCATGGGGCGGGTGGGCAAGGGCTGGGGGGGTGATTTCTCACGCTGCGGGCGCCAGAGTGCGCGCAAGCTTTACAGTTTATGTTCATAAATGGGTTTCGGGGGGCGGTCATGCGGCAGAAACAATCGGTTGCGCAGGCAGCGCTGGCGGCGGCCCTGGGCCTGTGGTGCGTGGCGGCCGGCGCGCTGGGCATCAGCGCGGTATCGCCCCAGGGCGAGGTGGCGCAGGTGCGGCAGGTGGTCGTCAAATTCGATGCCGCTGCCGTGCGCTTTGGCGATGCCAAGGCCACGGCGCCGTTGACCGTGCACTGCAGCGATGCGGATGCCGCGCGCGGGCAGGGGCGCTGGCTCAGCGAGCGGCAGTGGGTGTTTGATTTTGCCGCCGACCTGCCGCCCGGCGTGCGCTGCGAGCTGCGACCGGAAAAATCATTCCAATCAGCCTCTGGCGCAGATCTGAAAAGCGCCAGAAGCTATCATTTCAGTACCGGAGGCCCGCAGCTGCAGCGCAGCTGGCCCAGCCGCTACAACGCCATCGAAGAGGCGCAGGCCTTCATCCTGCAGCTGAGCGGCGCGGCCAGTGCGCAGAGCGTGCGTGAGCACGTGTGGTGCGACATCGAAGGGCTGGGTGAACGCGTGCCGGTGCACGCCGTCGAGGGCGGTGAGCGCGAGGCGCTGCTCATGGCCAGGCGCCTGCAGGAGGCCGCGGCCAAGGACCCGCAGCGCTACCTGACGCTGGCCTGCGCGCGCCGCGCCAGTGCCGGCAGCCGGCTGCAGCTGGTGCTGGACCAGGGGCTGGCCACGCCCAGCGGCGTCGCCACGCGCGCGGCGCAGCGCATCGAATACCGGGTGCGCGAGGCCTTCACCGCCGATTTTTCCTGCGAGCGCGAAAACGCCCAGTCCGCCTGCCTGCCGATACGGCCGATGTCGCTCGCGTTTTCCGCGCCGGTGACGCGCAAGCTGGCCATGGCCATCAGGCTCAAGGGGGAGAGCGGGCAGGCGCTGGTGCCGGTGCAGGATGCGGAGCAGGGCAAGGCAGGCGACGATCTCGTCGATGCCATCCGGTTCGCCAGCCCGTTTCCGCCCGAGACGGCCTACCAGCTGGAACTGCCGGCGCAGTTCGCGGATGCCTCCGGCCGTGAGCTGGCCAATGCCGCAAGCTTTCCCTTGAAGGTCGCCACCGGCCCGCTGCCGCCGCTGGCCAAGTTCGCCACGGCGTCCTTCGGCATCATCGAGCGCTACGCCGAGGGCGAGGACGGGCCGGCGCTGCTGCCCGTCACGCTGCGCCGTGTGGAGCAGGCCCTCCAGGTGCAGAACCTGCAGCCGCTGGCGCAGCAAGGCGCCAAGGTCAGCATGCTGCAGCCGGGCACGGATGCGCAGGTGATTGAGTGGCTGGACCGGGTGGAGCTGTTCCAGAGCACCTGGCTTGCGCGCGGCAAGGCCGAAAAAGAAGTCAAGGACCCCTTGCCGCCGCCCATGAAACAGCCGGCGGTGAAAGCGGACGGCGAGGAGCGTCCGAGCGGCTTTGACGAGAAGACCCATGTGCAGGCGCGCCGCGTCTCGCTGCTGGCGGGCCGTGGTGGCGTGAAGACGCTGGAACTGCCTGCTGCCGGCAGCGGCGATCCGCGCCCGTTCGAAGTCGTCGGCATCCCGCTGCCCGTGGGCTTCAACGTGGTGGAAATCGCCTCGCCGCTGTTGGGGCAGGCGCTGCTGGATCCTGGCTATGGCTCGGCGCGCACCATGTATGTGCGCACCACGGCGCTGGTGACCAATCTGGCGGTGCACTTCAAGCTCGGGCGCGAAAACGCCCAGGCCTGGGTGACCACGCTGGACAAGGGCCAGCCGGTGGCGGGCGCGACGGTGCGCGTTTCCACCTGCAAGGGGCAGGAGCTGGCCAGCAGCACCACGGACCAGAGCGGCATCGCCGAGTTCAGGGATCTCTCGCCCGAGCCCCTGCTGTGCGAGCAGCCGAGCTGGCGCCGGGCCTATTTCGTCAGCGCCCGCGCGCAGGACGACATGGCCTTTGTCTGGAGCGATTCGCAAAATGGAATAGAGCCCTGGCGCTTCGGCTTTTCCACCAGTGCCGAAGCCAGACCCGACGAGCTGGCACGCAGCGTGCTGGACCGCACGCTGGTGCGCGCGGGCGAGACGGTATCGATGAAGCACCTGCTGCGCACCGAAACCCTGGGCGGCTTTGCGCTGCCGGACCAGCGCCCCACCCAGCTCACCATCACGCACGTGGGCAGCGGCCAGCAGTTCAAGCAGCCGCTCAGCTGGCGCAAGACCCCCACGGGAGGGCTGTCGGCGGTCAGCAGCTTCCAGGTGCCGCGGGCGGCCAAGCTGGGCGAATACGACGTGCGGCTGGAAACCCCCAAGGGCCCGCAGAGTTTTTACGGCGCGAGCTTTCGCGTGGAGGAATTCCGCCTGCCGGTGTTCACCGGCAGCATTGCGCCGGCCGAAGCCGGGCCGCTGGTGCAGGTGCGCAAGCTGCCCGCGAACGTGCAGATTGCCTATGTCGCGGGCGGGCCGGCGGCGCAGCTGCCGGTGCGTGTTTCGGCATTGGTGCGGGACAAGGGGCTGGGTTTTGACGGCTACGGCGAATTCAGCTTTGGCGTGCCGGCCGCGGACGCGCGGGAGCAGGGCGACGAGGACGCGCCGCCGGCAGAATCCTCGGCCCGCGTGGTGGCCGACAAGCTGGCGCTCACGCTGGACAGGAACGGCCAGGGCCAGGTCACGCTGACCGATCTTCCCGCCGTGCGCGAACCCAGGGAGCTGGTGCTGGAAGCCACCTACGCCGACCCGAACGGCGAGGTGCAGACGCTGCGCAGCACGCGCACGCTCTGGCCGGCGGCGGTGGTGGCCGGCATCAAGACCGAGGGCTGGGCGTCGAGCGGCAGCAAGGTGCGATTCCAGGCGCTGGCGCTGTCCACCGATGGCGTGGTGCAGAAAGGCGTGCCGCTCTCGGTGCAGGCGATTGCGCGCACCACGACGACGAGCCGCAAGCGCCTGGTGGGCGGTTTCTACAGCTACGACAACCAGACGCAGACGAAAGACCTGGGAACGGTCTGCACCGGCGTGAGCGACAGCCGCGGCCTGGTGCTGTGCGATGCCAGGCTGGAGCAGGCCGGCGAGGTGCAGCTGGTCGCCACCGCGCGCGACAAGAGCGGCAACGAGGCCAAGGCCGCGACCTCGATCTGGATCACGCACGAGGGCGAACTCTGGTTCGGCGGCGAGAACCATGACCGCATCGATCTCTTGCCCGAGAAGAAGAACTACGCGCCCGGCGAGACGGCCAGGCTGCAGGTGCGCATGCCGTATCGCCACGCCACGGCGCTGGTGAGCGTGGAGCGCGAGGGCATCATCCAGAGCCGGGTGATGGAGCTCGATGGCAGGGACCCGACGATAGAGCTCAAGATAGATGGCGGCTGGGCGCCCAATGTCTATGTGAGCGCGCTGGTGCTGCGCGGGCGGTTGCGCGAGGTGCCGTGGTACAGCTTCTTCACCTGGGGCTTCAAGGCGCCCATGCAGTGGTGGCGGGCGTTTCGCGTGGACAGCAAGGAATACATCCCGCCGACGGCGATGGTCGATCTTTCCAAGCCCAGCTTCCGCTTCGGCGCGGCCATGATCAACGTCGGCCTGAAGGCGCACGAGATGGATGTGCAGGTGACGGCCGACCAGCCGACCTACGAGGTGCGCGGCAAGGCCAGGGTGACGATAGAAGCCAAGCTGCCCGACGGCCAGCCTGCCGCGCATGCCGAGGTGGCGCTGGCGGCGGTGGACAAGGCGCTGCTGGAGCTGGCGCCCAATGACACCTGGAATCTGCTTTACCGCATGCTGGGCACGCGGGCCTGGGGCGTGAGTACGTCCACGGCGCAGATGGATATCGTCGGGCGGCGCCATTACGGCAGAAAGGCCGTGCCGGCGGGCGGCGGCGGCGGCCACGCGCCCACGCGCGAACTGCTCGATACGCTGCTGCTGTGGAAACCGGTGGTGGAGCTCGATGCCAACGGGCGCGCGCAGGTGGAGGTGCCGCTCAACGACGCGCTCACCACCTTCGAAATCGTTGCCGTGGCCGATGCCGGCGTGGGTTTCTTCGGCACCGGCAAGACCAGCATCCGCAGCACGCAGGACCTGCAGATCATCAGCGGCCTGCCGCCGCTGGTGCGCGAGGGCGACCAATTCCGCGCGCAGATCACGCTGCGCAACACCACCGACAAGGCCATGAAGGTGCAGGCGGCGCCGCGCGCCACGCTGCTCACGCTGGATCCGCAGACCGTGGACATCCCGGCGGGTGAGGCGCGGGAGCTGGCGTGGAACGTGACCGCCCCCGAACAGCTGGGCCAGACACGGTTCCAGGAGCTGCTCTGGGAGATCGCCGCGCGCGATACCCAGGGCAAGGCGCGCGATGCGCTCAAGGTGAGCCAGCGCATCCTGCCCGCCGTGCCGCTCACCGTGCAGCAGGCCACGCTGGTGCAGGTGGATGGCTTCTTCAACCTGCCCGTCGCCGCGCCCAGGGATGCGCTGCCTGGCCGCGGTGGTCTCAGGCTCGCGCTGCAGCCCAGGCTGGCCGAAGGCCTGCCCGGGGTGCGCGACTGGTGGGCCAATTACCCGTTTGCCTGCCTGGAGCAGAAGGCCGGCAAGGCCATGGGCATGAACGACGCCGCGGCATGGAAGCGGCTGGCGGCGCAGCTGCCGACGTATCTGGACGAAGATGGTCTGGCCACTTACTTTCCGCCGCGCGCGGGCGATGCGCACCGCGGCAGCGACACCCTCACCGCCTACCTGCTGGCCTCCAGCCATGAGGCCGCGCGCCTGCACCCGGAATTCACGCTGCCCGCCGATGCCCTGCAGGCCATGCAGCGGGGCCTGACGGCGTTCGTCGAAGGCCGGATCGAACGCCGTTTCTGGAGCCCGCGCAAGGACCTCGATCTGCGCAAGCTCGCCGCGATCGAGGCGCTGGCGCGCCACGGCACGTTTGACGCGCGCTGGCTGCAATCCATCACCATCGCGCCCAACCAGTGGCCCACGCATGCGGTCATCGACTGGGTGAGCATCCTGCGAAGAACCCAGGGCATCGCCCAGCGTGAACGGCACCTGCAGGAGGCGATGCAGATCCTGCGCGCGCGCCTGTCGTGGCAGGGCACGCGCGTGGCCTTCAGCACCGAGCAGAGCGACTACTGGTGGTGGCTGATGCAGAACGGCGACGTGAACCTGGCGCGCCTGATGCTCACGGTGATGGACGATCCGGCCTGGAAGGACGACATGGGGCGCCTGGCCAACGGCTTCATCGCGCGCCAGCAGCGCGGTGCCTGGCACACCACCACGGCCAACCTCTGGGGCCTGCTGGCGCTGGAAGCCTTCAGCGCCAGGTTCGAATCCGCTCCGGTGACGGGGGCAACGCGCGCTGCCATGGGTGATGCCAAGGCCAGCGTGGATTGGTCCAGGGTGGTGCGCGCCAAGGCCGCGGACGAGGGCGGCGCGCTGCACCAGACCACCTGGTTCGGCGCGCCCACGGCCGCGGGCAGCTATCTGAACAACACCATGTTCCTGCCCTGGGGCAAGGCCGCGGCCGGCGGCGATCTGCTGGTCACGCACGAGGGCGGCGGCAAGCCCTGGCTCACGGTGCAGTCGGTGGCGGCGGTGGAGCTGAAAGCACCGTTTGCCGCGGGCTACAGCGTCCAGCGCACGGTCACGCCGGTGGAGCAGAGTGACAAAAGCCTGCCCGCGGGCGAGTTCTCGCGCGGCGACGTGCTGCGCGTGACGCTGGAAGTGGATGCGCAGACCGATATGACCTGGGTGGTGCTGACCGATCCGGTGCCCGGCGGCGCGACGATCCTGGGCAGCGGCCTGGGGCGCGATTCGGAGATCGCCTCGCGCGGCGAAGAGGCCGAGGGCAACGGCTGGCTGGCGTTCGAGGAGCGCGGCTTCGAGGCCTACCGCGCCTATTACCAATACCTGCCCAAGGGCAAGACGCGGCTGCAGTACACCCTGCGGCTGAACAATGCCGGCAGCTTTGCGCTGCCGCCCACGCGCATCGAGGCGCTGTATGCGCCAGAAATGTTTGGCGAGACACCGAATGAGCACTTGCGGGTGCGGCCTGCCGATAGCCAAAAACAATAGCGCACTACGCTGGCAAGCCGCTGATGATGGCCAATACTTGGTATAAATAAAGCACCACCGCGGCGGCAGCGGTGGTGTCTTCGTCCATTCGCCGCGCGTTCACCAGCGGGAGTTTGCCGTGCCCTTGTTGCGTCCTGCAGCCCATTGGCTGACGGTTGCCGCGATCCTGTTCGCCGGCGCGGCGGTGACGTGGCTGCTGGTGCGTCAGCAGCAGCTCGCCAGCGCGCACATTGCCGAGGAGCGCTTCATCCAGGACGTGGAAGAAAGCACCGAAGCGCTCAGGCAGCGCGTGCGCGCGCACGCCGACGTCGTCGCCGGGGTGCGCGATCTCTTCCTGGCCAATCCGCAGCTGACCTGGCAGCAGTTCGAGCGCGTGGCGCGCGAGCGCGACTGGCATCGCAGCTACCCGGAGCTGCGCAATCTCACGTTTGCGCGCCACGCTTCCACCGAGGAGCTGCCCGCGCTGGAACGGCAGCTGCAGCGGCAGGCCGTCGAAGCGGGCGAACCGGTGCATGGTCCCATCATTCATCCGCAGGTGTGGGGGGATGCGCATTTCGTCATCGCATACCTCTGGCCCAGGGAGGGCGCGCGCGCTCTCTGGGGGCTGGACCTGGCTTCGCAGCCGCAGAGCCTGGCGGCCCTGACGGCGGCGCGCGAAAGCCGGCAGCCGGTGGCTTCGGCGCCTTTCGACCTGCCGCAGGAGCGCGATCGGCGCCGGGCCTTCACGCTGCATTACCCGGTGTTCGATGTCTCCGCGGCGGGCGCGGACGGCAAACCCGGCTTTCTCGGCACCGTCACGGCCACCGTGCGCGCCAGCGACATGCTGGAGGGCTTGCGCCGCACGGGTGCGCTGCAGAACATCGCGCTGCGGCTGGAGGATGTGGGCGCGGCGTCCGCCGGCGTGGCCTCCGGCGCGCGGCAGCCGACCCTCCTGGGGGCATCCGGTGGGGACGGGCCTGCCGCGGATGCGCCGGTGCTGCGCCAGGTGCGGGCGCTGCAGGTGGTGGGGCGGCGCTGGCGCCTGGTTTACGTGCCCGTACGGCCGCTGCTGTCGCCATCGGAGGCGCAGTTGCCGTATTGGATGGCGGGCGCTGGCGCGGTGCTGTCGCTGCTGCTGGCGCTGGCCGCCGGGCTGCTGGTGCGCGAGCGCTACCGCGCGCTGCGGCTGGTGCGGCAGGCGGATGCCCAGCGCCATGGCAGCGAGCAGCGGTTGCAGGCGGTGTTCGAGCAATCGGCGGTGGGCGTGGCGCTGCTGGACATGCACACGCTGCGTTTTGAGCGCGTGAACCGCAAGTATTGCGACATCCTGGGCTACGCCGAGGAGGAGCTGCTGTGCCTGGCGGTCCCGGATATTTCCGACGCCAGGGACGTGGTGGCCAACGATGCGCTGCGCAACCAGCTGCGCCAGGGCGATATTTCGGCCTTCCACATGGAAAAGCGCCTGCGGCGCAAGGATGGCTCGCTGGTGTGGGTCGACCTGACCGTCTCGCCGGTGGCGCGCGAGGACGGCCCTCCGCTCTACAACATCGGCGTGATCCAGGACATCACGGAGCGGCGCACCATGCGCGATGCGCTGGCCGCGAACGAACAGCGCCTGCGCGGCATCCTGGACCATCTGCCCGTGGGCATCGCGGTGTGGCAGCGCAGCGGCGACGTGGTCTACCGCAACCGCCAGTTCGTGGAGATCACGGGCTACGACGAGGCCAGGCTCGGCCATGCCGGCCAGTGGTGGCGCCTGGCCTACCCGGATGCGGCCGTGCGCCAGCGCATCCAGGCGCAATGGGAAGAGCGCGCGCACCGGGCGCGGTCGTCCGGCGGCAGCGTCGAGTGGTCCGAGTACGAGGTGCGCTGCGCCGATGGCGCGGTCAAGCCACTGGGCATTTCCGGCGTGCGCTTTCAGGAATCGCTGCTGCTCATCATCGAGGATCTGAGCCAGCACCGCGCGGCCGAGGATGAGATCAATTACCTTGCCTCGTACGACCGGCTCACGGGGCTGGCCAACCGGCGCCTGCTGACCGAGCGCCTGGGCCATGCGCTGGCGGCCAGTGCCGCCAGTGGCCGGTGCGGCGCGGTGCTGATGCTGGATCTGGACCATTTCAAGACGCTCAACGAGACGCGCGGCCACGAATGCGGCGATGTGCTGCTGCGCCAGGTGGCTGCGCGGCTGCGCGGCTGCGTCGGCGCGGACGACCTGCTGGCGCGCCACGGCGATGATGAGTTCGTGGTGGTTCTGGTGGGCGCGCAGACCACGCTGCAGGACGCCACGGCCCACGCGCGCCAGGTGTCCGGGCGCATCCTGTCGGCGCTGCGCGCGCCGTTTCAGCTGGAAGGGGAGCACTACCACACCACCGCCAGCGTCGGCGCGGCCGTCTTTCGCGGGCGCGGCGAGAAGGTCGATGAATTGCTGCAGCAGGCCGACATGGCGATGTACCAGGCCAAGGCCGCGGGGCGCGACACGCTGCGCTTCCACGACCCGCAGATCCAGCAGCGCATGCAGGCGCGCGCCCAGCTCGAACGTGATCTGCGCGCGGCGCTGGAGCAGGGGCAGTTCGAACTGCACTACCAGGCGCAGGTGCAGGGCGGCGCCATCATCGGCGCGGAGGCGCTGCTGCGCTGGCGCCACCCGCACAGCGGCTACGTCCCGCCGGTGCGGTTCATCCCGCTGGCGGAGGAAACCGGGTTGATCGCCGCGCTGGGCGACTGGGTGCTGCGCACCGCCTGCGCGCAGCTCGCGGCCTGGGCGCGCGATCCGCTGCTGGCCCCGCTCAGGCTGGCGGTGAACATCAGCCCGCGCCAGTTCTCGCAGAGCGATTTCGTCGCGCAGGTGCTCGCGGCGATCGCCGGCAGCGGGGCCGATCCGCACCGGCTGGAGCTGGAGCTGACCGAAAGCCTGCTGCTGCAGGACGTGGAAGGCACCATCGCCAAGATGACCCAGCTCAAGGCCTACGGGCTGGATTTTTCGCTCGATGATTTCGGCACCGGCTATTCGTCGCTGTCCTACCTCAAGCGCCTGCCGCTGGACCAGCTCAAGATCGACCAGAGCTTCGTGCGCGACGTGCTGCTGGACCCCAACGACGCGGCGATCGCGCGCACCATCGTGGCGCTGGGCACCAGCCTGGGGCTGCGCGTGATCGCCGAGGGCGTGGAGACCGAGGCGCAGCGGGCCTTTTTGCAGCGCCACGGCTGCACCGCCTGGCAGGGCTATCTGTTCAGCAAACCGGTGCCGCTGGCGGATTTCGAGGGCCTGGTCCGCAGCGGCCAGACCTTCGCTTGATGCCATTTCCAGATCCACCGATTGCTTTGTCGGCTTCGCTTGCCGTGCGACAGCACTGTCTTCGCTTCGCCTTCGCGGACTCGAATGATCTGGAATTGGAATGAGGTTTCAGCAAGGCCACGCGCCCAGGCGTAGCGCGCTGTCCCAGAACATCCACTCCAGCCGCGCGGCGTCGGTGTAGGCCTGGTGCATGGCGGCGAGGGTGCGCTCATCCGCACCCTGCGCGGCGGCATCCACGCTGGCGCGCACCTGGCGCACATGGGCATGGAATGCGTCCCCGGCGTAGGTGTCTATCCAAGCCTGGTAGGGGTTGCCGGGCGCGGCCTGCGCCAGCACCGCGCGGCCCACTTCGGCGTAGATCCAGAAGCAGGGCAGCAGCGCCGCCAGCGCCACCGGGTAGGGCGCGCTCCAGGCCACGCTTTGCAGAAAGTGGCAGTAATGGTGGCAGGCGGGCGAGAGCGGCGTGGCCTCGAATTCCTCGGGCGTGACCGCCCAATCGCGCAGAAAGCCGTGGTGCAGTTCGCGTTCGGCCACCACCGCCTCGCGCGCGGCATCGGCAAACCGCACCACGCCTTCGGCATCGTGCGCCTTGCCGGCGGCCACCGCCAGCGCGCGGCCAAAGGCCACGAGGTAATGCGCGTCCTGGATCATGTAGTGGCGAAACGCCTCGCGCGCGAGCGTGCCGGCCGCGAGCTGCCGGTTGAAGGGCAGGGCCAGGGTGGCCTGGTACAGCGGCAGGTTGCGCTGCCAGGCGGCGTCGGAGAAGGGTAGGTTCGTGTTCATGGTGCGTGCGCGGAAGTGGCTGCCGGGCATGCATTGTCGGTGGCCGCGCCGCACGCAGGCGCCGTGGTTACCATGGCGCCATGCGAGTGGCGTTGCTGGTGCGTTGGTTGGGCGTGGTGCTGCTGCTGACGCTGCTCGCGCCGGGCGCGGCCTGGGCCATGCCCGGTTTTGACGCGGTGCGCGCGCACTGGCAATCGTCCGAGACAGTGCTGCTTTCGCGCGAGGGCGAGGTCATCGAGCGCGTGCGCACCGATGCCACGGTGCGGCGCGGCCAGTGGGTGCCGCTTGCCGAGGTGTCCGCCGCGCTGCGCCAGGCGCTGGTGCTCAGCGAGGACAAGCGTTTTTACGAACACAGCGGTGTCGATTGGGCGGCGGTCTCCAGCGCGGCCTGGGCCAATCTGCTCAACCGCAGGACGCGTGGCGCCAGCACCATCACCATGCAACTGGCAGGCCTGCTCGATGAGGACCTGCGTGCCAGCGGCGGCGGGCGCAGCCTGGCCGCCAAGGCGGGGCAAGCGCTGGCCGCGCGCGCGCTGGAGCAGGGCTGGCGCAAGGACCAGATTCTGGAGGCCTATCTCAACCTGGTGCCGTTTCGCGGCGAGATTGTGGGCATCGATGCGCTCAGCCGCACGCTGTTTGGCAAGGCCGCGCACGCCCTGGATGCGCGCGAGGCGGCGGTGGCGGCGGCGCTGGTGCGCGCGCCCAATGCCGCGCCGGGCGTGGTGGCGCGCCGAGCCTGCGGCGTGCTGCGCGCGATGCAGGCGCAGGCCGATTGCGAGGCGCTGGATTTCTTCACCGAGGCGGCGCTCAAGCGACGCGCGTTTGGCGTGACCGACGGCATGGCGCCGCACTTTGCGCGCCAGTGGCTCAGGACGGCCCATGCCAAGGGCGAGCGCACGCCGCTGAGCGCGCCGCTGCAGCGCTTCGCGGGCGGGCTGCTGCAGCGCCACCTGCGCGAGCTGCGCGGGCGCCATGTGCAGGACGGCGCCATCGTTGTGCTCGATAACGCCAGCGGCGAGGTGCTGGCCTGGGTCGGCTCCTCCGGCAGCCTGAGCGAGGCGCCCGAGGTCGATGGCGTGCTGGCGCTGCGCCAGCCCGGCTCCACCCTCAAGCCGTTTTTGTACGCCCAGGCGCTGGCCGAGCGGCGCCTGACGGCCGCCTCGCTGGTGCATGACGCGCCGACGCAGATTTCGACCGCCGGCGGGCTCTACATCCCGCAGAACTACGACCGGCACTTCAAGGGCTGGGTTTCGGTGCGCACGGCGCTGGCCTCGTCGCTCAACGTGCCGGCCGTGCGCACGCTGGTGATGGTCTCGCCCGATGCCTTCTTCGCGCAGCTGCGCGCGCTCGGCCTGCCGCTGCGCGAATCGGGCGGCTACCACGGCTACAGCCTGGCGCTGGGCGCGGCCGAGGTACCGTTGCTGCAGCTCACCAATGCCTATCGGGCGCTGGCCAATGGCGGGCGCTACACACCGCCCGCGCTGCGCCTGGGGCAGCCCGCGGCCCGGCCGGTGCAGGCCGTGCCCGAAGCGGCGGCCTTCATCGCCGGCGACATGCTCTCGGATGCCAACGCGCGCGTGCCCACCTTCGGGCCGGACAGCGTGCTGAACACCCGTTTCTGGACGGCGGTGAAGACTGGCACCAGCAAGGACATGCGCGACAACTGGGCGGTGGGCTGGTCGGCGCGCTACACCGTGGGCGTGTGGGTGGGCAACGCGGCGGGCGGCGCCATGCACGATGTCAGCGGCGTGAGCGGCGCGGCGCCGATCTGGGCCGAGCTCATGGCCTGGCTGCACCGCGGCGTGCCCAGCCGCGCCCCCGAGGCGCCCGCGGACGTGGTGCGCGCGCCTGTGCGCTTTGCCGCGCCGAGCGCAGAGGCGCAACGCGATGAGTGGTTCGTGCAGGGGACGCAGCAGGCGCTTTTTGCCATCAAAACAGAAGCTGTCGACGCAGATGTGGCAAGCGTTGAAGCCCGAAATGCATCTGAAAAAATCGGCGTGAACCCGCTTGCGCGCGGGCGCATTCTGGCGCCGGCGTCCGGCACCATCCTGGCGCTGGATCCCGACATTCCGCCCCGCCACCAGCGGGTCTGGTTCGAGGCCGCGGGCGCCGCGGCGCTGGCCTGGCGCATCGACGGCAAACCCGTGGGGCGCGGCGCGCGCGTCGCCTGGCTGCCGTGGCCGGGGCGCCATGAGGTGCAGCTCGTCGACGCGGCTGGGACGGTGCTCGACCGCGTGCGGCTGGAGGTGCGCGGCGCGGGCCTCAAGCCGCCCAGCTGAGCTGGTTCTTGCCCAGGTGCTTGGCGCGGTACATCGCGTGGTCGGCGTGCGCCAGCAGCGCGTTCGCATCCGCGCCATGGCGGGGGTAGAGCGCGATACCCACGCTGGCGGAGATCTGCGCCTGCGCCTGCTGCAGCACGAAGGGCAGGGCCAGCGCCTGCAGCGCCTTGCGTGCCACGGTCTCGCAATCCTGCGCGTCGGCCACCACGGGCAGCAGCAGGCTGAATTCATCGCCGCCGAAGCGCGCCACCATGTCGTTGGCGCGCAGGCATTCGCGCAGGCGCTGCGCCACCTGCTGCAGCAGGAGGTCGCCCATCGCATGGCCATGCAGGTCGTTCACCTGCTTGAAGCCGTCCAGGTCCAGGCACAGCACGCCCACCTGTGCGCCTTCGCCGCGCGCATTGCCCAGCGCCTGCTCCAGCCGCTGCAGCATGAGCACGCGGTTGGGCAGCCCGGTGAGCGCATCGTGCGTGGCGGCATGCGACAGGCGCGCCTCCAGCGCCTTGCGCTCGCCGATGTCCTGCGCCACGACGATGATGAAGACCGGCTGGCCGTGCGCGTCGCTGACGGCGCCCAGCGTCTCGGCCACCCATTGCGCCGATCCATCCTTGCGCCGGTAGCAGGTCTCGGCCTGGGGTGCATCGGTGCCGGCGGGCGCCGCCAGGCAGGCGGCGATGCGTCCGCGCTGGGCCTCCTGGTGGGCGCCGTCGCACAGGGCGATGGTGTCGCGCCCGCGCAGCTCCGCCAACCCGTAGCCGAGCAGGTTGCAGAACTTCTCGTTGGCGGCCAGGAGGGTGCCATCGGGCGCGATGTGCGCCATCCCTGACGCCGCCTGGCGGAAGGTGGCGTGAAAACGCGCCTCGCTGGCGGCCAGCGCCTGCATGGCCGCGCGCTGACGCGCCAGCAGGGTGAGCAGCAGCGCGGTGAGCAGCAGCAGCAAGGCGCTGGCGACGCTGGCCTGCACCAGATAGGTGCCGCGCCGGTGCAGCGCGGGGGCCAGCTCATCCTGCAGTGGCGTGCCGATGGCGACGATGAGCGGGTAGCCGCTCACGCTGCGAAAGCTCATCACGCGCGCCACCCCGTCAAGCGCCCCGCCATCGTCGACCCGCTCGCCCTCGCCGGCCTGGCTGCGGCCGTGCAGCCAGGGCAGCCGCGCCGCCGTGGCGCCAAAGGTCTGGCTGCCGCCGATCGAGCGGCTGCGCACGATGCCGTCGATCCCGGTGAGCTCCAGCAGGCCTTGCCCGTGCAGCTGGATTTCCTGGGAAAAGCGGGTGAACTGCGCCGGATCGACCGAGAGCACCACCACGCCGCCAAAGCGGCCATCGGCCTGCGTGATGCGCAGGGACATCGGCACCTGCCAGTGCCCGGAGACGCGGCCGAGCACGGGCGCGCCCACGTAGAGGGTGTCTTGCGTGTTGCGCTGCTGGGCGAGGAAGAACGGGCGGTCGCTGTAATCGACCGCGCCGTGCGGCTGGCTGCTGGCGATGAGCCGCCCTTGCGCATCGACGATGCTGATGATGGTGAACATGCTCTCGCGGATCACGCCGCGCGCGGCCCAGGTGCGCAATTCGGCGCTGACTTGCCGCAGGCTGGCCTTGCCATGTTCCAGGTAATGCTCGCGGGCGAGCGCGGCCACCTGCTCGGCGGCCTTGAGCGTGCGGGCTATCTGCTCTTCGTAGGCGATCGCCAGGTTGGCATTCGCCTGCTTGGCGGCGGCGATCGCCTCGCTGCGCTCCAGCCGGATGCGCCCCAGCGTGTTCCACCACAGGCCGGCGATGATGAGCGCGCAGACCAGCGCGACCACGGCGTTCAGCGGCGCCGGCAGCCCGTCGCGCCAGGAGGCCGCCGCCGGGCGTGGGCTGGGGGCCGCGGGCGTGGAGGGCGACATGGTGTGGTGGCTGCGGATGAAAACGCTGCGCCACTGTAGTGCAATTGGGCCGCGCTGAGCGCAGCCGCAGCCGTGCGCTTTTATAGTGTGCGGGGCATGCCGGCTTTGCCGATGAAAGAGGTTGCCATGAATATCGCGAGTCTGCTCGATCGCAGCGCCAGAATCCATCCCGGGCGCCCGGCGCTGCTGCACGGCGCGCGGGTATTGCACAGCTATGCCGGCCTGGCGGCCCGCGTGGCCGCGCTCGCGGGCCACCTGCGGCACGCCTGCGGCGTTGCGCCGGGTGACCGGGTGGCGATCTATGGCGCCAACTGCCCGGCCTACCTGGAGGCGCAGCAGGCCATCCACTGGTGCGGCGCAGTCGTGGTGCCGGTCAACTACAAGCTGCACGCGAAAGAGCTGGCCCATGTGCTGGAAAACAGCGGCGCACGCGCGGTCTGCACCTCGCCCGAGCTGCGCGATGCCGCCCTGTCCATCGGGGCCGATGCCGCGCGGCTGCAGGTGCTGGGTTCGGACGGCTGGGAGACCGCGGCGCAGGGCGCGCCCTTGCCCATGCACGATGCGGCGCCCGAGGACCTGGCCTGGCTTTTCTACACCTCGGGCACCACCGGCAGGCCCAAGGGCGTGATGCTGACGCAGCGCAACCTGCTGGCGATGACCATGGCCTATTTCACCGACGTGGACAACGTAGCGCCCGAAGACGCCATGGTCTATGCCGCGCCGATGTCGCATGGCGCGGGGCTCTACCAGTACGCGCAGCTGCTGCGCGGCGCGCGCCACGTGGTGCCGCTCTCGGGCGGCTTTGATCCGGCCGAGCTGGCCGATCTGGCGCGCAGCGTGGGGCAGCTCACGCTTTTTGCCGCGCCGACCATGGTGCACCGGCTGGTCGCGCACCTGCAGCGGACGGGCGGCAATGGCGATGGCTTCAAGACCATCGTCTACGGCGGCGGGCCGATGTATGTCGAGGACCTGCGCCGTGCCATCGACGTGATGGGCCAGAAGTTCGTGCAGATCTACGGCCAGGGCGAATCGCCCATGACCATCACGGCGCTGGCGCGCGAACATCTCGCGGACACCGCCCATCCGCGCTGGACCGAGCGCATCGCCTCCGTCGGCGTGGCGCATGCCTGCGTGCAGGTGCGCGTGGTGGGCGCCGACGACCGCGATGTGCCCACCGGCGAACTCGGCGAGGTGCTGGTGCGCGGCGAGACGGTGATGGCGGGCTACTGGGCCAACCCCGAGGCGAGCGGCCAGACCCTGCGCGGCGGCTGGCTGCACACCGGCGACATCGGCAGCCTGGATGCCGACGGCTTCCTCACGCTGCGCGACCGCAGCAAGGACGTGATCATCTCCGGCGGCTCCAACATCTACCCGCGCGAGGTGGAAGAAGTGCTGCTGCTGCACCCGCGGGTAAGCGAGGTGGCGGTGGTGGGCGAGCGCGATGCGGAATGGGGCGAGATCGTCGTCGCCTTCCTGGTCGCCCAGGGCGAGCCGGCGCCCGATGCCGAGCTGGACGCGCTGTGCCTGAGCCACATCGCGCGCTTCAAGCGCCCCAAGCACTACCGCTGGCTGCCTGCGCTGCCCAAGAACGCCTACGGCAAGGTGCTCAAGACCGAGTTGCGCGGGCTGCGGGGCACGCCCAGCTGAGCCTCATGCGGAGAGAGCCTGCCGGCACCAGGCCTCGAAATCGGCCAGCGCCAGCGGCCTGCTGTAGTAATAGCCCTGGAAGGTGGTGCAGCCCATGGCAACGAGCAGGTCGCGCTGCGCGGCGGTTTCCACGCCTTCGGCAATCACGGCCAGACCCAGGCCGTGGGCCAGCGCCGCGACCGAGCGGGCGATGGCCGCATCGTTGGCATCGGTTTCCAGGTCGCGCACGAAGCCCTGGTCGATCTTGAGCTGCTGCAGCGGCAGGCGCTTGAGGTAGGCGAGAGATGAATACCCCGTGCCGAAATCGTCCAGCGAGAAGTGGATGCCGCGTGCCTGCAGCGCCGCCATGGTGGCGATCACCGCATCGGCGTCGCGCACCAGCAGGCTTTCGGTCAGTTCAAGTTTGAGGTGTGCGGGGGAGGCGCCCGTCGCCTCCAGCAGATCAAGCACATCCTGGGTGAAGCCGGGGTCAAGAAACTGCACAGCGCTCACGTTCACCGCCAGCACCAGCGCGGCGAACCGCGGCTGGTTTTGCCATGCGGCGAGTTGCTCGCAGGCGGCGCGCAGCACCCAGCGGCCCAGTGGCGCGATGAGCCCCGTTTCCTCGGCCAGCGTGATGAACAGACCCGGCGCGAGCAGGCCCCGCCCGGGGTGCTGCCAGCGCACCAGCGCCTCGGCGCCGACCACGGCCAGGCGCCCCTCCCGCAGTGCGACCTGCGGCTGGTAGTGCAGTCGCAGCTCGCCCGCCGCGATGCCCGCGCGCAGTTCGCGCTCCACGCGCATGCGTTCGCTCACGGCCTGTTCAAGCTGGGTATCGAAAAAATGCAGGCTGCCGTGGCTCGTCCGCTTGGCCTGGTACATCGCCAGCTCCGCCTGCTTGAGCAGCGCGTCGGCATCGAGCGTCTGGTCGGCAAACAGCACCACGCCCATGCTGGCGCTGCCCTGGTAGTCGGTACCGGCGATCCGGCAGGGTGCGGCCAGCGTCTGCAGGATGCGCGTGCCCACGGATTCGGCCTGCGCCGCGGCGTGTTCGCGGCTTTTGCAGATGCCGTGCAGCACGATGGCAAACTCGTCGCCGCCGGGGCGTGCCACGGTGGCGCCCTTGCCGGCGCAGGCGCTGATGCGCTCGCCCACGAGGCGCAGCAGCGCGTCGCCCTGCGGGTGGCCCATGGCATCGTTGAGCGAGCGGAAATTGTCCCAATCGAGCAGCAGCAGAGCGCCGTATTCGCCGGACTTCGCCACTTCGCGCCCGGCTTCGCACAGGCGTTCGTGCAGCAGCGCGCGGTTGGCCAGGCCCGTGAGCACGTCGTGAAACGCCAGGCGCTGGATCTCCC
This sequence comes from Comamonas badia DSM 17552, assembly GCF_000484635.1. Taxonomy (GTDB): domain Bacteria; phylum Pseudomonadota; class Gammaproteobacteria; order Burkholderiales; family Burkholderiaceae_C; genus Comamonas_C; species Comamonas_C badia. The sequence goes on along the minus strand of NZ_AXVM01000001.1, from coordinate 729,361 downwards.
GCTGCGCGCGCTTCTGTTCCGAGAGATCGGTGTAGGTGGCCACCATATGGGCCACTGTGCCTCCGGCATCGGGCACGGCGGTGATCGTCATTCACTTGGGAAAGACGTCGCCGCTCCTGCGCCGGTCCCAGATTTCGCCCGCCCACTGGCCCGTGTTCTTGATCGATGCCAGCATGGCGCCGTAAAACGCATCGTCGTGGTGGTTGGCGCGGAACATCTTCGGGGTCTTGCCCAGCACCTCGGCTTCGCTGTAGCCCATGAGCGCGCAGAAGGCCTGGTTCACGCGCTGAATGCGCGCGCCTGCATCGGTGACCATGACGGCTTGCGTGCTGTGAAAAATGGCTTCGGCCACGCGCAGCTGCTCGTCCTGCTGTCGCAGGCGTGCCTGCGCCTGTGCCAGTCTCTTGGTTCCAAAAATATCCGGCATGTTTAGATGCCGCCCGGCAGCGGATCGCGCGCCGGCGCCGAGAGCTTGAAGGTGGGGTGGACCATGCCCATAGGGTGCACGATGCCGGTGGGCTGGCGGCTCGCCAGGATGCCGAGGAATTGATCGCCGAGATAGTCTTTCAGTGCCATGGCCTGTTGCACGCCCATTTGCCTTGGATGGCGCGGGAATCCAAAATGTTTCCCTCTCGGGGCGGCGCGATGGTGCAGTATCGCGGTTGGCTGAATGCTCGGTTTGTGAAAGAAGGAAACATGATGACTCACGAAGTGGTGGCGCTGAAAATCGATTTTGTCTCCGACGTGGTGTGCCCCTGGTGTGCCGTCGGCCTGCATGCGCTGGAGCGCGCGGCGGAGCTGGTGAAGGATGACGTGCGGCTCGACTGGCACTTCCAGCCGTTCGAGCTCAACCCCGGCATGGCCCCCGAGGGCCAGGACATGCAGGAGCATCTGCGCGAAAAATACGGTTCCACCGATGAACAGCAGGCGCAGATGCGCGACGCCATCACCGCACGCGGAGCGGAGGTGGGTTTTGTCTTTCACATGGACAAGCGCTCGCGCACCTGGAACACCTTCGATGCGCACCGCCTGCTGCATTGGTTGGGTGAAGAAGGCGAGGCGGGCCAGCAGCGCGCGCTCAAGCACGCCTTGCTGGCGGCCTATTTCACCGAGGGCAAAAGCCCGTCCGACCCTGCGGTGCTGCTGGAGCTTGTGGAGAGCCTTGGGCTGGATGTGCCGCGTGCCCAAGCGATTCTCGGAAGCACCGAATTCGCCGAGGCGGTGCGCGAGCGCGAGGCCTTCTGGCAGCGGCAGGGCATCCGTTCCGTGCCTTCCATCGTCATCAACGACCGCCACCTGATCCAGGGCGGTCAGCCGCCGGAGGTGTTTGCGCAGGCGCTGCGTCAGATCGCCAGCGCTAAGTAAAGAATGGTCCCGCCAGAAACGTTTGCAAAGTTCAGGTAAGGGCGTGCAAACCTTGGAAAAACAGCTGGCCCTGCAAAGTCTGGCAAGGCATGATGGCCCCATGGTTCATTACACAAAGGAGGGTGCCATGCCTGCAACCGTTTCATCCGTCACCACCGCCGCCCCGCTGCTGCGCCGCCGTGGCCTGGCTGCAGCCTGCGTCGCCATGGCGCTGGGCCTGGGCGGGTTGGAAGCACGAGCCCAATCGCGCGACGATCGGCGCCACCACGATCAGCGCCCGGGTTCGCGGCCCCAGCCGCAGCGGCCATCGCAAAGCCACGGACGGCCACCGGCACAGCATCGCCCCCCGCAAAGCCATGGGCGCCCGCCTGAACACCGGCCCATGCCGCCACGCTACGGCGCGGGGCCCGACCGCCGCTGGTACCGTGGTGATCGCGTGCCTTACCAATACCGCTCGCACCAGTACGTGGTGAGCGACTGGCGCAGGCACCGCCTGAGCCCGCCGCCGCGCGGCTACCACTGGGTGCAGTACGGTGCGGATTACATGCTGGTGGCCATTGCCACCGGCGTGATTGCGCAGCTCATTTTGAGTCGTTGAATTCATTCGTTAGGCGTTAGGCGTCCCCGGTATTTCACGCCTAACGCCTAACGCCTAACCCTCAACCCCCCGGCGCATCAGTAGCTGCGCCCACCCTTGTACATCGCATGCTGGCGCCGGTGCAGCGGCGCCACCTCGCCCACGCGCGCCATGGCGGCGCCCGCGTGGGCGTGGGTGATGGCCAGGCCCAGCGCGTCGGCGGCATCGGTGCCCGGCAGGCCGGGCAGGTGCAGCAGCCGGCGCACCATTTCCTGCACCTGCGATTTCGCTGCGCGTCCGTGGCCCACCACGGCCTTCTTCATCTGCAGCGCGGTGTATTCGGCCACCGGAAGATTGGCATGCACCAGCGCCGTCAGCGCCGCGCCGCGCGCCTGGCCGAGCAGCAGCGTGGACTGCGGGTTGACGTTGACGAAGACGATTTCGACGGCCGCGCAGTCGGGCGCGTAGCGCTCGGCCACCTCGCTGATGCCGTCGAAAAGCAGCTTCAGCCGCCCCGGCAGATCGCCCAGCGCCAGATCAGCGCCGCCGCGTTTTGTGGTGCGTATGGTGCCGCTGGCGACGTAGGAAAGCCGCATGCCGTCGGCCTGCAGCACGCCGAAGCCGGTGGTCTGCAGGCCGGGGTCTATGCCGAGGATGCGCATGGGTCGGGGTGAGAAACAGGCTTGGAGCTTACGGCAGTTGCGCCGCCGGCATGCGCGCCAGGATGGTGCGCGTGCGCCCGGCGAGGTAGGCCGACTGGGGCATTTTCTCGAAACGGCGCGGCGCGGGCAGCATCACGGCCAGGCGCGCGGCTTCGGGGGCGGTGAGCTGGCTGGCGGGCTTGCGGTAGTAATGCCGCGCCGCGGCTTCGGCACCCCAGATGCCGTCGCCCCATTCGACGTGGTTCAGGTAGAGCTCCAGGATGCGCTGCTTGGTCAGGAAAAACTCCAGCGTGTAGGCCAGCACCAGCTCCTGGCCCTTGCGCACCAGCGTGCGCTCGCCCGAGAGCAGCAGGTTCTTGGCCAGCTGCTGGGTGATGGTGGAGCCGCCGCGCAGCCGCAGGGCGCGCGCGTGCCGCTTTGGGTGCTGCTGGGCCTGCTCGCGCGCGGCCGCATTGCGCTCCCAGGCCTTTTCGATCGCCGTCCACTCGACGCCGTCATGCTGCACGAAGCCATCGTCCTCGGAGGCGATGACGGCGCGCTTGAGCTGCGCGGAAATCTGCGCGTAAGGCACCCACTGCTGCTGCCAGTGCAGCGAACCTGGCGATCGCCATTGCTGCCACAGCGCGCTGCGCTCAAAGCTGGTCGATGCCGGGTCGATGCGCGCCATGAGCGCGATGCGGAGCACGAAAAAAAGCTGCAGCGCGAGGAACGCCAGCAGCACCAGCGCCAGCCAGCGCACGAGACCCTTCATGCTGGCGCCAGCAACGCGCGCAACTCGGCCAGCACCTGCTCCGCGGGCGGGCGCACGCCGCGCCACAGCAAAAAGGATTCGGCCGCCTGCTGCACCAGCATGCCCAGGCCGTCGCGCGCGTGGGCGCCATGCTGCGTGGCCCAGTCGAGAAAGCCCTGTGCCGGGGCGCCATACATCATGTCGCAGGCCAGGCTGCCGGGGCGCAGCACGCTGGCGGGTACCGGGACGCCGCCGCCCGAGAGGCTGCTGGAGGTGGCGTTGATGATTACATCGAAATCGGTCTCTGGCGCTTGCTGGCCAAGCGCCGTAAGCTCTGTTTTTGTGAGCATTGCCAGCGCGAGGTGGCGCTCGACGAGCGCCTCGGCGCGTGCCTGGGTGCGGTTGCAGACGGCGAGGCGCCGCGGTGCGCGCGCCAGCAGCGGCGCGAGCACGCCGGCCGCGGCGCCGCCTGCGCCGATGAGCAGCACATCGCGCCCGGCCAGCGGCACGCCTGCGCCCTGCTCGATGTCGGCCACCAGCCCCAGGCCGTCGGTGTTGTCGGCGTGGATGCGCCCGTGGGCGAGTACCAGCGTGTTGGCCGCGCCCGCCTGCGCCACGCGCTCGCTGCGGGTGTCGGCCAGCCGCGCGGCCTCGTGCTTGAAGGGCACGGTGATGTTGCAGCCGCGCCCGCCGGCGTTGGCAAAGTCGCGCAGCGCGGCGGCAAAGCCGTCCAGCGCCACCAGCTGCGCGCCGTAGTCGAGGGTCTGGCCCGTGAGCGCGGCGAAGCGCGCGTGTATCCAGGGTGAGCGGCTGTGGCCAACGGGGTGGCCCATGACGCAGTAGCGGTCCGTGCCTGTCATTGCGGCTCCATGACTTTGGTTTGCAGCACCTGTTCGCGCGTGAACCTGAAACGCGCGACGACGGCGAGCTGGTCGGTCTTGGCGCGCATCTCGGCGTTGAACGGGCCGAACGGCCCGGCGGCGCGGGCGATGGCTTCGGCGCGGCTGTCCAGCAGCCGGTTGCCCGAGCCCTGCACGATTTCGGTCGAAAGCACGCTGCCGTCGAAGTTCACGGTGAGAATCATCACCAGATCGCCATAGAGCTTCTTGCCGCCCGCTTCGGGAAAGTTGCGCGTGCCTTTGTTCTCCACCTTGCGGCGCAGCTGGTCGTAGTACAGCGCATACACCGCCTCGCGCGTGGCGGGGCTGATGTAGCGCTTGCGCGGGCGGGCGTTTTCCTCGTTCACGCGCTTTTCAATCTCGGCCAGCAGGCGGATGAGCTGGCGGCGTTTTTCTTCCTGCGCGCGGCCCTCGGGGCTTTGCCTGGCCTGGCGCGGATCGGGCTCGGGCATCACGGCCAGCTGGCGCCGCACCTGCGTCAGCAGCTGGTTCTGCTCCTGCAGCATCTGGTCCATCTGCTTCTGCGTGTCCTCGGTGTCGTCGCCCATGGCGGTCAGGGCGGAGTAGGGCAGCGGGCTGGTGGCGCGGCCCTTGTCGGCGTCGCCGCCGCCGGCCAGCGAGGTCTGCGCCACGGCCTGCGCCTTCTCCGGCGCTTCCTTGCCCTTGGCGTTGACGAGGATCACCTCCAGCGGCGTGTCTTCAAAGAGGCGGTCAAACGCCGCCGGCGCCACGAAGCGCACCGAGAGCAGCGCCGCATGCACCGCCAGCGAAACGCCCAGCGCGATCTGCAGCGTGCTGAACTGGCGCAGGTGCTGCCGCCAGCTCACGGCGCGGGGGCCTCCGCGGCGGCATCCGCGCCTTCGCTCACATCCACCGCAATCGACAGCGTGGCTTGCGGGGCTTCGGCGTCTTCATCGTCGATCACCGCATCATCGCTTGCGTCCAGCGGACCGTCGAGCCGCCCGGCCAGCGTGCCGTTGATCTCCAGCGTGATCTCGTCGGCCACGCCCAGATGCACGCGCACGCGCGCCCCACGCGGCAGGCCTTGTGCCCCGAGCACGGGCAGCACCAGCGGCAGCGCATCGGCGCGCACCAGAAAGTCGCCGTTCATGCCTTCGCGGATCACGGCGGCATCGAGCTCGGTGATGGCGTTCTGCTTGAGGTAGCGCAGCGTCCACCAGCGCTCCATGCTCGATTGGTAGGCGTTGTAGGCGCCGTAGGTGGCGTCGAAGCTGCTGATGATGGCGAACAGGCTCGCGTCCTTGGGCTTGAAGGGAGCGGCCAGCGCCGCGGTGGTGCCGTGGCGCACGCAGGCGATGATCTGCCACTGGTTGAGCAGATCGACGTAGCGGCGCAGCGGCGAGGTGGCCCAGGCGTAGCAGGGCACGCCTATGCCGGCGTGCGGCAGTGCCTTCAGGCCCATGCGCACTTTCACGCCGGGGGCGATGCTCGCCTGGCTGCGGTAGATGCCGGGTACGCCGTGCTCGGCCAGCATGCGGCCCCAACTGCTGTTGGCGACGATGGCAGCCTCCGCGACGATGAGATCCAGCGGCGCGCCGCGCTTGCGGGTGGCTATCGATACCGTCTCGCTGCCGTCGGGCTCATCGCCGGTGCCGCCCGAAAGGCGGAAGGTGTAGTCCGGCCGGTTGAAGTTCTCGGGCTTGCCGCGTACCTCTTCGCGCTGTGCCTTCAGGTGGCGTGCCAGCTTGTATAAAAAAGTGAGCTCTTCGCGCTTGTCTAGCAAGGGTTTTGGTGTGTTTTCGCTTGAAATTTCCGGGTGCGTGATCCAGTCCTCGGTCACGATGGCGTCGAGCCGGTCGTGGCGGAAGTTGATCGCCACCTGCACACGCTCCAGCCGGGTTTCCCTGGCGAGCACCTCCAGCGTCGCCTCGTCATAGGTGACGTAGAGCGACACCGCCGGGTTGGCACGCTCGGCATCCAGCGTGTACAGCTGCACCACCTCGGGCGGCAGCATGGTGATCTTGTGGCCGGGCAGGTAGACGGTGGAGAGGCGCTGGCGCGCGATCGCGTCCAGCGCGTCGTCCGGCTGGATGGCCAGGCCAGGCGCGGCGATATGGATGCCCACGATGACGCGCCCGCTGCCCAGGCCCTGCACCGAGAGTGCGTCGTCGATCTCGGTGGTTTCGGAGTCGTCGATCGAATACGCCGTGACCGGCGCCAGCGGCAGCTCCTGCGGCGGCTCGGGCGCGGCCATCGGGGCAAAGCCCGTGCCCTTGGGAAACCATTCAAACAGAAAGCGCTGCCAATGAAAGTCGTAGGCCGAGGCCATCGCCCCCGCGTCCTGCAGCAGCGCCAGCGGCGCCTTGTGCGTGGCGCGGCTGGCCTCCACCACGGCCTTGTATTCGGGCGCGTTCTTGTCCGGCTTGAAGAGGATTTTGTAGAGCTGCTCGCGAATCGGCGCCGGGCAGGTCCGCGCCGCGAGTTCGCCAGCCCAGGCGTCGATCTGCGCCTGCACCTGCTTTTTCTTCTCGATCGCCGCCAGCGCCTGCTGCACGATTTCCGGCGGCGCCTTCCTGAACCGCCCCTTGCCGGCGCGGCGAAAATAATGCGGCGCCTCGAACAGCGCCATCAGCATGCCGGCCAGTTCCGGCGCCGGCGCCTTGTCGGAAAAATACTCGTGCGCCAGCTCGGCAAAGCCGAACTCGCCCTCGGGCGCGAACTCCCAGGCCAGCGGCAGCTCCACCGTGCTGGCAATCTGCTGCGCCTGCGCCAGCAGGTCATCGGGGGCTGGCTGCTCGAACTTCAGCAGCAGGGCCGCGCTTTTGACCTTGACGCGCTTGCCGCTGGCCAGCTCCACCTGGGCGGAGCTGTCGGTCTCGGAGAGGATGCGCCCGGCGTGGAACTTGCCCGCGTCTTCAAACAATGCATGCATGGGGTGAATTTTCCCATGCAGCGGGCGGCGTCAAACCTCCAGCACCAGCTGCGGGTCGAAATTCACGTTCTCGTTCACGCCGTCGCGCGCGTAGCCGCGCGGGTTGGCCACCACGCGCGTGCGGCCGACGCGGTAGTCGAAGCTGTCGTGCACGTGGCCGTGCAGCCACAGCGCGGGCTGCCAGCGCTGGATCTGCGGCTCCAGGTCGGAAATGAAGGCCGCGTTGATCGGCGAGCCGGCAAATTTGGTGGCGATGCTGCCGCGCGCGGGCGCAAAGTGCGTGATGACGACGGTGGGGCCATCGAAGGGCTCGGCAAAGCGTTTTTCCAGCCAGGCGACGGATTGGTCGAACAGCAGTTGCGACACCGCCGGCGTGAAGCAATCGGCAAATTCCGGCGCCACCGTGATGCGCGTGTAGTCGCGTGCGAACTGGGTGATCTTGGCGATGGCCGCATCGCGCTCCTCGCGCGAGGCCAGCAGGCGAAAGTCAGACCACAGCGTGCAGCCGAGAAAGCGCACGCCCTGGTGGTGCCATTCGTCCTGCTCCAGGATGCGCACATGGCTGCCCGCGGCGTGCTGGCGCAAGGCGCGGTCCGTGCCCACCAGATCGCCGCCAAAAAATTCATGGTTGCCGGCGACGAACAGTGTCGGCTGGCGGTACTGGCGCGCCCAGGCCATGGCCTGCCCGGGCCGGTGCAGATCGCCGGCCAGCACCACCACATCGGCATCGGTGGGCGGCGGCTCCATGGGTTGAACGGACAGGTGCAGGTCGGAGAGCAGGGCGATCTTCATGGCGTGGGAAACAGGATGGAATGCATGACCCCGCCAAGGATACGGCAGCCTGCGCCGCCGTGCAGGGCATCCCTATGCGAGTGCGCAGAACTCCAGCACGCGGTCGAGCAGCGCCTCGAAGCCGGACAGCGCATGGTCGCCGCCCTGCAGCACGATCTGCTCGGCCTGCGGGTAGCGCGCCACCATTTCGCGCCAGTCCAGCACCTCGTCGCCCTGGGCGGCCACCAGCAGTTCACGCCCCGCGGGGGCGTGGGAGCGCAGGTCCAGCGCCTGCAGCTCGGCGATGTATTCCTCGCGAAACCAGAAGCGATCCTCGGGCTGGTGCCAGCTGCTTTGCTCGCCGATGTACTGCACCAGGTCCCGCGCCGGGTGGATGGCCGGGTTGAGCAGCACGCTGGTGCAGCGCTTGCGCCCCGCCACCCAGCTGGCGTAATAGCCGCCCAGCGAGGAGCCGATCACCGCCATGCCGGCGCCGGGCCAGCCGGCGATGCCGGCCGCCACCAGCGCCATCGCCTCGCGTGGCGAGGGCGGCAGCTGCGGACACCAGAACAGCACCCGCGGATGCCGCTGCGCGACCGCGCGCACCACCATGCGCGCCTTGGTGGACTGGGGCGAGGAGCGAAAGCCGTGCAGGTAGAGCAGATGGGTGGCGGGCATGGTTTTGGCGGGGATGCGCTCAACGGGCAGTGCGGATTGTGGGCGGAAAAAAACCGCCCCGTGGGGCGGTTGCGATGGTTTGATGCCTCAAAGCCCCAGCCGCGCCAGCATGGCATCCAACGCCGTCTGGTTCAGGCGCCGGGTCTGCGTGGCGTTGAAGTTGAGGTCCATTCTGGGCTGGCGTGCCTGGTAGACAAAAACACCCGTGGGGGCACCCCAGTCGATCTCGGTGTAGACCACCTCCGCGTAGTTCACGCTATCCACCACCGCCGGATGGCCGGCAAAGCGCATGATGGGCGCGCCGTTCACGGTCTCGATGCGGTAGGTGCCGGTGGTCGTGGTCTTGCAGTTGGGCGGCACGGCGAAATTGTTGTCCGTGTTGTCCAGATCACACTCGTAGTACTGCACCGCACCGGACTTCGCATCCGTGGCCGGGCCGAAGGCCACGCGCATCGCCTTGTGCGCCGCGGAGCCGAGCGCCAGAGACAAGGTGGTCGGCCCCGGATTGCTCAGGTCCACATCGGCGGTCTTGAACCCTGCCGGCAGGGCGCCGAGCGACGCTGCCCTGGCCTGCGCTATGGCGCGGCTGCGCAGGTTGTCTATGGTCATGGGGGGCATGAGAACCATGCTGGTGCTGAGGCTTTCCATGGACCCGGCAGGGAAGCTTGCCGCGCCCAGCGCGGTGTTCAGGCTGGCCGTCGAAGCGCCCGGGTTGATGGTGTTGCCGGGCGCTGCCTGCCAGCGCGCCACGAGCGCCGCCATGGCTTCGCCGGCCACGGCGCGTTCCTCGCTGAAGCTCACCGAAGGCCGGGAGCCGCAGTACACGGCGCGGCTGGGGTTGCCTTGCGTGACGCTCGCCGGTGCGCTGCGGTTGCAGTACTGCCAACCCGTGGCGCTCAGCATGGCGGTGTTGTACAGCGCGTTGTTTGTACCGCCGTCAGATCGCGGCACGCCGCCGATGGCGCCCTTGCGTTGGTCGGAGTAGGTCTGAAGATCGGCGCCGGCGGCCTTGGCGTTGAACTCCAGGGACTGCACGAAGTAGTTGCTGGTATCCGTGAAAGAGAGCTGGTTGCCGGCCCGGCTCATGGCCACGGCGGCCTGCTGGTCGCCAACTTCCAGCGTTGCTCCGGCTTGAATCGCTCTGGCGGTCATGGCAGCCATGGCGCGCGCGCTGTCCTGCACGGTGGTGCCATAGGCGGGATCGTCCTGGTAGCCATCGATCTTGGCCTGGGCGATGCCCAGCTGGATGGCGACGTTGCCGCGTGCCGCGGCCTCCGTCATGCCGGCGGCGACGCCCGCCTGCACGAGCGTGGTGAGCGGGTTGATGCCGCCAGCCGATCCCGCGGGCCGGGTCAGGACGTAGTCGACAGACGTGGTTGCCTGCCCCGGGTTGGCGGCGTCGATGGCCGTGGTGGCGGCGCTGGCATCGCCCGCGCGCACGATGGCGATCAGCCGGGATGCCGCAGCCTGCGCCTCGGTGGCGGAAAGCGAATACATGCCATCCGCGCTGGTCGGTGCCGACGCGGGTTCACCGGTGTCGCACTGGTTGTTGGCATTGGTGTCCAGGCAGACCACGACATTCTGCAGCGCCGCATTGCGCGTGACCTGGCCCGACAGCGTGACGCTGCCCGGCGCGGGCGCGGGCGCCGGAGCGGGCGCTGGCGCTGGCGCTGGCGCCGGGGCGGGTCCATCGTCGCTGCCGCCGCCGAAGCAGCCGGTCAGGCCGATGGCCGTGGCCGCCAGCAAGGCGTTGAGGCGAAAAATCCGTGAAGTGCTGGGCATGGGTTGTCTCCTGGTTGACGGTTTGATGCAATGCCGGGGGCGGCAGAGTGCGGCGGTCGCGGGTGCGGGTGCACCCTCTCTCCTCTTTCCCTCCACGCGCCGATTGAACGACGGCACGGCCTGTGGCGCATCACCCAGTTGGGTGAGGCTGTGGCTCAGGAGGCGCCGCTTCCCAGCACCAGCCCCATGCGGCTGGCGGCGACGATGGCCTGGGTGCGCGTGGTGACGCCCAGCGCGCGCAGCACCGCGCTGACGTGGGTCTTGGCGGTGTTGTGGCTCAGGCCCAGCTCCTGGGCGATGAGCTTCATCGGCTTGCCTTCCAGGATCAGCCGCAGCACCTGCGTCTGGCGCGGGGTGAGCCCGAGTTCGGCAGGACTGGTGCGCGGCTGCGGGGGCGCTGGTGGCAGGGCGCCGGCCAGGCTGAGCGGCGGCAGGTAGATGCCGTGCGCCAGCACGGTGCGCAGGGCGTCGATCATCTGCTGCGACGAGCTTGACTTGGGGATGAAGCCCATCGCGCCGCGTTGAATGGACTGCACCATGGTGACCTGGTCCTCCAGCGAGGACAGCATGACCACCGGCACCTCGGGGTGGTGCTCGCGCAGCACCTCCAGTGCCTGCAGGCCGTGCGTGCCGGGCAGCATGAAGTCGAGCAGGATCAGGGCGATGCCCCCGTCCCCGCCAAGGGCGGCCAGTGCCTCGTCCACGTTCGCCGCGTGCCGGATCCGCACTGCCGGATCGAGCTCCTTGAGCAGCAGCGCGACGCCGTCGCGAAACAGCGCGTGGTCGTCAACCAGCAGGACGTTCATGCTCCGAGTCTGCCGCCGATGGCACCGGCTCGCATCCCCCGATTGGGTGACCGCTCAGGGCATTTTCGATCGCCGCCAGCAGCCGGTCGGCGCTTACCGGCTTGTGCAGCAGGGGCAGATCCGCATCGGCCACGCGGCGCAGGTCGGGCGCGCCGATGTCGCCGGTGATGATGATGGCGGGCACCGGCTCGCCCATGCGTTCGCGCAGCAGCCGCACCGCGTCCAGACCGTTCTGGTGCCCGCGCAGGCGGTAGTCGCACAGGATCAGGTCGGGGTTGCGCAGGTGCTCTTCGAGCAGGGTCAGGCATTCATCGGCCGATGCGGCGGCGAGCACATGCGCGCCCCAGCGGTGGCACAGCGCCTGCATCGCGCGGCGGATGTCGGCCTCGTCGTCGATCACCGCGATGAAGGCGCCCGCGATGTCCGGCCCGTCCGCCGGGGCCTCGGGCCGCGCCGGCATCCGCGGCTGTTCGTCGGCCATCGGCAGCAGGATGGAAAAGCAGCTGCCGCGGCCCGGCGTGGAGCGCAGACTGTACTGGTGCTCCAGCAGATCCAGCGTGCGCTTGACGATGGCCAGGCCCAGGCCCAGCCCCTTGCCGCGGTCGCGCTCGGGGTTGTCGATCTGGAAGAACTCCTCGAAGATGCGCGACAGCTGGTCCGGCGCGATGCCGATGCCGGTATCCCAGACCTGCAGCTCGATGCCGCCCGGGCGCCGCCGGCATCCCACCAGCACCTTGCCGTGCTGGGTGTAGCGGATGGCGTTGCCGACCAGGTTGCCCAGCACCCGCTCCAGCAGCACGGGATCGGTGCGCACGGCGCAGCGCGTGGGCGCCGCGACCAGCCGCAGCCGCTTGCGCTCGGCTTCCGGCCCGTGGCTGGCCACCACCCGTTGCAGCAGCTCACCCAGCGCGCAGTCGGCCAGAACGGGGGTGGACATGCCGGCATCCAGCCTGGAAATATCCAGCAGGCCGACGAACAGCGCTTCCATCGCGGAGACCGAGGTCTGGATGTGCCCCACCAGCGTGCCGACCTCGGGCGTGACCGCCTGGCGCTGCATCACGCCCACCAGCAGGCTGATGGTGTGCAGCGGCTGGCGCAGGTCGTGGCTGGCCGAGGCGAGAAAGCGCGTCTTGTCGCGGCTTGCCTGCTCGGCTTCCTCGCGTCTGGCCTGCAGCAGGGTATTGGCGTCCACCAGTTCCCGGGTGCGGTCGGCCACGCGGGTTTCCAGCAGCCCATACGAATCGCCCAGGCGCTGCGCCATCTGGTTGAAGCGCTCCGCGAGCTGGCCCAGCTCGTCGCGGCGCGCCAGCGTGATGCGGTGCTCGAGCTGGCCCTGGCCGATGCGGTCGGCCCCTTCGGCCAGCCGCCGGATCGGGCGCACCACGCGGCGCGCCAGCACGATGCCGACGGCCGAGCCCGCCAGCACGGCCAGCGCGAGCACCAGCAGCGTCGTGGTCAGCGCACGGCGGATCGGTGCATAGGCTTCGCGGCGCGGCTGCTCGGTGATCAGGTGCCAGCCGGGCATGCTCAGCGGTGCCGCGTGGGCCACCATGGCGCGGCCTTCGGGCGCCTCGAATTCGATCAACCCGCCGGCGGGCTCCGGCGCGGCTGCCGCGCGCACCGGCGCCCGGGTGGCCCAGTCGGTGCGCGCCAGCACCTGCAGGAAATCGGGATGCGCCAGCAGCCGCCCCTGGCCATCGACGATGTAGGCCAGCCCCTCGCGGCCGAAGCGGGTGTCGTCGATGATTTGGCGCAGCTGCGCCAGCTCGATCTCGGCCGCCAGCACGCCGCTTTCCGGGAGCCGGCCGCGCAGCGCCATCACCACGCGCGGCTGGTTGCCGACGAAGCTGACCGGGCCGAACCACGGCGCCTCGGCGCCCGCGTGCAGGAACTCGGGCGACTGGCTGCGGTCTTCACCCACGCCGATGCGGTCGGGCGCCATGCGCGCGATGCGCACGCGCTCCTGGCCGTGCGGGGCGATCCAATACAGCTCCTGGATCGCCCGCGACTGTTTCAGCAGCCGGTACAGCTCGAACTGGATGTCGGCATCCGCGTCACCCAGGTGGCGCGTGTCCTGCAGCCGCAGGGTGGCCTGCAGCAAGGTATCGATCTGACCGATGAAACGCTCGATCCGCGCCGCGGCCTTGGCGGCTTCCAGCGCCTGCCGCGCCTCGACGGCGCCGCGCGTTTCGCGCTGAATCAGCCAGAGCTGCGCCAGCCCGCTGATCGCCAGCACCAGCGTGACGAGCCCGGCCACCCACAGCGCGTAGGTCTGCCACAGACGCTGGAGGCCGAGCGGGCGCATCAGCGGGTGGAGGGCTGTGCGGCGGTGATGCCGTCGCCCCCTGCCTCGGCGGTGGGCGCCAGCGTCTTCTCGCCGGGCCGGATCAGGCGGTCGGCGCGGGCGACGAGCGCGGGCGGCAGCGTGATGCCCAGGCGCTGCGCGGTATCGAGGTTGACCACCAGCGCCGCGTCGTACAGCTCCTCGACCGGCAGCTCAGCCAGCGGGCGGCCGCGCAGAATCTGATCGACATACTGCGCGCCGCGCCCGCACATGTTGACGCGGCCGATGGAGCCGTAGCTGAGCAGACCGCCGTGGCGGGTGGCAAACCAGGAGTGGTGCGCGATGGTGGGCAGGCGCACCCGCAGCGCCTGGCGCGCATGCGCCTCGAAGAACGCCGGGGAATCGGGCAGGATCATCACCGCATCGACCTTCTGCCGCGCCAGTTCATCCCAGGCGCCTGCCATGTCGGCCTCGCCCGAAAAGCGCACGCGCACGCCTTCGATGCCGGCCTGCGCCAGCGGACCCTCCATGGAGCCCAGGCCCTTGAGCCGTTCGTGCGCCGTGTTGCCGCTGTTGGTGATGACGCCGATGCGCCGTGCCTGCGGAAACGCCTGCAGCAGCACCTCCAGCGGCTTGAGCACGAATTGGCCCGAAAAACCCAGCGACACGCCGGTGACGTTGGCCAGCGGGCGCAGCTGCGCGTCGAGCACCGGGCGGATGTTGGTCGGGCCCATCACCACGATGGGCACGGTCTGCGTGGCCTTCATCAGTGCGTCGGTTTCGGCGTTGTTGGTGGCCAGCAGCACGGCGGGGTTGCGGGCGGCCAGCGTGCGTGCCAGGGCCGGGATGCGCGCTGGATCGCCGCCGGCGTCGATGGACTCCAGCGTCAGCTGCTGATCGAAGGACCAGCCGGCCTGCTCCAGCCCGGTGCGCAACTGCTGCATGCACAACCGGTCCGACTCGCTTGCATTGAGGTTCAGGTAGGCGATGGAGCGGGGCGCCGCCGTTTGCGCATGCACCGGCGCGTTGCCGACCAGCAGGGCGGCGAGCGCGAGCGCGGCGGCTCTCGGCTGTCTCGGCTGGAACAGAGGCATGGATGGGCTCCCGTGGTGTTGTTTTTGTCTATTAGGCATGAGGTCCAGATAGCGCGCAATACCCTGCCCAGGCGTGCTCGGGGCGTTGGCGGCTGGGATAATCGCGCCCCCATGCCGCTGGATACCTTTGACAAGCCCACCCTGCTGCAGCGCGTCATGCCGCTGCTGCGCGGCTTTGACATGCCGCTGCTGGCGCTGATCGCCGTGCTGATGGGCATAGGCCTGGTGGCCATGTATTCGTCGGGCTACGACTTTGCCCATCGTTTTGATGACCATCTGCGCAATCTGCTGCTGGCGCTGGGCATTCTGTTCATCGTCGCGCAGGTGCCGCCGCAGAGGCTCATGGCGATGTCCGCGCCGCTGTACGCCATCGGCGTGGCGCTGTTGATCGCGGTGGCGCTGTTCGGCATCACCAAGAAGGGCGCGCAGCGCTGGATCAACATCGGCGTGGTGGTGCAGCCCAGCGAGCTGATGAAGATCGCCATGCCGCTGATGCTCGCCTGGTGGTTTCAGCACCGCGAAGGGCAGTTGCGCGCGCTGGATTTCGGCGTGGCGGTGCTGCTGCTGGCGCTGCCCGTGGGCCTCATCATGAAGCAGCCCGATCTGGGCACCTCGCTGCTGGTGCTGGCAGCGGGGCTCTCGGTCATCTTCTTTGCCGGCCTGCCCTGGAAGCTGGTGCTGCCGCCGGTGGTGCTGGGCGCCATCGGTATTGCGCTGCTGGTGGCGTTCGAGCCGCAGCTGTGCGCCCAGGACGTGAATTGGCCGCTGCTGCACGACTACCAGCAGCAGCGCGTGTGCACGCTGCTCGATCCTTCGCGCGACCCGCTGGGCAAGGGTTTTCACATCATCCAGGGCATGATCGCCATCGGCTCGGGCGGTTTCTGGGGCAAGGGCTTCATGTCCGGCACGCAGACGCATCTGGAATTCATCCCCGAGCGCACCACCGATTTCATCTTCGCCGCGTTTTCCGAGGAGTTCGGCCTGGCGGGCAACCTGGTGCTGATCACCTGCTTTCTGCTGCTGGTCTGGCGCGGCCTGGCGATCGCCCTGCGCGCCACCACGCTGTTCTCGCGCCTGGTGGCCGGCGCGGTGGCGACGATTTTCTTTGCCTACGCCTTCGTCAACATGGGCATGGTCAGCGGCCTGCTGCCCGTCGTCGGCGTGCCGCTGCCGTTCGTGAGCTACGGCGGCACGGCGGCGGTCACGCTGGGCTTTGCGCTGGGCGTGCTGCTGTCGATTGCCCGGGCGCAGCGCCAGGAACCCGAGGGGCTGCCGGCGCCGTTGTAGCCGGTGTAGGACAATCTTCGCCATGATTTCACGCGAACCGACGATCGAGCGCCTGGCCACGGCCCGGGCGCTGCTGCTGGAGCCTTTTGGCCTGGATGAATCCCACCTCACGCGGGCGCTGGCGGAGATACGCGCGCACCGCGTGGACGATGCCGATCTGTACTTCGAGACCACGCGCAGTGAGGGCTGGAGCCTGGAGGAGGGCATCGTCAAGACGGGCTCGTTCTCCATCGACCAGGGCGTGGGCGTGCGCGCGGTCAGCGGCGAGAAGACGGCGTTTGCGTATTCGGACGACATCTCCGAGGCGTCCTTGCTGGATGCGGCGCGCACGGTACGATCGATTTCGGCTGCAGCGCAATCCAAGAAAGCGAAGATAGCTTCTCAAAAGATAGCTAAAAGCCGGGCGCTCTACCCGGCGTTTGATCCGATCGCGAGCATGGACAGCACCGCCAAGGTGCAACTGCTGGAGCGCGCCGAGCGCATGGCGCGCGCCCGGGATGGCCGCGTGGTGCAGGTGATGGCGGGCCTGGCCAGTGAATACGACGTGGTGCTGGTGGCGCGTGCCGACGGCACCCTGGCGGCCGACGTGCGCCCGCTGGTGCGCTTTTCGATCACGGTGATCGCCGAGCAGAAGGGGCGGCGCGAGGTCGGTTCGGCCGGGGGCGGCGGGCGCTTTGGCCTCGCGTATTTCAGCGACGCGCAGATCGGCAAGTATGTGGACGAGGCCGTGAATGCCGCCTTGGTGAATCTGGAATCGCGCCCGGCGCCGGCCGGCGAGATGACGGTGGTGCTGGGCCCCGGCTGGCCCGGCGTGCTGCTGCACGAGGCCGTGGGGCACGGGCTGGAGGGCGACTTCAACCGCAAGGGTTCAAGCACTTTCAGCGGCCGCATCGGCGAGCGCGTGGCCGCCAGGGGCGTGACGGTGCTGGACGACGGCACCATGGCCGATCGGCGCGGCTCGCTCAACATCGACGATGAAGGCCATGCGACGCAGAAAAACGTGCTGATCGAGGACGGCGTCCTCAAGGGCTACATGCAGGACGCGCTCAACGCCCGGCTGATGGGTGTGGCGCGCACCGGCAACGGCCGGCGCGAGAGCTACGCCCACGTGCCCATGCCGCGCATGACCAATACCTACATGCTCAGCGGCGACAAAGACCCGCGGGAGATCGTCGCCAGCATCAAAAAGGGCCTGTTTGCCACCAACTTCGGCGGCGGGCAGGTGGATATCACCAGCGGGAAGTTCGTCTTCTCGGCCAGCCAGGCGTGGTGGGTGGAAAACGGCAAGCTGCTCTACCCCGTCAAGGGCGCGACGCTGGTGGGCAACGGGCCCGACGCGCTCAAGAAAATCCGCATGATAGGCAACGATCTGGCGCTGGACAGCGGCGTGGGCACCTGCGGCAAGGAAGGCCAGAGCGTGCCGGTGGGCGTGGGCATGCCGACGCTGCGCATCGACGGGCTGACCGTGGGCGGTACCGCCTGATGGCTGTAGCGCGGCGGCAACGCCCCATGTTGCAGTGCCGCAAATCGTGCTACATTGAATGCATGGCTTCGCACCGCGCTTTCTACTTTTACTTTTGGTTCTCGACCCAAGGCGGTTGAGAGGTACGCGCGCATGCATTGAGCCCCTTCTCTACAAAAGACCGCCGCAGCGAAAGCCCGGCGGTTTTTTTATGGCTTTCAAACCCAACCGCAAGGAAGACACCATGAATCCCCCCAGCAGCAAGAACGAATCTTGGCAGTACGGCACGCCCACGACGAGCGCCACCGACGACCAACGCATCCAGGGCATTACCGTGCTGCCCCCTCCGGAACACCTCATCCGCTTCTTCCCGATCCGCGGCACCGCGGTCGAAACCCTGATCGCCGACACGCGCCGGCGCATCCACCGCATCATGCGCGGCGAGGACGATCGCCTGCTGGTCATCATCGGGCCGTGCTCGATCCACAACCCGGAGGCGGCGATTGAATATGCCCGCAAGCTCCAAGCCGTGCGCGAGCAGTACCAGGATCGGCTGGAGATCGTGATGCGGGTTTACTTCGAAAAGCCGCGCACCACCGTGGGCTGGAAGGGCCTGATCAACGATCCGTACCTCGATGGCAGCTACCGCATAGACGAGGGCCTGCGCATTGCCCGCCAGCTTCTCATTGACATCAACCGCCTGGGTGTGCCGGCGGCCAGTGAGCTGCTCGATACCATCAGCCCGCAGTACATCGGGGATCTGATCAGCTGGGGTGCGATCGGCGCGCGCACCACGGAGAGCCAGGTGCACCGTGAGCTGGCCTCGGGCATGTCGGCACCGATAGGCTTCAAGAACGGCACCGATGGCAACATTCGTATCGCCACCGATGCGATCCAGTCTGCCAGCCGCGGCCACCACTTTCTGTCGATTCAGAAGAATGGCTTGGTGGCCATCGTGCACACCGCCGGCAACCAGGATTGCCACGTGATTCTGCGCGGCGGCAAGGAGCCCAACTACGACGCCGCCAGCGTGGCTGTGGCCTGCAAACAGCTGCAGGAAGCCGGCCTCACGCCCTCGCTGATGATCGATGCCAGCCACGCCAACAGCCGCAAGCAGCACGAGCGGCAGGTGGAGGTGGTGGCAGACATCGGTGTGCAGGTGGCGGGCGGCACGCAGGGCATCTTTGGCGTGATGATCGAAAGCGCACTGGTGCCGGGCGCACAAAAATTCACCCCGGGCAAGGACGATCCGCACCAGCTTGTCTATGGCCAGAGCATCACCGATGCCTGCCTCGGCTGGGAGGACTCGCTGGGCTGTCTGCAAACCCTGGCCGACGCCGTGGCGGCGCGCCGCGAGAAGGCGCCGGCCGTGCAGGAAAACGAAGCTCTGGCATCGGTGTAAGCTTTTGCCATTGCAACAGGAGGCCACCGATGTTTCAAGGCATCTGGATCGACAAGGAAGACGGGCAGTACCGCGCCGATGTGCGTGGGATCAACAAGGAGCAGCTGCCCGAGGGCGACGTGCTGGTGCGCGTGAGCCATTCCACGCTGAACTACAAGGATGCGCTTGCCATCACGGGCGCCTCGCCCGTGGTGCGCCAGTTTCCCATGGTGCCGGGCATCGATTTCGCGGGCGTGGTCGAGACCTCTTCCCATCCGGATTACAAAAGCGGTGATTCGGTGGTGCTCAACGGCTGGGGCGTGGGCGAAAAGCATTGGGGCGGGCTGGCGGAATTTGCCCGCGTGAGCGGCGACTGGCTGGTTCCCTTGCAAGCGCCGTTCACGCTGCGCCAGGCGATGGCGATCGGCACGGCGGGCTACACGGCGATGCTCTGCGTGCTGGCGCTTGAGCGCCACGGCGTCACGCCCGCATCCGGCCCGGTGGTGGTGACCGGGGCGGCGGGCGGCGTGGGCAGCGTGGCGGTCGCGGTGCTGGCCCAATTGGGCTATGAAGTCAGCGCCGTCACGGGGCGGCCGGAGCAGGCGGATTTCCTCAAGCGCCTGGGCGCGCGGCACATCGTCGAGCGCGCCGGCCTGAGCGCGCCGGGCAAGCCGCTGGCCAGGGAGCAATGGGCCGGTGCGATCGACGTGGCGGGCGGCCATGTGCTGGCCAATGTCTGTGCGGCGATGCGCTACCGTGGCGTGGTCGCGGCCTGCGGCCTGGCCTCGGGCATGGATTTTCCGGCGACGGTGGCGCCCTTCATCCTGCGCGGCGTGACGCTCGCGGGCGTTGACAGCGTGATGGCGCCGCGCGCCGATCGGCTGCAGGCCTGGCAGCGCCTGGCGCGGGACCTCGACCCCGCCCTGCTGGAAAGCCTGGCGCAGGACGCCACGCTGGCCGATGCGCTGACGCTTGCACCGCAGATGCTCGAAGGCAAGGTGCGCGGGCGCGTCGTGGTGTCGGTGCGCGGCTGAACCCGACATTTGCGAGGCGCCGCATGCCATCTCTTGCCAAAATGACCTGCATCGAGGACCTGCGCGCCGTGGCCGAGCGCCGCGTGCCGCGCATGTTCTACGACTATGCCGATTCCGGCTCGTGGACCGAGGGCACCTACCGCGCCAACGAGAGCGATTTCCAGCGCATCCAGTTCCGCCAGCGCGTGGCGGTGAACATGGAAGGGCGCAGCACCGCCACCACCATGGTCGGGCAGCAGGTGGCGATGCCCACCTGCATCGCCCCCGTGGGCCTGACCGGCATGCAGCATGCCGACGGCGAGATCCACGCGGCGCGGGCGGCCGAGAAATTCGGCATCCCGTTCACGCTCTCGACCATGAGCATCTGCTCCATCGAGGACATCCGGCAGAACACCGGTGCCGGCCTCGCGTTCTGGTTTCAGCTCTACATGATGCGCGACCGCGACGCGATGGCGCGCATGATCCAGCGCGCCAAGGATGCGCAATGCAGCGCGCTGGTGCTGACGCTGGATCTGCAGGTCATCGGCCAGCGCCACAAGGACATCAAGAACGGCTTGACCGCGCCGCCGCGCCCCACGATCGCCAACATCATCAACCTCATGATGAAGCCGCGCTGGTGCCTGGGCATGGCGGGCACGCGCCGGCGCAGCTTCGGCAACCTGGTCGGGCATGTGAAGGGCGTCTCGGACATGAACTCGCTGGCGGCCTGGACCAACGAGCAGTTTGACCCCCGGCTTTCCTGGGCGGATGTGGACTGGGTCAAGCAGCAGTGGGGCGGCAAGCTCATCCTCAAGGGCATCATGGAGGTGGAAGACGCGCTGCTGGCGGCCGAGCATGGCGTGGATGCCATCGTCGTCTCCAACCACGGCGGGCGCCAGCTCGACGGCGCGCCGTCCAGCATCGCAGCGCTGCCGGCCATCGTTGCGGCGGTGGGCGACAGGCTGGAAGTCTGGATGGACAGCGGCATCCGCACTGGCCAGGACATCCTGCGCGCCTGGGCGCTGGGCGCGCGCGGCACCATGATTGGCCGCGCGATGGTTTATGGCCTGGGCGCGTTTGGCGAGGCCGGCGTGAGCAAGGCGCTGCACATCCTGCACAAAGAGCTGGACACCACCATGGCCTTCTGCGGCCATACCAATATCCAGACGGTGGACCGCTCGATCCTGGTGCCGGGCACCTATCCCGTGGCAGGTTGAGCGTTGGCGTTGGGCGTTGAGCGCTCAACCTGAAATCTGAAACCTGCATCGCCGTGCACACGAAACCGCTGCCTCGGCGCATCGCCCATCTGGACATGGACGCGTTCTATGCGTCGGTGGAGCTGCTGCGCTACCCGCAGCTCAAGGGTCTGCCGGTGGTGATTGGCGGCGCGGCGACGCGGGAAGAAGCGGCGCGCAGCCAGGCGTTTGCCGGGCGGCTGCACGAGATCCCCGTGGCGGCGTTTCCGCGCCTGGCCAGCTACGTGGGCCGGGGCGTGATCACCACGGCCACCTACGCGGCGCGGGCCTTTGGCGTGGGCTCGGCGATGGGCATGATGAAGGCGGCGCGCCTGTGCCCGCAGGCCATCCTGCTGCCGGTGGATTTCGCGCAGTACCGGCGCTATTCGCGCCAGTTCAAGGAGGTCATCCTCGCCATCGCACCGGTGATGGAAAACCGGGGCGTGGACGAGGTCTACATCGATTTCACCGAGGTGCCGGGCGGCCAGCGCGAGGGCGGCAGGGTGCTGGCGCGGCTGATCCAGAAAAGCATTTTCGATGCCACCGGTCTGACCTGCTCCGTGGGCGTTGCGCCCAACAAGCTCATCGCCAAGATGGCGAGCGAGTTCAACAAGCCCAATGGCATCGCGGTGGTGATGCCCGAGGACCTGCAGCCGCTGATCTGGCCGCTGGCCTGCCGCAAGATCAACGGCGTGGGCCCCAAGACCGACGCCAGGCTGCAGAGCCACGGCATTCACACGATTGGCGAGCTGGCGGCGCGGCCGCGCGACTGGCTGCTGGCGCACTTTGGCGCGGCGCATGGCGCCTGGCTGCACGACGCCGCCTGGGGGCGCGACGAGCGCGCCGTGGTGACCGAGAGCGAGCCGGTGAGCATGAGCCGCGAGACGACGTTCGAACGCGATCTGCATGCGGTGCACGACAGGCTGGAACTGGGCGGGATCTTCACCGAGCTGTGCGAGCAGGTGGCCGCGGATTTGCAGCGCAAGGGCTATGCCGGGCGCACCATAGGCATCAAGCTGCGCTACGACGATTTCAGGATCGCCACGCGTGACCAGACCCTTGAGTCGCCGACGCAGGATGCGCTGCTGATTCGCCGCGTGGCCGGGCTGTGCCTGAAGCGCGCGCCGCTGCAAAAGCGGCTGCGCCTGCTGGGGGTGCGGGTGGCGGGGCTGGAGCGGCTGGACGCATCGCCTGGCGCGCCGAGCGCGCAGGTTGACGCATTGTTTTGATCTGCCGAATACCTGTTGCGCCATTGCCGCAAATGCACCCGATTCCACTGCCTGATTTCGCTGCAGACCTGCGCGCTGCCTGTACCATGGTGACGCTTATGCGACAGTGATTGCGTCGTGAAAATTTTGATCAGGGGGGCGAATCATGCGGGTCAATCTACCAGTCACTCAGAACAATTTCGACTACCCGAGTGACGAAATGCTGGTCTCCAGCACCAACACCAAAGGGGAGCTCACCCACTGCAATCCGGCCTTTGCACGCGTGGCCGGCTTCGAGTACGACGAACTCATAGGCCAGCCGCACAACATCATCCGCCACCCGGACATGCCGGCGGCTGCGTTCAAGGATGTCTGGCAGACCATAGGCCGCGGCAAGCCCTGGACCGGCATGGTGAAGAACCGGCGCAAGAACGGCGACCATTACTGGGTGCTGGCCAACTTCACCCCGGTGCTGCAGGGGCGCAAGCCCACGGGCTACATGTCGGTGCGCATCAAGCCGACGCAGGCGCAGATCGCCGAGGCGGAGGCCTTGTACGCCACGATGCGCGCCGAGGCCGAGTCGGGCAAGGTCTCCGTGGTCCTGCGCGGCGGCAAGGTGTTTCACACGGGGCCGCGCGGCTGGTTCGAGCGCGTGGGCGAGATGGATTTCACCGCGCGCATGGCCTGGGCGGTGGGCGCCATGGCGGTGCTCGCGCTGCTGCCCGATGCCTTGGGCATGCAAGGCCTGGCGGCCCTGGCATGGCGCGCGGCGGTGCTGGTGCTGGGCGGCGGCGGCCTGCTGGCCTACTACCACACGCATGTCGCCAAGGCGTTGCTGGAGGCCGAAGGCTTCGCCGGCGACATCGCCGGCTGCAACCTGACCTCCGAGGCGAACGTGGACTACCCCGGCACGCTGGGCGCGGTGATGCGCGGGCTGCGCCAGATCCAGGTCAACCTCAAGGCGGTGGTGGGCGATGTGCGCACCGAGGTGCGCGGCTTTACCCGGGCGGCGGGGGAGATTGCGCAGGGCAGTACGGCGCTGTCGGATCGCACGGAGTCGCAGGCCAGCAGCCTGGAGGAAACCGCCGCGGCGATGGAGCAGCTCTCGGGGACGATCACGCACACGGCGGATGCCACGACGGCCATGGCGTCCGAGAGCGAGCGCAGCTCGCAGGTGGCCAACAAGGGCAGCGCGGCCCTCGCCGAGGTGCGCGGCTCGATGGAAAACCTGCGCAAATCGTCGCAACGCATGGGCGAGATCGTCAGCACCATAGAGAGCATTGCCTTCCAGACCAATCTGCTGGCGCTCAACGCGGCGGTGGAGGCGGCGCGCGCCGGCGAGCAGGGGCGCGGCTTTGCCGTGGTGGCGGGCGAGGTGCGCGCGCTGGCCCAGCGCAGCGCCGGTGCGGCCAAGGAGATCGGCGGGCTGATTCACACCATGGTCTCGGGCATCGAGGACGGCACCGAGCGCATGGCGCAGGCGGGCGACACCATCAGCGACATGGTGCGCTCGGTGCGGCATGTGAGCACCCAGGTCAACGAGATCACCGCGGCGGCGCGCGAGCAGTCGCAGGGCATAGGCCAGGTGAATTTGGCGATTGCGCAGCTCGATACCGTCACGCAGCAGAACGCCGCGCTGGCGGAAGAATCCGCCGCGTCGGCCACCGTGCTGCGCGACGGCTCGGTGTCGCTGGAGCGCAGCGTCGGCGTCTTCCGGCTGTAGCGCGGCGTTATTGCCGCGCCGTGCGCATCGCCTGCGGCAGCGGCATCGGGTGGCTGGTGCGCAGCGGGTTGATGTCCAGCCCGCCGCGGCGCGTATAGCGCGCGTATACCGTGAGCTTGATGGGCTGGCAGCGCGCGCTGATGTCCATGAAGATGCGCTCTACGCACTGCTCGTGAAAGCCCTGGTGGTCGCGAAAGCTCACGATGTAGCGCAGCAGCGCCGCCTGGTCGATCTGCGGCCCGCTGTAGCTGATCTGGAGGCTGCCCCAGTCCGGCTGGCCGGTGACGGGGCAGTTGCTCTTGAGCAGATGGCTCGTCAGGGTTTCTTCCACCGGCGCCTCGTCCAACGCGGCGGTCAGCAGTTCCGGCGCGGGTTCGTAGTGCGTGCATTCCACCTTCAGGCGGTCCAGCAGCAGGCCCTGCATTTCCGCGATGCGTTCTTCTTCAAACTGATCTGGCGCCAGCATCCGCACGCCCACGGTGCCTGGGTGCTCGCTGGCGCGCCAGGCGGCTTCGCTCAGGTCGGCGCGGATACGCTCGCGCACGGCCTCCATGCTCTCGAAGTGCGTGCTGTTGAGGCTGTTCAAGTAGAGCTTGAATGACTTGCTCTCTATCAGATTCGGTGTTTCGCAGGGCAGCGTAAAGTGGGCGATGGCCACCTGCGGTTTACCGCGCGGATCGAGCCACGACAGTTCGTAGGCTGTCCACAGGTCGGCGCCAAAAAAGGGCGGCTTGGCCGGGATGCCGATGGCACTGCGGCCCATGGCACGCGCTATCGGAAAGAGCAGCGTGGGGTCGTAATGCTGCGGGTAGGCGCTGGCTTGGCCCAGGGGGGAATGGTCGGGGGAATACATTTTTGATAGCTGCTAACGCTTGATTGGTAAGCGTTAGAGCGTTATTTTGAGCCTATCGCTTGACGAAGCTGTGGTATTCAGCGGAACTCGCGCTCACGCAGCCATTTGGTGGCGATCCATTTCTCGCCCTCGATCACCGGGCTGCCGCCGTGCAGGCTGCGGGTGCTGGGGTGGGGGCGTTCATAGCTGAAAAACACCGCGTTGCCCTGGCGCGGGGAGACTTCCAGATGCACATCCGGGAAGATGGTGCCGCCGCCTTTGACGGGGTTGTTCAGGTAGATCACCAGCGTGCCCACGCGCTGGCCGCCGCGTGCGAGGATCTTGGCGCTGCCGGCATGCTGGGGGTCGAAGTAGTCGTAGTGCGGCTTGTATTCGGCGCCGGGCTGGTAGTGCAGGATCTGCAGGCCTTCGCCGTTTTCAATCGGCCAGTTGACAAGGCGTGCGATGCGCTCTTCCAGGCGCTGGATCAGCGGCGTCTGGCCACGCTCGAAGAACATGCCGTCGCTGGTGCGCTGCGCGTTCACTTCGCTACCGCCGGTGGCTATTTGCACGGTGAGTGAGCGCTGCAGTTTGGGGCTGGCCTGCGCGATCAATTGTTCGCACTCTTCGCTTGAGAGCAGGTTGCCGAACAGCACCACGCGCGGCGAGGCCAGCGTCATCAGCACCTCCACCTGGCGGTCGCCCGCGTCGAGCAACAGCGGGGCGTCGTCCAGCGCCGGGTCGGGCACCGGCGCGGCCGCGGGCCAGCCCTGCTCCTGCGCCACCTTGTCCAGGTGGCCGCGCAGCACCTGTTCGATCGCATCCACCGCCACGTCCTCGTTCCAGCCGACCTTGCGCATGGCTTCGACAAGGGAGGGCGCGGTCACGCCCGCGGCCGCCTGCGCGACGATCCATTGGCGCAGTTCGCTGGTGATGGCCTGGCTCATGCGGCGTGCTCCCGGCGGAAGACGAGCCGGTCGGGCGTTGACGCCTTGGCGCTGAAGGCGTAGCCCGCGCTGTCAAAACCGCGCAGTTGCCGCGGTGTTTCGGCCCGCTGCTCGATGGCCCAGCGCGCCATCAGCCCGCGGGCGCGCTTGGCGTAGAAGCTGATGATCTTGTAGTCCGCGCCCTTGCGGTCCTCGAACACGCATTCGACGACGCGCGCGGACAGCACCTTGCGATCGACGGATTTGAAATATTCCTGCGACGCGAGGTTGATGATGACCGGATCGGGCGCGTCCGCCAGTTGCCGGTTGAGGTGTTCGGCGATGCGCGGGCCCCAGAACTGGTAGAGGTTGGCACCCTGGGCCGTGGCCAGGCGCGTGCCCATCTCAAGACGGTAGGGCTGCATCCAGTCGAGCGGGCGCAGCACGCCGTAAAGGCCGCTCAGGATGGCGACGTGCGCCTGCGCCCATTGGAGGTCGTCGGAACTCAGCGTGCCCGCCTGCAGGCCTTCGTAAACGTCGCCGTTGAAGGCAAGCACCGCCTGGCGCGCGTTGGCCTTGGTGAAGCGCGGGCTGAAGGCGGCGTAGCGCGCGGCGTTGAGCGCGGCCAGCGCGTCGCTCAGCGACATCAGGTCGGCCACCTGCTGCGGCGATTTTTCACGCAGCGTGGCGATCAGCGCCTGGGTCTGCGGCATGAACTGCGGCAGCGTGTGCGGCAGGCCGGCGGGCAGCGGGCTTTCGTAGTCCAGGGATTTGGCGGGAGAGAGCAGAAACAGCATGGCATGTGCAAGCGAATGGGTCTGCCGTGATTGTCGCCGTGGAAACAGAATGAAAGAAGGGCCCGCGCTGAAGCCAGGGCGGGCCCGTTGAGGATATGCTTCAAAAATGGCGCTAGCGCTTGCTGGGCAAGCGCTGGCAGCTAGCAAAATCGAAGAACGTCAGTGCATTTCTGGCTGATCGAACGGCAATTGCACCTGGCGCAGATCGCGGCGCGTTTCCACCAGCACCAGGGGTCCTTCGTCGATGGCGGCTGGCGCCGGCCGCTCGCGCGGCACATGGATGGGCTGGGGCTCGGCGGCGATTGCGGCCTGCACGGCGGAAACCTTGCCTGCATCCGATTGCACCCAGGTCAGGCCCGATGCCAGCGCCGTATCGGCCAGCGCCTGCACCTGCAGGACAAAGGCCTGTTCGGCGGGCGCGGCAGGGGGTTCGGCGCGGACGGGCGCTGCTGCCGGGGCCTGCACCGGCACGGGCGCCGCCGTCAGCGGCTCCGTGGGCGCCGTCACGTCGATCGGCCGCACCTGCTCCGCCGCCGCGGCGGCTTCGCCGGCAGCCGCGGTGGCCGGCTCGCCCGCCTGATCGGCCGCGGCGAAGTAGCTCTTGCGCGCTGGCGTGAAGGCGGGCTCCTCCTGGGGCAGGATTTGCGTCGGCGCGAAGTCGGCCGGTGCGCCGGTGTCGGCTTCGGTGGCCGTGGCGTCGTCCGCCGGCTGTTCGGCGCGCGGCGTGCGCGGGCGGCGGTCACGGCCGTAACGGTCGCGGGAGCGGCGTTCGCGGCGCTCGCCGTTGGCGGCGTTGTCCGTTGCAGTATCGCCGGCCTCCCCCTGGGCGTTCGATGGCTCGCTGGCGGTGGCGCGATCGACCGGTTCGGCCGTGGGTGCCGTGGTGGGCTGCTGCGGCATTTCCGCGTTGTCGCGTTCGCGGCGCTCGCGCGGCTCGCGGCGGCGGCTGCGCTCGCCGCTGCGCGCGGCGCGTTCCTGGCCGTTGTCGTCGCTGCCGCCGGCTTCCACGCCGGCCGTGGCTGCCGTTGCCTCATCCACGGGCCGTGCCGGCGGGCGCTCGCGGTTGCCGCGGCCCTCGCGCGGCTCGCGGCGCGGGCGCTCCTGGCCATTGCCCTCGCGGGAGTCGCCGCGCTCGCCACGTTCCGTGCGTTCGCCACGGCCGCTGCCGCGGCGGCTGCCGCCGCGGCGGCTGCCGCCCCGCTCCTCGCGCGCGGCGGGTTCCGCGGCCGGCGCGGCAACCGGCGCCGCCGCTGGTGGGCTGGTGGACGCGCCGGCGGATGGCGCGCCAAAACCCAGCAGATTCTTGAGCCATGTCAGAAAGCCCGGTTCCGGAACCGGCTGGGGCGCGGCCACTGGCGCGGCGGCCGGTGCGGCAGGCACCGGGGCGGGCTTGGGCGCAACCACCGGCGCGGGCGCATCCGGCAGCACGCCCTTGATCACCGGCGTCTGCTTGTTGGTGGGCTCCTGCGAGCGGCGGGTGATCTGCGTCTGCTCTTCCTGCAGGTCGGCCATCTTGTAGCTGGCATCCATGTCGTCCAGGCGCGGGTCGTCGTGCTTGAGGCGCTCCAGTTTGTAGTGCGGCGTCTCCAGCGACTTGTTGGGGATGAGCACCACCGCGATGCGCTGGCGCAGCTCGATCTTGGCGATCTCGGTGCGCTTTTCGTTGAGCAGGAAGCTCGCCACCTCCACCGGCACCTGGCAATGCACGGCGGCGGTGTTGTCCTTCATCGATTCTTCCTGGATCATGCGCAGCATCTGCAGCGCAAAACCCTCGGTGTCGCGGATGTGGCCGGTGCCGTCGCACAGCGGGCAGCGGATGTGCGCGCCCTCGCTCAATGCGGGCTTGAGGCGCTGGCGGCTCATTTCCATCAGGCCGAATTTGCTGATGGTGCCGAACTGCACGCGCGCGCGGTCCTGGCGCAGCGCGTCGCGCAGCCGGGTTTCCACGTCGCGGCGGTTGCGGCTCTCTTCCATGTCGATGAAGTCGATCACGATCAGGCCGCCCAGGTCGCGCAATCGCATCTGGCGCGCCACTTCGTCCGCCGCTTCCAGGTTGGTGCGGGTGGCGGTTTCCTCGATGTCGCTGCCCTTGATGGCGCGCGCCGAGTTCACGTCCACCGATACCAGCGCTTCGGTATGGTCGATGACGATCGAGCCGCCCGAGGGCAGCGTGACCATGCGCGCATAGGCCGACTCGATCTGGTGCTCGATCTGGAAACGGCTGAACAGCGGCGCGTCGTCGCGGTAGCGCTTGACGCGCGCGGCATGCTCGGGCATCACGTGCGCCATGAACTGCTGCGCCTGATCGTAGATGTCGTCGGTGTCGATCAGGATGTCGCCGATGTCGGCGCTGAAATAGTCGCGGATGGCGCGGATCACCAGGCTCGATTCCTGGTAGATCAGGAAGGCGCCCTTGCCGGCCTTGGCCGCGCCGTCGATCGCCGACCAGAGCTTGAGCAGGTAGTTCAGGTCCCACTGCAGCTCGGGGGCGCTCCTGCCGATGCCGGCGGTGCGCGCGATGATGCTCATGCCCTTGGGGTATTCGAGCTGGTCCATCGCCTCCTTGAGCTCGGCGCGGTCCTCGCCCTCGATGCGGCGCGAGACGCCGCCGCCGCGCGGGTTGTTGGGCATCAGCACCACGTAGCGGCCGGCCAGGCTGATGAAGGTGGTGAGCGCCGCGCCCTTGTTGCCGCGCTCTTCCTTCTCGACCTGGACGATCAGTTCCTGGCCTTCCTTGATCGCGTCCTGGATGCGTGCCTGCGAGGGCGAGACGCCTTCGGCAAAGTACTGGCGCGAGATTTCCTTGAACGGAAGGAAGCCGTGGCGATCCTCGCCATAGTCGACGAAGCAGGCCTCCAGCGAGGGCTCCACGCGCGTGACCACCGCCTTGTAGATATTGCTCTTGCGCTGCTCGCGCCCCTCGATCTCGATCTCGTAGTCCAGCAGCTTCTGGCCGTCCACGATGGCCAGGCGCCGCTCTTCGGGCTGCGTGGCGTTGATGAGCATCCGTTTCATGATGCGTGTCCCTTGTTTCCTTGTATGGGCCGCAGGCGGCACAACGCCGCGCACGAACCCGCAAATGCCGGGACTGGCGATCGAGACAGGACGGAAGCCGCGCACCCGCTGCGGCCACGCAAAGCCATCAGCTGCGTGGGCGTAGCGGGGGTGGGGCGTGGAGGAGGGCGAAAGGCAGAGGCCGCTGCTTCACTATGTTTTCAGAAGCTGCTTGCGCCTGCCAGATAAGCGATTCAGACGGATTTGGCACGTAAAGCGCAGGCTCACGCCCTTGCCAGTGCGACCAGATCCACGTCAGAACCACCCACATGATTTCGCTTTGATCCGCCGGCGCCGCGCCCGGGTAGGGCGCTGGCCAGCCTTGAATTCCGTATGCTGTATGTCGATGCGACAGCCCGCCGGGTGGGTGCCTGCAAAGGCGTCGTCTCCCGGTGGCATCACCAGCCTGTGCGACGGGTTGGGCGGGCGGCCACTAAACTTCAGCCACTTCAACCACTTACACACTCTTCGCGCAGGTGATGTCAATTATAGAGGGCAAACCGTCGGGGGCGGCGGCGGCCGCGCGCCAGCTGCGGGTGGACGCCGAATCCGCCGGGCAGCGGCTCGATAACTTCCTGCTGCGCCACTTGAAGGGCGTGCCCAAGACCCATGTCTACCGCATCATCCGCAGCGGCGAGGTGCGCCTGAACAAGGGCCGCACCAGCGCCGATGCGCGCGTGGCCGAGGGCGACCTGGTGCGCCTGCCGCCGGTGCGCGTGGC
This sequence comes from Comamonas badia DSM 17552, assembly GCF_000484635.1. Taxonomy (GTDB): domain Bacteria; phylum Pseudomonadota; class Gammaproteobacteria; order Burkholderiales; family Burkholderiaceae_C; genus Comamonas_C; species Comamonas_C badia. Next base: position 699,181 of record NZ_AXVM01000001.1, on the reverse strand, counting down.
CGAAAAGCCCGCGGGCGCGCCCTTGGCCCCGGCGCGGGAATTTCCCCTGCTGCTGGAAGACGACTGGCTGATCGCGCTGAACAAACCGGCTGGCGTGGCGGTGCATGGCGGCAGCGGCGTGAGCTTTGGCGTGATCGAGCAGCTGCGCCGCGCGCGGCCCGAGGCGAAATTCCTCGAACTGGTGCACCGGCTCGACCGCGACACCTCGGGCATTCTGCTGGTGGCGCGGCGCCGCGCGGCGCTCACCGCCCTGCAGGAGCAGTTCCGCGAGCGAGCGACGGGCAAGACCTACCTGGCGCTGGTCGTCGGCACCTGGCCGGAGAAGCTCAAGGTGATCGACGCGCCGCTGCACAAATACCTGCAGCCCGATGGCGAGCGGCGCGTGCGCACCACCACGGTGGATGACCCCGATGGCATGCGCGCGATCACGCTGGTCAAGCGCCGCAGCGTGCTGGCCGCGCGCCACGCGCAGGGCCTGCCCGCCATGAGCCTGCTGGAGGTGACGATCAAGACCGGGCGCACGCACCAGATCCGCGTGCACCTCGCAAGCCAGGGCCACGCCATCGTCGGTGATGAGAAATACGGCGACTTCGACCTCAACAAGCGCCTGCACAAGCTCGGCCTGCAGCGCATGTTTCTGCACGCCTGGCGGCTGCAGTTCGATCATCCCGCCACCGGCGAGCGCGTGCAGCTGCAGGCTGAATTGCCGCCTGAACTTGCCGCCTTCATTGAAAACCAAACGACATGACCGCTGCTTCTTCCCGCCGTTTTGACCTGATCGCCTTCGATTGGGACGGCACCCTGTTTGATTCCACCCAGCTCATCGTGCGCTGCATCCAGGAGGCGGTGCGCGACGTGGGCGGCGCCGTGCCCAGCCCCGAAGCCGCCGCCTGGGTGATAGGCATGGCGCTGCCGCAGGCCCTCGCCCGCGCCGCGCCCGACGTGCCGCCCAGCCAATACGCGGAGCTCGCCAACCGCTACCGCGTGCACTACGCGCAGCACCAGGACGATCTGAGTTTGTTCGATGGCGTGCTGCCGATGCTGGCGCACCTCAAGGCCAGCGGCCACCTGCTGGCCGTGGCCACCGGCAAGAGCCGCCGGGGCCTGAACCACGTGCTGGCCACCGCGCAGCTCAAGGGCGTGTTCGACGCCTCGCGCACGGCCGATGAAACCGCTGGCAAGCCCGACCCGCTGATGCTGCACGAGCTGATGGCCGAATTCGACCTGCCGCCCGAGCGCGTGCTGATGGTGGGCGACACCACGCACGACCTGGAGATGGCGCGTAACGCCGTCTGCGCCAGCGTGGGCGTGGCCTATGGCGCGCACGACAGCGAAGGGTTCGCGCCGCTCGCGCCGCTGTTCGTCGCGCCCACCGTCGCGCGGCTCGATGCCTGGCTCTCGGAGCATGCGTGATGGCTGAAGCGGCCGCGGGGGAGCGCATTCTTCTGTGCGCCAGCAGCGATCTGGCCGAAGGCGGCACCGGCGTGGCCTTTGGCGTGGTCTACCGCGGCGAGAAGCTGCGCGCCTTCGCCGTGCGCTGGCAGGGCCAGGTGCAGGCCTACCTGAACCGCTGCACCCATGTGTGGACGGAGCTGGACTACCGCGAAGGGCATTTTTTCGACATCACCGGACAGCTGCTCGTCTGCGCCACGCACGGCGCGGTGTTCGAGCCCGATACCGGCTGCTGCGTGGGCGGCCCGGGGCGCGGACCGCTCACCAGGATCACCACCACGGAAGAAGCGGGCAAGGTGTACTGGCATACTGCCGCGCTCCTGCAACCGCAAACCGCGTGACCCCATGACCGATGAGCTTCGTCCTGAATTTCCAGATTCCGGGCAAAAACAGCCTGCAGCGCCCGACCTGTGGGCGCAATCAGCTACTGAAAAGAAAGCGGAAACGGCCAACACACCCTCCGCGGGCCACTGGGAGCGCGAGGTGCTGGAAAAGCTCGTGCTTGCCACCGTGGCCGAACAGCGCGCGGCGCGGCGCTGGCGCATCTTCTGGCGCCTGCTGTGGCTGGCGATCCTGGGAGGCATCGTGTGGGGCATTTCCGTTTCCACGCGCGATCTCACGGGTGCCGCCAAAAGCTCGCCGCACACCGCGGTGATCGACATCAAGGGCGAAATCGCCGCCGACGGGCCGACCAGCGCCGACGGCGTGGTGGCGTCGCTGCGCAGCGCGTTTGACGACGCGGGCGCGCAGGCGGTGGTGCTGCTGGTCAATTCCCCCGGCGGCAGCCCGGTGCAGGCGGGCATCATCAACGACGAAATCTTCCGCCTGAAGCAGAAACACGAAAAGCCGGTGTACGCCGTGGTCGAGGAAAGCGCGGCGTCGGCGGCCTATTACATCGCCTCGGCGGCCGATGCCATCTATGTGGACAAGGCGAGCATCGTCGGCTCCATCGGCGTGCTGATGGACGGCTTTGGCTTCAGCGGCGCGATGGACAAGCTGGGCGTGGAGCGGCGCCTGCTCACGGCCGGCGCCAACAAGGGCTTTCTCGACCCGTTCAGCCCGATGTCGGAGGAGCAGCGCGCCTATGCGCTCACGATGCTGGAGCAGATCCACCAGCAGTTCATAGCCGTCGTGAAGAAGGGCCGCGGCGATCGCATGAAAATCACGCCCGAAACCTTCAGCGGGCTGTTCTGGACCGGCCAGCAGGCCGTGGACATGGGCCTGGCCGATGGGCTTGGCAGCCTGGACTACGTCGCCCGCGAAATCGTCAAGGCCGAGGACATCGTGGACTACACCCAGCGCGACAACGTGGCCGAGCGCCTGGCGCGCCGCTTCGGCGCGGCGCTGGGCGCAGGGGCGATTCAGGCGCTGCGCAGCGCACCCCTGCTGCGCTGAACGGCGCGGCCGCGCCGGCGGAGGAGTCTCAGCGCTGGCTGTCCGGCACCCCGTGCCGGCCATGCCCCTGCGTGAAGCGGGCCGCGCCGGCGGCGCCTTCGGCCGCCACGATGGGCACGCCCAGGCGCCCTTCCTGGCGCAGGGCCTCTGGCACAGGCAGACCCCATTGCGCATAGGCCGATGCGCGGTCGGCAAGCATGCATTGCTGCGGGAAGGCGGCCAACTCGCATGCCAGCGTTTCGGCGGCGGCCAAGGCGCTCCCGGGCGCGGCGACGCGGTTCACCAGGCCCATGGCCAGCGCTTCGGCGGCGCCCACGGCGCGCCCGGTGAGGATCAGGTCCAGCGCGCGCGCCATGCCGACGATGCGCGGCAGCCGCACGCTGCCGCCATCGATCAGCGGCACGCCCCAGCGGCGGCAGAACACGCCGAGTTGCGCATCCTCGGCCGCCACGCGCAGATCGGCCAGCAACGCCAGCTCCAGCCCGCCGGCCACCGCATAGCCTTCGATGGCGGCGATGAGCGGCTTGGACAGCGGCATGCGCGTCGGCCCCATGGGCGCGTTCGGGCCGCCGGCGGGATCGAGCTCGTTGCGCAGCAGCGGGTCGGCCACCGCGGCAAGGTCTGCACCGGCGCAGAAATGCCCGCCCGCGCCGTGCAGCACGGCCACGCGCAGGTTTTCGTCGGCTTCGAACCGTTCGAAAGCCGCGCGCAGTGCGTCCGCCATCGGGCGGTGCACCGCATTGCGTTGCGCCGGGCGGTGCAGCGTGACGAGCGCGACCGGGCCGCGCGCTTCGAAGAGGACGTATTCCATTCAGGCTCCGATGGCAAACACCGTGGGCAGGCGTGGCACCGTGGCAGCCTGCGCCTGGCGCCAGGCGCTGACGGGCCTGCAGTGCACCTGGGCGTTGGCCAGCGTGAGGCCGCTGGCCAACGCCAGCCGGGTGCCGGGCCGCAGGTGCTGCAGCAGGGCGCTCCAGAGCGCGGTGTTGCGGTAGGGCGTTTCGATGAAGAGCTGGGTCTGGCCGTGTTGGAGTGCCAGCATCTCCAGCTGATGGATGCGTTTGGTGCGCTCTCCTGCGTCCTGCGGCAGGTAGCCGACAAACGCAAAGTTCTGGCCCGAGAGACCGCTGGCCGCGAGCGCGAGCAGCAGCGATACCGGTCCGATCAGCGGCACCACCGGGATGCCGGCATCGTGCGCGGCGCGCACGATGGAGCTGCCCGGGTCGGCTACCGCCGGCATGCCGGCTTCGCTCACCAGCCCCACGTCCTGCCCCTGCAGCAGCGGCGCCAGCAGCGGGCGTGCGTCGAAGCCGCCCGCATGGTCCCCCTTCTTGTGCACCGCGTGCGGCAGCTCGGTGATCTGCTGCGCCTGCAGCGGCACGGCCAGCGGTATGTGCGCCGCAACGCGCTTCAGGTAGGCGCGGCAGCTCTTGGCGTTCTCGCAGATCCAGTACGTGAGCCGGGCGGCGCGCTGCAGCGTCGCTTCAGGCAGCACATCGGTCAGCGGCGCTTCCTGCTCGCAGCCGAAATCCAGCGGCGTGGGCACCAGCCAGAGCGTGCCAGGCGGCGTCTGGCCGCTCATGGCAGCACCATTCCGGCGGCGCGCAGCATGCGGGCCACGCGGATCAGCGGCAGGCCGATCAGCGCCGTCGGGTCGTCGCTTTCGATGGCATCCAGCAGCGCGATGCCCAGCCCCTCGCTCTTGGCGCTGCCGGCGCAGTCGTAGGGCTGCTCCGCGTGCAGATAGCGCTCGATTTCCCCCGGCGAGAGCGGGCGAAAGCGCACCCGCACCGGCGCCAGCTCGGTCTGCGCGAAGCCGCTGGCCTGGCATGCCACGGTGACCGCGGTGTGAAAGATGACGGTCTGGCCGCTCATGCGCGTGAGCTGCCGGATGGCGCGCTCGTGCGTTCCCGGCTTGCCCAGCGGTTCTCCGGCCAGGTCCGCCACCTGGTCGGAGCCGATCACCAGCGCCTGCGGATGCCGCGTGGCCACCGCCCGCGCCTTGGCGCTGGCCAGACGCAGCGCCAGCGCACGCGGCGTTTCGCCGGGCAACGGCGTTTCGTCCACCTCGGGCGCGACCACGTCGAACGCCAGCCCCAGGCGCTGCAGCAGCGCACGCCGGTAGCGCGAGGTCGAGCCGAGGATCAGAGGCCGTGAAATGCGATCTGCTTGCGTCATGCCTTGATTCTCTTACACTGCTTTCATGACCAAGGAGTTCTCCGCTGACCGGCTCGATGTCAAGGCTTTCGCGCAGGCGAAGGCGCGCCTTGCCGGTCACGATTCACTGCTCAAGTACAAGCGGTTGTCGCAGAGCGCGCACAAGCTGCACCCGGAGCTGTATGTCGATTGGTCTGCAGACGGCGAATTGCGCGACCGGCTCGGAAGCAGCCCGCAGGCGTGGCTGCATCTGAAGGCGGAGGCCGCGTTCCCGGTCGTCTGCCAGCGCTGCATGCAGCCCATGGACGTGCCGCTGCGCGTGGATCGGCGGTTCCGCTTTGTGCATGACGAAGCGACGGCGGAGGCGCAGGATGGCGAGAGCGAGGAGGATGTGCTGGTGCTCTCGCGCGAATTCAATCTGCGCGAGCTCGTCGAGGATGAGCTGCTGCTGGATCTGCCGCTGGTGCCGCGCCACGATGAGTGCCCGGTGCCGGTGCAGATGAGCGTGGGCGAGGAAGACCTGGCATCCGAGCCTGCACCTGCCAACAACCCGTTTGCCGCGCTGGCCGGGCTTCAGATGCACAAGCCCAAAAGTTGATGCTTGGGCAGATTCATCGAATCATTTATAATCGCCGGTTTCGCGTAAGTGCGCTTGTATCTTTGACGGGCTGAGCGCTTGGCCCGATTACCCCAGACACCAGGAGCCCACCATGGCCGTTCAGCAAAACAAGAAGTCGCCCTCCAAGCGGGGCATGCATCGCTCGCACAATGCGCTCAAGGCACCGGGCACGGCGCTTGAGCCGACCACCGGTGAAGTGCATCTGCGCCACCACATCAGCCCCAACGGCTTTTACCGTGGGCGCCAGGTGATCAAGGCCAAGGGCGACGACGCCGAAATCTGATTCCCGGCGCCTATCGCGCTGTTGCATCCATTGCGCCTCAGGGCCCGCGGCTACGTGACGGTAGCGCGGGCTTTTGTCGTTGTGGGCGCGACATTGCACTAGATGCCACAATTGCACACAAATTTTCAATATTCAGAGAATGATCACACTGGCTGTCGATTGCATGGGTGGCGACCACGGCGTGTCCGTCACGCTGCCGGCGTGCCGCCGCTTTCTGGAGAGCCATCCCGACGCCCGCCTGCTGCTGGTGGGCCAGCCGCAGGCACTGGGCGCTTTCGCGCATGAACGTGCCACGTCCGTGGCCGCGAGCCAGGTGGTGGGCATGGACGATTCGGTGGAGGAGGCGCTCAGGCGCAAGCGGGATTCGTCGATGCGTGTGGCGATCCAGCAGGTCAAGGACGGCGCGGCGCAGGCGGCCGTGTCGGCCGGCAATACCGGAGCGCTGATGGCGACGGCGCGCTATCTGCTCAAGACGCTGGACGGCATTGATCGCCCGGCGATTGCCACGCAGATTCCGAATGCGCAGGGTGGCGCCACCACGGTGTTGGATCTGGGCGCCAATGTGGATTGCACCGCAGAGCACCTGCTGCAGTTTGCCGTGATGGGCTCCGCGCTGGTGTCCGTGCTCAAGAACGACTTGCGGCCCACGGTGGGTCTGCTCAACGTGGGCGAGGAAGCCATCAAGGGCAGCGAGGAGATCAAGCGTGCCGGGGAGTTGTTGCGTGCCGCGGCGGCCCGGGGCGACTTGAATTTCGTCGGCAACGTCGAAGGCAATGATATTTTCAAGGGCGCCGCCGATATCGTGGTCTGCGATGGCTTCGTCGGCAATGTTGCCCTCAAGACCATAGAGGGACTTGCCTCCATGATCGGTGGTTTTCTCAAGGAAGAGTTTTCACGCAATATTTTCACGAAACTGGCGGCAACGGTTGCTTACCCAGTGTTATCTGCGCTTAAAAAACGCATGGACCACCGGCGTTACAACGGCGCTGCGCTGCTGGGCCTGCGCGGCCTGGTGTTCAAGAGCCACGGTTCTGCCGATGCGCTGGCATTCGAGCAGGCGCTGGTGCGCGCGTATGATGCGGCCCGCAATGACCTGCTGGAGCGCGTGCGCACCCAGGTTGCGCGTGCGGCGCCTTTGCTGGCAGCCGCGGATATTTCGCCTGAACCCGCAACCAACGCCTCTCCTGGACTTTGATGAGACGCTATTCCCGCATTGTCGGCACCGGCAGTTACCTGCCGCCGCGCCGAGTCAGCAACGACGAACTGGCCGCCGAACTCGCGGGCAAGGGCGTGGAAACTTCCGACGAATGGATCATTGAGCGCACCGGCATCCACGCACGGCATTTCGCCGACGAGGGTGTCTGCAGCAGCGATCTGGCCTTGCAGGCCGCGCAGCGGGCGCTTGAGGCTGCGGGTCTTGGGGCGCAGGAGCTGGATCTCATCATCGTCGCCACGTCCACGCCGGACATGGTGTTTCCCTCGACCGCGGCGATCCTGCAGCACAAGCTCGGAATTTCCAACGGCTGCCCGGCATTTGACGTGCAGGCGGTCTGCAGCGGTTTTGTTTACGCGCTTGCGGTGGCAGATGCCATGGTGCAGGCGGGCAGCGCCCGTTGCGTGCTGGTGGTGGGCAGCGAGGTGTTCAGCCGCATCCTCGATTTTTCCGATCGCACCACCTGCGTGCTGTTTGGCGACGGCGCGGGCGCGGTGGTGCTCCAGGCCTCCGATACGCCGGGTATTCTGGCGAGCGATCTGCATGCCGACGGTCAGCATGTGGGTCTGCTGTGCGTTCCGGGCCATGTGAGCGGCGGCGGCATTCTGGGCGATCCGCTACTCAGGATGGATGGGCAGGCGGTGTTCAAACTCGCTGTCAGCGTGCTGGAAAAGACGGCGCATGCCGCGCTGGAGAAGGCGGGCATCGCCGCCACGGAAGTGGATTGGCTGGTGCCGCACCAGGCCAATATCCGCATCATGCAGAGCACGGCCCGGCGCCTGCATCTGCCCATGGAAAAGGTGGTGGTCACCGTCGCCGAGCATGGCAACACCTCGGCGGCATCGATTCCGCTGGCGCTGGATCATGCGGTGCGTGCCGGGCAGATAAAGCCGGGTCAGAACGTGCTGCTGGAAGGCGTGGGCGGCGGGTTCACCTGGGGTTCGTTACTCGTAAAAATGTAGCTATCAGCGAATGATATATATGTGCTATAGCCGGTTTTCATGGTGATTTTTCGATGACAGTTCCCTTTGCATTCGTGTTTCCCGGCCAGGGCTCGCAGGCGGTGGGCATGCTGGACGCCTGGGGGGATCACCCCGCCGTGGCCCAGACGCTGAGTGAAGCGTCCGACGCCCTGCATGAGGACATCGGCGCGCTGATCCACGACGGCCCCAAGGAGCAGCTGGCCTTGACCACCAACACCCAGCCGGTGATGCTGGTGGCGGGCATCGCCGCCTGGCGGGTGTGGCGCGCCGAGGGTGGCGCGCTGCCTGCCGTGCTGGCGGGCCATTCGCTGGGCGAGTATTCGGCGCTGGTGGCTTCTGGCGTGCTCACGCTGGTCCAGGCAGCGCCGCTGGTGCGTCTGCGCGCCCAGGCGATGCAGGATGCGGTGCCGGTGGGCGCTGGCGCCATGGCGGCCATTCTCGGTCTGCCTGCGGAACAGGTGATCGCTGGCTGTGCGCAGGCGACGGCCAGTTTCGGCGCGGGTTCGGCGGAGGTGGTCGAGGCGGTCAATTTCAACGATCCGGCGCAGACCGTGATCGCCGGCACCAAGGATGGCGTGGCCAAGGGTTGCGAGGTGCTCAAGGCCCTGGGTGCCAAGCGCGCGCTGCCGCTGCCGGTGTCGGCGCCGTTCCATTCCAGCCTGATGAAGCCTGCGGCGGAAAAACTCAAGGCGGCGCTGGCGGATCTGTCCCTTGGCGTGCCTCAGATTCCCGTCATCAACAACGTCGATGTGGCGATACAGCAGGATGCGGACGCCATCCGCGATGCGCTCTACCGCCAGGCCTTTGGGGCGGTGCGCTGGGTGGAATGCGTGCGCGCGATCAAGGCCCGAGGTGTGGCGCATGTGATCGAATGCGGCCCGGGCAAGGTGCTCTCCGGCATGGCCAAGCGCATCGATGCGGGGTTGGCCGGCGCCTGTCTGCAAGACCCGGCCTCGCTGGCGGAAATCAAGGAGATGCTGGCATGAACGCGCTCGTTACACCCCGGATCGCACTGGTTACCGGCGCAACACGCGGCATCGGGGCCGCCATCGCGGCAGAGCTCGCGGCGCGCGGCCATACCGTAATCGGCACCGCCACCACGCAGCAAGGCGCCGACCGCATCGCGCAGGCACTGGCAGCGCAGGGCGGCAGGGGCGCGCAACTGGATGTGACCGATGGCGCTGCCGTACAGGCGCTGGTCGATGCCATCGTGAAGGACCACGGCGGCCTGCATGTGCTGGTGAACAACGCCGGCATCACGCGCGACCAGCTCGCGATGCGCATGAAGGACGAGGAGTGGGATGCGGTGATCGACACCAATCTCAAGGCGGTGTTCCGTGTCAGCCGCGCGGCGATCCGCCCCATGATGAAGCAGCGCTTTGGCCGCATCATCAGCGTCACCAGCGTGGTTGGCGCCTCGGGCAACCCCGGGCAGGCGAATTACGCCGCGGCCAAGGCCGGCGTGGCGGGCATGACGCGCGCGCTGGCGCGCGAGTTGGCCAGCCGCAGCATCACCGTCAACTGCGTGGCGCCGGGCTTCATTGCCACCGACATGACGGCCAGCCTGCCCGAGGAGCAGAAGCAGGCGCTGCTCACGCAGATTCCGCTGGGTGCGCTGGGCCGCCCCGAGGACATCGCGCAGGCCGTGACCTATCTGGCCAGCGATGGCGCGGGCTACGTCACCGGGCAGGAGCTGCACGTCAACGGCGGCATGTACATGTAATGCGCGGCGAGCTGGCTGCCGCGCCCTTTGGCGCGATACCCCTTGCAGCTAGAATCGCCACTCTGTTCACAACCCCCAGAGGGAACCCCCCATGAGCGATATCGAAGCACGTGTCAAGAAAATCATCGCCGAGCAACTCGGCGTGGAAGAGTCACAGGTCACCAATGAAAAGGCCTTCGTCGCCGATCTGGGTGCCGACTCGCTGGACACGGTCGAGCTGGTGATGGCGCTGGAAGATGAGTTTGGCATCGAGATCCCTGACGAGGACGCAGAGAAGATCACGACGGTGCAGAACGCCATCGACTACGCCAACACCCATCAGAAGGCATAAACGCCGCTTTGCTGCACCCCGCGCTGGCGGGCCATGCAGCTCAACTTTGGAAAGCTGAACGCATGAGCCGACGTCGCGTCGTCGTGACTGGTCTGGGCTGCGTCACTCCCGTGGGAAACACGGTGCGTGAGGCCTGGGCCAGCATCCTTGCCGGCCGCTCCGGCATTGGTCCCATCACCCGGTTTGACGCCTCGGCGTTTTCCTGCCGCATTGCGGGCGAAGTCAAGGGTTTTGACCTCAACGCCTACATGACGCCCAAGGAAGCGCGCACCATGGATGCCTTCATCCATTACGGTGTCGCCGCGGCGGACGAGGCGGTGCGCGATGCCGGGCTGCCCACGGGCGAAGCGCTCGGCGAGGAACTGGCCGAACGCATAGGCTGCATCGTGGGCTCGGGCATCGGCGGTCTGCCGCTGATCGAAGACACCCATGCCGAACTCGCCAGCCGGGGCCCCCGGCGCATCACGCCGTTCTTTGTACCCGCATCCATCATCAACATGGTGGCGGGCCATGTGTCCATGCGTTTTGGCTTCAAGGGCCCCAATTTGTCGGTGGTGACGGCCTGCACGACCGGCCTGCACTGCATCGGCGAGGCGGCGCGCAAGATCGAATACGGCGATGCCGATGTGATCGTCGCCGGCGGTACCGAGGCCACGGTCTCGCCGCTGGGCGTGGGCGGCTTTGCCGCAATGCGTGCTCTGTCCACGCGCAACGACGATCCGCAGGCGGCATCGCGCCCCTGGGACAAGGACCGCGATGGCTTCGTGCTCGGCGAGGGCGCGGGCGTCATGGTGCTTGAGGAGTACGAGCATGCCAAGGCGCGCGGCGCAAAAATCTACGCCGAACTGTCCGGCTATGGCATGAGCGCCGATGCGGGACATATCACGGCGCCCAACATGGATGGGCCGCGCCGCGCGATGGTCGCTGCCTTGCGCAATGCCGGTGTCAACCCCGACGAGGTGGATTACCTGAATGCGCACGGCACCTCCACGCCGCTGGGCGACATCAATGAAACCAACGCCATCAAGGCGGCGCTGGGCGATGCGGCGCGCAAGGTGGTCGTGAGCTCTACCAAGTCCATGACGGGCCACCTGCTGGGCGGCGCCGGCGGCATCGAAAGCGTTTTCACCGTGCTGGCGCTGCACGAACAGAAGGTGCCGCCGACCATCAACCTGGCCAACCAGGACCCTGAATGCGACCTGGATTACTGCGCCAACACGGCGCGCGACATGGCTCTCAAGATCGCTGTCAAGAACAACTTCGGCTTTGGCGGAACCAATGGCACGCTGGTGTTCCGGCGCGTTTGACATGAGCGCCCGCCCGGGCGCCGGATAGGGTGCCGGACAGAGCCGCCCAAGTGATTCCAGATGCCCGCTACCGTATATCTCCCGCCCGCAGTCAGCTATCCTTTTTCCAGACCGCGCGTGCTCGCGTGGGCAGCGCTGGGGGCATCCCTGCTGGGGTTGGCCGTTGTGGTGCTGTGGCTCGCCGGACAGCAGGTGCGGCCTGGTCCATACGTCCTTGGTCTTGGCGGCTGGTTGGTCTGCGCCTTGCTGGCGGTGGCCTGGTGGCGTGGCACGGCAGGCGGTGAGCTTGCCTGGGGCGGTGGCGAGGGTTGGTCGATCACGATGGGAGGCTGGGCGCAGGCGCATTGCCTGTCGCCCCGGGTATGCCTGGATCTGCAGTCGAGCCTGTTGTTGCTTGTGAAACGCCAAAGCGGCGCCAGTGAATGGCTGTGGCTTGAACGGCGCCGCCTGCCGCGGCGCTGGCCCAGCCTGCGCCGCGCCCTGGCCGCCGATATGGCCGCGAGAGGTGGTGGCGTATGAACCCCAGACCGGAGCCCGGCGACCCGCTCAATAGCGATCTGCAACTGGTGGAGCGCACGGTGGCGGGCGACCAGCATGCCTATGAGCTGCTGGTGATCAAGTACCAGCGGCGCATTGAACGGCTGATCGGGCGCATGGTGCGCGACGTTGATCTGGTGCAGGATATTGCGCAGGAGACGTTTCTGCGGGCGTATCGCGCGCTGCACCAGTTCCGTGGGGATGCGCAGTTCTATACCTGGCTCTATCGGATTGCCGTCAACACGGCGAAAAAGTCGCTCATGGACCTCAAGCGCGACCCCTTGATCACGGAAAGCGCCTTGCGCGGGGCTGCAGAGGACGATGATGAAACTTCTGTGCTGACCCGTGAACTAACCACCGACGAGACGCCGGAAACCGTGCTTGCGGCTCAGGAAGTGGCGCAAGCGGTCAATCTGGCGCTCGAGGCGCTTCCGGCGGAGTTGCGCCAGGCGGTGACGTTGCGCGAGATTGAAGGCTTGAGCTATGAGGAAATCGCGCAGGTGATGGGTTGCCCCATAGGTACGGTGCGTTCACGGATTTTTCGTGCGCGCGAGGCAATTTCGGCCAAAGTCAAGCCCTTGCTGGAGCGCCAGTCGGGCAAGCGCTGGTGATGGTGGTGAAGCTGGCTGAATGGGAATGACACCATGAACGATGAAGTATCAATGCGTGAATGCCTGTCGGCGCTGGCCGATGGTGAACTGCCGGGTCATGAGTGTCCGCAGGCGCTGGCCTATGCGCGGACCGATGAAGGCAGAGCGTCGTGGCAGACCTACCACGTCATTGGCGACGTGATGCGCGGGGTGGCGGCCATGCCCATGCTGGATGCTTCCATGCTGGAGGGGCTGCGCACCCGGATTGCCCAGGAGCGTCCCTCCGCGGTCCTGGCTTCCGACGCCGAGCCCGCCGTGGTCAGCCTTCAGACGCATGCGGCGGAGGCCGCCAATGCCTCGGTGTGGCACTGGAAGCTCGCGGCAGGCTTTGCGTCACTGACAGCGGCGGTGGCGTTGGGCTGGACGGCGTATTCCAACCTCGGTGCGCCGCCGGCTGCGGGTATGCAGCTGGCAAGCAACGCAGGGGTGCAATCCCCGGTTCGACTGCTGGTCAATGAACAGGGCGTGATCCGTGATCCGCAGCTCGATGAACTGATGCGTCAATCTGGGCGTTATGGCGGCATGAGCGTGCAGCAGCGCGAGCCCTTTTTGCGCAACGTCGGCCTGCAGGGCCAGTCCCGGCGCTGAGCGGGCCTGATCGGTCGAGGCTGCGCACGGGCCGCCCCTTGGGGGCGGTTCTTTTTGTTGAAGACTGAAGAGAGCGAGGATGGCGATGAAGTGGTGCATGAACGTGAAAGGCGGCTTGTGGTCCGTGACTCTGGCCGGTGCGCTTGCGCTTGCGCTCGCGGCGGGAGCGGCGCTGGTGCCACAGCAGGCCCAGGCGCAATCGGCCCCCATCGTGCGCGGCTTGCCCGATTTCACCGAACTGGTGGATCTGGTGGGGCCTTCGGTGGTGAACATCCGCACGCTGGAAAAGGTCGATGCCGATGGCGCTTCCGACGGGCCCGATGAGGACATGCTGGAGTTTTTCCGGCGCTTCGGCATTCCCGTTCCCAACATGCCGCGTCGCCGCGGACAGCGCCCGGGCGGCCCGCAACAGGAGCAGCCGCGCGGCGTGGGCTCGGGCTTCATCCTCACGGCGGACGGCTATGTGATGACGAATGCCCACGTCGTCGATGGCGCCGACGAGGTGATGGTGACACTGACCGACAAGCGCGAGTTCAAGGCGAAGATCATCGGTGCCGACAAGCGCTCCGACGTCGCCGTGGTGAAGATCGACGCCACGGGGCTGCCAGCTGTCAGGATCGGCGACGTTTCGCGCCTGAAAGTGGGCGAATGGGTCATGGCCATCGGTTCGCCGTTCGGTCTCGACAACACCGTCACCGCCGGCATTGTCAGCGCCAAGCAGCGCGACACGGGCGACTATCTGCCGTTCATCCAGACCGATGTCGCGATCAATCCCGGCAATTCCGGCGGACCTTTGATCAACATGCGCGGCGAGGTGGTCGGCATCAACAGCCAGATTTATTCGCGCTCGGGGGGCTTCATGGGGATTTCGTTCGCCATTCCCGTCGATGAGGCGATGCGTGTGAGCGACCAGCTGCGCGCATCCGGACGGGTCAGCCGCGGGCGTATCGGCGTGCAGATCGAACCGGTGACCAAGGACATTGCCGACTCCATGGGCCTGGCCAAACCGCAGGGTGCGCTGGTGCGCGGGGTGGAGGTGGGCTCGCCTGCGCAGAAGGCCGGCATCGAGGCGGGCGACGTGATCACGCAGTACGACGGCAAGGCGGTTGAAAAATTCTCCGACCTCCCGCGCATGGTGGGCAATACCAAGCCTGGCACCAAGACGACGGTCACGGTATTGCACCGTGGCAGTTCACGTGAACTGTCCATCACGATTGCCGAGGTGCAGCCCGACGAGGGCGTGGCCGCGAAAGACGAAGGCGGCAAATCGCACGCGGACAAGCCGTCCAAGATGGCGCAGCAATGGGGCTTGGTGGTGCAGGCGCTGCCGGCAGATGAAGCCAGGGAGCTGCGCATCAAGGGCGGTGTGAAGGTGGTGAGTGCCGACGGCCCCGCAGCGCGTGCGGGCCTCAAGGCCGGCGACGTGATCTTTGCGCTGGCCAACACCGATGTCGGTTCGGTCAATGAATTCGAAGGGCTGCTTTCCAAGGCGGACACGAAGAAGCCGCTCAGTGTGATGTTCCGCCGCGGCGATTGGGCGCAATACACCCTGATCCGTCCGGAACGCTGAGCACGCCGACCGGTAAAATTGAGGGTCGAGGGCGGCCTGACCGGTAGGTTGCCCGTCGCTACAATGGCTTTCCAACGCTTGCAAGCGAGTTGATCCGGGGCGCGTCGTATCGCTGACGCGCCCTTTTTCATGGGTCGGGCGCAAGGCTGAACCGCATGAATACGGTTATCGGATGAAACACATCAGGAATTTTTCGATCATTGCGCATATCGACCACGGCAAATCGACGCTGGCCGACCGCATCATCCAGCGCTGCGGCGGTTTGCAGGAGCGCGAGATGCAGGCGCAGGTGCTCGATTCCATGGAGATTGAGAAAGAGCGCGGCATCACCATCAAGGCGCAGACGGCGGCACTGCAGTACAAGGCGCGCGATGGGCAGGTGTACAACCTGAACCTCATTGACACGCCTGGCCACGTGGATTTTTCCTACGAGGTCAGCCGTTCACTGTCGGCATGCGAGGGCGCATTGCTGGTGGTGGACGCCAGCCAGGGCGTTGAGGCGCAAACCGTGGCCAACTGCTACACCGCCCTGGACCTGGGTGTGGAAGTGCTGCCGGTGCTCAACAAGATGGACCTGCCGCAGGCCGACCCCGAGACGGCCAAGCAGGAGATAGAGGACGTGATCGGCATCGACGCGAGCGATGCCATCCCCTGCTCTGCCAAGACCGGCATGGGCATTGATGACATCCTGGAGGCCGTCGTCGCCAAGGTGCCGCCGCCTCGGGGCAATGCGGACGGGCCGCTGCGCGCGATGATCATTGATTCGTGGTTTGACAGTTATGTCGGCGTGGTGATGCTGCTGCGCATGGTGGATGGGCGGCTCAGGAAGGGTGAGCGCATCAAGCTCATGGCCACGGGCGCTGCCTATGAGGCCAACCAGTTGGGCGTGTTCACGCCGGCGCAGCAGCAGCGCGACGAGCTCAGGGCGGGCGAGGTCGGCTACCTCATCTGCGGCATCAAGGAGCTCAAGGCGGCCAAGGTGGGCGATACCGTCACGCTGGAAAAAAAGCTGCCGAACAACGCCGGGCCGGCCACGCAGGCGCTGCCCGGCTTCAAGGAAATCCAGCCGCAGGTGTTCGCCGGCCTGTATCCCACCGAGGCCAGCCAGTACGACCAGTTGCGTGACGCGCTGGAGAAGCTGCAACTCAACGACGCCTCGCTGCATTTCGAGCCCGAGGTCAGCCAGGCGCTGGGCTTTGGCTTTCGCTGCGGTTTTCTCGGACTGCTGCACATGGAGATCGTGCAGGAGCGCCTGGAACGTGAGTTTGACCAGGACCTCATCACCACCGCGCCCAGCGTGGTGTATGAAGTGGTCAAGGGGGGCGGCGAGGTGATACGCGTCGAGAACCCTGCCAAGATGCCGGAGCCGGGCCACATCGAGGAGGTGCGCGAGCCCATCGTCACGGTGCATCTGTACATGCCGCAGGATTACGTCGGCCCGGTGATGACGCTGGCCAACCAAAAGCGCGGCATCCAGCTCAACATGCAATACCATGGCCGCCAGGTCATGTTGACCTACGAATTGCCGCTGGGCGAGATCGTGCTTGATTTTTTCGACAAGCTGAAGTCGATTTCGCGCGGCTATGCGTCGATGGACTACGCCTTCAAGGAGTACCGCGCCTCCGACGTGGTCAAGGTGGACATCCTGCTCAACGGCGAGAAGGTCGATGCGCTCTCCATCATCGTGCACCGCAGCCAGTCGCAATACCGTGGGCGTGCGGTGGTGGCCAAGATGCGCGAGATCATCAGCCGCCAGATGTTCGACGTGGCGATCCAGGCGGCGATCGGTGCCAACATCATCGCACGCGAGACGGTGAAGGCGCTGCGCAAGAACGTGCTGGCCAAGTGCTACGGCGGCGACATTTCGCGCAAGCGCAAGTTGCTGGAAAAACAGAAGGCGGGCAAGAAACGCATGAAACAAATTGGCTCCGTCGAGGTGCCGCAGGAGGCGTTCCTGGCCATCCTGCAAATAGAGGATTGACGTTTATGCAAGCCATCACAGCCGTTGTGCTCGCGGCCTTTGTCGCCTACGTGGGCGCCTGGTATTTCGGCGCGATCGAAGGCAATTTCGCCTTGCTGCTCATGCTGGCAACCCTGGTGACGGGCCTGTACTGGCTGGCCGAGCGGTTTTATTTCCTGCCCCAGCGCAGGCGTGCGGTGCAGGCGGTGCAGCAGGCGGCGGCGCAGCGGCGCGGCGAACTCGAGCGCATGGGTATCGCGAAAACGGACGACGACGGCGCCACGGAGGTCCAGGGACGCCTGCTGGCGCAGCCTTGGTGGCTGGACTGGACGGCAGGGCTGTTCCCGGTGATCTGCGCGGTGTTTCTGCTGCGTTCGTTCCTGTTCGAGCCGTTCAAGATTCCGTCGGGCTCCATGATTCCCACCTTGCTGGTGGGCGACCTGATTCTGGTCAATAAATACACCTATGGTCTGCGCCTGCCGGTCTTCAATACCCGTCTCACGCAAGGCAATGCACCGCAGCGCGGCGATGTGATGGTGTTTCGCTACCCGCCGCAGCCGAGCCTGGACTACATCAAGCGGGTGGTGGGCGTGCCAGGCGACGAAGTGGCTTATCTGAACAAGCGCCTGACCATCAACGGCAAGGAAGTGCCGGTGAAGGAGTTGCCCGAATTCTTCGACGCGGATGCGATGCGCTATTTCGCCCAGAGGCAGGAGCAGCTGGGCCTGCACACGCACAACATCATTTTGAACAAGGACGTGCCAGCCTTTGTGCAGGGGGCGAGTGAATTCCACTACCGCGACCACTGCACCTACAGCATCGAAGGCGTGGTGTGCAAGGTGCCGGCGGGCCACTATTTCATGATGGGTGACAACCGCGATAATTCGCTCGATTCGCGCTATTGGGGGTTTGTACCGGAAGCGAATATCGTGGGCAAAGCCTTTTTTGTCTGGATGAACTTCGGTAACCTCAAACGCATTGGTTCATTCGACTGACAAAGGGAGCAACTATGGTGGCACGGCGCAATGCACTACGGTCGCGGCAGCGCGGGCTGTCGTTTTTCGGACTTGTATTCATCGGCGTTTTTGCTGTCGCGATATTCGCGATTGGCGGCCAGTCAGTGCCTATCCTGATTGAAAACCAGGCGATCAAGAAGGCAGCGACCAAGGCGGCGCGCGAGCAGACCACCGTCGTCGGCGTGCGCGCGGATTTTGACCGCGCCGCAGCCATTGACGACATCACGTCCATCAGTGGCAAGGACCTTGAAATCACCAAGCGCAACGACAAGGTGGTTGTGTCCTACAAATACGAGCGCGAGATCGCGCTGTTCGGGCCGGCCTATCTGGTCTATCGCTTCCAGGATTCTGTCGATTAGTGGATACCTCTTTGCTGGATGCGCTGCAGCAGCGGCTGCAGCACCGTTTTTCCAGTCAACGCCTGCTGCGGCAGGCCGTGACGCACCGCAGCTTTGGCGCCGAGCACAACGAGCGGTTGGAGTTCCTCGGCGATGCGGTGCTGGAGCTGGCGGTTTCCAACCTGCTGTTCACGCACATGCAGGATCTGCCGGAGGGAGAACTCTCGCGCGTGCGGGCGCTGCTGGTGCGCCAGGATTCGCTGCACCGCATCGCGCTGGGCCTGCGCCTGCCCCCGGTCATCCGCCTGGGCGAGGGTGAGGCGCGCTCGGGCGGGCGCGAACGCCCTTCCATCCTCGCCGATGCGGTGGAGGCTCTGATTGGCGCGGTTTTTCTTGACGCTGGCTACGATGCCGCGCGGCAGCTGGTGGAGCGCCTGTTCGAAGGGGTGCAGCTCAATGCGCGCCTGCAGACCGCGGCCAAGGATGCCAAGACCGCGCTGCAGGAATGGCTGCAGGGCAGACGCATGCAATTGCCACGCTACGAGGTCGTGCGCACGAACGGTGAGGCGCATGAGCAGATTTTTGAAGTGCGCTGCGAGGTGGTGGAGCGACAGTTGGTTGAAAATGGACGGGGCCCCTCGCGCCGCGCAGCCGAGCAGGTGGCGGCCCGTGCCATGTTGCAACGTCTGGAAACGCACCCATGACCGATCCTGAATCCACTTTGCCCCAGGCGGCAGATGCCGCGCACCGGCGCTGCGGGCTGATCGCCATCGTCGGCAAGCCCAATGTCGGCAAATCGACGCTGATGAACGCGCTGGTGGGCCAGAAAATCTCCATCACCAGCCGCAAGGCGCAGACCACGCGCCATCGCATCATGGGCATACGCACGCGAGGCGCTGCGCAGTTCGTGTTCGTCGATACCCCGGGCTTCCAGACCCGCCACGGCTCGGCGCTGAACAAGTCGCTCAACAAGGCGGTGATGGGCGCGGTGAGCGATGTGGATGTGGTGCTCTTCGTGGTGGAGGCAGGGCGTTTCACGCTGCACGATGCCAAGGTGCTGAGCCTGCTCAAGGAGAATATTCCCACGCTGCTGGTGGCCAACAAGCTCGATACCGTGCACCGCCGCGCGGAGATTGCCCCCTGGCTGCGCGACATGCAGGAGCGCCACCCGTTTGCCGAATTCGTGCCGATGACAGCCAAGAAGCCGGCCGACATCGAGCGGCTGCTGGCCATCGTGGAAAAATACCTGCCCGAACAGGACTGGTGGCACGAAGAGGATGAACTCACGGATCGCAGCGAAAAATTCCTCGCCAGCGAAACGGTGCGCGAGAAACTGTTTCGGCTCACCGGCGATGAGCTGCCCTACACCTCCACGGTCGTCATCGAGCAATTCCAGGAGGAACCCAGCCCCAGGCATGGGCGCTTCGTGCGCATTGCCGCGACCATCATCGTCGAACGCGACAGCCACAAGGCCATGGTGATTGGCGACAAGGGCGAACTGCTCAAGCGCATAGGCTCCGAGGCGCGCCAGGAGCTGGAACGCCTGATGCAAGCCAAGGTGTTTCTTGAAATCTGGGTCAAGGTGCGCTCGGGCTGGGCGGATGACGAGGCGCGTGTGCGCTCGTTTGGCTATGAGTAGGCGGGGTTCAGCGTTGAGCGTTCGGCGTTCAGCGTAAACCCCAATGCCCAACGCCCAACGCTCAACCTCTCCATGGCTGTCCGCCGCATCGCCGATGAACCGGCCTACATCCTGCACGGCTATCCGTTCAGCGAGTCCAGTCTGATCCTGGAGGTATTCACCCGCAGCCATGGCCGGGTGGTGCTGCTGGCCAAGGGCGCCAAGAAGCCCACGTCCAACTTCCGCCCCGTGCTGCTGCCCTTGCAGCCCTTGCGCCTGTCCTGGAGCGTGGGCGGGAGCGGGGATGGCGAGGTGCACACGCTCAAGGGGGCGGAATGGGTGGGTGGCCATGTCATGCCGGTGGGCGATGCGCTGCTCTCGGGCCTTTATCTCAATGAGTTGCTGATGCGGCTGCTGGCGCGCGACGACCCGCAGGCGGCCTTGTTTGATGTGTACGCCGGTGTCGTTCGGGTGCTGGGCAGTGGCGAGCATGGCGAGGCGCTGGAGCCGGTGCTGCGGGCGTTCGAGCTCTCGTTGCTGCGCCTGCTGGGCCTGCTTCCTGCCCTGGGCCATGAGACTGCGACGCAGATGCGGGTGGCGCCAGAGCGTGTGTACGTCCTGCTCGCCGAGGGCGGCTTGCGCCAGGCCCTGCAGGGTGAACGCGGCATGGCTGGCGATGCATGGCGTTCGCTGGAATCCGCCTTGCAATCGCCACAGGGCTTTGTCGCCGTGCTGCGTGCCTGCGCCGCGGTAACGGCCGAACTCAAGCCGCCATTGCGTGCAGTGCTGCAATACCATTGCGGCTCGCCGGTGCTGCGCACGCGCCAGCTCCTTATGGATTTGCAGACCTTATGACTTCCGCTTCTTCCCGCACCCAGCTTTCGGTCAATGTGAACAAGGTGGCGCTGGTGCGCAATACGCGCCATCTGGGCATCCCCAGCGTCGTGCGGGCGGCCGAACTCTGCCTTGCCGCGGGCGCGCACGGCATCACGGTGCATCCCAGGCCGGATCAGCGCCACATCCGGCCGCAGGACGTGCTTGATCTGGCCGGGCTGCTCAAGGCCTGGCCGCAGGCGGAGTACAACATCGAGGGCAATCCGACGCAGAACCTGATGGCGTTCATCCGCCGCGTGCGGCCCAGCCAGGCGACCTTTGTGCCCGACAGCGAAGATCAGTTCACCAGTGACCATGGCTGGAACTTTCCGCAGGATGCCGGGCGCCTCAAGCCCTTGATCGCCGAGTGCCGCGAACTGGGTGTGCGTGTGAGCCTGTTCATGGATCCGCTGCCCGGGCAGATGCAGGCGGCCCGGGCTGCAGGCGCGGACCGGGTGGAGCTCTATACCGAGCCTTATGCCGCCGCCTGGGGCAGCGAAGGACAGGAGCGGGAGATGCGGCGCTATGCCGCCGCGGCGCAGGCGGCGCTGGAGGCGGGCCTGGGCGTCAACGCCGGGCATGATTTGAACCTGCACAACCTCGGCGCCTTCCTTGCCCGCGTGCCTGGCGTTCTGGAAGTGTCCATAGGCCACGCCTTCATTGGCGATGCGCTGGAAAGAGGCTATGGCGCCGCCGTGAACGCCTACCTGCAGTGCATTGACCAAGCCGAGGCCGGACACGGATGATCTACGGCATCGGCAACGACATCTGCGACATACGCCGCATTCGGGCATCGCTTGACCGCCACGGCGAACGCTTTGCCGCCAGGATTCTTTGCGAGGCGGAACTGACGGTCTGGCGCGCCCGCAGCCAGCGCTGGCCGGAGCGCGGCGTGCGCTACCTGGCGACGCGTTTTTCTGCCAAAGAGGCGTTTTCCAAGGCGATCGGCCTGGGCATGGTCATGCCCATGACCTGGCGCGCCTGCGAGATCGTCAACCTGCCCAGCGGCCAGCCTGCGGTGCGGCTGCATGGTCCATTGGCGCAATGGTTTGGCGAGCGGGGGCTGCGCTGCCATATCAGCCTGAGCGACGAGAGCGACTACGCCGCCAGCTTTTGCGTGGTCGAAAAAATGAATGAAATAGGCCTTTGACGCTTATCCATAAAGCGCTTGCAGCTATCAATATGAAAGATATTGGATGAACACCCAATCCCCTTTGATCATCGACATGGCCGGCACGTCGCTGAGCGCCGCCGATCGGCGCCGGCTGAAAAACCCGTTGGTGGGCGGCTTGATCCTGTTTGCGCGCAACTGGGCCGATCGAACGCAGCTCGTGCATCTGGTTGCCGATGTCAAGGCAGTCCGCGGCGACGTGCTGGTCTGTGTGGACCACGAAGGCGGGCGCGTGCAGCGCTTTCGCGGCGACGGTTTCACGCACCTGCCGCCCATGCACCGGCTCGGTGAACTCTGGATGCGGGATGCCAAAGGCGGGGAGGGCAGCGGCGCGATGCGTGCGCTCGATGCCGCCACCGCCACCGGCTATGTGCTGGCTGCCGAGCTGCGTGCCTGCGGCGTCGATTTCTCGTTCACGCCGGTACTCGATCTGGATTACGGCGCCAGCAGCGTCATCGGCGACCGCGCCTTTCACCGCGATCCGCGGGTGGTGGCGGCGCTTTCCCGCGCGCTCATGCATGGCCTGCTGCTGGCAGGCATGGCCAATTGCGGCAAGCATTTCCCTGGGCACGGCTTTGTCGCGGCCGATTCACACACCGAAGTGCCGGTGGACCGCCGCAGCCTCAAGGCGATCCTGACCGATGATGCCGCGCCCTATCCGTGGCTTTCGACCACGCTCACCAGCGTGATGCCTGCGCATGTCGTTTACCCGAAGGTGGATACGCGTCCCGCGGGCTTTTCCCGCCGCTGGCTGCAGGAAATCTTGCGCGAGCGCCTGGGTTTTGGCGGGGCCATCTTCAGCGACGACCTGAGCATGGAAGGCGCACGCCATATCGATGGACAGGCGCTCAGTTACTGCGATGCCGCGCTGCTGGCGCTGCAGGCCGGCTGTGACATGGTGCTGCTGTGCAACCAGAGCCTGGGTGACGGGAAAGCCGTGGATGCGCTGATCGACGGTCTGGCACGGGCCCGCGACGAAGGCCGCTGGCTGCCGGAAGAGGCAAGCGAGGCCAGGCGATTGGCGCTGCTGCCGCAAATGCCGCCGCTGCCCTGGGATGCGCTCATGCTGCACCCTGCCTACGTGCATGCGCTGGAGCGGTTGCCATGAGCCTACGTGTCGGCGTTCTGACCGGCGGCGGCGACTGCCCTGGCCTGAACGCGGTGATCCGGGCCGTCGCCAAATCCCTGATCCGCCACGGGCAGTGCGAAGTGCTGGGCATACAAGACGGCTTCGAGGGCCTGATGGCGCCTGTGCCGCGCGTTGAGCTGCTGGACTGGCAGCGGGTTTCCGGCATCCTGCATGTGGGCGGCACCATTCTGGGTACGAGCAACAGCGCCAATCCGCTGCGCGATGCTGCCACGCTGGATCAGGTGGCCGGCAATGTGCGCATGCTGGGGCTGGACGTGGTGATCGCCATCGGCGGCGACGGCACCATGAGCCTGGCGCATGGCGTGGCCCAGGCGACGGGTATTCAGTGTGTTGGTGTGCCCAAGACCATAGACAACGACATTGCGCATTGCGAGCGCAGCTTCGGCTTTGATACCGCGGTGGCGACCGCGGCCGAGGCGCTGCGGCGCATAGAGAGCACCGCCAGCAGCCACCACCGCGTGATGATCGTCGAGACCATGGGCCGCCATGCTGGCTGGCTGGCGCTGGAAGCGGGCCTGGCCGGTGCCGCCGACGTCATCCTGCTGCCCGAGATCGACTACAGCGTCGGCGCCGTCGCAGCCCACTGCCGCGCGCGCGAGCAGCGCCAGCGCTACACCATCATCTGCATCGGCGAAGGCGCCAAGGCCAGGGGCGATGCATTGACGGTGCGCGAGCAGGTGACGGGCAGCCCCGACCCGGTGCGTCTGGGCGGTGTCGGCCATGTGCTGCGCATGCAGCTGCAGCCCCACCTCAGGAGCGAGGTGCGCACCACGGTGCTCGGCCATGTGCAGCGCGGCGGCGATCCGACGCCGTTTGACCGCGTGCTCGCGACCCGCTTTGGCCACCATGCCGCCGAGCTGGTGCTGGCGCAGCGTTTCGGCGAGATGGTGACGCTCGATGGCGCGCGCATCGGCAGTGTGCCGATCGCCGCGGTGGCGAATGTGCAGCGCAAGGTCACGCCGGAACATGAACTCGTGGTCATGGCGCGTGATATCGGTGTCTGCCTGGGCGATTGAGGCGCCGAGGTCACCCGCCCAGATAGGCTTTGCGGATATCCGGGTTGGCCAGCAGGCTCTTGCCCGTGTCTTCCAGCACCAGATGGCCGTTTTCGAGCACGTAGCCCCGGTCGGCTATGGAGAGCGCGCGGTTGGCGTTCTGCTCGACC
Organism: Comamonas badia DSM 17552; assembly: GCF_000484635.1. Taxonomy (GTDB): domain Bacteria; phylum Pseudomonadota; class Gammaproteobacteria; order Burkholderiales; family Burkholderiaceae_C; genus Comamonas_C; species Comamonas_C badia. The sequence continues at coordinate 675,082 of NZ_AXVM01000001.1, read as the reverse complement.
AAAAACACGGTCACGCCGTCGGCGCGTATGGTTTCTATGATCTCGAAGATCTGCGCGATGATGAGCGGCGCCAGGCCCAGCGTCGGCTCGTCGAGCAGCAGCAGGCGCGGTTCGCTCATCAGCGCGCGGCCTATGGCCAGCATCTGCTGTTCGCCGCCGCTCATGGTGCCTGCGCGCTGACTGGCGCGGTCCTTCAGGCGCGGAAACAGCTCGAACACATGCGCCACGCCCTTGTCGCTGGCGGCCTTGTCCTGAAAGAAGCCGCCCATCTTGAGGTTTTCCACCACCGTGAGCTGGGGAAACACGCGTCGGCCCTCCGGGGAGATGGCGATGCCCTTGCGCATGATTTCATGCGTGGGCAGTGGCGTGATGTCCTGCCCTTGCAGCAGCACGCTGCCGCCGCTGGCGCGCGGCGTGCCGCAGATGGTCATCAGGAGCGAGGTCTTGCCGGCGCCGTTGGAACCGATCAGCGAGACGATCTCGCCCTGGTTCACATGCAGGCTGACTTCGTTGACGGCGCAGATCGCGCCGTAGTGGGTGGAGAGCTTTCGCACCTCCAGCATGGGGGTGGATGCCGCCATCAGGCTTCTCCCAGATAGGCCTTGATGACCCGTTCGTCGTTGCGGATCGCCTCGGGCATGCCCAGGGCGATGGACCGGCCGTATTCCATCACCAGGATGCGCTCGGAGACGCCCATCACCAACCCCATGTCGTGTTCGATCAGCAGCACCGTCACGCCATACTCGCGCCGCAGCCGATCTATGAGTTGCTGCAGCTCCTTTTTTTCCTGCGGGTTCAGGCCGGCCGCGGGTTCGTCCAGCATCAGCAGGCGCGGCTCGGTGATCATGCAGCGCGCGATTTCCAGCCGCCGCTGGTGGCCGTAGGCGAGGTTGCCGGCCTCGCGGTTGGCGTACTGGCGCAACTCCATCACGTCCAGCCACTTCAGGGCGTTGTGAACCTTGAGCTGTTCGGTCTCGCGGTAGCGGCGGGTGTTGAACAGGCCCGAGAGCGGCGGTGGACGGTGCTGGCGGTGCTGCGCCACCAGCAGGTTTTCCAGCACCGTCATGGTCTTGAACAGGCGCACGTTCTGGAAGGTGCGCACCACGCCGTCGTTGGCCACCTGGTGGCTGCTGCGGCCAGCGATGCCTTTGCCTGCGAGTGCGATGGCGCCGGTGGTGGGCCGGTAGAAACCGCTGATGCAGTTGAAGACCGTGGTCTTGCCGGCGCCGTTGGGGCCGATGATGGCGAAAATCTCCTGCGGCGCGACGTCGAAGGCAATGCCGTCCACCGCGAGCAGGCCGCCAAAGCGCATGCTCAGGTCCTTGACAGCGAGCAGCGGCGCGCTCATTGCGGCACCTCCATCTGGTGGCGTTTCATCGGCAGCAGGCCCTGCGGACGCCAGACCATCATCACGATCATCACCAGGCCGAAAATCAGCATGCGGTATTGCGAAAACTCGCGTGCCAGCTCGGGCAGTACCGTGAGCACGATGGCGGCGACGATCACGCCCAGCTGCGAGCCCATGCCGCCCAGCACCACGATGGCCAGGATCAGCGCCGATTCGATGAAGGTGAAGGATTCAGGGTTCACGATGCCCTGCCGGGCCGCGAAAAAAGCGCCGCCAAAGCCCGCGAACATCGCGCCCAGCGTGAAGGCCGAGAGCTTGATCTTCATCGGGTTCAGGCCCAGCGAGCGGCAGGCGATTTCGTCCTCGCGCAGGGCCTCCCACGACCGGCCGATCGGCATGCGGATCAAGCGGTTGCTGATGTACAGCGTGATGCACGCCAGCAGCAGCGCCATCAGGTAGAGGAACACCACCATGTGCATGGTGTTGAACTCGATGCTGAAAAACTGGTGAAAGGTGGTGCCGCCTTCGACCGTTGGATTGCGCGTCATCGGCAGGCCGAGCATGGTGGGCTTGGGGAGGCTGGAAATGCCGTCAGGCCCGCCGGTGAAGCCCACCAGGTTCACCAGCAGCAGGCGGATGATTTCGCCGAACCCCAGCGTGACGATGGCCAGGTAGTCGCCGCGCAGGCGCAGCACCGGAAAGCCGAGCACGAAGCCGAACAGGGCGGACATCGCGCCGGTCAGCGGCAGTGCCTCCCAGAAACTCCAGCCCGCCCAGTGGTAGAGCAGCGCGAAGGTGTAGGCGCCGACGGCGTAGAAGCCGACGAAGCCCAGATCGAGCAGGCCGGCGAAACCCACCACGATGTTCAGGCCCAGGCCCAGCATGACGTAGATGAGCGTGAGCGTGGCGATGTCCACCGAATTGCGTCCGCCGAAAAATGGCCAGACCACGGCGGCGACCAGCACGGCCAGCATCAGGACCTTGTGCTGGCCGGGTTCGAAGCTCGGCAGCCGCGGCAGGCTGAATGCGGGCAGGCGGGGCAGCAGCAGCGGGCGCAGCAGCTGGACTGCGAAAACCGCCAGGCAGCCCCAGACGAGCGTAGGCCAGTTGGGGATGATGACGGTGCGGGCGCCGGCGCGCTCCAGATGCAGGGTGAACGAGGGCAGCAGCACGATGGCGGCCAGCAGGGTGGCGGTGATCGCGCCGCGCAAGGCGGTGCGCAGGTCGGTGGAGGCAGTGCTGGTCATCAGACTTTCTCCACTTCGGGTTTGCCCAGCAGTCCCGTGGGGCGGAACATGAGGATCAGCACCAGCAGCGCGAAGGCCACGATGTCCTTGTATTCGGATGAGATGTAGGCGGCGGCCAGTGTTTCGGCCACGCCCAGGATCACACCGCCCAGCATCGCGCCAGGGACGCTGCCGATGCCGCCGAGCACCGCGGCGGTGAAGGCCTTGATGCCGGCGATGAAGCCGATGAAGGGGTTGAGCTTGCCCACCGCCAGCGCGATCAGAATGCCGCCGACGGCCGCCAGCATCGCACCCAGGATGAAGGTGAACGAGATCACGCGGTTGGTGTCTATGCCCAGCAGGTTGGCCATGTGCATGTCCTGCGAGCAGGCGCGCGAGGCGCGGCCCATGCGCGAGTTGCGGATGTAGAGCGTGAGCAGCACCATCAGCACCACGGTGACGGCGATCACCAGCACACGGGCGTAGGGGATGAAGATTTCAAAGCCGCCGCCTTCGCCGCCAAAGCGCATCGCACCTGGAATCAGGGCGGGTACCGCCATGTCGCGCGCGCCCTGGCCCAGCGCCATCCAGTTCTGCAGGAAGATCGACATGCCGATGGCCGAAATCAGCGGCACCAGGCGCGGGCTGTCGCGCAGCGGCTTGTAGGCGAGCTGTTCGATCACGTAGCCGTAGACGGCGGTGACCAGCACCGCGACGATCAGCATCAGCGCGATCACCAGCCATACCGGCAGGCCGCTTTGCACGCCGACGGCGGACAGCGTGACCAGGCCCACGTAGGCGCCGATCATGTAAATCTCGCCGTGCGCGAAATTGATCATGCCGATGATGCCGTACACCATCGTGTAGCCGATCGCGATCAGCGCGTAGATGGCGCCGAGCGAAAGGCCGTTGAAGAGCTGCTGCAGCAGCTGGGGCAGGAAGTCCGACATGGAAGGCCCTCGGTCAGAAGCGGATACGACAACGCCGCCCCCGGCGATGCGGAGGCGGCGTCCAGCCTGATTGCAGGCTTACTTGACGAGGGTCTTGGAGCCGTCCTTGTGCCACTCGAAGACCTGGAATTCGAAGGCCTTCAGGTCGCCCTTGGCATCCCAGCTCGTGGCGCCCAGCGGCGTCTCGAAGGTGGTCTTGTGCATGTGGTCGGCTACCTTCTTGGCGTCGTCGCCCACGGCCTTGATGCTGTCCATGATGACTTCGGCCGCAGCGTAGGAGGTCATCTGGAAGGCGCCTGCCGGGTCGCGCTTCTTGTCCTTGAAGGCCTTCACCACCGCGGCGTTCTTGGGGTTGGTGGAGAAGTCGGCCGGCAGGGTCAGCAGCATGCCTTCAACAGCCGGACCGGCGATGGCGTTGATTTCGGGGTTGCCCACGCCTTCCGGTCCCATGAACTTGGCCTTCAGGCCCTGCTCGCCGGCCTGGCGCAGCAGCAGGCCCATTTCGGGGTGGTAGCCGCCGTAGTAGACGAAATCGACGCCCGCGCTCTTGAGTTTGGTGATGACGGCGGAATAATCGCTGTCGCCGGCGTTGATGCCTTCGAACAGCGCGACGTCCACGCCGGCCTTTTTCAGGTCGTCGCGCACGTTGGTGGCGATGCCCTGGCCGTAGGACTGCTTGTCATGCAGCACGGCGACCTTCTTGGGCTTCATCTTTTCAACGATGAACTTGGCGGCCGACGGACCCTGCTGGTCGTCACGGCCAATCGTGCGGAAGATGAAGTGGAAGTTCTTGCCGTCGGTCAGCGCCGGAGAGGTGGCGGACGGGGTGACGACGACCACGCCTTCGTTGTTGTAGATCGGTGCGGCGGCGATGGAAGCGCCCGAGCACACCGGGCCGACGACGTAGTGGATTTTGTCATTGACCACGCGGTTGGCGGCGACGGGGCCTTGCTTGGGTTCGCAGGCGTCATCGACGATCACCGTTTCGACCTTCTGGCCCTTGATGCCGCCGCCGGCGTTGACCATTTCAACGGCCGTGAGCACGCCTTCCTTGATCATGTCGCCATACTGCGTGAGCGGACCCGTGGCCGGAATCACCATGGCGATCTTGATCTGCGCGTGTGCGGGCAACAGCAGCGAAGCACCGGCCAGACCCAGCGTGGCAACCAGGGTGTGCATGCGAAATTTCATACAGTCTCTTTTCAAGTGGATAGGAATGAAAAACCTCTGCGGCGCCGGTAAGCGCCTGCGAGAGGAGCAAGGTTACCCGTTTGACAGCGTTTGGCAACGGGGTAAACCTGAGTCTGCAAGGGATTTTCAGGGCGATTTTTCTGGTAAAGGGGCTGGCGGCGTTGCGGAGCCGGCTGGCTGCCAGCGGCGCAGTACGCGCTGGAAGATCAGTGCATTGGGTATCTGCAGCTGGCGCCGCTGCCCAGGATCGCTGGCATCGATCAGTGTGGTGTAGAGCAGGTTGATGCCGACCACCTGGCCGGTGGGGCCGGGTTTTTCGGTGTTGGTGTCGAGCAGCTCGATGTGGTCGCCGACGCGAAACGGGCCGACCATGAAGATCAGGAAGGCGCAAAAAATGTTGGAGAGCACGCTCCACGCGGCAAAGAACGCTATCGCGCCCACGGCGGCGAAGCTGGTGAATGCCGTCCACAGCACGCTGGCGGATACGCCCAGGCGCTCCAGCACCAGCAGCAGCGCGCCGCCCAGCACCAGCACGCGCACGATTGCATTGATCGGCCTGAGCAGCTCGTGCGGGAACTGGTAGTGGTCGCTGGCGCGCAGGATCAACCGCCGCAGCAGGTGGTGCAGCACGAGCGCCACCGCCACGATCAGCAGGATCTGCAGGGCCGGAACGATGACGTCCAGCCAGTCGTGCATCCAGGGCGGCAGCCAGGCCTTCAGGCGCAACAGCACGCTACTGCTCGCGGCGCAGCGCGGGGAACAGGAGGATGTCGCGAATGCTGGCGCTGTCGGTGAGCAGCATCATCAGCCGGTCGATGCCGATGCCGCAGCCGCCGGTGGGCGGCATGCCGTACTCCAGCGCGCGCACGAAGTCCTGATCGAAGTACATGGCTTCGTCGTCTCCGGCATCCTTGGCGGCCGCCTGCGCGGCAAAGCGCGCGGCTTGGTCCTCGGCATCGTTCAGCTCCGAGAAGCCATTGGCCATCTCGCGTCCGGTGATGTAGAGCTCGAAGCGCTCGGTCACCTCGGGCCGCTCGTCGTTGGCACGCGCCAAGGGTGAGATTTCAGTCGGGTGCTCCATGATGAAGGTCGGCTGCCAGAGCTTGTCTTCCACCGCTTCCTCGAAATAGAGCACCTGCAGGCTGGCGAGGCTGCGCCGCGCGAGATGGTCTTTGTCTTCCTTCAGACCGAGCTTCCTGAGCGCGGTGATCAGCCATGCGGCGTCGTCCACCTGCGCTCCGGCATCGGTGTGCGCCAGGATGGCTTCGCGTATCGTCATGCGGGCAAAGGGCGGTGCCAGATCCACCTCGCGCCCGCCGTAGGAGAGCCGCAGCGTGCCCACGGCCTTGGTCGCCGCATCGCGCACGAGCGCTTCGGTGTAGTCCATCAGATCACGGTAGTTCCAATAGGCGGCGTAGAACTCCATCATCGTGAACTCGGGGTTGTGGCGCACGCTGATGCCTTCATTCCTGAAGTTGCGGTTGATCTCGAATACGCGCTCGAAGCCGCCGACGATGAGGCGCTTGAGGTACAGCTCGGGCGCGATGCGCAGGTACATGTCCTGGTCGAGCGCGTTGTGGTGCGTCACAAAGGGTTTGGCGTTGGCGCCGCCCGGGATGGGATGCAGCATCGGCGTTTCGACTTCCAGAAAGTCGTGCTCGACCATGAAGCCGCGGATGGATGCCACCGCCTGGCTGCGCGCGATGAAGCGGCGGCGGGCGGTATCGTCCATCATCAGATCGACATAGCGCTGGCGGTACTTGGTCTCCTGGTCCTGCATGCCGTGGAATTTGTCGGGCATGGGGCGCAGGCTCTTGGTGAGCAGGCGGATTTGGGTGACCTTGACCGACAGCTCGCCGGTCTTGGTTTTCATGAGCGTGCCCTGGGCGCCGACGATGTCGCCCAGATCCCAGTGCTTGAAGTCGGCGTAGGCGTCCTCGCCGATGGCGTCCCGCGTGACGTAGAGCTGGATGCGCCCGCCGGTTTCCCCCAGCGACCCGTCCTGCAGCGTGGCGAAGCTGGCCTTGCCCATCACGCGCTTGAGCATCATGCGGCCGGCGACACTGACCTGCACCGCCTGCGCCTCCAGCACCTCGGGCTGCTCTGCGGCGTAGCGCTGCTGTAGCGCGCTGGCGTGGTCGGCGGGCTTGAAATCGTTGGGAAAGGCAACGCCCCGGCCCTGCGCCTGGCGCTCGCGCAGGGCTTTGAGCTTTTCGCGGCGCTCGGCAATCAGCTGGTTTTCGTCGATGGCAGAGGGCTGGGATGTGGAATCGGTAGACATGGCGGGTGGGGCGCTCGTTGGTGGGCTGCGCGAAGGGAACCCGCGATTCTAAGAGTTGCCTGGTTCAGGCCGGAGGCTGTCCAGGAGGTCGGTCACCAACTCGAGGCGCAGCAACGGGCTCTGCAGCGACATCAGCTGCTGCTTGGTGGCGAGCTGGGTGGGGATCAGCTCGCACCAGCGGTTGGCCACCCAGCCGCAATCGGCCAGCTGGGCCTCGGTGGGCTCGGCAACACCGGGATGGCGCTGGCGGATTTCATGCAACACCTGCCGCAGGCGGTCGCTGGTGTGCCGCAGATCTGCGGGGATGGCGATGCGGGCGTCATCGGCCAGCAATTCGGCGCTGGCCTGCCACAGGCCGTGTGGCAGGCAGTGCGGCTGGTGCAGGCGAAAGCGCTGCACGCCACGGCAGCTCAGCAGCATCAGCCCGGGCTGGGGGCGCTCGCAGTGCTCTATGGCCGCCAGCGTGCCGACCTCGCACAGCTGCTCGGGGGCGGCGCCTGCTCTGCGCACCTCGTGGCCGCTCGCCAGGGCCACCACGCCAAACGGACGGTCGCTTGCCTGGCAGGCGCCGATCATGTCCAGGTAGCGCACCTCGAAGACCTGCAGAGTGAGCAAGCCTCCCGGGAAGAGCACGGTGGCGAGCGGAAACAGCGGCAGGTCAGTCATCATGGTGGGCACGATGATCCCAGATTCCAGAAGACGCTCGTGGAAATCTGGGATCATCGCGCCAATATTGCGAGACGAATGCCTGCATGCTCTACGAAATTGCTTCCTTCCTGCTGAATGTCGCGGGCGGCCTGATCACCGGCGCCTGCCTGCTGCGCCTGTACATGCAGCGCCGGCGTGTACCGTTCGGCAACCCCATGGGGCAGATGGTGTTTGTGTTCAGCGATTGGCTGGTGCTGCCGCTGCGCAAGCTGGTGCCCGCGCTGGGCGGCTGGGATGCGGCCTGCCTGGTCGGTGCCGTGCTGGCGCAACTGGCGCAGTATCTGGCGCTGATGCTGCTGCTGGGCAGCGGCCTTTCCCTGCTGCCGTGGCTGGTGGTGTTCGGAACGGTGCGGGTGGCGGTCTGGGGGCTGATGCTGCTGGTCATCCTGCACGCGGTGCTTTCCTGGGTGCCCACCCGCTCAAGTATCGCCGGCCTGCTGGCGCTGCTGGCCGAGCCCCTGCTGGCGCCCGTACGCCGCCTGCTGCCGGCGATGGGCGGCGTGGATCTTTCGCCGCTGATCGTGCTGGTGCTGCTGCAGGTCTGCCTGATCGTGCTGGGCAATCTGCAGCGTGGCGCGCTATTTTGAATTAGTGGTCAAATAGCGTTTAAACCCATATTGGATAAGCGCTGCAAGCTATCAAATTCAAGCAATGGCATCCGCTGGCAGGCGCTGCAGCATGGCGAGGTTCCTGGCCACGGTGTCGCGCAGCTCGCGCCGGTCCACGATCATGTCCACCGCGCCCTTGGTCTGCAGGAATTCGGCGCGCTGAAAGCCTTCGGGCAGCGTCACGCGCACGGTGGATTCGATCACGCGCGGGCCGGCAAAGCCGATCAGCGCGCCCGGTTCGGCGATCACGATGTCGCCCATGAACGCAAAACCGGCCGAGACGCCGCCCATGGTCGGATCGGTGAGCACGCTGATGTAGGGCAGGCCTTTCTTGGCCAGGCGCGTCAGGGCGGCGTTGGTTTTGGCCATCTGCATGAGGGAGAGCAGGCCTTCCTGCATGCGCGCGCCGCCGGTGGCGGTGAAGCAGATGAAGGGCACTTTCTGCTCGATGGCGTTTTCCACGCCGCGCGCGAAGCGTTCGCCGACAACCGAGCCCATCGAGCCGCCCATGAAGTCGAATTCAAAGGCGGCGACCACCACACTGACGCTTTTGACGGCGCCGCCCATGACGATCAGTGCGTCGGTTTCGCCGGTGTTTTCCAGCGCTTCTTTCAGGCGCTCGGGGTATTTGCGGCTGTCCTTGAACTTGAGGGCGTCGACCGGAAGGACTTCCTGCCCGATCTCGTAGCGGCCTTCGCCGTCGAGAAACGCGTTGAGCCGCGCGCGCGCGCCGATGCGGTGGTGGTGGCCGCAGTGCGGGCAGACGTTCTGGTTGTGCTCCAGATCGGTCTTGTAGAGCACCGTGTCGCAGCTCGGGCACTTGACCCAGAGGCCCTCGGGCATCTGGCGGCGCTCGGCCGGGTCGGTCTGGTGAATCTTGGAGGGGAGAAGTTTTTCCAGCCAGGACATGGGGTGTTCCTTTCAGCTGTCCAGCGCCTTGCGGATCTGGCGTAGGAAGTCGATGGTGACGCCGACGACGCGTTCGTGCGGCTGCTCTTCGATGAGCGTGATGATGCGGCTGCCAATGACCACCGCGTCGGCGACGCGGCCAATCGCCTTGGCGGTTTCGGCATCGCGGATGCCGAAACCCACGCCGACGGGAATTTTCACGTGTTCGCGGATGCGCGGCAGCATCGCCGCCACCGCATCGGTGTTGAGCGCGCCGGAGCCGGTCACGCCCTTGAGCGAGACGTAGTAGACATAGCCGCTGGCCACGCGCGCCACCTGCCGCATGCGCTCGGGCGTGGAGGTGGGCGCGAGCAGGAAGATCAGGTCGATGCCGTGCGCCCGCAGATCCACGGCGAATTGTTCGCATTCCTCGGGCGGGTAATCCACCACCAGCACGCCATCCACGCCCGCCGCACCGGCATCGCGCGCAAAGCTGCCGCTGCCGTGGCGCTGCGCGTAGCGCTCGACCGGATTGGCGTAGCCCATGAGCACCACCGGTGTGGTCTGGTTGCGCTGGCGGAAGACGCGCACCATCTCCAGCACCTCGGTGAGGCCTATGCCCAACTGCAAGGCCTTTTCACCGGCCTTCTGGATCACCGGACCGTCGGCCATGGGGTCGGAAAACGGCACGCCCAGCTCGATCACGTCGGCCCCGGCCTCGACCATGCCGTGCATCAGCGCGGGGGTGATGTCGGCAAAGGGGAAACCGGCCGTCACGTAGGGAATCAGCGCCTTGCGGCCTTTGGCGAGCAGCGCCTCGAAGGTGGCGGCGATACGGCTCATGGCTTGCCCCCCTTCACCTGGTGGCCGCCCTGGCTGGGCTGGTCGTGGAACTGGGCGCCGGCCAGATCGGCCACGGTGCCTATGTCCTTGTCGCCCCGGCCCGAGAGGTTCACGAGGATGGATTGCTCGGGCGGCAGCGTAGGCGCCAGCTTCATGGCGTAGGCCACGGCGTGGCTGGATTCGAGGGCAGGAATGATGCCCTCGGTGCGGCACAGGTGGTGGAAGGCGGCGAGTGCTTCATCGTCGGTGATGCCGACATATTCGGCGCGGTGAATCTCTTGCAGCCAGGCGTGCTCGGGGCCGACGCCGGGGTAGTCCAGCCCGGCGCTGATCGAGTGCGTTTCGGTGATCTGGCCGTTCTCGTCCTGCAGGATGTAGGTGCGGTTGCCGTGCAGCACGCCGGGGCTGCCGCGCTCCAGGCTGGCCGAATGCTTGCCGGAATCCAGGCCCAGCCCGGCGGCTTCCACGCCGATGAGCCTGACCTTTTCATTGGGGATGTAGGGGTAGAAGATGCCCATCGCGTTGCTGCCACCGCCCACGCAGGCGACCACCACATCGGGCTGGCGGTCCTTGCCCAGCAGCTCGGGCATCTGCGTGAGGCACTCGGTGCCGATCACGCTCTGAAAGTCGCGCACCATCATCGGGTAGGGGTGGGGGCCGGCCACGGTGCCGATGATGTAGAAGGTGTTGTCCACGTTGGCCACCCAGTCGCGCATGGCTTCGTTGAGCGCGTCCTTGAGCGTGCGGCTGCCCGATTCCACCGGCACCACGGTGGCGCCCAGCAGCTTCATGCGGTAGACGTTGGGACTCTGGCGCTTGACGTCCTCGCTGCCCATGTAGACCACGCACTCCAGGCCGTAGCGCGCGCAGATGGTGGCCGTGGCCACGCCGTGCTGGCCGGCGCCGGTCTCCGCGATGATGCGCGGCTTGCCCATGCGCTTGGCCAGCATGGCCTGGCCGATCACGTTGTTGATCTTGTGCGCGCCGGTGTGGTTGAGGTCTTCGCGCTTGAGGTAGATCTGCGCGCCTTTCAACTCGCGGCTCATGCGCGACGCGTGGTAGACCGGGGAGGGCCGGCCCACATAGTGCGCCAGCTCGCTCTGGAATTCGGCGATGAACGCCGGGTCGCGCTGGTAGTGCGCGTAGGCATCGCGCAGTTCGGCGATCGCGTGCGTCAGCGTCTCGCTGGCGAAGGTGCCGCCATAGGGGCCGAAATGGCCGTGGCTGTCGGGTTGGTGGTAGTCGATCATGGTCTCATCAAAGGGGTGTGGACTGCATCGGCCGCGCGCACGGCGGCGATGAAGCGTTCAATCTTGCCGGCGTCCTTGGTGCCGTGGACGGTGGTTCCGTCCGCTGCATCCAGTTCCACGCCGGAGCTCACATCAACGGCCAGCGTCGTGCAACGCGGCCGTACCTCCTTGATGCCATCGCCCACGTTTGCAGGTGTGAGTCCACCAGACAAAACGAGGTGAGCATTGACGTTTGGTGGCAGCAGTGACCAATGGAATGTCTTGCCGCCCCCGCCATAGCCGTCGACATGCGCGTCGAGCAGGATGGCGCGGGCGTGAGAGTAATCGTGGGCGTATTCTACGAGGTCAAACCGGGCCCCCGCAGCACCCAGTGGAATGCGCGCGGCGCGGATGAAGGGGATGGCGCCTCTGTCGCTTGCGAGCCAGCAATCTTCGGGCGATTCATCTCCATGAAATTGGGCTGTGGCGCCCGCCACATCTGTGCAAGCAGCTATCACATCCATAGTTTCTGCATTGACGAACAGCAGTACGGGCGTCACGAACGGCGGCAGGCGCCGGGCCAGCGCTGCGGCGCGCTCGGGGCTCACGTAACGCCGGCTTTTCGGATAGAGCACGAAGCCGATCGCGTCCGCGCCGCTGGCGACGGCCGCGTCCACATCCTGCTCGCGCGTGAGGCCGCAGACCTTGATGCGGGTGCGCTGGTTCATGGCAGCCAATCATACGCAGCGCTGCGCTCCGGCAGACCCCAGGCCGGGTCGTAGCGCGGTCCGAGGAAGTACAGGCCGTCGGCCATGAAGGTCGGCGCCGCCTTGCTGCGCGAGCGCGCTTCGAGCACTTCGCGCATCCAGCCGCTGGGCCTGACTCCCTGCCCGACGGCGACGAGGCAGCCCATGATGTTGCGGATCATGTGGTGCAGGAAGGCATTGCCTTCGAATTCGAAACGCCAGTAGCCGGTGGGACAGCCTTCGCTGCCCGCGGGCGGTGGCTGGAAGGCTCCACGGCGCGTGATGGCGATGTGGGCGAGATGTTTGACTGGGCTCTTCGCCTGGCATTCGGCGGCGCGAAACGAGGTGAAGTCGTGCTCGCCGATCAGGTGCGCCGCGGCCTCGCGCATGGCGGTCTGATCCAGCGCCTGGAATACCCAGCCGGCGCGCCCTGCCTCGATGCTGGGGCGTACCGGCGATTGCAGCAGCACGTAGGCGTAGCGGCGTGCCGTGGCGCAGGCGCGCGAGTGGAATTCATCGGGCACGCGCCGCGCCCATTGCACGGCGATGCCGGGTGGCAAAAAGCTGTTCGGGCCGCGCACCCAGGAGAATTCCGGCCTGTCGATGGCGGTATCAAAGTGAACGACCTGCATCAGGCCGTGCACGCCCGCATCCGTGCGTCCGGCGCAGACGGTGCGGATGGGAGCCGTGGCAAAGCGCTCCAGCGCTGCTTCCAGCGCGTCCTGCACCGTCTGCCTCGAAGGTTGGCTTTGCCAGCCGCGCCAAGGCTGGCCGTTGTAGCTCACACCAAGGGCGATGCGCATGGAATCCTTGCAGAGAACGGTGGGATCAAATGGCAAAGCCCGGATGCGGCCTTGGCCGCATCCGGGCTTGGGCCAAAGGGGTTCAGCCCAGCGTTCCCAGCAGACGCTCGGCTTGGGCCTTGACCTCGCCGGATGCTTCCGCGAGCACTTCTTCGATCAGCGCGCGGGCCCCTTCGCTGTCGCCAATGGTCTTGAACTCCTCGGCCAGCGCCAGCTTGGTGGACAGCGGGTCATCGGGCAGCGGGGCATCTGCCGCGGCCTCGGACGGCAGTTCGGGCAGCGAAGGCAGATCCACGGCGGCAGGCGTGTGGGGCGCTGCGGCGGAAGGACGGTCCAGGTCCAGAGAGAGCCCGCCGAAGTCGAATTCGAGCGGGGCAGGTTCGGTCGGGGCCATCTCCTTGGGCGACAGCGGCATGGGGCCGGAATCCGCCAACGCAAGACCTTCGGTAGGGAACTCCAGTGGTTCCCCCATGGTTTCAGGCAGGTGTGCCGCGGAAGGCATGGTCTCCGTCAGCGCAGCGGGCAATGTCAGGCCGCCGATGCCGCTGTCGGGCTCAGCCGGCACTTCCAGCGCCTGCTGTGCGGCACTGACAGCCGCCGCGGTGAACGCGCTCGCCGATGCAGCGTGCGCCGTGTCCGCGGACGCCGTGTGAGCGGAGGGGGCGAGGTCCAGATCCAGGTCGATTGACGGAAGCACGGAGTCGGCCGCGCCCGTCTGCGCAGCCTCGGCCATCGGCACGGCGGGAATTTCGGGCAGCGCGGCCGCATCGGCGGCCGGCTCGGCTGCCGGTGGAATGAACGCCAAGGCATCGGGCTGCGGCGCGCTGGTCTGGTAGAACGGGTTCTCCGGGTCGATGCTGTGCCCCAGCTCCCGCACCCGCTCCCAATCTGGCCCTTCGCCGTGGGCGAGTGCGTGCACTTGCCGCGCCGCACCTTCAAGCGCCGCGCGGTCCTGGCGTTTGGCATAAATCTCGGCCAGCTTGGCCGGGATGGCCGCTTTCTCCGGATGGTGGACGGATGCCTCCTTCAGGATTTCCTCGGCCTGCGGGTCCTTGCCATACGCAAGGTAGACATCGGCCTCGGCAATCGGATCGACATCGCCCGTCTGGTCAAGCTGGCTGGGCGAATACAGCGTGGAGGTGGAACCGGTCGTCAGATCGCTGCTCGTCGTGTCCACTTCCTGGCCGCCACTTTCGGCGAAGAAGGAATCGGGGTGGTCCGCCTCGCTGGCAAAAGTGGTTTCCGGGCTCTCCGTTTTGCGCCGCCCCTGCTGCCAGCGGTAGCCGCCCCAGCCGAGCAGGAGCAGTACCAGGGCCAGAGCGCCGCCAGCCGCCATTGGGCTTTCCGTGAGCGAGGCGAGCAACCCGGGCTCTTCCTGCGGTTCCGGCGCCGGCGCGGAAACAGCGGGGGCAGGCTTGGGCGGCTCCTCGGCGGGCGCCTTGGCTGCGGCGGCAGGTTCCGGCTCGGGGGCTGCAGCCGGCGCAGGAGGTTCCGCCGCCGGCGGTGCGGCGGGTGTTGCGCTTTCCTGGGTCCGCGGCGCCGGAGTCGCATCGGTGGCCGGTGCCGCGGGCGCTGCCATTTCCACTCCGGGTTTTGCGGCCTCGCCTGGCGCGGGCTGCGCCGCGGGCGCTGCCTTGGCGTCGGTTGCGCCATCGCTCAAGGCCTTGAGCTCGGAAATGTTCTTGGACAGTTCCGCCATGCGGGCCGATGCCTGGTCTGCCTGCTTGGTTTGCGCGGTCTCGGCATCGGCCTTTTCGCCGGCGGCACCGCCCTTGCTCAGGGTCAGCTTGTCGGCGCTGGCGGCTTCGGGCCTGGATTCAGCCACCTGGGTCTGCACCTTGCCGCTGCTGGCGCGCGATGCGGCTTCCACGCCTGCTGCGGGCGCTGCGCCGGCGAGGCGGTGCCGGAAGGCATTGAAGTCGCGGCTCTGGGCGGCAACGATCTTGCGGGCTTCGGCGGCGGGTGTCGCCTCGGCGCTCGCCTGGTCCGGTATCTGCAACACACTGCCGGCACGCAGGCGATTGACGTTGCCATCGATGAAGGCCTGGGGGTTGGCGCGCACCAGGGCGACCAGCATCTGGTCGAGCGAAATGCCGCTGGGGCGGTGCGCGCTGGCGATGGCGCCGGCGGTGTCGCCGGAGCGCACCTTGACTTCGCCGGGGCTTGCTTCAATCTTGCGTGCCAAGGCCGGTGCGCTGGCCGGAGCTGGCGCAGGCGCAGCGGCCACCTGGGGCGTGCGCACGGGAGCGGCCGATGCGCTGCCGCGCGTGGGCGTATCCGCCTGCGGTGCGAGTGGCGCGATCGGCGCCGGCGCGCTGCGCAGCCCTGGCGGATCGAACAGCATGGTGTAGCTGCGCACGATGTGGCCGGCATTCCAGGCCGCGTCCACGACGAGGTCGATGAAGGGATCGGTGATGGTCTGGTTGCTGCTCAGGCGCAGCACCATCTTGCCGTTGGCCTCGCGCCTGAGGTCAAGCCGGATGCCCTTGACCGCAGCCGAATATTCAAGGCCCTGCGCGCGGAAAACGTCGGGACTGGCGATGGTGACGTTCAGCGAATCCGCCTCGACCGCACTGACCTGGGGCAAGGCGATTTCGGCACGCAAGGGTTCGCCAAGTGCAGACTGCACGGTGACCCGGCCGAGCGCCAGCGCGCTTGCATTGGAGGCGTACAGCCCCATCGACAGGGCGGCCGCGGCGGCCAGGAGAGTGGGTTTGCAGCGATGCATGGATGGTGGGGCAGTGTGCGTTGCGTCTGTTGGGTAGGCCTTGCGCTTTTAAAACGGGAGCACTGAAGCACCTGAAGACAGGTGAAAGCACCTTAGCATCAATGTGTTGCACTGACAAGCTAAGAACGAAGTTCAGGTTTTTTCCCGCCGTTATCACTGATTCGGATGGTCAGGCCTGTTGGCAACGGGCAACACTGGCGCACGGCATGTCCTCGGGCACGCCGTGCGGCAATCGTGGAAATCAGGCCTTGAGCAGGATGCGCAGCATGCGCCGCAGCGGCTCGGCCGCGCCCCACAGGAGCTGGTCGCCAACGACGAAGGCCGAGACGTATTCCGGCCCGATGTTGAGCTTGCGCACGCGCCCGACGGCGATCTGCAGGCCGCCGGTGATGGCCGCGGGCGTCAGTTCCCTGACGGTCTGCTCGCGCTCGTTGGGCACGAAACTGACCCAGGGGTTGCCACCCTTGATGAGGGCCTCGATTTCCGCGAGCGGCACATCCTTCTTGAGCTTGAGCGTGAGCGCCAGCGAATGGCAGCGCATCGCGCCGATGCGCACGCACAGGCCGTCCACCGGAATCGGCGTGGGCGTGCCCAGAATTTTGTTGATCTCGGCCTTGCCCTTCCATTCTTCCTTGGACTGGCCGTTCTCCAGCTGTGCGTCAATCCATGGGATCAGGCCACCGGCCAGCGGCGCGCCGAAGAATTCGCGCGGCACGTCCTCGCGGATGGTTTGCGCCACCTTGCGGTCGATCTCCAGAATCGCCGACGCGGGTGTGGCGAGTTCGCTCGCGACCGCGCCGTGGATCACGCCCATGCCCTTGAGCAGTTCGCGCATGTGGTTGGCGCCGCCGCCCGACGCCGCCTGGTAGGTCATGGAACTGACCCATTCGACGAGCCCCGCCTTGAACAGGCCCACCAGACCCATCAGCAGGATGGAGTTGGTGCAGTTGCCGCCGATCCAGTTTTTGCCGCCCGCGGCAAGCCTGGTTTTGATCAGATCGTCGTTGACCGGGTCGAGGATGATGACCGCGTCGTCCTGCATGCGCAGCGCGCTGGCAGCGTCGATCCAGTGGCCCTGCCAGCCGGAGGCGCGCACCTTGGGGAAGACTTCCTTGGTGTAGTCGCCGCCCTGGCAGGAGATGATGATGTCGCACTTCGTGAGGGCTGCCACGTCATTGGCGTCGTGCAGTTCCTTGTGCGCCTTGGCCAATGCCGGCGCCTTGCCGCCGGCGTTGGAAGTGGAAAAGAAGACCGGCTCGATCAGGTCGAAGTCGCCCTCGGCCTGCATGCGCTCCATCAGCACGGAGCCGACCATGCCGCGCCAGCCGACGAGGCCTACCAGTTGCTTGCTCATTGCATTGCCCTTTCAGATTAAAAAGTCTTGCACCATCCGGCGCTGCTTTTTGCCCCGGCTCGTCAGGGCCGGAGGAGGGCGCACGACGATGCCGGAGCTGCTTCAGCCCGTAATGGTCGTGGTTTTGGTGGTGGATGCGCGCGCTGCCTTCGTGGCCGGGTGGTCGGTCACGATGTGGGGGGAGGGCGCGCTCGCGAGAAACATATGGCGAAGTATTTTAGTGGATGCCCGGTTCCATCGGGTTTCAACGAAGGTCAAAACGCATCGCCGGGCACTTGCGTTGACGTGTTGGGCTTTTCGAAAACGATTTCCGGCAGGACGATTTCCCAGCGTTCGCTTGCAAGTTGATCGCCAGATTGGCGCTCGCGCACCTGGATGGCCGCCACCTGCACGCCGGTGATGTGGGTGCCGGGAGGCTCGAATCTGCCGGCCATGCGCCCGACGGTTGTGTCTTGCAAATCGCGCAATTCCCAGCCCGGCTTGCCATCGCGGCGAGGCTGCAGGGTGAGGGCGTCGCCCACTTGCAGGCGCGCAATGGCCGCGTGTATCGGCGCATCGGGTTGGAAATAGCCCGGCCAGGAGAGCACCACGAATTCCGGGCCGCAGGCCCGGCTGCGCGTCAATGCCAGCGTGGGCACGGGCACGGGCGCGGGCTGCGGGCGGGTATGCAAAGCGAGTTGCTCCAGAGGCGCGAGAAAGGCATGCATGCCGCCCTCGGCCGCGCAGAGGGTGAGCGACAGGCGGGCGCGCGTCATGGCGACGTAGAACAAGCGGCGCTCCTCATCGCTGGGCTGTTGCCAGCCGCCGCTGTCCAGCACCAGCACATGGTCGAACTCCAGCCCCTTGGCGCTGTGCGCGCTCAGGAGCAGCAGCGGAGCGTTGGGGCGCGCAGCGCCTTGCCTGCGGCTGCCGTTGCCGAACTCGTAGAGCGCGTCTGTCACCTGATCGACGGCGAGGGCGAAGCCGTAGGCGCTGCCTCCGGTTTCGGCGATGAATTGGGCCAGCGCCGCGAGGAAGGGGTGGGTAGTGAAGCCGTCAGCGGGCAAGTGGTGGCGCAGGCGCAGCCAGCGCGCCAGGGTACCTGCGCGCAGCGTCACCCGCTTGTGCCGTGTGCGCCGCAGGGCGCCGCGCAGCAGTTGCAGCAGACCATCGCCCTCGCGTGTGGAATGCAATGGTATTTGTAGTGCTTCGCGCAGGCGCAGCACGGGGATGGACTGGTTTTTGCATAAATTTTCCAGCGCATCCAAGTCGTCCCAGCGCCGGGCGATCACGGCGAAATGCCCCCAGTGCCCGGCGCTGCTGCCTCCCGCGTGCAAGGCCTGCAGGCGTTGCAGCTCGGCCAGTGCGGTGGCGGCTTCGGCCAGCGGGGCGGCCGGAGTGCGCAGCACGTGCACGCGCCCCTGGGTGAGCGGGTCGCGCGTGCCCCATTCGCCACCGGGGGGTGCTTCGCGTCGGGCGTGGTTCACGCGCAGTTGCTCGGCGCTTTTCATGCGCTGGCGTGCCGGGGCGATGACGGCGTTGGCGGCGTCGATGATGTGGGCGCTGCTGCGGTAGTTTTCCAGCAGGCGGTAGCACTGTGCCTGGTAGTCGGTTTCGAACTGGCGGATGTAGCGCACGCTGGCACCGCCGAAGGCGTAGATGTTCTGGTCGTCGTCGCCGACTGCCATCAGCGACAGACGGTCATCCTGCGCCGCCAGGGTGCGCCCGGCCAGCGCGCTGATGAGGGCGTAATGCTCGCCGTTGATGTCCTGGTATTCATCGACCAGCACGAAGCGCAGCCCGGCCAGCAACCGGTCGCGGGCCACCGAGGTTTCGTCACCGCCTGGCCCATCGTCGCCCTGGGCGGCGCGCGTCAGGCGCTGGGTGGCCTGCACTATGGCGGCGGAAAAATCAATCGTCTCGCCACGTTCGGCCGCCACGGCGTAGCTGGTGCCGGTGATGCGCATGGCCAGGCTGTGCAGGGTTTGCACGGTGACGCCGGCGGCGTCCACGCCGACGAGCTGCCACAGGCGCTGGCGGATTTCATGTGCTGCGTGGCGGTTGTAGGCCAGCACCATGATGGCTTCGGGCTCCACCAGGCGTTCGCGCAGCAGCCAGGCGACGCGGTGCACGATGACGCGCGTCTTGCCCGAGCCGGGCCCCGCCAGCACCAGTTGGCAGCCCGTGAGCGGCGCCGTGACGATGGCCTGCTGCTCGGGGTTGGCAAGGTCTATCAGGATGCGCCGGTGCGCGGCCTCGGTGGTGGCCATTTCCAGCACGTCCTTGCGCCCGCCGAAGTATTGCCGGATGAAGCTGTCGCGATCCAGGCGGAAATAGTCCAGGATGAACTGCATCGCGGCCTGGACCTTGTGCAGCGCCAGCTTGGCGAATTCCGCCATCACATGCACCTGGGCGATCTTGCTTTGGTAGTGCAGCGCGAGTTCGGCGTAATCGCCCTTGTTGAACTGCCGGCGCTGCGCCGTGGGCTCGAAGGCGATGCGCATGGCCGAGCGGAACACCGCCTTGCCGCGCGCCAGGTGCAGCACCTCGTTGGCGTCCAGGTAGAGCAGGGCGGACGACAGCGCCACGCCCCAATCGGCGATGGCGAGATCGGCGAGCGAGAGGTCGTTTTGCAAGGCGGTCTCCAGCTCGCCCTGCTTGGCCGTGACCAGCCTGGTGTTGCCCTTGCGCAGGCGGGTGAAGTGCTGCAGCAGCGATAGGCACACCAGCATGCGCCGCCTGCGGATAGTGTCGATTTCCTGCCAGTTGCGCAGCAGCTTGAGTTGGCGATGTTCGCTCCCCCCCGGGCGCAGCGCAAAGCAGCCGCGCATGCCGTGGCCCTCGCCAAAGGTTGCGGCAAAGGAGGTGAGCAGGCGAGCGAGACGTTCGGGGTCGAGGGCCATGCCACTGTCGCGGCGCATGGCGTCGCACAGGCGCCGCATGTGCATCTGTTGCCAGCTCTGGTCGTCGGCATCGGGTGCGGCTTCGCGCAACTGGGCAAGCAGGGTGTCCTCCAGGTGCTGCAGCTCGACCAGGCGCTGCGTGCTGTCGGGATCGCTGTAGAAGGACACGCCAATTTCCGTGTCGTTGGACAGGAGCTTCCATCGGTCGAGTTCGCGCAGCATGGCGGCGACGCTGCGCGCATCCTTGCCCGTGGCCAGCATCAACTCGTCGGTGGAGAGGCTGTCACCATCGCCCGCCTGCATCAGCAGGCCAAGGATGGTCAGGTAGGGGGCTGTATCCGTTTGCGGCTCCAGCTGGCGTTGCAGCACGGCGCGCGCTTCGTCCAGGCTGCCGACCAGCAGGCTGCCGGGAAAGACGCGCGTGTGGTTTTCGTGGCGTTCCAGCAGCCTGGCCTCTTCCAGCCAGGCGATGGCGATGCGCACCTTGGTATCTGCGTCGCGTGCCTCGGGGTCGATGCGGTGCTCGTCCGGGATTTGCAGCAGGATTTCGCCGCTGGTCACCACCACCTCGCCATCGCCCCCATCCTTGCGGTGGATGCTGCGCAGGGCTTTCAGGATGGAGCGGATGTCGTGCTGGTTCAGCCGGGCGCCCCGCAGCAGGCGAAACTGCACGTCCAGGTCGGCCTCGTCGTACAGCAGCACGCAGCGCGCCGGGGCCTGGTCGCGCCCGGCGCGGCCGGCTTCCTGCAGGTAGTTTTCGAGTGAGCCGGGCGTGTCGATGTGGATCACCAGGCGCACGTCCGGCTTGTCCACGCCCATGCCGAAGGCGTTGGTGGCGGCGATGACGCGCAACTGCCCGGCGATGAAATTTTCCTGAATGTGGCGCTTGTCGGCGGGCTCCATGCCGCCATGGAAATAGCCGCAATCGAGCCCGGCGTCTTTCAGGAAGGTTGCCACTTCTTCCACCGTTTTCTGGCGTGCGCAAAAAACGATGGCGCAGCCTTCACCTTGCAGCTCCTCCTGCAGCAGGCGCAGGGTTTCGGCGTATTTGGCCTGGGTGGGAACGGTGCGCACCTCGTAACTCAGATTCTTGCGCCCGGCACCGCCGTTGAGCAGCGTGAGCCGCATGGCCAGGTGTTTTTCAAAATGGGCGCAAATGTCGGCAATCACCCCCGGCTGCGCCGTGGCGGTGAAGCAGAACACCGGCGAAGGCTGTGCCTTTTGTTTGTGCCGGATGAAGCGCGAGACGTAGAGGTAGTCGGGGCGGAAGTCGTGCCCCCATTTCGAGAGGCAATGCGCCTCGTCGAACACCCAGGCGCGCACCTCGCGGTGCATCAGCGCCTTGGCAAAGGCGGTGCTGCGAAACTGCTCGGGCGCGACGAAGATCAGGCCCAGATCGCCCAGGCGCAGCTTGTCGAGCATGGCGCGCCGCTCGATGGGCGTGAGCAGGCTGTTGAGGTAGCCCGCGCAGGTGATGCCGCGCTGTTGCAGGCCATCGACCTGGTCTTTCATCAGCGATTGCAGCGGCGAAATCACCACCGTGACGCTGCCGCTGCGGTAGTAGTGCGCCAGCGCCGGCAACTGGTAGCACAGCGACTTGCCGCCCCCCGTGGGCAGGATGGCCAGGGTGGGATGGCCTGCCATGCCGTTTTCGACGATGGCTTGCTGCAGGCTGCGGCCGTCCTCGGTGGTGGGGGTGGCGCGAAATGCGGTGATGCCCGGAAAGTAGCGCGGCAGCAGTTTGGCCAGTTGGTGTTCTTGCTCGCACCATGGGCATTGCGGCTCGCCGCAGGGTTTCTCACGCAGTGCTCGGATGAGCTCGCGCACTTGCGGAAAGCTGTGACCCACCCAGGGCGGCAGCACCGAATTGCCGCCCGAAACGCGCAGCCAGGCGAGTACGTAGGCGAGGCTCTGGTGCCAGGCGGGGTCGGGCAGCCACTCGCGGATCAATCGGCGCTGGGCGCTGATGCAGACCTTGCCTTTGGTGGCGCGCAGCCAGGCCAGGGTGGCTGCATGGATATCCGGGCGTGCGGCCTTGCGCCACTGGCTGAACAGGACGCCGAGCCCGCTGCCCTGTTGCCCCTCGGGCACCAGCAGGTGGTGCAGGCACAGGGCTTCGTCCGGATGCTGCGTTGTGCGCTCCAGCAGCGCCTGGGCTTGCTCCAGCAGCAACTGGTGCGCCAATTGCGCATCGCGGGCGGAGTTGTTGCGGCTTGTGCTACAAAGTTTGTAGTCTTTGACGAGGCGGTGGTAGGGGTTTTGCGGAAACGCGATCGGCGACAGCTCCAGCGTGTCGATCTGCGGCAGTTGCAGGAGCGCCAGCGTGGGGTAGAGGTGCGCCAGCAGCGGCAGGTCGAATCGCCGCGTGTTGTGCCCGAGAACAAAGGCCGCGTCCTGGGTCAGCGCATCGAGCTGGCGCTGAAAGTCCGCCTGTTTGGGATGGAGGTTTTTCGCCGCGTTCAAATCGGGACGAAACCCCCCCACATCGCGCAACTGCTGTGCGTTGTGGGGGTTGGTGCCGACATCCAGGCACAGGCAGCGGGCGATGTAGTCGCTCGCAGCGGTGCCTGGGCCCATTCGTCAGGGGTCAGGCCAGCGCCTGCACGACCGCATCGCCCATCTGGGCTGTCCCGACGCGGGTCGTACCCTCGCTGTAGATGTCCGGCGTGCGCAGGCCCTGCGCCAGCACCTTCTTCACGGCGGTTTCGATGCGGTTGGCGGCTTCCGCCTGGTTCAGCGAGAAGCGCAGCATCATCGCGGCGCTCAGGATGGTCGCGAGCGGATTGGCCACGCCCTTGCCGGCGATGTCGGGCGCGCTGCCGTGGCTGGGCTCGTACAGGCCCTGCTTCTTGTCGTTGAGCGAAGCCGAGGGCAGCATGCCGATCGAGCCGGTGAGCATGGAGGCCTCGTCCGAGAGGATGTCGCCGAACATGTTGCCGGTGACGATCACGTCAAACGCCTTGGGGGCCTTCACGAGCTGCATGGCGGCGTTGTCCACGTACATGTGCGACAGCTCCACGTCCGGGTAGCCCTTGTGCACTTCGGTGACGATGTCCTTCCAGAACTGGAAAGTCTCCAGCACGTTCGCCTTGTCCACGCTGGTCAGGCGCTTGCTGCGCTGGCGCGCGGCCTGGAAAGCGACATGGGCGATGCGCTCGATTTCCGGGCGCGTGTAGCGCATGGTGTCAAAGGCCTCTTCGGCACCGGCAAAGGCGCCATCCGGCGCGCCGCGGCGCCCGCGCGGCTGGCCGAAGTAAATGTCGCCGGTGAGCTCGCGGATGATGAGGATGTCCAGGCCCGCCACCAGCTCGGGCTTCAAGCTGCTGGCATGCGTGAGCTGCTCGTAGCAGATCGCCGGGCGGAAGTTGGCGAACAGGCCAAGCGCCTTGCGCAGGCCCAGGATGGCCTGCTCGGGCCGCAGCGCGCGCTCTAGTGTGTCGTACTTCCAGTCGCCAACGGCGCCGAACAGGATGGCGTCGGCTGCCTTGGCCAGGTTCAGCGTGGAATCCGGCAGCGGGTGGCCGCTGGCTTCGTAGGCGGCGCCGCCGACGGGGGCGGTTTCCATCTCGAAGCGAAGACCGAGCGCCTGGAGCACCTTCACGGCCTCGGCAACGATTTCGGGGCCTATGCCGTCACCGGGGAGGATTGCAATCTTCATGACTTCTTTGTTTTGATAGCTGTAACCGCTTGATGGACAAGCGCCAGAGCCTTTTTTGACGTAGATGGTTGGCGGTGCTGTCAGGACTGCATCACATGCGCCAGCCAGGGCTTGGTGGCCAGGCGCTCGGCCTCGAAGGCCTTGATTTTGTCCTTGTGGCGCAGGGTCAGGCCGATATCGTCCAGCCCGCCCAGCAGGCAGTAGCGGCGGAAGGACTCGACCTCGAACGGGATTTCGGCGCCCTGCGGCTCCACCACCACCTGGCGCTCAAGGTCTATCGTGAGCTCGTAGCCCGGGAAGGCGGCCACTTCGTCAAACAGGCGAGCCACGGTGGGTTCCGGCAGGCGGATCGGCAGCAGTCCGTTCTTGAAGCAGTTGTTGAAGAAGATGTCGGCGTAGCTGGGCGCGATGATGGCGCGAAAGCCGTATTGCTGCAGCGCCCAGGGCGCATGCTCGCGGCTCGACCCGCAGCCGAAGTTCTGCCGTGCCAGCAGGATGCTCGCGCCTTTGTAGCGGCTCTGGTTCAGCACGAAGTCCGGGTTGGGCTTGCGCTTGGCTTCCGGCATGCCGGGTCTGCCGGGCTGATCCAGGTAGCGCCACTCGTCAAACAGGTTGGGGCCGAAGCCGGTGCGCTTGATGGACTTGAGAAACTGCTTGGGGATGATCGCGTCGGTATCGACGTTCTCGCGATCCATGGGCGCGACCAGCCCCTTGTGCACGGTGAACTTCTGCATGGCAATGGCTGGGGCGCTTACTTGGCGGATTTCTCGATGGCGCCGCCGGCCTTCTGCACGTCCTGGCCGACGCCCTTGACGGTGTTGCAGCCGGCCAGAAAAATGGCGAGCAGGACGGGGATGAACACAGCGATTTTTTTCATGGATAACTCCTTCAGGCAAATCTGCGGATATCAACAAAATGACCGTGGATGGCCGCCGCCGCCGCCATGGCGGGGCTGACCAGATGGGTGCGACCGCCCGCACCCTGACGGCCTTCGAAATTGCGGTTGGAGGTGGACGCGCAGCGCTCGCCTGCTTCCAGCCGGTCGGCGTTCATCGCCAGACACATCGAGCAGCCCGGCTCGCGCCATTCGAAACCGGCCGCCGTGAAAATCTTGTCCAGGCCCTCGCGCTCGGCCTGCTCCTTCACCAGGCCCGAGCCCGGCACCACCATCGCCAGCTTGATGTTTTTCGCCACCTTCTGGTGCAGCTTCTTCACCACCGCGGCGGCGGCGCGCAGGTCTTCGATGCGGCTGTTGGTGCACGAGCCGATGAACACCTTGTCGACGAAGATGTCCTGCATCGGCTTGCCGGGCTCCAGCCCCATGTAGGTGAGAGCGCGCTCCATCGCGTGGCGGATCACCGGGTCTTTTTCCTTCTCCGGGTCGGGCACGCGGGCGCCGACGTTGACCACCATTTCGGGGTTGGTGCCCCAGGTGACCTGTGGCTCGATGTCGGCTGCGGCAAGGTTGACGACCGCGTCGAAATGCGCGTCCGCATCGGAATGCAGCGTCTTCCAGTACGCCACGGCCTGGTCCCATTCCACGCCGGTGGGCGCCATGGGGCGGCCCTTGACGTAGTCGATCGTCTTCTGATCGACGGCCACCATGCCGGCGCGCGCACCGGCTTCGATCGCCATGTTGCACACCGTCATGCGGCCTTCCATCGACAGCGCCTGGATCGCCTCGCCGCCGAATTCGATGGTGTAGCCGGTGCCGCCCGCCGTGCCGATCCTGCCGATGATGGCCAGCACGATGTCCTTGGCGGTGATGCCCGGCGCGACATGGCCGTTCACGCGCACCAGCATGTTCTTGGCCTTCTTGGCCAGCAGGCATTGCGTGGCGAGAACGTGTTCCACCTCGCTCGTGCCTATGCCGTGGGCCAGCGCGCCGAAGGCGCCATGCGTGCTGGTGTGGCTGTCGCCGCAGACCACGGTCATGCCGGGCAGCGTGGCGCCGTTTTCCGGGCCGATGACATGCACGATGCCCTGGCGCTTCGAAAGAAAGGGGAAGAAGGCGGCCGCGCCGCTCTTGTGGATGTTCTCGTCCAGTGTCTCGATCTGCAGCTTGCTGATCGGGTCGGCGATGCCGTCGTAGCCCTGCTCCCAGCCGGTGGTCGGCGTGTTGTGGTCTGCCGTGGCAACGATGGAACTGGTGCGCCAGACCGGGCGGCCCGCCTCGCGCAGCCCTTCGAATGCCTGCGGGCTGGTGACTTCGTGCACCAGATGGCGATCGATATAGAGCAGGGCGGTGCCGTCTTCTTCGGTATGGACGACGTGCTCGTCGAAGACTTTGTCGTACAGGGTGCGTCCCATGGTGCTGATAGGCCTATTGCGTGGGTTCAACCGGTGAATTTTAGGCGGTGCCATGGCTTGCGGCTGGAACACCGGCAGGAAGGCCTTGCGCAGGCATCGGCTTGGTCCTTGCGCCAGCAGGTGTGATGTGCCTGGCTTGCCCTGTCAAAGGGCGACGGTTTCGCCGTATTCCGGTATCCGCACCTTGCAATGGCCAGTCAGTCGCGCCTGCAATACCTGCGTCGCCTGCGGCTCGCCATGCACCAGAAAAACCTGGCCTGGCCGCGGCTGCATGCCGGTGAGCCACTGCTCGATCTGCTGCGCATCGGCATGCGCCGAGGCGCTGGCGAGCTGCACGACCTCGGCGCGGATGGCAAGCTCACGCCCCAGCAGCTTGATGGTCTTCTCCCCCGCGGCGATGCGCGCACCGCGCGTGCCGCCGGCCTGGTGTCCGGTCAGCAGGATCATGTTGCGGTGGTCGCCCGCGTACAGCGCCAGATGGTGCAGCACGCGCCCGCCGGTAGTCATGCCGCTGGCGGAGAGGATGACGCGCGGGCCGTGCAGGCGCGCCAGCGCCTTGGATTCCTCCACGCTGTGAACCAGCGTCGTGCCGCGCGCCATGGCCTGCAAGGCGGCGCTGTCCAGCCGGTGCTCGCCGCGGTGGTCCTGGTAGAGCTGCGTGGCCTGCACCGCCATCGGGCTGTCGAGAAACACCGGCAGCGCCGAAGGCAGGGCGCCGTGCTGTTTGAGCTGGGCGATCGCATGCAGCACCGTCTGCGCGCGCCCGATGGCAAATACCGGCACCACCGCCACCCCGCCGCGCGCCGCAAGCCGCGACAGCGGCGCGGCGATATCGTCCAGCACGCTGCTGGCCGGGTGGCTGCGGTCGCCGTAGGTGGATTCCACCAGCACCGCATCGGCCGGCGGCGGCGGCTCCGGCGCGCGCATCAGGAGATCGTCCGGCCGCCCCAGATCGCCCGAAAACAGAATGCGCCGGCCATCCACCTGCAGCAGCACGCTGGCCGCGCCCAGGATGTGACCGGCGCGGCTGAAGCGCACTTGCCAGCCTGGCAGCGGCTCGAAGGTCCGCTGCCAGGGCCTGGGTTGCAGCAGATGCAGGCTGTGCAATGCATCCTGGCGCGTGTAGAGCGGCAGCGCGGGCTGGTGCCTGCTGAGTCGGTGGCGGTTCAGGTAGGCCGCATCCTCCTCTTGCAGATGGCCGCTGTCGGGCAGCAGGATGGCGCACAGATCGCGCGTGCCGGCGGTGCAGAACACGGGGCCGCCAAACCCCGCGCGGGCCAGCAGCGGCAGGTAGCCGCTGTGGTCCAGATGGGCATGGGTCAGCACCACGGCATCGATGGCGGCGGGTGCCACCGGCAAGGGCTGCCAGTTGCGCTCGCGCAGCAGCTTGTAGCCCTGGAACAGCCCGCAGTCCACGAGCAGCGCCTTGCCGCCGTGGCGCACGAGGTATTTGGAGCCGGTGACGGTGCCGGCACCGCCGAGGAAAGTGATGCTCACGGACATGGCGGCGATGATGCACCACCGCCATGTCCCCGCTGGCGCCAGCACAAAAAATGGCCTGGCCAGTGCCGGCCAGGCCATTCATTCCCGTCTTGGCAGGCGTGCGATTACAGAGCCGTCAGATTGCCGGATTCGACATGGAAGCCATTCTGAATGGCCTGCACGGTGTTCGCATGCACCTGCGCGCGTGTCAGCGTGCTGGGCGTGTCGGGTGCCGGTGTGGCATTCATCATGCCGGAGGCAGGCCGGTGCGCGATGGCGGCATTGCGCACGTCGGCACGTTGCAGCGTGCTCGTCATGCTTTGGCCTTCGTCAAAATAGGGTGCGTTGCCAGCGGCAGGTTGCGTGCCTGCGGCGAAAGCGGAACCAGCGAACATGAGGCCAGCGGCAAGAGCGATGGTGGAATAGAGCTTGGTCATGATTTTCTCCTTCAATCACAAGGCCCGAATCTTTGGCATCCATCTGGATGTCGGTGGGGAGAACCGGGCTTTTTGTTCCCCTCGTTGCATTATTGGATGCGGGCAGACTGCGCTGCGTGACAGGAAAATTTTCAGAATCCAAGAGCGATGAACCATGGGTGAATACGACGCCATCATCAGCGCGCTCAACCGGCAGGGCTGGAGCGTGAGCGACGCTGCCGTCGCGCCCGCCTGGTGCGATGCATTGCGTAGCTATGCGCAAGAGCTGTGGACGGCCAACTGCTTCGAGCCGGGCGAGTTCGGTCTCGACCCCGCAGGTGGCAAAGAACCTGAAGTGCGCGGTGACGCGATCTGCTGGGTGCCCCCGGGCTCGCGCCTCGCGCGCCACCCTTTCTTCGACTGGATGGCAGGCCTGCGGGCAGTCTTGAACGAGCGCTTTGCCATGGGCCTGCGCAGCCAGGAATTTCACTTTGCCCGCTACCCCGAGGGACGCGGCTACCGCAAGCATCTGGACCAGCACCGCGGCAGCCATGTGCGCAAGATTTCCATCGTGCTGTACCTCAACGATGGGTGGAATGAGTCCGATGGCGGCGAGCTGTGCTTCTACCAGCCGACGAACCCGGACATCGAGCTGGCGCGCTTTGCGCCATTGAGCGCGCGTCTGGCGGTGTTCGTCAGCGGTCTGATGCCGCATGCGGTGCTGCCGTGCCGCAGCACGCGCTGGAGTGTGACGGGCTGGCTGCGCACCGATGAAATGCCTGGGTAACTATTCTATCGATAGCTGCTATCGCTTTGCTGGCATGCGCTACAGCCAGTTTTGTTTAAATCGTGAACTGCAGCGCCGCCAGCCGTGCATAGGCGCCGCCCGCGGCCACCAGCTGCGCGTGGCTGCCTTGCTCGATGGCGCGGCCATGCTCCAGCACGATGATCCGGTCCGCATGCTGCACGGTCGCCAGCCGGTGCGCGATCACCAGCGTGATGCGGTGGCTTGCGTGCTGGTGCAGCGCGGCATCCAGCGCCTGCTGCACCGCGCGCTCGCTGGCGGCGTCGAGCGCGCTGGTGGCCTCATCGAGCAGCAGGATGGGCGCATCCTTGAGCAGCGCGCGCGCAATCGCGATGCGCTGGCGCTGCCCGCCCGAGAGGCGCACGCCGTGCTCGCCCAGAAAGGTGTCATAGCCCTGCGGCAGCGCGGTGATGAACTCGTCGGCAAAGGCGGCGCGCGCGGCGGCCAGCACCTCCGCGCGCGTGGCTTCGGGGCGGGCGTAGCGGATGTTTTCCAGGGCACTGCTCGAAAAAATCACCGCCTCCTGCGGCACCGTCGCAATGCGCTGGCGCAGCGCGTGCGGAGCCAGCGCGCGCAGGTCTTCACCGCCCACCAGAATGCGCCCGCCGCCCACGTCGTAGAAGCGCTGCAGCAGCTGGAACACCGTGGATTTGCCTGCGCCGCTGGCGCCCACCAGCGCCACGGTTTCGCCCGGTGCCAGGCGCAGCGTGAAATCCGCCAGCGCGGCGCGATCCGGGCGCGAGGGGTAGTGAAACTGCACCGCTTCGAAGGCCACATCCAGCGCACGCCCAGGCGCTATCTGCCGCAGTGCCGGTGGCTGGGGCGCGCGGATCGCGGGCTCGGTGGCCAGCAATTCCATCAGCCGCTCGGTGGCGCCAGCGGCGCGCAGCAGGTCGCCGTAGACCTCGCCCAGCACCGCCACGGCACCGGCCAGGAACAGCGCATAGACGATGGTCTGGCCCAGGTTGCCGGCGCTCATCTGCCCGGCGATCACCGCCACGCTGCCGCGGTACAGGCCCCAGAGCAGCAGCGCGGCGTTGGCGATGATGATGAACGCCACCAGCGCCGCGCGCACGCCGCTGCGGCGCACGGCGGTGCGAAACGCGCTTTCCGCCGCCGCCGCAAAGCGCGCCGCCTCGCGCGGCTCTGCCACAAAGCCCTGCACCACGGGAATGGCGCCCAGCACCTCGGCGGCGATGGCGCTGGTGTCGGCCACGCGGTCCTGGCTGGCGCGCGACAGGCGGCGCACGCTGCGCCCTATCCACATCGCGGGCAGCACCACCACCAGCACGGCGGCCAGCGCCACCGACATGATGAAGGGGTTGGTCCAGACCAGCATGATGAGTGCGCCCAGGCCCAGCACGGCATTACGGAGTCCGAGCGAAAACGATGAGCCGATGACGGTCTGCACCAGCGTGGTGTCCGAGGTGAGGCGCGAGAGCACCTCGCCGGTCTGCGTGGTCTCGAAGAACTGCGGGCTCTGGCGCAGCACGTGGGCGTAGACCGCACTTCTGAGATCCGCCGTCACGCGTTCGCCCAGCCAGCTCATCATGTAATAGCGCGCCGCCGAAAACACGCCCACCGCCACCGCCACGCCAAACAGCAGACCAAAGTGCGTGCGCAGCCGCCCGGCATCGCCGCCGCCCGGCATGCCCTGGTCGATCAGCTGGCGCAGCGCCAGCGGAAACGCCAGCGTGGCCAGCGCGGCAAGCAGCAGGAAGGCGAGCGCCGCGGCGATCGGCCAGCGGTAGGGGCGCAGAAAGGGCAGCAGCGCGCGCAGGGCGTGCGGGGCAGGGCGCGGGGCAGTGGTCGAAGACATGGCGCTCAGTGTAAAAACAAGGGGTGTCCTTGCATGGATATCTCCAGGAGAGACTTGTGAGCGAATCGACTCAAATGCCGTTGCAGGCTTGCAGCATTGACTTTGGCACGCCGGGCTATGGGCGGCAGGAGCATTGGAGTGCGGGCTTCCCACCCGGTCTGTCCCTCATCGTCGATGCAGAGGGCGAGGCCAAGACCGCGCTGCTGCGTCTGCTGGCAGGCGAGACGGCGCCCGAGACCGGCGCCGTGCTGTGGCAGGGCAGCGATCTGCGCGCGCAGGTGCGCAGCAATCCTGCGCTGGTGTTCTGGCGCGATCCGCGCGCCGATTGGCCGGACATTTCACCCGTGCAGTGGGCGCGGCAACAGGCCATGCGCTATCCCGATTGGAGCGAAACCGCCTGGCAGGCGCATGCGCAGGGCCTGGGGCTGCAGGAGCATCTGCACAAGGAGATGTTTCGCCTGTCCACCGGCGGCAAGCGCAAGGTGCTGCTGGCGGCGGCGCTGGCCAGTGGCGCGCCGCTCACGCTGATCGACGAGCCCGAGGCGGCGCTGGATGCAACGTCGATCCGCTATCTGCATCGGGCTTTGGCTGAAGAAGCAAAACACCACCAGCGCGTGTGCGTGGTGGCGAATTTTGAGGAGATGCCGGAGGTGAAATGGGGACAGATCGTCCGGTTGGGTGTCTGAGCTACCCCGTGTGAGGGTGAGCGGCTCAATGCCGATCTCAAGTACGCGCTGGATTCACGTGTGCAGGTGCGCACCAAAGATAAGCTGCGCCGCGCCACAGAAGCGCACATGAACATGCTGGGCAACAACCCGCAGCGTGCGCGCTCATACTTCGAAGACCCGAAGATCAAATATGCCGCCTGATGCAATTCTTAATTGCCGGGTCTATAGTACATCCGGAGAGACAGAAGAAACCCCGCCAAGGGAGAAACTCTCTGGCAGGGCACGAGGGGCGCCGTTATGCGGGCGCCTTCAGGTCGCAGTTGTCCGTCACTTCTTGCAGGTAAAGTTTTCAGCGCGCTCACTGTCCCCTGTGCCGTTGTAACGAGCAATCAACGGATAAGGGCAGAGCGGGCGAGTTCTGTCCACGGCCCAATCTGCCGGAACTTCTCTATTCGCGCCGCCCGCGTTGCCCTCGCCCCTAGCGGTTGCAACAATTTGATCAGGCGCGATGCCCTTCTCAACCCATTTGACTAATGCGTCGAGAGCGTCGTACTGGTCCGTAGAAATTCCGCCGCTGCTGTGATTCATGCCAGGCACACGAAAGAAGCGCGCGAAGTCAGCGGCCTTACCCTTGTTCTCGGTGTCGAGTTCGTCGTACCAGCGCTTGGTGTCATCAATCGAAAACACACCATCAGAAACGCCCTGAACGACGATCATCTTGCCGCCCCTGTCCCGCAAGGCGTCCAGCTTCGTGGGGTTCGGTGGCGTCATGAAAGACCAGGAACTCTCCGTATAGGTCGCGTTCGTCTGAAACAGTTTCGGGTAGTCCATGTCGAAGTTGTAGTTGAATGCGAAGGCACGAGTGTTACTCACTATCGTCGGGTCCGGCGGCACTTGGAAGATGATGCCGACAGCGACTGGATCGCGCGACGCCCCCACAGAACTGCTGAACTTCCAGCTCGCCCACCCCGAGCCTGCCAGACCAGGGTCGTAGGGCTGGGTCGCATAAAGGCGTTCACCGCGGCTATTGACCGGACCTGCGTACATGAGATCGATGGCGCTCTTCTGCGCCACCGTGAGGCAGGTTCCGTCTCTCGCACCGGAACAGGTGGGTACATGGTCAAAAATGTTGAACGCCGTCTGGCAGGCTTCTACGTCCTGAACAAGTCCATCCGTTACTCCGTCGAGACCATCGCAACGTTCAAGAATCTTCTTCGCAACTATTTGCCGCTCTGCGACGGTGAAGCCGGTAGCCAAGTCATTCTCGTCTGTCGCTACCTTGCGGAACTGCTGCGCGGTGTACAGCTGAGCGGCGGCAGCTTTTGGCAGGTTAAAGCCGGGTGAGTTCGCCAACACCCCATCGTAGTCCTGCGGGAGACGAGCTGCCGTGACCATCGCGTGTCGGCCGCCGTTCGACGAGCCGCCGACGTAAGACCTATCGGGTTCCTTCCCATATGCCGCCTTGATCAGGGCTTTGGCCATTGGGGTCAATTTCTTTACGGCTCCGTAGCCGTAGTCAATGCGGGCTTCCGGGTCCATGCCGAATAGAGGGTTTTGCGAGGAGCTGTGCCCTGCATCAGATGAGATGACGGCAAACCCGCGGTAAAGGGCGTTGGTCAACGGGCCGCCACTGCCCACAGCGCCGGTCGCACTCGACACACTGCCGTCCGTTCCCCCATTGCCTTGGTAGAGATAGCGACCATTCCAATCCAGTGGGAGCCGCATCTGGAAGCTAACAGCATATGTTTGACCGTCTACAGGGCTCACGCGCTCATTCATCTTCCCGGTGACAACGCAGTGCGCGCCAATGTCTTTCCCAGCTACTTTCAGTGACCCAGCGACAGCCGTCGTGACGGATGAGATGGCCGTATTAGGAAAGCTGAACGACAAGAGAGCGTCGCAAGTGCCCTGAAGCGGTGCGCCAACTGCTGCTGACAACCGAGGCAGCTCGGGCTGCCCTGGCTGCGTAGGAGTCGGATCAGAGCCGCCACCACACCCCGCAATGAGTAATGCGCTAGCGAGTGGGATCGCACCGACAGTCGAAAAAGGCCTAAAAATTCTCATGTGCTATCTCCAATGGATTCTGTCTTTCGTTCCGAGCTTCGAGTCGGTATTACACGGACGATTGATATATCAAAAAAACTATTATAAATAATCAATCTATCTATCTTCATTAGGAAGAACGATAAAATTTTGTGACAAATAAGTTCTTTCTGATAACTAATGTAGGTGACGGCGATTTGTGGGTCCATTGGTATAAACCCGGGTGCCCGAAGCCAACTGCGCCGTGCCTTAGACTCACGCGCATGGAGGGGGATTGCGTGCAACAAGAAATTCCGGGTGGGCTGGATCATTCGAAGCTGTTGACCTTGTTGGGCTACAACTTGGCCCAGGCCTCCGTCCCGACGCTCAGGATCTTTGTCTCCAACATCGGCAAGCCATTCAAGGTGACGCAGGTGGAGTTCTCGATCCTCGTTCTCATCCACAGCAATCCAGGCGCCACGAGCAAGCAGCTATGCCAAGCGCTCGCGAGTTCAGCGGCGAGAATGTCACTGCTTCTTGACCGTCTTAGCGAGCGTGACTTGATTGCACGAGAGCAGAGCGATGTGGACAAGCGATTTCAGCACCTGAGGCTTTCGAAGTCCGGAGAGCAACTCGTCGGCAAAGCCCTGGACATTGCGTCCACGATGGAGACTGACCTGCTAAACAGTCTCAGTCGAGGGGAGCGTCTAGTCCTAATGGAATTGCTCTGGAAGATTGCTACCGCGAGCATGGGCCGCTAGCTGTAGTTTCTCAACACGTTGTTCCCCTCGAAGCCAAGGCATGGACTTCAACTTCAGTTCGCCTACTGGTGCGGCGCATGCAGCGTTCGCCCAGAAGTGGTGTGGCTGCGGATGGGTGATGGAGACAGCGGGGTGGCGCATGCGATGGGCTGACGGCACAAAACGATGCCGCCTGGAATTTTTCAAGCCAAATCGGCCTCCAGCACCCGCTGGCAAAGCGCAAAGCGCTATTGGATTTGCCAACTTGACCCTGCTTTGCGCTTGCTTGCTTTCTCATAATCTGCTTCGCCTGCAACTACACGGTGGCATCGCAGCGCTTGTGCAATGCACTGGAGACGAGGGCGGGCCGCTCGAATGGTGGTGCACGCAAATGCCCAGCAGCTGCTGTAGGACTTTTTCGCGGACGTTGACCGCGTGCTGTTGGAGGTGAGCAAGCCATGAAAACCGCAGGTTTTACTAAATCCATCGTCATCGGCATCCTGCCCCAAGAGCAGATTCGCCAGCGCGTGCTGGCCATTGCGCGTGGCGACTACAAGCCCAAGCCGGGCGAGCCCAAGGTCTGGTTCACCTCAATGAAATCGTTGGCCGAAGTGTTGAGCGACGACAACCGCGCCTTGCTGCGTGTCATCGCCGAAACCGAGCCCGAATCGATCTCGGCGCTGGCGCAGGCTACCGGGCGCAAGCCGGGCAACCTGTCGCGCACACTCAAGACCATGTCCAATTACGGCATCGTCGATCTCAAGCGCGAAAGCAACACCGTGCGCCCCGTGGCCAAGGCCACCGAGTTCCGCATCGTCGCCGCGTAGCCCTTGGGGGCTCGCCGCAGTCCGTGCGACCGCTCGACGACCATCAGGCTCTCAGATCACGCCCTGCTGCAGCATCGCATCGGCCACCTTCACGAAGCCGGCCACGTTGGCGCCGGTGATGTAGCTCATCTTGCCGTCGGCGCGCTTGCCGTGCTGCAGGCAGGCGGCGTGGATGTTCTGCATGATGCCCAGCAGGCGCACGTCCACTTCATCGCGCGTCCAGACCAGGCGCACCGCGTTCTGGCTCATTTCCAGGCCCGAGGTGGCCACGCCGCCGGCGTTGCTGGCCTTGCCGGGGGCGTAGAGCACGCCGGCCGCCTCGAAGGCCTTGGCGGCCTCGTTGGTGGAGGGCATGTTGGCGCCTTCGGCCACGCACTGCACGCCGTTCTTGATCAGGGCGCGGGCGTCGTTTTCATCCAGCTCGTTCTGCGTGGCGCAGGGCAGGGCCACGTCCACCGGCACATGCCAGGGGCGCACGCCGGCGTGGAACTTGGCGCCGACGCGGCTGGCGTAGTCGTCCACGCGGCCGTATTGCTCGTTCTTGACCTGCATCAGGATGGCGAGCTTTTCCGGCGTGAAGCCTTCCTCGTCGATCACCGTGCCGCTGGAGTCCGAGCAGGTGACGACCTTGGCGCCCTGCTGCAGTGCCTTTTCAATGGCGTACTGAGCGACGTTGCCGGCGCCGGAGACCGACACGCGCAGGCCGTCCAGACTCTTGCCCTGGGCCTTGAGCATTTCGTCAACGAAGTACACCAGGCCGTAGCCCGTGGCCTCGGGGCGCAGCAGCGAGCCGCCAAAGCTCATGCCCTTGCCGGTCAGCACGCAGTCGGCGCGGTTGGTGAGCTTCTTGATCATGCCGGCGATGAAGCCGACCTCGCGCCCGCCCACGCCGATGTCGCCGGCCGGCACGTCGGTGTCGGCGCCCACATGGCGGAACAGTTCGCTGGCGAAGGCCTGGCAGAAGCGCATGATTTCCGCCGGGCTGCGGCCCTTGGGGTCAAAGTCCGAGCCGCCCTTGGCGCCGCCCATCGGCAGCGTGGTCAGCGCGTTCTTGAAGGTCTGCTCGAACGCCAGAAACTTGAGGATGGAGAGATTGACCGAGGGGTGCAGGCGCAGACCGCCCTTGTAGGGGCCAATCGCCATGCTGTGCTGGATGCGGTAGCCGCGGTTGACATGCACCTGGCCCTTGTCGTCCATCCAGCTCACGCGGAACATCACCACCCGCTCGGGCTCGACGAGGCGTTCGAGCAGGGCCTGATCGGTGTAGCGCGGGTGGGCTTCGAGGAAGGGCCAGAGGGTTTCCATGACCTCGGTCACGGCCTGCAGAAATTCGGCCTGGCCAGCATTGCGTTGAGCGACATGATCCAGAAACTGACCAGCGGAAAGACGGGCACCCATGTAAAACACCTTCAGGAAAATTGATGCGACGCAGCATTATGCCAAAAAAGCATGTATTCATGCGTTTGATTTCTGCGGGCGAGTGCTGGCCTGGAGAAAAACGGGGTCAGAAAGTCAAAAATTAACGTCCGCGCAGGAACAGCGCGTCCAGCTCTTTCATCGACAGCTGGCGCCAGGTCGGGCGGCCGTGGTTGCACTGGTCGGAGCGCTCGGTGGTTTCCATCTGGCGCAGCAGTGCGTTCATCTCGGGCAGGGTGAGCTGGCGGTTGGCGCGCACCGCGCCGTGGCAGGCCATGGTGCCCAGAATTTCGTCGCGTGCGCGCTGGATGACGGTGCTGGCCTCATGCTGGGCGAGTTCGGCAAGCACGTTGCGCGCAAGCTCCACCGCATCCCCCTGTGCGAGGGTGGTGGGCACGGCGCGCACGGCCAGGGTGCGGGCGGAAAACGGCGTGATTTCCAGCCCCAGCGTGGCGAGCGTCTCTGCCTGCGCTTCGGCCGTGGCCACCTCGACGGGGGTGGCGGCAAACGTGGCGGGGATCAGCAGCGGCTGGCTGGCGATGCGCTGCGTGCCGTCCAGCTGCGCCTTCAGCCGCTCGTAGACGATGCGCTCATGCGCGGCATGCATGTCGACGATGACCAGGCCCTGGGCGCTTTCCGCGAGGATGTAGACACCGTGGATCTGCGCGATGGCGCGGCCCAGCGGCCAGGGGGCTGGATCGGGGCCGGAGGCGGCCGCGAACGTTTGGGCGGGCGCCGGCGCCCACGCGGAAACTGGCGCGCGGGCCGCCTCAGGTGCGGGCGCATAAGCGGGTGGAGCAGGCGCGGGCGACCAGAGCGCTGAAAGGTCTGCCACGCGGTGGCCGCTGGGTTCTCCTAAATGTAGAGCTGCTTGCGCAGGCCGGGCGGGCGTTGAAGGCATTTTTGATGCCTGATCCTGCACTGGTGCGGGCTTGGCGTTGTGGGCCAGCAGCTGCGCGCGCGGCGCGGCCAGCACGTTCTGCAGCGCGTGCAGCGCGGCCTGGTGCACCTCGCGGCTGTCGCGAAAGCGCACCTCGATCTTGGTCGGGTGCACGTTCACGTCCACACGCTCGGGCGCTATTTCCACATGGAGCACATAGACCGGCTGGCGCTGGCCGTGCAGCACGTCTTCGTAGGCGGCGCGTGCCGCATGCTGCAGCACCTTGTCGCGCACGAAGCGGCCGTTGACATAGCTGTACTGCTGGTCGGCGCGCGCGCGCGAGGCAGTAGGCAGCCCGGCGCGCCCGGTGATGAGCAGCGGCCCCGCCTGGTGGTGCACCGGCAGCGATGCGGCGATGAATTCCTCGCCCAGCACATCGCCCATGCGCCGCTGCAGCGCGTCGCCATCGGGTGCCGTGCCCGGCGTGAAGCTGGCGCGCCACTGCCGCACCAGCCTGCCCTCGTGCCAGATGGCGAAGCCGACATCGGGGCGGGCCAGCGCGTGGCGGCGCACGGCTTCGATGCAGTGGGCCAGCTCGGTCGCGTCGCTCTTGAGGAATTTGCGCCGCGCGGGGGTGGAGAAAAACAGCTCCTTGACCTCGATCGTGGTGCCGATGCCGCGTGCCGCCGGGCGCAGCTCGCCGCTGCGGGCATGCAGCAGGAAGGCGCTGGCCTGGTCGGCGGTGCGCGAGAGGATGGAAAGCTCCGATACCGAGGCGATCGCCGCCAGCGCCTCGCCGCGAAAGCCCATGGTGGCGACCGATTCGAGGTCGCCGAGGCTGGCGATCTTGCTCGTCGCGTGGCGGCGCAGCGCCAGCACCAGCTCGGCCTGCGCGATGCCGCAGCCGTCGTCTTCCACCGTGATGAGGCGCACGCCCCCGGCGAGCAGCCGCACGGTAACCTGGGTGGCGCCGGCATCGAGCGCGTTGTCCACCAGCTCGCGCACCACGGAGGCCGGGCGCTCGACCACCTCGCCGGCGGCGATCTGGCTGATCAGCTCGTCGGGCAGTTCGTGGATGGGGCGGCGGGGATCGGTGGTCATGGGGCGATTCTAGAAAGCGCCGCGCCCCAGCCCTGCGGGACCGCCACTCAGCTCAGGCGAATGGACGGGCGCACCCAGTTGTTGATTTTCTCGGCCAGCCACAGGCCACTCGCGCGGGGCACGCCGTGCAGGCCCACCTGGTGCTGGCGGTACAGGAAGACATGGCTCAGCTGGGCAAAGCGGCCGCGGATGAAGCCGCCCTTGAAGAAGCCGAACTTTCCCAGCGTGCCGAAGGCGTTGTACTGGCTGAGCGATACCAGCGCCCCCAGGTCCTGGAAGGAAAAATCCGGCAGCGGGGCGTTGTTCAGCCAGGCACCGAGGTGCTTGGCCAGATGCCGCGCCTGCTGGTTGGCGACCTGCGCGGTCGGGGGCAGCGGCCGTTCGCTGCCGGGCAGGGTCAGGCTGGCGCAATCGCCGAGCCCGAAAATCTGCGGGTCGTCCAGGCTTTGCAGGCTGGGGGCTATCAGCAGCTGCCCGCTTCGATTGGCCTGCAGGGTGTCGGCGGTGGCGGCCTGGCCCTGACCCTTCACGCCGGCGGCCCAGACCAGCAGATCCGCGTCGATGCGGCTGCCGTCACCCAGCAGAAACCCTCCGGCGTCGGCGCCGACCACGCGGGCGCTGGTGTGAATCTGCACGCCCAGACGGCTGAGCTGCTCGGCGCTGGAGGCCGCGACCGGCTCGGGGAAGGCCGCCAGGATGCGCGGACCGCTCTCGATCAGCGACAGTTGCAGCCGCTGGCGGATGGCCTTGTCGCCGTAGCCCGCGGCCTGGTCGAGCAGGCTGCACAGCTCGGCCGACAGCTCGACCCCGGTGGCGCCGGCGCCCACGATGGCCACGCGCAGGCCCTCGTCGCGCACCACGAGCGCAGCAGCCGCCCGCGCAGGGTCAGGTTGAACGCCTCGGCCTGGGCCTGGCTGTCGATGAAGTGGCAGTGCTGCGCCACGCCGGGCACGCCGAAATCATTGGCACGGCTGCCGATGCTGAGCACCAGTACGTCGTAGGGCAGGGCGCGCTGCTCCACCAGTACCTCCCCGGCAGGCCCGGTGATGGGGTCGAGCACGACATGGCGTGCGTCCCGGTCCAGCGCTCCCATGTGGCCCGGCTGGTAGGTGAAGTGGTGTGCGCGGGCATGGGCGATGTAGCTCAGCTGCTGCTGGTGCACATCCCAGGTTCCGGCCGCGATGGTGTGCAGCATCGGTTTCCAGACATGGGTGGCACTGCGGTCGATCAGCGAAATGTCGGCGCTGCCGCTGCGCCCCAGCCGGTTGCCCAGCTGGGTCGCCAGCATCAGCCCGGCGATCCCGCCGCCGACGATGAGGATTCTGGGAGGGGTATTCATGCGGATGGACATGGTTCTGGAAGATGGAAGGGTCGTGCCTGTCCGCAGCAGAGGTGGGCGCCGCTCATCGTCCGCTCTCGGGCAGGTCCGGCGGCGGCAGCAGGCGGCGAAGAAATTCCTCCAGGCCTGCGGCCAGGACGCGCGGGTCGAGATCCGGATTGCGCACGGAGCGCACCACCAGGCCTTCGAAGAAGCATTGCAGCGCCAGCTGGCGCAGCTCGATTTCTTTCGGGGCCAGCGTCAGCCCCTGCGTGCGGGTGAACTGCCGCAGCCAACGGCGCATGTCGGCCCTGAGC
The DNA here is from genome assembly GCF_000484635.1 of Comamonas badia DSM 17552. GTDB lineage: Bacteria > Pseudomonadota > Gammaproteobacteria > Burkholderiales > Burkholderiaceae_C > Comamonas_C > Comamonas_C badia. The sequence continues at coordinate 635,518 of NZ_AXVM01000001.1, read as the reverse complement.
ATCCGGTCGGTGTTGGCCAGGGCCGCAGCCACCTCGGGTTCGCGGTCGGCCAGGGCCGACATTTCCAGGTACAGCACCGGGTTGAACACATCCACCACGCTGCTGTGCCTGTTTTCGAGCAATTCGGTCATCAGGGTCACCAGGTCGGAGCTCGATGTCAGTGCCGCGATGCTGTGCTGCGCTTCCTGCAGCTGGCGTTCGATGATCGCCAGGATGATGGCGTTCTTGCTGCTGAAGTAGCGGTAGATCAGGCCCGCGCTCATCTGCGCGGTTTCGCTGATCTGCGCCATGCTGGCCGCGTGAAAGCCGTGCGCGACAAAGCATTTCTGCGCGGCCGCGAGGATGCGCTCGCGCTGCGCCCGCGCCCGCGCTTCGCCCCGTGGCGTGCGCCTGGGTTCGTTCACCGTTGTGCCGTCTGCTCCAGCCATCCGCCGCCCAGAACCTTGTAGAGAGTGACGCGGTTGGACTGCGTCTGCAACTCGGTGGCCGCCAGACTTTGCTGTGCAGCGTACAAGGTGCGTTGCGCGTCCAGCAGTGTCAGGTAGCTGTCCTGCCCGGCCTTGTAGCGGGCCTCGGACAGCGCATGCGCCTGGCTTGCCGCATCCAGCAAGGCCTTTTGCGCCCGGCCTTGTTCGGCCAGCGTGTGGCTCAGTGCCAGCGCGTCGGCCACTTCGCGAAATCCCGATTGGATGGATTTTTCGTACTGCGCCAGCATGATGTCGCGGTCGGCGATGCTGGAATCAAGCCCGGCCTGCAGGCGCCCGCCCTGGAAGATCGGAATGTTGATGCTCGGGATGAAGCTCCAGCCGAAGCTGCCGTTGTTGAACAGCCCCGAGAGCTCGGTGCTGGAGGTGCCGGCGCTCGCCGTCAGGCTGATCGACGGGAAGAAGGCCGCACGCGCCGCGCCGATGTTCGCGTTGGCCGCGCGCAGCTGCTGTTCGGCCTGCAGGATGTCCGGGCGGAGCAGCAGCACTTCCGACGGCAGCCCGGCCGGCAGCGCCTGCAGCCCGCTGGCCTGCGGATCCAGGCGCTTGGCGGGCAGCAGGGCGGCTTCGACCGGCTGGCCGACCAGCAGCGTCAAGGCGTTGATGTCCTGCGCCACCTGGCCCGCGAAACGCGCGGCGTCGGTGCGCGCGGTTTCCAGCAGCGTGCGGGCCTGGCTCAGGTCGAGCGCCGACACGGCACCGAGCCGCTTGCGCTGTTCGGTCAGCTTGTAGGACGCCTGCTGGTTCTCGTAGGTCGCCTGTGCAATGCCCTGCAGTGCCTGGTCGGTGCCCAGCGCCAGATAGACTTGGGCCACCTGCGCCACCAGGGACAGCTGCGTGGCGCGCCGGGCTTCATCGGTGGCCAGATACCGGGCCAGGGCCGCGTCGGTGAGGCTGCGTACGCGGCCGAACAGATCCAGTTCGAACTGCGCATTGAGGTTGGCGGTGTAAATCTGCGGTACCTGCGGCGCATCGCCGCCGCTGCGCACGGCTTGCGCGCCAGCGCCCAGCGAAGGCAGGCGGTCGGCGCGCTGGATGCCGTATTGGGCGCGCGCCTTTTCCACGTTCAGCACCGCCGTGCGCAGGTCGCGGTTGTTGTGCAGCGCCCGCGCGATGAGCTCCTGCAGCCTGGCGTCGGCAAAGAAGTCGCGCCAGCCGATGTCGGCTGCGGCCACGGTGCTGGCATCCGTGTCCGCCGGTGCGGTCTGCGCCGTGGACAGGTACGTGGTAGCCCCGGTGGTCGGCGGCAGCGGCCACTGCGCGGGAGTCTCGGGAGCGGCCTGGGGCAGCTCGGGCGCCAGGGAGGCGCAGCCGACCAGGAAAAGGCTCGCCGCCAGGGCGGCCGCGCTCAGCAAAGGTCGATTCATGAATGGGCTCCTGCGACCGGGCCGGAAGACGAGGACGGATCGGTCGATGCGGGCAATGGGGGCAATGAAGGCGATACGGGCGGCCTGCGCTTGACGAACAGGCGCTCCACCAGCACGAAGAACAAGGGGACGAAGAGCAGGCCCAGCAGCGTGCCGACGATCATGCCGCCGAGCACGCCGGTGCCGATGGCGTTCTGCGCGCCCGAGCCGGCCCCTTTGGCGAGCGCCAGCGGCAGCACGCCGAGGCCGAAGGCCAGCGAGGTCATCAGGATCGGGCGCAGGCGGTCGCGCACGGCGGTGAGGGTGGCCTGGATGAGCTCCATGCCGCCTTCGAGGTTGGCCTTGGCGAACTCGACGATCAGGATGGCGTTCTTGCTGGTCAGGCCCACCGTGGTCAGCATCGCCACCTGGAAATAGACGTCGCGCTGCATGCCCAGCAGGGTCGCGGCCAGCGAGGTGCCCAGAATGCCCAGCGGCGCCACCAGCAGCACGGCGGTGGGGATGGTCCAGCTCTCGTACAGGGCGGCCAGGCACAGGAACACGATCAGCAGCGACAGCGTGTAGAGCAGCGGCGTTTGCGCGCCCGCCTGGCGCTCCTGGTAGGACAGGCCGGTCCATTCGATGCCGAAGCCCGCGGGCAGCGTGGCGGCGATTTTTTCCACCGCGGCCATGGCCTCGCCCGAGCTCGCGCCCGGCGCGGCTTCACCCTGGATCTGGACCGCGGGCACGCCGTTGTAGCGCTCCAGGCGCGGCGAGCCGTAGTCCCAGTGCGAGCTGGCGAATGTGCTGAACGGCACCATTTCGCCGGCGTTGTTGCGCACCGACCATTGCCTGAAATCTTCCGGCACCATGCGGTAGGCCGCATCCGACTGCAGTATGACGCGCTTGACGCGGCCCCGGTCGATGAAGTCGTCGATGTACTGGCTGCCCCAGGCGGTCGCCAGCGTGGCGTTGATGTTGGCGATCGACAGGCCGAGCGCGCTGGCTTTCTCCTTGTCGATGTCCAGGCGCAATTGGGGCGTATCTTCCTGGCCGTTGGGGCGCACGTTGACCAGCAGCTTGTCCTGCCCAGCGGCGCCGAGGAACTGGTTGCGCGCCGCCACCAGGGCCTCATGGCCGAGGCCTGCGTTGTCCTTCAGGTAGAAGGTGAAGCCGGCGGCGGTGCCCAGTTCGGGCATCGCCGGGGGAGCGAACGCGAACACCATGGCGTCCTTGATCTGGGAGAGCGCGGCCATGCCACGGCCCGCGACCGCGTTGGCGCTCAGATCCGGCGTCGTGCGCTCGCTCCAGTCCTTGAGCTTGACGAACGCCAGACCGTTGTTCTGGCCGCTGCCGGCAAAGCTGAAGCCCTGCACGGTGAAGATCGACTCAACGGCGTCCTTCTCGTTATTCAGGAAGTGGTTCTCCAGCTTTTCGATCGATTCCATGGTGCGCTCCTGCGTGGCACCCGCCGGCGCCAGCACCTGGGCGAACAGCACGCCCTGGTCTTCGCCGGGCAGGAAGGAGCTGGGCAGGCGCATGAACAGCAGGCCCATCGCCACCACCAGGGCGGCGTAGATCAGCACCACGCGCTTGGAACGCGAGAGGATGCCGCCGACGCCGCGCTGGTAGCCCTTGTTGCCGCGCTCGAAGGTGCGGTTGAACCAGCCGAAGAAGCCGCGCGAGCCGTGGTGCTCGCCCTTGGTGAGGGGCTTGAGCATGGTGGCGCACAGCGCCGGTGTGAGGACGATGGCGACCAGCACCGAGAGCGCCATGGCCGAGACGATGGTGACCGAGAACTGCCGGTAAATGATGCCCGTGGAGCCCGACATGAAAGCCATCGGCACGAACACCGCCGAGAGCACCAGCGCGATGCCGACCAGCGCGCCGGTGATTTCCGACATCGACTTGCGCGTCGCCTCCAGCGGCGACAGACCCTCCTCGCTCATGATGCGCTCGACGTTCTCGACCACCACGATGGCATCGTCGACCAGCAGGCCAATCGCCAGCACCATCGCGAACATGGTCAGCATGTTGACCGAAAAGCCCAGCACCGCCAGCACTCCGAAGGTGCCCAGCAGCACCACCGGCACGGCGATCGTGGGGATCAGCGTGGCGCGGAAATTCTGCAGGAACAGGTACATCACCAGGAACACCAGGACGATCGCTTCGGCCAGGGTCTGAACCACGCCCGAGATGGAGACGCGCACGAACGGCGTGGTGTCGAACGCCGTCACGGCCTTCAGGCCGGGCGGAAAGAAGGGCTGCAGCTCGTCCAGCGTCTTCTGGACCCCGACCGCCGCATCCAGCGCATTGGCGCCAGTGGCCAGCGAGATGGCGACGCCGGTGGCGGGCTGGCCGCTGTAGCGGGTGATGAATTCGTAGTTCTCCGCGCCCATTTCCACGCGCGCCACGTCGCCGAGCTTGAGCACTGAACCGTCGGGGTTGCTGCGCAGCACGATTTCGCGGAACTGCTCGGGTGTCTGCAGGCGGTCCTGCGCGGTGATCGTGGCATTGATCTGCTGGCCCTTGATGGCTGGCGCACCGCCGAGCGAACCCACCGCCACTTGCGCGTTCTGGGCCTGCACCGCTGCGCTCACGTCGGCCGGGCTGAGCCGGTAGGTGTTGAGCTTGTTCGGGTCGAGCCAGATGCGCATGGCGTACTTGGCGCCGAAAACCTGGATGGTGCCCACGCCGGGAACGCGGCTGAGCGGATCGACGAGGTTGGCGCCGACGTAGTCCGAGATGTCGTCCACCGTCATGCTGCCGTCTTCGGAGACGAAACCGAGCACCTGCAGGAAGCCGGTGGCGGACTTGGTGACGTTGACGCCCTGGCGCTGCACTTCCTGCGGCAACAGCGGCGTTGCCAGCGCCAGCTTGTTCTGTACCTGTACCTGCGCGGTGTCGGGATTGGTGCCGTTGGCGAAGGTCAGCTCGATCGTGGCGTTGCCGTTGCCCTCGCTGGTCGAGGAAAAGTACAGCAGGCCGTCGAGGCCCTTCATGTTCTGCTCGATGATCTGGGTCACCGAATCCTGCACCACCTTGGCCGATGCGCCCGGGTAGTTGGCGTTGATCGACACCGTGGGCGGGGCGATCGTCGGGTACTGGGAGATCGGCAGGGTGAATATCGCAAGCCCCCCTGCCAGCATGATGATGATCGCGATGACCCACGCGAAGATGGGGCGATCGATGAAAAAGCGTGCCATGAGCCTGCGTCCTTACTTGGCGGGCCCGTCGGCCGGGGCGGCAGGCGCCGCGGAGGTGGCTGCGGCTGGCGCTTCGGTGACCGTCACGGCCATGCCCGGCCTGACCTTCTGCAGGCCTTCGACGATCACCTGATCGCCCGCGGCCAGACCGCCGTCCACCAGCCACTTGTCGCCGATCGTGCGGTTCACCTGCACCGGACGCACTTCCACCTTGCCGTCCTTGACCACGAGCGCGGAGGCATTGCCCTTGGGGTCGCGCGCGATGCCCTGCTGCGGCACGAGCAGGCCGTTGCCGCGCTCACCGTTGCCGACCACGGCACGCACATACATGCCGGGCATGAGCAGTCCCTCCGGATTCTTGACCGTGACGCGCAGTGCGAAGCTGCCGGTGCCCGGATCCACGCTGACCTCGGAGAAGTCCAGCTTGCCGGCGTGCGCATAGGGCGAGCCATCTTCCAGCACGATCTGCACCGGCACGTTGCTGGTCCGGGTCAGTTTCCCGGCCGAGAGTTCCTTGCGCAGCTGCAGCAGCTCGCTGGCCGATTGCGTCAGATCCACATAGACTGGATCGGTCTGCTGCACGGTCGCCAGCGGCGTGCCTTGCGCCGCCGTGACGAGCGCGCCCTGGGTGACCGACGATCTGCCGATGCGCCCGCTGATCGGGGAGGTGATGCGGGCGTGGTTCAGCAGTACCTGGCGCCCCTCCAGCGCGGCCTTGGCCACGTCCACATCGGCCTGGGCCTCGCGCAGCGCTGCCATGGCATTTTCATGGTCCTGCGTGCTCACGGCTTCGATCGCCACGAGTTCGGTCGAGCGTTTGGCCTTCAATTGCGCCGATTCCAGCGTGGCCTGGGCACGGGCCAGCGAGGCGCGCGCGCTGTTGACATCCGCGCGATAGCTGGCGTCGTCCAATTGGTACAGCGGCTGGCCGGCCTTGACCAGCCCGCCCTCGGTGAACAGCCGGCGCTGCACCACGCCGCTCACCTGGGGGCGGACTTCCGCGATCAGCGACGAAGCCACCCGGCCGGGCAACTCCCGGGTCAGGGCGACGTCCTGCGCCTTCAGGGTGAAGACGGAGACGGCGCCCGGCGGCGGAGCCGCTGGTGCGGCGGGCGGCTCATTGCCGCCGCCACAGGCAGCAAGCAGAGCCACAAGGGCCAATGGGGCGAGCTTCAGAGAGTGGGAGTGCATGGGCATGGGTGAAGTCTGCGACACCTGAACGGCAGGCGTGCCTGAAAGGATGGGAGGGCTGGAAAGTTTGTAGTTTGAACGATCATTCTCTTTTTGTCAAGACCTGGCCGCATCCTCCGGCCTGTCGCGACCAGCGGAGCCATGGGCCTGGGCGCGCAGCCGCGATAATTCCCAGCCATGGACATTGTGATGCAATTGGCCGACTTCATCCTGCACGTCGACCGCTATCTGAGCGCCTTCGTCGCGAATTACGGTGCGTGGGTTTACGCGCTGCTGTTTCTCATCGTCTTCGTCGAGACGGGCGTGGTGGTGATGCCCTTTTTGCCTGGCGATTCGCTGCTTTTCATCACCGGGGCGCTCAGCGGCGCGGGTCTGCTGGATTTTTCCGCCGCCTGCGCGGTGCTGCTGGCGGCGGCCATCCTGGGTGACCAATGCAACTTCCAGATCGGCCACCACCTGGGACCGCGCGTATTCCAGTGGGAGAACTCGCGCTGGTTCAACCGCAAGGCGTTCGACCAGGCGCATGCGTTCTACGAGCGCTACGGCGGCATCACCATCGTGCTGGCGCGCTTCATGCCCTTCATCCGCACCTTCGCGCCCTTCGTGGGCGGCGTGGCGGCGATGAACCGCACGCGCTTCACCGCCTATAACGTGCTGGGGGCGCTGATCTGGGTGCTGGGGCTTTGCAGCGCCGGCCACTTCTTCGGCAACCTGCCGTGGGTGAAAGAAAATCTGGAGAAGATCATCTGGGCGCTGATTCTGGTGCCGGGGCTGATCGCGATCTATGGTGCCTGGAGAAGCGGGCGCGGGAAGGGGTTGAGCGTTGAGCGTTGAGCGTTGAGCGTTGGCGTTTTCGGCAGTCCACGCCGAACGCTCAACGCCGAACGCTGAACCTCTTCATGAACGCCAAACCTCCCTCAAGCGGTTATCACCTGCTCCACCACCCTATCGTCGCCCAGCACGATCAGCGCAAACAGCAGCTCTTCCAGGTTCTCCGCCCGCTTGGCCTTGCGCGACAGCAGGGGGATGGCGTCGGGGTTGAGCACGACGAAGTCGGCCTCGCTGCCGGTGGCCAGCGTGCCCACCACGCCTTCCAGGCCGAGTGCCCGCGCGGCGGCGCCGGTGTGCAGCCACCACAGGTGCGAAGGCGCCAGCGACAGTCCCGGTTTGCTCTGCCCTTCGCGCCCTACGAAATAGGCCGCCAGCATGGTGCGAAAGGGTGAAAAGCTCGTGCCGCCGCCCACGTCGCTGGCCAGGCCGTGCAGCATCCGGGCGGCATCCGCGGCGCGGAAGTTGAAGAAGCCACTGCCCAGGAACAGGTTGCTCGTGGGGCTGACGGCGGCGGCGGCGCCGCGCTCGTGCATCAGGGCCCGGTCCGCTTCATCGAGGTGGATGCAGTGGGCATAGACCGCGCGCCCACGCAGCAGGCCGAAGTCTTCGTACACCGTGAGGTAGGAGCGCGCGCCCGGGTACAACTCGGCCGCCCAGCGCACTTCGTCGCGGTTTTCCGCCACATGTGAATGCACCCAGGTGTCGGCATACTTCGCCGCCAGTTCGCCCGCGCCGCGCAGCTGCGCGGCACTGCTGGTGGGCGCAAAACGCGGTGTGATGGCGTAGCCCAGGCGGTCCTTGCCGTGCCAGCGCTGGATCAGGGTTTCGGTATCGATCAGGCTTTGCTCGGTCTCGTCGCGCAGGCCGTCCGGGGAGTTGCGGTCCTGCAGCACCTTGCCGCCCATCATGCGCAGGCCGCGCTTGTGCGCTTCGTGAAAGAAGGCATCCACCGAAGCAGGATGCGCCGTGGCAAAGGTGAGCGCCGTGGTCACGCCGTTGCGCTGCAGCTCCGAAAAGAACACGTTGGCGACTTCGGCGGCGTAGCCGGGATCGGAGAACCGCGTCTCTGCCGGGAAGGTGTAGTTTTCCAGCCAGGGCAACAACCCGTCAGCGGGCGAGCCGATGATGTCGGTCTGCGGGTAATGCACATGCATGTCGATGAAGCCGGGCGCAATGAGCCGCCCCGCCAGGTGCGTGACGGGCACGCCGGGGTGGCGCGCGGCCACGGCCCGGTAAGGCCCGGCATCGACCACGCGCTGCACGCCATCGGTGCCCAGCCCGGTGACGAGCAAACCGTCGCTGTCGAACAGTGCCTGACCCTGCGCATCAAAGCGCAGCAATTGCGCACGCCAGCCTTGCATGGCTTACCCCCCGACGTAGAAAAACTTGAACAGGAACACGATGGCGATGAGCCACACCATCCAGTGCACCTCCTTCACGCGGCCGGTGAAGAGCTTGATCGCCGCATACGAGATGAAGCCGAACGCCAGGCCGTTGGCGATCGAGTAGGTGAAGGGCATCATCAGCGCGGTGATGGCGGCCGGGATGACCTCGGTGGATTCGTTCCAGTCCAGCTCGGTCAGATCGCGCAGCATCAGGCAGCCAACAAAGAAAAGGGCAGGTGCCGTGGCGTAAGCCGGTACTGCGCCTGCGAGAGGCGCTATGAAAAGCGCTGCGAGAAACAGCACTGAAACGGTCAGTGCGGTCAGGCCCGTGCGTCCGCCGGCCTGTACGCCCGAGGCGCTCTCCACATAGGCCGTGGTGCTGGAAGTACCCAGCAGCGATCCCGCGAAGATCGCGGCGCTGTCGGCGAAGAGGGATTTGTTCAGCCGGTCCATCTTGCCCGGCACCAGCAGCCCGGCGCGGCGCGCCACGCCCATCAGCGTGCCGGTGGCGTCAAACAGCTCGACAAGGAAGAACACCAGCACGACGTTGAGCAGGCCCTTGGTCAGCGCGGTGTGGATGTCGAGCTTGAAGAGCGTGGGTTCGATCGACGGCGGTGCCGAGAAGATGCCGCGGAATTCGTTGCCGCCGAAGAAGAACGAGAGGATGGTGACGGCGATGATGCCGATCAGGATCGCGCCGCGCACCTTCATGCGGTCGAACGCCACCATGATCAGAAAGCCGATGACGGCCAGGATCACGCTGGGCTTGTGCAGATCGCCCAGCGTCACCAGCGTGGCCTCCGAGCCGACGACGATGCCCGCGCTCTTGAGCGCGATCAGCGACAGGAACAGGCCGATGCCGACGGTGATCGCCATGCGCAGCGATTGCGGTATGCCGTTGATGATGAGCCCGCGTATGCCGGTGAGCGTGACGAACAGGAACAGGCAGCCCGAGATGAACACCGCGCCCAGCGCCGCCTCCCAGGTGAAGCCCATGTGCAGCACCACCGCGTACGAGAAATAGGCGTTCAGCCCCATGCCGGGGGCCAGCGCGATGGGGTAATTGGCATACAGCGCCATCACCGCCGTGCCGAGCGCGGCGATCAGGCAGGTGGCGACGAAGACCGCATCCTTGGGCATGCCGGCATCGCCGAGGATCGAGGGGTTCACGAAGATGATGTAGGCCATCGTGAGGAAGGTCGTGAGGCCCGCGATCAGCTCGGTGCGCACGGTGGTCCCGTGCTCCTTGAGCTTGAAGAGTTGCTCCAGCATTGGTTGTCTCCTGTATTGTTGCCGGTGGGGGAAGGTGAAAGGGTCAGAGCGCCTGGATGGCTTTTTTCACGCGCTCGCGCAGCCAGCGCGCGCTGGCCGCATGCTGGCTGCGTGTGTGCCAGAGCTGGTAGTAGTGCATCGGCGGCATGGGCACGGGGCAGGGCAGGATGGCCAGCGGCAGCCCGGCGGCGATGCGTTCGCAATGCTGGCGCCCGGTGGTGAGCACGAGCCGGCTGTGCGCCACCATTTCGGGGATCAGGCCGAAGTAGGCGCTGCGCACCACGATGTTGCGCACCAGGCCCTGGCTGCTCAGCACCTGGTCGATGATGCCGCGCGCACCGGGGAAGGTGGGCATGGGTGCGACATGCTCGGCGGCGAGCCACTCGTGCACGCTCCAGCCTTTTTCCACCGCCGGGTGGTGGCGGCTCACGAGCGAGACGGCTTCATCGCTGAAGAGCTGGGCGATGTGCAGATCGTCCGGCGGCTGCAGCCAGTTGCCTATGACCAGGTCGACCTCGCCCTGCGCCAGCTGCGCGCGGTAGTCGGCCTCGCGCGTGAGCGCGTGGATGGCCACGTGCGCGAGCGGCGCCTCGCGCTTGATGTCGGTCACGAGGTGCGGCAGAAACAGCGGGTCGAGGTAATCGCTGGCGGCGATGTTGAAGGTGATGGCGCTGGTCTTCGCATCGAAGGCACGCGTGCCGGTGAAGAGCTGTTCGGCGGCGTGCAGCACCGCGGCGGCTGGTTCGATGAGTTGCTGCGCGATGTCGGTGACGACCATCTCGGCGCCGCTTCTGACCAGCAGCGGGTCGCCGGTGAGATCGCGCAGGCGCTTGAGCGCGGCCGAAGCCGCCGGCTGGTTCATACCCAGGCGCAGCGCCGCGCGCGAGACGCTGCGCTCGGTCAGAACGGTGTGCAGCACGCGGACCAGGTGCAGGTCCACGCGATCGAAGAACGCGCGCTCGACGCCCGGATGCGGGGCGCCTGCGGCTGTCGGTGGCGCGTGGTGCTCCATCGGCGTCGCGAAGCTGCGGCGTCAGCCGGCCTGTACTGTGGTGATGGCGCGCAGGATCGCTTCGCTGGTCGCTGGCGCCTGCAGCGGCGGATTGACCCTGCCGCTCCCCACGGCGGCAATCGCATCGCGGATCGCGAAGAACACCGAGAACGGCAGCAGCAGCGGCGGTTCGCCCACGGCCTTGCTGCGGTGGATGGCATCCTCGGTGTTGCGGCCCTCGAACAGCTTGACGTTGAAGACCGGCGGACAGTCGTTGGCCGTGGGAATCTTGTAGGTGCTGGGGGCGTGCGTCATCAAGAGGCCGGTCTTGGGATGCCATGCCAGCTCTTCCATCGTCATCCAGCCCATGCCCTGAATGAAGCCGCCCTCGACCTGGCCGATATCCACCGCCGGGTTGAGCGACTGGCCCACGTCGTGCAGCAGGTCGGCGCGCAGCAGCTTCCATTCGCCGGTCAGGGTATCGACGACGACTTCGCTCACGGCGGCGCCGTAGGCGTAGTAGTAGAACGGGCGGCCGTGCATGGTCTTGGCGTCCCAGGAGAGGCCGGGCGTCGCGTAAAAACCGTCAGACCAGAGTTGCACGCGGTCCAGGTAGGCGTCGGCGACGACGGCGCTGAAATCCAGCTGCTTGCCGTTCACGAGCACCTTTTCGTTGGCAAAGCGCACGTCCTCCGGCTTGCCCCCGTGGCGCTGGGCCACGTTGGCCGCCAGGCGCTCGCGGATCTGGCGCGCCGCATCCTGTGCCGCCTTGCCGTTGAGATCCGCGCCGGTGGAGGCGGCGGTCGCGGACGTGTTGGCCACTTTGCTGGTGTCGGTCGCGGAGAGGCGCACGCGCGCGAAATTCACGCCCAGCTCATGCGTCACCACCTGCGCCACCTTGGTGTTCAGGCCCTGGCCCATCTCGGTGCCGCCGTGGTTGACGAGGATGGAGCCGTCCACGTACACATGCACGAGTGCTCCGGCCTGGTTCAGGTGCTTGACATTGAAGCTGATGCCGAACTTGACGGGGGTCAGCGCCAGCCCTTTCTTGAGCACTCCGCTGCCCGCGTTGAATGCGGCCACCTCGGCGCGGCGCGCCTGGTAGTCGCTGCTGACCTCCAGTTGGTCGACCACTTCATCGATGATGTTGTCCGTCACCGTCTGGCGGTAGGGCGTCACGTTGCGCTCGCTCGTGCCGTAGAAATTGGCGCGGCGGACCGCCAGTGCGTCCTTGCCCAGCGTGCGCGCGATGCTGTCGAGGATGTACTCGACGCAGATCGCGCCCTGCGGGCCGCCGAAACCGCGGAACGCCGTGTTGCTCTGCGTGTTGGTCTTGCCGCAAAAGCCGTGCATGGCCACTTCCGGTAGCCAGTAGGCGTTGTCGAAGTGGCAGACCGCGCGCGTCATCACCGCGGCCGAGAGATCGGCCGAGTGTCCGGCGTGCGAGACCATCTGCAGCGTCACGCCGAGGATGTGGCCGGCGTCGTCGTAGCCCACGTCGTATTCGTACCAGAAGCCGTGGCGCCGGCCGGTGATCATGAAATCGTCGTCGCGGTCCAGGCGCAGCTTCACGGGGCGGTTCAGCGCGCGCGCGGCCATGGCCGCGATGCAGGCGAACTGCCCGGATTGCGATTCCTTGCCGCCGAAGCCTCCGCCCATGCGCCGGCATTCCACCAGCACCGCATGCGCCTGGATGCCCAGCGCGTGCGCCACCAGGAACTGCATTTCGCTCGGGTGCTGCGTGGAGCAGTGGATGTGCATGCCGCCGCCCTCCTTGGGCAGCGCGTAGCTGATCTGGCCTTCCAGATAGAACTGCTCCTGCCCGCCCACGTCCAGGCTGCCCGTGAGGCGGTGCGGCGCCTTTTCAATCGTCGCACGGATACCTGCCTCGTCCTTGCCCGAGGCGCTGCGCGCCAGATGCATGGGCGGCACGACGTATTGCTGCTTCTCGTGCGCCTGGCGCGGCGTGAGCACGGGTTCGGCGGCTTCGGTCCTGAGCACGGTCCTGGCCAGCGCGGCGGCGCGGCGCGCCTGATCGCGGGTTTCGGCCACCACGGCGAACACCGGCTGGCCGAGGAAACGGATCTCGCCGTCGCACAGGATGGGGTCGTCGTGCAGCACCGAGCCGCAGTTGTTCTCGCCGGGAATATCAGAGGCGGTGAACACGCGCACCACGCCCGGCATGGCACGCACCGCGGCAAGATCGCTCTCCAGCAGCTTGCCCGCTGCCACGGGCGAAAGCCCGAGCGCGCAGTGCAGCGTGCCGGTCAGCTCGGCAATGTCGTCGCAATAGGTGGCCGTGCCGGTCACGTGCAGGGCGGCCGATTCGTGCGGATGGCTGACGCCCACGCGCGCGCCGGCTTGCAGCGCATTCGCCTCGGCGCCGGTATTGAAACGGGCCTTGAGGTTGTGCTGGTAATCGGCGAAGGGCTCGCCCTTGCGCAGGAGTTCTTCGGCAACACGGGTGTTCATCGTGGTCTCCTTCAGACGGTGGCGGCGTGCGGCAGCACGCTGAAGACGCTGGTGGCGTGGCCGGCCAGCGGCGCCACGGCGCGGGTTTCCAGCCACAGGCGCTGCAGCAGATTTTGCGCCACCTGCATGCGGTAGCCGCTGGTGGCGCGCATGTCGGTCAAGGGTGAAAAATCCTGCGCCAGCGCCTGCTGGGCGGCGTGCGCGGCTTCCTGCGTCCAGGGCTGGCCCAGCAGCGCGGCTTCGGCGTGCGCCGCGCGCTTGACGGTGCCCGCCATGCCGCCATAGGCCAGGCGCACCGATCGGACGATGCCGCCATCCAGCTCGACGGCCATGCCGGCGCAGATGGCCGAGATGTCGCAGTCAAAGCGCTTGCTGATCTTGTAGCCGCGCACCTGGCGCGCAAAGGCCGCGAGCGGCACGGTGATGGCCTGCACGAATTCGCCTTCCTGCATCGCGTTCTTCATGTAGTCCAGGTACAGATCGGGCAGGGGCAGGGTGCGCACCGTTTTGCCCTTGCGCAGTTCAACGGAGGCATCGAGCGCCATCAGGATCGGGGGCGAATCGCCGATGGGCGAGCCGTTGGCCACGTTGCCGCCCATGGTGCCGGCATGGCGGATGGGGAGCGAGGCAAAGCGCAGCCAGACATCCATCAGGCTGGGCGCGCGCTGCACCAGGGCGCGCCAGGCGTCTTCCAGCGGGGCGCCGGCGCCGATCCAGAGGTGGTCGCCGCGTTCCTCGACTTTGCGCATCTCGGCCACGTTGCCGACGTAGATCAGATCGCCCACGTCGCGGAAGGCCTTGTTGACCCACAGGCCGATATCCGTGCAGCCCGCCAGCACGCGCGCCTGGGGCTTGTCGGCGCGCAACCGGGCCAGTTCATCGAGCGTGCGCGGCGCGTGGAAGTGGTCGGTGCGAACGCCCTGCGGCGTGGCATGGGCGGCGCTGTAGTCCAGTGCCTTGTCGCGCTGGATGGCTTGCAGCGCATCGACCACCGCCTTGCGTGCGAGGCGTGCCTCGGGCAGGTCGAACATGCGCTGGCCGGCGTCCAGGATGGGGCGGTAGCCGGTGCAGCGGCACAGATTGCCCGAGAGGTCATCGGCCAGCTGCTGGCGCGTCGGGCGTGTACCGCTCTGCAGATGCTGCTCGTAGCTGCCCCAGAGCGTCATCACGATGCCCGGCGTGCAGAAGCCGCATTGCGAGCCGTGGCACTCGACCATCGCCTGCTGCGCCGGGTGCAGCGCCGGTTTGCCATCCTTGCCGGTGGGGGCGAGGCTGGCGAGGTCTTCCACGGTGAACAGCGCCTTGCCATCCAGCGTCGGCAGAAACTGGATGCAGGCGTTGACCGACTGCAGCTGCAGTGCGCCCTGGGCATCGAGCTCGCCCAGCACCACGGTGCAGGCGCCGCAGTCGCCCTCGTTGCAGCCCTCCTTGGTGCCCATCTGGCGGCGGTTTTCGCGCAGCCAGTCCAGCAGCGAGCGCGTGGTCTGCACGCCGGTGACGTTGACGATCCGGCCCTGGAAATAGAAGCGGATGGGAGATGTGGAAGCGGGTTCTGTCATGGCGTTTTCCGTGTGTGCGCGACGCACCGCCTCGTTCAAGGCGAATGCCCTATGGTGCGACGCTTCTGGCCGCAATGCCAGCCTTGGGGGTTCATACTGACTATGCGCCGAGGCATATGACAGGTGGGTTTTCCCTTATACGGGTGAACCGCTTGGCGCAGGGCTATGCGTCGAGGGGGAGGTCGGCCGATTTGAGCGTGCGCAGCACAAAGCTGGATTGGCTGTGGCGTATGCCCTTGATCTTGTAGAGCTTCTCGCGCAGCAGGCGCTCGTAATCGCGCGTGTCCTTGACGACGATGCGCAGCAGGTAGTCGTATTCGCCCGAGACCAGGTGCGCCTCGACGATTTCCGGAATCGTCGCCAGCACCTGACCGAATTTTTCCAGCGTGTTGTCCGAATGGCTGTCCAGCGTGACCATGACGAGCACTGTCTCGGCAAGGCCGAGTGCCGCGGGGTTCAGGCGCACGGTGTAGCCGGTGATGACACCGGCCTCTTCCATCTTCTTGATGCGGCCCCAGCAGGGCGAGGGGCTCAGGCCGACGGCGGCGCCGATCTCTTGCAGGCTGGCACGGGAGTTGGCTTGCAGTGCGGAGAGGATTTTTCTGTCAATTTTGTCCATCCGGGAAATTATTTCACTGATGGATTATTTTTGGAAAAATATTCTTTTTTAATCGAAAAATCAGGCAAATTCAGTAAAACATATTGTGCCGGGCGCACTACAGTATTGCCTTGTCAACGCGCTTTACCAAAGCGCATGCCAGTGGTTCAAGGCCCCATCCGGTTACCGCCGGGTGGGGCGCTTGGCTTGTGGGGGCTATGGGTTGTGCCGGGCAGCAGGCAGATGCTGACCAGCAGTGGCGCATTTTTCAGCGTGCTCTAAACGCTGCGGCTGCGCGCCAGCGGCGGGTTCTTGGCAAAGTAGCGCTTGATGCCGCGCATCAGCGCGTCGGCCAGCTGCTCCTGGTAGGCGGCGGTGCGCAGGCGCGCTTCTTCTTCGGGGTTGCTGATGAAGGCGGTTTCCACCAGCACGCTGGGGATGTCCGGCGCCTTCAGTACCGCAAAGCCCGCCTGTTCGACGCGTGCCTTGTGCAGTTTCGCCATCGAGCCGATCTCGCCCAGCAGCACGCCGCCGAGCTTGAGGCTGTCGTTGATCTGCGCCGTGGTGCTCATGTCCAGCATGGCGCGCTGCACATGCCGGTCTTGCACGCCGACGTTCACGCCGCCGATCAGGTCGGCCTGGTTTTCCTTGTTCGCGAGCCAGCGCGCGGCCGAGCTCGATGCGCCGCCCTGGCTGAGCGCGAAGACGCTGGCGCCGCGCGCGTCGGGCGTGGTGAAGGCATCGGCGTGGATGGAGACGAATAGGTCGGCCTGCACGCGCCGCGCCTTGGCCACGCGGGTGGCCAGCGGCACGAAGAAATCGGCGTCGCGCGTCAGATAGGCCCGCATCGGGTTGCCGCCGATGCGGGTGGCGTTGATGCGGTCGCGCAGCAGGTAGGCCACCTTGAGCACCACGTCCTTCTCGCGCGTGCCCTGCGGGCCGGTCGCACCCGGGTCTTCGCCGCCGTGACCAGGATCGAGCGCGACGATGATGATGCGGTCGGTGCCGCGCGCGACCGCGGGTGCGGGCACCGGCGCAGGCGCTGCGGCAGCCATGGCCGGCGCCGGCGCTGGAGTGCCGGCAGGCCGCTCTGCGCCGGTGCGGGGCCGGCTGGCAATGAGCTCGCCCAGAGGGTCGCCGGCGGCTTCTGGCGCCGGCGCGGCGGCGTTCGCCGAAGCACCCGTGCGCTCGGCGATCAGGCTGCTCAAGGGATCTGGCGCCTCGGCCGGGTACAGATCCAGCACCAGCCGATTGCGGTAGGCGGCCACAGGCGGCAGGGAGAACACCTGCGGGCGCGCGGCGTGCTTCAGGTCGAGCACCATGCGCACGACGCCTGGCTGGTACTGGCCGATGCGGATCGCGGCGATGTTGGGGTCGTCGGGCCTGACCTTGCCCACCAGCTCGCGCAGTTGCGCGTTGAGGTTCATGCCCTCGATGTCCACCGCCAGGCGCGGCGGCTCGGGCACGAACTGCTGCGTGGTGGCCAGCGGTTGGTCGGATTCGATGGTGACGCGGGAGTAATCCTGGGCGGGCCAGATGCGCACCGCCACGATGCTCGCGCCGCGTGCGATTTGCCGGGTACCGAGGAGCAGCGCCAGCGTACCGGCTTGCAGCACGGTGCGGCGGTGCAGTGGCGAAAGGTTCAGGGATTTGCGCATGGCGGGGCCAATTCGCTCAGCAGCGCATGGCCCAAGGGAGTGGCCGCACGCAGCGTGACGCGCCTATTGTCATCATCCTCTACGTGAATTTCAAGTTCCAAGTCTGCATCGGGCAAGCATTTTTCGGCATTTTTTGGCCATTCTGCCAGCTTCAGCCCCGGGCTGGCGAAAATGTCCCGGAAGCCGGCGTCTTCCCACTCACGCGGGTCGCTGAAGCGGTAAAAATCGAAGTGCCAGATGGCGAGGCCGCCCGCCTGGTAGGGCTCCACCACCGCATAGGTCGGGCTTTTGATGCGTCCCGTGACACCCAGCGCGCGCAGCAGATGGCGCACCAGCGTGGTCTTGCCCGCGCCCAGGTCGCCGTGCAGGGTGATGAAGGCGTTGGCCAGCTGCGGCAGCCGCGCCAGCCGCCGGGCAAAGCGCTCGGTAGCTTCTTCGGATGGCCATTGCAGGGACAAGGGTGGCTGCATGGCGGGGGAGTCAGGCATTTTTACAATCGGGCGATGGTGGACGACGGGCAATTGATGGCGCAGATCGGCGTCTGGGCGCGGGAGTTGGGATTTTCCCAAATCGGCGTCTCGGGCGTGGACCTCTCGTTGGCCGAGCCGCGTTTTCTGGACTGGCTTGCCAAGGGCTATCACGGCAGCCTGCACTACATGGAGCGGCACGGCACCAAGCGCACGCGCCCGGCGGAGCTTTTGCCCGGCACCTTGAGCGTGATTACCGCGCGCATGCCTTATCTGCCGCGGGATGCGCCCTCCGACTGGGCAGCGCGGGAACTGCAGCGGCTGCAGCGCCCGCAAGAGGGCGTGGTGTCGCTCTACGCGCGCGGCAGGGATTACCACAAGGTGGTCAGAGGGCGGCTGAACAAGCTGTGCGAGCGCATTGCCGAGGCCATCGGGCCGTTTGGCCACCGGGCGTTCACCGATTCGGCCCCGGTGCTGGAGAAGGAATTGGCGCGCCTGAGCGGCCAGGGCTGGCAGGGCAGGCACGGCCTGGTCCTTTCGCGCGACGCGGGCTCGATGTTCTTTCTGGGCGAAATCTACGTCGATTTCGCGCTCACGCCGACCGCGCCCGTCACCGACCATTGCGGCACCTGCACCGCCTGCATCGACGTCTGCCCGACGCAGGCCATCGTCGCGCCCGGCGTGGTCGATGCACGCCGCTGCATCTCCTACCTGACGATAGAAAACAAGGGTGCGATCCCCGAAGCACTGCGCGCGCAAATGGGCAACCACATCTACGGCTGCGACGATTGCCAGACCATCTGCCCGTGGAACAAGTACGCGCGGAAAACCGAGGTCGCTGACTTCGATGAGCGCTCGCCGCTGGTGGGCCGGCAGCTCGTCGATCTGTTCCTGTGGGACGAGGAAACGTTTTTGAGGCGCACCGAGGGCGGGCCGATCCGGCGCATCAACCACGAACGCTGGCTGCGCAACGTGGCCGTGGCGCTGGGCAATGCGCTGCGCCAGGCCAGTGGTGAAGAGGCGCAAGCCATTCGCACGGCCTTGCGCGCGCGGCGCGATCACCCGAGCGAGCTGGTACGCGAGCATGTTGCCTGGGCGCTGCAGCAGGGATGATTGCGGCGGTGGGAGCCGCTTTAACCGTGAATAAAAACAGGCGTTAGCGCTTATCTACCATGCGCAAAAAGCTATGTTTTCAGGAGAAAAACCGCAGTGCCAGCGGAATGCTCGCCAGGGCCACGATGTGCGACAGCGTGATGAGCCCGGCCACGTACGGCCCGCGGTAGCCCATCTGCACCGCCAGCACGTAGCAGCTCGATGCCGTGGGCAGCGCGGCAAAGGCCACCAGTACCGTGGCCTGCGTGCTCTCCAGTCCCAGCAGGCGGGCCAGCAGCCAGCCCCAGGCCGGCATCAGAACGTGGCGGATGGCGAGCACCCCGGCGGTGAGCAGCCGGCTGGTCTGCAACTGCCCCCACTGCATGCCCGCGCCCACGGCCATCAGGCCCAGCGGCACGGCGGTGGCGCCCACGCGCTGCAGCGAAGGCGCGAGCCAGCCCGGCAGCTGCAGCCCGGCGAGGTTGAATGCCAGCCCGGACACGGTGGCGATGATCAGCGGATTGCGCGCCAGCTCGCGCAGCAGCCGGCTTTCGCTGTGCCGCGCCATCGGCCAGACGGCGGCCACGTTGATCAGCGGCACGCAGACCCCGATCAGGATCGCCACCGCCTGCGAACCGGCCTCGCCCGCCACGCGCGCGGCCAGCGCCAGCGCAATGTAGGAATTGAAGCGGAACGCCACCTGCGCGGCACCGGCGTGGTCGCGCGCGTCGATGTGGCGCCTGAACAGGGGCAGGTGCGGCAGGCTCCACGACAGCGCGACGCCGCCGCAGCTCAGCAGCAGGCCGGCGGCCATCAGGCTGGAGGCTTCGCCCAGGTTGATTGGCGTCTTGACGATCGAGAGAAACAGCAGGATCGGAAACAGCAGGTAATACACCAGCCGCTCCACCGGCTGCCAGACGCCGCGGTTCAGCGGCGTGAAGCGGCAGATGAGCCAGCCCACGAGGATGAGCGAAAAATCGGGCAGCAGCAGCGCGGCGTAGTTCACGATGGTCAGGCGGTGGCGCGGGCAGGGACCCGGGGGCGGATTCGCCAGCAGGCGACGGATTGTGGAGCGGAACACTCCATTTTGTCCCGTGGCGCGTCGGGATTTCCCTCTCTTGGCATCGGGAGCCCGGCCTCTATACTTTTTGTGCGGCCTGCGATGCCGGTTCCCGGCAGGCCACCAACCTTTTTGATGGAGACCCTGGACATGAAGAGAATACTGATCGGATTCCTGGCCGGAGTGGCACTTTGCCTGGGTGGCATGGCAGGCGCGCAGACGATGACCCGGTTGTCCATCGGCACGGGCGGCACGGGCGGCGTGTATTACCCGATGGGCGGGGGCATGGCGGCCGTCCTGTCCAAATACGTCAAGGGCTGGGAAGCCACCGCCGAAGTCACGGGCGCCTCGGTGGCGAATCTGCAACTGATTGGCCAGGGCAAGCAGGATTTCGGTTTTTCGATGGCCGACTCGGCCTATGACGCCACCGAAGGCGCGGGCAAGTTCAAGAACCGTCCGGTGGACGCACGCACCCTGCTGGTGCTTTATCCGAACAAGATGCATGTCGTCACCGTGGAGGGCACGGGGATCGACAAGCTGGCCGATTTCAAGGGCAAGCGCATTTCCACAGGCGAGCCCAACAGCGGCACCGAGGTGATGGCCATGCGCCTGTTCGAGGCCGCGGGCATCGCCAAGGAGGTGCAGCGCGAGCGGCTGTCGGTCGCCGAGGGCGTCAATGCGATGAAGGACCGCAAGATCGATGGCCTGGTCTGGGTTGGCGGGGTGCCCACGGCCGCCATCACCGATCTGGCGGCGACGCCCGGGATGGCGCTCAAGCTGATCGACCATGCCGAATACGCCGACGCGATGAACAAGAAGTGGGGCCCGCTCTACGTCAAGAGCACGATACCCGCCAATGCCTACAAGGGGCAGGCCAGGGATGCCAGCAACATCGACGTCTGGAACCTGCTGGTGGCCGACAAGGCGATGAGCGACGAGATGGCCTACACCATCGTCAAGACGCTGATGGAGCACAAGGATGAGCTGGTCGCGGTGCACCGCGAGGCCCAGAACATCACGCTGGAAGCCCAAGCCGCCGGTTCGCCCATTCCCCTGCACCCCGGCGCGCGCAAGTATTTTGAAGAGCGCGGCGTGAAGTTCAAGAACTGACCGGCCGGATGCGTTCTCCATGGCCGCCGACGATACCGTCACCGACGAGCAACTGAAGGCCGCCGAGCAGTTCATCGAAGAAGAGGAGGGCGCCGCCAGCCGGTTTGGCGGCCGCCTCGACCTCCTGATCACCACCTTGCTGGTGGTGATGTCGCTGTTCCACCTGTACGCCGCGGCCTCCATCGTGCCCACGCAGGTGCTGCGCCCGGTGCACGTCGGCTTCGTGCTGTTGCTGATCTTCCTCATCTTTCCGGCGGCCAGGCGGCTGCGCAACCGGTTGATGTGGTATGACGTGCTGCTCGGCCTGCTGGGCGCCGCCACCATCGTCTACATCCTGATGGGCGGCGACGACTTCTGGGACCGCAGCACCCTGCCCGACCACTGGGATCTGGCCTTCGGGGTCGCCTTCGTGCTGCTGGTGCTGGAGGCGTGCCGGCGCACCACCGGCTGGATCATGCCCTTGGTGGTCGTGCTGTTCGGCGCCTACGCCTTCCTCGGGCCCTACCTGCCGGGGCAATGGACCCATCGCGGCTATGACCTGAGCAGCATGATCGGCGTGATGTACATGTCGCTCGAAGGCATCTTCGGCACCGCCATCGACGTCTCGGCGACGCTGATCATCATGTTCACCATCTTCGGCGCCTTCCTGCAGCACTCGGGCGCCGGCAAGTTCTTTCTCGATTTCAGCTTCGCCCTGCTGGGCGGCAAGCGCTCGGGCGCGGGGCGCACCGTGGTGCTGTCGTCCTTCCTGCTGGGCGGCCCCTCGGGCTCGGGGGTGGCCACCACGGTCACCATCGGCACCGTGGCCTGGCCCATGCTGCGCCGCGCCCACTACGACGCCAATTCGGCCGGCGGCCTGCTCGCGGCCGGCGGCCTGGGCGCCATCATCTCGCCGCCGGTGCTGGGCGCGGCGGCCTTCCTGATCGCCGAGTTCCTGAAGATCTCCTACCTCGACGTGCTGCTGATGGCGGCCATTCCCACCTGCCTGTACTACCTGTCGCTGTTCCTGATGGTGGAACTCGATTCGAGGAAATTCAGCAGCGGCGGCGCCCTGGAGGAAACGCGCGTCGGCGCCACCGCGCTGCAACTGGCGGCCCGGTTCTGGTTTCACTTCCTCTCGCTCGTGGCCATCGTCGGCTTCATGGTCTACGGCTTCTCGCCACTGATGTCGGTGTTCTGGGCCACCGTGGTCGCCTTCGCGGTGAGCTTCCTGTCGCGCGAGACGGCAATGTGGCCGCCCAAGCTGATCGCCGCGCTGAGCGACGGCTCCAAGCAGGCGCTCAGCGTGGCCGCCACCTGCGCGGCCGCGGGCGTGATCGTCGGCGTGGTCGGCAAGACCGGCCTGGGCCTGAAGTTCAGCTCCATCGTCATCGACTATGCCGGCGGCAACCTGCTGCTGACGGCGATCTACACCGCGCTGATCGTCTGGATCATCGGGCTGGCGGTGCCGGTGACGGCGAGCTACATCATCTGCGCCGTGATCGCCGCGCCGGCGCTGGTCAAGCTCGGTGTGCCCGACTACGCGGCGCACATGTTCATCTTCTACTACGCCGTGCTCTCCGAGGTCTCGCCGCCCACCGCGCTCTCGCCCTTCGCGGCCGCCGCCATCACCGGGGGCGACCCGTACAAGACGACGCTGCAGTCCTGGAAGTACACGCTGCCGGCTTTCCTGCTGCCGTTCGTCTTCGTGCTCGACCCGGCCGGGGCCGGCCTGCTGCTCAAGCCGCCGGCGGGTGTGTCGTGGTGGGAGGTTGCCTGGATCGTCGTCACCGCCTCGGCCGGCATCGCGGCCCTGGCTTGCGGCGCGCAGAACTGGGCGCTGGTGCGCTGCCGCTGGTGGGAGCGCCTGGCCTTCATTGCCGCCGGGCTGCTGCTGGTCTATCCCCATGCCTGGGCCGATGCGGTGGGCCTGGCGCTGATCGCGCTGTCGCTGCTGCTGCAGTGGCTGCGCAGGCCCGGATGGCGCATGAGCCCCGGCGCCTCTTGAGCTGGTCCATGCGGCATCATGCCGAGACAGGCGGGTGGCGCTGCGGCGGGGCGGAGATGGCCTGGCGTGCCTCGACCGATCCGCGGCGGCCGGCAATTTCCTGAATGCGTGATGGCGAATATTTCCCTTTCCTCCTCCGACAGCGATACGCGCCTGATCGACGGCTTTGCCGACGCCCTGTGGCTGCAGGACGGCCTGGCTGCCAATACCCTGCAGGCCTACCGCCGCGACCTGGGCGCGTTGGCCGCCTGGCTTGCGGGACAGGATTCAGGGTTGCTGCAGGCCACGGAGGCGCAGCTCAATGCGTATTTCGCCGCGCGCCACGCCCAGACGCGCGCCACCACCGCCAACCGGCGGCTGACGGTCTTCCGGCGCTTCTTCCACTGGGCGCGCCAGCAGGGCTTGCTGGCGGGGGACCCGACGCTGCGCATGCTGGCCGCGCGCCAGCCTCCGCGCAGGCCGGGTGTGCTGACGCAGGCGCAGGTGGAAGCCCTGCTGGCCGCGCCCGACGTCGCCACCGCTCTGGGCCTGCGCGACCGTGCAATGCTGGAGCTGATGTACGCCAGCGGCCTGCGCGTGAGCGAGCTCGTGGGGCTCAAGACGTTTCATGTCAGCCTGGCCGAGGGCGTGGTGCGGGTGCTGGGCAAGGGCAGCAAGGAGCGGCTCGTGCCCATGGGAGAGATGGCGTGCGAATGGCTGCAGCGCTATGTGCAGGAGTCGCGCGAGGTGATCCTGGGCGGGCAGCAGACGCCAGACCTTTTCGTCACCCATAGAGGCGGCGCCATGACGCGGGTGATGTTCTGGATGCTGGTCAAGAAGTATGCCCAGCTGGGCGGCATTGCGGTGCCGCTCTCTCCCCACACCCTGCGCCACGCGTTTGCCACGCATTTGCTCAACCACGGCGCGGACCTGCGCGTGGTGCAGCTGCTGCTGGGCCACGCCGATATTTCAACCACCACGATCTATACCCACGTGGCGCGCGAGCGGCTCAAGCAGCTGCATGCGCAGCACCACCCGCGCGGGTGAGGCGGGCGGCGGGCTACTGGCTGTCGCTGGTCAGTTCGTCCGCCCAGGCCAGCGCCTGCATGTGCGCCATGTTGACCTGGTGGTTGGACAGCTGCAGCTGCGCGGCGGCGCGCGCGAAGGCGGCATCGTCGCCGCTTTCGCAGGCGATGGTCAGCTCCAGGAAAGGGGCGAACACCCCCTTTTTGTGCAGCAGTGCATCGACCACCGGCTCGGGCAGCGACACAGTTTCCAGTGCGCGCTCCAGCGGTACGCCCAGCATCACATCGAGCAGCGAGAACACACCGACCACGAAGGCGTTGTCGCACTCTTGCGGCGGCAGCATTTCTGCGGCCAGCAGCTCCATCAGCCGCCCGCGCACCACGGCGGTCTGGCCCACGGCCAGCGGCGTGCTGGTGTTGCGCGAGGTGGTGAGCAGCAGCGCGGCCCAGCGAAACAGCTTCTTGAGCCCCAGGATCATCACCGCGTGTTTGAACGAGGTGATCTCCACCTGCAGGCCGAAACCCGAGGAGTTGATGAAACGCAGCAGGTTGAAGGAGAGTGTGGGATCGCGCTTGAGCAGCTGTTCGATTTCGTCCGTCTCGGCCTGCTTGCGCACCAGGTTGATGAGCTGCAGGATGGTGGCCTGGGTCGGGCGTATGGTCTGGGCCTTGACCACCGTGGGCTTGGCAAACCAGTAGCCCTGGAACAGGGTCACGCCGAGCCTTGCCATGCGTTCGTACTGCTCGGCCGATTCCACCTTTTCAGCCACCAGCGTCGCCTTGGCGTTGGCCGAGCGTGCGAACTTCACCAGCGGCTCGGCCAGTTCCGGCTTGAACGCCATCATGTCCAGCTTGATGAAATCCGCCAGCGGCAGCCAGCTGGCATAGGGCTTGCGCAGGGCATTCTGGTCCAGCGCGATGCGAAAGCCGCGTTCCTTCAGGCCTTGGAAGATCACCAGCTTGCCGTCGATGTCCTGCGCAGACGCCTCGGCTCTCAGCGGAGGCACTTCGAGCACCACCTTCTCGGGATGGATCAGGTCCAGGTGCGCGCCGACCAGGCTTTCGTGGGTGCAATTGATGAAGACGACATTGCGGCCGATGAGGCTTTCCGATCCGGCGTAGGACAGAGCGTTGAACAGCACGGCCGCATCCGTGGCGGCGGTGTGCTTGTCGGCCGCGGTGCTGCGGTCGAACAGTTCATAGCCAAACACGGCGCGCTGGGCATCGAGAATGGCCTGGCGGGCGATGGCGACCACGCTGTCGTCGGCCGGGATGTCGGGAGGGGTGGTTTTGGGGGTATTGGTCATGGTGTGCAGGGGCGGGTGCGCGGTGTCAGGCTTCGCACATCCGGTCCGCCCAGGCGAGCGCCTGCAGATGCGCCATGTTCACCTGCTGGCTGGTCAGCGGCAGCGCCTGCAGCGCATGGTCGAAGTCTTCGTCGCTGCTGGTTTCACAGGCCTGCACCAGCAGCAGCAGCTTGCCCAGAGGGCCATCGTGGTGTTCGATCTGGCTGACCACTTCGGTGGGCAGATCAAGCAATTGGAGCGCCTGGTGCAGCGGCATGTCCAGCATCTGGTCGAGCATGGAGAACATGCCCGCGAGGAAAGCCTCGTCCACCTGCTCGGGCGCCAGGAATTCCTGCGCCAGCAGTTCCATGAATCGGCCGCGCACCACCGCGGTCTGGCCGACGGCCGGCGGCGGTCCGCCGAGGCGCGCGGCGGTCAGCAGCAGCGCGGCCCAGCGGAACAGTTTCTTGAGGCCCAGCAGCATGACGGCCTGGCGAAACGACGTGATCTCGCGGCGCAGCCCCAGGCCGGCGGAGTTGATGAGCCGCATCAGGTTGAAGGCCAGGCCCGCGTCTCGCTTGAGTACGTCTTCGATCTGATCGGTATTGGCCTGTTTGCGCACCAGGTTGAGCAATTCGAGGATGTTGGCCTGCACCGGGCTCAGCAGTTTGGCCTGCACCAGGGCCGGGCGGGCGAACCAGTAGCCCTGGAACAGCCCGACCCCGAGCGAGGAAGCCATGTCGTACTGCTGCGCGGTTTCCAGCTTCTCGGCGATCAGTTCGGCCTTGCTCTCGCGCTGTGCATAGTGGATCAGCACCGTGGCCTGGTCGGGCGGCAGCACGGAGAGGTCGAGCTTGATGAAATCGGCTTGCGCGAGCCAGGGCGCATACGCGGATTCGAGCACCGACTGGTTGAACGCCAGATGAAAGCCGCGCTCGCGCAACGCGGCCAGGATCGGCTGGCGGGCGGCGATTTCCTCGGCCGCGGGGTGCGCCAGCGGTGGGATTTCAAGCACGATCCGGTCGGGATTGACCAGCTCCAGATGGCCGCCGGACAGGCTCTCATGCGTGCAGTTGACGAACAGCAGGCTCTTGCCCACGATTTCTTCGCTGCCGGCATGCGAGAGCGCGTTGAACAGCGCCAGCACATCGCTGGCGGCCGTATGGTCGTCACGCGCATGCGAGCGGTCCAGCAGCTCGTAGCCGACTACCGCCTGCTTGGCGTTGACGATGGCCTGGCGCGCGATCATGGCGCCTGCCGGGCCATTGCGCTGACCAGAAGAGGCAGGAGTGGAAATGTCTGTCATGGGTGCTGTGGCTGCCGTGGCTGGTGCCGTACGCGGGGTAGTGCGGGGCATTGTAGGCAACGCTGCCGTGCGCGCCATTGTCGCAGCTCTACTCCCCAGCGAGCCAGCGCAATTCGGCCTCGGTGAAGCCGGCCGCCAGGCGCGCTGGCCCATTCAGCGGCGGCTTGGCGCGCGGCGCGCCGTGCTGCCGGGCCAGCAGGGCGTAATGCTGCACCGGGTCCAGCCCCTGGCGTGCGCACAACCAGCGGTACCAGTGGTTGCCGATGGCCACATGGCCGACCTCTTCGCGCAGGATGGTGTCCAGAATCTCCACCGCGGCCAGTGCATCGGGCGCGCCCGTGCCGCGCAGCTTGTGCTGGATCAGCGGCGTGGCGTCCAGCCCGCGGGCCTCCAGCGTGCGCGGCACCAGCGCCATGCGCGCCGTGATGTCGTGCGCGGTCTTCTCGCACATGGTCCACAGCCCCTGGTGCGCCGGAAAGTCGCCGTAGTCGCGGCCTAGGTGCGTGCGCAGGTGCCGGCGCAGCAGCGTGAAGTGCTTTGCCTCTTCGGCCGCCACGCGCAGCCAGTCGCGGTAATACGATTCGGGCATGCCCGGAAAGCGCCAGATGGCGTCCAGCGCGAGGTTGATGGCGTTGAATTCGATGTGCGCGATCGCGTGGATCAGCACCGCGCGGCCTTCGGAGGTGGCGGGAGAGCGGCGCTGCACCTGGGTAGGTGCCAGCAGCGGCGGGCGGGCAGGGTGCCCGGGCAGTGCCCGCCGGGCCGCCAAGACAGCCGCAGTTGCTATATCCAAAGTAGCTGCTCGCGCATGCAGGGCAAGCGTTTGCGCCGGTTTTTGCTCTATATCTGTCAGCCCCAGCACATCCAGGGCGCGTTGGCGAAGCTCCATCCCTACAATTGTAGTTTTGGCGTTTTATGGAGATGCAGCGCGATGGCAATCTATGAACTCGATGGCGTGGCGCCGCAACGGGCGGCGACCAGCTGGGTGGCAGAAAGCGCCGAGGTGATGGGCAGCGTCACGCTGCACGAAGACGCCAGCATCTGGTTCGGCACCGTGGTGCGCGGAGACACCGCGCACATCACCATAGGCGCCGGCTCCAACATCCAGGACGCGAGCGTGCTGCATGCCGACGAAGGCCTGCCGCTGACCGTGGGCAAGAACGTGACGGTCGGCCACAAGGTGATGCTGCACGGCTGCACGATAGGCGATGAGTCGCTCATCGGCATTGGCGCCGTGGTGCTCAATGGCGCGAAGATCGGCAAGAACTGCCTCGTCGGCGCCGGCGCGCTCGTGACCGAGGGCAAGGAATTCCCCGATGGCTCGATGATCATCGGCAGCCCGGCGCGCGTGGTGCGCCAGCTCACGCCCGAGCAGATCGAGCGCCTGCGCTGGAGCGCGCGCCACTACATCGAAAATGCCCGCCGCTTCAAGGCCGGGCTCAAGCGCATTGCCTGAGCGCGCCGCCGTGTCCGAACTGCAGCGTTTCCTGTTCGATGGCCTGCCGGTGCGCGGCGCCATCGTGCGCCTGACCGATGCCTGGGCCGAGGTGCTGCGCCGGCGCGCGGCTAATACCGAAACCGGCGCCTACCCCTTGCCGGTGGCGCAGCTGCTGGGCGAAATGCTGGCGGCCTCGGTGTTGATGCACACCCATGTCAAGTTCGACGGCGCGCTCATTCTGCAGATAGCGGGCGATGGTCCGGTGCGTCTCGCGGTGGCGCAGGTCGAGGCCGACTTGCGCCTGCGTGCCACCGCCTCCGTCAGCGGCGCGGTGGCCGCGGATGCCGATCTGGCGGCGCTGGCGAACCCCGGGGGCAAGGGGCGCTGCGCGATCACGCTGGATCCGCGGACGCGGGCACAGGGCCAGCAGCCCTACCAGGGCATCGTGGGGCTGGCTGACGACGGCGGCGCTCCGTTTCACACGCTTGCCGCTGGGCTGCAGCACTATATGCGGCGCTCGGAACAGCTTGCCAGCACGCTGGTGCTGGCGGCGGATGAAAACGTCGCCGCCGGCCTGCTGGTGCAGCGCATGCCGCTGACGGGTGCTGGCAATCTGGGTGGCAGCGTGCAGGAGGCCGAGGCAGGTTACGAACGCATCGCCACGCTGGCGGCCAGCCTGACGCAGCGCGAACTGTTGGAACTGCAGCCCTCGGCGGTGCTGCACCGCCTGTTCTGGCAAGAGAAATTGATGGGATTCGCCCCACTGTCAGGCGAGCAGGGCCCGCGCTTTGCCTGCACCTGCTCGCGCGAGCGCGTGGCGGGCATGCTGCGCGGCCTGGGGCAGGAAGAGGTGCAGAGCATTCTGCGCGAGCGCGGCGAGGCGGAGGTTGGCTGCGAATATTGCGGCCAGCAATACCGCTTTGACGCCGTCGATGTCCGCCAGCTCTTCACCGAACCCGGCAGCCAGCCGCCGGTGCCGCCCCACGTGCAGTGAGGTGGTGTGCCGGGGCCGTGGCTCTTGCCGCTGCCGATGTCTGATCGGCGGTCTTGCTTCTGATGGGAGAGACAGCACCATTGCGCTGAAGCAAGCGCAATGCCGCTGTTTGGGCCAAGGCAAGACAATGTTCGAAGGCCGCGATCGCTGCGCAACAAGGGCTGGCATCGGTTCCGCGCTGGATGGCGCCGGCGCGCCGCCACTGCCCGGAATCGGAAATGCGCCCGCGGAGCGTGCGCACAGGGAATAATCGCTCATGGATTCGCTGGACCTCATACAGATTTTTCGCGAGGTGGCGCGCCGCGGCAGCTTTTCCGCCACCGCTGCGGCGCAAGGCGTTTCACCTGCCAGTGTGAGCAAGGCAATCGCCGAGCTGGAAAGGCGTTTCGGCCTGCGCCTGTTCAACCGCACGACGCGCAAGGTGTCGCTGACCGATGCGGGGCAGCTGCTGTTCGAGCGCAGCAGCGCGGTGTTGGAGCTGGTCGATCTCACCAACGGCGAATTGCACCAGCGCGCAACGCGCCCCAGCGGCAGACTCTCGGTGACCATGCCCTATGGGCTGGTGCACACCGACCTGCCGGCCATGATGAGTGAGTTTCTGCGCCAATACCCGGAAGTGGATCTGGACTGGCGCATCACGGACCGTATCGTGGATCTGGCCGAGGAAGGTATCGACCTTGCGTTTCGCGCCGGCCCCATCGGGGATGCCAATCTCATCGTGCGCCGCCTTTTGCGCATTGACTTTGTCGCCGTGGCATCGCCTGCGTATTGGCGAGCGCACGGCAAGCCGGAGCGTCCGGACCAGCTATGCACCCACGCACAGCTCGCCTGGAGCCTGCCGGGGCAGGCGCCGCGCTGGCATTTCCAGGTGGCGGGCAAACCGTTCGAGCTGGCGCTGCAGCCGCGCGTCAACGCCACCCAGCCGGCGCCGCTGATCACCCTGGCCGTGCAAGGCCTGGGCGTGATGTGGACGCCCCGGCGATCGCTGGCGCAGTGGCTGGAAAGCGGTGAGCTGGAGCCCGCGCTGGAGCAGTTTTCGCCGTCGGATGTATGGCTGTACGCCGCCTACATGCAGCGGCGGCACAACAGCGCGGCGCTGCGGGCGCTGCTGGCGCACCTGGATCAGTTTGCCGAGGCATTCCGCCAGGCCGATGGCCAGCGGCAGGAAGGCCCGTGACGCCGGCAAGCCGGACGAGCGTGGCCGTGCGTGTCAGGGGCGCCACTGGCTGATCAGCTGGCTGGTGGAGCGCAGGCCCAGCTTGCCGCGGATGCTGCGCAGCTGGTGATCGATCGTCGAGACGGAGCGATTCAACTGCGAGGCCACCTCCTTGTAGCTCATTCCCTGCGCGATGAGAGCCGCGACCCTGTGCTCGGCGGGCGACAGGCTCACGGGCTCCAGTGCATCGGCTCGCGGCGGTGCGCTTTTGCCGGCATCGGCCGCGATGCTGCGTAACAGTTCCCCCAGGGGCTGCACGAAATGCACCAACTGGGTATGCAGCTGAGCCGACCAGCGCGGGTGTGGACGTGTCCAGTCAGCGCATACGAATCCGGCGGGACGGGCACCATCCCATAGCGGTATGGCCAGCTTGGCTGCTGTCTTCAGCCCGAGCAGGGTTGTTTGCATGGACGGGCTCAGCTGCCGCGACTGGCGCACGTCCGGCTCGATCAGGCCCAGCGGTTTGTGCCATATCTGGACCAAATCCGGCTGCTTGGCGTCGAATGCGATCTCGGACATGGCCGGTAGCTGCATGCTGGCGCGCTGGACTTCTGCGCACGCCTTGTACCAATGGTGGGTGCTGCGCGGGTCGCCGCCATCCAGCACGCCCGCATCCACGCGATCCGCGTCCAGTGCGTCGCGCAGCCCGTGGACCAGCAACTCCCAGCAACGTTGCGGGTCGTCCAGATTCAGCAGCATGTAGGCGAGCAGATCACGCCCCGCAGGCCAGGCGATGGCATTGCGATCGTCGAGCCAGCGCTGGCGCCAATGGCGCTGCACGGTAGCGAGGTATTCAAGCTGCATGCGGCGTGCCTCGGTGCATTCTGGGGAAAACCCTTATGCGAATTCTCGCGATGGACAATCCTGGGGCAGTTTTCCAGAATGCCTGCATCGCCGATCCACGCGGCATTTTTTGGAGGCACGACATGAAAACATTTCTCAACACCATCAATGGCAAGTCTGCGGGGTCGGACCGGACCTTTGCATCTTACAACCCCGCCACCGGCGAAACGCTGGGCATGGTGCCGCACAGTTCCGACGATCAGGTGGCGCAGGCGGTCGCCGCGGCCAAGGCGGCCCAGCCGGGCTGGGCTGCCCTGCCAGACGGCGAGCGCAAAGCCTTGATGATGAAAGTGGCGGACCTCCTCAAGGAAAACTCCGAGGTGCTCGCTGAATGGGTGGTGCGTGAACAGGGCAAGCCCCTGGGTGGCGTTGGCCCCGACCAGGTGCCTGGCGCCCGCTTCGAGGCCTGGGGCTGCGAAGCCTGGACACGTGTGCCGGCCAATCTTGATCTCCCGGTCGATGTGGTGTTTGAAGACGAAACCCGGCGCGATGAAATGCACCGCAAGCCCTATGGCGTGATCGCCGCGGTCGCACCGTGGAATTGGCCGCTCCTGATCGCCATCTGGCAGATCATTCCTGGCTTGCGTACCGGCAGTACGGTAGTCATCAAACCGTCCGAATACACCAGCATCGGCACCCTGGAAATGGTGCGCATGATCAGCGAGGCGTTGCCGCCGGGGGTACTCAACACGGTCAGCGGCCCAGGGGAGGTCGGGGCGGCCCTGGTGGGACACCCCGACGTGGACAAGATTCTCTTTACCGGATCGGCGGCCACCGGCTCGCGCATTGCCGAAATCGCCGCGCGCAACCTGACACCCACGACGATGGAGCTTGGCGGCAACGATGCCGCCATTGTTCTGCCGGACGCCGATCCGCAGCAGATTGCCATGTCGATCTTCTGGGGGGCATTCATCAACATGGGGCAGACCTGTGCCGCTGCCAAGCGTATTTATGTGCACGAAAGCAAGTATGAAGCCATGGTTGCCGCGCTCAAGGCCATTGCGACACAGATGCCCATGGGCAATGGCATGGATGCGGGCGTCGTGATGGGTCCGATCCAGAATCGCATGCAATACAGCAAGGTGGTCGGCCTTGTGGAGAAGGCCAGGCAAGAGGGTGCAACCATCGTCTGTGGCGGACAGGAGCCGGGAGGACGAGGGAATTTTTACCCCTTGACCCTTGTGTCCCACATCAAGGATGGCGCAGCCCTGGTCGATCAGGAGCAATTCGGCCCGGTGCTGCCCATCATCAGCTACAAGAATGTGGAGGACGCCATCGCCAGCGCCAATCGCCTGGATGTCGGCCTGGGTGCGTCGGTCTGGTCGAATGACGTGCAACAGGCCAAGGCCGTGGCATCCCGCATCCAGGCGGGAACGGTCTGGATCAACCAACACGGCATGATCCATCCCATGGTGCCCTTCGGCGGTGTCAAAAAGTCCGGATGGGGTTCAGAGGGCGGAATCGATGGCTTGAAAGCGGTCACTGTCCCTCAGGTCATCAGTATCAAGAAGGGGTGAGCGTACCCTCTCAAGGGCGGAAGCGACCGAAAGGTCGCTTTTTTGTGCTGCTGCCCATCAGGGTTTTGACCGGCTCCCGCGCAGCACTTCCACATAAACCTCGCCGGGCTTGACCATGCCCAGTTCGCTGCGTGCCTTTTCCTCAACGATATCCAGGCCCTGCTTCAGGTCCTGCACTTCGGCATCCAGGTGCTCGTTGGCCAGGCGTGCCTTGGCATTGGCCGCCTGTTGTGCGGACAGCTGGGCGCGCATCTGCGCAACGTCGCCGATGCTGCCGTGCCCGCTCCACAGCTGCAGGTGGATGAGCATCAGCAGCAGGAGCAGCAGCAGGGCAACGGTGCGCGAGCCCAAGGTTCAGCCGGGGGTGAGAGCTGGCTTCAGCGCAGGTTGTAGAAGGCTGCGCGGCCCGGGTACTGCGCCACGTCGCCCAGGTCTTCCTCGATGCGCAGCAGCTGGTTGTATTTGGCGATGCGGTCGCTGCGGCTGAGCGAGCCGGTCTTGATCTGCCCGGCGTTCAGGCCGACGGCGATGTCGGCGATGGTGGAGTCTTCCGTCTCGCCCGAGCGGTGGCTCACCACGGCGGTGTAGCCCGCGCGCTTGGCCATTTCGATCGCGGCGAAGGTTTCCGTCAGCGTGCCGATCTGGTTGATCTTGATCAGGATGGAGTTGGCCACGCCCTTCTCGATGCCTTCCTTGAGGATCTTGGTGTTGGTGACGAACAGGTCATCGCCCACGAGCTGCACGTTCTGCCCCATGCGCTGGGTGAGCAGCTTCCAGCCGTCCCAGTCGCCTTCGGCCATGGCGTCCTCGATGCTGATGATGGGGTATTTGTCGGCCCAGGTCAGCAGCATGTCGCACCATTGCCCGGCGGTGAGCTTGAGGCCGCCTTCGCCGTTCAGCACGTATTGCCCGTCCTTGTAGAACTCGCTGGAGGCGCAGTCCAGGCCCAGCGCGATCTGCTCGCCTGCCGTGTAACCGGCGGCTTCGATCGCCTGCAGGATGAGCTGGATGGCGGCTTCGTGGTTTTCCACGCGCGGGGCGAAGCCGCCTTCGTCGCCCACGGCCGTGCTCATGCCCTTGTCGTTGATGATCTTCTTGAGCGCGTGGAACACCTCGGCGCCCCAGCGCAGGGCCTCGCGAAACGAATCCGCGCCCACGGGGATGATCATGAATTCCTGCACATCCAGGCCGTTGTTGGCGTGCGCGCCGCCGTTGATGACGTTCATCATCGGCACCGGCAGCTGGCAGCCGCCCATGCCGCCGAAGTAGCGGTACAGCGGCAGGCCTGCCTCTTCTGCGGCGGCGCGGGCCACGGCCATCGAGACCGCAAGCATGGCATTGGCGCCCAGGCGGCTCTTGTTTTCGGTGCCGTCCAGGTCGATCAGGGTCTTGTCCAGGAAGGCCTGCTCGGAGGC
This sequence comes from Comamonas badia DSM 17552, assembly GCF_000484635.1. GTDB lineage: Bacteria > Pseudomonadota > Gammaproteobacteria > Burkholderiales > Burkholderiaceae_C > Comamonas_C > Comamonas_C badia. The sequence continues at coordinate 601,789 of NZ_AXVM01000001.1, read as the reverse complement.
GTCCAGGCCCAGCACGGCTTCGGAGATTTCGGTGTTGATGTGCTCGACCGCGCGCAGCACGCCTTTGCCGCCGTAGCGGCTCTTGTCGCCGTCGCGCAATTCGATCGCCTCGCGCGAGCCGGTGGAGGCGCCGCTGGGCACGGCGGCGCGGCCCATCACGCCTGATTCGAGCAGGACGTCGCATTCGACGGTGGGGTTGCCGCGGCTGTCCAGCACTTCGCGGCCTACGATGTCAACAATGGCACTCATGGGTTTCCTTGGATGGGTGGGCAGAGGCGCAGGCTCTGGCGAGTTTCAATAAAAATGGGCTCTAACGCAATCAGGGTATGCGCTGCCAGCTATTAAAAAAGGACTACAAGAATCATGCGCCTTCGACGACGACCATGCGCATGGTGCAGGCGCCTTCGCGCGCGGCGCGCGCGGCGCGGTATTCGGGCGAATCCCAGTAAATCCTGGCGGCTTCGACGCTGGGGAACTTCAGCACCACGGTGCGCCCCGGGTTCCAGCCGCCTTCCAGCGTTTCCACCTTGCCGCCGCGCACCAGCACCTCGGCGCCGTGCAGGCGAATGGCTTCGGTGCTGAGTTTTTTGTAGACGTCGTAGGCTGCCGGGTTGGTGATGTCTACCGACGCGATGATGTAGCCGCAGGGCATGGTTCAGACTCCAAAGTCGTTTTCAAGAAAAGGGCGGCGCTTGGCCACTTCGTCGAGTTCGCGCAGCGATTCGAGCAGCGCGCGCATGTGCCTGAGTGGCACGGCGTTGGGGCCGTCCGAGAGCGCGTGCGCCGGGTCGGGATGGGTTTCCATGAAGAGGCCCGCCACGCCCACGGCCACCGCCGCTCGCGCCAGCACCGGCACCATCTCGCGCACGCCGCCGCTGCTGGTGCCGTTGCCGCCGGGCAGCTGCACGCTGTGCGTGGCGTCGAACACCACGGGCGCGCCGGTCTCGCGCAGGATGGCAAGGCTGCGCATGTCGGAGACGAGGTTGTTGTAGCCAAAGCTCGCGCCGCGCTCGCAGGCCATGAAAGCGTCTTCGTCGAGCCCCTTTTCGCGCGCGGCCGCACGGGCCTTCTCGATCACGTTCACCATGTCGTGCGGCGCGAGGAACTGGCCCTTCTTGATGTTCACCGGCTTGCCTGATTGCGCCACGGCGTGGATGAAATCGGTCTGGCGGCAGAGGAAGGCGGGGGTCTGCAGCACATCGACCACGGCGGCGACAGGCGCCACCTCGGCCTCGGTGTGCACGTCGGTGAGCACCGGCACGCCGATCTCTTTTTTCACCTTGGCCAGAATCTCCAGCCCCAGCGCCATGCCCGGGCCGCGAAAGCTGGTGCCGCTGGAGCGATTGGCCTTGTCGAAGCTGCTCTTGAAGATGAAGGGCACACCGAGTTCCGCCGTGATTTCCTTCAGGCGCCCGGCCACGTCCATCTGCAGTTGTTCGCTCTCGACCACGCAGGGCCCGGCGATGAGGAAGAAGGGGTGATCCAGGCCCACATTGAAGTTGCACAGACGCATGGTGTCAGCCCTGGTGCTGCGTGACGGCCGCGGCGATGAAGGAATTGAACAGCGGGTGTCCGCTCCACGGCGCAGACTTGAACTCGGGGTGGAATTGCACACCGATGAACCAGGGGTGCGCGCTTTGCGGCAGCTCGACGATTTCGGTCAGGTGCTCGCGCTGCGTGAGCGCCGAAATCACCAGGCCCGCCTTGCGCAGCGGGTCCAGGTACTGGACGTTGGCCTCGTAGCGGTGGCGGTGGCGCTCGGTCACCACGTCGCCGTAAATCTGGTGCGCCAGGGTGCCCGGCTGCACGTCCGATGACTGCGCGCCCAGGCGCATGGTGCCACCCAGGTCGGAATGCTCGTCGCGCGTCTTGATGCTGCCGTCCGCGTCCTTCCATTCGGTGATCAGCGCGATCACGGGGTAGGGGGTCTTGGGGTCGAACTCGGTGGAATTGGCCTTGGCCATGCCCGCCACATGGCGCGCGTATTCGATGGTGGCCACCTGCATCCCGAGGCAGATGCCGAGGTAGGGCACCTTGTGCTCACGCGCGTAGCGGGCCGTCGAAATCTTGCCCTCGATGCCGCGCGAGCCAAAGCCCCCGGGCACGAGGATGGCATCGAAGCCGCCGAGCTGTGCGTCGGCATTGGCGTCGCTGATGGTTTCGGAATCCAGGTGCGTGATGCTCACGCGCACATGGCTTTGCATGCCCGCGTGCTTGAGTGCCTCGTTCACCGATTTGTAGGCGTCGGTGAGTTCCACGTACTTGCCCACCATGGCGACGCGCACCTCGCCCTGCGGGTGTTCGGTCTCATAGACCAGCTCGTCCCAGCGCCGCAGCGTGGCCGGGCGGGTGTTCAGGCGCAGCTTGTCGCAGATCAGGCCATCGAGCCCCTGCTCGTGCAGCATGCGCGGCACCTTGTAGATGGTGTCCACGTCCCACATGCTGATCACGCCCCATTCGGGCACGTTGGTGAAGAGCGAGATCTTTTCGCGTTCCTCGGTGGGCACGGCCTTCTGCGCGCGGCACAGCAGGGCGTCGGCCTGGATGCCGATCTCGCGCAGCTTCTGCACCGTGTGCTGCGTGGGCTTGGTCTTCAATTCACCGGCGGTGGCGATCCACGGCAGGTAGGTCAGGTGCACGAAGGCGGTGTTGTTGGGGCCGAGCTTCAGCGCCAGCTGGCGCGCGGCTTCGAGGAAAGGCAGCGATTCGATGTCGCCCACCGTGCCGCCGATCTCGCAGATCGCCACGTCCACCGCGTCGGGCGTGCCTATGCCCGCGCCGCGCTTGATGAATTCCTGGATTTCGTTGGTGACGTGCGGGATCACCTGCACCGTCTTGCCCAGGTAGTCGCCGCGGCGCTCTTTTTCGAGCACGCTCTGGTAGATGCGCCCGGTGGTGAAGTTGTTGGCCTGGCGCATGCGCGTTTCGATGAAACGCTCGTAATGGCCCAGATCCAGGTCGGTTTCCGCGCCGTCGTCGGTGACGAAGACCTCGCCGTGCTGAAACGGGCTCATGGTGCCCGGATCGACGTTGATGTACGGGTCGAGCTTGACGAGGGTGACTTTAAGACCGCGCGACTCCAGGATCGCGGCGAGGGAGGCAGAGGCGATTCCCTTGCCCAGGGAAGACACCACACCGCCGGTGACGAAGACGAATTTGGTCATGTCCTGCTTGGGATGCGCGGCTTGGGTGGCCGCTGTGTGCGGTCTGGGTGGCGCATCCCCGGTGGGAAACGCTGATTATAGGAAAAGCAGGTGCGGGCGAGGATTGCGTGTGAGCTCTGACGCGCAATGCCTCGGCGCACCGGATGGAGGCGCCGCTTCGGCCTTTGAGGAGCAGAGGGTGGGTTCAGGGTCGAGATGGAGGAGTCAGAAGGAACTGGCGCGGCACACGACCACTCTGGCGTACCCGGCGCCGTCGCGCCAGCACGTCGGCGTAATCGCACACTGCCGGCCTGCGGGAAAACCATGGGCCCCAATCAAGGGTATTCCCCGATTACCGGCAGAGGTGTAGCCGGCTATATTAGATGCAACATTCAACTATTGATTTATTAATCTAATGCCGCGTTCAACGATTCAGCGCAAACCCCTGAACCTGCAGGTGGATTACGTGACGATCACGCTCGACGTGGCCAACGAGCGCATGAAGGCGCAGGCAGCGGAGGCTTACCAGCGGGAGTGCGGGGTCAGTCTGCGCGAGGTGCGGCTGCTGCGTTTCATCGCCAATGAACCCGGCATGACGCTCACACGCCTGATCGAGTGCAGCTATCTTGAGAAAACGCTGGCGTCCAAGGCCATCACCGCGCTGGTGCGCCGTGGACTGGTGCTGCGCGTGATCGGTGAATCAGACGCGCGTCAGGTCTGCCTGTACCTCACCGACGGGGGCGTCGCCGTGGTGCTGGATGCCGAACGCATCGGTCGCGTGGCCCTCAAGGCGTTTCGTGAAGCGCTCAGCGACGAAGAGCGGGTGATTTTCGAAAGGTGCCTGCACAAGCTCGTCCAGGCCGCTGACGAGATCATGGTCCAGACATTCAGCCAGACGGCGAAACGACCGCCAGCCCGCAAGACCGTCTGAGCGCCAGCGCCGCAGCACGCTCCCTTTTCCTTCCCACGACCATCGTTGGGCGTACCCCGCCGCCATAACCAGGAGACACCATGGCCCGCCTTTCATCCCTCATCCGCTGCTTCGGTGCGGTGCTGCTGGCGCTGAGTGCCGCCACCGCCTACGCGCAGGCAGGCAAGGTCCTGCGCATCGTTCCACAGGCCGACCTGAAAATTCTGGATCCGATCTGGACGACGGCCTTTGTCACGCGCGACCACGGCTACATGGTCTATGACACGCTGTTCGCGATTGACGGCAAGGGCGAGGTCCAGCCGCAGATGGTGGACAGCCATCAGGTGTCGGCCGACGCCAGGGTCTGGACCTTCCGCCTGCGCAAAGGCCTGGCCTTTCACGATGGCAAGCCCGTGACCTCGGCCGACGTGATCGCCTCGCTGCAGCGCTGGGGCAAGCGCGACGGCCTGGGTCAGCGCCTGTTTGCGGCGATGAGCACGATCGAGGCGATCGACAACGACAGCTTCCGCATGACCTTCAGCCAGCCCTTCGGCATGGTGCTGGAAGCACTGGCCAAACCCTCGGGCAGCCCGGCGTTCATCATGCCGGAGCGCGTGGCCAAGACGCCCGCCGACAAGCAGATCGAAGACTATGTGGGGTCCGGGCCCTACGTGTTCTCCAAGGACGAGTTCCGCGCCGGCGAAAAAGTCGTCTACCTGAAGAACGCGGCCTATGTGCCGCGCAGCGAGGAGCCGTCGGGCATGGCGGGCGGCAAGCGCGTCTACGTCGATCGGGTGGAGTGGATCATCCTGAAGGATGCGCAGACGCAGACGGGCGCCATCGCCAAGGGCGAGGTCGACATGCTGTCGTGGATGCCGTACGAGCATTACGACACGCTGCGCGCCAACCCCAAATTGGAAGTGGTTGCCGGCACCACGCCCGGCTCGTACTTCCTGCACCTGAACCACCACATTCCGCCGTTCGACAACCCGAAGATCTCCCAGGCCGCGATCATGGCGATCAACCAGCAGGCGCTGCTGCGGGCGCAGTTGGTATCGCGTGATCTCTATTCCATTTGCACCTCGATCTACCCCTGCAACTCGCCGCTGGCTTCCGACAAGACCGCGTACTTCACCGGCAAGCCGCAGTTCGAGGCCGCCAGGAAGCTGCTGAAGGAAGCCGGCTACGACGGCAAGCCGGTGGTGCTGATGCAGCCGGCAGATTTCGGGCTGCTGAACAAGCTGCCGCCGGTGATGGCGCAGTTGCTGAAGGAGGCCGGCTTCAACGTCGACATGCAGGCCATGGACTGGCCTACCCTGCTGATGCGCCGCGCCAAGAAGGACCCTGTCGACAAGGGCGGCTGGAACCTTTTCATCACCGGCTGGGGCAGCAGCGACAACATGAACCCGCTGTACTTCGCGCCGCTCACCGGCAACGGTGAGAAGGGCTGGTTCGGCTGGGGCGTCAGCGACAAGCTTGAGCAACTGAAGTCCGAGTTCGTCGCCACCACCGACCCTGCGCAACGCAAACGTCTGGCCGAGCAGATCCAGATCGAGACCTTCGACAGCGGACTGCTGGCGCCGCTGGGCGAGCAGCGTCCCCTGTCGGTGATCCGCAAGGGCGTGGTCAGCGGTGTCATCACGGCGCCGGTGAACGTGTTCTGGAACCTCCGCAAGAGCGACTGAGTTTTCTTGCACCGAAGGCGGCATGGTTCCTGCCGCCCATCGGCCTCGGCTTTCTCCTGTATCCGCCCCACTGCCATGCTGTCCTTTCTGTTGCGCCGCGCTGTCTCCACACTGCCCGTGCTGTTGATCGTCGCGTTGATCGTGTTCATGATGACCCGCCTGGCGCCGGGAGATCCCGCGGCCCTCATGGTCGGTGACAGTGCCTCGCTTTCCGACATCGAGCAGGTGCGCGCCCGGCTCGGGCTGGATCGGCCGCTGCCGCAGCAGTTTTTCGCATGGTCGGGGCAGGTGGTGCAGGGCGAGCTGGGCAAGTCGCTGTTCCTGAACCAGAGCGTTGCCACACTCATCGGCCAGCGCATCGAACCCACGCTGTCGCTTGCCGCCTTCACCATCGTGCTGACGGTGCTGATCGCGGTGCCGCTGGGCGTACTGGCCGCCTGGCGCCATGGCGGCTGGCTCGACCGGGCACTGATGAGCTTTTCGGTGCTCGGCTTTTCCATACCGACCTTCGTCATCGGCTACCTGCTGATCTGGGGCGTGGCGCTCAAGGCGGAGTTGCTGCCGGTGCAGGGCTATGCGCGCCTGGCCGATGGCGTGCTGCCCTGGCTCACCCATCTGGCCCTGCCGGCGCTGGCGCTGTCCATCGTTTACCTGGCGCTGATCGCGCGCGTCACACGGGCCGCCGTCGCCGAGGCGCTGACCGAGGATTACATCCGCACGGCACGCGCCAAGGGCATCAGCGAGCGCCAGGTGTTGTTGCGCCATGCGCTCGCCAACGCGGCGGTGCCTATCGTCACGGTCATCGGCATCGGTGTGGCGCTGCTCATCGGCGGCGTGGTCGTCACCGAGACGGTGTTCGCGATTCCCGGGCTTGGGCAGCTCACGGTCGACGCCGTGCTGTCGCGCGACTACCCGCTGATCCAGGGCATCACGCTTTTCTTCTCGGTCATCTACGTGCTGATCAATCTGCTCGTGGACATCAGCTACGTGCTGCTTGACCCCCGTATCCGCTACTGAACCGAGATGACCACCCTTCCTGCCATGAATGAATCCATTTCCCGCCCGACCACCAGCGCCGAAGCGGCAACGCCAGCGGCGCCTCGGCGCGTCTCGACGGCGCGGCGCGTATGGCGCAATGGCGCCGTGCGTTTCGGTGCCGGTGTGCTGGGGCTTCTGGTGTTCGGCGCCGTGGCGGCGCCATGGCTGGGTACCATCAACCCGACCCTGATCGATCCTGGCAGCGCCAACCTGCTGCCCGGCACCCGTGCCGAGTTCATGACGCTGGCAGGGGACAGTTTCCAGCATTGGTTCGCCCTGGGCAGCGACAGCCTCGGGCGCGATATCTGGAGCCGTGTGCTCTATGGTGCGCGCGTGTCGCTCGCGGTGGGCGGGGCGGTCGCGGTGCTCGCGCTGGCGATCGGCATGCTGCTGGGCCTGACCGCAGGCTACTTCCGCCGCCTGGACGGCGCGATCATGCGGGTGATGGACGGCGTGATGGCCATCCCCGGCATCCTGTTCGCCATCACCCTGGTCGCCGTCTGGCGGCCCAGTCTCACGACCATCATCATCGCCATTGCCGTGCCCGAGATCCCGCGCGTCGCACGGCTGGTGCGCTCGGTGGTGCTGACGATCCGCGAAGAGCCTTACGTCGAGGCGGCCATCGCGCTCGACACGCCGACGTGGAAAGTGCTGGGTCGCCACATATTGCCCAATGCGATCGCGCCGCTGGTCATCCAGGGCACCTACGTCTGCGCTGCGGCCATCCTGGTGGAGGCCATTCTCTCTTTTCTGGGCGTCGGCATGCCGCCCGAGATCCCCACCTGGGGCAACATCATGGCCGAGGGCCGCATGCAGTTCACGCAGTACCCGCACAGCGTGCTGATTCCGGGCGTCTTCCTGGCGTTCACGGTGCTGGCCGTCAACCTCCTTGGCGATGGCCTGCGCGACACGCTGGACCCGAAATTCAACAAGCGTGGAGGCTGAAACCGTGACCCACACCCCCACGCCCCAGGCCGCTGCCGCCGCACCCGTGCTGTCGGTGCGCGATCTGGGCATCGCCCTGCCACCGGGTGCCGACAGGCCGCTGGCGGTCCAGAACATCAGCTTTGACGTGGCGGCAGGCCAGACGGTGTGCCTGCTTGGCGAATCGGGCTCCGGCAAATCGGTGATCGCACAGGCCGTGATGGGCCTGTTGCCGCCCGGCCTGCAACCGGTCGAAGGCGCCATCGTGCTGAACGGCCAGGCGCTGCTGCCGCTGGCGCCCGCGCAGCTGCGCCGCCTGCGTGGCCCGGCGATGGCCATGGTGTTCCAGGAGCCGATGACGGCGCTGAACCCGGTGCAGCGCTGCGGCGACCAGGTGGACGAAATGCTGCGCGAGCACAGCGCGATGCCTGCCGCAGAGCGCCGACGCGAGGTGCTGCGCATCTTCGAGCGTGTGCACCTGCCCGAGCCCGAACGCATCTACGCCGCATACCCGCACCAGCTTTCGGGCGGGCAGCGCCAGCGCATCGTCATCGCCATCGCGCTGATCTTGAAGCCCGCGCTGCTGATCTGCGACGAACCCACCACCGCTCTGGACGTGACCACGCAGGCCGAGATCCTCAAGCTCATCGCCGAGCTGCAGCGCGAGAACGGCACGGCGGTGCTGTTCATCACCCACGATTTCGGTGTCGTCGCGGAGATCGCCGACCGCGTCGTCGTCATGCAGCTCGGCCAGATGGTCGAGCGGGGCGACAAGATGGCGGTGCTGCAGGCGCCGCGCGAGGATTACACCCGCATGTTGCTGGCCGCCGTACCCGAACTGGGGCGCCACCAGCGCCCGGCCTTGCCCGGCGGGCCGGCACTGCTGGACGCACGCGGCGTGAGCAAAACCTACGTGAGCGGTACCTGGCCGGGCCGGCGGCGTGCGGTGCACGCGGCCGCCGACGTGTCCCTGGCGGTGCATCCGGGCGAGACGGTCGGCATCGTCGGCGAATCCGGTTCCGGCAAATCGACGGTGGCGCGCTGCATCGCGCGGCTGATCGAGCCCAGCAGCGGCGATATCGTGGCCGCCGGGCAGTCGGTGGCCAACGCGCGCGGGCGCGCGCTGTCGCCGTTTCGCCGCCGCGCGCAGGTCGTTTTTCAAGACCCGTACCGCTCGCTCAACCCGCGCCAGACGGCCGGTGCCTCCATCATCGAGGGGCCGCTGAACTTCGGTGTGCCGCGCGAACAGGCCTGGCAACGCGCCGAGGAGCTGATGCACCTGGTGCGGCTGCAGCCCTCGGCGCTGCACCGCTACCCGAGCGAGTTCTCGGGCGGCCAGCGCCAGCGCATCTCCATCGCGCGCGCACTGGCCTGCGAGCCCCAGGTGCTGATCGCCGACGAAGCCGTCTCCGCCCTGGACGTGTCGGTGCAGGCGCAGATTCTCGACCTGCTCAACGACATCCAGCAACGCCTGAAAATCGGCATCCTGTTCATCACGCATGACCTGCGCGTGGCCAGCCAGATCTGCGACCGGGTGATCGTGATGCAGCGCGGGCGCATCGTCGAGGAGGGCGGAATCGACGAAGTGTTCTTCGCGCCGCAGCACGCCTACACCCAGTCGCTGCTGGCGGCCGCACCGGGGCGCGGCTTCGCCTTCGGCGGCGGACCGGCCACGCCACAGGCAGCCCTCGCATGAGCCCCCGCATCCTGATCGGCGGTTTCCAGCACGAAACCAACACCTTCGCCCCCAGCCGCGCCGACTGGGCCGCCTTCAACCGGGGCGAGACCTTTCCCGCCTTCGTGCGGGGCACCGCCATGGTCGAGCGCCTGCGGCACGGCAACATCGCCATCGCCGGTTTCATGGCCGGGGCACGCGAGCGCGGCTGGTCGCTCGTGCCCTCATGCTGGGCCGGCGCCACGCCCTCGGCACATGTCACGCGCGACGCCTTCGAACGCATCGCCGGCGTGATCACCGGCGACGTGGGCGCCGCGCTCGCCCAGGGACTGGACGCGGTCTACCTCGACCTGCACGGCGCCGCCGTCGCCGAGCAGCTGGACGACGCCGAGGGCGAGCTGCTGGCGCGTGTGCGCGCGCTTGTCGGCCCCGATCGGCCCATCGTCGCCAGCCTGGACATGCACGCCAACGTGACGCAGCGCATGCTAGACATGGCGGATGCGCTGGTCGCCTATCGCACCTACCCGCACATCGACATGGCCGACACCGGGCGCCGGGCGGCCGTGCTGCTGCAACGGCGGCTGGCACGCGGCGGACGCGAGCCGCTGCAGGTGGTCCGGCTGCCCTTCTTGTTGCCGCTCAATGTGCAGACCACCATGACCGAGCCGGCGGCATCGGTCTTTCGCGAACTGGCCGCGCTCGATACCGCGCACGGCGTGGTGATGAGCTTCGCCACCGGGTTCCCGGCCGCCGACGTGGCTGAATGCGGCCCGGTGCTCTGGGCCCACGGCGATGCGGCGCAGGCCGCCGTGCAGCGCCTGCACGCGCGCATCGACCAGCCGCGATCGCAGTGGCGCCTGGAGGTGCTCGAACCACGTGCGGCGGTCGCCACCGCCCTGGACATCGCGGCCGGCGCCGGACGGCCGGTCGTCATCGCCGATACCCAGGACAACCCTGGTGCAGGCGCCGACAGCAACACCACCGGCATGCTGCATGCCTTGCTCGCCGAAGAGGCCGGCCGGCGCTTTCCCGGGCAGGTGGCGCTGGGCATGATGTTTGACCCCGCGGCGGCCGCGGCGGCACATGCCGCCGGCGCGGGTGCGCAAATTTCTCTCGCTCTGGGCGCCGCCGTGCCCACCTTCACCGGGCGGCCCAGCGATCCGCCCGTCAGCGGCCGCTGCACCGTGCGTGCGCTCGGCGATGGCCACGTCCTCCTGAAGGGCCCGATGGCGATGACCCCGACCGTCGAACTCGGGCCCTGTGCCTGCCTCGAGCTGGACGGCGTGCTGATCGCCGTGGCCGCCAGCAAGCCGCAGATGCTCGACCGCGAGCTGTTCCGTCACGTCGGCATCCAGCCCGAACGCATGAAGCTGCTGGTGAACAAGAGCTCCGTGCATTTTCGCGCCGACTTCGCGCCGATCGCCGAGGCCATCCTCATCGCCAAGGCCGCCGGGCCAATGGCCGCCGACCCGGCCGATCTGCCCTGGCGCAAGCTCCCGGCCGACATGGCGCGGCGCCCCTGATCCCGCAAATGACCCCCGACATGACCACAAGCACCGCGCGGAAGCTGCAGCGCATGCAGGCGCTGGCCGATGAATTCATCGGCATTCGCCAGCGTATCCACCAGCACCCCGAACTTGCTTTCGAGGAGCATGAGACGAGCCAGCTCGTCGCCGAACGCCTGCAGGCCTGGGGCTACCAGGTCGAGCGCGGCCTGGGCGGCACCGGCGTCGTGGCGCAACTGCAGCGCGGCGACGGCGGCAAGCGGCTCGGCCTGCGCGCCGACATGGATGCCCTGCCGATCGTCGAAGCCACCGGCCTGCCCTACGCCAGCCGCCGCGCCGGCGTGATGCACGCCTGCGGCCACGACGGCCACACGGCCATGCTGCTCGCCGCGGCGCGCCAGCTCGCGCACGGCGGCCAGTTTTCCGGCACGCTCAACCTCATCTTCCAGCCCGCCGAGGAAGGCGGTGGCGGTGCGCTGCGCATGATCGAGGAAGGCCTGTTCAGGAAATACCCGTGCGATGCGGTGTTCGCCATGCACAACGGACCCGGCGTGCCGCAAGGCCGGCTGGTGTTCCGCGACGGGCCGATGATGGCCTCGTCCGACTACGTGACGATCACATTGCACGGCCGGGGCGGCCACGGCGCCGAGCCGCACCGCGCGGCCGACCCCATCGTCGCGGCGTCAAGCGTGGTGATGGCGCTGCAGACCATCGTCTCGCGCAACGCCAACCCGATGGAGATGGCGCTCATCACCGTCGGCGCCCTGAACGCAGGCCAGGCCAACAATGTCATTCCCCAGACGGCGGTGCTCGAACTCACCGTGCGCGCCCTCACGCGGGAAATGCGCGAATTGCTCGAGCGGCGCATCAAGGCGCTGGTCGCCGCGCAGGCCGACAGCTTCGGCGTGCGCGCCGAAATCGACTACCGCCGTGGCTACTCGGTGCTCGTCAACACCCCTGCGGAAACCGAGTTCGCGCGCGAGGTGGCGACCGAGCTGCTGGGCGCCGAAAAGGTCGATCGGCATGGGCCGGCGCTACCGGCCAGCGAGGATTTTTCCTTCATGCTGGAGCAGGTGCCAGGCTGTTACCTGATCATCGGCAACGGCGATGGGGAGGGTGGCTGCTCGGTGCACAACCCTGGCTACGACTTCAACGACGGCAACATCGCCATCGGATCGGCCTACTGGGTCCATCTGGCCGAACGATTCCTGGCAGTCGCCGCGCAATGAGGTAAGCCGCTCGGACCAGTCCGGCCGTGGCGGCTGATATATTGCCTGCCATGAATCCACTGTCCGGCAAACACATCGTCCTGGGCCTCTCGGGCGGCATCGCCTGCTACAAGGCGGCAGAGCTGGCGCGCCTGCTGGTGAAGGCGGGGGCAACGGTGCAGGCGGTGATGACGGAGGCGGCCGGGCAATTCATCACTGCCGTGACCCTGCAGGCGCTGACCGGCCGCGCGGTCGTCACCTCGCAATGGGATCTGCGCGAGCCCAATGCCATGGCGCACATCAACCTTTCGCGCGAGGCGGATGCCATTCTGATCGCCCCCTGCAGCGCGGATTTCATCGCGCGGCTGGCGCAGGGGCGCTCGGACGAATTGCTCAGCCTGCTGTGCGTGGCGCGTCCCATAGAGCGCGTGCCGCTGCTGCTGGCGCCGGCGATGAACCGCGAGATGTGGGCGCACCCGGCGACGCAGCGCAACTTGATGCAGGTGGTGGCGGATGGGGCGGTTTCGCTCGGCGTGGGCTGCGGCGAGCAGGCCTGCGGCGAAACGGGCGATGGCCGCATGCTCGAACCCGCGGAAATCATCGAGGAACTGGAGGCGTTTTTCACGCCCAAGCGGCTGGCCGGCGAGCGTGTACTCATCACCGCCGGGCCGACCTTCGAGGCCATCGACCCGGTGCGCGGCGTCACCAACCACTCCAGCGGCAAGATGGGCTTTGCGATTGCCCGCGCAGCGCGCGAGGCGGGCGCTCAGGTCACGCTGATCGCAGGCCCGGTGCATCTGCCGACGCCGCGCGGTGTGGCGCGCGTCGATGTGCATTCGGCACGAAACATGTTTGAAGCGGTTGAACAGCATGCGCCTACAGCTACGGTGTTCATAGCAACAGCGGCCGTGGCGGACTGGCGTCCTGCCGCCGTGGCGCTGCACAAGATCAAGAAGGACGGCTCGGGCGCGGTGCCCCAGCTTTCGTTTGTCGAAAACCCCGACATCCTCGCGCATGTCGCTGCCAGTCCCCGCGCGCGCCATGGGCAGCTCTATTGCGTGGGCTTTGCGGCGGAAAGCGAGGACCTGCTGGCCAATGCCAGTGCCAAGCGCAAGCGCAAGGGCGTGCCGCTGCTGGTGGGCAATATCGGCCCGGCGACTTTTGGCCAGGATGACAATGCGCTGCTGCTGGTGGACGAGGCCGGTGCACAGGAGCTGCCGCGTGCAAGCAAGCGCGAGCTGGGGCGCGCCCTGGTGCAGCAGATGGCCGAGCGCATGCGTGGCAGGCAGTAGAGGGTGGGCAGGAGGGAGGAGCGATGTTCGGAAAATCGCCGCAGTTGGGTGATACGCCGCCGGACGGCGATTTCGCGCGGTATGTGGAGCGGCTCAGTGGCGCGGTGCCCCCGCCGCCTGGCGTTCAGTCACCCGATGGGCACGCGCAATTGCCTGGTGCGACGACGGCTCCAGGTCAGCAGGGCTCCAAGCCCGTGGGCCGGCGGGCAGCCACACCCATCGCAGTCAAACGAGCGGGTGGCAAGAGTCGAGCCGCGACAAACGCCAGGCATCCCTCCGGGTTTGGGTTCCTGTTGGCTGTGTTTGCGTTGCCGATCGCGTTGTCGTGGCTGGCGGTGTGGTGGATGCCGGAGCTGGAGCCAGTGCAGGGCTTGATTGCTTTCGCGCTCATTGCCGCGGCCGTGGTGCTGCGGCTGAAGCAGGCCGTCCGGCGCAGGACGATGGCTGGAAAAGACCTGAGGGGCTGAGGACAACCGTGCAACTGGATTTCAAGATTCTTGATGAGCGCCTGCGCGCGAGCATGCCGGATTACGCCACCGCAGGAAGCGCCGGACTCGATTTGCGGGCCTGCCTGCAGGCGCCACTGACGCTTGCCCCGGGACGCTGGGAGCTGGTGCCTACCGGCATGGCGATCCACCTGCAGGACCCGGGCTACGCGGCACTGATCCTGCCGCGCTCGGGGCTGGGGCACAAGCACGGCATCGTGCTGGGCAATCTGGTGGGCCTGATCGACAGCGACTACCAGGGGCAGCTGATGGTCAGCGCATGGAACCGCAGCGGCGTTGAGTACACATTGCAGCCGATGGAGCGGCTGGCGCAGCTGGTGATCGTGCCGGTGGTGCAGGCCCAGCTGCGCGAGGTGCGGGAATTCGCGCCGAGCGAGCGGGGTCAGGGCGGCTATGGTTCCACGGGGCGGCAGTGATGCCAGCGGACGGCCCCTTTTTGTGAAGGAGTGAAGATGATTCAGATGGATCGTGCGGCCGGCGTGGCCGCCGCTGCGGTATTGGCGCTGGCCATGGCGGGCTGCGCCAGCCATGGCCAGCGCCCCTATGCCCAGCAGCGCCAAGCCTACCCGCAGGGACAGGTGTACCAGAACCAGGCGGATCCGTATGGCACGCGTTATGGCACGGTGGTGGCCGTTGAAGGCCGCCGCAATGCCGGCGCCGGCAGCACCAGCGGTGTGGGCGCGGTCGCGGGCGGTGTGGCCGGCGGCGTGATCGGCAACCAGGTGGGCGGCGGCACCGGGCGGGCGCTTGCCACCATTGCCGGCGTGGTTGTCGGCGCACTGGCGGGCAACGCCGTCGAACAGCAGAGCAACCGCGGCGGCAGCGACCAGAACTATGTGACGGTGCGCTTTGACGACGGAGCGCAACAGGTGTATTCCGTACCCAGCCTGGGCGGGCTGCGCAACGGCGAGCGCGTGCGCGTCTACCAGGGACAGATCACGCGCATGTAGCGCGCTCGCCGCGCGCCGGGCGGGTCAGGCGCCGAGGCGGAAAAAGCCTGTGCCGGCGCTGCGCCGTTCGGTTTCCTCTTCGGTCGCCTCGCGCACCGCATGCACCTTGAGCTGCAGCCGCAGCGCGATGCCGGCGAGCGGGTGGTTGCCGTCGAGCACCACGTGGTCAGGGTAGATCTGGGCGACCGTGTACAGCGGCTCCCGGGGCAGCCGGCCGGCAAGATCGGCCGGCAGGTGCGCGCCTTCGATGATCATGCCTTCTTCGATTTCCGCGGGGAAAGCGCTGCGCGGCTCCAGGAACAGCAGGTTCTCGTCGTAATCGCCGAAGGCATCCTCGGGCTCCAGGTGCAGCGCCAGGCTGTCGCCGGCCGCATGCCCCTGCAGCGCCTGTTCCAGCCGGGCGAGCAGGTCGTCGCCGCCGACCAGGAAGTCGACGGGTTCGTCCAGGACATCCAGTTCTTCCCCCAGGGTGTCCTGCAGGACCCAGGTCAGCGCGACGACGCAATGTTCAGTGATGTGCATGGGGGAGAATTGTCGCAGTTGTGGCACAAGGCAGCCGCGCAGGGAGGGCACGGTCATGAATGCAGGTGGATCGGAAATGGCATTGCCCTCGGGCCGCTTCGAGGGGCGCGAGGCGTTTCGCCAGCTGGTGCGCGATGCCATGGCCTGCGCCGCGCGCGCGGGCTGGCGGGAGCTGGTGTTGAGCGATGCCGATTTCGCCGATTGGCCGCTGGGCGAGCGCGCGGTCATCGAGAGCCTGCGGCAGTGGTCCGCGGCGGGGCGGCGCATGACGCTGCTGGCGGGCGGCTTTGATGCCATCGTGCGCCTGCACCCGCGTTTTGTGCAATGGCGCGTGCAATGGGACCATCTGGTCACCGCGCGCAAGAGCGGCAGCGTCAACGCGACGGACCTGCCCAGCGTTCTATGGTCCGAACGCTGGGTTCTGCAGCGGCTCGATCCGGTGCGCAGCAACGGGGTAAGCGGCAGTGAACCGGCACGCCTGGTGCTGCAGCGCGAACTGCTGGATGAATGGGTGCTCGCCAGGTCCGCCCCGGGTTTTCCGGCGTCGGTACTGGGCTTGTGACAACTGTTTGCATTCCGGGTAAATCAGAATTGACAGACATTGCATAAAATAGGCAAGTTTTCCTGCGGCAGGGTTGGCTGCGGGGTCCGTCCATCGGTAGCCGGCAGGGCCGGTGGGGCGGGTTTGTAGGATTCCTGCGGCTTTCATTGGATTTGTCATGAAATATTCTGTCCTTTTGGCTTCGTTGCTGGCGACTGCTGCGCTGGTCGGCTGCGGCAACAAGCAGGAGCCGGCTCCTGCTCCTGCCCCTGCCGAAGCGCCGGCCCCCGCCTCTGCTGCCGATGCAGCCAAGGATGCCGCAAAGGATGCGGTGGATGCCGCCAAGGCAGCGGGTACGGCCGCCGTGGATGCCGCCAAGGATGCCGGTGCGGCGACTGCCGACGCCGCCAAGGACGCCGCAGATGCTGCCAAGGATGCAGCGAAAGACGCGGTGGATGCCGCCAAGGACGCCGGCAGCGCTGCCGCTGACGCCACCAAGGACGCCGCCGCTGCCGCCAAGGAAGCGGCCGAGAAGGCTGCTGCCGCCGCGACCGGCAAGTAATCTCGCAGTCATTCACCGGCCGATGGCGCCCGCCGTCGGCCGCAAAAAAAAGCCCCGTGCGCAATGCCGGGGCTTTTTTGCTGCAGAGCCGCTGGCTGCAGGCTATTTCAGATCGTCGGCAAGAATGCGCAGGATGCGCTCGATATTGGCAGAGGTTTCCGCGCTGCCGTCCGAGCGCAGAACGGAAACAGTGCTCTGCTTGGCGTTGCTGCGCACGGTGATGCGGTATTTTTCGGGCGCGGCGGCGTTGCTGGAACTGCCGAAGAGCTTGCTGAAGAAGCCGGGCTCCTTCTTGTCCGTCGGCGTGACATAGCGCACGAAGTAGGTGCCTTGTGCGCGGTCGCGGTCTTCCACGGTGAAACCGGTGCGGTCCAGCGACAGACCGACGCGGCGCCAGGCGTGGTCGAAGTCTTCATCCATCTGGATCACTTGCATGCCGTTGACGTTGGCAAGCTTTGCCGCAGCAGGCGCGGCCTGCGGCGCTGCTGTCGCGGCGGCCTTCGCCTGCTCCTCGGAAACGCCCAGTCTGACCATCAGCCGACGGATGAATTCGGTTTCCAGCTCAGGGTCTGCCGCGCGCGGCTGCCAGACGGTATTGTCTTTCTGGGCATTGGTGTAGACCTCTTCCATGCCCTTGTGGGTGATGTAGATGTCGGTGCCGCCGTCGGCACGGCGTTCCAGCCGCGTACGGAACTTGTCGCGCAGGCCGGTGGAGTAGAGCGAGTCGAACATTTTTCCTATCGTGCGGCGAACCACGTCCTGCGGAATCTTGGCGCGGTTCTCGGCCCAGTCCGTTTCCATGATGCCCAGCTTCGGTTGGTCGATTTCCAGCGTGAAGCCATGCTCCAGCCAGAAATCGCGCACCGGGCTCCAGAGCTCGTCGGGCGAGCGCGCGACGACCAGCCAGCGCTGGTTGCCGTCGCGCTCGATATGCACGTCGCCCACCGCCTTGGGCGCGGCGGTGACGCCGGCCTTGGCTTGTTGCGCGCGACCCGCTTCGTACGCGGCGGCGGAGGTTGATCCGCCCTGCACGACGTAGCGTGTGTCGGTCGAGAGCTGCGTGAGGTCTGGCGGGACTTCGAGCGACGAGCCGCGCTGGGCGCTCTTGTAGTCGATCTTGTCGCTGTCCAGAACGGAGCAAGCGGAGAGTGTGACAGCGAGGCCCAGCAGGCCCAGGCGTAGGGTCGGGTTCACGCGGGAATCTTTCGTAGACGGGAAAGGAAATCGATCAGCCGAGCAGGCCGCTGGCGCGCAGGGCCCCTTCGACCGTCGCTTCATGCTGGTGGGCAAGTGGCGTCATGGGCAGACGCATGTTGGCGCTGCACAGCCCGAGGCGGGCCATGGCCCATTTGAGCGGGATGGGGTTGGCTTCAACGAACAGGTGCTTGTGCAGCGGCATCAACTGGCGCTGGATTTTCATGGCCTTGGCGGTGTCGCCCGCGATGGCGGAGACGCACAGCTCATGCATCAGGCGCGGCGCGATGTTGGCGGTGACACTGATGTTGCCCTGGCCGCCGCAGAGCATCAGCGCCACGGCGGTAGGGTCGTCGCCCGAATAGACCGCGAAGCCCTCGGGCACGTCGCGGATCAGCCACTGCGCGCGGCCGATGTCGCCAGTGGCTTCCTTGATGCCGACGACGCCGGGGACCTGCGCCAGGCGCAGCACCGTGTCGTGCTGCAGATCGGCGACCGAGCGGCCCGGTACGTTGTAGAGCACCATGGGCAGGTCGCCCGTGGCCTCGGCGATCGCCTTGAAGTGCTGGTACTGGCCCTCTTGCGTGGGCTTGTTGTAGTAGGGCACCACCTGCAACTGGCTGTGCGCGCCGACTTTCTTGGCGAAGCGTGCGAGCTCAATGGCCTCGCGCGTGGAGTTGGCGCCGCAACCGGCCAGCACCGGCACGCGCCCGGCCGATTGCTCCACCGTCACGCGGATGATCTCGCAGTGCTCCTCGACATTGACGGTGGGCGATTCGCCCGTGGTGCCGACGACGCTCAGGCAGTCGGTGCCTTCCTGGATGTGCCAGTCGATCAGCTTGCGAAGCGTGGGGTAGTCGACGCTCCCGTCCTCGTGCATAGGGGTGACGAGGGCAACGGTGCTGCCGGTGAAGAGATAGCCGCGGGAGGTCATGGGCATGGGTGAAAACCGCAAAAGAGCATTCTATGGCAGTCGCAACGGTAGGCGCCGCGGCGCGGTTGACGTTTCGCTGTCCGCGCGCACCGCCGCGATGCGCTGCACGAAGCGTTCGGGCGCGGCGAGAAAGCCGTCCTCGTAGGCCACGATGCGCAGCCCGGCGCAGGCGGCGAGCAGCTCGCCGGGCCTCAGCAAGAAGTCCGCACGCGAGGGCTTGCCCACGGTTTCGTTGCCTGCGGCGAAGGTCTCGTACAGCAGCACGCCACCGGGCGCGACGCTGGCGATGATTGTGGGTAGCAGCGGCCGCCACAGGTAGTTGGTGACGACGACGGCATCAAAGGTGCGCCCCGCCAGCGGCCAGGGGCCGTTTTCGATGTCGGCGCAAATCGCCTCCCCAAAGTTCGATATCGAACCAATAGCTGCTTGCGCTTGATCCACGCCGGTTACGGCATGATTTCTTTCATGAAACCAGTGCAAGTGTCGCCCCATGCCGCAGGCGACATCCAGTACCGCGCCGCCGGGGCGCACGAGGTGCGACCAGCGCCGTATCCAGTCCGAGGGAGCGAGGTTTGCGTGCATTTCAAAAACAGGCCCAGACCTGCTCCGCGAGCAGCACCATGAAGCCGGGTTGCAGGTACAGCATCACCGCCGCCGCGAGCGCCAGCGCCAGCGCGAGCCAGAGCAGGACGCGGGCGGTGCTCATGCGGCGTGCGCGGCGGCGCGGATCACGGGGGTTTCCTTCACGGGCAGATTGAGCAGCGTCGCCGCCATGCTCAGGGCGATCGCGATCAGCCACACCACGTTATAGCTGCCGGTGCGATCGTACAGATAGCCGCCCAGCCACACGCCCATGAAGCTGCCGAGCTGGTGGCTGAAGAAAGAAAAGCCGCTGAGCATCGAAAAATGCTGCACGCCGAACATCTGCGCCACCACCGCGTTCGTCGGCGGCACGGTGGAGAGCCACAGCAGGCCCATCACCGACGCGAACAGGTAGACCGACAGCGGCGAAATCGGAGCCAGCAGGAAGAGCGCGATCACCACTGCGCGCGTGGCGTAGATGAAGGCGAGAATCCAGCGCTTTTGAAAGCGTTGCCCGAGCACCCCGGCGCCATAGGAGCCGACGATGTTGAGCAGGCCCACGATTGCCAGCGCGAAGGCGCTGACCTGCGGGCTCAATCCCTTGTCCGACAGGTAGCCGGGCAGATGCACCGCGATGAAGGTGACCTGAAAGCCGCAGACGAAATAGCCCATGGTC
This sequence comes from Comamonas badia DSM 17552, assembly GCF_000484635.1. Classification (GTDB taxonomy): domain Bacteria; phylum Pseudomonadota; class Gammaproteobacteria; order Burkholderiales; family Burkholderiaceae_C; genus Comamonas_C; species Comamonas_C badia. Next base: position 581,942 of record NZ_AXVM01000001.1, on the reverse strand, counting down.
AGCAGTAGATAGGGCGGGTGGCGCAGCGCCTCGGCCATCGCGTGGCGCACCGTCTGCGTGCGCTGCGCGGCGTGGTGCGCGTGAAAGCCGGGCTCGCGCAGGCCAAACGCCAGTGGCGCCATCATCAGCGCCAGCACTACGATGGTGAGCAGCGCCGTCTGCCAGCCCAGGTGCAGAATCATCTGTCCCTCGATCGGCAGCAAGAGGAACTGGCCGAGCGAGCCTGCCGCCGCCGCCACGCCCATGGCCCAGGAGCGGCGCTCGGGTGCGATCTGCCGCCCGATCACGCCGTAGATGATGGAGTAGGTGGTGCCCGCCTGCGCCGCGCCGATCAGCACGCCGGCGGTGAGCGCGAACAAAAACGGCGTGGGCGAGAGCGCCATGCCCAGCAGGCCCACGGCGTAAAGGACCGTGCCGCCCAGCAGTACGCGAAACGCGCCGTAGCGATCTGCGAGCATGCCGCCGAAGATGCCGAGCACGCCCCACGAAAGATTCTGGATCGCGATGGCCAGCGCGAAGGTTTCGCGCGTCCAGCCCATTTGCTGCGTGATCGGCAGCATCCACAGGCCGAAACCGTGGCGTATGCCCAGCGACAGCGTGACGATGATGCCGCCGCACAGCAGCACTTGCGTGACGGGAAGGGTGCGCGCTGTTTTTTGCATCACGGCAAATGTAGCGAAATTGCGCTTGGCCGGTTGGCGATAGGGTACGTGAAAACTGGTTTTATATCCAGTCATACAATCCGCCGCCATGGCGAAATTACCTACCCCCGAGTATTCCGAAAGCACGATCCGCGTCCTCAAGGGCCTGGAGCCGGTCAAGCAGCGCCCGGGCATGTACACGCGCACCGACAACCCGCTGCACGTCATCCAGGAGGTGATAGACAACGCGGCCGACGAGGCGCTGGCGGGTTATGGCAAGAAGATCCGCGTCACGCTGCATCTTGACGGTTCGGTCAGCATCGAGGACGACGGCCGCGGCATCCCCCACGGCCTGCACCCCGAGGAAAAAGTGCCGGTGCTGGAACTGGTCTTCGCCCGCCTGCACGCGGGCGGCAAGTTCGACAAGGGCGCGGGCGGTGCCTACAGCTTCTCGGGCGGGCTGCACGGGGTCGGCGTCTCGGTCACCAATGCGCTGGGCAAGCGCATGGAGGTCGAGAGCTTTCGCGACGGCGTGGTGGCCAGCATGGTGTTCGAGGGCGGCGACGTGGTGCAAGCGCTCAAGGTGCGCCAGCAGGCCGAGGGCGAGCGCAAGCGCGGCACCACGGTGCGCGTCTGGCCCGACGCCCGCTACTTCGAGTCGCCGCACATCCCGCAGGCCGAACTGGTGCATGTGCTGCGCAGCAAGGCCGTGCTGCTGCCGGGTGTGAAGGTTGATCTGATTGACGAGAAAAAAAAGGACACGCAAAGCTGGCTGTACAAGGGTGGCCTGCGCGACTACCTGGAGCAAAGCCTGCCTGCCGATGCGCTGGTGCCGCTCTTCGAGGGCGAGGGTTACGCCGCGGCGGACGATGACAACTTTGCCGAAGGCGAGGGCGCGCAATGGGTGCTGGCCTTCACCGAGGACGGCCATCCGGTGCGCGAGAGCTACGTCAACCTGATCTCGACCACGGCCGGCGGCACGCACGACAGCGGCCTGAGGGATGGCCTGTTCCAGGCCGTCAAGGGCTTCATCGAGCTGCATGCGCTGCTGCCCAAGGGCGTCAAGCTCATGCCAGAGGACGTGTTCGCGCGCGCGAGCTATGTACTCTCAGCCAAGGTGCTCGATCCGCAGTTCCAGGGCCAGATCAAGGAGCGCCTGAACTCGCGCGATGCGGTGCGGCTGGTGAGCAGCTTCGTCAAGCCTGCGCTTGAGCTCTGGCTCAACGCCAATGTGGAATGGGGCAAGAAGCTGGCGGAGCTCGCCATCAAGGCGGCGCAAACGCGCCAGCGCGCCGGGCAGAAGGTGGAAAAGAGGAAGAGCAGCGGCGTGGCCGTGCTACCCGGCAAGCTCACAGACTGCGAAAGCCGCGACATCAGCCTGAACGAGGTGTTTCTGGTGGAAGGCGACAGCGCGGGTGGTTCAGCCAAGATGGGCCGCGACAAGGAAACGCAGGCCATCCTGCCGCTGCGCGGCAAGGTGCTCAACACCTGGGAGGTGGAGCGCGATCGGCTCTTTGCCAACACCGAAATCCACGATATTTCGGTTGCCATCGGCGTTGACCCGCACGGGCCGGATGACGAGGTCGATTTGAGCGGCCTGCGCTACGGCAAGATCTGCATCCTGTCAGATGCCGATGTGGATGGCGCGCACATCCAGGTGCTGCTGCTCACGCTGTTTTTCCGCCACTTCCCCAAGCTGATCGATGCCGGCCACGTCTATGTCGCCCGTCCGCCGCTTTATCGCATCGATGCCCCCGCGCGCGGCAAGAAGCCTGCCGCCAAACTCTACGCGCTGGACGATGCGGAGCTCGCCGCGATCACCGAGAAACTGCGCAAGGACGGCGTGCCCGAAGGCAAGTGGAGCGTGAGCCGCTTCAAGGGCCTGGGCGAAATGAACGCCGAGCAGCTGTGGGACACCACGCTCAACCCCGACACGCGGCGCCTGCTGCCCATCCAGGTGGGCGCGATGGGTTTGCAGCCGACGCAGGATTTGATGACCCGCCTGATGGGCAAGGGCGAGGCTGCCGCGCGGCGCGAGCTGATGGAGCTGCACGGGGATGCGGTGGAGGTGGATGTGTGAAAAGGCACGTGACCGGGATGGGTTCTGGATTTGATGCAATAATGTGCATCAATCATCATCAATTTAGATGACAAAAAGAGGGCGCCCATGCGAACGACCGTCACCATCGAAGACCTGCTCTACGAAGAAGCGCTTGAACTGGCCGATCCCGACATGGACAAGGCCGAGTTGTTCCGCGAGGCCATTCGCACCTTCATTCGCGTGCAGGCGGGCAAGCGTCTGGCCCGCCTTGGCGGGCAGGCGCCGCGCATGGCCGACGTGGCGCGCCGGCGTGCGACTGCCCGCACGTCCGCGTGATGCCGATGGGCGACGTGCTGGTCGACACCAGCGTCTGGGTCGACCACTTTCGCCGCGGCAATGCGCGCTTGGCCGACCTGCTGGCCAGCGACGCCGTGCGAATGCACCCGCTGGTGTTGCTGGAACTCGCCTGCGGCACGCCGCCCGCGCCACGGGCGCGCACCCTGGCCGACCTGGGGCGCCTGCGCCCGGCGGTGCAGGCCGGAGCCGCCGAGTTGCTGGCGTTCATCGAGCGGGAGCAGCTCTTCGACCGGGGCTGCGGCGCCGTGGACGTCAACCTTCTGGCCAGCGCGCGCCTCATGCCGGGTGTGCGGCTGTGGACGCTCGACAAGCCGCTGCAGGCACTGGCGCAACGCCTGGACATCGCGTGGGGCGGGGCGGTGCGATGAATCGGTGGCTGCGGAACATCCCATGCTTTGCCGGCCGGCAGAAGCAAGCATCGGCGCCGTCTGATGCCGGGGCAGTGCATTCGATGCTTTTATTTTGATAGCTTCCAGCGCTTGCTGATCAAGCGCTGGAGCCGTTTTTGTTGTAAACCATGAGTGATCAAACCGTTCTCGATCTGACCCTCGCCGACCCCGGCGACGAGGGGGCACTGGCCAGCTACGCCCAGCGCGCCTACCTCGAATACGCCCTGTCGGTGGTCAAGGGCCGCGCGCTGCCCGACGTGGCCGATGGGCAAAAGCCCGTGCAGCGGCGCATCCTCTACGCGATGGAGCGCATGGGACAGATCAGGCGGTATGAGCACCAAAATGCATGAATGACAATGACCGTTCGAACTGAATTGACATCGGGCATCCGAGATAACCATTCGCGTGGGCGAGTTGCCGATTTCCTCGCCGAAAAAGCTTGTGCTGGAAGCCAGCTTTCCATCGTCTCCGCCTACTTCACCATCTATGCTTATGACGCTCTGGCGCAGGGGCTTGACCAGATCGAGCACTTGAATTTCCTGTTCGGTGAACCCCGCTTTATCGCCTCGCTCGATCCGGAAAAGACAGACAAGAAAGCCTTTCAGATCGAGGACGAAGGTCTGGAGTTGGCCAACCGCTTGCAGCAAAAAGAAGTGGCCCGGCACTGCGCCGAATGGATTCGTGCCAAGGTTGACATTCGCTCCATCCGCCAGGCCAATTTGCTGCACGGCAAGCTCTATCACATCGATGACGGTCGGCGTGAGCATGCGCTGCTCGGTAGCTCCAATTTCACCCGCCGTGGCCTGGGGCTCGCAGCCACGCCGAATATCGAACTCAATCTGGTCGTTGACAGCGATCGCGACCGCGCTGACCTGAAGCGCTGGTTTGACGACATCTGGAACGACGAGAAATTGGTGCAAGACGTCAAGGACGAGGTGCTGCGCTACCTAGAGCTGCTCTACGTCAATCACCCCCCGGAATTTATTTATTTCAAGACCCTGTACCACGTCTTCGAGCGCTTTCTCTTGGGCCAGGAGGCAGACGCTGCATTGTTCGAACAAACGGCCATCCTCGATACCGAGATCTGGAAGGCCTTGTTCGACTTTCAGAAAGATGGCGTCAAGGGCGCCATCCACAAGATCAACCAGCACAACGGCTGCATCCTGGCCGACAGCGTGGGTTTGGGCAAAACCTACTCGGCGCTGGCCGTCATCAAATACTTCGAACTGCGTAACGACAAGGTACTGGTTTTGTGCCCCAAGAAGCTGCGCGACAACTGGACGGTTTACCTCGCGCAAAACAACAGCGAACTCAACCCCTTCATCAAAGACCGATTCGCCTATACCGTCCTTTCGCACACCGATCTTTCGCGCGAAAGCGGACGTGTGGACGGGATTGATCTGTCCACCATCAATTGGGGCAATTTCGACTTGGTCGTCATTGACGAGTCACACAATTTCCGCAATGACACCAAGGGCAAGCGGGGTGACGACGGCCACGCCATCCGCAAAAGCCGTTACGAGCGGCTGATGGACGACGTCATCAAGTCCGGCGTCAAGACCAAGGTGCTCCTGCTCTCGGCCACCCCCGTCAACAACGACTTGAAAGACCTGCGCAACCAGATCAAGTTCATCGCCGAAGACCAGGACGCCGCATTCAACCAGAGCTTTGGCATCCGCAGCGTGAAGGACGCGCTGACCCTGGCGCAGAAAACCTTCATGGAATGGGCGCGCCGCAGTGGCGGCGAGCGCGACGCGCGTGAGCTTCTCGACCGTCTGCCCGCCAGCTTCTTCACCCTGCTGGACGAGCTCACCATCGCCCGTTCGCGCAAGCACATCCAGAAATACTACCGAGCGGCCATGGCGCAGATCGGCCAGTTTCCGAAGCGCAAGAAACCACTGCCCGTTTTCTCTGAAATCGACCTTAAAGGCCGCTTTCTGTCGTATGACCGGCTCAACGACGAGATCGACAACTACCAGCTCTCGCTTTACAACCCGTCGCGCTACGTCCTGCAGCAGTTCAAGGCCCAATACGATCAGGACAATGTGCGCAACTTCAGCCAGGAAAGTCGTGAGCGCTTTCTGATCGGCATGATGAAGGTCAACTTCTTGAAGCGCCTCGAAAGCTCCGTGCGCTCCTTCGCCATCACCATGGAGCGCACCGTCGGCAAGATCGAAGACTTGGAAAGCCGCCTCAGGCAATTTCAGCGCCATCAGGACGCAGCCGCGGCTGACATTCAGACCGACCTGTTCCTGGAGCCCGAGGACGAAGACGATGAGCTGGCCCAGGCCTTTCAGGTTGGCTCCAAGCTCAAATACCAGATGCAGCACCTGGACGTGACCGCCTGGTTGCATGACCTCGCACAGGACAAGCAACAACTCGCGCTGCTGATGGAAAGCGCCCAGGCCGTTGGCCCCGCGCGCGACGCGAAACTGGCCGAGCTGAAGAAGCTCATCGAAAACAAGGTGCGCCACCCCAGCACCAACGCGTTCGGTCAAGACAACCGCAAAGTGCTGGTTTTCTGCGCCTTTGCCGACACCGCCGCGTATTTGTATGAAGAACTGGAAGGCTGGGCACGCAACACCCTGGGCGTGCACATCGCGCTGGTCTCAGGCGGCGCGCGCCCCAACCGCAGCACCTTTGGCAAGGAAGACTTCAGCCACATCCTGGCCAACTTCGCCCCACGCGCCAAGCAGCGCGCCAAGATGCGCTCCATGCCGCAAGACGGCGAGATCGACATCCTGATCGCCACCGACTGCATCAGCGAAGGCCAGAACCTGCAGGATTGCGACTACCTCATCAACTACGACATCCACTGGAACCCGGTGCGCATCATCCAGCGCTTTGGCCGCATCGACCGCATTGGCAGCCCCAACGCCGCCATCCAGCTTGTCAACTTCTGGCCCACGCCCGATCTCAACAAATACATCAACCTCAAGAACCGGGTTGAGGCGCGCATGGCGCTGGTCGATATTTCGGCCACCGCCGAAGACAATGTGCTGCAAGCCCAAGACCTGGAAGAGCTCATCAAGCAAGACCTGCGCTACCGCGACAAACAGCTCTTGCGCCTGAAAGACGAAGTGCTCGACCTGGAGGACTTCAACGAATCCGTTGCGTTGAATGAGTTCACACTCGACGATTTCCGCATGGAGTTGGCCGGCTACATCGAGGCCAACCGCACCAAGCTGGAACAAGCCCCCTTCGGCCTCTACGCCGTGGTGCCCCCGCGGGCCGAGCACGCCACCATCCAACCCGGCGTCATCTACTGCCTTAAACAACGTGCCGACGCGGCAGGCAACGAGGCCGTCAACCCGCTCCAGCCCTACTTCCTCGTCTACATCCAGGGCGATGGCGAGGTGCGCTACAACTTCACCGCGCCCAAGCAGGTGCTCGAAATCTTTCGCGCCCTGTGCCAGGGCCAAACTGAACCGCACGCTGCTTTGTGCAAGCTGTTCGACGCCGAAACCCGCGACGGGCAAGACATGCAGCGCTACAGCGCGCTGCTCGACAAGGCCGTGGCCGCCATCGCCGCGCAGTTTGGCCGCAAGAACGCAGGCAACCTTTTTACCGGGCGTGGCGGCAAGCTGGTGGGTGCGCAGGGCGCCATCAAGGCGGCGACGGATTTTGAGCTGATCACTTGGCTGGTCATCCAACCGACCGCCGCCTCGCAGCGAGAGGCAATATGACCGGCAAGCGCGCCAATGCACCGCAAGACCCTGGCTTTGCCGACATCGCGCAGCTCATCACCGCTGCGCGCCAGCGCGCCGTGCAAGCCGTCAACACTACCTTGATCGAGCTGTACTGGCAAATCGGCCAGCGCATCAGCCAAAAAATAGCCCAGGCTGAATGGGGCGATGGCGTGGTAGATGAACTGGCCCGCTACCTGGCGCAAACCCAGCCCGGCCTACGCGGCTTTACCCGCCCCAACCTGTTCAGAATGAGGCAGTTCTACGAGGCCTACCCCGACCCTGAATTTGTCTCGGCAATGCTGAGACAATTGCCCTGGACGCACCACCTCATCATCCTGGGCCAGAGCAAACGCCCAGAGGAACGCGAGTTCTACCTGAAGCTGGCAGTGCAAGAAAAGTGGAGCAAGCGGCAACTGGAACGCCAGTTCAAAACCGCCTTGTTTGAGCGCGCCGTGCTCACGCCCGCAAAAGTCTCACCAGTGGTGAGACAAATGCACCCAGACGCCGCCAGCATCTTCAAGGACAGCTACCTCGTCGAATTTCTTGAACTGCCGCAAAACCACCTGGAAGCCGACCTGCACCGTGGCCTGCTGCTGCGGCTCAAGGACTTTTTGATCGAACTGGGGCATGACTTCTGCTTCGTCGGCAGCCAATACCCGGTGCAGGTGGGCGGGCGCGACTTCGCGCTGGATCTGCTGTTCTTTCACCGCGGGTTGAGCAGCCTCGTCGCCATCGAACTGAAGGTAGGGCGCTTTGAGCCCGAATACCTTGGCAAGCTGAACTTCTACCTTGAAGCCCTGGACAGGGACGTGAAAAAGCCCCACGAGCAACCGTCCATCGGCGTGCTGTTGTGCGCCAGCAAAGATGACGAAGTGGTCGAATACGCCCTCAGTCGCAGCACCTCGCCCGCGCTGATTGCCGAGTACCAAACCCAGTTGCCCGACAAGGCGCTGCTGCGCGCCAAGCTGCACGAGTTCTATCTTCAAAACACGCGGGGCGATCAGGATGAGCCATAACGACCCACTGCCGCCGGCTGCCGATCGGCGCCAGGCCATTGCGCAAGCCTTGCAAACGCTCGCTACTCAGCCGCTGGAGCAAGGCGCCACCGCCTTGCTTGCCGTCCTTGGCTACCGCAGCGACAAAACCGCCGATTTGGGGCATGACGCTGAAGCCCTGCTATCCAGCATCGAGCAATTCCGCCCCGAATCGGGCGCCATTGACCGCGCCAAGGTACAGGCCAGCCGCTGGAAATCCTGCGCCTTCCTGTTCCAGCTCAGCAACGACGAAATCCCCTCGCTGGCCATGGACCAAGCGCCCTTGGGCGCAGACGGCACGCTGGAGCAGGGCCAGATGGAGTCCTTCGTCTTTCTTGCCATTGAGCTGCAAGGCGAGCCATGGACGCGCACCGAGCTCGCCGCCATCACCCGCGAGCTGAACAAGCGCTTTCCCATGCCTGCCATCCTCTTGTTCCGGCACGGTGCCTTGCTTTCTCTGGCCGTGATCGATCGGCGTGCACACCTGCGCGACGCCAGCCGCGACGTCATTGACAGCCGCATCACCGTCATCAAGGACGTGCGCCTGGGCAGCCCGCACCGCGCGCACATCGACATCCTGGCCAGCCTTGCGTTGGCTAACCTTGGCGACAAGCGCAGACCCAGCAACTTCCGTGAGCTGTACGACGCCTGGATCACCACGCTGTCCACCGAAAAGCTCAACCAACGCTTCTACCAGCAACTCGCCTGGTGGTACCTGTGGGCCAGCAAGGAGGTGGACTTTCCCCAAGGCGGCGGCGCCAAGCGCAATGAGATTGGCGTGATTCGCCTGCTCACGCGCCTGATCTTCGTCTGGTTCATCAAAGAGCGCGGCCTGGTGCCCCAAGCCCTGTTTGAGCGCGACAGTCTGAAAAGCCTGCTCAAGCAGGCGCCCGATGCTGCGCCTGACGACAGCACCTACTACCACGCCATCCTGCAAAACCTGTTTTTTGCCACCCTCAACCAGGAGATGGGCAGCGAGCGCCGCTGGGCCAAAAACGGCAGCGGCATGAAGGGCGACTACCTCATATCGCTGGTGTATCGCTATCAAGAGGCTTTTCGCCAACCGGCCAGCGTGCTGCAAGAGCAGTTTGCCCAGGTTCCATTTCTCAACGGTGGCCTGTTCGAGTGCCTGGACGAGCAGCTGACCGAGCAAGACCTGGTGCGCCGCCCCGAGCTGAAAAAGCTGGCCGTGCAGGAAGGGCAGGGTTGGGTGCTGCGCATCGATGGCTTCTCGCGCCGCGCCGACGCACAGGCCCAGGTGCCCAACAAGCTGTTTTTTGGCGGCACCGACGACGCCCAGCTCAACACCGACTTTCAGACCCGTGGCAAACGCTACCCCGTGCAAGGCCTGATCGACCTGCTCGACAGCTACAAATTCACCGTCGATGAAAACACGCCGCTCGATGAAGAAGTGGCACTGGACCCCGAACTGCTGGGCAAGGTGTTTGAAAACCTGCTGGCCAGCTACAACGAAGACACCAAGACCACCGCGCGCAAGCAGTCCGGCTCCTTCTACACCCCGCGCGTGGTGGTGGACTACATGGTGGACGAGGCGCTCATTGCCTACCTGGCGCGCCAGCTGCAAGCCGTGCCCGCCCATCACCCGGGGGCGGGCAAACCGGCACAGTCGCGTCGCCCCGTCAATGAGGTGCTCGCCCTGGGCGCCGGCCCCGGCGAGCTGGACTTGCCCCCGCCTGCAGCCACCGCGGCGCAAAACCCAGCTGCCCCAGATGCCATGCCCGATGGCGGTGAGCAAGCCCGCTTGCGCCAGCGCCTGCGCCGCCTGCTCTCGCACGCCGACACGGGCCACGACTTAAGTGCCGCCCAGGCCGATGCCCTGGTGGCCGCCATCGAGCACCTCAAGGCCTTTGACCCGGCCTGCGGCTCTGGCGCCTTCCCCATGGGCATCCTGGCCAAGCTGGTGGTGGCGCTGAAAAAACTCGACCCCGACAACCACCGCTGGCGCGCGCAAAACCTTAGCCCCCTGCAAGCGCGCCTGGCCCTCGCCAAAAAAACGCCCGACCCCGTGCAGCGCGACCAGGAAATTGCCGACGCCGAAGCCGCGCTGAACAAACACAACAAAGACTTTGCCGACCCCGCCTACGCCGACTACACACGCAAGCTCTACCTGATCGAGAAGTGCATCTTCGGCTCCGACATCCAACCCGTGGCGGTGCAAATTGCCAAGCTGCGTTTCTTCATTGCCCTCATCGTCAGCCAGCCCATCGACAAGGCCAAGCCCAACTGGGGCATTACCCCACTGCCCAACCTGGAGACAAAAATTGTCGCCGCCAACACCTTGTTTGGCGTGCCCCGCCAGGGCGCCCAGGCCTCGCTGCTGGACGACCCGGCCATTGCCGAGAAAGAGGGCGAGCTGCGCGACGCCAATGCCGCCTACTTCGCCGCCCGCAGCCGCGCCACCAAAAAGCGCCGCAAGCAAAAAGTGCAGCAGCTGCACGAAGAACTGGTGGCCCTGCTGCAGCGCGACGGTTTTGTCACCGCACAAGACGCCGAGCGCATGGCCCGCTGGAACCCGTTTGACCAAAACCGCTTTGCCGACTTTTTTGACGTTGAATGGATGTACGGCCTGCCCCGCGCCCAGGACGGCACCGAGGCCGTTTTTGACATCGTCATCGCCAACCCGCCCTATGTGCGGCAAGAAGAGATCAAAGAGCTCAAGCCGCTGCTGAAAGATGTGTACCAGTACGACTGCTACACCGGCACCGCCGACCTGTTTGTTTATTTCTACGAACGCTCGGTCAAGCTGCTCAAGCCCCACGGTGCGCTGTCGTTCATCACCTCGAACAAGTGGTACCGCACAAAGTATGGTGAGAACCTGCGCCAATTCATGGCCACGCACACGCGGCTGCACAGCATCATCGACTTTGGCGACGAAGCGGTGTTTACCGCCATTGCGTACCCCACCATCGTGATTGCCACGCGGCGAGAGAAGCCGCTTAATCCGCCTCCCGTCACCGACCAAGTGCGCACGTTGAACTGGACTCAGGAACACCTCGTTGAAGAGTTTCCCGCAGTGTTTCAAGCCGTTGCTTTTGATGTGCCGCAAGAAAAATTAACGAAAGCTGCTTGGCAGCTGGAGCCTGCAGGGAAGCGGCAACTGTTGGAGCGCATAGTCAGCACCGGAACGCCTCTACGAAAATATCTTAGTGCCAGAGTTTCGCGGGGCATCACGACCGGTTTGAACGAGGCGTTTGTCATTGATGGCAAGACACGAGCAAGGCTGATCGCGGAGGATGCAGGCTCGTCGGACGTCATTAAGCCGTTCTTGCGTGGGAATGATGTGAAGAGGTGGAAGGCGCAGCCAGAAGACCTATGGCTCATCTTTTCAAGAAGACCGTTCCCCATAGGTCAATACCCAGCCATAAAGAAATACCTATCCGCCTTCAAATCCCAGCTCATGCCCAAACCAGATGGTTGGGACAACAAGCGCAATGGGGAATGGATGGGGCGAAAAGCAGGCAGCTACGAATGGTTCGAGATTCAAGACAATATTGCGTATTGGCAAGAGTTTGAACGGCCAAAAATTGTCTCTACGAAGGTATCCATCGAACCGACATTCTCACTGGACGAGAAGGCGCATTACCTGGGCAACACAGCCTATTTCATTCCCGCAGGTGAGGAGCGACTTTATCTCCTGGCGTTGCTCAACAGCAGCGTATCTGCTTACTACGCCAGAGGGCGTTTTGTTGGAAAGCAAAATGGCTACTACGAAGTGCAACCGGAAGCGCTGGAGGCTTTCCCGATTCCTTCGGCAACCGCCCAGCACAAGATGGTGCTTGGTGTCGCAGCCAACTGCGTTTTAGCGACCAGTGACCCGAGGTACGAGCAACTCATCAACGGCCTCGTCTTCGAACTCTTCTTCCCCGACGACCTGCACCACGCCAATATCCGCCTGTTCGATGCCTGCGAGCAGGCCGGGGTAGCCAAGCTTGCCAGCCTGGAGGGCCAAGCCCTGGCCAGCGCCGCGCAGCATTTGGCGGATCGCATTTTTGCCAACGATCACCCGATCTACGCCCAGCTTTTTGACCTGCAGGCGCTGCCGGTGGTGCGCATCATCGAGGGTAAGGAATGAGCGGGCAGGCGGCAGAACCGGCGGCGGTGGCTGCCGCCCAGCCCTTGCGCATCAAGCGCCTGACGCTGACCGACTTTCGCGCCTTTCCGGGCACCGAGCATTTCGATCTGGACGGCAAAAACCTGCTGGTCTATGGCGAAAACGGTGCGGGCAAGTCGTCGATCTTTCACGCCCTCAATGGTTTTTTTGCACTCAAACCCGTGCGGGCGCTGCGCGAACACAAAAACGTGTTCTCGGGCAAGCCCGACGGTGAGTGCAAGGTGGCGGTGGAATATTCCAACGGCGATGCACCCGTGGAATGGACGGTGGCAAAACACCCCTGCGTCAATACCCGGCGGAGACCGGCGGGTGACTGGTACCAGTATCTTTTTGGTAATGCGGACTCGCGTACGATCTCCACGGCGCTGCGCAGCAGTTGCCTGGACTACCGGGCCTTGCTCGATACCAACTACCGGCAAGGCAGCGGCCCTATCAATCTGTTTGCCATTGCCGTCGAGCATCTGCTGCGCGACTACTCGGTCACAGTGTCGGGCGGCAGCACGTCCACCCTGGGCAACCTGTGGGGCGCGGTGCTGGCCGGCATGCCCAGCAGCCACACCAGCGCAGCCCTTGCCCGCATCAACCAGGCGTGCGTTGACTTCAACACGGCCTTTCGCGGTGCCTTCCCAGCGCTGGTTCCGCTGATCAATGAGTTGATGCAGTTGCTGGGTTGGCAGGACGTGGAGCTCAAGGGTTTCAACACGCCGGGCCTGACCTACAACCAGGTCCGGCTCAAGCAGAACCGCGCGGTGGATGGCCAGCAGTTGATGCCCGAGCTGAGCTTTCGTAACCACGCATTGCCGACGCCGCAGCTGTTTTTGAACGAAGCGCGGCTGTCGGCCCTGGCCTTGGCGATCTACCTGGCCGGCCGCCTGGCCTGCACGCCAACGGCCGAAGCCACGGCGCTCAAACTGCTGGTACTGGACGACGTGTTGATTGGCCTGGACAACTCCAACCGCACCCCGGTGCTGGAGGTTCTGATGCACAAATTTGCTGACTGGCAGGTGGTGCTGCTGACGCATGACCGCAACTGGTTTGACCTGGCGCGCAACCATCTGCCGCACGAGGACTGGCGTTGCTACGAGGTGTACGAGGGCGATAGGCAGGCGCAAGCGCCGATGCCCATCGTTTACCAGACGGCGAATCGCCCTGCCCAAGGTTTGCTGAAGAAAGCGCGTGAGCTGCTGGAGACTCAGTACGTCGAAGCAGCCGCCAACTACACGCGCCAGGCCTTTGAGCTGGGCGCCCGCAAGGCGTGTGAGATCAAGAAGATTGAAATGCGTTACTGCGTTGATCCAAAGACGCATCAGGCGCAGGATTTTTTGGACAAGCTCAAGAGTTGGCCCGGCTCCAGGGCGGTAACGAAGAAGGAATGGGATGCAGTCATCAAGCGCTTGGAGATGGCCAAAACCGTGGTGCTCAACCCATATTCCCACGCTCTTGCCCCAAACATTCCGAAACGCGAGGTGGAGGCGGCGATTGATGCCGTGAACGGATTTCTTGATCTGGTGGCGCGCAGGCGACAGTGAATCCTTGGCTGTGACCCAGCGCCGAAAGCCCCCATCCCAACCTTCCCCCAGCGGGGGAAGGAGTGCGAGACTCATTGAAAATCAAGCCAAATTGGCCTCTGGAGCCCAGCCATCAGGCGCAAACAGCTATTGTTTTTGAATCATGTCTGACCAACCCGTTTTCGATTTCGAAGTCCCTGATGCGGACGATTCGCTGGCCAGCTACGCCCAGCGCGCCTACCTGGAATACGCGCTTTCCGTGGTCAAGGGCCGCGCACTGCCCGACGTGGCCGATGGGCAAAAGCCGGTGCAGCGGCGTATCTTGTATGCCATGGAGCGCATGGGCCTGGGCTGGGGCGGCGCGGGCGGCAACGTGCCCGCGCGGCCGGTCAAGAGTGCGCGCGTGGTGGGCGACGTGCTGGGGCGCTTTCACCCGCATGGCGATTCAGCCGCGTACGACGCGATGGTGCGCATGGCACAGGATTTTTCGCAGCGCTATCCGCTGATCGACGGGCAGGGCAATTTCGGCAGCCGCGATGGCGACGGCGCGGCGGCCATGCGCTACACCGAGGCGCGGCTGGCCAAGATCACGCGCCTGCTGCTCTCGGAGATCGACCAGGGCACGGTGGATTTCGTGCCCAATTACGACGGCTCGACCGAGGAGCCGCGCCAGTTGCCCGCGCGCCTGCCGTTCGTGCTGCTCAATGGCGCCAGCGGCATCGCGGTGGGCCTCGCGACCGAGATTCCCAGCCACAACCTGCGCGAGGTGGCCGAGGCCTGCGTGGCGCTGGTGAAGAACCCCAGGCTGGGTGATGACGAACTCTTTGCGCTGCTGCCGGGGCCGGACTATCCGGGCGGCGGGCAGATCATCAGCAGCGAAAGCGACATCCGCGCGGCGTATGAGAGCGGGCGCGGCAGCCTCAAGGTGCGCGCGCGCTGGCGCGTCGAGGACCTGGCGCGCGGCCAGTGGCAGCTGGTTGTCACCGAACTGCCGCCGGGCACCTCGTCGCAAAAGGTGCTCGAAGAGATCGAGGAGCTGACCAACCCCAAGGTCAAGGCCGGCAAGAAGGCGGTGACGCAGGAGCAGAACCAGCTCAAGGCCACGATCCTGGCAGTGCTGGACGGCGTGCGCGACGAGTCGAGCAAGGATGCGGCGGTGCGCCTGGTGTTCGAGCCCAAGAGCCGCACCATAGCTCAGGATGAACTGGCCAACACGCTGCTGGTGCACACCAGCCTGGAGACGTCCAGCCCCATCAACCTGACCGGCATAGGCCTGGACGGGCGGCCGGTGCAAAAGCCGCTGCGGCGGATGCTGGAAGAGTGGATCGAATTTCGCCAGCAGACCATCACGCGGCGCAGCGAACATCGCCTGCAAAAGGTGCTGGAGCGCATCCATATCCTTGAAGGGCGGCAGCTGGTGCTGCTCAACATCGACGAGGTGATTGCCATCATCCGCCAAGCGGATGAGCCCAGGGCGGCGCTGATGGCGCGCTTCAACCTGAGCGAGCGCCAGGCCGACGACATCCTGGACATTCGCCTGCGCCAGTTGGCCAGGCTGGAAGCCATCAAGATCGAGCAGGAACTCGCCGAGCTGCGCAAGGAGCAGGGCAGCCTGGAAGAGGTGTTGGCCAGCCCGGCCACGCTGCGCCGGCTGATGGTGCGCGAGATCGAGGCGGACGCCAAGGAATTTGCCGACGCGCGCCGCACGCTGATTCAGGCCGAGAAAAAGGCTGTGGCCGAGGTCAAAGTGCTGGACGAACCGGTGACTGTGGTCGTCAGTGAAAAAGGCTGGGCGCGCACGCGCCAGGGCCACGGGCACGACGCGGCGGGCTTTGCCTTCAAGTCGGGCGATGCGCTCTATGGCACCTTCGAGTGCCGCACCGTCGATCAATTGCTGGTTTTCGGTGGCAACGGGCGCATCTACAGCGTGCCGGTGGCGCAACTGCCCGGCGGGCGCGGCGATGGCCAGCCGATCACCACGCTGATTGATCTTGAATCAGGGTCCGAGGTGCGGCACTACTTCGCCGGGCCCGAGAGTGCCGTGCTGCTGCTCTCCGGTTCGGGCGGCTACGGTTTTCTGGCGCGCGTGGGCGACATGCTCTCGCGCAACCGCAGCGGCAAGGCCTTCATCGGCCTGGCCGAGGGCGAAACGGTTTGCCACCCTTCATTGGTGGTGCTGAATTCAGATGAAAATACGCCTCCGGGGCTTGATGGGCAAGCGCCAGCAGCTATCGGGAGCATAGTGGCTACGCATGTAGCCTGCGTGACCACGGGCGGGCGCATCCTGACGTTTGCGCTCGATGAATTGCGCCACATGGAAAAGGGTGGCCGGGGCCTCACGCTGATGGGGCTGGAGCCGGGCGACAGCTTGGCGGGTGCGGCGGCTTATGTGCGCAGCGTGCGCATCACCGGCGTCGGCCGTGGCGGCAAGCCGCGCGAGGAAACGCTTGAAATCCGCAGCCTGAACAACGCCCAAGCTGCGCGCGCGCGCAAGGGCAAGCCAGCCAATTTCGGCTTCAAGCCGCACGCTGTCGCACGGGTGCAGTGATGGGAATGCAGGATGTTTCCACAGCCGAACTGGCGCTGCTCATCATTCTGGCGCTGGCCAGTGCGCTGCTGGGGCGCTGGGCCGGCGCACGCTGGCGCGCGCGGCGCCACGAGCGCCAGGAGAAGGCCTTGCGTGCCAAGGAAAGCAGGCAGGCGCGGCGCGCGCGCGAACGCCGAGAGCGCCGTTGACCTGTGACGCCTGTGTTACGGCATCAGGGGATTACCGACTGGACAATGCGCGTTTTTGGACGCTCTAATGGGCGCTTGATAAAAAAATGAGCAGGAGAAATTCATGAAGGGTTTGAGTATTGCCCAGAAGCTCTGGGTCGCGGTAGCCGTCATCGTCATCGCCTTTGTTGCGGTCGTCGCGGGCGCGGGCTGGCGCTCGGCGCAGACGTCGGCCGCGGCCAATGCCTTGAACGATGAGATGATGATGCGCGTGAAGACGGCCACGCGCTGGATGGGCCTGACGGAGACCAATGCCGCACGCACGCTGGCCGTGGCGCTCAGCACCGAGGCGCCGGTGGCCAATGTTTTCAAGGAGGCGATGGCCGCGACGTCCGCACAGATCACCGAGAGGCAAAAACGCCTGGAAGGCCTGAATCTCTCCGACGCCGACCGTGCCGCGATGCAGCGCGTGGCCGAGGCGCGCAAGAACATGCTGGCGATGCGTGCCGCGGGCGCCAAGCTCAAGGAGGCGGGCGACAACGACAAGGCAATGCAGTTCGTGCTGCAGTCGTACGTGCCGGCCTCGGATGCGTATCTGAAGGCGCTGGGTGATTTCGTGCAACTGCAGGAGACCACGGCTGATCAGTCGCGCCAGGCTGCGGCCGCGGCGAGCATGGAGACCGTCAAGCTCGCGGCGGTGGCCGTGGCCATTCTGCTGCTTGGCAGCATCGTGGGCGCCTATTACCTCATCCGCAACATCCGTCAGCCGCTGGATCAGGCCAACGGCATGGCCGGGCGCATCGCCAAGGGCGACCTCACCATGCGCGCGCAGGATCTGACGCGCGGCGATGAGTTGGGCGTCTTGATGCGCTCACTGGAGGCCATGCGCGGATCGCTCGCCGGCATGGTGCAGCAGGTGCGCGAGAGCAGCGACAGCATTGCCGTGGCCAGCGCCCAGATTGCCGCTGGCAACCAGGACCTGTCGGCACGTACGGAGTCGGCCTCCAGCAGCCTGCAGGAGACGGCCGCCGCCATGGAGGAATTCACCAGCACCATCCAGCAGAGCGAGAGCACCGCGCGCCAGGCCAGCCAGCTGGCGAGTAGCGCCAGCGCGGTGGCCCAGCAGGGCGGTACGGCTGTGACCGAGGTGATCTCCACCATGGGCGATATCCAGACCAGCAGCCGCAAGATCGCCGACATCATCGGTGTGATTGACGGCATTGCGTTCCAGACCAACATCCTCGCGCTGAACGCGGCCGTGGAGGCGGCGCGCGCCGGTGAGCAGGGCCGGGGCTTCGCCGTGGTGGCCAGCGAGGTGCGGGCGCTGGCCGGGCGCTCGGCCCAGGCCGCCAAGGAGACAAGGAGCTCATCAACTCCTCGGTCGAGCGCGTGGCAGAGGGCTCCCGGCAGGTGCAGGGCGCGGGCGAGACCATGCAGGAGGTGGTGCAATCGGTGCAGCGCGTGGCCGACATGATTGGCGAGATCACCGCCGCATCGGCGCAGCAGAGCGCAGGCGTCTCCGAAGTCAATCAGGCCGTGGGGCAGCTGGACCAGGCGACGCAGCAGAACGCAGCGTTGGTCGAGGAGAGCGCGGCGGCGGCGCAGAGCCTCAATGAGCAGGCGCAGCACCTCACGCAGGTGGTGGGCGCCTTCCGTACCGACGGCGCCCCGCCGGCGCCCCGGGCCACAGTGCCCAGGCCTGCGCCTGCCAGGCTGGTGGCTGCCGTAGCGCCACAAGTTGCCAGGAAGCCTACGCCCGTCAAGCTGGCAGCGCCTGCACCCAAGGCGTCGACGGCCACCGCAAGCGAGGGCGATTGGGAGAGCTTTTAGCCTGCGCGCCAGCAGGCCAGGCCATGGGTGTTTACCATCGCAGGTCTGTTCGTTGATCGCGCAAGGAAGGCTCCATGGCCCAGCAAAACATTGTCATCATCATCAACGCTGCGCCGCACGGCAGTGAGCGCTGCACGTCCGGTTTGCGCGTGGCCGGCGCCCTGGCGGCGCGCGCGGATGTGGCGCGCCTGCATATCCTGCTGATGTCGGATGCCACGGTGGCGGCGCTGCCCCATCAGAAGGACAACGCCGGCAATCTGATCCAGACGCTGGTGCAAGAGCTCGCCAGCGCCGACAACGCCAGCGTGCACATGTGCCGCAACTGTGCGTTGGCGCGCGGGCTGATCGATCTACCGCTGATCGAAGGGGTCACCGTCGCCACGCTGTCGGAGCTGGGTGACTGGGTAGCCGCTGCCGACAAGGTCATCACGTTCTGATGTTCAGCTGATCTCCGCGATCAGCTCGATCTCCACACAGGCGCCCAGCGGGATCTGCGCCACGCCAAAGGCGCTGCGTGCGTGCTTGCCGGCTTCTCCAAACACTTCGCCCAACAATTCGCTGGCGCCATTCGTCACCAAGTGCTGCTCGGTGAAGTCGCCGGTGGAGTTCACCAGGCTCATCACCTTCACGATACGTTTTACGCGGTTCAGGTCGCCGCCGCAGGCCGCCTGCAGCGTGCCCATGAGCTCGATCGCCACATTGCGCGCGGCGGCCTTGCCTTCTTCGGTGCTCAGGTTCTTGCCCAGCTGGCCGGCATAGGGCTTGCCGTCCTTGCGCGCGATGTGGCCGCTCAGGAACACGAGGTTGCCGGCCTGCACCCAGGGCACGTAGGCGGCGGCGGGCACGGCCACCGGGGGCAGGGTGATGTTGAGTTGCTTGAGCTTGTCGTAGGCGTTCATTGGAATTTCCCGGTCGAAAACCGAAAGTGTTGCACAGGTAGCATTGCGCCTCATGCGTGAGAGCCGCACCCTTGCGATGCACCGTTCCGTCTGGCCGCTGCCGGCGCTGATGTGCGGCTGGCTGCTGGGCACCGCGGTGCAGTTGCAGCAGCAGCGGCTGGATGCGGCATGGGTGTACGGCGTGGCGGGCTGCACCGGGGTGCTGCTGGCCTGGCGTGCGTGGCGCCGGGGCGCTGCGGGCATGCGCCGCACGGCCGTGCTTTGGCTGGCCGGCGCCTTGCTGGCGTGGGGCAGCTGCGGCATGCGTGCTGTCGGGTACGCGGGTGAGGCGCTGGCGCCTGCGCTGGAAGGTGTCGATCTGCGTGTGACCGGCGTCATCGCTGCCATGCCGCAGCAGCGCGGCAATGGCGACGTGCGGCTGCGCCTGGCGGTGGAATCGGCGCAGCAGGAAGGCGCCGCGGCGCGGCTGCCAGCGTTGCTCGACCTGACCTGGTACGCCGGCCATTTCGGCCGCGGGGAGCGGCCGGTGCCGCCCGTGCGGGCGGGGGAGCGCTGGCAGCTGACGCTGCGGCTGAAGGCGCCGCATGGCGCGCGCAACCCGCATGGCTTTGACTACGAGCTGTGGATGTGGGAGCAGGGCGTGCAGGCCAGCGGCTATGTGCGCGCCAGCGAGCGGCTTGACGCCCGCCTCGGTGCGCCGCGGCGCCTCGCCGCCACCTGGCAGTACCCGGTGGAGCAGGCGCGCCAGCGGGTGCGTGATGCCATCGCGCGGTCGTTGGCAGGCGATGGCGCGCAGGATGCGGCACGCGAGCGCGCCGCGGGGGTGGTGGCGGCGCTGGTCACCGGCGACCAGAGGGCCATCGATCGCAGCGACTGGAGCCTGTTTCGCACCACCGGCGTGGCGCACCTGATGAGCATCTCCGGTCTGCACATCACCATGTTTGCCTGGCTGGCGGCGGCGCTGCTGGGCTGGCTCTGGCGGCGCTCCAGCGCCTTGTGCCTTGCGGCGCCGGCACCCTCGGCGGCGCTGGTCGGAGGCGTGCTGCTGGCGGGCGCCTACGCCCTGTTCAGCGGCTGGGGCGTGCCGGCCGAGCGCACGCTGCTGATGCTGGCCACGGTGGCGTTGCTGCGCCTGTCCGGGCGGCACTGGCCCTGGCCGCAGGTCTGGCTGCTGGCCTGCGCGGTGGTGCTGGCGTTTGACCCGTGGGCGATGCTGCAGGCCGGCTTCTGGCTCAGTTTCGTCGCGGTCGGGATTCTTTTTGCTACGGATAGTGAAGCTGTCAGCGCAGACCGGAAAAGCGCAAAAGCCCGATTTGTCTCCATGCTCAAAGAACAGGCACGCATTACCGTGGCGCTGGCGCCGCTCACGCTGCTGCTGTTTGGGCAGGTTTCGGTGGTGGGGCTGCTGGCCAATCTGCTGGCGATCCCCTGGGTGACGGTGCTGGTCACGCCGCTGGCGATGGGGGGCGTGCTCTGGGCGCCGCTGTGGCAGGCGGCGGCCTGGTGCGTGCAGATGCTGTCGTGGTGGCTGCAGTGGCTTGCCTCATGGCCCATGGCGCAACTGACGCTGGCGCAGGCGCCGTTGTGGGCCGGGATGGCGGCGGTGCTGGGCGGCGTTCTGCTGGTGCTGCGCCTGCCCTGGCGGCTGCGCGCGCTGGCGCTGCCGCTGATGCTGCCGGCCTTCTGGTGGCAGCCGCCGCGCCCTGTGCCGGGGCAGTTCGAGGTGATGGCGATCGACGTGGGCCAGGGCCAGGCGGTGCTGGTGCGCACGGCGAGCCACAGCCTGCTGTACGACGCCGGGCCGCGCTACGGCGACACGGGCGATGCCGGCCAGCAGGTGATCGTTCCGTTGCTGCAAAGCCTGGGCGAGCGCCTGGACAGGCTGGTGCTGAGCCATGACGACAGCGATCACACCGGCGGCGCTGCCGCGGTGATGCAGCAGCAGCCGCAGGCGCAGGTCATGGGCTCGCTGGCTGCAGGCCATCCCTTGCAGAAGCTGCGCGCGATCACGCCCTGTGTGATGGGGACCGAGTGGGAATGGGATGGCGTGCGCTTTGCAGTGCTGCATCCTGCGGCCGGTGCAGCCGAACGGGCGGATGAGGGCGGCAGGCGGCCTTCGACCAATGCGCGCAGTTGCGTGCTGCAGGTCCGTGCCAGCGGCGGCACCCGTGCGCTGCTGGCGGGCGATATCGAGCGACCGCAGGAGCTGGCGCTGGTGCAGTCGGGCGCAGACCTGGCGGCGGACCTGCTGGTCGTTCCGCACCACGGCAGCAAGACATCGTCGAGCGATGCATTTCTGGATGCCGTGCAGCCCGCGACGGCGCTGGTGCAATCCGGCTACCGCAACCGCTTCGGGCATCCGGCGCCGGTGGTGGCGCAGCGCTACAGCGAGCGGGGCATTGCGCTGGTGACCACGCCCGCTTGCGGCGCCGCCACCTGGTCTTCGTGGCAGCCTGCGGTCACTTGCGAGCGCGAACGGTCCCGGCGTTACTGGCACCATCGTCCGCAGCAGGATGCCGTCGAAGAATGACCGGCGCGGTCAAAGGAAGCGGGCGATCCCTTGCACGTCCTCAGGAAAGAGTTGCCCCATCTCCGACATGACGACGCGCCCATCCTTGCCGCGCACGCAGGTCACCGGGATGGCCTTGCCGGGCTTGGGCAGCACGCGCTCGATTTCGGGGGTGTTGAACCCCGTGGGGTAGGTGTAGCCGCGCTGCACCATGTACTTGCGCGCGTCCTCGATGCGCTTGTCCACCGACAGGCCGAGCATCTTCAATCCATGCGTGCGCTGCGTGTCCCACAGTTTCTGGATATCCGGCGCCTGCGCCGCGCAGAAGGGGCACCAGCTGGCCCACCAGTAGATGAGCACCACCTTGCCCTGCGCGTCCGACGCCTTGAACAGGCTGCCGTCCAGCAGTGCGGCGTCGGGTAGCGGCAAGGGCGCGCCGATTGCGGGCAGCGGCACCTCGGTCGCGGCGCGTGCCAGCGGCAAGGCAGCCAGCGGCGCGGCGCCCAGCGTGGCGAGCAGGGTGCGTCGGTCCATCGGCGTGTTTTTCGTGGGCTCAGAAATCCAGATCTGTCTGGATGGCGGCGATACCGGCGCGCGCGCAGGCATCATCGGCCTCGCCGCCCGGCGCGCCCGAGACGCCGATGGCACCGACCAGCGTGCCGCCGGCCTCGATGATCCGCCCCCCGCCCACGGCGACCACGCGCGGCAGGTGGCGCAGGCCCGAGAGCCCCTGGTCGGCCTGCGTCGCCCGGCTGAGGGTTAGCGTGTCGAGCTTGAACGCGATCGCCGTGTAGGCCTTGCCGCCGGCCGTCTCCGGGGTGTGCATGCCCGCCAGGCGCTCGCGCAGCATCACCAGCGGCGTGCCCGTGCGGTCGAGCACGGAAACGGCGACCTGAAAGCCCTTGGCCGTGCATGCCTGCAGCGTGGTCTGCGCCGCGCGCAGGGCGGCCTGCGGCGTCAGCGAGCGCATCGCGAAGGTGGCGGATTCCTGCGCCACGGCAGCCGAACACGCGGTGGCCAGCCAGGCGGCGCACAGCAGGCGGGATGTGAGGGTTTTCATGCGGGACTCCTTGCGTGCGGGGCGGGGTGTTTCGTTCCCGGGCATGGCCGATGATAGGGCGGTCACCTCCATCGTGCTTGGCCGCGTCCGGCAGAACGGGCCCGGGAGAGTGGCAGGCATGGCCCGCCGGCCCGGCAAGCCGCCGTCATGCCAATGCCTCGACGCCGCGCAGCGCGGCGTCCAGCGCGCCTGCGGCGTAGCCGGGATGGGTGGGTGAGCATTCACTGGCGATGGCGATCAACCGGCCGCTCCATGCGCCCGCATCCGCCGTCGTCGGCGGCCGGGCCGCGTGGTGCTCGTCGGCGGTCTGGTCTTGCGCGGTGGCCGTGCAGGGGTCGGCGGCCCAGTCCTTCAGGTATTCGGCCCGCGGCGCCCCTGCGGCATGGCCGAACAAGCGCACGAGCTGGGCGCGGCAGTGCGAGCGCAGCGTCTCTTCGGGAATCCGGCCGCGCAGCGCGGCTGGAATCCCCAGGAAACCGAACAGCGCCGCCAGGCCATCGGGCGCCGAGGCGTCGTGGATCTCGGCCATCGGCCCCATGGCGCTGCGCGCTTCGCCGGACAGATCCTGTTCGCGCCAGAACGGCGCATCGAACACCGCCACGTACTTGGCATGCGGCGCCATCCAGGTGGTGCAGCCCTGCCACGCCCGAGCCAGCGTATCGGGCAGCGCGGGGGTGCAGGCGATGGTGCCGGCGGCAAGGCGCGGGGGCACGGCCAGCAGCACCTGCGCCGCCCGCCAGGCGGCCGCTGGTCCGTCAGGGCCCTCGGTCTGCACTTCGATGTGCCCGCCGCTGTGGATCAGGCGGCGCACGCGGCACCCCGTGACCAGCCGCTGCGCCGCGAGCCGCCCGCGCAGTGCTTCGGTCAGCGTGTCCATGCCGCCCGCCAGGCGCACGGCGGCAGGATCGGAGCGGTAGCCGGCGACACGCCGCGGCGCGTACTGCCCCGCGGGTTCAAGCAGCATGTCGCCGTCCTCATGCTGCGCGACGGTCGTGAGGCCGAGCCTGTCCACCAGGCGCGCCAGCGCTGGCTGCATCATGGGCCAGAACCAGGTGGCGCCCAGGTCGAACCGGTCCGCAGCCGCGGATGGCTCGGACAGGATGCGCCCGCCGCACCGATCGCGTGCCTCCAGCAGCACGTAGTCGTGCATGCCGCGCGCTTCAAGCAGCGTGGCCGCATACAGGCCGCTCAGGCCGGCGCCGACGATGGCGACCTGCACGCCCGGCATGGCTCAGGCCGCCTCGCGCAGGTGCGCCACCGGTCGCGCCGGGTCACTGCACCATTCGCTCCAGCTGCCTGCGTACAGCGCGCCTTGCGGGTAGCCCGCCAGTTCCATCGCCAGCAGGTTGTGGATGGCGCTCACGCCGCTGCCGCACTGGTGCACGACGGTGGCTGGGTCGCGCTGCCGCAGGATGGTGGCGAATTCCGTGCGCAGCGCGGCGGCGCTCTTGAAGTGGCCGTCGGCCGTGAGGTTGTCCATCCAGGGGCGGTTCAGGGCGCCGGGGATGTGGCCTGCCACCGGGTCTAGCGGCTCGATGTCGCCGCGCCAGCGCTCGGCGGCGCGTGCGTCGAGGAGGGTTTGATCCGCCCGCCCCAGGCGCGCCAGCACCTGCGTCGCATCGACCAGGGTACGCAGTGGTTTGCCCGGCTTGAAGTGGCCAGGCGCGCGCGGCGCTTCTTCGTTCCGCGCGCTGGTGCCGCCCGAGGCTTGCCACGCGGCAAGGCCGCCATCGAGCACGGCCGCCGCATCGTGCCCCAGCCATTTCAGCAGCCACCACAGCCGCATGCCGGGCATGGACCCGTTGCGGTCGTAGACCACGGCCTGCATGCCGTTGGAAAAGCCGACGCTGGCAAGCCAGGCGCTGAAGCGCTCGCGCGTGGGCAGCGGGTGGCGCCCGCCCGAGACGGCCGGTCCGCCGGCGGCGCTCAGATCATGGTCCAGGTGCGCGTAGAGGGCCCCAGGGAGGTGCGCCGCGTGGTAGTCGGCGATCCCTTTTTGCGGGTCGGCCAGATCGAAGCTGCAGTCGAAGACCATCAGCGGCGCGCCGCTGCGGACCAGGGTTTGAAGTTCGGCGGCTGAGATCAAATGGGTATGGGGCATGTCAATCCTGGGGCAGTGGCGCCTTGCTGCCGCCCGAGCGCAGCCAGCCGGCGGCAATCGCGCTCACCACGATGATTGCCATGCCCAGCCACGCCATGAGCGGCAGGTAGTCGCCAAACACCAGCATGCTGTAGATGCTGGCAAAAATGAGGCCCGAGTATTGCAAATTGGCCACCAGCAGCGTGCCGCGGCTGCTGGATGCGCGCGAGAACGCCATGGTCATGCACAGCTGCCCGCCGGCCGCCAGCAGTCCCAGCGGCAGCAGCCAGAGCGCGGGCCAGCCGGGGAAGCGCGACATTCCGCTCGCCCCCATGGCCGCCGCGCCGGCGATGGTGCAGCCCAGCGCGAAGAAGAACACGGTGCGCGTCTCCGGCTCGCCCAGGCGCGACAGTGCCACCACCTGCATGTAGGCCAGCGCCGCGCCCATCCCGCCCAGCAGCCCGACGACGGCGGCAAAGCCCTGGTTGCCCTGCACCGTGGGGCGCAGCATCAGAATGACCCCGGCAAAACCCAGCAGCACGCAGACCACCAGCGCCATCGGCACGGGCGGGCGGTCCTGCCCCGGCGTGGGGCGCCAGGCCAGCAGCGCGCCGCCGACGATGAAGGCCGCGATCCACACGCTGCTCATGTAGCCAAAGGTCATCGCCGTCGGCAGCGGCAGATAGATGATGGCGTAGAAGGACGCGCCCAGCGAGAGCACGCCGATGAAGCTGCGCCAGGCATGCATGCCGGGGTAGCGGGTCTTGAGCGTGATGCCCTGCTGGCGCGCCAGCCACCACAGCACCAGCATGCTGATGATGCCGCGCCAGAACACCATCTCAAACGCGTTGAAGTAGGGCGCCGCGAGCTTGACGCACACCCCCATGCTGGCAAAGAAGAAGGCCGCGAGGACCATCCAGAGCGCTTGCATGGGTTTGGTGTGAAAAATGGCTGTAACGCTTGTCTGGTATGCGTTAATAGCTATGGTTTTGGGTGGTCAAATGACGAAATGATCGTCGGCTGGCGCCGACATGACGAAATGACGGGGGGCTTTCGTCATGCTGCCGCAAGGCGCGCCATCGAACGCAGCGAGGTCATTCGTCAGACAGGCTGTCGCCCATTTTGGCGCGGTACCAGCAGTGAAAGTGCTGCATGCCGTCTTCCATCGGGCTCTGGTAGGGGCCGACCTCGTTCACGCCGCGTTCCATCAGCGCGCGCCGGCCGGCGTCCTCGCGCTCGCCGATCTCGTCGTCTTCGATGGCGGTTTCCATGTAGGCGGCCTGCTGCGCCTCGATGAACTCGCGCTCGAAGGCGTGGATCTCTTCGGGGTAGTAGAACTCCACCAGGTTCAGCGTCTTCTGCGGTCCCACCGGGTGCAGCGTGGAGACGGTGAGCACATGCGGGTACCACTCCACCATGATGTGCGGGTAATAGGTCAGCCAGATCGCGCCGCGCTCGGGCTTCTCGCCACCACGGTAGCGCAGCAGCACCTCGTGCCAGAGCTTGTAGGCATCGGTGCCGGGCTTGCCGAAGGTGGGCGCCACGCCCACGGTCTGCACCGAATATTCGCGCCCGAACTGCCAGTTCAGATCATCCACGGTGACGAAATTGCCCAGGCCCGGGTGGAAGGGCCCGACGTGGTAATCCTCCAGATAGACCTCGATGAAGGTCTTCCAGTTGTAGTTGCACGCGTGCAGCTCGGCGCGGTCGAAGACGTAGCCGTCAAACGAGAGATCGGCCGCCACGCCCATGCCGGCCAGGTCGGCGGCGATGTCGCGCCCGTTGTCCTCGAACAGCAGGCCGTTCCATGCGCGCAGCGTCCAGGCATCCAGGTTCAGCCCGGGGTTGCTCGGGAAATGCGGCGCGCCCAGCAGCCTGCCGTCGCTGGCGTAGGTCCAGCGGTGGATTGGACAGACGATGTTGCCGCCCGCGTGGCCCTTGCCTTCGCTTTTGAGGTTGCCCTGGCCGCTGAGCATGATCGCCTGGCGGTGGCGGCAGCAGTTGGAGATGAGCTGCACCTGCCCCTGCGGGCTGCGGATCAGCGCGCGGCCGTCCTTTTCCTGCGCCAGCACGCGGTAGTCGCCGGGTTCGGGCACATGCAGCTGGTGCCCGACGTAGCGCGGGCCGGGCGCGAACAGGCGCGCGCGCTCCTGCCGGAACAGCGCCTCGTCGAAATAGCTGGATACCGGGAGTTGGCTTGCGGCCTGCTGCAGTTGAAGACTTAAATCAGACATCGATGTCCTGACCTATGAGTCTGTTCATGACCAGACTCCAGCCTCTACAGGGAGGTTGCGCGTGGCATGCACGGGCGAAAAAAATGAAACCGGCCGGGCATGGGCTGCCGGAGCCGGTTGGCGCGAGAGGGGCGATTATAGAGGCGGCCGCGCCGCGCCCGGCCGGGCCGCCGCGGCCTGCCCCCTAAAATCACGGGATTGCGCATCTGCCGCCATTGATCCGTTTCATTGTTTTCATGCCCAAGGCCGCCCCTCCTTCTCCCGACGTTCCCACCAGCTACGAAGCCGCGCTTCAGGAGCTTGAGGCCCTGGTGGGCCGGATCGAGGCGGGGCAGTTGCCGCTGGAGGAAATGCTCGCTGGCTACCAGAGGGGTGCGCAACTGCTGCAATTCTGCCGCTCCCGGCTCGAAGCGGTTCAGGGCCAGATCCAGCTGCTCGATGAAGGCGCGCTCAAGCCATGGACCGTCGAGTGAGCGTGGCAGACGTGCAGGGCCTGGACATGGGGCGCTGGGTGCGCAGCCAGCAAGAGGCCGTCGAGCAGGCCTTGGTGCGCTGGGTGCCCGAGCGGACGCCCGCCGACCTGGGCGAGCCGATGCGTTATGCGGTGACGGGTGGCGGCAAGCGCCTGCGCCCGTTGTTGGTGCTGGCGGCCTGCGAGGCGGTGCAGGGCGACCCGGACGCCGCCCTGCGCGCCGCCTGCGCGGTGGAGCTGATCCACGCCTATTCCCTGGTGCACGACGACCTGCCTTGCATGGACAACGACGTGCTGCGCCGCGGCAAGCCGACGGTGCATGTGGCCTACGGCGAGGCGCGCGCCTTGCTGGCGGGTGACGCGCTGCAGGCCTTGGCCTTCGAGCTGCTCACGCCCGCGCAGGGTGTGCCCGCTGCCACGCAGGCCGAGCTGTGCCGCCTGCTGGCGTGCGCCGCGGGGGCGCAGGGCATGGCCGGTGGGCAGGCGATCGATCTGGCCAGCGTCGGCCGTCGGCTGAGCGAAGAGCAGCTGCGCCAGATGCACCGGCTCAAGACCGGGGCCTTGCTGCAGGCCAGCGTGCTGATGGGCGCGGCCTGCGGCGTGATCGCCAGGCGCGCCCGCGAGGCCCTGGCGCGCTATGGCGCCGCGCTCGGGCTGGCATTTCAGGTGGTGGACGACATTCTGGACGTGACGCAGGATTCCGCCACCCTGGGCAAGACGGCCGGCAAGGATGCGGCGGACGACAAGCCCACCTACGTGGCGCTGATGGGCCTGGAGGGCGCACGTGAACATGCCGGCCAATTGCTTGAGGAAGCCCAACAGGCATTGGCAGCCAGTGGGCTTGCCGATACCCGGGCGCTGGCGGCGCTGGCGCAAATGGTGGTACACCGTACGCACTGAGGGTGTGAAAGAATTTGGATGAAAAATGGCTCTGGCGCCCACCCATGCTGCGCTGATAGCTATCGAAACAGGATATGACGACGACGAATTTCCCGCTGCTGGAACGCGTGAACGACCCGGCTGACCTGCGCCAGCTCTCGCGCGCCGAGCTCAAGACCCTCGCCGATGAGCTGCGCGCCTTCGTGCTCGAAAGCGTCTCGCGCACCGGCGGCCACCTCTCGTCCAATCTGGGCACGGTGGAGCTCACCATCGCGCTGCACAAGGTGTTCGATACGCCCGAGGACCGCCTGGTCTGGGACGTGGGCCACCAGTCCTACCCACACAAAATCCTCACCGGCCGGCGCGAGCGCATGGACAGCCTGCGCCAGCTCGGCGGCATCTCGGGCTTTCCGATGCGCTCCGAGAGTCCCTACGACACCTTTGGCACCGCGCATTCCAGCACCAGCATCTCGGCGGCGCTGGGCATGGCGCTGGCGGCGCGCCAGAAGGGCGAAAACCGCCACTGCATCGCGGTGATCGGCGACGGCGCGATGACGGCCGGCATGGCCTTCGAGGCGCTGAACAACGCCGGCGTGGCCGACTGCAACCTGCTCGTCATCCTCAACGACAACGACATGAGCATCAGCCCGCCGGTGGGCGCGCTCAACCGCTACCTGGCGCAACTGATGAGCGGGCGCTTCTACGCCAAGGCGCGCGACGTGGGCAAGAACGTGCTCAAAAACGTGCCGCCGCTGCTGGAGCTGGCCAAGCGCATCGAGCAGCAGGCCAAGGGCATGGTGGTGCCGGCCACGCTGTTCGAGAACTTCGGCTTCAACTACATCGGCCCCATCGACGGGCACGATCTGGATTCGCTGATCCCCACGCTGGAGAACATCAAGGAGCTCAAGGGCCCGCAGTTCCTGCATGTGGTGACCAAAAAGGGCCAGGGCTACAAGCTCGCCGAGGCCGACCCGGTGGCCTACCACGGGCCGGGCAAGTTCGACCCGCGCATCGGTCTGGTCAAGCCCGCGACGCCGCCCCGGCAGACCTTCACCCAGGTGTTCGGCCAGTGGCTGTGCGACATGGCCGAGAAAGACCCGCGCCTGGTGGCCGTCACGCCCGCGATGCGCGAGGGCTCGGGCATGGTGGAATTCCACCGGCGCTTTCCCGGCCGCTACCACGACGTGGGCATCGCCGAGCAGCACGCGGTGACCTGCGCGGCCGGCATGGCCTGCGAGGGACTCAAACCCGTGGTGGCGATCTATTCCACCTTTCTGCAGCGCGGCTACGACCAGCTCATCCACGACGTGGCGCTGCAGAATCTGCCCGTGGTGTTCGCGCTGGACCGCGCGGGCATCGTCGGCGCCGATGGCGCCACGCATTGCGGCGCGTTCGACATCGCCTTCGTGCGCTGCATCCCCAACATGGCCATGGCCTGCCCGGCGGACGAGCGCGAATGCCGCCAGCTGCTCACCACCGCGTTCGAGCAGAGCCACCCCGTGGCGGTGCGCTATCCCAGGGGCGCTGGTGTGGGCGTCCAGCCGCTGGCGGAGCTCACCGGCCTGCCGTTCGGCAAGGGCGAGCTGCGCCGCGAGGGCGCGCGCATCGCCATCCTGGCCTTCGGCACGCTGCTGTACCCGGCGCTGGAGGCGGCCGAGCGACTCAATGCCACGGTGGTCAACATGCGCTGGGCCAAGCCGCTGGATACCGAACTGCTGCTGCAGATCGTGCGCGGCCACGAGGCGCTGGTCACTGTGGAAGAAGGCGTGGTCATGGGCGGCGCCGGCAGCGCAGTCGCCGAGGCGCTGGCTGCCGTCGGCATCACCAAGCCGCTGCTGCAGCTGGGTCTGCCCGATGCCTTTGTCGAACATGGCGACCCCGCCCGCCTGCTGGCGCTGCAGGGGCTGGACGCGGGCGGCATCGAAACCGCGGTGCGCCGGCGCTTTGAGGCGCTGCTGGATGGCGGCAAGGGCCTGAGGGCCGTGGCCGCGAGGGCGTAAGGCGGCTGTCCTGCGCGCGGCAGGACTATGGATACCCCTAGGATGAACTGGGCGGCGACGCGACTACACTGGGCGCTTCGATTTTTTCATCAAGGAGTTTCAGGCCATGGATCGTCGTTCCCTCATCAAGAATGCCGGCATCGCCGGCGTGCTGGCCGCAGGTATCGCGCCAGCAGTCCACGCTCAGGCGACGGTGCGCTGGCGCCTGGCCACGAGCTTCCCCAAGGCGCTGGAGACGCTGCATGGCTGCGCGGTGAAGTTCTCCGAGACCGTCAAGGCGCTCTCGGGCGGCAAGTTCGAGGTCTCGGTGCATGCCGCGGGTGAGTTGATCCCGGCCTTCGGCATCGTGGACGCGCTGGCCGACGATTCCATCGAGATGGGCGAGACCGCCGCCTACTACTTCACCGGCAAGGATCCGTCGTTCGCCTTCAGCTGCGCCATTCCGTTCGGTTTCACCGCCCAGCAGAACCAGGCGTGGAAGATCCACGGCAACGGCCACAAGCTGCTCGACGAGCTGTTCGCCAAGTACAACTTCCATGCGCGCAGCGCGCTCAACACCGGCACGCAGATGGGCGGCTGGTACCGCAAGGAGATGAACAAGCCCGAGGATTTCAAGGGCCTGAAGATGCGTCTGGGCGGCGGCGTGTTCGGTGAGTCCATGGCCAAGCTGGGCGTGGTCTCGCAGAACATGCCCGGCGGCGACGTGTACCAGGCGCTGGAGAAGGGTACGCTCGATGCGGCCGAGTTCGTCGGCCCCTACGACGATGCCAAGATGGGCTGGAACAAGGTCGCCAAGTACTACTACTACGGCGGCTGGTGGGAAGGCGGCGCCGACCTGGAGTTCTTCATCAACAACAAGGCCTACGCCAAGCTCTCGCCCGAGTACAAGGCCATCGTCAATTCCGCGATGGACACCGCGTACAACGATGGCACTTCCAAATACCTGTACCTGAACCCGATCGCGCTCAAGCAACTGGTGGCCAGCGGCACCCAGCTCAAGCGCTTCAACAAGGAGATCGTGCAGGCCGGCTTCAACGCCGCGCAGGAGGTCTACGCCGAGCACAGCGCCAAGGACCCGGTGTTCAAGAAGATTCTGGACGATCTGCGCGGTTTCCAGCGCGATCAGATCCTCTGGAACCGCATCTCCGAGCTGGTGTTCACGCAGGACATGGCGTCGCTCAAGATCTGACGCCCGTCCCTGTGGGGCATCTTCTTCGGAAGGTGCCTCCGCCAACAAAAAACCGCAGCCGAAAGCTGCGGTTTTTTTGCTGGCCGGGGGAGCGCCGCCCCCGCCGCGCTGGCCCGCGCTACTTTCCGATCGCGTCCTGTATGGCCTTCATCGGGTCTTCTTCCCCGCCGCCCGCTGGCCCGAAGCTGGATTCACCCGCTCCGCTGCCCGCTTCCGGCAGCCCGCCGTTGGCGGGGGGGTTGGGTTGGGCGCCAGCACCCGCTCCCGGGGCCGCGTTGTCGCCGGGCACGATGAAGGTATTGAAGTCCGAGCTTTGGTCGGTTGCGTTCAGGTCCTGCAGCATCTGCTGCTCGACGGCCTTCATGTCCATCTTCACCGGCTTGTCCAGTCCGCCGGTCACCAGAGCCGGGAAGGCGATCACGAGGGCCACCATGGCCAGCTGCAGCAGCAGGAAGGGGATCGCACCCTTGTAGATCTGCATCGTCGTCACCGGCTCCATGAGCTTGCCGGTGTGGCTGTCCACATAGGGTTTCTCGGGCGCGACCGAACGCAGGTAGAACAGGGCGAAGCCAAATGGCGGGTGCAGGAACGAGGTCTGCATGTTCAACGCCAGCAGCACGCCGAAGAAGATCAGATCTATGCCCATCTTGTCGGCGATCGGCGCGAGCACCGGGACGACGATGAACGAGAGTTCAAAGAAGTCGAGGAAGAACGCCAGGAAGAACACCATGATGTTCACGAAAATCAGGAAGCCCAGCTGCCCGCCCGGCAGCTTGGAGAGCAGGTGCTCGACCCAGACCGGGCCGTCGGCCGCCTGAAACACCATGCTGAAGACCGTCGCGCCCACCAGGATGAACATCACGAAGGACGAGAGCTTGGTGGTGGTATCGAGCGCCTGGCGCAGCAGCTTCCACGAGAGGCGCTTGCGCATCGTGGCCATGATGAGCGCGCCCATGGCGCCCATGGCGCCGCCTTCGGTGGGCGTGGCCACCCCGAGGAAGATGGTGCCCAGCACGAGAAAGATCAGCAGCAGCGGCGGGATCAGCACGAAGGTGACGCGCTCGGCCAGCCTGGAGAGCAGCCCCATGCCGGTGACGCGGTTGATCACTGCAATCAGCCAGCCGACGAAGCTGCCGCCGCACATGGCCACGACGATCTTTTCGTCGGTGGGCACGAATTCGACCACTTCACCCTGCCACCAGCTGTGGATGGCCGGCATCTCATGGCCGAGCAGCAGCGCCACCGCGGTGCAGAAAACGAACAGCACCGTGAGCGAGGTATAGCCGTGGCTGCCGCTGGGTTCGGTGAAGGTGCGCGCCTCCGGCGGCAGCGCGGGCACCGACTTGGGCTTGAAGATGGCCAGCACCACGACCCACAGGATGTACAGGCCCATCAACGTGAAGCCCGGGATGAACGCGCCCTTGTACATGTCGCCCACGCTCTTGCCCATCTGGTCGGCCAGCACGATCAGCACCAGGGACGGCGGGATGATCTGCGCCAGCGTGCCCGAGGCGGCGATCACCCCGCTGGCGAGGCTGCGGCTGTAGCCGTAGCGCAGCATGATGGGCATGGAAATGAGGCCCATCGAAATCACCGAAGCGGCGACGACGCCGGTGGTGGCCGCCAGCATCGCGCCCACCAGCACCACGGCCAGTGCCAGGCCGCCGCGCAGCGGGCCGAACACCTGGCCGATCGAATCGAGCAGGTCCTCCGCCATGCCGCTCCTCTCCAGGATCAGGCCCATCAGCGTGAAGAAGGGCACGGCCAGCAGCGTCTCGTTGGCCATGATGCCGATCAGGCGCAGCGGCAGCACCGAGAGGATGGCGGTCGGGAAGATGTCCAGGTACACGCCCAGCGCGCCAAAGGTCAGGCCCGCGGCGCCCAGCGAGAAGGCGACGGGAAAGCCCAGGATCAGATAACAGATCAGCCCCACGAACATGATGGGGGCGAAGTTGGATGCTATGAATCCCATGGTGTCTAGCTTTCGCGGATCAGTGGGCGCGCGCTTGCGCCGGGGCGGCCGTCGCGGCGGCGTTCTGGGCGCGCAGCGCCTCGATCAGCGCTTCCTCGTCCGATTTTTCGTCGGATTTGATGGTCGGATCGGGCCCCTTGCCGAGGGCGAATGCTATGCATTTGATGAGCTCGGACCAGCCCTGCAGCAGCAGCAGGGTAAACCCCACCGGCAGCGCCAGCCATACCGGCCAGCGGATCAGCCCGCCGGGGTTGCTGGACATTTCGCCCGATTCGAACATCTGCAGGGCCAGCGGCGTGGCGTAGTACAGCACCATGATGCACACGGGCGTCAGGAAAAAAATGATGCCCAGGATTTCCACCGCAAGCTGCACCTTCTTGGGGAAGTGGCTGTTGAGCACGTCGATGCGCACATGCTCGCGCTTGAGCAGCGTGTAGCCCGCGGCGATCAGGAAAGACCAGGCAAACAGGTACCACTGCACTTCCAGGTAGCCGTTGGAGCTGTAGTTGAAGACCTTGCGGATCACCGCGTTGAAGGCACTGATGGCCGTGGCGCCGAAGATCAGCCAGATGGCGTATTTGCCTATGAACGAGTTGAGCCGGTCTATGGCTCGCGATAGCGATAGCAGGGCCTGCATGGTGTCTCCAGAAAAAGGCCGGGTAGGCGCTTGGCCCCTGGCTCGTGCGGCGGGGCTTGGGCGGTTGCCGCGCGGCCCGTGGTGCACCGAAGCCTTGCGACGACGCGAAGATTCTAAGTGCCTGCCCTGGGTGGTGGCGAGTGCCAGGCCCTCGGACATAATGGCGCGCACCACATGGATGCGGGACGCACGACAGGCATGGACGACGCGGCAGACCCTCACTTCGTGCATGTCCGGCTCAGGCGGATGCGCCGCACGGCGTTGAGTGCCGCGGTGCTCAATGGGGCTTCGGTGGCCCTGGGCATGCTGCTGATCGTGCTGCTGGTGCATGCGGTGCTGGGCGTGGGCGCTGCCTCCAGCGCCAGTGTCGGCGTCATCGTGGCGCTGATCCCCGATACGCCGCGCGCGCGGCGCGGCAAATGGCTGCACCTGATCGTGGCGCCGCTGCTCGGCCTGCCGCTGTTCCTTGCGGTGCAGTTGCTGCGCGGCCATCCGCTGGAGCTGGGTCTGCTGCTGGTGCCCGCCACCTTTCTGGCCTTTCTGTCCACCGCCTGGGGGCGTCCGGGCATGCCGGTGGCCGCGGGCCTCATGTTTGCCATGCTGCTGGCCATGGCGCCCCAGCCTGCGGCCAGCGCGCAGGAAGCATGGCTGCGCACCGGCTGGTGCGCGCTGGGGGCCGGTTTGTATGTGTTGTGGGCGACGGCCGCCAATGCCGTGCTCAATGGACGCTACCGCGCGCAGACGCTGGCAGAGCTGCTGCTGACGGTGGCGGCGCTGCTGCGCACGCATGCGAAGCGTGTCGTGCGCCTGCCGCAGGCGCAGGGCGCCAGCCAGCAGCCGGGTGCGCTGGGCGAAGTGCTGCTGCGCCAGGCGGCACTGGCCGAGCAGTTGCAGGCAGCGCGCGATCTGATCCTGGAGGCTCCCGGCACCACGCGGCGCCAGCAGCTGGCCGGCATGCTGGTGGTGGTGCTGGAGATGCGCGATCGCCTGATAGCCAGCGAGCTGGATATCGAACGCATCCAGGCCCGCCAGGCGGCGGGCCTGCGGCAGCTGGCCGCGGTGTCGCGCGCCATGGCCGACGACGTCGAGCAGGTGGCTGATGCGCTGTTGCTGGGCAGGCGGCCGCCCGCCGCGCGCGATCATGGCGCCACGCTGCAAGCCTTGCGCCAGCAGGCGCTGGACGAGGCCCGGGATCGGGCCGGGGAGGGCGACGCGATCCACCAGGCCGCCTTGATGCACAGTGCCAGTGTCCGCCTGGCAGATCAGAATGGGGCGGTGCGCCAGCTTGCGGCGCTGGCACGCGGCGAGCAGGCGCCCGATCTCTCCGCCGTGCGCAGCGGCTGGCAGTTGTTCGTCAGCCCCGCTTACTGGTCCAGCCAGCCGCTGCGGGGGCTGCTGCGCTGGCGCCAGCCGGCCTTTCGCCATGCGCTGCGCGCCGCGCTGGCCATTGGCGCGGGCTATGGGCTGGCGCTGCTGCTGCCCTGGGGTTCGCGCGATTACTGGATCCTGCTCACCATCGTCGTCGTGCTGCGCGGCTCACTCGCGCAGACGCTGGAGCGGCGCACCCAGCGCGTGCTCGGCACGCTTGCCGGCAGCGCCCTGGCGGTGGGCCTGCTGGCATTGCAGCCGCCAGAGGTGGTGCTGTTGGCGGCGGTGGTGGTCGCGCAGGGGCTGGCGCATGCCTTCGTGGTGCGCAAGTACGTGATCACCGCGGTCGCGGGCTCGGTGCTGGGCCTGGTGCTGGCGCATCTTCTCTATGCCGGGAGCAGCTCGGCGTTCGATTTCGCCGAGCGCGTGGGCGATACGCTGCTGGGAACGGCGCTGGCCTGGGGCTTTTCCTACGTGCTGCCTTCCTGGGAACGCACGCGCATCGCGCTGACGGTGCGCCGCGTCTGCCGTGCGATGGCGGCGCACGCACGCCAGTCGCTGGCCCTGGCTGCATTGGCCGAGGTGACCGGGCAGCCGGAGCTGGCGTGGCGGCTGGCACGGCGCGAGGCCTACGATGCGCTCTCGACGCTGGTGCAGGCCACCAGCCGCGCGCTGGTGGAGCCGCGCGCCGTGCAGCCACCCATCGCGCTGCTGGAGCAGCTGCAGGCGCATGGCTATCAGTTGCTGGGCCAGCTCAGCGCGGTGCAGTCCACCCTGCTGCTGCGCCGCGAGCGCCTGCAACTGGATGCGCTGGCCATGCCGCTGGCCGATGCCGCCCGCGAGATCCAGGCGCAGCTGAACCTTGCGGGTCCGGCCGTTGCAGCCAGCCCGGCGCCGGTGAGTGAGGAGGCCGGCGTGGCACTGTCGGGCGTGCCGGAAGATCTGCCCGACCCACGGGTGCCGGATTCCAGCCCCTGGCTGCTGCGTCGCCTGGCGCTCGCGACCGGGCTGGCGGGTGTGGTGCGCAGCGATGCATTGGCCGTGCTGGGCGAGCTGGCGGCGGCGCAGGGCCCGCCCGTCAATCGACCAGCGCCGCCCCCTTGACCTGCGCGAACAAGGTCTGGCCGGGCGCGAGGCCCAGGCTCTCGCACGAGCGCTGCGTGATGCGCGCGAGCAGCGGCGTGCCCGTGCAATCGAGGGCGGCGGCGACCAGCCCCGGGCCTTGCGGCGCCAGCTCGGTGATGCGCGCCGGCAGGATGTTGAGGATGGTGCTGTCGGTGGGCGCCGTGCGCGACAGGCTCACGTCGCGCGCCGCAATGCGCAGCCGCACCGTGCTGCCCGGCGCATGCGCGTGGTGGCTCACGAGATGCAGTTCGCCGCCGCCGAACGCCACGCTGAGCAGCTGGTCGTGCGCGTCGTGGCGCAGCACGCTGGCGGTCACCAGCGCGGCGGCATCGTCGCCGTGCGCCGGCGGCAGGTCGAGGCGGGCCAGCACCTGCGCCGTTGCGCCCTGGGCGAGTGCGCGGCCTTGCTCCAGCAGTACCAGGTGGGATGCCAGCCGTGCGACTTCCTCGGGACTGTGGCTCACATAGAGCACGGGAATATCCAGCTCGCGCTGCAGGCGCTCCAGGTAAGGCAGCACCTCGGCCTTGCGCGCGGCGTCCAGCGCCGCGAGCGGTTCATCCATCAGCAGCAGCTGCGGGCTGGCCGCCAGTGCGCGCGCGATCGCCACCCGCTGGCGTTCGCCGCCGGACAGGGTGTCCGGCATGCGCTCCGTCAGGCCGGTCAGGCCGAGCAGCTCCACCGCGCGCTCCAGTGGTACGCGCCGGCGCTCGGGCGGCAGGCGGCGCAGGCCGTATTCCATGTTGCGGCGCACATCCAGGTGGACAAACAGGCTGGCTTCCTGGAATACATAGCCAAGCTGGCGCCGGTGCGTGGGCAGCCACACGCGCGTGTCGTCGTCCTGCCAGAGCTGGCCATTGACTTCGACGCGCCCGGCCACGCGCTCCAGCCCGGCAATGGCACGCAGAAAACTCGTCTTGCCGCAGCCCGAGGGGCCGAACAGCGCCGTGACGCCGTGACCGGGAAGCGCGAGATCCACATCCAGCAGAAAATCGGGGCGCTGCAGCCGCAGGCGGGCCGAAATCGCGCTCATGCCAGCCGCCCCTTGGGCTGCAGCCAGTGCAGCAGCACCAGCACGATGAAGGCAAACACCACCATGCCGCCCGCCAGCCAGTGCGCATGGGTGTACTCCATGGCTTCGACGTGGTCGTAGATCTGCACCGAAACCACGCGCGTCTTGCCCGGAATATTGCCGCCGAGCATCAGCACCACGCCGAATTCACCCACGGTATGCGCGAACGAAAGTACGGCGGCGGTGATGAAGCCGGGGCGCGCCAGCGGCAGCGCGACGGTGAAAAACCGATCCAGCGGACTGGCGCCGAGCGAGGCGGCGACCTCCAGGGGCCTGGTGCCCACGGACTCGAACGCGCGCTGCAGCGGCTGTACCGCGAAGGGCAGCGAATAAACGATGGACCCCACCAGCAGCCCGCCGAAGGTGAACGGCAGGCGGCCCCAGCCCATGGCCTGGGTGAACTGCCCCACCGGGCCGTTGGGGCCCATCAGCACCAGCAGGTAAAAGCCGATCACCGTGGGTGGCAGCACCAGCGGCAGCGCGACCACCGCGCCCACCGGCGCGCGCCAGCGCGACGGCGTATGCGCGAGCCACCAGGCGATGGGGGTGCACAGCACCAGCAGCAGCAGGGTGGTCAGGCCGGCCAGCTCCAGCGTGAGCCAGATGGCCGACCAGTCGTCGGGGGAGAGAAAGGGCACTGCTATGCGAAATGAAGCTGCTGGCGCCTATCGTGCACGGCTTCAGGCATCAAACATGTTTGAAAACCATCAATGGCGCACGCTGACAGCTTCAGAAAGAATAGCCGTAGGACTTGATGACGGCGCGTGCCTTGTCGCCCTTGAGGTATTGCATCAGCGCCGCCGCCGCCGCATTGCCCTCGCCCGGCTTGAGCACGATCGCATCCTGGCGGATGGTGTCGTGCAGCGCGGCCGGCACCACCCAGCCCGAGCCTTCGCGCAGCTGGCCGTTCTCGGTCACCTGCGAGAGCGCGACGAAGCCCAGCTCGGCATTGCCCGAAGCGGCGAACTGGTAGGTCTGGCCGATGTTCTCGCCCTGCACGATGCGCGCCTGCACCTGGCTGGCAAGGCCGAGCTTGTCCAGCGTCTGCATGGCCGCGGCGCCATAGGGCGCGAGCTTGGGGTTGGCGATGGCGATGTGCTGCCAGTCGGTCTTCTGCAGCACCTTGCCGTCGGCATCGACGTAGCCCGCCTGCTTGCTCCACAGCACGAGCTGGCCGATCGCGTAGGTGAAGCGCGAGGCGTCGTTGCCCAGACCTTCCTTGGCGATCTTCTCGGGCGTGGCGTGGTCGGCGGCGAGCAGGATGCCGAACGGCGCGCCATTCTTGATCTGCGCGTAGAACTTGCCGGTGGCGCCGAACGACAGCTCCGCCTTGTGGCCGGTGTCCTGTTCGAACTGCGCGGCGATTTTCTGCATGGGCGCCGTGAAATTGGCCGCCACGGCAACGCTCACGCTGTCGGCATGGGCGCTGGTGAAGGCCGCGAACGAGAAGGCGAGCACGCCGACGAGGGTATGGGGAAAGAACGGCTTGGACATATTTCGCTATTCCAAAAATGAATAAAGATTGAGTATACCGATGTGTGCCATCCAATGTGTCATCCAATGCGCCGCCAGGTGCGGCATGATGGCGGCCATGCGCAAGAAAAGACTCTCCGTGATGGATGCCCTGGGGCAGGACAAGGCCGACCGGCGCATCGCCATACTGCGCGAGATCGACAAGGGCGGTTCGATTTCGCAGGCGGCGCGTACCGTGGGCGTGAGCTACAAGGCGGCGTGGCAGGCGCTGGATACCCTGACCAATCTTGCCGGCGTGGCGCTGGTGGGACGCGCCGTGGGCGGGGTGGGCGGCGGCGGCACGCAGCTGACCGATGCGGGGCGCGAACTGCTGCAGGCCGCCGATGCGCTGGTGCGCGTGCGGGCGCAGGTCGCGGCGGATGTGGCCAGCGGCGGCGCCGCGCATGCTGCTGCCGCGCAACTGGCGATACGCACCAGCATGCGCAACCAATGGCCCGGCGTGGTGACCGGGCTGCGGCGCGATGGCAATCTCGTGGATGTGCTGCTGGCCGCGCGCAGCCATGGCGCGCTGCCGGCCTTGGCCCGGGTCACGCGCGAGAGCGCGCAGCTGCTCGGCCTGGCCTCAGGCGTGCAGGTGCAGGTGCTGTGCAAGGCGACGGCAGTGCGCGTGCTGCCGCAGGCGCAGAGGCCGGATGCGGCGCCGCCCAACTGCTGGTCTGGGCGTGTGCAGCGGGTAGCGCGCGGAGCCTCGGGCGATGAAGTCGTGCTGCAGCTGGAAGGCGGGCTGCAGCTGGTGGGGTTTGCGCCGCCGCAGTCAAGCCTGCGCGCGCGCGCTGCGGCGTTCGCCTGCGCCGAGCCGAGTGCGCTTGCGCTCCTGGTGCCGGATCACTGACCGCCTGCCGCCGGGCGTGCCGGTGGCTGGTGCGCCAGCCAGGCATGCGCCAGGTTCACCCAATAAGTGGCACCCAGCGGTATCAGCTCGTCGTTGAAGTCGTAATGCGGGTTGTGCAGCGTGCAAGGCCCGGCGTCATGGCCTCCGCCTTCGTAGCGCCCGCGGTGCGCGCCCTCGCCATTGCCGATGAAGCAGTAGGCGCCTGGCCTGGCCTGCAGCATGTAGGCGAAGTCTTCCGCGCCCATGGTGGGTTCCTGCGCCAGCGCGCTGTCTTCGCCGACGATGCCGGCCATGACCTGGCGGCAGAAGCCGGCTTCATACGGTGTATTGATGGTGGGCGGGTAGTTGCGTTCGAACTCGAAGCTGCAGTTCGCGCCCATGGCGGCAGCGATGCCTTGGGCCGTCTCCCGCATGCGCGCCTCGATCAGGTCCAGGGTCTCGAAGGTGAAGGTGCGCACCGTGCCCTGCAGCTCGCAGGCATCGGGAATCACGTTGGTGGCTTCTCCCGCATGGATCATGGTGACGGAAATCACGCCGGCGTCTATGGGTTTGCGGTTGCGTGAAATGATGGTCTGGAAGGCCTGCACCATCTGGCAGGCGATCGGCACCGGATCGACGCCCAGGTGCGGCAGCGCCGCGTGCCCGCCCTTGCCGGTGATGGTGATCCTGAACTCGTTGCTTGATGCCATCACGGGCCCGCTGCTCACGGCCAGCGTGCCTGCGGGCATGCCGGGCCAGTTGTGCATGCCGAAGACGGCTTCCATGGCAAAGCGCTCGAACAGGCCGTCCCGGATCATCTCGCGCGCGCCGCCGCCGCCTTCTTCCGCCGGCTGGAAGATGAGGTAGACGGTGCCGTCATAGTCGTGGTGCCGCGCCAGGTGCTGCGCCGCCGCCAGCAGCATGGCGGTATGGCCGTCGTGGCCGCAGGCGTGCATCTTGCCGGGGTAGGTGCTGGCGTGGGCGAAGGTGTTGAATTCCGTCATGGGCAGCGCATCCATGTCGGCACGCAGGCCGATCGCGCGGCCGCTTTGGCCGCCATCCCTGCCGTGCACGATGCCGACCACGCCGGTCGTGCCCATGCCGCGGTGCGCCGGTATGCCCCATTCGGTCAGTTTGGCCGCCACCAGGTCTGCGGTGCGCTCTTCCTTGAAGCACAGCTCCGGGTGGGCATGGATGTCGCGCCGCAATTGGGTCAGGGCTGCGGTTTGCGCCAGGATGGGTTCGATCAGCTTCATGGACGCAGTCTAGCCGGGCATGCCGCCCGACGCCATCGGTACCGCAGAGGGGATTGTATTGAAGTTATTCATTTGATCAATAAATGAACAATAAACGAATGATTTGCAGACAATTTTTTGAAATGTGGCCCATCGCGCCAAGAGTTTCAGCCTGGCATGGCCTGTGCTCTATCTTCGGGATGGAACGACAAGGAGACCAAGGCCTGTGCACCGATCCAGAGTGCAACGGATGACGATTCCCCGTGCGGGCTGGTGGCTGCGCATGCGGTGCCGATCCTTCATTTTTCACTGCGACTACGCGTTTTTCCCTAGGCGGGCGGGGTTCGGCAGGGTTTACGATCAATCGCACGACAACAGGTTACACACGGCGCTGCCGTTATTTTTTGCGCGGCGCGCCGATATGCAATGAGTGATTTCATACTCGAAACTTCCCATCTCACCAAGGAATTCAAGGGCTTCACCGCGGTCAGTGATGTCAACCTCTCGGTGCGCCGCGGTTCCATCCACGCGCTGATCGGCCCCAATGGCGCCGGCAAGACAACCTGCTTCAACCTGCTGACCAAATTCCTGGTGCCCACGTCGGGCACGATACGCTTCAACGGGCAGGACATCACGGGTGAAAAGCCGGCGGAAATCGCGCGCCGCGGCATCATCCGCTCGTTCCAGATTTCCGCGGTGTTTCCCAACCTGACCCTGCTGGAGAACGTGCGCCTGGGCCTGCAGCGCAAGCTGGGCACGAGTTACCAGTTCTGGCGCAGCGAGCGCAGCCTGTACAAGCTCAACGATCGCGCCAGGCAACTGCTGGCGGAGGTGGGTTTGGAACACATGGCCGACGAAATGACGGTGAACCTGCCCTACGGCAGCAAGCGCGCGCTGGAGATCGCCACCACGCTGGCGATGGAGCCC
The DNA here is from genome assembly GCF_000484635.1 of Comamonas badia DSM 17552. Lineage (GTDB taxonomy): Bacteria > Pseudomonadota > Gammaproteobacteria > Burkholderiales > Burkholderiaceae_C > Comamonas_C > Comamonas_C badia. Next base: position 539,607 of record NZ_AXVM01000001.1, on the reverse strand, counting down.
GAACTGATGCTGCTTGACGAGCCCACGCAGGGCATGGGCCACGAAGATGTGGACCGGGTGACGCAGTTGATCAAGAAGGTCTCCGCCGGACGCACCATCTTGATGGTGGAGCACAACATGAAGGTGGTCTCCACGATCGCCGACCGCATCACCGTGCTGCAGCGCGGCGAGGTGCTGGCCGAGGGGCCTTACGAGGAAGTGTCCGCCAATCCGCAGGTGATGGAGGCCTATATGGGCACGACCGAAGGCCAGCTTGAGGGAGCGCACTGAGATGGCAGGCACACCCGCACTCGAAATCAAGGGGCTGCAGGCCTGGTATGGCGAATCGCACGTGCTGCACGGCGTGGACATGGTGGTGCAGCCTGGCGAAGTGGTGACGCTGCTGGGCCGCAATGGCGCCGGACGCACCTCCACGCTGCGCGCCATCCTTGGCCTCACGGGAAGCCGCAAGGGCTCGATCAAGATCAACGGAAACGAGACGATTGACCTGCCCACGCACAGGATCGCGCACTTTGGCGTGGGCTACTGCCCCGAGGAGCGCGGGATTTTCTCCAGCCTTTCGTGCGAGGAAAACCTGTTGCTGCCCCCGGAGCTCCATGCCGGGGGAAAGGGAATGTCGGTCGATGAGATCTACGCGATGTTCCCCAATCTGGCCGAGCGCCGGCAAAGCCAGGGCACAAGGCTTTCAGGCGGCGAGCAGCAGATGCTGGCGGTGGCGCGCATTCTGCGCACCGGCGCCAAGCTGCTGCTGCTCGATGAAATTTCCGAAGGCCTGGCGCCCGTGATCGTGCATGCGCTGGCGCGCATGATCACGATGCTGCGCGAAAAGGGCTTCACCGTGGTCATGGTCGAGCAGAATTTCCGCTTTGCCGCGCCGCTGGCCGACCGCTTCTACGTCATGGAGCACGGCAAGATCGTCGAGCAGTTCGGCGCCTCCGAGCTGCAGGAAAAAATGCCGGTGCTCAATCAGCTGCTCGGCGTCTGAATCCCCCGCTGCCTTGGCGGGCGGTTCCGCGGGGCATTCATCATTCACTCAGGAGAAAGCAAGCATGCAATTCAGACTCAAGACCCTCGTGGTTGTCCTTGGTACGGCCTGTCTCGGGCTTGGCGCGCTGCACGCACAGGCGCAGGACAAGCTCAAGATCGGTTTCATCACCGACATGTCCAGCCTGTACGCGGACGTCGAGGGCAAGAACGGCGCGCTCGCCATCCAGATGGCCATCGATGATTTCGGTGGCAAGGTCCTGGGCAAGCCGATTGAGCTGCTCAGCGCCGACCACCAGAACAAGCCGGACATCGCCGCGACCAAGTCGCGCGAGTGGGTGGATACCGAAGGGGTGACCTTGCTGTTCGGCGGCACCAACTCCGGCACCGCGCTGGCCATGGCCAAGGTGGCGCAGGAGAAGAAGCGGGTATTCATCGATAACGGCGCCGGCTCCTCCGCGCTGACCAACGAGCAATGCACGCCGTACACCGTGCACTATGCCTACGACACCGTGGCGCTGGCCAAGGGCACGGGCGGCGCGGTGGTGAAGAACGGTGGCAAGACCTGGTTTTTCCTGACGGCCGACTATGCGTTTGGCCATGCGCTGGAGGCCGATACCGCCAAGGTCGTCAAGGAAAACGGCGGCACGGTGCTTGGCAGCGTCCGCCATCCGCTGAACGCCACGGATTTCTCTTCCTTCCTGCTGCAGGCGCAGAACTCTAAGGCGCAGATTCTGGGTTTGGCCAATGCCGGGGGCGACACCATCAACGCCATCAAGGCCGCCAAGGAATTCGGCATCAACAAGACCATGAAGCTGGCCGGTCTGCTGGTGTTCCTCAGCGACGTGCACAGCCTGGGCCTGAAGAACACCGAAGGCCTGCTGCTGACGACCAGCTGGGACTGGAACCTGAACGACAAGACCCGCGCCTTCGGCAAGCGATTCTTTGAAAAGACCAAGCGCATGCCCACCGACATCCAGGCGGCGGACTATTCGGCCACGATGAACTACCTCAAGGCGGTGCAGGCAGCTGGCACGATGGACGCGGATGCAGTGATGGCCAAGCTCAAGTCCACGCCGATCGACGATTTCTATGCCAAGGGCGTGATCCGCCCGGACGGCCGTTTTGCGCACGACATGTACCTGATGCAGGTCAAGTCGCCCAGCGAATCGACCGTGCCCTGGGATTACTACAAGGTGGTATCGCGCCTGCCGGCTGACCAGATCTGGACCACCAAGGCGGAGAGCAAGTGCGCCTTGTGGAAGTGATCTTTCATGCCTCTTGCGTCGAATAGTGTCGATGCAAGAGGCGTGTGGATGTCGGGTGGCGATATGTGCAACAAAAGAGACAGGAGATAGGCAATGAAATCCAAACTCACGAAATTGGCCGTGGCGCTGGGCGCGGTCGGCCTCATGGCGGGCGCCATGCAGGCACAGGCGCAGGACAAGGTCAAGATCGGCTATATCTCTGATCTCTCCAGCCTGTATGCGGACCTGGAGGGCAAGGATGCGGCGACCGCCATTCAGATGGCGATCGATGATTTTGGCGGCAAGGTGCTGGGCAAACCCATCGAGATGATGAGTTTTGACCACCAGAACAAGCCTGACCTGGCCGCTTCCAAGGCGCGCGAATGGATCGACACCGATGGCCTGACGATGATCTTCAGCGGCACCAACTCGGGTACGGCGCTGGCGCTGGCCAAGGTGTCGGCGGAGAAAAAGCGCGTGATGATCAACAACGGCGCAGGCAGCGCGGCGCTGACCAACGAGCAATGCTCGCCCTACGCCGTGCACTACGCCTACGACACCGTGGCCCTGTCGCGCGGTTCGGCGGGTGCCGTGGTGGCCAATGGCGGCAAGAGCTGGTTCTTCCTGACGGCCGATTACGCCTTTGGCCATGCGATGGAGGCCGATGCGGCCGCCGTGGTCAAGGAAAAGGGCGGTAGCGTGGTGGGCACGGTGCGCCATCCGCTGAATGCCACCGATTTCTCGTCCTTCCTGCTGCAGGCGCAGAATTCCAAGGCACAGGTGCTGGCGCTGGCGAATGCGGGCGGCGACACCATCAACGCCATCAAGGCGGCCAATGAGTTCGGCATTTCCAAGACCATGAAGGTGGTGCCGCTGCTGGTGTTTTTCAGCGACATCCACAGCCTGGGCCTCAAGACCACGCAGGGCATGCAGTTCGTGACCGCCTGGTACTGGGACATGAACCCCGAGGCGCGCGCTTTTGCCGACAAGTACATGGCCAAGATCAAGAAACGCCCGACGGAAATCCAGGCGGCCGACTATTCCGCCACGATGAACTACCTCAAGGCCGTGCAGGCCGCGGGCACGACGGATGCCGACAAGGTGATGGAAACCTGGCGCGGCATGAAGATGAAGGACTTCTTCGCTTCCGGCCAGATCCGCCCCGATGGCCTGTATGAGCACGACATGTACCTGGTGCAGGTCAAGACGCCGCAGGAATCCAAGGGCGCCTGGGACTATTACAAGGTCGTCAAGCAACTGCCGGGCGCCGAAGTCTTCACCACCAAGGCCGAGGGCAAGTGCCCGCTCTGGAAGTGATGCGCGGCTGACGTTCTGACGGGGGGCGGCTGCGCTCCCCGGTTCCATTCACCACCACCGCGCACTGCTTCCCATGGAAATTTTCGGTATTTCGATGGCGGCCATGATGAGCCAGCTCCTGGTGGGGCTGGTCAATGGTTCGTTCTACGCCATCCTCAGTCTCGGCCTGGCCGTGATCTTCGGCCTGCTCAACGTGATCAATTTTGCGCATGGCGCGTTGTTCATGCTGGGTGCCATGGTCACCTGGATGGCGATGAATTATTTCAACGTCAACTACTGGGTCATGCTGGTGCTGGCGCCACTGATCGTGGGGGCGTTTGGCGTGGTGATGGAGCGCTTGTTCCTGCGCTGGATCTACAAGCTGGACCATATCTACGGCCTGCTGCTCACGCTCGGCATCACGCTGCTGATCGAGGGCGTGTTCCGTTCCATCTACGGCGTCTCCGGCCTGGGCTACGACGCGCCCGATCTGCTGCAGGGCGCTACCGATGTGGGTTTCATGGTGTTGCCCAACTACCGTGCCTGGGTGGTGGTGGCTTCCATCGTGGTGTGCCTCGCCACCTGGTACGTGATCGAGAAGACCAAGCTGGGCGCCTATCTGCGTGCGGGGACGGAAAACCCGCGGCTGGTGGAAGCCTTCGGCGTCAATGTACCGGTGATGGTCACGCTGACCTTTGCCTTCGGCTCGGCACTCGCCGCTTTTGCCGGCGTGCTCGCCGCGCCGGTCTACCAGGTCACGCCACTGATGGGTCAGCACCTCATCATTCTGGTGTTCGCGGTGGTGGTGATCGGCGGCATGGGTTCCATCATGGGTTCCATCGTGACGGGCTTGGCTCTGGGTGTGATCGAGGGGTTCACCAAGGTGTTCTACCCCGAGGCCTCGTCCACCGTGGTGTTCGTCATCATGGCCATCGTGCTGCTGATCCGCCCGGCCGGGCTGTTCGGCAAGGAAAAGTGAGACCCTGGGGCTGCTACCAATGAATATCCAGAAATTTGCTCCCTGGGGCTACGGCCTGTTGCTGCTGGGCCTGATCGCCGCGCCTTTCGTGGGCGCCTATCCGGTCTTCGTGATGAAGCTGCTGTGCTTCGCGCTGTTCGCCGCGGCGTTCAACCTGCTGCTGGGCTATACCGGCCTGCTCTCGTTTGGCCATGCCGCCTTTCTCGGCGGGTCGGCCTATATCTGCGGCCATGCGGTCAAGGTGTGGGGTTTGTCGCCCGAGCTGGGGCTGCTTGCCGGCACCTTGTGCGGCGCGCTGCTGGGCTGGATCATGGGGGCGCTCACCATTCGCCGCCAGGGCATCTACGCCACCATGATCACGCTGGCATTGGCGCAGATGGTCTATTTTGCGGCGCTGCAACTCAAGTTCACCGGCGGCGAAGATGGCCTGCAGGGCGTGCCGCGCGGCCATCTGTTCGGCCTGATCAATCTGCGCGACGACCTCACGATGTACTTCTTCGTGCTCATCGTCGTGGCATTGGGCTTCTGGCTCATCATGCGCACCATCCGCTCGCCGTTTGGTCAGGTGCTCAAGGGCATCAAGGAAAACGAGCCGCGCGCCATCTCGCTGGGCTATGACACCGACCGTTTCAAGCTGGTCGCTTTCATCATTTCCGCGGCACTGTCCGGCCTGGCCGGTTCGCTCAAGACGCTGGTGATGGGCTTCGCCTCGCTGTCTGACGTGCACTGGACGATGTCCGGCAACGTGGTGCTGATGGCGCTCGTGGGCGGCATGGGCACCATGAGCGGTCCGCTGGTGGGGGCCACCGTCATCGAGTTGCTGGAAAACAAGATCGGCGACTTCGGCACCTGGCTCGCGGACGTGACATCGGTCGAGTGGTTCAACACGATAGGCGGTTCGGTCACCATGGTCACCGGGCTGATCTTCGTCGTCTGCGTGCTGCTGTTCCGCCGCGGCATCATGGGCGAGCTGATTGCATGGCTGCAGCGGCGAGGTACGGGCGGCGGTTCGCATTGATCCCGATGCGGCCGGATTGACCTGCACCCTTTCCGAGGAGCTGCAGGCGCAGATTGCGCCGCCCCACGACTGGACGCCGGTGGCATTCAACGGCGAAGTCAGGGAATCGATCGGCGCATTCACGGACATTGCCAATACGGTGTTCAAACCCGCGGGCGAGGGGCCATTTCCCGCCGTCGTGCTGATGCACACCTGCGGAGGCCTCAAGGGGGCGCCGAACGCCCACATGAAGCAGCACGCGCAGGAACTGCTGGAAGCCGGCCACGTGGTGCTGGTGATCGACAGCTACGGGCCCAGAGGATTCGACAATTGCGCAGCCAGGGCGCCGAGCGGTTCGGGCGGCATTGCCGATGCCTATGCGGCACTGGCCCTCCTGGCGGCCAAGCCGTTTGTGGATGGGACACGCATTTACCAGGTGGGTTACAGCTGGGGGCATTCATCCCGGCCTTGCTGGCGTCGCCGCAGAGCGCCTGTCTGGCGGGGAGTGAGCGGCGTTTTACCGCCACGGTGGCGAACTATAGCAGCTGCGCCTTCAAGGGCAGCTGGGACAAATCCGGCCTGGCATCGAGGGGTTATGTGTTCAACCCATCGATCGCGAAAGACGCAACGGCACGGTTGCTGACTTTCATGGCGCAAACGCGTTGAGGCGATGCGGCTCAGTCCAGCCGCAGGCGTTGCGCGTACCCCGTCAGCTCCAGATAGCCACGCCCCACTTCTCGCCCTTGCGCGTCAGTGAGGGTGCTCAGGCCCTCCCAATAGATCGCGCCCGTCGATGCACGGCTGTCCAGCTCCTGGTCATCCACCATCGCGGTGATGGTGAAACGCCCGGCTGGGCAGGCCATCTGCTGCTGCACCGGGTAGCGGGTGCCCGTGGCGGGGCTGGTCCAGTGGCGCAGCGGCGTGAAGCGCACGGTGTCGTGATCGAACGCCTGGACCGGCGCATGGGCGCCGGCGCGCAGCGAGCCGCCGGCCCAGAGCGGGCTGCCATCGGCGCGGCGCAGGACGAAGGCCGTCAGTGCGCCGCCGTCGGTGAGGTTGATGCCTATCCAGTCCCAGCCGACGGCGTCGGGGTGCATCAATGCCTCGCTCCATTCATGGTCCATCCAGGCGCGGTTGTCTTGCGGTGCGCCGGTCTGAACAGGCAGTTGCTTTGCGCCCACCTGGATGTGGCCTGACAGAGCGAGCTGCGGCTGGCTGGCGTAGCAGCTGGTGTTTTCCGGCAGCGGCCCTTTGCGGGACAAGCCATGGTCGCCCTGCAGCAGGATCGGTTGCGTGCTGGTGGCCGTGAGCGCCAAGGCGAAGTCCTGCGCCTGGGCGTGGATGGTGTAGCGGCTGTCTCCTGGTGTGCTGCTGGGCTGGCGTTGCAGCCGCCAGTCGTTCAGACGGATATCGGTATCGGTTTCACTGGCCTGTGCGACGCCAAAGCCGGCGCGCGCGATGCGCTGGTCATGCCGCAGGCGTTTTCCGGCCACGTCGGTGAGCGCGGCATGGGCGAACAGCAGCTGCCTGGCGGCGAAGGCCGAGCGCAGGCTTCGTGCCACGTCCACACGTGAGCGGAAGAAGGTGATCTGAAAGCCCCAGAGCGTGCCTGCCGCGCGCAACTGGCCGGTGATGTACCACCATTCGGTGCGAAGCAGCGGGTGGCTGCCATGGTCGCGCGGGAAGCTCAAGGCACGCGGCGGCAGGGCGTAGGCGCCGGGAATGCAGGTGGCCAGGCCGGCAGCCAGCAGCCAGCGGCGGCGGATGGGGAGCGCGGGCATCACCAATCCTCTTTCACGGCCAGCACCGCATCGCTGCCAGCCGCGGCCCGGCCCGCCAGCAGGGCGGTGAAGGTGCCCGCCGCCGCCACCACCAGCGCGAGCGCGCCCAGCCGCAGCCAGGGCACCTCCAGATCCATGCTCCAGTGAAAACTCTGCGGGTTGACCACGCGCACCAGCACCAGCGAAACGGCCAGACCCAGCAGCGTGCCGGCGACGGCGCCGACCGTCATCCATGCCGCGCCTTCGCCGGCCACCACGCCAAGAATCTGGCGGCGCGTGAGGCCCAGATGCGCGAGCAGGCCGAATTCCTTGCGCCGCGCCAGCACCTGCGCGGACAGGCTGGCGGCCACGCCAAACAGCCCGATGCCGATCGCCACCGCCTGCAGCCAGTAGGTGACGGCAAAGCTGCGGTCGAACAGTGCCAGCGAGCGCTGGCGGATGCTTTGCGTGCTGCTGAATTCCAGGGCATCAGGCTGGGCGCCCTGGCTGGCAACCGCGGCCAGGATGGTCTGGCGCAGGGCTGCAGGGTCGGTGCCTGCGGCGGGCCAGAGCGCCAGGTCGCTGGCGTGGGTGTCGCCCGTCAGGCGGATGAAATCCGTGCGCTCCATCGCCACGGCGCCCGATTGCCGGACATAGTCGCGCCACACACCTGCTATGAAAAAAGGTGCTGCTTGCGCTTTGCCAGTATGGGCTGCAAGGGAAAATGCCTTGGATAATGCGGGCCAGTCGTCGCCAGGATGCACGCCGTACAGGTCGGCCACGGCTTCGCTGACGTAGATCGGCATGCGCCCCGCAGGCACCGGCAGGGCGCTGCCCACCAGCGGCAGGCTGCGTTCGGGCTGCGGCCCGATGGGGCGGGCCAGCACTGCGATGGCTGGCATGTCGGCGTTCAGCTGGACGCTGCTGCCGCGCAGCGCCACCAGCCGCTCGACCTCGGGGAGCCGCTGCACCTGCTGCACCAAGGCAGCGCTGAATACGGCGGCTGCGTCGCCGCGCGGCTGGCCGCTGGCGCGCAGGTACAGCGGCGCGGGCAGCATGGCGCTGAGCCATTGCTGCACCGAGGTGCGGAAACTCGCGACCATGACGGTGAGTGCCACGGCCAGGCTCAGCGCCGCCACCACGCCGCCCACGGTGGCGGCAGCGGCGCCGCGCGTGCGGCGGGCGCGCTCCAGCGCCAGCATCAGCAGCGCGCGGTGGCGGGCCAGTGGCAGCCCCGCGCGCAGCAGCAGCGCGATCAGCCAGGGCAGCAGCGTGATGCCGCCGATCAGCAGCAGCGCGACGGACAGGTAGGCAGCCAGCGGCACGCCGGCGATGGGTGGCGCAAGGGCCAGCAGTGCGCCCGTTGCCAGCAGCCCGGCGCCCGCGATGGCCAGCGTGGCTGTGCCGGTCTCTGCCGCAAGGCCCAGGCCCTTGAGCGTTTGCGCCGGCGGCAGGTGCTGCGCGGCGCGTGCCGGCCACCAGCCGCCCAACAGGGCGCAGCCCAGCCCCAGCAGCGCGTAGGCCAGGGCCGCCGCCGAGTTCCAGTGCAACCGCGTGGCACCGGCGAAGTAGCCCCCGCCCAGGTCGCCTCCGGCCAGTTGCAGCGCCACGCTGGCCAGCAGCGTGCCCAGCAGGACTCCGAGCAGACTGCCGACGCAGCCGAGCAAGGCGGCTTCGCCCAGCACCAGCTGCAGGCGTTGACGTGGGGTGGCGCCCAGTACCGCCAACAGCGCCAGTTGCGGCTGGCGACGTGCCACGGCCAGCGCCAGCACCGAATACACGAGGTAGGCCCCGGTAAACAGTGCCACCAACGCCAGTGCAGCCAGGTTTACGCGGTAGGCGCGTGAGAGCTGGCCAAGCTGCGTGGCACTGTCCGGTGGCTCAGCCAGCAGAAATTGGCTGGCGCCACCGCTATCGCCCCAGAGCTGCTCGGACAGTGCCTGTCGGCTCGCACCGGGGCGCAGTTGCAGGTCGATGCGGCTGAGCCAGCCATCCTGCCCCAGCAGATCCTGTGCGGCGGCGATATCCATCACCATGAGCGGCGGGCCGGCTGCGGCGACACTGCCGGCCACCTGCACTGGCACGTTGGCAAGGCCTGCCTGCAGCGAGAGCGTGGCCGTGCCGTCGGCAAGCCCGAGCGCGTGGCGGGCGCTGGCGTTGAGGAACACCGTGCGCGGCGCAAACAGCACAAGGCGGTCCTGCGTGGGCCACGGCTGTGGCATGAGTGCGGGCGCCGTGGCGGACAGTTGCAAGGTATCGGCAGCCACCAGATGCAGCTGGGCTTCACGGCCGTCGGCGGTGGAGGCTTTCAGGTGCGCTTCAAGGACCGGATTGGCGTGCGCCACCAGCGGGTTGCGCGCAACCTGGGCATACAGCGCTTGCGCCAGCAAGCCCTGGCGCGGGCGCAATTGCAGATCGCTTTGCCCGTTGGCTGCGCGTGTGGCTTGCGCGAATTCCGCCAGTGCGCTGGCGTTGATGAGATGCACCGCGAGCGCCAGCGCCACGCCCAGCATCACCGCCGTGACGGCCGCCAGGCTGCGCCACGGGTGCTGGCGCAGGTCTTGCCAGGAGAACACCGAAAACAGGCCGTGCATGGACGTGATTGTGCGTGCTTGCGCCGCGGCTTGTCGCCCTCTTGAAACGCGCAGCGGCGTGCGCATGTAGGGTGCATGCCGCAGTCCGCGGCGCAACCACACCAGGAGTTGAACCATGAATGCATTGATGTCCCGCCCCAGCCTGTTTGATGAATTTTTCCGCGATGTCGCCCCGGGTTTTTATGTGCGCCCGCTGCACGGCGACGCGCTGCCGCAGCCGTCGCAGATCCGCATCGACGTGAAGGAAGATGACGCCGCCTACAGGGTGCAGGCCGAGCTGCCAGGCGTGCCCAAGGAGGACATCCAGGTGTCCATCGACGGCGCCGTCGTCACGCTGCGCGCCGAGGTGCAGCAGCACGACGGGAAGAAGGACGGCGAAAAGCTGCTGCGCAGCGAGCGCTACTTCGGCTCGGTGGCGCGCAGCTTTCAGCTGCCGGTCGAAGTCGATGCCGCCAGCGCCAAGGCCAGGTACGACAACGGCGTGCTGACGCTCACATTGCCCAAGAAACTCGAAGGCAAGGTGCAGCGCCTGGCGGTGCAGTGATGCGGGCAGGCCTTATCGCTCAAGGCGCGTGATGCCCTGGGCGGTGAGGCGCAGCAGCCGGTCGGCGCGCGCCGCCGCGGCGCTGGCGTGCGTCACCAGCACCAGCGCGGCGCCATGCTCGCGCGTCTGCTGCAGCAGCAAATCCATGATCCGCGCCGCGGTGGCCGGGTCGAGATTGCCGGTGGGCTCGTCGGCCAGCAGCAGCGCGGGCCGGTGCACCAGGGCGCGGGCAATCGCCACGCGCTGCAACTGGCCGCCGCTCAGCTGCTGCGGCAACCGTTCTTCCAGGCCTTGCAGTCCGACGGCGGCCAGCATCTGCCGGACGCGGCCCTCGTCGGGTTGCCTGAGCAGCAGCAGCGGCAGCGCCACGTTCTGCGCCACGCTCAGGTGCGGCAGGACGTGAAAGGCCTGAAAGACGAACCCCACATGCGCGCGGCGCCAGAGCGCGCGGGCGGTGTCGTCCATCGCCGTCAGGTCGGCGCCATCCAACCGCACTTCGCCCTCGTCCCAGGCATCGAGTCCGGCCAGGCAATTGAGCAGCGTGGATTTGCCCACGCCCGAGTCGCCGACGATGGCGACGAATTCACCGCGAGCGACCTGCAGGTTCACGTTCTCAAAGACGGTTTGCGGCCCGTAGCGGCGCGCGAGCTGCCGGACGATGAGCAGGGCTGTCATCGGTGCAGCAGCCCCAGCGCGGCGCGCACGAGCCTGTCGGTGGCGTCGGGCGCATCGGCGGCGATGGCGTGCCGCCCGGGCATGGAGCGCAGCCAGGTGAGCTGGCGCCGGGCGAGCTGGCGCGTGGCGGCCATGCCGCGATCGGCGATCTCCGCCAGCGGAAAGGCCCCGTCCAGCGCCTGCCAGCATTGGCGGTAGCCGACGCAGCGCATGCTGGGCAAGTCCGCGTGCAGGTCGCCGCGCGCGCGCAGGCCGCGCACCTCGTCGATGAAACCTTGCTGCAGCATCAGCGCAAAGCGTCGGGCGATGCGCTCGTGCAGCCAGCCCCTGTCGGTGGGTTCAAGGGAAAATACGGCTCCAGCGCTTATGGGAAGGGCGCAGGCAGCTTCCTTATTGAGAGCGATCAGCGTAGACATCGGCCGACCTGCCAGTTGCCAGACTTCGAGGGCGCGCTGGATGCGCTGGCCGTCATTGGGCGCCAGCCGCGCGGCGGTGGCCGGATCGACCTGCGCGAGCCGGGCATGCAGGGCCGGCCAGCCGAGGGCCGCGGCCTGCGCTTCAATCCGTGCGCGAAGGGCGGCATCGGCCGGCGGCAGCCGGGCGATGCCCTCGGTCAGTGCCTTGAAGTACAGCAGCGTGCCGCCCACGAGCAGCGGCAATGCGCCACGCGCCCGGATGGTCTGGACAAGGCGCAGCGCATCCCGCGCGAACTCCGCGGCCGAGTAGGCGTCGCGCGGATCGCGGATATCGATCAGGTGGTGCGGCACGGCCCGCCGTTCCTCGGCCGTGGGCTTGGCCGTGCCTACGTCCATGCCGCGGTAGACGAGGGCCGAGTCCATGCTGATGACTTCGACCGGCAGCTGCCTGGCCAGCGCCAGCGCCGCTGCCGTCTTGCCGCTGGCCGTGGGGCCGATGATGGCCAGAACGGGCGGCGCTTGTGAAAAATCCGGCGAGGTGTTGGTCATGCGCCTCTGAGCGTAGCAGAGCGGCGCAGGCAAAAAAGCCCGCAGTGGTGCGCACTGCGGGCTGTTCAAGACCTTGGAATCAGAAAACTGCCGTCGCTCAGAAGCGGTGGCGGATGCCCACCCCGAAGCTGTTGCCGCTGGTCTGCGCGGTGATGCGGTCGTTCATGTACATCACGTACAGATCGGTGCGCTTGGACATGAAGTAGTCGTAGCCCACGGTCAAGGTCTTGCGCGTGGCGCTTGCCCCGCCGATGGTGTTGCGGGTGCGGGCCCAGGAGGCGATCAGGCTGCCCGTGCCGCCCAGCGGCGCGGATGCGCCCAGGTGGATGGTTTTGGCGTTGCCGCCGAGCGCAGTCACCTTGGCCTGGCCGTAGCCGATGTAGGGCTTGACGACCTTGAAGTCGTAGGCGCCCGTCAGCAGCCAGTTGGTCTTGGTGTAGCCAAGCGCGGCAGGGACGGGGTTGGCGATCTGGTCGCGCTCGTAGAAGCCCGTCACCGTCAGGGGGCCCTGGAAATACAGAAAGCTCGCGCCCACGTTGCGCTTGCCTTTGTCGGCTGCGTTGCTGTTGCCCAGCTGGTAGTGCACCGTGCCCGTGAAGCCACCCAGATTTGGCGTGGTATAGGCGATCTGGTTGCTCCAGCCGGTGTCGCTCTCGACCGTGCTGCCCCAGCCGCTGCCGTTGAAGAGCGGCACGTCCATGTGCAGGATCAGCGGCGCGAAGGTGAACGAATCGCCCAGCGGGTTGCCGAGGATGGACGGCAGGAAGTTGGGCGCCAGCCAGCGGCCCAGCGTCACGGAGCCGAAATTGCCGGACAGGCCGATGTTGGCATCGCGCGACCAGAAGGTGTCGCCGGGGAAGCGTCCCTGCGAGCCGTTGGACAGCTTGAAGAACGAGGTGAAGGCGAAGTTGAGCTTGAGTCCGCTGCCCAGGTCTTCCGAGCCCTTGAGACCGACCCAGGAGGTGGTCAGGCCGCTGTCGCCCAGGCCGTTGTGGCGAGAGGCGTCGCCGGCCATGCGGATGGAGCCGGCGTACACGTCGGCGAGGCCGCTCAGCTGCACCGAACTTTGCGCCTGCGCGCCCAGGGTGCAAGCCGCGGCGGCGGCAAAGGCTATCCATGATTTACGCATTGTGTCTCCTGTGGTGGATGCGGCTTCTGGTTGGAAATGCGGCAGAATTGCCGGTCGTTCACAAAAGTGTATACAAAATACCGGCCAAACCGCAAGCGTCGGCGGCACCGCCCCTGGCGGTTGTGGCGTGGCTGCATCAGTTTGCGCCGCTCAGTGCCCCTCCTGCGGCTCGCCGTGGCGCTGCACCAGCGTCCAGGCGATGACCGCCGTCACCACGCCCCACAACAGGGTGCCGTGCACCAGCGGCCAGATGGTGCCATCGAGCGCGTTGCCGAGCCAGAAGCCGGCGGCAAAGGCCACGACCATCATCATGAATCCGTTCAGGGCGGACGCCACGCCTGCGGCCTGCGGAAAGGGGGATACCGCGCCTACCTGTCCGCAGGGCTGGTGGATGCCGTGGCCCAGCATGAACAGGTAAAACGGCGGCAGCAGCGTGGCGATGCCGCGCGCTCCCAGCGAGGCTGAAAGCAGCATCAGCACCCCGCCCGAGAGGCTGAGCCAGCCGGCCACGGCCACCGTGCGCCGCAGCCCCAGGCGCGCGAGCAGCCGACGGCACAGCAACGTGCCGGTCAGGTAGAACATGGAGATCGAAAACAGCGCCAGGCCGAATTCGGCCCGCGACAGGCCGAGCACCTCGATGAAGATGAAGGGCGACGCCGCGAGAAACGTGAACAGCCCGCCATAGGTGGCGCAGGTCAGCAGCGAATAGGCGAGAAAAGTGGGCGAGCGTGTGACCAGCGCCCAGGTGCGCACCAGCACCGCCGGTTGCAGCGCCGCCGGGTTGCGCTGCCGCAGGGTCTCGGGCAGGCGCAGCACCACCAGCGCCAGTACGGCGCAGCCATAGAGAGTGCAGACCAGCAGGGCGGCGCGCCAGTGCAGCCATTCGGTCACCAGGCCGCCGGTCGGCGCGCACAGGGCGGCGATCACGCCCAGACCGGTCAGCGCGCGCGACATCGCGCGCGCACCGGCCAGTGGCGTGTAAAGGTCGCGCACGATGGCGCGGGCGCACATCACGGCGGCGCCCATCGCCGCCCCCTGCACCACGCGCCAGGCGACCAGCCAGCCCATGCTGGGCGCCAGCACGCTGCCGATGGAGGCGATGGCGTAGGCCGTGAGCCCCGCCAGCAGGATGGGGCGGCGCCCGAAGCGGTCCGACAGCGCGCCCCAGAACAGCTGCGAGCAGCCGAACGCGAGCAGCAGCGCCGACAGCGTGAGCTGCGCCGCCGAGACCGGTGCCTGCAGATCGCGCGTGAGCGCGGGCAATGCCGGCAGGTAGACGTCGGTGGTGATGGGCTGGATGCTCAGCAGCAGCGCCAGCGCCACGATGGCCAGTGCGGGCGAAACCGCGCCGGATTCCAGCGCACCCGCCTGGGGGGCAGCGGGTGGCATCAGGAGGCAGAGCCGGTGGCGAAAAGCGCTGCCTGCAGGCGGCGAGCGTAATCGGCGAGCTGGTCGGCGCCGGGGTTCTTGCGCGGCCAGGTGAAGTCGATGCCATCCTGGGCGTGGCGCGGCACCACGTGCAAATGAAAGTGCGCCACGGTCTGCCCGGCCACGGCGCCGTTGGCCTGCAGCAGCATCAGCCCTGCCGGCTCGAACACCGTGCGCGCGGCAGCGGCGATGCGGTGCGCCGTGCGCATCACGGCGGCGGCTTCTTCGGGCGTCACATCCCACAGCGTCGCGTGGTGGCGGCGCGTGGCGATGAGCACATGCCCCGGGTTGACCTGGCCCAGATCCATGAAGGCCACGGTCTGATCGTCCTCGAACACCCTGGCACTGGGGATGTCACCGGCGATGAGGCGGCAGAAGATGCAGGAACCGGGGGCGGAGGTGTCGGTGAAATTCGGCATGGCGGACTCTGTGAGGACGGGTGCGATTGTCGCCGCATCGGCGATGAAGCCGTGGCGCGGCGGCAGGGGGCAAACCTAGGGTTTTCCTTGCGGCATCACAGGGTTGTACCCAAGGCGCGGGCCTGCCGTCCCTGCCTATAGTCGTTCGGGAGCCGGCGCGGGATCGGCTGGATGCCTTCAGATGCGGATGGTCTTGGATTTGACGCTGGCCGGTAGGGGCACCGTTTGGGAGGGCCGCTGATGAGCGCCGCCCCCGACATGGCGGTGCCGGAAGCGGCACTGCGCCGCGCCTGGCTGCCTGGCCCCCTGGTGCGTGCACTGGCCTTGCTGCTGCTGGTGGCGGTGATCGCCAGCGGGGTTGCGTCCGCATGGCTGATGTCGCGCTCCAGCGAGCCGCAGACGGTGCAGCGCATCCTCGACCAGGACGGCGGCGAGGTGGAAATGCTCGCCCGCATGCTTTCGAGCAAGATCGAGCAGAACCTGAAGCTGCTGGGCACGGTGGCCGACGGCGTGACGCCTGTGGTGCTCAATTCCAATCCCAAGCTGCGCGCCTGGCTGCTGCAGGGGCGGCAGGTGGGACGCGTGTTCGATTCGGTGGTGGTGCTCAAGGCGGATGCCGCGACCGGCCTGCGCCTGCAGGGTGACCGGGTGGAACCGGTGGCCGCCATCTCCGGCGCGCAGCAGGAGGTGCTGCAGCGCGTGCGGGCGAATGGCAAGCCCATGGTCTCGGGCGTGCTGGGCGACACCGCCGCCCAGGCGCAGCTGCTGCTGGCGCTGCCGGTGCTCGATGGTGCTGGAGGCGTCACGGCGGTGGTGGCGGGGGCATTGCGCCTGCAGTCGCAAAGCCTGCTGCCGCCCGCGCTGGCCCTCCCGGTGCGCGACAACACGCGCTTTGTGATTTTCTCGCGCGACGGGGTGATCCTGTCGCACCCCGATCCCGCCCGGGTGCTGGGCCCGCTGCGCGACGAGCCGGAGCTCGGGGGGCTGTTCATGCGCAATGGCGCGGTGCGCTCGCCCGTGGCGCCGGGCAAGGTAGTGCTGGCGGATGGCTCTGTCGTGGGCTGGGCCGTGGTGGGACTGCCGCAATGGGTGGTCGTGCGGGTGAACCACACCCCGGCGCTGCTGCAGCCCCTGGTGGCGGCCGAGCAGCGCGCATGGTGGGTGGCTGGCGCGGGCATGGTGCTGGTGGCCCTGCTGGGATTGGGAGCCCTGTGGTGGCTGACGCGTCCGCTCACGCTGCTGCGCCAGCGTGCGCGGGCAGTGCTGGCAGGGGAGCATCCGGCCAGCGTGCCGTGGGCGGAGCAGCGCCGCTCGCTTGCCAATGGCGAAGTCGATGATGTGGTGCGCGTCTTCGGCCGCCTGGTGCAGCTGCGCCGCCAGCAGCTGCGCAACGCGCTGGTGCTCTCGCGCCACCTGGACGCCGTGCTGGAGCACGTGCCGCTGGGCATAGCGCTGACGCGCGCGCAGCGCATAGAGCTGGTCAGCGGCGAGGCTTGCCGCATGCTGGGATACGAAACATCGGCGCAGCTGGTGGGGCGTGACCTGCTGCAACTGGTCTCCAGTGCGCCCGATGGCGCCGATGTGCTCGAACGCGTGCGCGCCGATTTCGCAGCGCATGGGAGCTTTCATGGCGAGTTGCCGCTGGCACGCAGCGACGGCGCTACCTTCTGGGCCCGGGTGCAGGGAGCTCCCGTGCGGCTGGAGGGGCCGGTGGAGGGCGTGGTCTGGGTGCTGGAAGACGGTTCTGCCGAGCGCGAGGCGCGCCGCCAGCATGACTGGGAGCGCTGGAACGACATGCTCACCTTCCTGCCCAACCGCGCGGCACTCGAGCGGCGCCTGCAGCTGCTGCTGTCCGAGCGCGTGGGCCGCGGCGCGCGCGCCAATGCGGCGCTGTTCCCCGAGGCCGGCGCCTTGCTGCATATCGATGTCGACCACTTCACCCTCATCAACGAGTTGGCCGGCCACGCGTCGGGCGATGACGTGTTGCGCCACCTCGCGCGTCTGCTGGCGGCGCAGGTGCGCCAGATGGGCTGGGTGGCGCGCCTGGGCGGAGATGAGTTCGCGGTGGTGCTGCCCGGTGCCAATGTGCACCGTGCCACGGCGCTGGCCGACCAGCTGCGCCTGGCGGTGGCGGGCTGGGAGCCCACTTACCACGGACGCAGCTTCTCGATGAGCCTGAGCATCGGCCTCGTCATGCTGCTGCACGGCGCTGCGGTGGCCGATGTGCTCGCAAGTGCCGACATGGCCTGCTACGCGGCCAAGCGGGCGGGGCGCAACCGGGTGGAGGTGAGGGCAGAGCCGCAACCCGCGGAGCCGGCCTGACGGTGCTCCGGGTTTGTGCTGATTTGCGCCGGCGATTTTATGTGCACAATTTCGGTGCACAATGATCGTATGCAATTTTTGGCCAACGGTGGTCTGGTAGTGGCACACAATAGGCCGCTGCCGTCCTTGTTCCGCCGGGCAAAAATTTCATCCATACCCACAAGAGAGACAAACCAGCATGCCGTCCCTGCATGTCAACCCCGCGCCCGATGCGGCCGTGCCCCGGCTGCAGCTGAGCGGCATCACCAAGCGCTACCCCGGCGTCGTCGCCAACAGCGATGTGTCGCTGACCGTGCAGCCCGGCGAGGTGCATGCGGTGCTGGGCGAGAACGGCGCGGGCAAATCCACGCTGATGAAGATCATCTACGGCGCGGTCAAGCCCGATGCGGGCGAGATGCGCGTCGATGGGCATCTGGCGCTGGTGCGCAATCCGCAGGCGGCGCGCCAGCTCGGCATCGCGATGGTGTTCCAGCATTTCAGCCTGTTCGAGACGCTTTCGGTGGCGGAGAACGTCTGGCTGGGCCTGGATAAATCGCTGCCGCTGGCGCAGGTGACGCAGCGCATCCGCGATACCGCCACGGCCTACGGGCTGGATGTCGATCCGCTGCGGCCGGTGCACACGCTGAGCGTGGGCGAGATGCAGCGGGTGGAGATCATCCGCGCGCTGCTGGCGGGCCCGCGCCTGCTGATCCTGGACGAGCCCACCTCGGTGCTCACGCCGCAGGCGGTCGAAAAGCTCTTCGTCACCCTGCGGCGCCTGTCCTCCGAGGGCTGTTCCATCCTCTACATCAGCCACAAGCTGCACGAAATCCGCGCGCTGTGCACCGCCTGCACGGTGATGCGCGGCGGCAAGGTCACGGGCGTGTGCGATCCGCGCCAGGAGACCAATGCCTCGCTCTCGCGCCTGATGATCGGCGCCGAGCCGCCGCCGCTCACGCATGTCGCCAAGGAGCCGGGCGCGGCGGTGCTGGCGGTGAACCAGTTGAGCCTGGAGCGCGATTCGCCGTTTGGCGTGGACTTGCACGAGGTATCGCTGGAGGTGCGCGCGGGCGAGGTGGTGGGCATCGCGGGGGTTTCCGGCAATGGCCAGCGTGAACTGCTTTTTTCCCTTTCTGGTGAAGACCGGCGCGCGCTGCCAGCATCGATTTCGATAGCAGGCAAGCCGGCGGGGCGCATGCGCCCGTTTGGCCGCCGTGCGCTCGGGCTGCACTTCGTTCCCGAGGAGCGCCTGGGGCGCGGCGCGGTGCCGGACATGAGCCTGGCGCAGAACCTGCTGCTCACCCGCAAGGAGGCCGTGGGCCGCATGGGATGGCTCAGCATGGGCAGGCTGCGCGCGCAGTCGGCCGACATCATCGGGCGCTTCAACGTGAAGGCGGCGGGCACGCACGCGGCGGCGCGCTCGCTCTCGGGCGGCAACCTGCAGAAATACATCATGGGCCGCGAGATCGACGCCAGGCCGAAATTGCTCATCGTCTCGCAGCCCACCTGGGGCGTGGACGTGGGCGCGGCGGCGCAGATCCGCGGCGAAATCCTGGCGCTGCGCGATGCGGGCTGCGCGGTGCTGGTGGTGAGCGAGGAACTCGACGAATTGTTTGAAATCTGCGACCGCCTGCACGTCATCGCCAAGGGCCAGCTCTCGCCCAGCCTGGCGCGCAAGGACGCGAGCGTGGAGCAGATCGGCCAGTGGATGAGCGGCCTGTGGCCTGGCGCCGAGGGCGCGCAGGCGAGCGAGAAGGAGGTGGCCCATGCTGCGGCTTGAACTGCGCCCCACGCCATCGCGCACCTGGGCCTGGGCCTCGCCGCTGCTGGCGCTGGCGATCACCGTGGTGCTGGGCGTGCTGCTGTTTTCCCTGCTCGGCAAGGACCCGGTCAAGGGCCTGCTGGTGTTCTTCTGGGAGCCGATCAAATCCGCCTATGCGCTGGGCGAACTGGGCGTGAAGGCCACGCCGCTGCTTTTGATCGCGCTCGGCCTGGCGGTGTGCTTTCGCTCCAACATCTGGAACATCGGCGCCGAGGGGCAGTATGTGATCGGCGCCATCTTCGCCGGCGGCGCCGCGCTCATGGCGGGCAAGGAGACGGGGCGCTGGATCGTGGTGGTCGTCCTGCTGGCCGGCGTGGTCGGCGGCATGCTGTGGGCGGCCATCGTGGCCTTTTTGCGCGACCGCTTCAACGCCGGTGAAATTCTCGTCAGCCTGATGCTGGTCTATGTGGCCATCCAGGTGCTCAATTACCTGGTGTTCGGCCCGTGGAAAGACCCGATGGGCTACAACTTCCCGCAGACGCGCACCTTCGAGGCGGTGGCGCGCATCCCCAAGCTGATGGCGGGCTCGCGCGTGAACATCGGCGCGCTGATCGCGCTGGCCGGGGCGGCGCTGCTGTGGCTGTACCTGTTCAGGACGCGCGCCGGCTACGCCCTGCAGGTGGGCGGCGTGGCGCCCGCGGCGGCCCGCTATGCCGGGTTTTCCTCGCGCAGCGCGCTGTGGACGGCGCTGCTCATTTCCGGCGCCACGGCCGGCCTGGCAGGCGCGCTGGAGGTGGCCGGCCCGGTCGGGCAGCTCACGCCCTACGTGCCGGTGGGCTATGGCTTCGCGGCCATCATCGTCGCCTTCGTCGGGCGGCTGCATCCGCTGGGCATGGTGCTGGCGGCTATCCTGATGAGCATGTTCTACATCGGCGGTGAACTCGCGCAATCGCGCCTGGGCCTGCCCAAGTCGCTCACCGACGTGTTCCAGGGCCTGCTGCTGTTCTCGCTCATGGCCTGCGACACGCTGGTCAATTACCGCATTCGCCGCGCCAGCCGCGTGGGGGTTCGCTGATGGAAGCCTATCCACTCCTTTTTGCCTCGACGCTGAGCGCCGGCACGGTGCTGGCGCTGGCCGCGCTGGGCCTGCTCATCAATGAAAAATCCGGCATCGTGAACCTGGGCGCCGAGGGCATGATGCTGTGCGCCGCGATCGCCGGCTTTGCCACGGCGGTGCACACGGGCAGCGATACCCTGGGCTTCCTCGCCGGGATGGCCGTCGGCGCGCTGCTGTCGGCGGCCTTTGGCTGGCTGGTCATCTGGCTCAATGCCAACCAGTACGCCACGGGGCTGGCGCTTACGCTGTTCGGCGCGGGTTTTTCGGCCTTCGTCGGCACGGGCTACGTGCAGGCCAGGCTGGCGGAGCGTCCGCGCTTCAACTGGCTTGGACTCGGCGATGTGCCCGTCATCGGCCCGGCGCTGATGCGCCAGCATCCGCTGGTGTACGTCTGCATCGCGTTGACCCTCGTGCTCATCTGGATGCTCTACCGCACGCGCGTCGGGCTGGTGCTGCGCGCGGTGGGCGAATCGCCCGAATCGGCGCACGCGCTGGGCTATCCGGTGCGCCGCATCCGCATGCTGGCGGTGGTTGCCGGCGGCGCGCTCTGCGGCCTGGCGGGGGGATTCCTGTCGCTGGTATACACGCCGCTGTGGGTGGAAGGCATGGTGGCGGGCAAAGGCTGGATCGCCCTGGCGCTGACCACCTTCGGCACCTGGCGCCCGATGCGCGTGCTGCTGGGCGCCTACCTCTTTGGCGGCGTGACGATGCTGCAGTTCTATCTGCAGAGCCAGGGCTCGCACATCCCCAGCCAGCTGCTCAGCGCCATGCCCTACCTGGCCACGGTCGTCGTGCTGGCGCTCATCTCGCGCAATCCGACCTGGATTCGTGTCAACATGCCTGCCTCGCTCGGCAAGCCTTTTTATCCCGGCTGATGCCGCTTGCATTTTTCCCCTACCCCTGTTCCCGGAGGATTCCTTGATGATGGATATCAACAAACGTACCGCGCTGCGCCTGGCCATGGCTTCGGCCGCGACGCTGACCATGGCGGCCTGCGGGCAGAAGGAGGCACCTGCGCCGGCTCCCGCCCCGGCGCCGGAGGCGGCCGCAGCCCCTGCCGCCGCGCCCGCCCCGGCGCCGGCGGAGCCGCTGAAGGCCGCCTGGATCTACGTCGGACCGGTCGGCGACGGTGGCTGGAGCTATGCGCATGACAACGGGCGCAAGGCGGTGGAGAAGGATTTCGCCGGCAAGGTCGTGACCAGCTTCGTCGAGAACGTGCCCGAGGGCGCCGACACCGAACGCGTGGCGCGCGACCTGGTGGCGCAGGGCAACAAGCTGATCTTCGGCACCAGCTTCGGCTTCATGGAGCCCATGTTGAAGGTGGCCGCCGACAACCCCGACGTGAAGTTCGAGCACGCCACCGGCTACAAGACCGCGCCCAACCTGCGCACCTACGACAGCCGCACCTACGAAGGCGCCTTCATGGCCGGCGTGATCGCGGGAGCGATGACCAAGGCCAACGTGCTGGGCGTGGTCGGCACCGTGCCCATCCCCGAGGTGGTGCGCAACATCAACAGCTTCACGCTGGGCGCGCAAATCAGCAACCCCAAGATCAAGACCATGGTGGTGTGGATCAACGAATGGCACAACCCGCCCAAGGAAACCGAGGCCGCCACCTCGCTGATCAACGGCGGCGCCGACGTGCTGTTCCAGAACACCGATTCGCCTGCCGTGCTCAAGACCGCCGAATCGATGGGCAAGCGCGCCTTTGGCTGGGATTCGGACATGACCGCCTACGGCCCCAAGGCGCACCTGGCCTCGGCCATCATCAACTGGGAGCCCTACTACAAGAAGGCCGTGGGCGAAGTGCTGGACGGCACCTGGAAGACCGGGCCGAACCAGTGGTGGGGCGTGAAGGAAGGCGCGATCGACCTCGTTTCCATCGCCGATGACGTACCCGCCGAGGCCAAGACCAGGCTCGAAGAACTCAAGGCCGGCCTGAAGGACGGCAGCTACCACATCTGGAAGGGTCCGCTGTCCGACAACACCGGCAAGGAAGTGCTGGCCGAGGGCAAGGTGGCCGACGACGACTTCCTGCGCGGCATCAACTTCTTCGTCAAGGGCGTGGAAGGCAAGGTGCCGGGCACCGACGGCAAGTAAGCGCCTGATGGCATGACCAGGGGCCGCCATGCGCGGCCCTTGTCGTTGGCGGGGGTTCAGGCGGGCGTTGCAGCGGGTTTGCTATTTCCACGATAGCTGCCAGCGCTTGCTGGATAATCGTTTAAGCCATGAATCATTCAAATTTTCGGTGGCACCCCAGCGCCCCCAGGCCCAGCAGGCCCGAGAGCAGCAGCACGCCCCAGGACGAGAGCGCCGGGATGGCGGTGGGCGCGGGCGGAGTGGGTGGCACGGGTGGGACGGCGCTCGCGTCGCAGGCGCCGGTGAAGGGCAGCGCGGCGCTCCAGCGGCTCGCCAGCATCTGCACACCGCCCGCGGCGGTACCCGAACCATCGTCGAAGCTGTGGAGACTGCCGCCCGCCGCCATGCCGAAAATCTGCCCGCCGCCATCGGCGGCCCAGCCGATGAAGGAGCCCGCGGGCAGGCCGCCGATGCCGTAGTCCGCCCAGGCCAGGGTGCCGCCCGTGTTGACGTCGGTGAACATACCTGTCAGCGCGCCCAGGGCATTGGTGATGGCCGTGCCCGTGCCTGCGGCGCCGACCGCACCCAAATCCAGGGCGACCGCGACGCTGCGCGTGCCGTCCACGCGCCAGCGCCAGAAGCCGCAGGTGATATCGCCCGTGCCCCAGTTCTGGCCTGCCGCCGTGGTGCCGCCGTTGTCGAACACCAGAGTCAGGGTGAACGTGGCGCCGTCGGGTGCGTCGGCGGTCATGTCGGAGTGGGCGATGGTGCCGGTGTAGGTGCTGGCGTAGGGGCTGGCAAGGGCGGCCGCAGGCAGCAGCGCTGCGGCGACGGCCAGCAGGCACGCCATGATTTTTGGGTCTTTTTGCCATTCAAGGCTTGTGTGGAAAGCGCGAGCAGCTCTTGGTTTCATAGTGGCGAAGATGCCTTTCCGTTCCGATGGGCAGGAGCGTTTGGGTGCTGGCGAAAAGTCTAGGGGCGCGGTCTGCCGTGGTGGCCGGCGCGGTGGTGGAAGGGCGTCCCAGCTTGGGTCCGTGCGTCCCGGCGGGCACCGGGCGGCGGCGGTACGGTATGGCTTCATGCATAAAAGTACACTGCGCTGCATGCACAACCCACCCCCCTGCGTGCTGGAACACTGGTCCTCCCGCGAGGTCGATCCCGCCGTCCGCCTGCCGTATTGGCACGACGTGGCGCACAACTGGGTGGACGTGCAGCCGCTCTCTTCAGGCGCCGAACTGGAAGCTTCCTGGTCGCTGCTGCGCGGGCAGGATTGCTTTTTCGGCACCAAGCGCTCGACGGCCTATGAGATGCGCACCCATGCCCGGCATGTCCCGCCGGGCGAGGACATGGTGGTGCTCTCGCTGCTGGAGGCGGGGCATCTGGATTTCAATGCCGCGCCCGGCCAGGGCCATCGCGCGGGCGCCGGGACGCTGGGGCTGTATGCACCGCAGCAGGAGGGCGCCTACCGCTGGAGCCAGCACGCGCGCCAGACCTATGTGGCGCTGCCGCGGCGCGCGGTGTGGGAGGCGCTGGGCCGGCAGCCCGGCAATGTGCTGCTCACGCCGGGGCAGTGCGCTCTGGCGCCCCTGCTCGGCAGCCAGCTCAGCCACCTCGGGCGGCTGGCGCGCGCACCCGGCACGCTGACCGACGAGGATTTCGCGGTGCTGCTGGATGCCACCCGCACGCTGGCGCTGCTGATGCTGCGCAATCTGGGGCGCGAGGGGCTGGCCAGCGATCTGCCGGACCTGCACGAGAGCCTGCACGCGGGGCGCCATGCAGCGGCGCTGCGTCACATGGAGCAGCAGGCGCACCGCGTGGCGCTGGATGTGGCGGACATTGCCCGGGCCGTGGGCTGCTCGCGCACCCGGCTGTACGAGGCCTTTGCCGCGCAGGGGCAAACGGTGATGGGCGCGCTGCGCGAGTTGCGCCTGCAGCGGGCGCGGCGCGGCATCGAGCAAAGCCTGCGCCTGCATGTGGGCGCGGTGGCCTGGCATTGCGGATTTGCCAGCGCGTCGGACTTCAGCAAGCTGTTTCGCGCACGTTTTGGATGCACCCCGACCGACTGGTACCGCCAGGCGCTCGCGAACCGTCCGGACTGACGCTGTTGCCGCGCGCAAGGCGCGCCTGAAAAGCTTGCGGGAATGCGTCCCGACCTGCGGGAATGCGTCCACGGTCCGCTCTCGAAAGAGGTGCGGATTCCTAGAATCGATCCGCATGTTGGAACTCTCTGTCGCGCCGTCCGCCGCGCCGCTCGCGTGCGTCCTGGAGCACCATGATTGCGGTGCGCTCGATCCTGCCGTGCGCGTGCAGGCGTGGCAGGAGATCGCCCATCCCTGGGTGGATTTCCAGCCCGTGCCCGGGCACCCCCTGGAGGCGGAGCTCACCACGCTGACATTGGACGAATGCACGCTCGGCAGCACGCGCTCTTCGGCCTATGTGATGCGCACCGGCGCGCGCCGGGCGCTGCGCGATGACATGGTGGTGCTCACCCTGATGCAGGCAGGCCGCCTGCGCCCCCAGGCCTGGGCCGGCAAGGGGCCGGGCGCGCTCAATCTGTGCGTGGCGCGGGAGCCGGGCATTTTCCACTGGGGGCCGGGCGCGCGCCAGGTGTTTCTGGCGCTGCCGCGCGAGGAAGCGCGTGCCGCGCTCGGGTGCGAGCCCGCCACCCGGTTGCTCAGCGCGCGCTGCGCGCTCGCCCCGGCGTTTTCCAGCCAGCTCGCGCATGCCGCTCTGCTGCTGCGCCAAGACGGTCTTGATGGACGGGACCATGCCGATCTGCTGCGGGCCACGCGTGCCCTCGCGCTGCTGATGCTGCGCCATCTGGGCCGCCAGGGCGCTGCCGCAGATCTGCACGATGCGCAGGAAAGCCTGCACGCCGGGCGCCGTGCGGCGGCGCTGCGTTTCATGGAGCAGCACGCGCACCGCCCCGAGCTTGATGCGGAAACGATAGCGCACGGCGCAGGCTGCTCGCGCACGCGGCTGTACGAAGCCTTTGCGGACAGCGAGCAGACCGTGATGGGCGCCCTGCGCGATATCCGTCTGCAGCGTGCCCAGTGCTTGCTGGCGCAGCATGGACGGGTGCCTGTGGGGGCGCTTGCCTGGCGCTGCGGCTTTGCCGATGCCTCGGCGTTCAGCAAGCTGTTTCGCGCGCGCTTTGGCTGCTCGCCCACGGAGTGGCGGGCGCGCTCGCGCGGGGCCGATTTTCAAGCCAAGGAATTTTGATGAAACCAATCCACGACACGGGCCTGCCCCGGCGCAGCTTTCTCGCATCGGCCGCCACCGTGGTGATGGCGCCCGCGGTCACCCATTGCAGCGCGTCGGCGAAGGATTCAGGCGGCGATTCCGGCCTGGAGCGCGGCCAGCTGCGGGTGCGCGGCTTTGCCGATGCCGAGATGGATTTCCAGCTCATCCGCCAGATCGGCAGCGCGCGCCATGGCGGTGCATCGCTGGGCGAATGCCTGGCGCTCGCCCAGCGCATCACCAATGCCGACCCGGCCAGCTGGGTGGCCGAGTTCAGCCAGGCCGCCGCGCGGCAAGAGGCCGATGCGCTCGCGCGTGCCCAGCGCGGCCACGCTTTGAGCGCGCACGAGCAGTACCTGGTGGCCTGCAACAGCTGGCGCGCGGCGGAGTATTACGCCAGCATTGCCGAACCGGAGCACCGGCGCCTGGGCCTGCAAAGCCGTGCCTGCTTTGCCGCGGCCATGCAGGCGGGGGGGCTGGACATGGAAGTGGTCAACCTGCCCTGGGGCGACACGCCGCTGCCCGGCTACTACTTTCGCGCGCCGGATGGCAGGCCGGGAGCAAGGGGCAGGACCCTGATGCTCATCAGCGGCTACGACGGCACGCTGGAGGAAACCTGGATCGCCTACGGCCGTGCGGCGCTGGCGCGGGGCTACCACCTGCTGCTGATGGCCGGGCCGGGGCAGATGGACACGCTGCGCTTCTACCCCACGATGAGCTTCATCCCCGACTATGAACGGGTGGGCAGGGCGGCGCTGGACTACGTGCTGGCGCGGCCCGAAACCGATGCGCGCCATGTGGCGCTGATGGGCATCAGCTACGGCGGCTATTTCGCCACGCGCATGGCGGCGTTTGACGCGCGCATCACCGCGCTGATCGCCAATTCGCCCATCGTCGATCTGCACAACTACATGGTCTCCTTCGTCGGTTTCGACCCGGCGCGGATGCCGCCCGAGGACGATATCCAGCTCGCGGATATTGACCATATCCCGCCCGATGCCATGCCGCTGGAACAGCGCGAGATGCTGCGCAACCTGATGCTGCGCATGGGCGGCACCGGCTTTCGCTCCACCTATGAGCGCCTGCGCGATTTTCAGGTCGACGATGCGGCGCTTGCGCGCATCCGCTGCCCGGCACTCGCCTTGGTGGGCAGTGGCGAAGGCAAGGAGCCGCTGGCGCAGCACGCGCACTTTCTGGGCCGCGTTTCGGGGCCGACAGCCAGCCATGTCTTCACGCTGGAAGAGGGCGCCGAGGGCCATTGCCAGACGGCCAACCTGGGCTATTCGGCGGCCGTTTCGATGGACTGGCTCGATGAGGTGTTTGCGGGCTGAGCCGCATTGCCAGCGCCGGCCCGGGATGCCAGGACATCAGCCGGGACGTATGGCCAAGACTCTGCCCTTGCAGCCGCCTTGCCGGCACCTACAGTTGCTCCCGCGTATCCATCTCCCGTTTGATCCAGGAGGGAGGCGCCCGATGCATCAATCTTTTTCTCAGTCAAATCACAGGAGGCCATCTTGAAAATTCTCCAAACCCTGTTTTTCTGCAGTGCACTGGCGCTCTTCGGCTGCGGCGGGGGCGACGACACCGCAGTGGGCGGCAACCCACCCGCCAATACCGATATTTCCCAGCGCATTTACGTGCTGTCCGCCGATGCGGGCCAGGCCGGTGCCCTGGCCATTGGCCAGGAAATCGACGTCACCTTGACCGGCGTCGAGCCTGGGGTGGACTGGTACAGCGACCGGCCCGCGCGCGAGTCGGGCGAAACCGGCGTGGACCGCTTCATCGGCACCGACTGGAAGGAGGTCTACGCCAGCGTGGCACCCAATGCGCTGCTGCAGTACCACAACGCCAGCGGCGTGCATGGCGTGTTCGGCAGCGTGCAGGCGGCCAGCTACGACGCGCCCAGCCGCACGCTGCGCCTGGGCCTGCGCGTGGCGCAGGTTTCGCCACAGGCGGGTACGAGCCTGGGCAGCTTCAGCCTGCCGGTGCTCACCCTGCTGAACAACCTGCAGGCACCGGCCCAAGGCTCCACCTTCGCCATGGCTGGCGGCGATGTCGCCTTGCAGCCGGATGGCAAGGGAGGGCAGCGTCTTGTCCTGCGGAACGTTGATTCCAACGTGCTCTGGATGAACAACGCGCCCGCGCGCTCCGGTGACTTCGAGGCCCTGGGCCATTTCGTCAACCTCTGGGACGAGCGCTTTGGCGATGCACTGCCCAATGCCTCCGTGGCGGGCGACCCGGGCGATGGCGATTACGACATCTACCCCATGACGCTCTCTGATCCCGTCTACGACAGTGCCACGCACGGCCTGAGCTTTGCCGCGGTGCAGCTGGGTGGCGCGGATATCCCGGCCAAGGGCTCCTTGAGCAATGCCGTGCTGTTCATCGATGCCGGTGATCGCGCCTCGCCCTCCAGCGTGTTCGAGAAAGCCTGGCGCGGCGTGGCGTATTCCGCCGTTCCCGCGTCCTACACCAGCGCGCCCAAACAGTACCAACCCTTCTTCGATTCGGACACCACCGCCGACGCCTTCCAGGCCCAGTGGGGCAGCAAGGGCGGCTGCGGGCGCAACGACCTCGAAGCCATGGCCGCGCAGGGCGTGAACCTGGTGCGCCTGTACGACTACAACTACCAGCGCGGCTCCACCGACTGGGAAACGGCAGGCAAGGGCCACATCGCCTTCCTGGACAAGGCGCAGGAGCTGGGCATCAAGGTCATCATCCCGATCTCCAACTACAACTTCAAGGACAGGGACGGCAGCATCCAACCCTGGAGCAAGATCGGGAACACCGTCAAGCAAATCGTTGAAAGCGTGAAGAAGAACGGCGCCATCCACCCGGCGGTGCATTCCTTCAGCATCGGCAACGAGCTCGATCTGAACAAGGACGGTGAGACCTGGCAGACCCTGATTCCGAAGGCCGTGCAGGTGGCCAAGCTCATCCACCAGCTCGCGCCCGACCATTACATGTCCGTGCCCCTCAGCACCGCCGACCAGAACAAGTTCTACGCGATGCTGCGCGATCAGCTGCCGCCCGAGATTTACAACGGCCACTTCTACAACTCGGTGCAGACCTTCAAGCGCAAGGACGGCGGCGCGCTGGAGAACGACATCCTCAAGTCCTACGACAGCCAGAACCTGGGCGTGCCGCTGGTCATCACCGAACTGGGCTTCAACAACATCGAAGCCGGATCGGTCGACGCCAAGATGGATATCGTGCTGGGCCAGGCGAGCGCGGTGCGCGGCTACATGGATGCCAACCCGCAATCGCTGGTCAAGGGCTTCGCCATCTTCGAGTGGCAGAACGCCAACTCCAAGCGCAACGGCGGCCCCGACAACACCGAGAGCACCTTCGGCATCCAGTCCTACGGCGGCACGCTGTGCCAATCGAAGACCGGCGTTTTCGGCATGGGGCACACGGTGGCGGGCAAGTACGACTGGGCGCACTTTCACGACGACCTTACCTACGACGTCGACAAGCTCGTGCCGCTCACCAGCTCCGCGCACCCGGAAGGGCTGCTGCCAGCCCTGTCGGCGTACTTCAGGTAGCGCGGCCGTCCCTGCGCCGCCGAAGGGCGCAGGGATGGTTCAGGTTCGCACCCGCAGCGAGCTGCAGATGCCCGAGGCCACGGCAAACCCGGCGGCCACCAGCAGCCCCAGTGACTCCGCATGGCCGTCATGCCCGGGGTAGAGCGTGAACAGCGCCGCCAGGATCACCGCGCCCAGGGTCTGGCCGGTCAGGCGCGCGGTGCCCAGCATGCCGCTGGCGCCGCCGCTGCGCTGCAGCGGGGCGGAAGAAACGATGGTGTGGTTGTTGGGCGACTGAAACAGCGCAAACCCCGCGCCCGCCAGCGCCATGCGCCAGGCGATGTCGGCGTTGCCGGCCTGCACCGGCATCAGCGACAGCGCGAGCAGCCCGCAGGCGAACACCGCCATGCCCAGTCCGCCCAGCATGCCGTCGTGGTAGCGGCCGATCAAGCGCCCCGCGATCGGCGCGACGATGGCCGTGGCCAGCGGCCAGGCGGTAATCAGCAAACCGGCCTGCAAGTGGCTCTGGCCATGCGTCTGCAGCAATAAAAACGGGAGCGCGAGAAAGCTCAGCATCTGCGCGCAGAAGGCGCCGATCGACGAACCCATGGAGAGCGCGAACACCGGAATGCGCAGCAGATCGACCGGAACCAGTGGCACGGCGAGGTGCCACTGGCGCCGGATATGCACCACCCCCACGGCCACACCCGCGGCAAGCAGCCACCAGCCCGAGATCAGAGGCCCCTGCATTTCGCTGCCGCGCTGCGTCAGCTCCGAGCTGCCGAGGAACAGCAGGCCGAACATGGCGGCATTCAGCAGCACATCCAGCAGCGAAAACCGTGCTGCGGGCGTATCGCTTCGCGGGTTGCGCGGCAGCACGCGCCCGGCGCGTTCCCAGGCCAGCACGCCCAGCGGCAGGTTGAGCGCGAACAGCCAGGGCCAGCTGGCCACCGACAGAATCAGCGCCGACACCGTGGGCCCGGCCATGGCCGAGACGGCCACCACCAGCGAGTTCAGCGCCATGCCGCGCCCCAGGCGATCGGCGGGGTAGATGAGGCGCACCAGCGCGGAGTTCACCGCCATCACGCCCGAGGCGCCCAGGCCCTGCAGCGCGCGTGCGGCGATCAGCGTGCCCATGCTGGTGGCGAGCATCGCCGCGATCGAGGCCAGCGCGAACAGCAGCATGCCCGCGCGGTACACGCGCCGGTAGCCGATGCGCTCGCCGATGGCCGCCAGCGGCAGCAGCGAGACCAGCGTGGCGAGCTGGTAGGCGTTGACCACCCAGACGCTTTGCGCCGCGTTCATCCGCAGCTCGCGCGCGATGTCGGGCAGCGCCAGGTTGACGATGCTGGTGTCGAGCACCGCCAGCGTCAGCCCGAGCACGATCACGCGCATCGCGCGCGAGCGCTGCGGCTCCGGCAGCCCGTCCGGGGCGGGTGTGTTCACGCCGGACCTGCCTTGGCCAGCGCTTGCGGACGGTGGCGAAACGTGACCCAGGTCAGCAGCACACCGATCAGCGCGCCCGCCGCCATGCCGATCACCATGGGCAGCGGATTGCCGGTGGCAAACAGGCCGGCGACGGCCATGGCCACCGTGCCTATCAGCATCTGCAGCGTGCCCATCAGCGCCGAGGCGGTGCCGGCGATGGGGCCGTGATCGTCCAACGCCAGCACCGAGGTGGTGGGAATCACCAGCCCCATGCAGCCGCTGGCGATGAAGTACAGCACCAGCAAGACCCACATGCCGTCGCCGCCCAGCAGGTAATAGGCCAGCAGCAGCACCATGGTCATCCCCGCGCCGCTGGCGGCCCAGACGGTGACGGGCTCCAGCCCGAAGCGCCGTCCCAGCCGCGCGGTGAATTGCGCGGTGACGAAGAACGCCGCCGCGTTGATCGAGAACGCCAAGCTGTACTGCACCGGCGTGAGGCCGTAGTGGTTGATGAAAACGAAGGGCGAGCCGGCCAGGAAGACGAAGAAGCCCGCCATCGTGAAGCTGCCTATGCCCACCAGCCCGAGGTAGCGCGCATCGCGCAGCAGCACGCCGTAGGCCCGCGCGGCGCTGGCCAGGGTGCCGGCGTGGCGGTTCGCGGGCGCCAGGGTTTCCGGCAGCGCGCGGTGCACCATCAGCATGCCGGCCAGGCCCAGCAGGGCCACCATCCAGAACACGCCGCGCCAGCCGGCGAGGGCGATCACGCCGCTGCCGATGAGCGGCGCCAGCAGCGGCGAGACGCTGAACACCAGCATCAACAGCGACATCAGCCGCGCCGCTTCGTTGCCGGTGTGCAGGTCGCGCACGACCGCGCGCGGGATGACCGTGCCCGCCGCCGCGCCCAGCCCCTGCAGAAAGCGCAGCAGCACCAGCAGGCGGATGTTGCTGGTGAGCGCGCAGGCGACGCTGGTCAGCACGAACAGCGCGAGCCCGAAATACAACGGTGGTTTGCGTCCGAGCATGTCCGATACCGGACCGTAGACCACCTGTCCCACGCCCAGCGCCAGGAAGAAGGCGGTCAGGCTCCATTGCACCGGGCCCACCGCGGCGTGCAGGCTCGCGCCGATGTCCGGCAGCGCCGGCAGGTACATGTCGATGGCAAACGGGCCTATGGCCGACAGCAGGCCCAGAATCAGCGCCATGCGCAGGAAGGGGGAGGAAGGCATTGGCGCGATTGTCCGCAGCCTGCCTGTCTTGCGCTGTCGCCACTGCGGAAGGCAGGGTGGCATCCTCGGGTTTACCCTGATTTTTTCCGGCTTTTCCCGCTGTCGGAATAGGGACGTACCGCACCATCCCCCGGTGGATGGGCCATGGCGATGTACTTGTTTACGGCTTGTGCCCTTGCGCTGGGCTGTGTGCCGCGTGGCACGGCGCCGCCGGTGCGTCTGGTGCGGCCTGCGCCGTGAAAGGGGAAGCCGGGCAATCCGTAGTACAAACGGCGGCTTGATGTCGGCGTCCGAATCTGTCCTTACCGGCCTGCCTCCCCTGGCGAGCCGCCATACGCGCGTGCTGATTCTCGGGAGTTTTCCCGGCGTGGCGTCGCTGCGCGCGCAGCAGTACTACGGCCACCCGCAGAACCAGTTCTGGCGGCTGTTGGCGGCGCTCTGGCCCGCGCATGCCATGCCCGCGAGCCAAGACTACGCGGCGCGATGCGATTGGGTGCTGGCGCGCGGGCTGGGCCTCTGGGATGTGTACGCCGTCTGTGAACGCGAGGGAAGCCTCGATACCAGCATACGCAACGCGCGGCTCAACGATTTTGCCGCGCTGCATGCGCGCCTGCCGCTGCTGGCCGGGGTTGCGCACAATGGGGGCGAGAGTTTTGCGCGTGCCAGGCAGGTGCGCTCCAGCATGGGGCTGGCGGCGGATGCGCCCGTCGCGTCGCTGCGCCTGCCTTCGACCAGCCCGGCCAATGCCTCATGGAGCTTCGCGCGCAAGTGCGAAGCCTGGGGCGAGGCCTTTCGACGATGGGAACTGCTCTGATGTCTCCAGCCAAACGTCCGCTACAGCTGCCCGAGGTGAACATCTCCGACGATGGCGAGCTGCGCTATCTGCACCTGGCCACGCCCTGGGTGCAGGGCGCGATGCGCGTGGATGCGCCCTATGACATCGCGCTCGAATACGTGCAGCGCATGATGGCCTGGCTGCTGTTCGTCGAGCCTGACAGCGTCGCCGGGCGCCGCGCGATGCAGCTCGGCCTGGGCGCGGGCGCCATCACCAAATTCTGCTGGAAGAAGCTGCGCATGCGCAGCACGGCGGTGGAGCTCAACCCGCGGGTGATCCACGTGTGCCGCGGCTGGTTCAAGCTGCCGCCCGACGGGCCGCGCCTGGCGGTGGTGCAGGGCGATGCCGGCGCCGAGATCCGCCAGCCCGGGCACCTGGGAACGATGGACGCGCTGGCGGTGGACATGTACGACGACGAGGCCGCCGCGCCGGTGTTCGACAGCGCCGATTTCTACCGCGATTGCCGCGCCTTGCTGACGGACGATGGCTGCATGACGGTCAATCTGTTTGGCCGGCGCGTGGAATTTGACCGCAGCCTGGCGCACATCGTTGAAGCCTTTGGCGCCGATGCGGTCTGGGCCTTCCGGCCCACGCGCGAGGGCAACACGGTCGTGCTGGCGCAGCGCCAGCCCCTGCGTCCGCCGCGCGCGCTGCTGCTGGCGCGGGCCGAGACTATCGAGGAGCGCTGGGGCTTGCCTGCGCGCAAGTGGCTGCGCACCTTCAAACCCGTGGCCTGATCCTTTTGCGGCACCATAGCACCATGAACACCACTCCAGACAGCAGCGGCACCGACACCCAGCGCCGCGCCCCCCCGCACGGTCCGCTGCATTGGCGCCAGATCGTCGATTGGCTGCGCGAGGATGGCGTGATCTCGCAGGCGGTGGCCGAGCGCACGGTGGAGCGCTGCTCGCGCGCCGAGAGCAGCCAGCACCCGCTGGTGCGGCTGGCCAGCGTCTCGATGGAGCGCGCGAGCGACGGCAAGCTGCTGGACCTGGACCTGCTGACCGAGACCATCGCGCCGCGCTGCGGGCTGCCGTTTCTGCGCATCGATCCGCTCAAGGTGGATGCCGGGCGTGTGGCGGACGCCATGAGCGCCAGCTACGCCGAGCGCCACAAGGTGCTGCCGGTGCTGGTGTCGGGCGATGAAGTCGTCGTCGCCACGGCCGAGCCTTTCATTGCCGATTGGGTGGGCGAAATCGAGCGCCAGACCAAGCGCCGCGTGCGCCGCGTGCTCTCCAATCCTGTAGCCATTGCGCGCTATACGGCAGAGTTCTACGCACTCGCCAAATCGGTGCGCGCGGCGCTCAAGAGCGGCGGCAATGCCGGGACGAGCAGCTTCGAGCAGCTCGTCGAGCTGGGCAAGACCAACAAGCAGCTCGATGCCAACGACCAGGGCGTGGTGCGCGTGGTGGACTGGCTCTGGCAGTACGCCTTCGACCAGCGCGCGAGCGACATCCACATGGAGCCGCGGCGCGAGCAGGGCGTGATCCGCTTTCGCATCGACGGCGTGCTGCACCCGGTCTACCAGATACCGATAGGCGTGCTCAACGCCATGGTGGCGCGCATCAAGCTGCTGGGGCGCATGGACGTGGTCGAAAAGCGCCGCCCGCAGGACGGCCGCATCAAGACGCGCAACCCGTCCGGCGACGAGGTGGAAATGCGCCTCTCCACCCTGCCCACGGCCTTCGGCGAGAAGATGGTGATGCGCATCTTCGACCCGGACAACACCGTCAAGGACCTGGATGCGCTGGGCTTCACGCCGCACGATGCCGAGCGCTGGCAGCAGCTCGTGAGCCGCCCGCATGGCGTGATCCTGGTCACCGGCCCGACGGGCTCGGGCAAGACGACGACGCTGTATTCGACGCTCAAGCGCGTGGCGACGGAAGAGGTCAACGTCAGCACCGTCGAAGACCCGATCGAGATGATCGAGCCCAGCTTCAACCAGACGCAGGTGCAGCCGCAAATCGACTTCACCTTCGCCGAGGGCCTGCGCGCGCTGATGCGCCAGGACCCGGACATCATCATGGTGGGCGAAATCCGCGATCTGGAAACCGCCGAGATGGCGATCCAGGCGGCGCTCACCGGCCACCTGGTGTTCTCTACGCTGCACACCAACGACGCGCCCAGCGCCATCACGCGGCTGATGGAGCTGGGCGTGCCGTACTACCTCATCAACGCCACCCTGCTGGGCGTGCTGGCGCAGCGTCTGGTGCGCACGCTGTGCACGCACTGCCGCCGGCGCGACCGCGAAGCGGACCCGGCGGTGATCGGCGAACTCATCAAGCCGTGGAAGCTCTCCGGCGGCTACCGCGCCTTCCAGCCCGTGGGCTGCGTGCAATGCCGCATGACCGGGTTCCGCGGCCGCATGGGCCTGTATGAGCTGCTCACGGTGACCGAAGGCCTGCGCCAGCAGATATCGCAAAGCCCCTCGATCGACGCGCTGCGCCGCCAGGCGGTGAGCGACGGCATGCGCCAGTTGCGGCTGGCAGGCGCCCTGCGCGCGGCGGAAGGCGTGACGACGGTGGAAGAGGTGGTGGCCACCACGCCGCCGCTGGAATGAATTCTGCTTGTCCTTGGTGCCTGTGTGCCGCGCCCTGAGTGCAACACCACGCCAGGCACCAGAAGGAGACATCGGTGAAGATCAAGAACGAGAAGGATTTTTTCGCGGGCCTGCTGTTCCTGGCGCTGGGCGCGGCCTTTTCCTGGGGCGCGACGATGTACCCGCTGGGTACGGCCGCGGCCATGGGCCCGGGGTATTTCCCGCTGCTGGTCGGCATTCTGATGGCGGTGCTGGGAGCGCTCATCATGTTCAAGGCGCTGGTGATAGAGACCGAGGGCGGAGGGCGCTTCGGTGCCTGGGCGTGGAAGCCGGTCATCTTCGTGCTGGGCGGCAATCTGGTGTTCGGCCTGCTGCTGGCGGGTTTTCCTGCGCTGCATGTGCCCGCCCTGGGCATGGTGGTGGCGATCTACGGGCTGACGGTGGTGTCGAGCATGGCGGGCGATGCGTTCAGCCTGAAGCAATCGCTGCTGCTGGCCACCGTGCTGGCGCTGGGCTGCTACCTCGTGTTTGTGCTGGCGCTGGGCATGCCGCTGCCGATGTGGCCCGGTTTCCTCTCTGCCTGACCCGGCACGCAGACGCACGATGGATGTATTCAACCACCTTGCCACCGGGTTTGCGATTGCGCTGACCTGGCAGAACCTGGCCTATTGCTTCGCCGGCTGCTTTCTCGGCACGCTGATCGGCGTGCTGCCCGGCATCGGGCCGCTGGCGACCATCGCCATGCTGCTGCCCATCACCTACGCGCTGCCGCCGGTGGCGGCGCTCATCATGCTGGCGGGCATCTACTACGGCGCGCAATATGGCGGCTCGACCACGGCCATCCTCGTGAACCTGCCGGGCGAGGTGTCGTCGGTGGTGACGACGATCGATGGCTACCAGATGGCGCGGCGTGGGCGCGCCGGGCCGGCGCTGGCGTCGGCGGCGATCGGCTCCTTCGTCGCCGGCTGCGCGGGCACGGTGATGCTGGCCGCGTTCGCGCCGCCGCTGGCCGAGGTGGCGTTCAAATTCGGCCCGGCCGAATACTTTTCGCTGCTGGTGCTGGGCATGATCGGCGCGGTGGTGCTGGCCTCGGGCTCGCTGCTCAAGGCGATCGGCATGGTGGTGGTCGGCCTGATGCTGGGCCTCATCGGCACCGACGTGAATTCGGGCACGGTGCGCTTTGCCTTCGGCGTTCCGGAGCTTTTCGATGGCATCGACTTCGTGCCGATCGCGATGGGCATCTTCGGCTATGGCGAGATCATCGCCAACCTCTCGCGCCCGCCCGAGCACCGCGAAGTCTTCGCCGCCAGGGTCAGCGGCCTCATGCCCACCCGGGAGGACTTTCGCCGCATGATGCCGGCCGTGCTGCGCGGCACCACGCTGGGCTGCGTGCTGGGCGTGCTGCCGGGCGGCGGCGCGGTGCTGTCCTCGTTCGCCGCCTATTCGATCGAAAAGAAAACGCGGCTGCGCGAAGGCGAACTGCCCTTTGGCCAGGGCAACATCCGCGGCGTGGCGGCGCCCGAATCGGCCAACAACGCGGGAGCGCAGGCGTCGTTCATTCCCATGCTGACGCTGGGCATCCCGCCCAACCCGGTGATGGCGCTGATGATCGGTGCGATGACCATCCACAACGTCCAGCCCGGGCCGCAGGTGATGAGCAGCAACCCCGAACTGTTCTGGGGGCTGGTGGCCTCGATGTGGATAGGCAACCTGATGCTGGTCATCCTGAACCTGCCGCTGGTGGGCATCTGGATCAAGCTGCTCACCGTGCCCTACCGCTGGCTGTTTCCCTCCATCGTGCTGTTCTGCGCGCTCGGTGCCTACACCAACAGCAACAACGTCTTCGACATCTGGATGCTGGCGGTGTTCGGCCTGATCGGCTACCTGTTCTACAAGCTGGAGCTGGAGGCGCCGCCGCTGCTGCTGGGCCTGATCCTCGGGCCGATGATGGAAGAGCACCTGCGCCGCGCGCTCCTGATCTCGCGCGGCGATTGGAGCGTGCTGGTGACGCGGCCGATCTCCGCCAGCCTGCTGGCGGCCGCCGCGATCATGGTGCTGGCGGTGCTGGTGCCGGCCATCGGCAAGAAGCGCGAACAGGCGTTTGTCGAGGACTGAGCGCCGGCAATGGACCGCCGAGGCCTGAGGATGTCCTTCATGGCTCCTTGTCATCCGTGATAGCGCAGCCTCGGGCGGTTCGCGTTGTTGCTTTTCTTGCCTGTAGCCACCGCGGCGCGCTGCAAAAAGCGCCTCGCGCCCCATCCCGATCTGCACTATCACAGAATGACAAGAGTTATGCAGAACATCCCTGACAATCGCGTCCTTGCGAGAATGCCCATGCCGCCATCACTGCCCAGCCCGCACCCCCAGCGCACGGCGCTGCACAACGAGATCCACGCCCGCCCGCCGGAGGCGCTGACGCCACCGCTGGCGATCTCGCACGTCGTGATGTGGGCCGATGCCGCCCGGCGTGAGGCGAGCCGCGAGCACCTTGCGGCATTGCTGCGCGACAACCACCTGGCGCCGCCGGATGCGCGCATGACGCATCTGCGCGCTGACCTCGGGACGTTTCACGTGCGCTGGGAGCTGCACACCGAGTTCATCAGCTGGACGTTTTCCGCGCCGCTGCAGGCGCAAGGCTTTGGCCGCCAGGAGCCGGCGGGCGCGCTGGCGGCCGTGCCGCGGGAGTGGCTCGCGGCCCTGCCGGGGCAGTGCCTGTGCCAGCTCAACCTCTGGGTGCTGCAGATGGGGACGCTGCCGGACAGCGCGCTGCTGGCGCATGTGCTGCGCGAGGAAACGCTGGTGGCGTCTTCGATCGCCGATGGGCATGCGCAGGTCTTCACCGATTTTGCGCTGCAGGCGGACGGCAGCTCGCGCATGGTGCTGCTGGCGGGCGCGATGTCGCCGCGGCGCGTGGGGCGGGCGGTGCAGCGGCTGCTGGAGATCGAAACCTACCGCATGACGGCGCTCATGGGTCTGCCCGTGGCGCGCGAGGCGGGCGAGGCGCTGGCGCAGGCGGAGCGCGAGCTGGCGGCGCTGGCGGAGGCCATCCGCGTGGCCGAGCGCGATGCCGAGGCGCAGTTGCTGGATCGCCTCACGCGCCTGGCGGGGCAGGTGGAGAGCCTCTATGCCGCCACGCACGCGCGGTTTTCCGCCAGCAGCGCCTACTTCGAACTGGTGGACCGGCGCATCCGTGATATCGGCGAGGCGCGGCTGCGCAATCTGCAGACCATTGGCGAATTCATGGATCGGCGCCTGAGCCCCGCACGCAGCACCTGCGAGTGGGCGGTGCGGCGCCAGAACGCGCTGTCGGAGCGCGTCTCGCGCGTGAGCAACCTGCTGCGTACCCGGGTGGAAATCGCCCAGGAGCAGGGCACGCAGCAGCTCCTGGCCAGCATGAACCAGCGCCAGGACATGCAGCTGCGCCTGCAGTCCACGGTCGAGGGGCTGTCGGTGGCGGCCATCACCTATTACGTCGTCGGCCTGGTGAGCTACCTGGCCAAGGGCGCGCAGAAGCTCGGCTGGCCGTGGTCGCCGGAATCGACGGCGGCGGTGGCCATTCCCGTCGTGGCGCTGGGCGTCTGGTGGTCGCTGCGGCGCATGCACCATCGGCTTTTCAGGAATATGCATTGAAAACGCCTCCAGCGAAGGCTGTAACAGCGCCTGCAGCACCCAAAAATGTAGCAAATGGGTTGCTGCTTGCGGCGGTTGGTGCCGTGGCGTTCAGCGGCAAGGCGGTGATCGTCAAGCTCGCCTACCGCTATGGCGTGGATGCGGTGACGCTGCTGATGTACCGCATGCTGTTCGCGCTGCCCATCTTCCTCCTGATGGCCTGGTGGGCAGGCCGCGGGCAGCCGCGCCTTGCACGCCGCGACTGGCGCGGCATCGTGGCGCTGGGGGTGTGCGGCTACTACCTCGCCAGTTTTCTGGATTTCGCCGGCCTGGCCTATATCACGGCGGGGCTGGAACGCCTGATCCTGTATCTCAACCCGACGCTGGTGATGCTGCTGGGCTGGCTGCTCTACCGCCAGCGCGTGCAGCGCGGCCAGATCGCGGCCATGCTGCTGAGCTACTGCGGCGTGGCGCTGGTCTTCGGCGTGGAAGCCTGGGGGCAGGGCGCGGGCGGCGGCCACACCGCCTGGGGCGTGCTGCTGGTGTTTGGCAGCGCGGCCAGCTACGCGCTGTACCTGGTCTACAGCGGCGAGATGGTGCGCCGCGTGGGCGCGCTGCGCCTGGTGGGGCTGGCCACCAGCGTGGCCTGCGTCTGCTGCGTGCTGCAGTTCCTGCTGATCCGCCCGCTCGACGCGGCGCTGGTGGCGCCCGAGGTGATCTGGCTCTCGGTGCTCAACGCCACCGTCTGCACCGCGGTACCGGTGCTGCTGGTGATGCTGGCGATCGAGCGCATCGGCGCGGCGCTG
Organism: Comamonas badia DSM 17552; assembly: GCF_000484635.1. Lineage (GTDB taxonomy): Bacteria > Pseudomonadota > Gammaproteobacteria > Burkholderiales > Burkholderiaceae_C > Comamonas_C > Comamonas_C badia. The sequence goes on along the minus strand of NZ_AXVM01000001.1, from coordinate 500,124 downwards.
ACCGCGCAGACCGGCATGATCGGTCCGCTTTCGACCATCGCGCTCGCCGCCTGGCTGCTGGGCGAGGCGATCACCGTCTGGATGGTGGCGGGCACGGTGCTGGTGCTGGCGGGCATCTATCTGTTCACGCGCGCGGGGCGTCGCGGTGCATGAAGGATGACGCCGCTGCGCGGCATGACGCGCCTTGCGGTGCATGACCGGGGCGCGGTCATTTCGCCATGCCGGCGACAGCTGACGGTCATTGCGTCATGGACAACCCGAAGAGAGTCCAAGGGAAAACCCCGGTTCGCCGCTGCCGGATCAGCGGTTTCCCCGTGACAAAATCGCGCACCGGCTCGCCAGGCCCCTGCGTCTGGCGGGCAATTTTTCAAACGCGTGTTCAGGCGTGACGCCGGCCGACGCCCACAAGGCGGCGCAAGCGGTGCCACGGCACGGTCTGCAAGTGCCTTCTTGCCCAGCCTTCGGGCGAGCAATCGCGCCTCAGGCTGCGGCGGGCCGCCGACGCGCCTACAGGGAAGGACGGCATCTATGGATATCCTGCTGCAGCAGATCATCAACGGTCTGGTCCTGGGCAGCATGTACGCCCTGATCGCGCTGGGCTACACCATGGTCTACGGCATCATCCAGCTCATCAACTTCGCGCATGGCGAGGTGCTGATGGTCGGCGCGCTCACCAGCTGGTCCATCGTCGGCTGGATGCAGCAGAGCATGCCCGGCCTGCCGGGCTGGGCGATGCTGCTGCTCTCGATGGTGATGGCCTGCGCCGTCGCGGCGGTACTCAATTTCTGCATCGAAAAAGTCGCCTACAAGCGACTGCGCAACAGTCCGCGCCTGGCGCCGCTGATCACCGCCATCGGCATGTCGCTGTTCCTGCAGACGGTGGCGATGGTGATCTGGAAGCCCACCTACAAGCCCTATCCCACGCTGCTGCCCATCGATCCGTACGAGATCGGCGGCGCGGTCATCACGCCCACGCAGATCCTGATCCTGGCGATCACCGTGATGTCGCTGGCCGCGATGGTCTATCTGGTGGGCCACACCAAGCTGGGCCGGGCGATGCGCGCCACGGCCGAGAGCCCCAACGTGGCGGCGCTGATGGGCGTCAAACCCGATTTCGTGATTTCCGCCACCTTCGTGATCGGCGCCATCCTGGCGGCCATCGCCGGCGTGATGTGGGCCGCCAACTACGGCACGGCGTTTCACACCATGGGTTTCCTGCCCGGCCTGAAGGCCTTCACGGCGGCGGTGTTCGGCGGCATCGGCAACCTGGCGGGGGCGGTCGTCGGCGGCGTGCTGCTGGGGTTGATCGAGGCCATAGGCTCGGGCTACATCGGCGACCTGACGGGCGGCATCCTGGGCAGCCAGTACACCGACATCTTCGCCTTCCTCGTGCTCATCATCATCCTCACGCTGCGCCCCTCGGGCCTGCTGGGCGAGCGCGTCGCGGACCGCGCCTGACGGGAGCCACGCATGAACAAGACCCTGACCAAGTACATCGCCTGGGCGGTGGGCCTCATCCTGCTGCCGCTCATCCTGCAGCAGTTCGGCAACGCCTGGGTGCGCATCGCCGATCTGACCATCCTCTACATCATGCTGGCGCTGGGTCTGAACATCGTGGTCGGCTACGCCGGCCTGCTGGACCTGGGCTATGTGGCCTTCTATGCCGTGGGGGCCTTTGCCTATGCCTTGCTCGCGTCGCCGCACCTGACCGACAACTTCCCGGCGATCGCGGCGATGTTTCCGCACGGCCTGCACATCTCGGTCTGGTGGGCCATGCCGCTGGCGCTGCTGCTGGCGGCCGTCACCGGGGTGATCCTGGGCATTCCGGTGCTCAAGCTGCGCGGCGACTACCTGGCCATCGTGACGCTGGGCTTCGGCGAAATCATCCGCATCTTCATGAACAACCTGGACCAGCCGCTGAACATCACCAACGGCCCCAAGGGCATCGCCAGCGTCGATCCGATCCACATGTTCGGCTTCAACTTCGCCAAGCCGCATGAAATTTTCGGCATCACCTTCCAGTCGGTCACGATGTACTACTACCTGTTCATCGTACTGATGCTGCTCACCATCCTGGTCTGCTACCGGCTGCAGGATTCGCGCATAGGCCGCGGCTGGATGGCGATCCGCGAGGACGAGGTCGCGGCCAAGGCCATGGGCATCAACACGCGCAACATGAAACTGCTGGCGTTCGGCATGGGGGCTTCGTTCGGCGGCGTCTGCGGCGTGATGTTCGGCGCCTTCCAGGGCTTTGTCTCGCCCGAGTCGTTCAGCCTGATGGAGTCCATCATGATCGTCTCCATGGTGGTGCTGGGCGGCCTGGGCCATATCCCGGGCGTGATCGTGGGCGCCATCCTGCTGGCGGCGCTGCCCGAGGTGCTGCGCTATGTGGCCGGTCCCTTGCAGGAACTGACCGGCGGGCGGCTCGATGCCGCCATCCTGCGCCAGCTGCTCATCGCCTCGGCCATGATCGTGGTCATGCTGCTGCGCCCGCGCGGCCTGTGGCCGTCGCCCGAGCACGGCAAATCGCTGGCGCATAAATCCTGAAGGGCGGGCACATGACGGAAACCTCCAGCGATGTCGTGCTGCGCGTGAGCGGCATCTCCAAGCGTTTCGGCGGCCTGCAGGCGCTCTCGGGCGTGGGCATCACCATCCGCAAGGGCCAGATCTACGGCCTGATCGGCCCCAACGGCGCGGGCAAGACCACCTTCTTCAACGTGCTGACCGGCCTGTACACCCCCGATACCGGCAGCTTCGAGCTGGGCGGCAGGCCCTACGCGCCGCATGCGGTGCACCTGGTGGCCAAGGCCGGGATCGCGCGCACCTTCCAGAACATCCGCCTGTTCGCCGAGATGACGGCGCTGGAGAACGTCATGGTGGGCCGCCATGTGCGCACGCACTCGGGTCTGTTCGGCGCGGTGTTTCGCAGCGGCGGCTTTCGCCGCGAAGAGGCGCAGATCGCGGCGCGCGCGCGCGAACTGCTCGACTACGTGGGTCTGGCCGACTATGCCGACTTCAAGGCGCGCACGCTCTCCTACGGCGACCAGCGGCGCCTGGAGATTGCCCGCGCGCTGGCCACCGACCCATTGCTGGTCGCGCTCGATGAGCCCGCCGCGGGCATGAATGCGACGGAAAAAGTCGCCTTGCGCGAGCTGATCGACCGTATCCGCACGGATGGCAGCACGATTCTGCTGATCGAGCACGACGTGAAGCTCGTCATGGGCCTGTGCAACCGCGTCACGGTGCTCGATTACGGCAAGCAGATCGCCGAAGGCACGCCGGCCGAGGTGCAGAAGGATCCCAAGGTGATCGAAGCCTATCTGGGCACGGGAGGGCATTGAAATGGCAGAGAACAACAAGCCCGTGCTGCTCAGCGTCAGGGGCCTGAAGGTGGCCTACGGCGGCATTCAGGCGGTCAAGGGCATCACCCTGCAGGTGCATGAGGGCGAGCTGGTCTCGCTGATCGGCTCCAACGGCGCGGGCAAGACCACGACGATGAAGGCCATCACCGGCATGCTGGGCGCGGGCGATGGCGACATCGAGTACCTGGGCCGCTCCATCAAGGGCCGCGGCCCCTGGGACCTGGTCAAGGAAGGCCTGGTGATGGTGCCCGAGGGCCGCGGCGTGTTCGCGCGCATGAGCATCACCGAAAACCTGCTGATGGGCGCCTACACGCGCAACGACGCGGCGGGCATCGCCGAGGACGTGGAGAAGGTCTTCGGCATTTTCCCGCGCCTGCGCGAGCGCAAGAGCCAGCTGGCCGGCACCATGAGCGGCGGCGAGCAGCAGATGCTGGCCATGGGCCGGGCGCTGATGGCGCGGCCCAAGGTGCTGCTGCTCGATGAACCCTCGATGGGTCTATCGCCCATCCTGGTGGACACCATCTTCGAGGTGGTCAGAAACGTCTATGCGCTGGGCGTGACCATCGTGCTGGTCGAGCAGAACGCCAGCCGCGCGCTGGCGATCGCCGACCGCGGCTACGTGATGGAATCGGGCCTGCTCACCATGGAAGGCAGCGGCAGGCAGCTTCTGGAGGACCCGCGCGTTCGCGCCGCCTACCTGGGCGAGGAAGCGGCCTGAGGGCGTTCAGCTGACGATCCGGCGCAGCCGATCGGGCAGCGGCATGGATTTCTGCTGGGGGAAATCCAGCCAGACCATGGTGGCGCCGCCGGTGGCGCACAGCACGTCGGGCGCGTTCGTGTGTGCCATCGTCACCCAGGTGTCGAACGAGGAACGCCCCGGGTGGCTCACATAGGTGCGCACCAGGATTTCGGCGGGGTATTCGAACTGGCGGATGAAATTGCAGAAGGCGTTCACGATGACCATGCCCTCCCCGCCGGGGTGGGGCGCCACGCCGAGCGAGACGATCCATTCGATGCGCGCCGTCTCCATGTAACGGAAATACACCGTGTTGTTCATGTGGCCCATCGCGTCCATGTCGCCCCAGCGCATGGGGACGGTCATGGTGTGAACCAGCTTCTTTTCTTCGGGGATGTCGATTTTCATGGCCTGATTCTGCCGTGTAATCCGTCTCTCATCCCTGCCGAGCTCGCATGAACTGGCTGACGACCCTCCCCATTCCGCTGCAGACCATTTTGCTGCTCGTCGCCAGCAACGTCTTCATGACGTTTGCCTGGTACGCGCATCTGAAGAACCTGAGTGCCTCGCCCTGGTGGGCGGCGGCGCTGGTGAGCTGGGGCATCGCGCTGTTCGAATACCTGCTGCAGGTGCCGGCCAACCGCATCGGCCATGCCGAATTCAGCGTGGCGCAGCTCAAGATCATGCAGGAGGTGATCACCCTCTCGGTGTTCGTGCCGTTCGCCGTGTTCTACCTGAACGAGCCGCTGAAGTGGGACTACCTCTGGGCCGGCCTGTGCCTGATGGGCGCGGTGTACTTCATGTTCCGCGGGGCGTGACGGGACGCTTTTGCGACGACAGCAGCGCCAGCGCCACGCCGCCGGTGATGCCCAGGGTGGCGATCACCAGGCGCGGCGTGATGGCCTCGTCCATGAAGACCACGCCGCCGGCCGCCGCGATGGCGGGCACGGTGAGCTGCACCAGCGCTGCGCGCGAGCGCGTGAGATGCGGCAGTGCGCGGTACCAGATGATGTAGCCCAGCCCCGAGGTGATGGCGCCCGACGCCAGGCCCAGCGCCACCCCTTGCCAACTGGGGCGCAGGCGCGCCAGGCCGATGGCGATCAGCACCAGCCCGGCCGGCGCGCTGCGGCCGAAGTTGCCGGCCGAATCGGCCAGCGGCGCCGTGGAGCCGCGCCCGACCAGAGAGTACGCTCCCCAGGCCACGCCGGCCACCGCCATCAGCACCGCGCCCGGCAGCGGTGGCGCCACCAGGCCGGGCGACACCAGATAAACCAGTGCGGCAAAGGCGATGGCCATGCCGAGCCATTCCAGCCAGGAAGGCCGGTCGCCCTTGAAGACGGCCCAGGCCAGCATGCCGATCTGCACGAAGGCGAACAGGATCAGCGCCCCCGGCCCGGTGGGCACCATGACGTAGGCGATGGAAAACGTGATGGCATACAGCGACAGCGAGAACGCGCCTTGCCAGCTGCCGCCCAGGATGCGGCCCCCGGCATGCGGACTGGCCTGGCGGGCGTGCCACCAGGCGGTGCACACCAGTACCGCGGCGCCGGAGGCCAGCCGGATGCCGGTGTAGGCGAGCGGATCGATGGACGCGTCCGACAGCGCCAGGCGCGCCAGCACCGAGTTGGCGGCGAACGCCAGCATGGCGATGGCGGTGAGAAAGGCGATCTGCATGCGGTGGCGCCCCCGGCAGGAATCGAACCTGCATCTAGCGCTTAGGAGGCGCTCGTTCTATCCATTGAACTACGGCGGCGGGAGGCGGCTGATTGTATCGGCACGGTGGGCCCTGGCGAAGGTTGGTTTACCTGTATTGATAGCTGCAGACGGCGCTTTGACTAGCGTTGGAGCCAATTTTTTCGCTCAATCGTAGCGGATGGTGTAGATCAGATCGATGGCACTCTGCGTGCCGGTTTGCCCGCGCAGCGTCAGGCGTTTGGAGAGGTCGAGAAAGATGGACAGCGCCCCCACCGTGCCCGCCAGGCTGTGTTCATAGGTCACGTACAGGTCGCGCGAGATGCGTTTGCCCAGGGTCAGCGCCGCGCCGCTGGCGGCGTTGTCCGCGTCACCGCTGCTGGGGCCGCGAAAGCCGATTTCATCCAGGCCCAGGCGCTGCGCGATGTTGGCGCTGGGATCGCGCCCGCCGCTGAGCAGGGCCAGCGCCGCCTGCTGCATCAGCGCCGCATCGGCACCGCCGGCGGCGGCGCTGCGCCCCAGCACCAGCCAGGAGAGTTTTTCCGCATCCGGCATGTCGGGGTCCGAATACAGCCGCACGCGCGGCGCCTTCGCTGTACCGCTCACCTGCACGCCCACGCGCTCGCTGATCTGCGGGCGCAGCGCCAGGATGTCGAGCTGCGGGTTGTCCATGGCGCCGGAAAAGCGCACCAGCCCGGTCTCCACGTCCAGCATCTGGTTCCAGGCGCGGTAGCGGCCCTGGTCGGTGCGGATTTCGCCGAGCACGCGCGGCGCGGGTCCCTGGGCGCCGTTGCTGGTGATCGCGAGCTCGCCCTTGAGGCGCGTGGTCAGGCCGTGCCCCTGCACGGCAAAATCGTCGCCCAGGTCGAAGGTGATGTTGATGGCGGGCGCCTTGGCGGGCTGTGCCTGTGGCGGCGGCGCGGGTGCTGCGCCCTCCCCGGTCTTGCCGCCGGCGGAATGCACGACGACATCGTCGCCCAGCGTGGGGGTGCTGTCGTCCGGCAGCAGGAGGCTGGCGCGGTCGGCCCGCAGCTTGCCGGTGAGCTGGAATTGGTCATCGGCCAGCTGCGCCTTCAGTGTGCCCGAGAGGCTCAGCTGCCGGTCCGCGCGCACCAGCACCTGCAGTGCCTCGGCCGTGGCGTCCACCTCCATGTGGACGGCGTTGCTCTGCCAGGTGATGGCACCGGTGGCGCTGAGGCTGCCGCCATTGCCGGGCGCTCTGGTGAGGTTGCCGCTGGGCCCAGGGATGCGCGCACCGCTGCCGTGCCCGCCTGCCAGGCGCAGTTCGGTGATGGCCAGACGGTCGCCCGCGAGCCGGGCACGCAGGCGGCCGTCCCTCAGATCCACGCCGTCGAGCACCGAGCGCAGGGCGAGGTTGTCGGCGCTGATCTCGCCGTTGAGCCGGGGCGCATTCAATGCCCCGGAAAGCTGCACTTGCGCGCCCAGGCTGCCGTTGACGCGCCAGCCCGGCGGCGCGAGCAGCGACCATACGCCGATGTCCGGCAGCGCCGCCTGCAGCGTACCCGTGAGCGCGGCGTCGCCGGCCAGCCGCCAGCCGCCCTCCGGGCCGTGCTGCAGCGGCACCTGAGCCTGCGCCGTGATCTGGCCGGCGCGCTCGCTCTTCCATGAGAGGCGAGAGGACAGCTGCCCGCCCTGCGCCTGCAGCGTCAGCGCCGCCTGCTGCAGGCCGGCGGCGGTGTCCTGCCCGTCGATCGCCAGGCGCAGGTCGCCGCTGCTGCGGGCCAGCGCCACCTGCGCCTGCAGCGTTTGCCCCAGGGCGACATCCCAGGTGCCGCCCAGCACCACATCGCCCGCCAGCCCCAGGCGCTGGAGCAGCGGCGGCTGGGCGCTGTCGGCGGCATTCGCCCAGCCGAGCGGCACGTCCTTGAGGCTGCCCTGGGTCTGCAGTTGCAGCGTGCCGTCCGGAGGCAGGGCAAGGCTCAGGTGCTGCAGGATCAGCTGCGCGCTGCCGGGCTGGGGGCCGGTCATGGCCGCGCTCGATGCCTGCGCTTGCAGGTGCAGGCCTTTGGCCGTGCCAAGCTGCACGACCAGTGGTGCCTGCAGCGCGATGCGCCACGGGCCGGGGCGCTGTCCGATGCGCGCCGAAAGCGTCATCTCGCTGACCCGGGTCTGCCAGCGCTGCGGGCCGGCGGGGCCGAGCGTGCTGCGCAGGTGCGCCGTGGCGCTGATGCGACCGTCCCCGGTGCCGTGGCTGGCGCTGCCATCGAGTGCCAGCGTGGCTTGCGCCGGCGTGGCATCCAGCTGCACCTGAAGGCCGTTCAGCGTCAGTGCCTCGCCAGCGGGCGGCGTGTACGAGAACTGTGGCAGGCGCAGGCTGGCCTGCAGCGCGGTCGCTGCCGGGGGGCGCGTGCCGCTGGCCTGCGCCTGTTCCAGCAGCGTCTGCCAGCCGCCTTGCCAGCGGGCCTGCAATGCGCCCTTGCCGGTGATCTGCGCCTGGGCGATGGCGTGTGGCAGCGGCACTGGCAAGGGCAGGGCGGCAAGCCAGTGCTGCAGCGCCTGTGCGTCCTGCAGTGTGGCGTTGAACTGCCCACGGCCGCTGCGCGGTGCCACGTCGCCATCGGCCTGCAGGCTGGCGCCGGGAATGCGCAGAGTGAGCTTTCCGCTGCCCGAGCGCTGGCGGACATCGATCGCCAGCGTCCGCCCGTCGATCTGCGCCTGCAGCGCGCTGGCGGCGAGGTGGCGCAGTTGCAGCCGGCCGTCCTGCCACTGCCCGTCCATGTCCAGGCTGTCCAGGTGCAGCGCCGTGCGGGATCGGGCGGGTGCGGCGCGCAGCTGGGCCTGCAACCGCAGCGCGCCGTCCAGCCGTCCCGTGATCTGGGCCGAGCCCTGCACCGGCGCGGCGTCCAGCAGCGAATGCAGCCTGGCGGGGCTGATCGCCCGCAGGGCCAGCCGTGCGGCGATGGACTGGGTGGCGCTGTCGAAGCGGGCATCGCGCAGGCGCAGCACGCCGCTGCCGATGTGGATGCTGGCGTCAGGCACCTGCAGCAGGGTGCCTGCGTAGCGGGCGGTCGCCTGCAGGGCGGAGACGGGCAGATGGTGCGTATCCCACAGGCCTGGATTTTCATTGGTCAAATCGGCCTTCAGCGCCCATCCATCCTGCGTTGGCGGCTCCTCAGGCTGTAGCGATGCCGTGCCTGAGAGCCGTGTGGCCGGCGCCCGGGGCCAGAGCGCGGCAAGGTCAAGCGCCTGCAGGCTCGCCTGAGCCTGCACCACGGGCTGGGCGGCCCAGGGGCGTATGCGGGCCTGGGCCTGAAGCCGCAGCGCGTTGCCCGCTGCTCCCAGCACCTGGGCGCTGACGGCGAGCTGCGCCGCATCGCCTGCCAGCGTGCCGTCGGCCTGCGCCTGCACGGCGGCCGTCAGCGGCGCTTCGCTGCCGGGCACCGGCGTTTGCACCGCGCCCTGCAGCGCCGCCCGCAGGGCCATGGGCGCGGCACCCTCCAAAGTGGCATCCAGGGTGTAGCGGCCCTGCGCCAGCGCGATGCTGTCCAGGCGCAGGCGGTGCGCCGCGCCATCCCAGTCGTAATGCCCGCGCAGATCGCTGATGGCCATCGGCGCCTGCGCGCCGGCCGCCCAGGTAAGCGCTTCCACTGCAAAGGGCGTGCGGATGCGCAGCGGCAGCCGCAGCTCGGTCAGGGGCTGCGCGGGTGAGGCATCGGGCTCGCCCAGCGGACGCAGCGCGACGCGCCCGGCGTGCAGCTCGGTGATCAGCAACTGCCGCTCCAGCAGCGCTGCCGGCTGCCATGCGATGCGCGCGTCCTGCACCTGTACGTCGATGTCCGGGCCGGCAAAGTGCAGCGTGCCTATCCGCCCGCCGCCGCGCAGCGTGCCGCTGACATCCTGCGCCGTCAGCCGCATGCCATCGGGCAGGTGGCGGCTGGCCAGCCGCAGTGCCGTGGCCAGCGACCCCTCGCTGCCCGCCCAGCCCCAGGCCCCGCCCAGCACGGTGGCCAGCAGCAGCACCGCCGCCAGCAGCACGCGCGCCAGCGTGCGCCATGGGCGCCGCGCGGGGGCGGGGGCGGACGGCGTGGGGGAGGGTGCGGCGGCAGCCATGGTGGTTTCCCGGCAGCGTGCGTCAGAAGCTGAATCCCAGCCGCAGATGCAGCCGCAGCTGGCGCGCTTGCACGCCCCAGGCTACATCCGCCTGCAGCGGGCCGACGGGGCTGCGCCAGCGCAGGCCGGCGCCCAGGCCCACGCGCGGGCGCATCTCGTCCGGTGTGTCGCCGACGGCGCCGATGTCGATGAAGGTGGCGCTCTCGAAATCCGTGACATTGCCGCGCAGCGCGATGGGGCGCTGCCATTCGATGCTGGCCACCGTGAGGTAGCGCCCGCCATAGATCTGGTTGCCCTGCAGGTGCGCGCCTATGCTTTGCCAGCTGTAGCCGCGCACGGTGGCATCGCCGCCGGTGAGAAACAGCTGGGTGGAGGGGATGGCAGCCTGTTTGCGTGCCAGCACGGCGCCGCCTTCCAGCCGCAGCGACAGGCGGCTGGCGCGCGACACCTGTTCGTTCATCCGCACGCGCCCCAGCGCCACGAAGCCCTGCCAGCGCAGCAGCGCGCGCAGGAAGGGATCGTGCTGCGTGCGCAGCGTGCTGCCCGCGCCCAGCTCTGCCGCCAGACCCCAGCCGCGCGTGGGTGCGGTGGGGTTGTTGAAGTAGCGCCAGGTCCTGCCCCAGTTGGCGGTGAGCGCGGCGGCCATGGGCGGCGCGCCTGCGCCCTGGGCGCGGCTCATGTCGTACTGCAGCCAGTGACTGCGGTCGATGGCTTCGCTGCTCTTGCTGCGGCCAAAGCGCCACTGCGTGCTGTCGGTCTTGAAGCTGCCGGTGTCCTCGCGGCGCAGCTGCGCGCCGCCGATCCAGCGCCAGCCGTCCTCGTGCGGCAACCCCATCCATTTCGTGGACAGGCTCTTGAGGCTCTTGCTCAGCTGCACCTGGCTGAGCGCGCGCCAGCCCAGCCAGGGCAGGCGGTTGTGCGTATGGTCCAGCGACAGGCGCGCCCCGTTGTCGGTGGAGAAGCCGATGCCGAAAACGGCCTTCTGCAGCTTGGCATCGCGCACATGGGCGGTCACGGGCGCCGTCGCTTCGGCCGCCTGGGCGTCGGTGCTTTCGGTGTCCAGCGTCAGGAACACGCTGTCGTAGTAGCCGCTGGCCGAGAGCCGCTGCTGGGCATCGAGCAGGGCGGATTCTGCATAGACCTCGCCCTCGGGCAGCCGGGCGATGCGGGCGGTGCCGGTGCTGTCGTAGCGCTCGCCGCCATCGATGGCGAGCGGCCCGAAGCGGTAGAGCGGGCCGCTGGCGTAGACCACCGACAGGCGCGCGGTGTTGGCAGCGGCGTCGATGTCGGCGCGGCTGGCGGCGATGCGCGCCGTGGGAAAGCGCCGCTGCTGCAGCTGGCGCAGACCTTGGGCCTTGGCGTCGTCCCAGGCCGACTGGGTGAAGGGCGATCCGGCCTGCAGCGCGAAATTCCTTTGCAACTGCGCCTCGCGGCGTTCGCGCGCGGCGGCGTCGCTGCCGGGGCTCGTGAGCGTGATCTGCGTGGCAACCACCTGCGTTTGCGGGCCGCGCTCGACCGTGACGGTGATGGTGGGCGGCGTGCCTGCGGAGACATCGACAGCGATCGCGGGGTTGAAATACCCCAGCGTTCCCAGCAGTTCGCGCGCGTTGCCGGGAATGCCGTCGGTCAGGCGCTGCAGTTCGGCGGCGCGCAGGTCCGGCAGCTGGCGAAAGCGCTGCAGCTCCAGATGCTGCAGCAGCAGCTGGCGCACGGTGGCATCGCTGGTGTCGATCTGCAGCGCGAACGCCGGCGCGGGCGTGCTGGCGGCCTCGGGCTGCGCGGGCGGCGCGCCGGGCAGCAGGCTGCAGGCGCCCGGCAGCAGCATGAGTGGCAGCAAAAACAGCAACGCCGGCCAACGGGCCGGCGCCGGGCACGCAAACTTCATGGGGCTATTTTGACAACAGTCGCATCGCGTCCTCCAGCCCCTTGAGCGTGAGCGGGTACATGCGGTGTCCCATGAGCTGCTCGATGATGCTGATGCTCTGGCGGTATTGCCACACGCCCTGCGGCTCCGGGTTGATCCAGGCGAACCGGGGAAAGGCGTGCGTGAGGCGCTGCAGCCATTCGGCGCCGGCTTCCTCGTTGTTGTATTCCACGCTGCCGCCGGGCTGCAGGATCTCGTAGGGGCTCATCGTCGCATCACCGACGAAGATCAGCTTGTAGTCCTTGTTGTACTTGCGGATGATGTCCCAGGTGGGGAATTTTTCCGCGTAGCGGCGCCGGTTGTTCTTCCACAGGTAGTCGTAGACGCAGTTGTGGAAGTAATAGAACTCCAGGTGCTTGAGCTCGGCCTTGACGGCGGAAAACAGCTCTTCCACGCGCTGGATGTGTTCGTCCATGGTGCCGCCCACGTCCATCAGCAGCAGCACCTTCACGTTGTTGTGGCGCTCGGGCTGCATGCGGATGTCCAGCCAGCCGGCGTTGGCGGCGGTGGAGCGGATGGTGTCGGGCAAGTCCAGCTCCAGCTCGTGGCCCTCGCGCGCGAACTTGCGCAGGCGGCGCAGCGCCACCTTGATGTTGCGCGTGCCCAGCTCCTGCGTGTCGTCGTAGTCGCGGTAGGCGCGCTGCTCCCACACCTTCACGGCGCTGCGGTTCTTGCCCGCCCCGCCGATGCGCACGCCCTGCGGGTTGTAGCCGCCGTTGCCGAACGGGCTGGTGCCGCCGGTGCCGATCCACTTGCTGCCGCCTTCGTGGCGGCCTTTCTGTTCTTCCAGGCGCTTCCTGAGCGTTTCCATCAGCTCGTCCCAGCCCATCTTCTGGATCGCGGCCTTCTGCTCGGGCGTGAGCTCGCGCTCCAGCATCTTGCGCAGCCAGTCCGCGGGGATTTCCCGGGTGATGTCCGCCAGCAACTCCACTCCGTGAAAGTACGCGGCAAAGGCGCGGTCGAACTTGTCGTAATGCTTTTCGTCCTTCACCAGCACCGTGCGCGCCAGGTGGTAGAAGTCGTCGATGCTCCAGGTCTGCTCCGACAGCGGCCCGACGACGCCCGCCTGGAGCGCCTGCAGCAGCATGAGAAATTCCTTGACCGAGACCGGCAGCCTGGCGGCCCGCAGGGTGTAAAAAAAATCAATCAGCAAAACAGCCTCCAGCGCTTATGCAGTCTGCGCGTGCAGCTGCAGTAAATAGAGCAACTGTGCCCGTGCTTCCGGCCATTCATCCGCCGTCATGCTGTACATCACCGTGTCGCGGATGGTGCCGTCGCGGCGCGGCGCGTGGCCGCGGATCACGCCGTCCTTCCTGGCGCCCAGGCGCTCGATGGCGCGCTGGCTGGCAAAGTTGAAATTGTCCGTGCGCCAGCCGACGACGCGGCAGCGCAGGGTGTCGAAGGCATGGCCCATCATCAGCAGTTTGCAGGTGGTGTTCACGTGGCTGCGCTGCACGCTTCTGGCGTACCAGGTGTAGCCAATTTCCACGCGCTGCACGGCGGGAAGGATGTCGTGGTAGCTGGTGCTGCCCAAGACCCGTCCGCTGGATTCGTCGATCACTGCGAAGGCAAAGCGCGTGCCCGCCGCCCGCCCTTGCAGCGCGGTTTCGATGTACCGGCGTGTCTGTTCAGGCTCGGGTACGGAAGTGATGCGCAGCGTCCAGAGCGCGCCATCGGTGGCGGCGGCAACCAGGCCCGCCTCATGCGCCAGGGCCAGCGGCTCCAGCCGCAGGCCGCGGTCACGCAAAACAACGGGTTCGACAAAGGCCATGGTTCATTTTCCGGGTTGTTCGTAGCCACGCTGCGCGCACCAGCGGCGGGCTGCCGCCAGGCCGATGCCTCCGCCCAGGCCTATGAGTCCGGCCGCGAGCACTCCTTTGCCACCCTGCAGGTCGCGCAGCACATCGATGCCGAGCAGACGCGCCAGCCAGTACCCCGCCAGCGCCCCGGCGATGAAACCGACGCCGCGCGCCAGGGGCCGGATGAGCGCCGGGGGCATCGCCGCCATCCGGTCAGCGGTTGCGCTGGTTCATGAAGACGAGTTTCTCGAACAGGCTCACGTCCTGCTCGTTCTTGAGCAGCGCGCCGATGAGCGGCGGGACGCTGACCTTGGCGTCCTGGCTCTGCAGCGCCTCGGGCGGGATTTCCTCGGCCAGCAGGAGCTTGAGCCAGTCGAGAAATTCGCTCGTGGAGGGCTTCTTCTTCAGGCCCGGCAGCCCGCGCACGTCGTAGAACGACTTCATGGCGGCGTTCAGCAGCTCGCTCTTGAGCGTGGGGAAATGCACCGCGACGATCTTCTGCATCGTCTCCGCATCCGGAAACTTGATGTAGTGAAAGAAGCAGCGGCGCAGGAAGGCGTCGGGCAGCTCTTTTTCGTTGTTGGAGGTGATGAAGACCAGCGGACGATGCCTGGCGCGCACCATTTCGCGCGTCTCGTAGCAGTAGAACTCCATGCGGTCGAGCTCGCGCAGCAGGTCGTTGGGAAACTCGATGTCGGCCTTGTCGATTTCGTCGATCAGCAGCGCCACCGGCTGCTCGGCCGTGAAGGCCTGCCACAGCACGCCCTTGACGATGTAGTTGTGGATGTCCTTGACCCGCTCGTCCCCGAGCTGGGAATCGCGCAGGCGGCTCACGGCGTCGTATTCGTACAGACCCTGCTGCGCCTTGGTGGTCGATTTGATGTGCCATTGCAGCAGCGGCATGGAAAGTGCCTGCGCGACCTCTTCGGCCAGCATGGTTTTTCCGGTGCCGGGTTCCCCCTTGACCAGCAGCGGGCGCTGCAGTGTCACGGCGGCATTGACCGCAAGCTTCAGGTCCTGGGTGGCGACGTAGTGGGGGGAGCCTTCAAATTTCATAAGAGGAAAAATGCGAGAAAGAGTTCTTGCAATGTGTGACAAGTGCCTGCCTATAATCGGGCGCTGGTCAACATCGAGACAACTCACGGATTGTGCGCGCAAAATGAATAAAGCATTGCCTACGATATTTGGTCTGATGGTCGCCTTTGCGACGGCCTCCGGTTATGCCCAGGAGGTGAAAGGGGATGCGGCGGCTGGCGCGCAGAAGAATGCGATGTGCATAGGCTGCCACAACATCGTGGGCTACAAGTCGAGTTTTCCCGAGGTCTACAAGGTGCCGATGATCTCGGGTCAGAACGCCGCCTACATCGACGCCGCCCTGCAGGAATACAAGAAGGGCGCGCGCAAATTCCCCACCATGCGCAGCATTGCCGATTCGCTGACCGACCAGGACATGGCCAATCTGGCGGCCTATTACGCGGCCGATGGCAAGAAGATCGAAGTGGCTGAAAAGCCGGCCAAGGCGCCGGACGAAGTTGTCAGCCTGTTGCTTCAAAAGGGAGGCTGCGTCTCCTGCCACGGCGAGAATTTCTCCAAGCCGATCAACGACGCCTACCCCAAGATCGCGGGCCAGCACGCCGATTACCTGTACGTGACGCTCAAGGCCTACAAGAACCCCAAGGAGGGTCCGTACTCCGGGCGTGCCAATCCCATCATGGGCGGCATTGCGGCGCAGTTCACCAACCAGGAGCTGCGGCAGCTGGCCAACTACATCGGCGCGCTGGACAGCCAGCTGCAGGTGGTGCCGGAGTCGCGCTTCCGCTGATCGTGAAAGCCGGTGCGGTCGATGCCCAAGGCCCGCCCTGAGCGGGCTTTTTCTTGGGTGCTTCAATCAATCGCGCGTGGCGCGCCGCTGCACGCAGGCGAGGTAGGCATCGCCGTCGGGCGCGCGCCCGGCCTGCTGCGCCTCCCAGAGCATGCTGCCCAGGCATTCCATCGCCGCATGGTGCGCGTCGTGCAGCGAATCCAGGCGCGCCGTGAGCAGTTCCACCGCCTGGCGGATGCCGCGCGGCTGGTCGATGCTGCACTGCTCGCTGATCGAGAGGTGCATGGACAGATGCAGAAACGGGTTGGTGGCGCCCGGCTTTGCGTCGTAATTGCGCGCCAGCGCCGCATCCACGTCGGCCAGATCGGCGTGGTATTCGGGGTGCTCGGCGATCCACAGCGCGGCCAGCGTTTCGATCGCTTCCATGGGCGTTTCGGTCTGCTGCTTGTGCAGGACCGAACAGAAGAAGCGGCGGACGTCGGCCTGACTGGGATTGAACATGGTGCGAAGGCTTTGCGGATTGGGGCACTCGCCTATTATTGGCCGTTTGACCAGCGGGAGTGTGTCGGATGAAGTTGGCAACGATTGTCGTGGATGGTTTGCCGCATGCCGTGGCGCTGCGGGATGGAGCGCTGGCCTTGATCGGTGCCGCGGGGGCGGATCTGGGTGCCTTGCTGAGGGTGGGAACGACGGCGGCGCAGTATGCCAGCATGGCGGCCACAGCCCGGCGCCATCTGCCACTGGAGGGCGCTCGCTTCCTTGCGCCGGTGCTTGCACCCGGCAAGGTGGTGTGCGTCGGGCTCAACTACGCCGATCACACGAAGGAAAGCCCGTATGAGCAGCCGGAGCATCCCACGCTGTTCCTGCGCGTCGCGACCAGCCTGAGCGCGGAGGGCGCCGGCGTACGGCGTCCCGCAGGCGATGATTCGCTGGATTTCGAGGGCGAGATGGTGGCGGTCATCGGCACGGGTGGGCGCTGCATACCGAAAGAGCGGGCGCTGGCGCATGTCTTCGGCTACGCCGTCGGCAACGATATCTCGGTGCGCGAATTCCAGTTCCGTTCGCCCCAATGGACGCTGGGGAAGAACGTCGATGGCACGGGGCCCTGGGGCCCTTTTCTGGTCACCGCGGATGAACTGCCGCCAGGCGGCGCGGATCTGGCCATCGAAACCCGGCTCAACGGCGAGGTCATGCAGTCGGCGAATACGCGCGACATGATTTTCGATGCCGCCACCATCATTGCGGCCATCAGCGAGGCGATGACGCTGGAGCCGGGCGATATCATCTTTACCGGAACACCGGCAGGCGTGGGCCTCGGGCGCACGCCCAAGCGCTACATGCAGCCCGGGGATCGGGTGGAAGTCGAGATTGAACGCATCGGAAGGCTGCGCAACCGCATCACCACGGCCTGATTGCAAAAATACAGATCAAATTAGCCTCTAGCGCTTGCCAATAAAGCGGTAAAAGCTCTCATTTTTATTTGCACCATGACAGAAAATTCCATGACACAAGCCTTCATCTGCGACGCCATCCGCACCCCCTTCGGCCGCTACGGCGGAGCGCTCAGCAGCGTGCGCACCGATGACCTGGGCGCCATCCCGATCAAGGCGCTGATGCAGCGCAACCCCGGCGTGGACTGGCAGGCCGTGACCGACGTGATCTACGGCAACGCCAACCAGGCCGGCGAGGACAACCGCAACGTGGCGCGCATGTCCTCGCTGCTGGCCGGCCTGCCCGTCGAGGTGCCGGGCGCAACCGTCAATCGCCTGTGTGGCTCGGGGCTGGACGCCGTGGGCATGGCCGCGCGCGCCATCAAATCCGGCGAGGCCCGTTTGATGATCGCCGGCGGCGTGGAGAGCATGAGCCGCGCGCCTTTCGTCATGCCCAAGGCCGAGAGTGCCTTCAGCCGCAGCAACGCGGTCTATGACACCACCATAGGCTGGCGTTTCGTCAACAAGCTGATGAAGGCGCAGTACGGCGTCGACTCCATGCCCGAGACGGCCGAGAACGTGGCGGTTGATTTCAAAATCGGGCGCGAGGCGCAGGACCGCATGGCGCTGGCCAGCCAGCAGAAGGCGGCGGCGGCGATTGCCGCGGGCCACCTGGCGCACGAGATCACGCCGGTACGGATCGCGCAGAAGAAGGGCGATCCCATCGTGGTGGACACCGATGAGCACCCGCGCGCGACCAGCATGGAGGCGCTGGCCAGGCTCAAGGGCGTGGTGCGGCCGGACGGCACGGTCACGGCCGGCAATGCCTCGGGCGTGAACGACGGCGCCTGCGCCCTGCTGCTGGCCAGCGAGGAAGCCGCCAGGCAATACGGCCTCACGCCGCGCGCTCGCGTGGTCGGCATGGCCACGGCCGGCGTGGCGCCGCGCATCATGGGCTTCGGCCCCGCGCCCGCCGTGCGCAAGGTGCTGCAGTTCACCGGCCTGACGCTTGCACAGATGGACATCATCGAGCTGAACGAAGCCTTTGCCGCGCAAGGCCTGGCCGTGCTGCGCGATCTTGGCGTCGCCGACGATGACAAGCGCGTGAATCAGTGGGGCGGTGCGATTGCGCTGGGCCATCCGCTGGGCGCCTCGGGTGCGCGCCTGGCGACGACGGCGGTGAGTCAGCTGCACCAGCTGGGCGGGCGCTACGCGCTGTGCACCATGTGCATCGGCGTGGGGCAGGGCATTGCGGTGGTGCTGGAAAAAGTCTGATCAGGCCGCCGGCGCGTCGTGGTCTGCGGACGGTGCGCCGCTGTCGTTGGCGGCGCGCTTTTCGCGCAGGCGCTCCTCGCGTTCGCGCGCCATCTGTTCCACCAGCTGGTTGCGCCCCTGCTTGGCAGCGGCGATGAAGCGCTCGCGATCCTTGTGGTGCGGGTAGAGCTGCTCGGCCAGTTCCATGTTGTAGGTGCGAAAGCGTTCGATGGTGCGGCGCGCCTCGTATTCTTCCAGCCCCATGCACTGCAGCACCGTGGCGGCGCTCTCAAGGCTGGAGCCGAACAGTTCGCGCTCCACCAGCGTCACGCCCAGGTCGCGCAGCGCGTGCCAGTGCGAGATATCGCGTGCGCGCGCCACGATCTGCAGGTGCGGGAAGTGCTTGCGCGCGATCTGCGCGATCTTCAGGGACTGCTGCGGTGCATCGACCGCGATCATCAGCACCTTGGCCTGCGTGGCACCCGCCTTGCGCAGCAGGCGCACGCGCGTGGCGTCGCCGAAGTACACGCGGTAGCCGAAGGTGTGCGCCACTTCCAGCATTTCGACGCTGTGGTCCAGCACCGTGGCGGGAATCCCCTGCGCCAGCATCACGCGCGCCACGATCTGCCCATAGCGCCCGAAGCCGGCGATGATGACGGGCGCGGTCTGCGGCTCTTCGATGGTGTCTTCGGCGGCTTCCGGTGAGGGGCTCATGCGCGCATAGTGTTTTTGCAGCGCGCGATCGAGCGGCACCAGCAGCAGCGGCCCCAGCAGCATGCTGATCGCCACTGCCGCGATCAGCATCGAGGCGATGTCCGACGGCAGCGCCTCGAAATTCGTCGCCGTCTGGAACACCACGAAGGCGAATTCTCCGCCTTGCGTGAGCAGCAGCGTGAACACCGGCCGCTCCTGCGCCGGCATGCCGGTGGCGCGCGCCAGCAGGTAGATGGCGATGGCCTTGAGCGAGAGAAAGCCGAAGACCAGCGCCAGCATCCGCAGGGGCGATGCGATCAGCACGCCGAAATCGATGCTCATGCCCACGGCGATGAAAAACAGGCCAAGCAGCAGGCCCTTGAACGGCTCGATGTCGGTTTCCAGCTCGCTGCGGTACTCACTGTCGGCCAGCAATACCCCCGCGAGGAAGGCGCCCAGCGCCATCGACAGGTCCACCAGCACCATCAGCATTGCGATGCCCACTACCAGGAACAGCGAGGTGGCGGTGAAGATCTCGGGCGTCTTGCTCTGCGCCACCCAGCGCAGCACCGGACGCAACGCCAGACGTCCGCCCAGGATGATCACGCCCACCACGCTCAGCGTCTTGAGGATTTCGGTCAGCAGCGCCGGGCCGGTGCCCGGCAATGCATTGCCGGTGGCGCCCAGCAGCGGCAGCAGCGCAAGAATGGGGATGGCGGCGATATCCTGGAACAGCAGGATGGAAAACGCATGCTGCCCGCCCTCGCTCTGCATCAGGTTGCGCTCGGCAAGGATCTGCAGCGCGATCGCGGTGGACGAGAGCGCCAGGCCCAGCGCAGCCACCAGCCCGACGCGCCAGGGCAGGCCCCAGAGCCAGGCGCCCGCGCCCAGCAGCAGCGCGCAGGCCAGCATCTGCGCGCCGCCCAGGCCGAAGATGGGGCGGCGCATGCTCCACAACCGGCCGGGCTGCAGTTCCATGCCGATCAAAAACAGCATCAGCACCACGCCGAATTCGGCGAAGTGCAGGATGTCCTGCACATTGCTCACCAGCGCCAGGCCCCAGGGACCGATGGCGATGCCGGCCGCCAGGTAACCGACGATCGCGCCCAGGCCAAGCGCCCGCGTGATGGGCACGGCGATCACTGCGGCCGCCAGGTAGGTGAAGCCGTAGGTGAGCCAGAGGGGGGCGTGGGCCATGGGGAGGGAGCGTTTCGGCAGAGGGCGTGGATGATGGCGCCCGCATGCAACCCATTTTCGGTCACTCGGGTTGACCAGTGGCCCGATGCCTCTGCTGCGTTAGAGTAACCATTCGTGCCTGTGATGGCGGCGGCAGGTGTGGAAGTCCTTGTTTGATAGCTGTTCGCGCTTTTATGACAAGGGCTGCAGGCCTTTTTGATTCTAGTGAAAGGAAGCAGCGATGGCACTTGTTGCAGTGGCCAATCCCAAGGGTGGTGTGGGCAAGTCCACGCTGGCAACCAATATTGCGGGCTACTACGCCAGCCGTGGCCATGCGGTGGCGCTGGGCGATGTGGATGGCCAGCAGTCCGCGCGCTGGTGGCTTGGCGAGCGCCCGCAGGTGGCACGTACCATCCAGCTGTGGGAGGCCACGCCTGACTGGATCGGCCGGCCGCCGCGCGACGTCGCGCACGCGGTGCTCGATACGCCCGCCGGCTTGCAGGGCTGGCGCCTGAAGGACGTGTTGCGCAAGGCGGACCGCATCGTCGTGCCGCTGCAGGCGAGCGTCTTCGACATCTTTGCCACGCGCCAGTTTCTTGATGACCTGCAGGCGCTGCGCATCGATACGTCGGCGCAGATCGGGATTGTCGGCATGCGCGTGGACGAGCGCACCATCGCCGCCGACAAGCTGCGCGCATTCGTCGATGAACTGGGCCTGCCGGTGCTCGGGTTTTTGCGCAACACGCAGAACTACGTGCATCTTGCGGCGCACGGGCTGACGCTCTTTGACATTGCTCCGGCGCGCGTGGCGCGCGACCTGGAGCAGTGGCAGCCTCTTTGCGCATGGCTGGACGAAGCCTGACGCCTGTCGCCGCGCTGACACGCAGGCCGCGCTTCGCCCGCTACATTGCCGGCGCATGAAGATCTTTCGCAGTTACTCGGAACTGGCCGCCTGCATGGGCCAGGAAATCGCGGTCACCGACTGGGTCGAAATCACCCAGGCGCGGATCGACCAATTCGCCCAGGCCACCGGCGATCACCAATGGATACACGTCGATCCCGCGCGCGCTGCCGCCGGCCCCTTCGGCGCCACGGTGGCCCACGGCTTTCTCACGCTGTCGCTGCTCTCGCGGTTCTTCGAGCAGGCGCTCGTGATCGAAGGCGCGAGGATGGGCATCAACTACGGTCTCAATCGCGTGCGTTTCCCTGCCCCCGTGCCGGTGGGCAGCCGTTTGCGCGGGCGGGTGACCTTGCGCGGTGTGGAGCCGGCGCAGCCGGATGGCGTGCAGATGACGCTGGAGGTTGCGGTGGAGCGCGAGGGCGGCGACAAGCCCGTGTGCGTGGCCGAATCGCTGGTGCGCAGCTACGGCGCGGCGCCCTGAATCGGCAGCGGCGCGGCACCGGCAAAGCCGTTTTGCCGCCACGCTTCAAAGACCATCACCGCCACCGCATTCGACAGATTGAGGCTGCGCTGGTTCGGGCGCATCGGCAGCCGCAGGCACTGCGCTGGAGCAAAGCGCTCGCGCAGCGTTGGCGAGAAACCGCGCGTTTCCGAGCCGAACACCAGCCAGTCGCCGGGCAGAAACCGGGTGTCATGGGCTGTTCGCGTGCCGCGTGTGGTCAGTGCGAACATGCGGGATGCGTCGGGCTGCTCTGTCTCCACCAAGGCTTCCCAGCTGGCGTGGCGCCGTACATCAGCCCACTCGTGGTAATCCAGCCCGGCGCGGCGCAGCAGCCGATCTTCCATCGAAAATCCGAGCGGCTCCACGAGGTGCAGCCGGCAGCCGGTGTTGGCGGCGAGGCGGATGGCGTTGCCCGTGTTGGGCGGGATTTCCGGTTCGACGAGGACAATCTGGAACATGGCGGTGATTGTCGGCCAGGGCGTGCCGCCGTCAGGGCGTGCGTGCCAGTACCAGCGCGCTGACGCTCGTGGCACCGGCTTGGCGCAGCGCACTGGCGGCCGCGTGCACTGTCGCTCCGGTCGTCATCACGTCGTCCACCAGCAGCAGGTGTTGCCCACCCAGGTCGCGTGGAATCTGCGTGGATACGGCAAATGCACCGCGCAGATTGCGCAGGCGCTCGGTGCGGTTCAGGCTGCTTTGCGCCAGCGTGTCATGGGTGCGCCGCAGCCAGCGCGGCTGCACCTTGGGGCGCGCCAGCGCACGCGCCAGCAGCAGGGCCTGGTTGTAGCCGCGCTGGCGCAGGCGTTCGGCAGACAGCGGAACGGGCAGCACGGCATCCGCGGCGGCGAGCAGCTGTGCGGCGGCATCTGCCTTGCGCATGAGCGCAGCCAGCGCGCCGGCCAGCCCAGGGTTGGCGTGGAATTTGAAGCGCGTGATCAGCGCCTCCCAAGGGTAGGCGTAGTCAACGGCGGCAATGCAGGCGTCGATGGCCGGCGGGTGCGCCAGGCATTGTCCGCAGCGCAGCACCCCTTGAGGCACACGCTGGGCGCATTGAACGCAGCGCTGGGCGGGTGCCGCAAACGCCGTCCGGCAGGCCTCGCACACGCTCTGCGCCGGCCAGGCATGGCAGATGGCGCACTGGCTGGGCAGCCAACGTGCATCCGCCACGGATGCCCCCAGCAGGCGTGTGAAGAACATGGCCTCAATATACTCGCGCCCGTTCGAGTCGCAGCCATGCCGGAAAAGAGCCCACCCACCATTGACGCCGTCGCCGCAGAGCGCTGGCACGCGCTGGCGCGCGCGCCGTCGCCCTGGCTGCATGAAGAAGTGGCGCGGCGCATGCAGCAACGCCTGAGCTGGATTATTGAGCCGCCCCTTCAGTGGTGCGACTGGGATCCGCTGCGCGGGGGACTGGAGGGGCATGCGCTGGTTGCGGCCGGCCTGCCCAAGGCGGCGCAGTTCGTTTGCGAGACTTCGGGCGCATCGGCGCAGTCCGCCGTGAAGGCGCGGCTGCAGCGCCCGTGGTGGCAGGCGTCCCGCTGGCTTGGCCCGGCACAGCACTTTGACAACGCACCATCACCGGGCAGCATGCAGATGGTTTGGGCCAACATGGCCTTGCACATGAGTGCCCAGCCCCAGGCCCTGATCGGCCAATGGCACCAGGCCCTGTCGGCCGATGGCTTTCTCATGTTTTCCTGCCTGGGTCCCGATACCTTGCGCGAGTTGCGCGGTGTCTATGGCGCCCTGGGCTGGCCGCAGCCCAGCCACAGTTTCACGGACATGCACGACTGGGGTGACATGCTGGCCGCGGCAGGTTTTGCCGAACCGGTCATGGACATGGAGCGCATCATCTTGACGTTCGCGGCTCCGGCACGCCTGTTGCGGGAGCTCAGGGAGCTGGGGCGCAACCTGCACCCCGATCGCTTCCCGGCGTTGCGGGGGCGCCGCTGGAGGGCGGCTCTGGAAGCAGCCCTTGCCGAGCAGCTGGCCGACCCGGCCAGCGAGGGGCAGCTGGCCTTGACTTTTGAGGTGATCTACGGTCATGCGTACAAACCCGCGCCCAACGTGCGCAGGGAGCGGCGTTCATGGACCAAGACCAGGACCGAGCTGCGGGCTCAGTCCGCATCGCAGGGTGGTCGTGAAGGTTTTTCTGGTGAATAAGTGGATTAGAATTTACGTCTGAAAACAATCTGGTGGCCCGTGCGCCGCTGCAAGCCGGAACGCCTTGACCGAATCTATCGGTGGAGCGGGCAACAGCGGTTAACTGGGCCCTTGTGTGGGGACAACATGCCGCGCCAGGCGGTTTGCGTTATGTGGATTGCGTTACCCGGGCTGGAGATCATGCGCGAGAGTGTTTTTCTGAATCGCTCGCGCGGCGCGGCGCTGTCCTGCAGCGCCCGGTGTGTCATTTGGAGTGCGCAGTAAACTGCAGCAGTGTTTGCGCTTAGCTTACAAGTGGGAGAACTATGAAGAGCATTTTCAACCGGCTGGCAGCCTCTCTGGTCGTATCTGGAGCTTGGCTGGCGACGGCAGCCCACGCGGTTCAAGACCTGCCTGGCGGCCCGGGGGTCAACCAGTTGAACCTGACGACGGGTGTGACCAAGATCGCGCAGGAGCAATCGGATCTGCATTGGATGGTGATGATCATCTGCGCCGTCATTTTTGTCGGCGTGTTTGGTGCGATGTTCTATTCCATCCTGAACCACCGCAAATCCAAGGGTGCCAAATCCGCGAATTTCCATGAATCGACGGTGGTGGAAATCACCTGGACCGTGGTGCCGTTCCTGATCGTCATCGCGATGGCGGCGCCCGCCACCAAGGTCATCGTGGCGCAGAAGGACACGACCAACCCGGATCTCACGATCAAGGCCACTGGCTACCAGTGGAAGTGGGGATATGACTACCTTGCCGGCGAAGGCGAGGGCATAGGCTTCGTTTCCACGCTGGATTCCGCGCAGCGTGAGCTGTCCAGCGCAGGCACGCCCAAGGGCGATGATTACCTGCTGAAGGTTGACAATCCGCTCGTCGTGCCGGTCAACAAGAAGGTGCGCATGATCATTACCGCCAACGACGTGATTCACTCGTGGTTTGTGCCTGCGTTCGGTGTCAAGCAGGATGCGATTCCCGGTTTTGTGCGTGACACCTGGTTCCGTGCGGAAAAGACGGGCGATTTCTACGGTCAGTGCGCCGAGCTGTGCGGCAAGGAGCATGCCTACATGCCGATCCACGTCAAGGTGCTGTCCGGCGAGGACTACGCCAAGTGGGTGCATGGGCAGCAACAGAAAAAATCGGCTCAGGCGGGGCAGTCTTCCCAGGCCGTGGCCCAGTTGGCCCAATGAGCGTTAGCGCACAGCGTGTAAAGAGGAGTCGAGCATGAGTGCAGTTTTGGACAACCATGGGCAAGTCGGCGGATTGGCCCATCACGACGATCACCACCACAAGCCGACAGGCTGGCGGCGTTGGCTGTACGCCACCAACCACAAGGACATCGGCACGATGTACCTGTTGTTCTCCTTCACGATGCTGATGATCGGCGGCTTGCTCGCGATGCTGATCCGCGCCGAGCTGTTCCAGCCGGGGCTGCAGATCGTGAACCCGGAAATGTTCAACTCGTTCACCACGATGCACGGCCTCATCATGGTGTTCGGTGCCATCATGCCGGCCTTCGTCGGCTTTGCAAACTGGATGATTCCGTTGCAGATCGGCGCTTCGGACATGGCGTTCGCGCGCATGAACAATTTCAGCTTCTGGCTGCTGGTGCCTGCCGGCATCACGCTGGCGGCCACGTTCTTCATGCCCGGCGGCGCACCTGCCGGCGGCTGGACGCTCTACGCGCCGCTCTCGCTGCAGATGCCGATGTCGCTCGATTTCGCCATCCTGTCACTGCACGTGATGGGCGCTTCGTCCATCATGGGTGCGATCAACATCATCGTGACCATCCTGAACATGCGCGCACCTGGCATGAAGCTCATGCAGATGCCGATGTTCTGCTGGAGCTGGCTCATCACCGCCTATCTATTGCTGGCGGTGATGCCGGTGTTCGCCGGCGTGCTTACCATGACGCTGACGGATCGCCATTTTGGCACCAGCTTCTTCGTCACGGCCGGCGGCGGCGACCCGGTGATGATGCAGCACATCTTCTGGTTCTTTGGCCACCCCGAGGTGTACATCATGATCCTGCCGGCCTTCGGCATGATCAGTGAGATCGTTCCTGCATTCGCCCGCAAGCGGTTGTTCGGCTACACCTCGATGGTCTATGCCATTGCCGCCATCGCGACGCTGTCGATGATCGTCTGGGCGCACCATATGTTCACCGTCGGCATGCCGGTCACAGGCCAGCTTTTCTTCATGTATGGCACCATGCTGATCGCCATCCCGACGGGAGTGAAGGTGTTCAACTGGACAGCCACGATGTGGCGCGGTTCCATGACCTTTGAAACACCGATGCTCTGGGCCGTTGGTTTCATCTTCGTGTTCACGATCGGCGGGTTCACGGGCGTGATTCCCTCGGTGGTGCCTATTGATACCCAGATTCAGGATACCTACTACATCATTGCCCACTTCCACTACGTGCTGGTGGCCGGGTCACTGTTTGCCATCTTTGGCGCCTTCTACTATTGGTCGCCCAAGTGGACGGGCGTCATGTATGACGAAACCCGCGGCAAGATTCACTTCTGGTGGTCTCTCATTGCGTTCAACGTGGCGTTCTTCCCAATGCACTGGCTCGGCCTCGCCGGCATGCCCCGCCGCTACGCTGATTACCCCATGCAGTTTGCCGACTTCAACATGATCGCGTCCATTGGTGCGTTCTTCTTCGGTGCTGCGCAGGTGTATTTCTTCTTTGCGGTCGTGGTGCCGGTCATGCGCGGCAAGGGAGCAAAAGCGCCTCAGCGGCCTTGGGAAGGTGCTGTCTATGGCTTGGAATGGGAATTGCCGTCGCCGGCACCCTTCCATTCATTCGAGACGCCGCCCAAGCTCAATGCTGCGGCGACGCATATTGTTGCCTGATGCGTGACGCATGTCAGGGATTCTGCAAGAGATGCGCATGCCCCATGATGAACAGCGCAAACGCAACATGCGTCTGGGCTTGATTCTTGGCTCGATCGCCTTGGCGCTGTTCTTTGGCATCATGGTGCGCTGGGCCCTTCTGGGATCGTGAGCGGAGACTACACAAGTGAATCTGCGTGCTGAAAATGCCAAGATGGTGGGCAAGTTGCTGGTGGTTGCCTGTGGCATGTTTGCGTTTGGCTATACGCTGATTCCGCTGTACCGCGCGATCTGCGAAGCGACCGGGATCAACATCCTGTCGCTGCAGGAGACGCAGGTCCCGGGCAACGGGTATTCCGGCGATGCAGCACGTACCCGTGCTGCCAATACACAGGTTGACCGCACACGGACCATCACGGTTCAGTTTGACGCCAACGCGCGCGGACCTTGGGAGTTCAAACCCGCTCAGCGGACCATGCAGGTTCACCCAGGCGAAATGGCGACCGTGATGTATGAGTTCCAGAACGTGCAGGACCGGCGCATGGCTGCCCAGGCCATTCCCAGCTACGCGCCGAGGCAGGCCGGCCCCCACTTTCACAAGCTTGAGTGTTTCTGCTTCAACCAATACACCCTGAACCCAGGAGAGAGGAAGGAATGGCCAGTCACTTTCGTGATCGATCCCAAGCTCTCCAAGGATGTGCAGACCATTACGCTGTCGTACACGTTTTTTGAGGTGGGCGGGGCAACGCCGCCGCCACCAAATTCGACAGCGCGGGCACCGGCGCGAACGTCTGGAGTCGCAGGGTCATGACTGAGAAGGCGCGCCCGTCGTGGCTGCAGACCGTGCGAACGGTGGCTTGGTCGCTGATTGGCATTCGCAATAGCTCCAAACATGGGCAGGATCAGCGTGCGTTGCGTCCATTGCCATTGATATTTACCGCCCTGGGGGCAACGCTGCTGTTTGTACTGGCCTTGCTGGGCCTGGTGCATTGGATCGCATGAGCCTGCAGCAGCAGAAAAACACGGATTGATAGTCCGAGAACCGAGGAGTAGAAAAATGAGTGCATCTTCCCAAGGGGCAACCCCGTACTACTTTGTGCCTCACCCGTCCAACCATCCCGCGATGGCGATGCTGGGCGTGTTCATGATGCTGATTGGTACGGCAAGCTGGTTCAATGACCTCAGTGGTGGCGGCTATCTCTTCCTCTTTGGCCTGGTCTGGTGGCTGGTCGTGCTGTTCCAGTGGTTTCGGGATGCGATACACGAGAGTGAAGGTGGCCTGAACAGCCGACGGGTGGATGTCTCCTACCGCTGGGGCATGAGCTGGTTCATTTTTTCCGAAGTGATGTTCTTTGGTTCCTTCTTCACTGCGTTGTGGTGGGGGCGCGTGCACTCGGTGCCGGAACTTGGAGATCTGGCACACCATATTCTCTGGCCCGACTTCAAGGCGGTTTGGCCCAGTCTGGCTGCCGGTGCAACCGCTTCACCGGGCAATACCGTCGAACCTTTCCAGACGGTGGGACCGTTTTGGCTGCCGACGATCAACACGGCCCTGTTGCTCACGTCAGGGGTGACGCTGACCATTGCACACCACGCGTTGCTGGCCAGCAACCGCGCAAAGACCATTGCCTTCATGTGGCTGACCGTTCTGCTGGGTTTTGTCTTCCTGTGTGTGCAGGCCTACGAATACCACCATTTGTATACCGAACTCAATCTCAAGCTGAGTTCCGGCATCTTCGGCTCCACCTTCTTCATGCTCACGGGCTTCCACGGCTTCCACGTGCTGGTGGGCATGCTGATGCTGTTTTTCATTACCCTGCGCCTGCAAAGCGGCCATTTCACTGCCAAACACCACTTTGGCCTTGAGGGGGCTGCGTGGTATTGGCACTTCGTGGACGTGGTGTGGCTGGGGTTGTATATCCTGGTGTACTGGATGTGATGCGCACGAGGCAGGATGCCGCGCATGAAGAAAGCGCCGCGAGGCGCTTTTTTCATGGCATTCGCCCTGATTCTTCCAGAACTTAGAGATCGCTGACAGCAAGCCCCGTTGGCTGGATGTACCCTAGTTTCCAGGCAATGAGCAGGCAAATGAACAAGGCTACGGAAATGCCCACGCGCACCGCCAGTGCTCCTGCCATGCGCTTGCTCGAATCGGCGTTGCTGCCATTCCTGCGCATCATGAAATACAGAGCGGCCCCCAGGCTGCCGAGGATGGCGAGAAACGCCAGGGTGATTGCGATTTTCATGGTGGGTGATTCGGATGTCTGACGACCAGGGAATGTATTTTCGCTGGCGATTCGCCATTGTGGCGCTGGCGGCGTTGCTTTGCATGGTTGTGACGGCCTCGCTGGGCCGCTGGCAATTGTCGCGCGCCGCCCAGAAGCAGGCCCTTCACGCGGCCATGCTGTCGCATGCAGGCCTTCCCCCCTTGATGCCGTTGCAGTTCCTGGGTGCCCTGCGCGGTCTCCATGCGATCACGCCGGAATTGGCGTATCGGCGGGTGCAATTGCGCGGTGAATGGATGCCTGACGCAACGGTGTATCTGGACAACCGGCAGATACGGGGGCGTCCGGGGTTTTATGTTTTTACGCCGCTGCGGTTGTCCGGCACCCAGGCGATTGTCGCAGTGCAGCGCGGCTGGATTGCGCGTGATAGGGATGTCCGTACCCGGCTTGCTCCCGTCCAGACACCGGCGGGTGAAGTGGCCGTGGATGGCTACCTTGCAGGTGAACCAGGCAGACTGTTTGAGTTCTCTGGCGGTGCACCGGGACAAGGGGCATCGGACATACGGCAAAATCTCACCATCGCGGCCTATGCGAGCGACTATTCGCTCGATCTGCTGCCGCTCACCGTGGTGCAAACGGATGCTGCCAGCGACGGACTGCAGCGCGATTGGGCAGCGCCCGACAGCGGCGTGGCGATGCACTATGGCTACGCATTTCAATGGTTCGGGTTCTCTGCCTTGGTATTGGTTCTCTATGTCTGGTTTCAAATCATCCGACCTTTCTCTCGACGACGCGCAGGCGTTGCGCGTTGATGCGGACGATCCGGTTGCTCTGACGGTGCACAGCATGCCGGTTGCCGGGGAGGCAACGCAATTGCCGCAGTCGCGCAAGGGCCGCTGGCAGCTGTGGCTGATGCTGCTGATCAGCGTGGCCCCGGTTGCGGCTTCCTATTTCATGTATTACGTTGCGCGCCCGCATGGTGCCTTGCTGAACTTTGGCGAATTGATCGAACCGATGCGGCCCATGCCTGTGGATCTGCGTGTCACCACGCTCGACGGCAAGGCGGAGCCGCTGGGTGATCTCAAGCGCCAGTGGCTGCTGGTCAGCGTGGCGGACGGTGCGTGCGACGACACCTGCCGCAGCAATCTGTATCTTCAACGCCAGTTGCGCGAGAGCCTGGGCAAGGAGCGCGACCGGATGGACTGGGTATGGCTGATCCCGGACAATGGCGTGCCGCCGACAGAAATACGGGCAGCCTTGGCTGATGCGACGGTGCTGCATATTGACCGCCCTGCGTTGCAGGCGTGGCTGGCCCCGCGGGCGGGGCAGCGACTGGAGGACCACCTGTATCTGGTGGACCCGATGGGCAACTGGATGATGCGTTTCCCGGCGCATCTTACGGTTGACATGGCGGAAAAGGCCAAGAGAGATCTCTCCCGGCTGCTGCGTGCGTCTGCGAGCTGGGACCAGCCCGGCCGCGACTGAGGCCTTTCATGGCACATCCGATTCCTGCCTATGACTTGGCTCCCGTCTGGGAACTGCTGGCTTTTGGCGCGTTGCTGGCGGTAGTGCCGCTTGCCTGGATCGCCTGGCGTCACCGCGGGAGCACCGAGGCGCGGCGCCTGCAGGCGCTGACGGTGCTCACGCTGTTTCTGACGTTCGATCTGGTGCTGTTTGGTGCCTTTACGCGGCTGACCGATTCAGGCCTGGGCTGTCCGGACTGGCCTGGGTGCTATGGCCAATCCAATCCTGTGCAGGCCAACCCGCAGATCAGCGCCGCGCAGTCGGCGCTGCCCAGTGGCCCGGTCACCCATGCCAAGGCGTGGATAGAAATGGTCCATCGCTATCTTGCGACGGGGGTGGGGGCGCTCATTGTGCTGCTCACCGTTGCGGCCTGGTGGCAATGGCGCCGCTGGCGCAAGGGACGGGGAGAGGCTCCCTCCATCTCGCGCTGGTGGGTCACCGCGACGCTCGCATGGGTGTGTGTGCAGGGGGCCTTCGGCGCATTGACCGTGACCATGCGCCTCTTCCCCGCAATTGTCACCTTGCATTTGTTGGGTGGTGCGGTCCTGCTGGCGCTGCTGTGCGTGCAGGCTGTGCAGCAGACATTCAGGGTCCATGCCACGGCGCCTGCGCCAGTGGCGCAAGGCCTGCGCACGGGGCTGGTGTTTGGGGTCCTGCTGGTGCTGCTGCAGTTGCTGCTGGGCGGATGGGTCAGCACCAATTACGCGGTATTGGTGTGCTCCACGTTTCCCCAATGCCAGGGGAGCTGGTGGCCACCGATGGCGTTTGGCGAGGGGTTCCAGCTCTGGCGCGGCCTGGGTTTGCTGGCCGACGGCAGCCATATCAGCTTTGAAGGCCTCACGGCCATTCACTACGTGCACCGGCTTGCTGCGTATGTGGTGCTCGCCGTGCTGGGCTGGCTTGCCTGGCGCATGGGGCGATCGGGCAGCCTGGCTTTGCAGGGCCGCTGGTTGGCGGGACTGCTTTTGCTTCAATTTTTGACGGGCTTGTCCAACGTTGTCCTGGGCTGGCCTCTGGTGGCGGCCGTCATGCATACCGGCGGCGCCGCTGCGCTGCTGGTGGTGCTGGTCTGGGCGCTGGCGGCGACGAAGGTGCCGGAAACACTGCAGAAGCCAACGCCCGCGACGTTTGCTATTTCATCTTCTTCGGGAGCGTCTGCATGACAGCAGTCCATACCTCCGATCAGCATTCCGCCACGGCGCCACGGCGTACCTTGCCGGCGCGTGCGCTGCAGTTCTATGCCTTGACCAAGCCCAGAGTGGTTCAGTTGATCGTTTTCTGCGCTTTCATCGGCATGGTGATGGCGGTGCCCGGTGTGCCGTCACTGGCCCTGTGGTGGCGCATGGCTGTCGCAAGTTTTGGCATCTGGTGCGTCTCGGCGGCGGCGGCGGCGTTCAATTGCATCATTGAGCAGACGATGGATGCGCGCATGAGGCGGACGGCGTGGCGGCCTACCGCCCGGGGTGAATTGTCCAACCGCCAGACGCTGGCATTTGCCGCCGGGTTGAATCTGCTCGGCTGCGCGGTACTGTATGTGTTCATCAATCCGCTGACGATGTGGCTGACCTTGGCCACCTTTGTCGGTTACGCGATCATCTACACCGTGGTCCTGAAGCCGCTGACGCCGCAGAACATCGTCATTGGCGGTGCTTCCGGGGCCATGCCGCCGGTGCTGGGCTGGGCGGCGATGGCAGGGCAAGTGGGGCCGGAAGCCTGGATCATGTGCCTGATCATTTTTCTGTGGACGCCGCCGCATTTTTGGGCGCTGGCGCTCTACCGGGCCGACGATTACCGCAAATCGGGACTCCCCATGCTGCCGGTGACGCACGGGAACCAATTCACCCGGCTGCAGGTCTTTCTCTATACGTGGGTTTTGTTTGCCGCCTGTCTGATGCCTTTCGTGTACGGCATGAGCTCCTGGATTTACCTGACGGCCGCCATTGGTCTGAGCCTGGGCTTTTGCTGGTATGGGTTCCGGTTGTGGCGCAGCTATTCGGATCAACTGGCGCGCAAGACTTTCCGCTTTTCCATCTTCCACCTGAGCGCTCTGTTTGCTGCGCTGCTGGTGGATCATTACGTGTTCTGATGGCCTGGATGCAAAAAAGAAGATTCATCAAAACCATAGCCTCTGGCGCACTGTTTGCAAGCGCGCCAGTCATTTTTACTGCCTGCTCTGAAGCTTCCAAACCGGCGTTCAAAGGGGTGGATATCACCGGTGTTGACTATGCGAAGGATCTGCCGCTGACAGATCAATTCGGCAAGGCGCGGCACCTCTCGGATTTCGCCGGGAAGGTGGTGACGGTTTTCTTTGGCTACACCCATTGCCCGGATGTCTGTCCGACGACCATGTCGGAAATGGCCCAGGTCAAGTCTGAATTGGGTGCCGATGGTGACAAGTTGCAGGTCATCTTCGTCACCGTCGATCCCGAACGCGATACGCCGGAGATCCTCAAGGCCTACATGGTCAATTTCGATCCCTCTTTCCTCGCGCTGCGCGGCTCTGCGCAGGAACTCGCCGCCGTTGCCAAGGATTTCAAGATTTTCTACAAGCAGGTACCCGGCCCCACGCCGACGAGCTATACCATGGACCACTCGGCAGGCTTGTACGTGTTTGATCCCAGCGGCCGGCTGCGCCTCTTTCAGCGCTATGGCGTGGGGGTGCAGCCTTTGGCGGACGACATACGCCTGCTGCTTGCCGAGGCGTCGGCGCGCGGCTGAGGCCGCGGCGCCCTTGCGCGCGTCGCAGGTTCAGGCGTATTCGACCAACGCCTTTTTCATTTTTTTCATTGCCGCCACTTCGATCTGGCGGATGCGCTCGGCGCTGACGCCGTACTCCGCGGCGAGCTCATGCAGCGTCATGCCGCCCGAGCCGTCGTCGTTCACCTTGAGCCAGCGCTCCTCGACGATGCGGCGGCTGCGCGCATCCAGACCTTCGAGCGCTGTCGAAATGCCCTGAGAGGCGAGCGCATCACGCTGGCGCGACTCGATCATGGCCGTGGGTTCATGCGCTGCATCCGACAGGTAGGCAATCGGCCCGAACGCCATTTCACCATCGTCACTGGGCGCGGGATCGAGCAGCACGTCGCCGCCGGACATGCGCGTTTCCATCTCGACCACTTCTTCGGGCTTGACGTTCAACTGGCGCGCAACGGTGTCGATCTCATGCTCCGTCAGCGTTTCGCGGTAGGTCTGGGCATCCTGTGCGTCGGCCTTGAACTCCTGCTTCATGGAGCGCAGGTTGAAGAACAGCTTGCGCTGTGCCTTGGTGGTGGCGACCTTCACCATGCGCCAGTTTTTCAGGATGTATTCGTGGATTTCCGCCTTGATCCAATGCATGGCGTAGCTCACCAGACGCACACCCTGATCCGGGTCAAAGCGCTTGACGGCCTTCATGAGCCCGATGTTGCCTTCCTGGATCAGGTCTCCATGCGGCAGGCCGTAGCCCAGGTATTGGCGCGAAATGGCAACCACCAGACGCAGGTGCGAGAGCACCAGGCGCCCGGCAGACTCCAGGTCGTTGTCCTGACGCAGTTCCCGGGCGTAGCGCTGCTCTTCTTCCAGCGTCAGCATGGGCAGGCGGTTGACTGCCGTGATGTACGCGTCCAGATTGCCCAGCGGCGGCACCATGGCCCACGGATTGGCGCGGGTCAGTGTCGTTATCGTTGCGGCGGAAGCGTTGTTCAGGGCCATGTCGGATGTCCTTTCTTGCATGGGCGGGATGTTAGCACTCGGTTCGATGGAGTGCTAAATCCAAAGTTCCGCGTGCATGAAGCCATTCGTGCCACACTGTCGGCATGGGGCATCTCGCAGGCTTGCATCTGATCACTCTCGTCACGACGACGGTGGGAAGCGCCGAGGATGCCGAACGCCTCGCGGGCGCGGCGGTGGCCCGGCGGCTGGCTGCCTGTGTGCAGGTGCTGCCAGTGCAATCACACTATCGCTGGCAGGGTGTGCTGCGGCATGAGGCTGAATGGCGGTTGGAGTGCAAGACGGTGCCGGAAAGAACCGGTGCGCTGATCGCGTTGCTGCAGCGGCTGCATCCGTACGCATTGCCCGAACTGGTGATTCACTCCCTGCGCGCTGATTCGGCCTATGCGGCCTGGGTAGCGCAGGAAACGGCGCCCGGTGATTGACTGGAGGCAGAGGCGGGCCATGCGGCCGGATCGATTTGCCGCATGGTGCCGGCGCCGCCGTTTTCTCGCGGGAGCCGCAGGGGCCTCTGGAAGCAAACCTCGTGGAAAGTTGCACGTTAAAGCGGATTTCCTGTCCACCGGCGGTGCGGACAATGCCTTGGGCAGCGCATTGCGCCGACTCGGCTTCTCCAAAAATCGCGTGGTGTCCGAACCCGGCCTCCCATTGGACTGCTTGGTGGTAGGTTGTGCGGGCGTGGCGGACTGGGGTGGTGACGATGGCGTGCCAGCCCGCGCTGCTTCGGTTCGATGTGCTTCCACGCTGTAGCGCTTTTGTCAGCCTGTCTGTTGGAAGGCTTGAGGCTGTGGCCGGGAAAGGAAAGGGCTCCTGATCTTTCAATCAGGAGCCCTTGCAGTGGTGCGGCTGGCAGGAATCGAACCCACGACCCCTTGGTTCGTAGCCAAGTACTCTATCCAGCTGAGCTACAGCCGCGAAGCGCGCAAGTATAGCGCAGCTTTGTGGTTGTTTTCATGTATTCCATGCGTAAATCACGTGTAGATTCTGGGCCAGGGTCATTGGCGTGCATAGCCGAGGCAGGCCCCGGCATTGGGCATGCCGCGGCATTCGCGGGTCAGGCGGCGTTCTTCGCGCGCTGCAGCCAGGCGCCGTTTGCGCTCCGCGGCAGCTTCCACCGAATTGTTCACTTTCACAGCCCGCTTCTTTGTCGTAGGGTGGGTCGTGCCTGGCTCTTTCTTGCTTTTCGCGCCGGCCTGCGCGACGGGCGCCAGCGCGAGCCAGGCGCAAGCAGTGACGGCGAGGACGGTCAGCCGGAGCATCGGCCTGCGGGGAAGTGGGGTGTCTGGGTACATGCTGCGTGGGTTTCAAGGAATTTTGTGTGCCGTGATGGTGGCAGCTTTTCATTGCGGGATGCTGGGGGAAAGCATCCATAGCCAAGATGGGGGACACGACTTATAATCATCTGGTTCTGCATGGTGCAGGACGCACGCCAGAGGATGTTTCAGCCGCTGGCGCAAGTAACACCGGGGCCCGTCCGGCACGAAAAGCGCGCACGATGCGCAGATCGCGGCCAGCGCTGGCGCTCCACCCCAAGGAAACATCATGATTTCTTCTTCCGCCAAGGCCGAGGTGGTCAAGGCCAATGCGCGCACCGCCACCGATACCGGCAGTCCTGAAGTGCAGGTGGCACTGCTCACCGCGCGCATCAACGAACTCACGCCGCACTTCAAGGAGCACAGCAAGGACCACCATGGTCGCCGTGGCCTGCTGCGCATGGTGAGCCGCCGCCGCAAGCTGCTGGATTACCTCAAGGCCAAGGATGCCGAGCGCTACACGGCGCTGATCGCCAAGCTCGGCCTGCGCAAGTAAGCGCCTTCGGCCCTGCAACGCCTGAGCTGGGAGCCCTGGCCCGGGCGTTTTGTTTTTTCAAGAGGGATTCAGGCAGAGCGAAGCTGTGTCATTCCAATCCTGTGTTGGCTTCCAAAAAAGGAGTGCTCAGCGCATGACTGGAATGGCATCGCGATCTGTTTGACCTTCAAACCAAGGCTGCACATACGCAAGCAGCTATTTTCATTGGAGCAAACAATGACCCTGTTCAACAAAACCACCAAGACCTTCCAGTGGGGCCAGCATCAGGTCACCATGGAAACCGGCGAGATTGCCCGCCAGGCCAGCGGAGCCGTGCTGGTCAACATCGACGACACCGTGGTGCTGGCCACCGTGGTGGCATCGAAGAACGCCAAGCCGGGGCAGGATTTTTTCCCGCTGACGGTGGATTACATCGAAAAAACCTACGCCGCGGGCAAGATTCCAGGCAATTTCTTCAAGCGCGAGGCCAAGCCGTCCGAGCTGGAGACATTGACCTCCCGCCTGATCGACCGCCCGATCCGCCCGCTGTTCCCCGAAGGCTTCTACAACGAGGTGCATGTGGTCATCCACACCGTCTCGCTCAACCCCGAGGTGGACGCCGACATCGCCGCCATGATCGCCGTGAGCGCCGCCCTGTCGGTGTCGGGCATTCCGTTCAACGGCCCGATCGGCGCCGCGCGCGTGGGCTACATCAACGGCGAGTACGTGCTCAATCCCGGCCAGACGCAGCGCAAGAGCAGCCAGCTTGACCTCGTCGTGGCCGGCACCGAAGCCGCCGTGCTGATGGTCGAATCCGAAGCGCAGCAACTGCCCGAAGACGTGATGCTGGGTGCCGTGGTCTATGGCCACGAGCAGAGCCAGGTTGCCATCAATGCCATCCACGAGCTGGTGCGCGACGCCGGCAAGCCGGTGTGGGACTGGCAGGCTGCGCCCAAGGACGAGGCGCTGATCGCCAAGGTGAATGCGCTGGGTGAAGAAAAACTGCGCGCCGCCTACCACCACCGGAACAAGCAGGTGCGCACCCAGGCCTGCCGCGAGGCCTATGCGGCCGTGAAGGCGGGCCTGACGGAGCAGGGCGTGGCGTTCGACCCGGTGAACGTGGACAACCTGCTGTTCGAGACCGAGGCGCGCATCGTGCGCGGCCAGATTCTGGCGGGCGAGCCGCGCATCGACGGGCGTGACACGCGCACCGTGCGGCCGATCGAAATCCGCACCAGCGTGCTGCCGCGTACCCACGGTTCGGCCCTCTTCACGCGCGGCGAAACCCAGGCGCTGGTGCTCACCACGCTGGGCACCGAGCGCGACGCGCAGCGCATCGACGCACTCGCCGGCGAGTTCGAGGACCGCTTCCTGTTCCACTACAACATGCCTCCGTTCGCCACCGGCGAAGTCGGCCGCATGGGCTCGACCAAGCGCCGCGAAGTCGGCCACGGGCGCCTGGCCAAGCGCGCGCTGATCGCCTGTCTGCCGAGCAAGGAAGAGTTCCCCTACACCGTGCGCGTGGTCTCCGAGATCACCGAGTCCAACGGCTCCTCGTCGATGGCCTCGGTCTGCGGCGGCTGCCTGTCGCTGATGGACGCGGGCGTGCCGATGAAGGCGCACGTGGCCGGCATCGCCATGGGGCTGATCAAGGAAGACAACAAGTTCGCGGTGCTCACCGACATCCTGGGCGACGAGGATCACCTGGGCGACATGGATTTCAAGGTCGCGGGCACCACGGCGGGCGTGACGGCGTTGCAGATGGACATCAAGATCCAGGGCATCACCAAGGAAATCATGCAGGTGGCACTGGCCCAGGCCAAGGAAGCGCGCATGCATATCCTGGGCAAGATGGAGCAGGCGCTGGGCGGCGCGAAGGAAGAGATTTCCAGCTTCGCGCCCAAGCTTTACACCATGAAGATCAACCCCGAGAAGATCCGCGACGTGATCGGCAAGGGCGGCGCCACCATCCGCCAGCTGACCGAGGAAACCGGCACGCAGATCAACATCAACGAAGACGGCACCATCACCATCGCCAGCAACGACGCCGCCAAGGCCGACGAGGCCAAGCGCCGCATCGAGCTGCTCACGGTCGAAGCCGAGGTGGGTCGTGTGTACGAAGGCCCGGTCACCAAGATTCTGGACTTCGGCGCCCTTGTGAACATCCTGCCGGGCAAGGACGGCCTGCTGCACATCAGCCAGATCGCGCATGAGCGGGTGGAGAACGTGGGCGACTATCTGCAGGAAGGCCAGATCGTCAAGGTCAAGGTGCTGGAAACCGACGAAAAGGGCCGCGTGAAACTGTCGATGAAGGCCTTGTTGGATCGCCCCGCGCGTGAAGACCGCCCGGAGGGTGACAACGGCGGGCGCGGCGGCTACGGCGAGCGTGGTGACCGCGGAGATCGCGGCTACCGCCGCGGTGGGCGCGACCATGACCGCGCACCGCGTGAAGAGGCGCCGCGCGACGAGAGCCCGGCGCAAGGTGAAATCTGAAGCTATCAAAACCAGTGCTGCTACCGCATGTCCAGCATGCGCTGGCGGCACTTTTGATTCCAAATTGAAATGACTGCAGTGATGCGTACCGTTGAGATCACGGCGTTTGGCCCGGCGGAGAACCTGCGGCTGGGCGAGCGGCCCGTGCCGCAGCCAGGCCTTGGCGAGTTGCTGATCCGCGTGGCCGCCAGCGGCGTGAACCGCCCGGACGTGATCCAGCGCCTGGGCCACTACCCGCCGCCGCCCGGTGCGTCGGATCTGCCGGGGCTGGAGGTGGCGGGCACCGTTGTTTCCGGTGATGGCGCCGCGCTGGCGCAGGCGGGCCTTGCGGTCGGCGATCGCGTCTGCGCGCTGGTGGCGGGCGGGGGCTATGCCGACCACTGCGTCGCGCCCGTCGCGCAATGCCTGCCGGTGCCCGAGGGCCTGGGTGATGTGGAGGCGGCATCGCTGCCCGAGAACTACTTCACGGTCTGGAGCAACGTTTTTGACCGCGGTCGTCTGAAGGCCGGTGAAACCCTGCTGGTGCAGGGCGGCAGCAGCGGCATTGGCGTGACGGCGATCCAGCTTGGGAAAGCCTTTGGCGCGACAGTGCTGGCCACGGCGGGCAGCGAAGAAAAATGCGCCGCCTGCGTGCGACTCGGCGCGCAGCATGCGATCAACTACAAGTCGCAGGATTTTGTTGCCGAGGTGCAGCGTCTGACCGATGGACGCGGCGTGGACGTGATCCTGGACATGGTGGCGGGCGACTACGTGGCGCGCGAAGTGCAGTGCCTGGCCGAAGACGGGCGCCTGGTCATCATCGCCGTCCAGGGCGGCATCAGGTCGGAGCTCAACGCTGGCCTGGTGCTGCGCAAGCGCCTCACGGTCACCGGCTCCACGCTGCGTGTGCGGCCGGTGGCATTCAAGGGGGCGATCGCGCAATCCTTGCGCACGCAGGTCTGGCCGCTGTTTGCGGGCGGTGCGCTCAAACCCGTGATCCATGCCACTTTTGCGGCAGCCGATGCCGCCAAGGCCCATGCGCTGATGGAATCGAACCAGCACATCGGCAAGATTGTTCTGACGTGGTGAAGAGGTGATGGCAGTCATGAAACGCCAGAAATTCATAGCCGGCAACTGGAAGATGAACGGTGGCCTCCAGGCCAATGCCGAATTGCTCAGTGCCATTGGCGAAGGTCTGCGCGCGCAGGCGCCAGCGTGCAGGGTGGCCGTCGCCGTTCCCATGCCCTACCTCGCGCAGGTGCGGCAGTTGCTGGCTGGCGGCGCCATCGAACTCGGGGCGCAGGATGTTTCGCGGCACGAGAAGGGCGCTTTCACCGGCGAAACCTCGGCGGCGATGCTGGCGGAATTCGGCGTGCGGCATTGCCTCGTGGGGCATTCCGAGCGGCGCCAGTACCACGGCGAAGCCGATGCCGTGGTGGCGGCGAAGGCGCAGCGGCTGCTGGTGCACGGCATCACGCCCATCGTCTGCGTAGGAGAGACTCTGGGCGAGCGCGAGGCCGGGCAGACCGATGCCGTGGTGGCGCGCCAGTTGGGGGCTGTACTGGCGCTGCTGGGGTCTGATGCGGCGCGCATCGCCGTGGCCTACGAGCCTGTGTGGGCCATAGGCACCGGGCGCACCGCGACGCCGGAGCAGGCCCAGCAGGTGCATGCGGCCTTGCGTGCGCAGCTGGCGGGCGCGCAACCGGGCGCGGCGAATGTGCCGCTGCTCTATGGCGGCAGCATGAACGCGGCCAACGCCGCCGACCTGCTGGCCCAGCCCGACATCGACGGCGGCCTGATCGGCGGTGCCGCGCTCAAGGCGCCAGATTTTTTAAAAATTATCGGCTCAACGCATGATTTATAAGCGCTGACAGCTATGAATATCGGAGTAAATTAAGATGCATCTACTGCTCAACATCGTCTTTGCCGTGCAAATGATTGCGGCGATTGCCATGATCGGCCTGATCCTCATACAGCATGGCAAGGGGGCGGACATGGGTGCGGCCTTTGGCAGCGGCAGCGCGGGCAGCGTGTTCGGCGCCAGCGGCAGTGCCAACTTTCTCTCGCGCACCACTGCGGTGCTTGCGACGGTGTTTTTTGTCGCAACACTGACACTGGCCTATTTTGGCAACCAGCGCCCGGTGAACAACAGCGTGGACAGCGTGCTCGAAAGGTCTGTCGGCACGGCGCCTGCGGCACCCAAGCCGGCGGCTGATGCGCCTGCGGCGCCAGGCGACGAGGCGCCAGCGAAGGCCGGAGCCGACAGCAACCAGATCCCGACAAAGTGAGCGCGGCGGGCAGCGCAAAAAGGCCTTGCCCAGTCCTGGGGTGAGGGTTTTTACGGGTTAGAATTGCCCGTTGTCCGGAAGACTCCAACGAACAACTGTTCGGCCCTCCTGCGCTTTTCCGGATGCCTACAACAAGCCGTCGTGGTGGAATTGGTAGACACGCTATCTTGAGGGGGTAGTGGCGAAAGCTGTGCGAGTTCGAGTCTCGCCGACGGCACCACATCAGGGACACTCTCCCGTGCTCGCGAGAGCGAAGAGGGTGGCCCCGTGCAAAGTAGATCGACCCGATGAACCTTGAAGCCTACCTCCCCGTACTCTTGTTCATCCTGGTGGGCCTGGCCATAGGCGTGATTCCGCTGCTGCTGGGCTGGATCCTTGGCCCCAACCGACCCGATCCCGCCAAGAATTCCGCCTACGAATGCGGTTTCGAGGCCTTTGACGATGCGCGCATGAAGTTCGACGTGCGCTACTACCTCGTCGCGATTCTGTTCATACTGTTCGATCTGGAAATCGCCTTCCTGTTTCCCTGGGCCGTGGCGCTCAAGCAGGTGGGCATCGCAGGGTTGCTTGCCGTGTTCGTCTTTCTGGCCATTCTGGTCGTGGGCTTTGTCTACGAATGGAAAAAAGGCGCCCTTGAATGGGAATGAACGGGTGTTTGAGAGGTTGTTGCCATGATTGAAGGTGTGATGAAGGAAGGCTTCGTCACCATGAGCTATGACGCCGTGGTGAACTGGGCCAAGACCGGGTCGCTTTGGCCGATGACCTTTGGCCTGGCCTGCTGCGCCGTCGAAATGATGCATGCGGCCGCTGCGCGCTACGATCTGGCGCGCTTCGGTGCCGAGGTGTTTCGCGCCAGCCCGCGCCAGTCCGACCTGATGATCGTCGCCGGCACGCTGTGCAACAAGATGGCGCCGGCGCTGCGCAAGGTCTACGACCAGATGGCCGAGCCGCGCTGGGTCATCAGCATGGGCTCCTGCGCCAACGGCGGCGGCTATTACCACTACAGCTATTCGGTGGTGCGCGGCTGCGACCGCATCGTGCCGGTCGATGTCTACGTACCCGGCTGCCCGCCCACGGCCGAGGCGCTGATCTACGGCATCATTCAGCTGCAGCAGAAAATTCGCCGCACGCAAACCATTGCGCGCGCTTGAAGGGATGGCAAACATGGCTGATGTGGCAATCCGTCCCGAAGCGCTGCGCGACGCGGTGGCAGCGGCCCTGGGCAGCCTGGCCAGCGAGGTGACGCTGGCGGTGGGCGAAGTCACCGTGGTGCTGCCCCTGGCCAACTACCTGGCTGCGATGCAGACGCTGCGCGATGCGCCCGATTGCAAATTTGAACAGCTCATCGATCTGTGCGCGCTGGACTATTCGGCCTGGCGCGATGTCGGCGCCGATGGTCCGCGTTTTGCGGTGGTCTCGCATCTGCTCTCGGTCTCGCTGAACCAGCGCGTGCGCGTGCGGGTGTTCTGCACCGATGATGATTTTCCTATCGTGCCCTCGGTGACGCCGCTCTGGAGCGCCGCCAACTGGTTCGAGCGCGAGGCCTTCGATCTGTACGGCGTGGTGTTCGATGGCCATGAAGACCTGCGCCGCATCCTGACGGACTACGGCTTCATCGGCCATCCCTTCCGCAAGGATTTCCCGATCTCCGGCGAGGTGGAAATGCGCTACGACGAGGCACAGCGCCGCGTGGTCTACGAGCCGGTGAGCATCGAGCCGCGCGAGATCACGCCGCGCGTCATTCGCGAAGACCACTACGCGGGGCTGGATCGCGGCGACCAGTGGCATGGCGGGGTGAACCGGTAATGGCTGAAATCAAGAACTATTCCCTGAACTTCGGCCCGCAGCACCCGGCCGCGCACGGCGTGCTGCGCCTGGTGCTGGAACTCGACGGCGAGGTGATCCAGCGCGCCGACCCGCACATCGGCCTGCTGCACCGCGCGACGGAAAAGCTCGCCGAGACCAAGACCTACATCCAGTCGCTGCCCTACATGGACCGGCTGGACTATGTCTCGATGATGTGCAACGAGCATGCCTATTGCCTGGCCATCGAGAAACTGCTGGGCCTTGAGGTGCCCATCCGCGCGCAGTACATCCGCGTGATGTTCGCCGAAATCACGCGGCTGATGAACCACCTGATGTGGCTGGGTTCGCACGGGCACGACTGCGGTGCGTCCACCATGCTGCTGTGGACCTTCCGCGAGCGCGAAGACCTGTTCGACATGTACGAGGCGGCCTCCGGCGCGCGCATGCACGCCGCGTATTTCCGCCCCGGCGGCGTGTACCGCGACCTGCCCGACAGCCTGCCGCAGTACAAGCAGAGCAAGGTCAAGAGCCCCAAGGCGATCGCCGATCTCAACCGCAACCGCCAAGGCAGTCTGCTCGATTTCATCGACGATTTCACCCAGCGCTTTCCTGGCTGCGTCGATGATTACGAGGTGCTGCTGACGGAAAACCGCATCTGGAAGCAGCGCACCGTGGGCGTTGGTGTGGTTTCGCCTGAGCGCGCGCTGAATCTGGGCCTCACCGGTCCGATGCTGCGCGGCTCGGGCATCGCCTGGGATTTGCGCAAGAAGCAACCCTACGAGGTCTATGACCGCATGGATTTCGATATCCCCGTGGGCAAGACCGGCGATTGCTATGACCGCTATCTGGTGCGCGTCGAGGAGATGCGCCAGTCCAATCGCATCATCAAGCAGTGCGTCGATTGGCTGCGCGCCAATCCCGGCCCGGTGATCGTGGACAACTACAAGGTCGCGCCGCCGCCGCGCGAGCGCATGAAGACCGGCATGGAGGATCTGATTCACCATTTCAAATTCTTCTCCGAAGGTTTTCGCGTGCCTGCGGGCGAGGCCTACGTGGGTACCGAGCATCCCAAGGGCGAGTTCGGCATTTACATGGTGAGCGACGGGGCGAACAAGCCGTACCGCCTGAAAATTCGTGCGCCGGGCTTTGCCCATCTGGCGGCGTTCGACGAGCTGGTGCGCGGCCACATGATCGCGGATGCCGTGGCGATCATCGGCACCATGGATATCGTGTTCGGAGAGATAGACCGATGATCAGCGAAGCAACCCGGGAGCGTTTTGCCCGCGAAGTGGCCAAGTACCCGGCCGAGCAGCAGCGTTCGGCCGTGATGGCGTGCCTCGCGATCGTCCAGCAGGAGCAGGGCTGGATCAGCCAGGAGACTGAAGTGGAAGTGGCGGCCTACCTCGGCATGCCGCCGATCGCGGTGCACGAAGTCACCACCTTCTACAACATGTACAACCAGAAACCGGTGGGCAAGTTCAAGTTCGCCGTCTGCACCAATCTGCCCTGCCAGCTGCGTGGCGGCGGCCAGGCGATGGAGCATCTGCAAGGCAAG
This sequence comes from Comamonas badia DSM 17552, assembly GCF_000484635.1. GTDB lineage: Bacteria > Pseudomonadota > Gammaproteobacteria > Burkholderiales > Burkholderiaceae_C > Comamonas_C > Comamonas_C badia. Next base: position 456,410 of record NZ_AXVM01000001.1, on the reverse strand, counting down.
CTCGGCATTGCCATGGGCGACACCACCGGCGATGGGCTGTTCACCCTGCAGGAGTGCGAATGCCTGGGTGCCTGCGGCGATGCGCCGGTGATGCTGGTCAATGACCGCGACATGTGCAGCTGCATGGACAACGGCAAGCTCGATGCGCTGATCGACGGCCTGCGCGCTGCGGAGGGCAAGGCATGAGCACGGTGCAGCAAGTCCTGTCGGCCTTTCAGGCGCAGGGGCAGGAAACCTGCTTTCACGGACGCCACATCAGCCCGCAGATTTACGCAGGCCTCGATGGCAGCAACTGGCGCCTGAAGGATTACGAGGCGCGTGACGGCTACCAGGCGCTGCGCAGGATTCTGGGGGCCGACGGGGGGCAGAAGCTGACGCCAGACGAGGTGATTGCCACGGTGAAGGCGTCCGGCCTGCGCGGGCGCGGCGGCGCGGGCTTTCCCACGGGGCTCAAGTGGAGCTTCATGCCCAAGAATGCGCCCATCAAGCACCTGTGCTGCAACTCCGACGAGGGCGAGCCCGGTACCTTCAAGGACCGCGACATCCTGATGTACAACCCGCACATCGTCATTGAAGGCATGGCGATCGCTGCGTATGCGATGGGCGTGAATCTGGCCTACAACTACATCCACGGCGAGATTTTCTCTACCTACGAACGCTTTGAAGAGGCGCTGCAGGAGGCGCGCGCCGCCGGCTACCTGGGCAAGAACCTGCTGGGCAGCGGGTTTGATTTCGAGCTGCACGCGCACCACGGTTTTGGCGCCTACATCTGCGGCGAGGAAACCGCGCTACTTGAATCGCTGGAAGGCAAGAAGGGCCAGCCGCGCTTCAAGCCGCCGTTCCCGGCAAGCTACGGCCTCTACGGCAAGCCGACCACGATCAACAACACCGAGACCTTCGCGGCCGTGCCCTGGATCTTCCGCCACAGCGCGCAGGAGTATCTGGAGTGCGGCAAGCCCAACAACGGCGGCACCAAGATCTTCTCGATCTCGGGCGACGTGGAGAAACCCGGCAACTACGAGATTCCGCTGGGTACCCCGTTCACCAAGCTGCTCGAACTGGCGGGTGGTGTGCGCGGCGGGCGCCAGCTCAAGGCGGTGATCCCCGGGGGCTCGTCCTCGCCGGTGCTGCCCGCAAGCATCATGAATGAGTGCACCATGGACTACGACAGCATCGCCAAGGCGGGCTCCATGCTTGGTTCGGGTGCGGTCATCGTGATGGACGAGACGCGCGACATGGTTGAATGCCTGCTGCGCCTGTCGTATTTCTACATGCACGAATCCTGCGGCCAGTGCACGCCCTGCCGTGAGGGCACGGGCTGGCTCTGGCGCATGGTGCACCGCGTCCAGCACGGACAGGGGCGTGCTGAAGACATCGAGAAGCTCGACGAAGTGGCGTTCAACATCATGGGTCGCACCATCTGCGCGCTGGGCGACGCGGCGGCCATGCCGGTGCGCGCCATGATCAAGCATTACCGGCATGAGTTCGTGGCCAAGATCGAGGCCGCGGCGCGGCAGGCGCAGGCCGCCTGATCGCGGAAAGAGCATATGGTTGAAATCGAACTGAACGGCAAGAAGGTCGAGGTGCCCGAGGGCAGCATGGTGATGCATGCGGCCGAAATCGCCGGGACCTACATCCCGCATTTCTGCTGGCACAAGAAGCTTTCCATCGCGGCCAACTGCCGCATGTGCCTGGTGGACGTGGAAAAGGCGCCCAAGGCGGTGCCCGCCTGCGCCACGCCGGTGACCAACGGCATGATCGTGCGCACGCTGACCGACAAGGCGGTGCGGGCGCAGGAATCGGTGATGGAATTCCTGCTGATCAACCACCCGCTCGACTGCCCGGTGTGCGACCAGGGCGGGGAGTGCCAGTTGCAGGATCTAGCCGTGGGCTACGGCATGTCGGCCTCGCGTTTCACCGAGGAAAAGCGCGTGGTGCTGCGCAAGGAGGCGGGGCCGCTGATCTCGATGGAAGAGATGACGCGCTGCATCCACTGCACGCGCTGCGTGCGTTTCGGCGAGGAAATCGGCGGGGTGATGGAACTCGGCATGGTCAACCGTGGCGAGCATTCCGAGATCACCACGATCAAGGGCGACACCATCGATTCCGAGATCTCGGGCAACATGATCGACATCTGCCCGGTGGGTGCGCTCACCAGCAAACCCTTCCGTTTTGCCGCCCGCACCTGGGAGCTGTCGCGCCGCCGCTCGGTTTCGCCGCACGATTCCAATGGGTCGAATTTGACTGTGCAGGTCAAGAACCACAAGGTGCTGCGCGTCGTTCCCTACGAAAACGAAGACGTGAACGAATGCTGGATCGCCGACCGCGATCGCTTCTCGTACGAGGCGCTCAACAGCGACGAGCGCCTGACGCGCCCCCTGCTCAAGCAGGGCGGCCAGTGGCACGAGGTGGACTGGCAGACGGCGCTGGAATACGTGGGCAACGGCCTGCGCGACATCGCGGCGGAACATGGCGCGGGCAGCATCGGCGCGCTGGTCAGCCCGCACAGCACGCTCGAAGAGCTCTACCTTGCCAGGCAGCTCATCAACGGCCTGGGCAGCGACAACATCGACCACCGCCTGCGCGCCGCCGAGTTTGAAACCGGCACGGGCGTGCGCTGGCTGGGCACGTCGATCGCATCGCTCAGCACGCTGCAGGCGGCGCTGGTCGTGGGCTCCAACCTCCGCAAGGACCACCCGCTGTTTGCCCAGCGCATCCGCCAGGCGGTGCGCAAGGGTGGCTGCTCGGTCAACGCCATCAACGCGGTGGATCACGACTGGGCCATGCACATGGGGCAGGTGATGGTGGCTCCGGCGTCGCGCTGGGCTGCGGCGCTGGCCGAAGTCGCGGCTGCCGTGGCGGCGCAGAAGAACGTTGCGGCGCCGGTTCCTGTGCAGACGCTCGGCGAGCAGGCCAAGGCGGTGGCCGCTTCCCTGATCGCGGGTGAACGCAAGGCCATCCTGCTGGGCAACGCCGCAGCGCACCACGCCAAGGCCTCCAGCCTGCTGGCGCTGGCACAGTGGATAGCGCAGAACACGGGCGCCACCGTCGGCTACCTCACCGAGGCCGCCAACACCGTGGGTGCGCAATGGGTGGGCGCGCAGCCGGCGGCGGATGGCCTGAACGCCGCGCAGATGCTGTCGGGCTCGCTCAAGGCGGCGCTGCTGTTCAATACCGAGCCCGAATTCGACAGTGCCGCGGGCAGCGCGTCTGCCGAGGCGTTGGGCAAGGCGTCGATGGTGGTCACGTTCAGCCCGTTCAAGGCGAACATGGCGTTCAGCGACGTACTGCTGCCGATCGCGCCTTTCACCGAAACCTCGGGCACGTTCGTCAACGCCGAGGGCCGCATCCAGGGCTTTCACGCCGTGGTCAAGCCGCTGGGGGAAACGCGCCCGGGCTGGAAGGTGCTGCGGGTGCTGGGCAATCTGCTGGAAATCCCGGGCATGGACTGGGAGACCTCCCAGGATGTGCTCTCGGCCATCACCGGCGCGCCAGCCGGGGAGCTGGGTTTCATTCCGGCAGGCAAACTGGACAACCGCACGCAGGCCGCGCTGGTGGCCGATACCGGCGAGTTGCCCGCGCCGGTGTCGGCGAGCATCTACCAGCTCGATGGCCTGGTGCGGCGCTCCAATGCATTGCAAAAAACCGCTGATGCGCGCGCTGCGCTTGCGGGAGGTGCTGCATGATCGATAGCATTTACAACACCGGACTGCAGCTCAGCGGCGCCCCGTGGTGGACGGGTGCGGGCTGGCCGGTGGTCTGGGGTCTGGTCAAGATCGTCTGCGTGGTGGTGCCGCTGCTGGTGGCAGTGGCCTACATGACGCTCTGGGAGCGCAAGCTGCTGGGCTATATGCAGGTGCGCCAGGGGCCCAATCGGGTTGGCCCCTGGGGGCTGTGGCAGCCGTTCGCCGACGGTATCAAGCTGCTGACCAAGGAGCTGATCCAGCCCACGCAGGCCAGCCAGCGCCTGTTCTGGCTCGGGCCGGTACTGGCGATCATGCCGGCGCTGGCCGCCTGGGTGGCGGTGCCGTTCGCGCCGCACATGGCGGTGGCCAACATCGACGCGGGCCTGCTGCTGATTCTGGCGATCACCTCGATCGAGGTCTACGGCGTGATCATCGCCGGCTGGGCGTCCAACTCCAAATACGCCATGCTGGGCGCGCTGCGCGCCTCGGCGCAGATGGTGAGCTACGAAATCGCGATGGGCTTCTGCTTCCTCGTGGTCATCATGGTCACGGGCAGCCTCAACATGACCGAGATCGTCCTGGGCCAGGGCCGGGGCGCGATGGCGGGCATGGGCCTGGGTTTCCTGTCATGGAACTGGCTGCCGCTGCTGCCGATCTTCGTCGTCTATCTGGTCTCGTGCGTGGCCGAGGTCAACCGCCACCCGTTTGACATGACCGAAGGCGAATCCGAAATCGTCGCGGGCCACATGGTCGAGTATTCGGGCATGGGTTTCGCCATTTTCTTCCTCGCGGAATACGCCGCGATGTGGCTGGTGTCCACGCTGGCGGTCATCATGTTCCTGGGCGGCTGGCTGCCTCCGTTTGAATTTTTGGGCTTCATCCCGGGCTGGATCTGGCTCGCGATCAAGACTGCATTCGTTGTTTCGTGCTTCATCTGGATCCGCGCCACGTTCCCGCGCTACCGCTACGACCAGATCATGCGCCTGGGCTGGAAGATTTTCATTCCGGTCACGCTGGTCTGGCTGGTCGTGGTGGGCGCGTGGCTGGTGTCGCCGCTGAACATCTGGAAGTGACCGGAGGACCTGTTCATGGCTGCCGTTGCCGAACCATCCAATTTCGTACTCAAGGATTTCCTCAAGAGCTTCATGCTCTGGGAAATCGCCAAGGGCATGGTGCTCACCGGGCGCTACGCGTTCCGGCGCAAGATCACGCTGGAATACCCCGAGGAACACACGCCGCTGTCGCCACGCTTTCGCGGCCTGCATGCGCTGCGCCGCTACGACAACGGCGAAGAGCGATGCATCGCCTGCAAACTGTGCGAGGCGATCTGCCCGGCGATGGCCATCACCATCGAATCCACCCAGCGCGATGACGGCACGCGCCGCACCACGCGCTACGACATCGACCTGACCAAGTGCATCTTCTGCGGCTTCTGCGAGGAGAGCTGCCCGACCGATTCCATCGTCGAGACGCATATCTTCGAATACCACGGAGAGAAGCGCGGCGATCTGTATTTCACCAAGGAAATGCTGCTGGCCGTGGGCGACCGCTATGAGCCGGAAATCGCCGCCGCCAGGGCGGCCGACGCCAAATACCGCTGAAGCGCGGCTTTTTACGCAAGATCTGATTCATGGACGCTCAAGCCGGTTTCTTCTATCTGTTTTCCGCGGTGCTGCTGTATGCGGCGCTGCGCGTCGTCACCGCGCGCAACCCCGTGCATGCGGTGCTGCACCTGATTCTTGCCTTCTCGCAGGCGGCCGGCATCTGGCTGCTGCTCAAGGCCGAGTTCCTGGCCATCGTGCTGGTGCTGGTCTATGTGGGCGCGGTGATGGTGCTGTTTGTCTTCGTGGTGATGATGCTCGACATCCGCATGGACACCCTGCGCGGCAATCTGTGGGCGCATCTGCCGCTGGCCGCCTTCGTGGGCGGCCTGGTCGCCTTCGAAATGGGCGCGGTGCTGATGACCGGCTTTCGCGGCGTGGACGAGGCCAGGCCCATGGGCCCGGCGCTGGATGCCGCGGGTCAGGCGATCGCGTATTCCAACACGCGCGAACTCGGCAAGCTGATGTACACCCAATACCTGTACCCGATCGAGGTGGCCGCCGTGATCCTGCTGGTGGCGATGATTGCCGCCATTGCCCTCACGCTGCGCCACCGCAAGGACACCAAGGCGATTGACGCCGGTCTGGCGGTGCGCGCCCGCCCGCAGGACCGGCTGGTGATGGTGAAAATGCCCGCGACGCAGATGGCACCTGTCCCCGAGCCGGTGGCCGAACCCGCGGCGGCCGCAGAGGAGAAAAAAACATGAGCCTGACCCTGGGCCACTACCTGACGCTGGCGGCGCTGCTGTTCGCCATTTCCGTCGTCGGCATCTTTCTCAACCGCCAGAACCTGATCGTGCTGTTGATGGCGATCGAGATGATGCTGCTGTCGGTGAACATCAATTTCATCGCCTTCTCGCATTACCTCGGCGACATGCACGGGCAGATCTTCGTGTTCTTCATCCTGACCGTGGCGGCGTCCGAAGCCGCCATCGGCCTGGCGATCCTGGTGCTGCTGTTCCGCAACAAGTCCAGCATCAACGCGCAGGACATCAACACCCTCAAGGGTTGAGCCGCCCCGCATTGCAAGGTTTTGTCCATGAGTTCAACCCTTTCCGCTTCGACGCTGCTCATCGTTCCGCTGGCACCACTGGCCGGATCGCTGCTGGCGGGTTTTTTCGGCACGGCGCTGGGCGGCAACCGCTTCGGCCGCGGCATCTCGCATTCGGTGACCATCCTGGGCGTGTTCATCGCCTTCGTGGTGTCGGTGATGACGCTGCAGGCCGTGGTCAACGAAGGTGCCCGGTTCGACCAGAACATCTACACCTGGATGACGGTGGGGTCGTTCCAGATGAACGTCGGTTTTCTGATCGACCCGCTGACTGCGCTGATGATGACCGTGGTCACCTTCGTCTCGCTGATGGTGCACATCTACACCATTGGCTACATGGCGGACGACGACGGCTACAACCGCTTCTTCGCCTACATCTCGCTGTTCACCTTCTCGATGCTCATGCTGGTGATGAGCAACAACTTCCTGCAGCTGTTCTTCGGCTGGGAGGCGGTGGGCCTGGTGTCCTACCTGTTGATCGGTTTCTGGTTCAAGCGCCCGACGGCGATCTTCGCCAATCTCAAGGCCTTCATGGTCAACCGGGTGGGCGACTTCGGCTTCATCCTGGGCATAGGCCTGGTCTGGGCCTATACCGGCACGGTGCACTACAAGGAAGTCTTCGCGCAGGCGCCGCAGCTGGCCACGCTGCTGTTCCCGGGCACGCAGTGGATGCTGCTCAGCGTGACCTGCATCTGCCTCTTCGTCGGCGCCATGGGCAAGTCGGCGCAGTTTCCGCTGCACATCTGGCTGCCCGATTCGATGGAAGGCCCCACCCCCATCTCCGCGCTGATCCACGCCGCCACCATGGTGACGGCCGGCATCTTCATGGTGGCGCGCATGTCGCCGCTGTTCGAACTCTCGGACGCGGCACTCAGCTTCGTGCTGGTCATCGGCGCCATCACCGCGCTGTTCATGGGCCTGGTGGGCATCGTCCAGAACGACATCAAGCGCGTGGTGGCGTATTCCACGCTGTCGCAGCTCGGCTACATGACCGTGGCGCTGGGCGTCTCGGCGTATTCGGCCGGCATCTTCCACCTGATGACGCACGCCTTCTTCAAGGCGCTGCTGTTCCTCGGCTCCGGTTCGGTCATCATCGCCATGCACCACAACCAGGACATGCGCTGGATGGGCGGCTTGCGCAAGTACATGCCCATCACCTGGATCACCTTCCTGCTGGGCACGCTGGCGCTGGTGGCCACGCCGTTCTTCTCGGGCTTTTATTCCAAGGACAGCATCATCGAGGCCGCGGCGGAAAGCGTGCTGCCGGGCGCCGGGTTTGCGCACTTCGCGGTAGTGGCGGGCGTGTTCGTGACGGCGCTCTACAGCTTCCGCGCTTATTTCATGGTGTTCCATGGCCCGGAGCGCTACGACCAGAATCCGGACGCCCACCACGGACATGACGGCCACGGACACGGCCATGGCGGCAAACCGCATGAGACGCCCTGGGTCGTCACCGTGCCGCTGATCCTGCTGGCGATCCCTTCGGTGGTGATCGGCTACCCCTATATCGAGCCCATGCTCTATGGCGGTTTCTTTGGCGATTCGATCCAGGTGCTGGCGGCGCATCCGACCATGGCCGAACTCAAAGAGGGCTTTCACGGCCCGATGGCGATGGCGCTGCATGCGGTGCAGACGCTGCCGTTCTGGCTGACGCTGGCCGGGTTTGCGGTGGCGTATTACTGCTACATGGTGAACACCGCCCTGCCCGCCAAGGCGGCCAAGGCCTTCAAGCCGCTCTACGACATCCTCGTCAACAAGTTTTACATGGACTGGATCAACGAGAACATCGTCATGCGCGGCGCGCGACTGCTGGGCACCGGGCTGTGGAAGGGTGCGGATGCCGGCCTGATCGATGGCGCGGTGGTCAACGGCTCCTGGCGCGGCATAGGCTGGTTCGCCGGCATCGCGCGCTGGGTGCAGTCGGGCTACCTTTTCCATTACGCCCTGGTGATGATTCTGGGCGTGCTGGCCCTGATGACGTACTTCGTCTGGCTCAACAAGTAGGAGAACAATAAAAATGGCTTGGTTGAGTCTTGCCATCTGGCTGCCGATCGCGTTCGGTTGTTTCCTGCTGTTTTTCAAGCGGGACGAGCAGGCCGGATTCGTGCGCTGGGTGGCGCTGCTGGGCGCGTTGCTGGGCCTGCTGGTCACGGTGCCGCTGTACCAGGGTTTCCAGATCGGCACCGCGCAGATGCAGTTCGTCGAGAACCTGCCGTGGATCGCGCATTTCCACATGAACTACCACCTGGGGCTTGATGGCCTTTCGTTCTGGTTCGTGCCGCTTACCGCCTTCATCACGCTGATCGTGGTGATCGCCGGCTGGGAAGTGATCCGCGAGCGCGTGAACCAGTACATGGCGGCGTTCCTGATCCTCTCGGGGCTGATGATCGGCGTGTTCAGCGCGCTCGACGGCATGCTGTTCTACGTGTTCTTCGAGGCCACGCTGATCCCGATGTACCTCATCATCGGCGTTTGGGGCGGGCCGCGCAAGATTTACGCGGCGTTCAAGTTCTTCCTATACACGCTGCTGGGTTCGCTGCTGATGCTGATCACGGTGATCTATCTGTACAGCCGCTCGGGCGGGAGTTTTGACATCCTCACCTGGCACGAACTGGCGATTCCGGCGACGGCGCAGACCCTGCTGTTCTTCGGCTTCTTCGCAGCCTTTGCCGTGAAGGTGCCGATGTGGCCCATCCACACCTGGCTGCCCGACGTGCACGTCGAGGCGCCGACCGGCGGCTCGGTGATCCTGGCGGCCATCATGCTCAAGCTCGGCGCCTATGGCTTCCTGCGCTTTCTGCTGCCCATCGTGCCCGATGCGGCGCACGAATGGGCGCCGTTCATCATCACGCTGTCGCTGGTCGCGGTGATCTACATCGGCTTCGTCGCCATCGTGCAGAAGGACATGAAGAAGCTCGTCGCCTATTCGTCGGTGGCGCACATGGGCTTCGTCACGCTGGGCTTTTTCATCTTCAACGATCTGGGGCTCTCGGGCGGCATCGTGCAGATGATCGCCCACGGTTTTGTTTCCGCCGCCATGTTCCTGTGCATCGGCGTGCTGTACGACCGAGTGCACTCGCGTGAGATCGCCGACTACGGCGGCGTGATCAATGCCATGCCCAGGTTCGGCGCCTTTGCCATGCTGTTCTTCATGGCCAATTGCGGCCTGCCGGGCACGGCGGGCTTCGTCGGCGAGTGGATGGTGATCCTGGCCTCGGTCAAGTACAACTTCTGGATCGGCTTCTGCGCGGCCTGGGCGGTGATCCTGGGCGCGGCCTACTCGCTGTGGATGTTCAAGCGCGTGTATTTCGGCGACATCGCCAACGAACATGTCAAGGCCATGCCCGAAATCAACAAGCGTGAGACCTTCATCCTTGCCCTCCTGGCCATCGCCGTGCTGTTCATGGGCGTCTATCCCAAACCCTTCACTGACGTGATGGATGCCTCGGTGGCGCATCTGCTGCAACAGATCGCCACTTCAAAATTGTGAGCAAGACCGGCGGAAAGAAACACAATGATTGACAACCTGAGCTGGCTGGCGGTGTATTCGGAGATCGTGCTGCTCGTGATGGGCTGCGTGATTGCCCTGGTGGATCTGGGCGTTTCCAGCCGCCATCGCAACGTCACCCATTTCCTCACGCTGCTCACCCTGGGCGTGGTCGCCGGTCTGGAGGCCATGTACGCCAGCAGCGGCAATACCTTCTACGGCTGGGGCAACATGGTGGTGTCGGACAGCATGGGCAGCTGGCTCAAGTGCTTCGCCGCCGTCACCATGATGGCCTGCCTGGTGTACGGCAGGCCCTATGCGGGCGACCGCGACATGCTGCGCGGCGGCGAACTGTTCACGCTCTCCACCTTCATGCTGCTGGGCATCTTCGTGATGATCTCGGCCAACAACTTCCTGGTGATCTACCTGGGGCTGGAACTGCTCACGCTTTCCAGCTACGCGCTGGTGGCGCTGCGCCGCGACGATGCGGTGGCGACCGAGGCGGCGATGAAGTATTTCGTGCTCGGCGCCATGGCCAGCGGCTTTCTGCTCTATGGCCTGTCGATGATTTATGGCGCCACGGGGACGCTGGATATCGGCGAAGTGTTCAAGGCGATCAACGCCGGGCAGGTGCGCCACCAGGTGCTGGTGTTCGGCGTGGTGTTCATCGTCTCGGGCCTGGCGTTCAAGCTGGTGGCGGTGCCGTTTCACATGTGGACGCCCGACGTCTACCAGGGCGCTCCCACGGTGATCGCGGTCATCATCAGCAGCGCGCCCAAGCTGGCGGCCTTCGGCATCGCCATGCGCCTGCTGGTGGATGCGCTGCTGCCGCTGGCGATCGACTGGCAGCAGATGCTCGCCGTGCTGGCGATCGCCTCGCTATTCGTCGGCAACGTGATCGGCACGATGCAATCGAACATCAAGCGCATGCTGGCGTACTCGGCGATTTCGCACATGGGCTTCATGTTCCTCGGGCTGATGTCGGGTGTGGTCGGCGGCGCGGTGGATTCCGTCATGGCCGAGCGCGCCTACAGCTCCGCGATGTTCTATGTGGTCACCTACGTGCTCACGGTGGTGCCCGCCTTCGGCGTGATCCTGCTGCTGGCGCGCGAGGGCTTCGAAAGCGAGGAAATCGCCGATTTCGCCGGGCTCAACCGCCGCAGCCCGCTGTATGCCGGCATCATGTGCGTGTGCATGTTCTCGCTGGCCGGCATTCCGCCGCTGGTGGGCTTTTATGCCAAGCTGTCGGTACTCGAAGCCTTGATCTCCAGCGGCAGCACGCTGCACATCGCGCTGGCGGTGTATGCGGTGGTGATGTCGGTGATCGGCGCGTTCTACTACCTGCGTGTCATCAAGGTCATGTATTTTGACCAGCCCCTGACGGCGACGACCGTCTCTGCGCCGGCCGATGTGCGCATCGTGCTGACCTTCAACGCGGCGCTCGTGTTCATCGTCGGCATTTTGCCTGGCGGTCTCATGGCGCTGTGTGCCGACGCCATCGTGCGCACACTGGCCTCATGAGGTGCCCGTGAAGGTCCTGGACCTGCTTTGCCCGCTGGACCATGCGTTCGAGGGCTGGTTTGCGTCCGAAGAGGATTTTCTGGCGCAGCAGCAGCGTCATCTGGTGCAGTGCCCGATGTGCGGCAGCGGCGAGGTCCGCAAGGCGCTGAGTGCGCCGCGCCTGAATCTGCGCGTGGGTTCCGATGCACCGCCAACGGCAGAGAACCCAGGTACCCGGGAGGTGGTGAACGCCGTCCCAGGGCGGGGCAGCCCGACGCTGGCGCTGCAGGCCGCGTGGCTGGAACTGGCACGCAAGGTCATGGCGAACACCGAGGATGTCGGAGAGCGGTTTGCCACCGAGGTCCGGCGCATGCACCGCGAGGAGGTGCCCGAGCGGGCCATTCGAGGCCAGGCGAGTGCACGGGAAACGGCCGAACTGCTGGAGGAAGGCATTGCCGTCTTCCCCTTGCTGCTGCCGGATGCGGCGAAGAACACGCTGCAGTGACGCGGTGCGGCGGGTTGTTCCGCCTCGGCCATCGGACCGGCTTATGCGCGTGCCGCATTAGCTCACAAAAAAGTCTTCGTTTGAGTTTCTGCCTTCCTTTCGCACAATCGTCCCCATTGTTTTCGTGGGGTGAGTGCAATGGTTGGCAAGCAATGGTTTCAGGCAATGCTCGCGGCGACGCTGATGGCTGCGGGCGCGCTGGCCCAGGCGCAGGCGGTTGGCGCCGTCAATGGCTCGGCGCAGGCGGCACGCGCGTTCTTCCAGGAGACCAGGGCGGCCTTTTCAGCCCATGAATCCCGAGCCGCCGATGCAAGTGTCGGGCCCGGTGCGTTTGCGTTCAGCACCACCACGGACATCCAGACGCTGGCGCAACTGGGCGTGGTGGCGCAGGATTGGGCTCGCCAACAGCCCCGGGGGGCGGCGCCCACGGCGTCTACCATCGTCTTCCTGGTGCGCGCAGGCAACCCCAAGGGTATTCGCGACTGGAGCGACCTCACGCGCCAGGAGGTGCATGCGGTCGTTTCCAATCCCAAGTTGTGCAATACCGGGCGCTACGCCTATCTCGCAGCCTGGGGCAGTGCGCGTGAGCAGGGCGCCAGCGATGCACAGGCCGCCGAATTCGTCGGCACGCTCTACCGGCAGGCCCAGGTGCTTGCAAAAGGAGAGCGCGAAGCCGTTGCTGCATTTGCGCGGGAGGGGCAAGGGGATGTGCTGATTGCGCTGGAGTCCGATGCCGGCGCCATCCGTGAGTCAGCGGGCGGCAGCGGGCTCGCGGTGGTCTACCCCTCGGCCAGCGTTTTGGTGGAAAACCCCGTTGCCCTGGCGGTGCACGGCGCAAGTGAAAGCCAGCTGCTCGAAGCCCGGGCCTATCTGACCTATCTCTACACTGATGAAGCGCAGGAAATTGCCGCACGCCACGGCCTGCGTCCGCAGTCGGCGGCGGTGCTGGCGCGCCACGCGGAGAACTTCAAGGCCATCTCGACGTTTCCCGTGGCCAAGTATTTCGGCAGCCTGGAACTGGCGCAGAAGGTGCATTTCAGTGCCGGTGGCCGGTTTGACCAGATCTGGCAGCCCAGCGCACCGCAGCTGGCGGCGGCGGGCGCGCGCGTGCCGTTGTGAGTCACGCCATGGTGTACAGCGGCAGGTCCTGCTCGCCCGCGATCGCATCGAGCTCCTGGCGGGATTTGCCGCGCAGCCATGCCGCTGCGGCTTCATGCACGTCGGGCGCATGCGGATCGGACTGCGGAGGCAGCTGCACCAAGGTAAACAGGCGCGCGGCAAAGTGCGGTTCCAGCGCGGCGAGCGCTACCCGTCCGTCGGCGCAGGGGTAGACGCGGTAGCCGGCGTGGCTCCCGCCCACGTCGCCTTGCGCCGTGGTCAGGCCCCAGCGGCGCGGCAGGCCGAGCCAGGCTGCAGCCTCCGATAGCGCCACATCGATGCAGCTGCCCAGGCCGGTCTGCGCACGCGCCAACTGCGACTGAAGTACCGCCTCGCTGGCCATCAGGGCACCGCCCATGTCGGCAAACAGCGTGGGCGGCAATGCGGTGCCTGTCACCAGCCCGACCTGTGCCATGTAGGTCAGGTCGTGCCCCGGTTCCTCGGCGGCCGCGCCCGGGCTGCCCACGATGCGCACCAGTGACAGCCTGGGATGGCGCGCCTGCAGCGCTTCCCAGGAAAGCCCCAATTTGGCGAGTGCGGATGGGCGAAAGGACGTGAGCAGGACATCCGTCTGCGCCAGTTCCGCCGCCATCAGGGCTTGCCCTTCGGGTGCCTTGAGGTTTGCATGCAGCACGCGCACGCCGGCGTGCATGGTGGTGTAAGCCTCGGGGCAGTAGATGCCCATCGGGTCGCTGCTGCCGCGGCCCGGCGGTGGCGGAGGTTCGAGCTTGGCGCACTCGGCACCCATCTGGCGGCAGCGCATCAATGCGGCTGGGCCGGGAAGATTCAGGGACAGGCTGAGGATGCGAACCCCGGCGAGCGGCGCAATGGGCGGGTGGGCGGACATGGCAATCGGTGCGGTGGAGGGCAGATGGCGCGTCAGGCGGCACAATCGCCGGTTGAACAGGATTTCTCAGGTGCAGTCTAAATGATCGATACCGCTGTGAGCCCGCAGACCAGTGCATTGGCACAGGTGTTTGTGCCTTCTGCGCGCATGCCAGTGTTGTTTGTCGGCCATGGCAGCCCCATGAACGCCATTGAGCACAACGTCTGGCGCCAGACCTGGCAGGACCTGGGGCAGGAGCTGCTGGCGCGCGCGCCGCGCCCGCAACTCATCCTGTGCATTTCGGCGCACTGGCTCACGCGCGGTGGCTGGTGGCTGACGGGCATGGCCGCGCCGCGCACCATCCATGACTTTGGCGGCTTTCCGCGCGAACTCTTTGAGCAGCAGTACCCGGCGCCAGGCGCACCGCAGGCGGCGCACGCGCTGGCGCAGCTGCTGCGCAGCCCTGCAACGGGGGGAGCGCTGCAGGTGGACGAAGGCGAATGGGGGCTGGACCATGGCGCCTGGAGTGTGCTCAAACCGATGTTTCCCGCGGCGGACATTCCCGTGATGCAGCTGAGCATGGATTACGACCGCCCGGCCAGTGAGCATCTTGCGCTTGGCCGGCAGCTGGCGGTGCTGCGCGACTTCGGGGTGTTGATCGTGGGCAGTGGCAACACCGTGCACAACCTGCGCGCCATGCGCCCGGAGGCCGGCATCAACGCCACCTATACCTGGGCCAACGCCTTTGACACGCGCGTAGCCCAGGCGGTGGAGCAGGGCGATGCGCAGGCGCTGGCAGACTTTCAGCAATGGGGCGAAATCGCGCAGCTTTCGCATCCCAGCTACGATCACTATTTGCCTCTTTTGTACGCCATGGGCGTGGTGCAAAAGGGCGAGCAGCTACGGTTTTTCAATACTGGTTTTCAGAAGGCTGCGATTGCGATGCGTTCCATGCTCTGGGGCTTGCCCGGCTGAGCCTGCGCCGGACGCAAAGGCTGGAGCGCTTCGCCGATAATCGGGGCCAGACCACGCCGGTGCCCAGCGAGCGGCCCGGCGACACCCCGTTCCCAGTCCTGCCCGTGCCCATCCTTGCTTCTCAAGCGCATGCACGGGTACTGCACAGCCTGAAAGCGAGCCATCCATGCGCGAAGAACATGATTTTCTGGGCGTCAAGCCCATTCCCGACGACGCCTACTGGGGCGTGCACAGCGCCCGCGCGGTCGAGAATTTTTCCATCACCGGCAACAGCGTGGCCGAGATGCCCGACTTGGTGCGCGCGTTCGCCTACATCAAGAAGGCGGCGGCGCAGGCCAATGCCCAGCTGGGCGCGATCGAGCCAAGCCAGGCCGACGCGATAGCCAAGGCCTGCGACGATGTGATCGCAGGCAGGCTGCACGACCAGTTCGTCGTGGACGTGATCCAGGGCGGCGCCGGCACCTCCACCAACATGAACGCCAACGAGGTGATCGCCAACCGCGCGCTGGAGCATCTGGGGCTGGAAAAGGGCCGCTACGATGTGCTCCACCCCAACGACCACGTGAATGCCTCGCAGAGCACCAACGACACCTACCCGACGGCGGTCAAACTCGCGACCTGGTTTGGCATCCAGACGCTGCTCACCGCGCTGGCCAAGCTGCGCGGCGGCTTTGACGCCAAGGCGCAGGAATTCAAGAATGTGCTCAAGATCGGCCGCACGCAGCTGCAGGATGCGGTGCCGATGACGCTGGGCCAGGAATTCGCCGCGTTTGCCACCATGATCGCCGACGATGAAAAGCGCCTGCGCGAATCCGGCCACCTGATGTGCGAGATCAACATGGGCGCGACGGCGATCGGCACCGGCATCAATGCGCCGGTGGGCTACGCAACGCTGGTGACCGAGCGGCTGGCCGAGCTCTCGGGCGTGCCGGTCACCATGTCGCGCGACCTGATCGCCGCCACCTGCGACACCGGCGGCTTTGCCGATATCTCGGGCGTGCTCAAGCGCATCGCGGTCAAGCTCTCCAAGATTTCCAACGATCTGCGCCTGCTGTCCTCCGGCCCGCAGGCGGGCCTGGGCGACATCAAGCTGCCCCCGCGCCAGGCGGGTTCCTCCATCATGCCGGGCAAGGTCAACCCGGTGATCCCCGAGGTGATGAACCAGGTTTGCTACGAGGTCATCGGCAACGACGTGACGATCACGATGGCCGCCGAGGCCGGGCAACTGCAGCTCAATGCCTTCGAGCCCATCATGGGCTGGAGCCTGCACAAGAGCCTGCACCACCTGGCGCAGGCCTGTGAGACGCTCAGGGTCAACTGCGTCGAGGGCATCGTTCCTAACCACGCGCTGCTGGAGCGGCGCATCGGCGAATCGGTGACGCTGGTGACCGCGCTCAGCCCGCTGATCGGCTACGAGAAGGCGGCGAAGATTTCCAAGACCGCGCTGGCCACGGGCAAGCCGATTGCCGTCATCGCCGAAGAACTGGGCATCCTGAGCCAGGACGAGGTGAAGAAGCTGCTGGTGGCCGACAAGCTCACCCAGCCGGGGGCGATTCAGTCCGTTTGACCGCTGCTTGCAAGGCTACCCGTCGTGCGCGGGCGCTTTGCATCCCCTTTTCTTGTGCGCTTGCTCGCCATCGCCGGGCATTGAGCACAGGGCCGATTGTTTCAAGGCGCCGGTCTTGCCCCTCGCCCCTTTGGGGAGAGGCTGGGTGAGGGGCCGCGCGTTCGGTTCTGCGCATCGCACCGGTCTCATACAAACGCCATGAACTCCTTTTTCAGGAGTATGTCGCGCAGGTGGTAAGCGGCCTGCAAGGCATTTTCATGGGTAATGTAGAGCGGCGCAAAACTAAAGCGAAGGGTATCCGGCTGCTCCGCATCCGCTGCGTGAAAATCGCAAATCACGTAACGCTCGGCCAGCGCCTGCACGATGGCGTGGCCGCAGCCGGTGGGCAGCTTTTCCGTCGGCGTCAGGCAGACCAAGGCGCTACGCCGCGCAGGCTCCCGGGGGGTGAGCAGATCGAACATGCCGGGGCAGCCTTCCTCCACCGTTTCGATGAACAAATCGGTCAGCGCCAACGACTTGGCGCGCAGGGCGGCCAGACCGCCGAGCGGCTCGGCTTTGTCGAATACATTCAGCGCAATCTGGAGTGCCCACAGGCTGAGGATGGATTGCTCGCCCTGCGGCAAAGGAGTGGCCAGATGCCGACAAGAAGCTGCGTGGCGCTGGTGCATCCAGAAAAACGCCGGCCCGCCCGGGCTGCCGTTGAGGAAAGCGTCGGTGCGGCCAAAGGCCAGGTCCGCCTCGCTGTCGTTCAAGGCTATGGACATCGTTCCCACACTGAGGCTCACGTCCCAGACCGTGAGCACACCCGCCGCATGTGCTTGCGCCGTCGTCCGTGCCATGTCGTGCAGCGCACCCGTGCCGTGGTGGACGTGGCCCAGCAGCAGCACGGCTACGTCGGGCTGCAGGCACTCGGGCACTTCATGCGGCTCCACCAGACGCAGCTCGTATCCATGATCGCGGCACAGCGCCTTCGCATGATGGAGATCGGCAGCGATGCCGCCGCGCTCGCAAACCACCACGCGGCGGTCGGAGCTGCTCTGCCGCGCCATGGCCAGCGCAGCCGAGAGCGCCCTGTACAAGTTGATGGGTGGCGAATCACCCACCATGACCTCGCCCGGCTCCGCGCCTATCAGCGGCGCAATCCTGTCGCCCGCGCGCTGGGGCAAGCCAATCCAGCCGCCTTCGCTCCAGTGCAGGCGTCGGCTCTTGTTGGACCAGGGAACCCACTGCGAGGGGAGCATGTTTTCCATGTACTCAATCAAGGCATGGGGCAGGATGCCGAGCGCATGGCCATCCAGATAAATTACGGGATCGTCCACAAGGAAGAAGTCGCGCAGTTCGTTCAGTGGGTCGGTGCGATCCAGCGTCTCGCGGGCTGTTGCGGCCGTGGATGCTCTTTTAAAAAGAGCTGATACTACCTGTGTGGTGTTCGTTTGAGCCATATTTCATCCTTATTTTCGGTATGTACAAGGGCGCTGGAAGTAGCGTATTCCTTGCTCTATCGCATGTTTTTTCCCTGCGCATCTCCACGACATGTGTCAGTTCCGATGCAGAGAGTAGGTTGCTTGTCGTAGGCGGGTTTGCTCCGTCGTTTTCGCCGCACTCGCTGATGCGGTGCCGTTCGTAACGGCACCGCACGGGTTAGGCTGTCGAGCGAACCGCCATCCGGATGAGTCGCGCCACCGGGTAGTCGGCGGTGCTCGTGCAGCGGGTGCAGCCAGGGGTTGCTGGTGGCAAGTTGGAGCGTTATGTGGGAGGCGGCAGGTCAGTTGCCTTCTCTCGAAAGTGAGTGATCGCGGTCCAGAAGCGTGTGCGTAACTCGATTTCTTCCTGGGCGATCTTAGTCAGAGAAGCGTCCAGCTCGTCACACTCTTGAATGGCTTTCAACAGATCATTCCAATTTTTTTCCTCGCGGGCTTGTGGGCTGACGCCAGCTTCTAGTAGAGATTTTGGAACGTAGTCAATAGGGATATCCGCGAGTTCGCCTTCATCCATGCCCAGTAGCCTGTGTGCTATCCCTGCTCGCTTTGCGGTTAACGTACCTTGCGCAAGGATCACTTCTTGGGCCTTTTTCAGCAGGGAGGACTTCAGCCGCGACAACCCCTCTCGCGTGAGATCTGCAGCTTTGCCTGCTTCTTTTTCGTACTCGGCTATGGCCAGACCTAAGGTCGAATCCTGGCGGATGCCGCCCCTGCTGATCGTCTTCCCAAGCCCTTCGTGGATGCGTTCGATTGCAGCTTGCGACAGGCGTTCTTCCGGTGGAAGGTTCTTGGTTGACGCCGACAACTCTCCGAGTTGAATGGCGTAGGTGTCGATGGCCTGCTCAAGGAGGACTGAGATCAGCATCTTGTTCATCGAGCTGGATCGATGAAGTGTCACAAGCGCTTTCAGCAGCTCATATTGGACGGGTGTGAGGCGGACGTTCAAGACGTGCCAGGATTGTGTCGGTTTTTGCATGTGGCACCATTGTGGGGGTATTGACATGTTTCTTTTGGGGCCACTATCATACCGCAATCGCTCACGGTGAGCGAGATTTCAGGAGGTACTATGATTTTTTTTGTTGCGACCATTGCGTGGAAGAGCCTGATGACGGTGGCCGCTGAAGCTGCCATTGCCACCCTTGCAACCAAGGTGGTTGCGGATGCTTACGATTCAGTCGTCAGCGATGTACAGGAAGGCGGTGCAGCATGATGACAGCGATCCTTGCGAACTCACTCGCACGCCTGCTTCGCGGTGCCATCCCGTACGGCAAGCAGACAACGACCGGGGGGCACGACCACCGGGGCAGCGTTGGCAACGACCGCACGCCTGCACAAAAGCGTGGCGACGTTGCCCGACGTGGGCCCCGCAGCCCCCGCAGTTGAAGCAGGAGTGAGCATTTGCGT
Source organism: Comamonas badia DSM 17552 (assembly GCF_000484635.1). Lineage (GTDB taxonomy): Bacteria > Pseudomonadota > Gammaproteobacteria > Burkholderiales > Burkholderiaceae_C > Comamonas_C > Comamonas_C badia. The sequence continues at coordinate 437,169 of NZ_AXVM01000001.1, read as the reverse complement.
CGCGAGTACCCACGGATGTGTGGGTACTTCACTCGACCACCACTTTTAAATTTGACAAGCGAGCATGAATAAGCATTCAAGTAAACAGGCTGTCCACATTTTTTGGGATAACTCAAACATCTTCATCCCGGCCAAGGAGGTGGCGGCAGATCGTGAGGGTTTAGCCGCATCGAAGGAAATTCGCATTCATTTTGACAATCTCTACCAACTGGCTCGTGCTAATCGGCCAGTGGTCAAGTCACTCTGCGTAGGTTCCGTCCCGCCTGGAATGGATGGGGTATGGAATCGTTTGCGGGAGTCTGGGGTGGCTGTTGAACTCTTTGAGCGTGGGGAAGGTTCCGGTGAGGAGCAAGGCGTAGATCAATGCCTGCAGGTTCACATGCTCCGTGCCTTGGCTGACAGTGAAGCACCTGGTGTTGTGGTTTTGCTCACTGGCGATGGGGCCGGCTACGAATCCGGTGTTGGCTTCCATGCTGACTTGGAACGTATGTACAGGAAGGGCTGGGGTGTTGAGGTTTTGTCTTGGAAACATGCTTGCAATAAAAGGCTGAAAGCTTGGGCCCAAGACAAAGGCATGTTCATCGCGTTAGACGATTATTTCGAGGAATGCACGTTCCGTCAGGGCATCCGCCTTGCAAAGCGCATTGCGTTCACACATCGCGGACGGGCTATGCCACAAGGTTTAAAAGAAGAGCAATGAATCGGTTGGATTCGACAGGTGGGCATTCCAGGATGGCACAATGAATCAGCAGATTAGACAATTCCTTTTGAACCTTGGTCCAGAGCCAATTTCTGACGTTGTGCAACTCCAGCGTCTCTTAGCGGAGGTGTGGTCAAGTTTATCCGGCGCGAGCGATGGCGGGATGAAGGGTGACAAGCTTCTCGATAGAGCGGAATCAATGTCATGGGATCCCCCGTACATTACATTTTCCATCGAGCGCCACGGCAGTGTGGTGAATGGGTCTACGCGCGCTGAAATTCAGGATTGGTGTGTTGATCTAGACAAGTGGACTGCTGAAATTATCTCAACAAGATGCCGTCAGCTGTACCCTACAAGTCGACCGATGCCTGTGAACACTCCTGCCGAGGAGATAGCACATGCTATTTTGAATAAGCTAGAACACGAATCTTTGAATTGGTATGGAGACGATAGGGTCAGGGTTCTGATAGGAACTATCATCCCCGATGGCGGATATAAGCAAACTGTGAGTGGTCGTCGTGGACGATTTAGAAAAGCTCTAGGAATACTCATTGAGGCGGATGATTGGAAGGCCGTAGCTGCCAATACTTACCAGCGGAGCTCAGCTCAGCGATGAACTTGGCTCAACGAAGCACCTCAATCGGCGGTCTTGCTCGGCTTCGCTCCGGATAGCCTGTAGTTGAGTGGGTGCTTGGGCGCTGTGCCAAGATGCGCGGTTGTTCGATCCGCAAGGGAAACACGATGTCAGCACAGACCGCCAGCGCGCTGCTGCAGGAGCAGCACGAAGATATCGACTTCGGCGTGCAGGGCGCCATGGATGGCAGCAGCGACCAGGTGGAGCTGGCGCGTTCGCTCGACTTGCTGCGCGCGCATCTGTATCTGGAAGAGACGGTGCTGTTCCCGGCGCTGGAAGGCTCGGTGGGCCTGTCCATCATGGTGATGGAACGCGAGCACGGGCTGATGTGGCCGCTGATGGAGTCGCTCGCCCAGGCCTGCCGCGATGGGACGGCGCTCGACGCCATGCAGGATGACCTGGAAGAGCTGTTCCAGTTGCTGCAGGTGCACAACCCCAAGGAGGAGCAGATCCTCTACAGCGCGGCCGACGGGCACGCGGGTCTGGCCGATGCGCTGGCGGCGGCACGGCTGCCCGAGGGCTGGGTGTGCAAGGCGATGCGGGGCAAGCGCGCCTGACGTTTGTTCACACGCGCGGGCCGCATGCGGAGTGCTGGCGTTTCCTTTGGGGTCTATAGTCGTTTTTTTCCACGGGTGTGAAGGAACGGCCATGAATGGTTCTCTGATCGACGATCTGATGGGGCAGCTGCAAGGCGGCTCCATGGGGCAGATTGCGCAGCAACTGGGTACGGATACCGCCACTGCCAGCCAGGCGGTGGGCGCGGCGCTGCCGATGCTGGTGGGCGCCATGGGGCGCAATGCCCAGCAGCCGGGCGGGGCAGAGGCCTTGTTCGGTGCGCTGCAGCGCGACCATTCGGGGCAGGGCGCGATGGACCTGGGCGGCCTGCTGGGCGCGCTGGCCGGCGGCGGGCAGGGCGCAGGCGGCGCTGGCGCGGCCCTGGGGGGCCTGGGCGGGCTGGGCGGCCTGCTGGGAGGCCTTCTGGGCGGCGGTGGCGGCGCGCCCGCCAGCGCGCAGTTGGACGGCGGAGGCATCCTGGGCCATGTGTTTGGCGATGCGCAAGGCCGCGCGCAATCCGGGCTGGGCCAGGCGACGGGCCTCAATGGTTCGCAGGCTGGCAGTCTGCTGGCGATGCTGGCGCCCATGGTGATGGCGGCGCTGTCGCAGCGGGTCAGCGCGGGCAATCTCAATGCCGGGGGCCTGGGCAGCATGCTGGGGCAGGAACATGCACAGGTTCAGCAGCAGGGCGGTCTGGGCGGCGGGCTGCTGGGGGCGGTGCTGGACCAGAACGGCGATGGCAAGTTTGATCTGAGCGACGTTCTCAAGTTGGGCGGCAGTCTGCTGGGCGGGCGCCGCTGACGCAGTTTTTCACCAACAAAAAAGCGGCTGGCGCATATGGGGTATGCGTCAGCCGCTCTTTTTTTGCAATCGTTCGAGCCCCTCTCCAAGCCTCTCCCCAAAGGGGCGAGGGGCACAACCGTCCTGCTCAACCGCCGGTGTGGAACTTCACCACCAGCGGCACGATGAGCAACGCCACGATGTTGATGATCTTGATCAGCGGGTTGACGGCCGGGCCGGCGGTGTCCTTGTAGGGGTCGCCCACGGTGTCGCCGGTGACGGCGGCCTTGTGCGCATCAGAGCCCTTGCCGCCGTGGTGGCCGTCCTCGATGTACTTCTTGGCGTTGTCCCAGGCGCCGCCGCCGGTGCACATCGAAATCGCCACGAACAGGCCAGTGACGATGGTGCCCATGAGCAGGCCGCCCAGCGCCTTCGGACCGAGGATGAGACCGACCAAAATCGGCACCGCCACCGGCAGCAGGCTGGGGATCATCATTTCCTTGATGGCGGCGCCGGTCAGCATGCCGACGGCGCGGCCATATTCGGGCTTGGCCGTGCCTTGCATGATGCCGGGGATTTCGCGGAACTGGCGGCGCACTTCCTCGACCACGCTGCCCGCGGCGCGGCCCACGGCCTCCATCGCCATGGCGCCGAAGAGGTAGGGGATCAGGCCGCCGACGAACAGGCCGACGATCACCAGCGGGTCTGAGAGGTCGAAGCTCACCGACTGGCCGAAGGTTTCCAGCTTGTGCGTGTAGTCGGCAAACAGCACCAGTGCCGCCAGGCCCGCCGAGCCGATGGCGTAGCCCTTGGTCACCGCCTTGGTGGTGTTGCCCACGGCGTCCAGCGGGTCGGTGATGTCGCGCACGCTGGAGGGCAGTTCGGCCATTTCGGCGATGCCGCCGGCGTTGTCGGTGATGGGGCCGTAGGCGTCGAGCGCCACCACGATGCCGGCCATGGAGAGCATGGACATCGCGGCGATCGCCACGCCGTACAGGCCGGCCAGATGGAAGGCAGCCCAGATGGCAATGCAGACGAAGATCACCGGCCAGGCGGTGGATTTCATGCTGATGCCAATGCCCGCGATGATGTTGGTCGCGTGCCCGGTGGTGCTGGCCTGCGCCACATGCTGCACCGGCTTGTACTGCGTGCCGGTGTAGTACTCGGTGATCCACACCAGCAGGCCGGTGAGCACCAGACCGACGATGCAGGCGCCGAAGAGCTTGCCGACGGCGCCCGTGCCGCCCAGCGCGTTGTCCGGAATGATCCAGGCGGTGACGAAGTAGAACGCGATGAGCGACAGCACACCGGCGATCGCCAGGCCTTTGTAGAGCGCCGGCATCACGTTCTTCATGCCGGGGCTGGCCTTGACGAAGAAGGTGCCGATGATGGAGGCGACGATGGACACCGCGCCCAGCGCCAACGGGTAGACCACGGCGTGAGCCCCGGCGCCCTTGATGAGCAGGCCGCCCAGCACCATGGTGGCGATCAGCGTCACGGCATAGGTTTCAAACAGGTCCGCCGCCATGCCGGCGCAGTCGCCCACGTTGTCGCCCACGTTGTCGGCGATCACCGCGGGGTTGCGCGGGTCGTCCTCGGGGATGCCGGCTTCCACCTTGCCCACCAGGTCGGCGCCCACGTCCGCACCCTTGGTGAAGATGCCGCCGCCCAGGCGTGCGAAGATGGAGATCAGCGAAGAGCCGAAGGCCAGCCCGATCAGCGGGTTGAGCGCATGGCTGTCGGCCGCCGGGCCGCCGAGGAACCAGTAAAAGCCGGTGACGCCCAGCAGGCCCAGGCCCACCACCAGCATGCCGGTGATGGCGCCACCCCGGAAGGCGACATCCAGCGCCGGGCCGATGCCTTGCGTGGCCGCCTGCGCAGTGCGCACGTTGGCGCGCACCGAGACGTTCATGCCGATGAAGCCGCAGGCGCCCGAGAGCACCGCGCCGACGACGAAGCCGGCTGCCGTCATGGCGTCAAGGAAGAGGGCGATGAGTATGGCCAGCACCACGCCGACGATGGCGATCGTCCTGTACTGCTTGCCCAGGTAGGCCGCGGCCCCCTGCTGGATGGCGCCCGCGATCTCCTGCATGCGGGCGTTGCCTGGGTCCTTGGCCAGAATCCAGCCACGGGCCCACAGGCCATAGACCACTGCGATCACCCCGCAAACCAGGGCCATGATGAGTGGCGTTGTCAGCTCTGCCGATTGAGGCATTCTCAACTCTCCTTTTGTGATTGTCATAGACGGAAGCGCAACGCCTGGGAAGTGCTTCCACCACGTTGCTTCCTCGACGTCCGACAATCGGAGGTGATTGGCCAACAGCGCTAATTTACTGCGATTTACACTGCCTTACAGCACGCAAGCCTGGTGCAAGCCGGGTTTCTTAGAATTCGTGGCATGTTTTGTGCTCAGGAAAACCCTGACAATCCTATTTTTCAACACAGGCAAATCGCACCATGGCCCTCAATCTGGTTAGCCCCGGGAACAAACTTCCTGATCTTTTCAACGTCATCATCGAGATTCCCGCCGAGTCCGACCCGATCAAGTACGAGGTGGACAAGGAGACCAGCACCGTCTTCGTCGACCGCTTCCTCACCGTCGCGATGTACTACCCCTGCAACTACGGCTACGTGCCGCAGACCCTGTCGGGCGACGGCGATCCGGTGGACGTGCTCGTCATCACCCCCTACCCGCTGCTGCCGGGCGTGGGCGTGGTCTGCCGCCCGCTCGGCATCCTGAAGATGGAAGATGAGGCGGGCATCGATGGAAAAATTCTGGCCGTACCCGACTCCAAGGTGCTCAAGATGTACGAGGGCTGGAAATCGGTGGAAGACGTGAACCCCATGCGCCTGAAGGCCATCAGCCATTTCTTCGAGCACTACAAGGACCTGGAAGACGGCAAATGGGTCAAGGTGCTGGGCTGGGAAGGCGTGGCCGCCGCGCAGAAGGAATTGATGGACGGCGTGGCGAACTACGCCAGGCCCAGGGACTGACGGGGTTTCCGGTCCATGGGCATCAGGCTCCGTGCCTGAACGGGCTGTGCGTCTGCAGCGCGTCCATGTAGTGCTCCACGCCCTCGCGCTCGCGCTGCAGGTATTCGTCCACGGCGTGGGCAAAGCCGGGGTGCGCCAGCCAGTGCGCGCTGGTGGCCTGCGTGGGCAGCAGCGCGCGCGCCAGCTTGTGTTCGCCCTGCGCGCCGCCCTCAAAGCGCGCGACGCCGTTGGCAATGCACCACGCAATCGGCTGGTAGTAGCAGGCCTCGAAGTGCAGGCAATCCACGCGCTCCAGCGCGCCCCAGTAGCGGCCGTAGGCCACGGTCTGCATGCCAGATTGCCCATCGGCGCTTGATGGTTCTGCGCCAACAGCTATCAAGCTGGAAGCAATCGGCTGGCCATCGCGCTCGGCGATGAAGAGCAGCCACATTTTCGGCATCCGGGCTGCGGCACGGACGAAAAAGTCGCGCGTGAGGTAGGGCGGGTTGCCGTGCTCCCAATAGGTGCGGTCGTAGCAGGCGTAAAAGAAATCCCAGTCCGCCACGCTGATCTCCTCGCCACGGCAGACGCGAAAGCGCACGCCCGCATCGGCGACGCGGCGGCGCTCCTGGCGGATCTTCTTGCGCTTGTCCTGCGACAGCGACATCAGGAAATCATCGAAATCCGTGAACGGCCGTTGCTGCTGCGGGTGCCGGTTGTGCCAGTGGAACTGCACGGTATGGCGCAGCATCAGCCCGGTCTGGCGGGCGCTGGCGATGTCCTCCTCGGCGGCAAACAGCAGGTGCAGGGAGGACAGGCGCTGCTCCTGGCACCAGGCGATCAGCTGCTGCAGCAGCACCCGGCGCGCCTCGCCATCGCATGCCAGCAGCCGCGTGCCCGGCACCGGCGTGAACGGCACGGCGACGACGGCCTTGGGGTAATAGACCAGCCCGTGGCGGGCGTAGGCATCGGCCCAGGCCCAGTCGAAGACGTATTCGCCGCGCGAATGCGCCTTCAGGTAGAGCACGCAGGCGGCGGCGAGCGCATCGCCCTGCCACAGCAGGAAGCAGCGCGCCGCCCAGCCGGTGCGCGAGGTGGCGCTGCCGCTGTCCTGCAGCGCTGCCAGATAGGCATGGCGCATGAAGGGTGAAGGGTGCGTCTGGCGCGCCAGCAGCGTGTCCCAGGCGGTTGGGTCGATGTCGTGCACCGATGGGTGCATCTGCAATGTGTAGTCGGGCAAGGTCGTCAGTCGGTAGGCAAGTTCTGCCGCGTTGCGATAATAGACGGCGTAACAAAGGCCGGAGCGGACCGGTCAGCCACTTCAGGAACCCATGCCATGCAGATGATCACTGCCGTCATCAAACCCTTCAAGCTCGACGAGGTGCGCGAGTCGCTGGCCGCCTGCGGCGCCACTGGCCTCACCGTCACCGAGGTCAAGGGCTTTGGCCGGCAGAAGGGCCATACCGAGCTTTACCGCGGCGCGGAATACGTGGTGGATTTTCTGCCCAAGATCAAGATAGAGGTGGTGGTGCGCGACGACGACGTGGAGCGCTGCGTGGATGCCATCATCGCCGCCGCCCGCACCGGCAAGATCGGCGATGGCAAGATTTTCGTCACGCCGGTGCAGCGCGTGATCCGCATCCGCACCGGCGATCTGGACGAGGCGGCGATCTGATCAGATCACGCTGCGCAGCGGCTTGGCCTCGCGCGGCAGGCCGGCCTCCTGCACCAGCGCGGCCAGCAACGGGGGCACTTCGCTGCCCACGCGCACCAGGTCCATCTGCCACGCGCTCATGAAGCCGTTTTCTACCGAGTGCCGCAGAAAGCCCAGCAGCTGGCGGTAGTAGCCATCGGCGTCGAGCACGCCTATGGGCTTGTCGTGGTAGCCGAGCTGGCGCCAGGTCCAGACCTCGAACAGTTCCTCCAGCGTGCCGATGCCGCCGGGCAGCGCGAGAAAGGCATCGCTGCGCTCGGCCATCATGGCCTTGCGCTCGTGCATGGTCTCGACCACGTGCAGCTCATCGCAATCGTGGTTGGCCAGCTCCTTGTTCACCAGGGCCTGCGGGATGATGCCGACCACGCGCCCGCCCGCCGCTTTGGTTGCCTGCGCCAGCACGCCCATCAGGCCGCTGTTGCCGCCGCCATAGACCAGCTGGCCGCGGTGCTGGCCTATCCACTGGCCCGCCTGCTGTGCCGCCTCGATGAACAAGGGGTGGTTGCCGGGGCGCGAACCGAGATAGACACAGAGCGAGAAGGCAGGATCAGACATAAGATTAAAATCGATGGTAAACCGCCATCAGCCATGCGCTGGAAGCTATCAAAAGCGAGATAAAAACAGCGGCGCTGCCGAGGTCCTTGGCACGCTTGGAGAGTGGGTGCAGTTCGCCGCCAAAGCGGTCAATCGCGGCCTCGACCGCGGAATTGAGCAGCTCGGTGATCAGCACCAGCAGTGTGACGGCAAGGAGCACCGCCGTTTCCAGCCAGCTTTGCCCCAGCCAGAACGCCAGTGGCAGCAGGACGATGGCGATCAGCACCTCCTGGCGGAAGGCCTTTTCGCTCCATGCGGCGCGCAGACCGGCGAGTGAATAGCCGGTGGCATGCCACAGGCGGGGAAGCCCTGTGCGGGCGCGGTGTGGATGGGAATCGGGTGGCGGCATGCGGGCTTGGGGGGCGCTGGTTCAGCGTGGCTGGCGCGGCGGCGCGCGCCAGTGGATCAGCCGCGTGCCGGCGAGCTGGTCATGCCAGAACTGCTGCTGCGGGTGTAGCTTGCTGGCCAGCGCCCAGAGTGCGATCCACAGCACCAGCAGCGTCAGTGTGGTGACCAGGCCAAGCCCCAGGCTGTAGGCGGCCAGCGGCGGCAGGAACCAGAGCCAGGAGAGCGCATAGCGCAGCACCGCGCGGCCCTGGGAAATGCGCTGCCCGTTCACATCGACGACGCGGATGTTCCAGGTCTTCTGTGCCAGCGTCTGCCCGCGCGACCAGAACCAGCCGAAGTAGATGCCGAACACCACGAACAGGTAGCCCATGCGCAGTCCCCGGTGCGCCAGCGCATGGCGCGACTGGCTCAGGGTATCGAACAGGTAGTCGGCGATGAAGACCAGCCCGAACATCAGGATGCCCTCATAGAGCCAGCAGGCCATGCGCCGCGACAGGGCGGGGGTTGGCGGCGCGGTTGCGGCAGGGGCCGGGGCGTTGGAGTCCAAGGTGGCTGTCGGGTGGTGAAGTGTTGCAGCGCAGGGCTGCCGACGCGCGATGTTACTGCGCGGGCTGCGCTGGGATGCCGGGTTCGGCCGGTGCGGCATCGATGCCGGGGGTGGCTGCCAGGTCTGGTGCCGCGGATTCGGGTGAGGGCGCTGGCGCCGGACTTGCCGGCGCCGCGTTTTCGTCCAGCGAAGGCAGGGGCTCTCCCGTGGCGGATGGGGTGTCGATCGGCGTCGTCTCGACGAGCGGTACGGCGCCGGGTGGCGCGGGCGCGGCAGGCTCCGGCACCGGAGGGATGCTGGCGCGCGGCGGCACCGGCACGGGGACCATGTCCACCACCGGCGGCAGAATCTTGGGGGGATTGGGTACGGCGGCGGCAGGGCCCGTGGCGGCAGGCACCCTGGCGAATTTGTGCCCCGGCACGGGCCGTACCGCGATGGCGGCGCCCTGCGGCGCGGGCGGCGCCTGGGTGGCCAGCTCGTGCCTGGCCTCCGCGCTCAAGGCCTGGTAGGCATCCCACTGCTCCTGTCTGGCAGGCGGGGCCACCTTGCGGGTGGCGGCGTAGTTCAGTCTGGCGCGGTTGCGCTGCTCGGGCGACAGGGCGGCCCAGGCGGCCATGCGTGCCTGCAGTTTTTCCTGGTTGGCGTGGGAGAGCCTGGGGAAGCGCTGCGCCAGCGTCATCCACTGGTGTTTCTGTGCTTCACTCAGCGTGCTCCAGTGCGGTCGCAGGGGCGACAGCGCGGCTTGCTGGGCGCTGCCCAGGCTGCTCCAGGACGGTCCGGCCTCTTCAACAACGGCGGGAAGAGGTGGCGGGGCAGGCGCGCGGGGCTGGAATTTCGCCGGCGACGGCCGCGGAGCGGGGAGCGTGACGCCGGGAAGCGCCTTGACCCGCGAGACCGCCCATCCGCCGGCGAACACAAAGACCACCCACAGCGCCAGTGCCAGCGCCAGGATTGCCGTGTGGGCGTTGGTGGTGGGAGACGGGTCGGGAGGCGAAGGCGGTGCTGCCATGCAGTCGGCGTGCGGCGGGGCGGAAATTCAGCGGTCTGTACGGCTGGATTTGATGAATTGTGCAAACCCAGGGTCGGTATAGGCGGCGGGTGGGAGGTCATCGGTCAGCAGGGCGGTGTCGATCTCGCTGATTTCGCTCGCGACGCTTTCCACTTGCGTATGGTGCACCCAGGCCAGACCAATCAGCAATGCGGCGATCCAGGCGCCGGAGACCAGCGCCCGGCCCCAATGGTGGCCGCCATCGCCTCCCCCGGCGCTCAGCGTGGCGGCGGCGCCTTGGGCCGTGACGGTGGCAACGGGATGCAAATACAGTTTTGGCTGCGCCACCGGGCGCTTGCGCTGGGCGACGGCCCGCACACGCGCGGCGCGCAGGCGCTCGGCGATGTCGTGGTGCAGGTGATCGCCCGCCTGCGTGAGGCGCGCGGCAATGCGGCGCGCGAAGGCATCGGCACGGGGAGTGAGAGTGACGGCAGTGTCGTTCATGGTGCAATTCCTTGGGCCTGCAGCAGCTTGCTCAGGGTCTGGACAGCGCGAAAGCAATGCGTCTTGACGCTGCCTTCGGAGCAACCCATGGCCGCGGCGGTCTCCGCAACATCCATATCTTCCCAGTAACGCATCAAAAATGCCTCGCGTTGACGCGGCGGCAGCTGTTCAATCGCGGCTTCTATCGCTTGCACGGTCTGCGTCATCCTGACGGCATTTTCCGGGCTTTGCGTGGCTTCATTATCCGATGCCCCGGGAGCGATCAGGCTTTCAAGCAGATCGAAGTCCTGACCGTCGTCTCCGGGACCCTCGAATTCGCTCATGTTGGTGAACAGTGCCTTGCGCGTCTTCTGGCGCCGGAACCAGTCCAGCGTGCAATTGGAGAGGATGCGCTGAAACAGCATGGGCAGCTCTGCCGGCGGCTTGTCGCCATAGTGCACCGACAGCTTGAGCATGCTGTCCTGCACGATGTCCAGCGCCGCTTCCTCGTCGCGCACGTGGTAGACGGTGCGCTTGAATGCACGCCTTTCCACGCTTTTGAGGAAATCGGAGAGCTCTTGTTCGGTGGCCAAAGACGAAAATTCCCGCTGTCGGGAACCGGGATGCGCCGCCGCGCCCTGTGCGGCGACGCGCTGGATTATCCCATCGTGTTGCGTTTTTGGAACCGCGTGCACGCAAATAGATGCTGCAGTGCAATAATGCGGCCTTGGTTTTAACGAAGCAAACGGGTCCCGGCTCGGCGCACGACAGCCCGCGTCCATGGCCGAGACCTCAAGTCCCGACGCGGCCCCACAAGGGCTCGACCGAGGGGCACCCAAGGTTTTTCGTCAGAGAAATTCGCAAAGGTTGATCATGGAAATCTCCAAAGCCGAAATGGCAAAAGCGGCCGCTGCCGCCGATGGCGCTGCGCATTCGGGCACCGAGCCCGCTGAATTGATGGGCGCCGAAATCCTCATGCGCGCGCTGACCGCCGAAGGCGTGAAGCACATCTGGGGCTATCCCGGTGGCGCGGTGCTCTACATCTACGACGCGCTGTACAAGGAAGAATCGATACAGCACGTGCTGGTGCGCCACGAACAGGCGGCGGTGCACGCGGCCGATGGCTACGCCCGCGCCACCGGCGACGTGGGCGTGGCGCTGGTCACTTCGGGGCCGGGCCTGACCAACGCGGTGACGGGCATCGCCACCGCCTACATGGATTCGATCCCCATGGTCATCATCGCCGGCCAGGTGCCGACGGCGGCGATCGGCCTGGATGCCTTCCAGGAGTGCGATACCGTGGGCATCACGCGCCCCATCGTCAAGCACAACTTCCTCGTCAAGGACGTGCGCGATCTGGCGCTGACGATGAAGAAGGCCTTCCACATCGCGCGCACCGGCCGCCCCGGCCCGGTCGTGGTGGATATCCCCAAGGACGTTTCATTCAACAAGACCACCTTCACCGGCTACCCCGAGACGGTGGAAATGCGCTCGTACAACCCGGTGCGCAAGGGCCATGCGGGGCAGATCCGCAAGGCGCTGCAACTGCTGCTGACCGCCAAGCGTCCCTACATCTACACCGGCGGCGGCGTGCTGCTGGGCAATGCCTGCCAGGAGCTGCGCACGCTGGTGGACATGCTGGGCTACCCGGTCACGCACACGCTGATGGGCCTGGGTGCCTACCCGGCGAGCGACCGCAAATTCGTCGGCATGCTGGGCATGCACGGCACGTACGAGGCCAACAACGCGATGCAGAACTGCGACGTGTTGCTGGCCGTGGGCGCGCGCTTCGATGACCGCGTGATCGGCAATCCCAAGCACTTTGCGCAGCGCGAGCGCAAGATCATCCACATCGACATCGATCCCTCCAGCATCTCCAAGCGCGTGCGCGTGGACGTGCCCATCGTTGGCGACGTGAAGGAGGTACTGTCGGAGCTGATCTCCATGGTGCGCGATGCCGCCACCAAGCCCGATGCCAAGGCGCTGGCTGCGTGGTGGAGCCAGATCGAGGAATGGCGTGGGCGCGACTGCCTGGCCTATGACCGCGGCAACACCGAAGTCATCAAGCCGCAGTTCGTGGTGGACACCCTGTGGAACATGACCAGGGGCACGGACACCTACATCACCTCCGACGTGGGGCAGCACCAGATGTGGGCGGCACAGTACTACCGCTTTGACGAGCCGCGCCGCTGGATCAATTCCGGCGGGCTGGGCACCATGGGCGTGGGCATTCCCTACGCCATGGGCATCAAGCTCGCCAGACCGCAGAGCGAGGTGTTCTGCATCACCGGCGAAGGCTCGGTGCAGATGAACATCCAGGAGCTCTCCACCTGCCAGCAATACCACACGCCGATCAAGATCGTGGCGCTGAACAACCGCTACCTCGGCATGGTGCGCCAGTGGCAGGAAATCCAGTACGCCGGGCGCTACAGCCAGACCTACATGGACGCGCTGCCCAACTTCGTCAAGCTGGCGGAGGCCTATGGCCATGTCGGCCTGCTGGTCGAGCGCCCGCAGGACGTGGAAGGCGCCCTGCGCGAGGCGCGCAAGCTCAAGGACCGCACCGTGTTCCTCGACATCCGCACCGATCCGACCGAGAACGTTTTCCCCATGGTGCAGGCCGGCAAGGGCATCACGGAGATGCTGCTGGGCTCGGAAGACCTTTGAACCACAGGTTGAGCGTTGGGCGTTGAGCGTTCAGCGTGAAATCCAAACGCTCAACCGATTTTTGACGAATCTATTGCCTGCCGAGTCTGGCGCTTACCGGCGCCAGGGGAGGGCAGCAAGAAGAGGAATCCATCATGAAACACATCATTGCAGTATTGCTGGAAAACGAGGCCGGCGCGCTGTCGCGCGTCGTCGGGCTGTTCTCTGCCCGTGGCTACAACATCGAATCGCTGACCGTGGCGCCGACGGAAGACCCGTCGCTCTCGCGCATGACGATCCAGACGCATGGCTCGGAAGAGGTGATCGAGCAGATCACCAAGCATCTCAATCGCCTGATCGAAGTCGTCAAGGTCGTCGATTTGAGCGAGGGCGCCTACGCCGAGCGCGAGCTGATGATGGTCAAGGTGCGTGCCGTAGGCAAGGAGCGCGAAGAGCTCAAGCGCATGGCAGACATCTTTCGCGGCCGCATCATCGACGTGACCGACAAGAGCTATACGATAGAGATCACCGGCGACCAGCAGAAGACCGAAGCCTTTCTGCAGGCGATCGATCGGTCGGCCATCCTTGAGACCGTGCGCACGGGCCTGAGCGGCATAGGCCGCGGCGAACGCGTGTTGCGCGTCTGATACCTCTTTTTTTACCCATTTCAACCGGAGCAACCATGAAAGTTTTCTACGACAAGGACTGTGATCTGTCCCTCATCAAGGGCAAGACCGTTGCCATCATCGGCTACGGCAGCCAGGGCCATGCGCATGCGCAGAACCTCAACGACAGCGGCGTCAAGGTCGTCGTCGGCCTGCGCAAGGGTGGAGCGAGCTGGGACAAGGTCGGCAAGGCCGGTCTCACGGTGCTGGAAGTGGATGCTGCCGTCAAGGCGGCCGATGTGGTCATGATGTTGCTGCCCGACGAGCAAATTGCGGATGTGTACAGCAACCACGTCGAGCCCAACATCAAGCAGGGCGGGTCGCTGGCGTTTGCCCACGGTTTCAACGTGCACTACAACCAGGTCGTGCCGCGCGCCGATCTGGATGTCTGGATGGTGGCTCCCAAGGCCCCCGGCCACACCGTGCGCAACACCTACACCCAGGGCGGCGGCGTGCCGCATCTGGTGGCGGTGCACCAGGACAAGAGCGGACGTGCACGCGACCTGGCGCTGTCCTATGCCATGGCCAATGGTGGCGGCAAGGCCGGCATCATCGAGACCAACTTCAAGGAAGAAACCGAAACCGATCTGTTCGGCGAGCAGGCCGTGCTGTGCGGCGGCGCGGTGGAATTGGTGAAAATGGGCTTCGAGACGCTGGTGGAAGCCGGTTACGCGCCCGAGATGGCCTATTTCGAGTGCCTGCACGAGCTGAAGCTGATCGTTGACCTGATTTATGAAGGCGGTATCGCCAACATGAACTACTCGATCAGCAACAATGCCGAGTACGGCGAGTACGTGACCGGCCCGCGCGTGGTGAATGAGCAGTCGCGCGCCGCGATGCGTGAGGCGCTGAAAAACATCCAGAACGGCGACTACGCCAAGCAGTTCATCCTGGAAGGCCGCACCGGCTACCCGAGCATGACCGCACGCCGGCGCAACATGGCGGCGCACCAGATCGAGATCGTGGGCGACAAGCTGCGCTCGATGATGCCCTGGATCGCCAAGAACAAGCTGGTCGATCGCAGCCGCAACTGAAGCCGGCGCCCGGGCACGCAAAGGCCACCATCGCGGTGGCCTTTTTGCGTCCGGGCGATCGCTAAACTGTGGCGACTGCCGCAGCGCTCTGGCTATCAAAAAACATAGCTTTTGACGCTTTATGTACAAGGGATTGGTTGGTATATGCCTTCTATTGATGAGTCGAGCCAGGACGCCGAGGCCGTGGTGCGCAAGCGCCGCAAGGGCATCTACATCCTGCCCAATCTGTTTACGCTGGCGGCGCTGTTCAGCGGGTTTTACGCCATCGTCATGGCCATCAACGGGCGCTTTGACCAGTCTGCCATGGGCGTGTTTTCGGCCATGATTTTCGACAGTCTCGATGGCCGTGTCGCGCGCATGACCAACACGCAAAGTGCCTTTGGCGAGCAGATGGATTCACTCGCCGACATGGTCTCGTTCGGTGCGGCGCCGGCGCTCATCGTGTACGTGTGGGCGCTCAAGGGGCTGGGGCGCTGGGGCTGGATCGCGGCCTTCGTTTATTGCGCCTGTGCGGCGCTGCGCCTGGCGCGCTTCAACGTCAATACCGGTGTGGTGGACAAACGCTACTTCCAGGGCCTGCCGTCGCCTGCGGCGGCGGCGCTGGTGATGGGCTTCATCTGGCTGATGACGGACAACGGCGTGCAGCGCGGCATCGGCGGGCACCTGAGCTGGCCGCAGGCCTCGTGGATTGCGTTTGCGATCACGCTGTACGCGGGCCTGACCATGGTCACCAACGTGCCGTTTTATAGCTTCAAGGACGTGCAGGCGCGCCAGAGCGTGCCCTTCGTTGTGCTGGTGCTGATCGCGCTGGGCATTGCCGTCATCAACATCGATCCGCCCAGTGTGCTGTTCATGGTTTTTGCCTGCTATGGGCTCTCAGGCTATGCGCTGTATGCCTGGCGCAAATCCAAGGGTCAACCGGTGAGCGTCATCAGCGTTTCCAAGGATGAGCCCGACGAGCGCGGGCTTCACGACTGATACGACTTCACCTTCAAACGCATAACTGCGTTGGTTCGCCTTGCCGTGCAACAGCACTGTCTACGGCTTCCCGCCTTGTTCTGCGCTTGAATGCAAAGCCGTATGCGTCAAATCTCCCGCTGATGGAAGCCAGAGCCCGCCAGCAAGCGTGATGCCGTGCGCCATGCGCGCGGCGCGCAGCGTGGCGCGGGCAACGGCTTCGGCGGCCATCACGGCCAGCACCATCATGCCGGGCGAGCGGGCGGCCTTGCCGGTGGACAGGGCAAACAGCGTGTCGCCATCCATCATGGTGTGTACCGGGTTGATGCTGCGCGCCAGGCCGTCGTGCGCGGTGGTCGCCAGGCGCTTGGCTTGGGCCTTGGTCAGGGGCGCGTCAGTGGCCACCACACCGATGGTGGTGTGGGTGCCGGCCAGCAAGGGGTGCAGGGGCTCGCCGCGCAGCAGGGCGGCGGTGCAGTGGCGCAGCGCGCGGCCGTCGGCGGTGCGCGCACCGGCCACGGTCTGGCCGTTGGCGGGATCGACCACGTCGCCCACCGCATTGCAGGCCACCAGGGCGCCCACGGTCACCTCGCCCAGGCGCACTGAAGCCGTGCCGATGCCGCTTTTCATCGCCAGTTCGGGGCCGAAGAGCTTGCCCACGGTGGCGCCCGTGCCCGCGCCCACGTTGCCCTCGCCCGGATGCTGGCGCGAGGCGGCAGCGCAGGCGGCGTAGCCCGCCGGGGCGTCGGGGCGGATCGAGGCGTTGCCCACGTGCAGGTCGAACAGCACGGCGGCAGGCACCAGCGGCACCAGGCTGGTGCCCACATCCATGCCGATGCCTTGCTCTTCCAGCCAGCGCATCACGCCGCTGGCGGCATCCAGCCCCCAGGCGCTGCCGCCCGCGAGCAGGATGGCGTGGATGTGCGGCACCAGGTGCGTGGGGTCGAGCAGATCGGTCTCGCGCGTGCCCGGTGCCGCGCCGCGCACGTCCACGCCCGCCACCGCGCCATCTCGTGCAATGACCACGCTGCAGCCGGTGGGGCGGCGGGTTTCGGTGTAGTGGCCGACTTCGATGCCGGCGACGTCGGTGATGGCTCCTGCATCCATGCCTTGTGCTCCTTGAACCTGAAAACGGCAGTTGACCGCTTGTTGGTGTCAACAAGGTGTTGTTGACATTGAGTTTATCGGCTTCGGCGTGATTCACCTGTTGGGTGACAGCGCTATGCACTCACCAGCACCATGCTCGGCGCGCCATGCGGCGTTGTTCGTCCTTGCGCACAGGAGTGCGCTGCGTCCTCGCGCCTTGCCTGGCACACCGATCACGGCACTGATGAGCGCATCCAACTGCCGTTTTCAGGTTGAAAAAAAAAGGCCTGCCGACCCTCTCGAATCGGCAGGCCTGATGGCCGAAAAGTATGACAGCGCGCTCAGTTGTTGTGCGCGAGCTGCTCCAGGATTTGCGGGTTCTCCAGCGTGCTGGTGTCCTGCGTGATCGCTTCACCCTTGGCGAGCGATCGCAGCAGGCGGCGCATGATCTTGCCCGAGCGCGTCTTGGGCAGGTTTCCGCCGAAGCGGATGTCCTTGGGCTTGGCGATCGGGCCGATTTCCTTGGCCACCCAGTCGCGCAGTTCCTTGGCGATCGCCTTGGCCTCATCGCCCGTGGGGATGGGGCGCTTGAGCACGACGAAGGCGCAGATGGCCTCGCCCGTCAGATCGTCGGGGCGCGCCACCACGGCGGCTTCGGCCACCAGATCGGTCTTGGCCACCAGCGCCGATTCGACTTCCATCGTGCCCAGGCGGTGACCCGAGACGTTGAGCACGTCGTCGATGCGGCCGGTCACGCGGAAGTAGCCGCGGTCTTCGGAACGCACGGCGCCATCACCGGCAAAGTAGTAGCCCTTCATCTCCGGCGGGAAGTAGGTTTTCTTGAAGCGCTCGGGGTCACCCCAGATGGTGCGGATCATGCTGGGCCAGGGCTTCTTGTAGGCCAGCATGCCGCCCTTGCCGTTGGGCATTTCCTCGCCGGTTTCATCGACGATCAGCGGGTAGATGCCGGGCAGCGGCAGCGTGCACGAACCCGGCACCAGCGGCGTGGCGCCCGGCAGCGGGTTGATCATGTGCGTGCCGGTCTCGGTCTGCCAGTAGGTATCGACGATGGGGCAGCGGCCGCCGCCGACGTGGTTGTAGTACCAGACCCAGGCCTCGGGGTTGATCGGCTCACCGACGCTGCCGATGATGCGCAGGCTGGAGAGGTCGTACGACTTGGGGTGCACCTTGTCGTCCGCTTCCGAGGCCTTGATGAGCGAGCGGATCGCGGTGGGCGCGGTGTAGAACACCGAGCACTTGTGGCGCGCGATCATGTCCCAGAAGCGTCCGGCGTTGGGGTAGGTGGGGATGCCCTCGAAGACGATTTCGGTCGCTCCGGCGGCCAGCGGTCCGTAGGTGACGTAGCTGTGGCCGGTGACCCAGCCGATGTCGGCGGTGCACCAGAACACGTCGTGCGGCTTGATGTCGAAGGTCCAGTCCATCGTCAGCTTGGCTTGCAGCAGGTAGCCGCCGCTGCTGTGCTGCACGCCCTTGGGCTTGCCGGTGGAGCCCGAGGTGTAGAGGATGTAGAGTGGGTGCTCGGCATTCACCGGCACCGGCGCGCACTCGCTGCTCTGGCCCTTGAGGATATCGCTGAAGGTGTGGTCGCGCCCGGCGGTCATCGCGCAGGCGGTCTTGGTGCGCTCGTAGACGAACACGTTCTTCACCGACTCGCAGCCGCCCAGGGCAATGGCGTCGTCGACGATGGACTTGAGCGCCATCTCCTTGCCGCCGCGCATCTGGTAGTTGGCCGTGATGACGGCCACGGCGCCGACGTCCACGATGCGGTCTTGCAGTGCCTTGGCCGAGAAGCCGCCGAACACCACGCTGTGAATGATCCCCAGGCGCGCGCAGGCTTGCATCGCCACCACGCCTTCGATCGTCATCGGCATGTAGAGGATGACGCGGTCGCCCTTCTTGATGCCGTGCGCCTTGAGCGCGTTGGCGAACTGGCTCACGCGGGCCAGCAATTCCTTGTAGGTGACTTTGGTGACCTCGCCGCCGTCGGCCTCGAAGATGATGGCGGTCTTGTTCTCGACCGGCGTGCCCATGTGCTTGTCCAGGCAGTTGGCGCTGACGTTGAGCTCGCCATCGGCGAACCACTTGTAGAACGGCGCGTTGCTTTGATCAAGCACTTGGGTGAAAGGCTTGGTCCAGACGATGTTCTTGCGTGCCAGATTGCCCCAGAAGCCTTCAAAGTCCTTGTCGGCCTCAGCGCACATCGCCTTGTAGGCCTCCATGCCCGAAATATTGGCCTGCTTGACCAAGGCCTCGGAAGGCGGAAAAACGCGACTCTCGACCAGTACCGAGTCGATCGCCGAAGAAGAAGTAGCCATGGATTCGTCTCCTGTCAAAAACAAACAACCAAACCGTCCGACTGTCGGCCGCTGCACTTACAAGCGGCTGACTGCGACGCCAGCTTAGCCCAATCGCGCCGGCATGGGTATGCGCCGACACACTGCGCATACAAAAGCACAAACCGTGCCATTCCTGGTGGAACGGCACGGTTTGCGATGGGTGGTGTTGCGACTTGGACGCTCAGCGCTTGCCGGGCGCCGCCAGGTAGGCGGCCAGGTTGGCGATATGCGTGTCGGTGAGTGGCTTGGCCATGGGCGCCATGATGGGGTTGCTCCGCGTGCCGTCGCGGTAGGCCTTGAGCTGTTCCACCAGGTACTGCTCTTTCTGCCCGCCGAGGTTGGGGTAGATCGGTGCGACCGAAATGCCGCCGGGCCCGTGGCAGGCCACGCAGGTGGCGTCGTACTGGGCCTTGCCTGCGGCCGGGTCGGCCGCTTGTGCCGTCAGGGCGAAGGCGGCCGTCGCCGCTGCCGCCAGACCGATGAAAACGTTGCGCTGGTTCATGTCAGTTCTCCGTTGTGCGGTGGGGGCGCTGGATCAGTGGGCGGCCGCGGTCTTGCGCAAGTCGCGGTTGTAGAGCAGGGCCCAGGACGCCATGATGGGCACGGTGCAGCCGACCCAGAAGGCGACCCAGAATGTCAGATAGGGGAGCGTGGCGAGTTGGAACAGTGACAGGATGGCCAGTGCCACCGCCATGATGATGTTGACCCAGCTGAACCACGGATGCGGGTCGCTGCGGCGTGCCCAGACCGCCATCACCAGGAACAGCGCGGCAAAGCCCATCAGCGGAAAGTAGCGCTGCTCCACCCAGGTGGGGTGCAGCACCACCGAATACACCAGCACGAGGCCGGCAATGCTGTTGATCAGGTTGGCAAACATGCTCAGGCCTCCTCGCCTTCGTGGTCGTGGATCTGTTCAAGGTAGCGCAGGGTGATGGGCGGAATGCCGGCGTAGGCAAGGGCGCTCACCAGCACCAGCGCCTTCCATCCCGGGGACAGTGGCGAATAGACGCCGATCGCCACCGCCAGGCCCAGGGCGACGATGTAGCAGCCCAGCGCCATGTGCGTGAAATCGGCGCGCGCGCGGGTCTTGCCCAGGCAATACAACAGCGACCAGGCGCCGCCGGTGAGCACCAGCAGGCCCATCATCACCGCAGTCTGGATCAGGGCTTCGGGGGTCATGCGGGCTCCGGCTGTGCGTGGCCGACGGGCGGCAGTGCAGCGCTTTCCTTCTGCGGCACCGGCGCCTTGAGCAGGTCAATGATCAAGAGCACATAACCCAGCGCAAACATGAAACCGAAACCGGTGCGGGCCCAGATGCCGCTGGTGAACCAGGGGTTCTCCGACGCCACCGTGTAGGCCATGAGGGTGGAGCCACCGGCCGCGCGCTCGAAGAAGGCTTGCGCCATGCCTGCGAGCAAGAGCCCCATCACCATGCCAAGCATGCCGATATTGAGAAATCCGTAGGCCCATTTCCAGCGGTTGCCGCCCATGGTCTGCACGCCGGATACCCGCTGCTTGGCGACGTAGAGCACGGCGATGATGCCGCAGACATACGCGCCGTAGAACGCGAAGTGGCCGTGCGACGCCGTCCACTGCGTGCCGTGCGAGAACATGTTGATCTGCGGCAGCGTCATCATGAAGCCCCAGACGCCGGCACCGATGAAATTCAGAAAGGCTTCGGTCGTGATCCAGAAGTAGGCCGGGCGGTTGCCGGTCTTGAGCCGGTGCATGCCCGCGTCATAGACCGCGTGCACCACCATGCCCAGCAGCGGCAGTGGTTCCAGCGCCGAGAAGAAGCCACCGATCGAGAGCCAGTATTCCGGCGTGCCGATCCAGAAGTAGTGGTGGCCCAGCCCCAGGATGCCGGCGCCCAGCACCAGCATGACTTCGATGTACAGCCAGGTCTCGACGATGCGCCGCGACGTGCCCATTACATCCATCAGCACCCAGGCCATGATGCAGCCGATCAGCACCTCCCAGGTGCTCTCCACCCACATGTGCACCAGCCACCACCACCAGTACAGGTCGCGTGAAAGATTGGTATCGGCCGGGAAGGCGTCCAGGTAGACCACCACCAGCGGCACGAGATCCAGGCACAGCACCCAGAGGATGCCGGTCATCTTGTGCTTGGCCTTCACGCAGGTGGCGATGATGTTGTAGGAGAACACCAGCATGATGGCGGTGATGCCCACGGCCGCCCAGCGTGGCGCTTCGACGTATTTGCGCCCCTGGTTGATGAACCAGAGTGAAAACTCGTTGGCCTCGCCGTACTGCACGAAGAGGAAGGTGAGCGCCACCAGCGCCACCGACACGCAGAAGACCCAGAACGCCAGGTTGCCCAGCTTGATGCCGACCACCTCCTGCTCCAGCTCCTTGGGCAGGTAGTAGTAAATGGCACCGATCAGACCCATCAGCAGCCAGATCACCAGCGTGTCGATGTGCAGCGTCTTGGACATGCTGAAGTCAAAGACGTTGTAGAGCATGCCCGGAAACAGGTAGTAGAGCGAGGACAGCAGGCCGAAGAGGATCATCACGCCGAACAGCGTGACGGCGGCCGTGAGGTACTTGATGCCCAGTTTCTGTGCTTCGTACATGGCGCGGGTCCTTTCAGCGTTGCGGGGCCATGCGGCCGAAGCCGGACGGGAAGCCGTTGGTGTCGATGGCGGCGATCCACTTCAGGTAGGCGACGGTGGCGCGCGCCTCTTCTTCGGTGATCTTGAGGTTGGGCATCTGCCGGCGCCAGGTCGGGTATTTGTCGGGATGCATGAGGAATTCGGCCATGGCTTCTTCCTTGGTGGCCTTGCCGGTGGCGGGTATCCAGATCTGGTCCCACGCCGGGTCCAGCCACGCCTTGGTCAGGTCCGGGCCGTAGTAGGCGCCGTTGCCGAAGATGGTGTGGCAGTTCATGCAGTTGCGCGTCTGGATGACCAGCTTGCCCTTGTGCATGATCTGCTCGGCCTCTTCGCGGCTGACCTTCTTGCCAAACAGCGGCTCATCCCCGCCGATGACTGGAACATCCGCACTGCGCGACCAGTCGTACTTGTAGTCAATCGCCTGGTTGATCACGTCGTAGTGCGGCACGTTGATGCCGCCGGCGGTGACGTAGCGCATGCTGTCGATGGAGAGAAACGCCAGCACGATCAGCATCACGAGCGTGGTGGAGACCGCACCGGCGCGCCAGAACAGAGGATCCTGAAAGTCCATGGAAATCTCACGCTTGGGTTGACGCTATTCATTCTGAGAGCGCGCAACGCGTCTGTCCATCAAGAACCGGCTGCCATCAGTGTCTTTCAGCCGCTTCTCTTGATGTAGCGCAAACATTCGCGTGCATTGCGGTGCCGCGTTGCGTGGTGCGTGCGCCGACAGCTATCAAGAAGGGAACAGCCCGCTCCCTACAATGGCTTCCCTTGAGTTCTGTCAGTGGGGTATCCGTGCAGCTAGCAGCGTCGATTTTCAAGGCCTATGACATTCGCGGCGTAGTGCCTGCCATGCTCACCGAAGCGGTGGCGCAGGCGGTGGGCCGTGCGTTTGGCTGCGCTGCGCGGGCGGCCGGCCAGCGCACGGTGGCGGTGGGGCGTGACGGGCGGCTCTCCGGCCCCGCGCTGGTGGCGGCGCTGACCGAGGGGCTGCTGCAGGCCGGCGTGGACGTGATCGACATCGGGCTGTGCACCACGCCCATGCTGTACTTTGCCGCCAGCACGCTGTGCGAGAGCGGCATCCAGGTGACCGGCAGCCACAACCCGCGCGATCACAACGGCTTCAAGATGGTGCTGGCGGGGCGTGCGATTTACGGCGATGAGATTCAGGCGCTGCGGCTGGCGATCGAAGCGGAGCAGTGGCCCGAGGTGGCCCGTGGTTCGGTGCGTCAGGCTGATGTATTGCCTGCCTATGTGCAGCGCATCACCGGCGACGTCAAGCTCGCGCGGCCGATGAAGATCGTGGTCGATTGCGGCAATGGCGTGGCGGGGGCGTCCGCGCCCGGCATCTTCCGCGCGCTGGGCTGCGAGGTGACGGAATTGTTCTCTGAAGTGGATGGCAATTTTCCCAACCACCACCCGGACCCGAGCAAGCCCGAAAACCTGCGCGACCTGATGGCGGCGCTGCAGGCGGGCGATGCCGATCTGGGGCTGGCGTTTGATGGCGATGGCGACCGACTGGGCATAGTCACGCGCTCGGGGCAGAATATTTTCCCGGACCGGCAGCTGATGCTGTTCGCGCAAGACGTGCTTGCGCGCGTGCCGGGCGGCACCATCGTCTACGACGTGAAATGCTCGCAGCGCCTGGCGCCCGCGATTGAGGCGGCGGGCGGCGTGGCGCTGATGTTCAAGACCGGGCATTCGCTGGTCAAGGCGAAGATGAAAGAGGTGAATTCCCCGCTGGGCGGCGAGATGAGCGGGCATATCTTCTTCAAGGAGCGCTGGTTCGGCTTTGACGACGGCACTTATGCGGGCGCCCGATTGCTGGAAATCCTGAGCCGCAGCAGTGACCCAGGCGCCGTGCTCGAAGCGCTGCCCACCAGCCACAGCACACCCGAGCTGAACGTCGCCTGCGCAGAGGGAGAGCCGCACCGCCTGGCGGCCGAACTGCAGGCGCTGGCGCCGCAAGCCTTCGCGGCCCCCGCGCAGATCAGCACCATCGACGGCCTGCGCGTCGATTGGCCCGATGGCTTCGGCCTGATCCGCGCGAGCAACACTACGCCGGTGCTGGTGCTGCGCTTCGAGGGGCAGACGGATGCGGCGCTGCAGCGCATCCGCGCCGAGATGCTGGCGCTGCTGCAACGCGTGAAGCCCGGCGCGACCCTGGGCGCCGCCGCGCATTGAGCAAGTGATGCAGCGCCTGGCGCTGGCCTGCTACAGCCTGCTGGCGTGGCTGGCGATTCCGCTGCTCAGGCGCAAGCTGCGCCGCCGTGCGCGGGCCGAGCCGGGCTATGGCGTCGCCATCCCAGAGCGCTTTGGCCATTACGGCGCACCGGCACAAGAGGGCGCCGGTCCGCTGGTCTGGCTGCATGCGGTGTCGCTGGGTGAAACACGCGCCGCCGCCATCCTGGTCAAAGCCTTGCGCGAGCAACTCCCCGGCATGCGCCTGCTGCTCACGCACGGCACCGCCACGGGGCGGGCCGAGGGCGCCAGGCTGCTGCAGCCCGGCGACATGCAGGCCTGGCTGCCCTGGGATACGCCCGGCGCGGTACGGCGCTTTCTGCTGCATTTTCACCCGGCCATCGGCGTGCTGATGGAGACGGAGATCTGGCCCAATCTGGTGGCGGGGTGCGTCCAGCAAGCCGTGCCGCTGGTGCTCGCCAACGCGCGGCTCAATGAAAAATCCTGGCGCGGCGCCCGGCGGCTGGCGTGGCTGTCGCGCCCGGCCTATGCGGCGCTGTCGGCGGTCTGGGCGCAGAGCGACCAGGACGCCGCGCGCCTGCGCAGCCTGGGCGCGCCGGTGGCCGGTGTGTTCGGCAATCTGAAATTCGATGCCCAACCCGATGCGGCCTTGCTCGCGCAGGGGCGGGCCTGGCGTGCCGCGCAACATTGCCCTGTCGTCATGCTGGCCAGCTCCCGCGAAGGGGAAGAGGCGTTGTGGCTGGAAAATTTCAAGCAAAAATGGCCATTAACGCATACAGGGTATGCGCAAGCAGCTATCAATTCAGAGGATGCAGCACCGCCTGTGCAATGGCTGATCGTTCCCCGCCATCCGCAGCGCTTTGACGAGGTGGCGCAACTGTGCGCGGCAGCCGGCCTGAGCGTCTCGCACCGCAGCCAGTGGAGCGATACGCCAGAGGCAGCGGATGTCTGGCTCGGCGATTCGCTCGGGGAAATGGCGCTGTACTACGGCCTTTCGGATGCCGCGCTGCTGGGCGGCAGCTTTGCGCCGCTGGGCGGGCAGAACCTGATCGAGGCCATCGCCTGCGGCTGTCCGGTGCTGCTCGGGCCGCACACCTTCAACTTCGCCGAGGCCGCCGAGGGCGCGGTGCAGGCCGGGGCTGCGCTGCGTGTGGCGGACATGGGGGCCGCGGTCGACCAGGCGCTGGCCCTGGCGCAAGGCGGCGCACGGCGTCGGCAGATGGTGCAGTGCTGCGCTGCGTTCATTGCGCAGCACCGAGGGGCTGCGCAAAAGACTGCGACGGCCATTGCAAGCGGGATTCGCTCTGACGGGAGGTGAACGGACGCCCCAAATGGGTGTTCGGCTGCTGCCGGCTTTGTGGAGCTTGGGCAAGAGGCATGGCGAGCGTATATTTTTCACCATTCGATAACCACAGGAGACTCTTGCCATGAGTGCCATTTCCCCCGCTGTCCGCCGCCAGTCCATCGCCGACATCCTGCGCCGCACCGCGCTGCGCCTGCCGAACAAGGTGGGCATCCTCTGCGGCGACACGCGCTGGACCTACGCCGAGTTCGACGCGCTGGTTTCGCGCCTGGCGGCGGGGCTGGCGCGCATCGGCGTGGCCGAGGGCGACAAGGTGGCGGTGCTGGCGCGCAATTCGCACGGCTTTGCGGCGCTGCGCTTTGCGCTGGCGCGCCGCGGTGCGGTGCTGGTGCCGATCAACTTCATGCTCAAGGCCGATGAGGTGGCGTTCATCCTGCGCCATGCGGGCGCGAGGATGCTGGCCACCGACAGCGGCCTGGCGGCGCTGGCGCAAGAGGCGGCGCGGCTGGATACGCTGGTAGAGCAGTTCATCTGGCTGCCTTCCGAAGAGGCGAGCGAGCCGGTGGCCGGCATGCACGATTTCCATGCGCTGGCCGCCTGCACCGATGCGCTGGCGGAGCCGCGGCTGGCGAGCACCGATGTGGCGCAGATCGTCTACACCAGCGGCACGGAATCCAGCCCCAAGGGCGCCATGCTGACGCACGATGCCGTGTTGTGGCAGTACGTGAGCTGCGTCATCGATGCCGAGATTGCGCAGGCCGATGTGATGCTGCACGCGCTGCCGCTGTACCACTGCGCGCAGCTGGATGTGTTCTTCGGTCCGGCGGTGTATGTGGGCAGCACCAACCTCATCACCGCCAGGCCCACGCCGGACAACCTGCTGGCGCTGCTGCAGCAGCACGGCATCACCAGCTTCTTCGCGCCGCCGACGGTGTGGATTGCGCTGCTGCGCTCGCCGCTGTTTGATCCGGCCAGGCTGCACCGGCTGGCCAAGGGCTATTACGGCGCATCCATCATGCCGGTGGCGGTGCTCAGGGAAATCGCCGAGCGCCTGCCCTCGGTGCGCCTGTGGAACCTCTACGGCCAGACCGAGATTGCGCCGCTGGCGACCCTGCTCGGGCCGGATGACCAGCTGCGCAAGCCCGGCTCGGCCGGCCGCGCGGTCATCAACGTGCAGACGCGCGTCGTCGACGATGCCATGCGCGATGTGGCGCCGGGCCAGGTGGGCGAGATCGTGCACCGCTCGCCGCACCTGATGCTGGGCTATTTCCACGACGACGCGCGCACGCAGGCGGCGTTCGAGGGAGGCTGGTTTCACAGCGGTGACCTGGGCGTGATCGACGAAGAGGGCTACATCACCGTCGTCGACCGCAAGAAGGACATGATCAAGAGCGGCGGCGAGAACGTCGCCAGCCGCGAGGTCGAGGAAATGATCTACCGCCTGCCGCAGGTCAGCGAGGTGGCGGTGGTCGGCCTGCCCGACCCGAAATGGGTCGAGGCGGTGACCGCCGTGGTTATCGTCAAGCAGGGGCAGGCGCTGACCGAAGCCGAGGTAATCGCGCATTGCAGCGCGCACATGGCGGGCTTCAAGGCGCCCAAGCGCGTGGTCTTTGCGGACCAGCTGCCCAAGAACCCCAGCGGCAAGGTGCTCAAGCGCCGGCTGCGCGAGCAGTTGGTTTGAATTTGATTAAAGATAGCTGTCAGCCCTTGATAGAAAAGGGTTTGGGGCGTATTTGGTTGCCTATTCAAGAGGCCGTGGTGGGGCAGATTGCGCGCCGCCGGCCTGCCGCGCACAGCGCTTGCGGTGGCTGAAGGGCGACCGCTGGGTGTTTCCCGGGGACAATGGGGCCGAGCCGAATCGTGCCGGGCCGCGCTGAAATGCGGCAGGCGGGTGCGGCTGTCTTGGAACATCGAGAAGGAAACCAGTGGCAAAACCCAACTATTCGTTCGAAAAGCGCCAGCGTGAACTGGAAAAGAAAAAGAAGAAGGAAGAGAAGCTGCAGCGCAAGCTCGCGCGCGGCTCGGAGCCGCAGGCGGATGCCGCCCCCGAGGGCGCACAGGCGCAGGCTGCAGCGCCAGGCGCAGGCACGGAACCCGGCGGCGGGCAGTAAAAATCCGCCCCCCGGGCTTGCCAACTCCCGCACAATCGAGCGTTTTCGTGTTCGCGCTGCATGCGCCGCCCTGCCGACAGGCCAGGGTGCGCGCCGCGCGCTTGCCGCCATGATGGAACAACACTACCTCACGCCGCTGTTCTCGCCGAATTCGGTGCTCGTCTTTGCGGGCGACCGCAATGCGCCGCAGCGGCTCACCCCGCAGGCGCGCGCCTTGCACGAGGCGCTGCAGGCGCAGACGTATGGCGGCACGCTGCAGTACCTGGATGTGCACACCAGCGGCACGCTGGCCGACCTGGTGCAGGCGCGCGCCGATCTGGCGGTGATCGCCTTGCCCGACGCCGATGTGCCGGCCGCCCTGGCGCTGGCCGGGCGCACGCGCTGCCGCGGCGCGCTGGTGCTTTCCAGCGGCGTGGATGCGGAGCAGGCGCAGCAATGGCGCAAGATCGCGCGGCGCGAGGGCCTGTACCTGCTTGGCCCCAATTCGGTTGGCCTGCAGCGGCCACTGCTCAAGTTCAACGCCAGCGCGATGGGGCCGCTGGCGCGCGAGGGCTCGCTCGGGCTGGTGTGCCAATCGGGCGCGCTGGTGGCGGCGATGCTGGACTGGGCGGTGAACAACGGCGTGGGCTTTTCCAGCGTGGTTTCGCTCGGGCCGCATACCGGTGTCGGGCTGGCCGAGGCGCTGGATTTCCTCGCGCACGATCCGCATACCCACAGCATCGCGGTGTACATGGAGGGCATCCAGAACGCGCGCGGCTTCATGAGTGCGCTGCGTTCGGCGGCGTTCGCCAAGCCGGTGGTGGTGCTCAAGGCCGGGCGCAAGCCCGCGGGCAACGCCGCCGCGCAGACGCACAGCGGCGCCATCGTCGGCAGCGACGAGGTGTTCGATACCGTGCTGCGCCGCGCCGGCGCGGTGCGCGTGCGCTCTTTCGTGGCGCTGTTTTCCGCCGTCAAGTGCCTGGCATCGCGCTACCGGCCGGTGGGCAACCGCCTGTGCGTGGTCACCAATGGCGGCGGCCCCGGCGTGCTGGCGGCGGACTGGGCCAACGAAATCGGCATCGACCTGGCGCCGCTGTCCGAGGCCAGCGCACAGGCGCTGGCACCGCAGCTGCCGCCGCTGGCCACCCTGTCCGAGCTGGTGGATCTTTCGGAACAGGCCACGCCGGCGCATTACACGCTGGCGCTGGATGCCGCCTTTCGCGATCGCGGGGTGGATGGCGTGCTGGTGCTGTATTCGCCCAAGCAGGGCGGCGACGCCGCGGCGGTGGCGCAGACGGTGGTGGATGCGCGGCAGAAGGCGAACAAGCCGCTGCTTACCAGCTGGCTGGGCGATGCCTCGGTGCTGCCCGCGCGCGAGCTGCTGCGCGCCGCGCAGATTCCGACCTTCCGCACCCCCGAATCGGCCGTGGGGGCGTTCGGCAACATTTCATCGTTTCACCAGAACCAGCAGCTGCTGCAGCAGACGCCGCCGCCGCTGACCGGCATGGGCAAGCCCGACATCGAGGGCGCGCGCCTGATGATCGAGAGCGTGCTGGCCGAACGCCGCCACATCCTGACCGAGATGGAATCCAAGACGCTGCTCGCCGCGTTCCAGATTCCGGTCACCAACACGCTGCTGGCGCGCAGCAGCCGCGAGGCGATGATGATCGCCACGCAGATCGGTTTTCCGGTGGCGCTCAAGATCGATTCGCCGGACATCACGCACAAGTCCGACGTGGGCGGCGTGGTGCTCAACGTGCATACCGGCGCGGCGGCGCGCGATGCCTACGAGGAGATGGTGCAGCGCGTGGCGCGGCTGCAGCCGCAGGCGCACATCAACGGCGTGACGGTGCAGAAAATGGCCAAGGTGCGCCGCGGGCGCGAGGTCTGCATCGGCCTGGTGACGGACGAGCCCTTCGGCCCGGTGATCACCTTTGGCGCGGGCGGCACGATGATCGAACTGATCCGCGACCGGGCGATGGAGCTGCCGCCGCTCAACCAGTTCCTCGCGCGCCGCCTCATCAGCCGCTCGCGCGTGGCCGAGACGCTGGGCGAATGGCATGGCGCGGCCGCGGTGCACAGGGAGGTGCTGGAACGCATCCTGCTGCGCGTATCGGAAATGGTCTGCGCGCTGCCGCAGCTGCGCGAGATGGACATCAACCCCATCATCACCGACGAGAACGGCGCGGTGGCCGTCGATGCGCGCATCGTGGTGCACGAGGCTGCGAGCAGCAGCGACGGCAAGGGCGGCAGCTACTACGGGCACCTGGCGATCATGCCCTACCCCGAGCGCTACGAGCAGGTCTGGCCGCTGCAGGGCGGCGGCGAATTCCTGGTGCGCCCGATCCGCCCGGACGATGGGCAGATGCTGCAGCGGCTGGTGCGCGAGCTCTCGTCCGAAAGCCGCTATTTCCGCTTCGTCTCGCCGCTGGCGGAATTGCCCGACACCATGCTCGCGCGCTTCACGCTGATCGACTACGACCGCGAAATGGCGCTGGCGGCGGTGCACCGCGAGACCGTGGTGGACGAACAGGGCAATGCCAGCCAGGTCGAGCGCGTCATCGGTGTCTCGCGCTACGTGGCCAACCCGGACCACACCAGCTGCGAATTCGCGCTGACCGTGGCCGACGACTTCGCCAACCGCGGCGTGGGCGGACGGCTGATGCTCGCCATCATGGACGTGGCGCGCGACCGGGGGCTGTCGGAAATGCAGGGCCTGGTGCTCGCCGGCAACGTGAGGATGCTCAAGCTGATGCGCCGCATCGGCTTCGAGGTCCGCCCCTGCGAGGATGAGCCGGAATTCAAGCTGGTGGTGCACCCGCTTTGAGCGGGCAGGGTGCGTCGCTCAGCGATAGCTGGCAAACACCTGCGTCGCCACCTCGCCGCGCTTCATCGCGGGGGTGACCAGCAGCACGTCGTAGGCATCCTTGCGGCCCTGGTATTCCGGGCCGTCCATGCCCGGGCTGCCCACCGGCATGCCGGGCACCGCAAGGCCCAGCGCGCGCGGCTTTTCTCTCAAAAGCCGCTGCACGTCGCCCGCGGGCACATGGCCTTCGATGACATACCCGCCCACCAGCGCGGTGTGGCAAGACCCCAGCGCGCGCGGCAGCCCCAGGCGCGCGCGGGCGCCGTTGTTGCCCACCTCGTGCACCGTGAAGTCAAAACCGTGCTGCTGCATGTGCGCCATCCAGTCCTTGCAGCAGCCGCAGCTGGGGTCTTTCCAGAGCTCCACTTGGGTGCGTTGAGGGCTGGCGGCCCAGGCGGGCAGGGCGAGGCTGCCCAGCAAAAAGGCGCTGACGCAGGCGCGGCGGGAGGGGGAAGGCAGGCGATTTGAACTCATGCTGAAATAGGCTCCAACGTAGATTGAATGGACGGGTGAAGCTATCAAAAAAGTAGTTGATGCTGCGGCGGATGCCCCTTGGTTCATTATCCGCACCCGCGGTTCCCGTCAGAGCAGGCTTGTTTGATCCAGCGCATTTGCCGTGGGCCGCAAGCGGGCAAATTCCAGCAGTTGCGCCAGATGCGCGCTCTTTTTTTGCCATTCCTCGACGGCATCCTGCCCCAGCAGCACGTAATGCCAGGGCAGGTGCTGGCGGTGTTCGGGGGGCAGCGCGTTGATGCGTTCGCACCAGCCCAGGGCGGCGCGGCGCTTGCGCTGCACGTTGGGGTGGTTCACCTGCTGCTGCGCCTTGGTTTCCACCAGGTAGATGGCGTCCTGCGTGCGCACCAGAAAATCCGGGCTGTAGAACGCCGCCAGGCCGTCTTCCTTCACGTAGCGCAGCCGGGCAAAAGGGTGGCGCGTTTCGCTGATCTTGCAGAAGGCCAGCACCCCGCTGTCGGCCTGCGCCCAGTGGATGAAGGCCTTTTCCAGCCCGCCGTTGCGCGCGGGCCAGCCCAGGTGGGTGTAGATGCACTTGCTGACGGGCGCGGAATGCGCCTCGCGCACCATCAGGCGCGGGGTTTCGCTCAGGTATCGCGCATGCACCTCGGTCTGGCCGGTGGTCCGGGTTTCTTCGGCCTGCAGCAGCGCCAGCGCAAACACCTTGGTGATGTGCTCCACCACCGGCTGCAGCAGCAGCAGGCGCCAGTTTTCGTCTTCCAACGGGTTGAAGGTTTCGCCGAACAACTGCGTCCAGACATAGTCGTCCAGCCAGCCCGTCAAATCGGCCGTGTGCACCTGCAGATAGGGTTTGGCCAGGTGGGTGGCGATCTTGTTGCCTTTTGGCAGGGGCTCGCTCAGCGCCTGGCCGATGCGCCGGGTGAGCCGCGCCAGATAGTCGTTGTAGCCCGCCACGTTCATCACCGCGCCATCGACGCGGTAGTCGCCAAACAGCGTGGCGCTCTCCAAATCCTGCGAGATGAAGGTGTCGCCCTTGCCCAGCAGCGCCGCCAGTTGCGCGCGGGCCATGGCGGTGAAGGGCGGCAACGTGGTGATGTCCAGCGCGGTATGGCGGTTTTCTTCGTCCGCCT
Organism: Comamonas badia DSM 17552; assembly: GCF_000484635.1. Classification (GTDB taxonomy): domain Bacteria; phylum Pseudomonadota; class Gammaproteobacteria; order Burkholderiales; family Burkholderiaceae_C; genus Comamonas_C; species Comamonas_C badia. The sequence continues at coordinate 405,407 of NZ_AXVM01000001.1, read as the reverse complement.
CGCGCAGGATGAAGGGAATGCCGAAGTCGAACGCCTCGTAGCCTTCGCACAGCTCGGCCGCCATCACGTCGCCGGTGCTGGAGCTGCCGTCCATGCCCTCGTCCGTGGTGCCCGCCAGGCCCGCTGTCAGCAGCTCGTCGTAGAACGACTGAAAGGCCGGATGCTCCACGATGCTGAGCACATCCAGCAGTCTGCCCGGCTCCTGTCCGGCCTGGATGCGCTCGCGGTTCTCGCGCTTCAAGTCGTCGTATTCCGCCTCGCGCCACATCAGCCGCAGGCCGCGGCCTATGGTCTGCTCCAGCAGAATCTGCGCCTGCGAACTGCGCAGCGGCACGATGACGCAGATGTTGTTCACGTCAAAGCCCTCGCGCAGCATCAGCACGCTGACGATCACGCGCGGCGTGGCGTGCCGGTCCACGCTGAACAGGCGCTCGCGCACGGGCACCCAGTCCTTCTCGCCCAGCTCGGCCTTCTTGCCCGAGTCGATGGTCATCACCTCATCCGCGTGCAGCCCCTGCTGCTCCATCAGAAACTGCGCCACCAGCGGCGAGACGGTGGTGTCCTCGCACACCACCAGCATCTTGGGGTGGCGCGCGGGGTCCACCGCGGCAAAATCCGCCTCCAGTTTGCGCAGCTTCTGCAGGCCGGCGCGCAGCATCACGCGCTGGCCCTCGCTCAGCGCGGGGTTGCCGCTCTCGTCGCGCTCGGCCTTGAATTCCAGCGGCAGCGCGCCGATTTCCTTGCGCCGATCGAGCACCAGCGACTTCACCAGCCCGGCGCGCATCGCGCTTTGCAGGTCGAAGTCCGTGATGATGTGCGCGAAGTAGTGCCGCTTGCCGTTCTTGCCCGTGCCCACCGTGTTGTAGGGCGTGGCTGAAAAATCCACCTGCACAAAGCGCCGCCCCTTGGGCGCGGCAATGCGGTGCAGGCTTTTTTGCCACTCCACCTCGGTCACCTCGCCCTCGCGCCTGAACTCGTGGATGTGGTGCGCCTCGTCGTTGAACACCATCAGCTCGGGCAGCGCGGCCAGAAATTCCAGCACATTGCCGCGCGCGTAGCGCCGGTCCAGCACCTCCAGACTGTTGCCGGTGGCGCGCCCCGGTGCCAGCGGCAGCACCTGGCTGGCCACCTCGTGCGCGGGCGGCGGCGCGCCGGGGGCGTCCACGGCGGCGGCGTCTTGCAGGTCGTCCAACGCATCGCCCTCGGCCAGCAAATGCCAGTTGGTGATGGCGATCATGCCGTTGCCCGTCGCCTTCAAGCCGATCTCCTCCTTGGCGAAGACGTTGCCGCGCACGAAGGCGAACACCGCCTCGCGCTGTGCCTCGGGGATGAACAGGTCGGCAAATTTATTCAGGTCAGATTCGGCAAAATCCCTTTGCCCGCCTGCGCTGCCAGCTATCCATTTTCCGCAGAACGCATCCAGCAGCCGCTCATAGACGATCAAGCCAGGCGCCACCACCATGAAGTGGCGCGTGAAGCGCGGGTCGTCCACGCCCTCGGCCAGCGCCGCGTTCTTGTTGAGCAACTGCCAGATCAAGAGCGCCTGCAGCACCCAGGTCTTGCCGGTGCCCGTGGCCATCTTGAAGCAGTATTTGGGGTGGGCCTGCTTGCCCGCTGCCACCTCGGCCAGCCGCGAGCCCGTCAACAGTGCTTCGGGCGCGGCCTTCTCGTACAGGTCTTGCAGGTGGGTTGCGCCCAGCACCTCGTGCGCCACGATGGCGTTCAGGATGGCCTGCTTCTGCCCCACGTGAAAGTTCAGCCAGCCGCGCGCGTCCACCATGTCCTGGCCGAACCACCAGTGCAGCAGCTCGGCGGTGGTGGGCGTTACCAACTCCAGCAGATCGGCCGCGCCGTCTTCCAGGCCCAGGCAGAGCTGGCGGGTGCGGGTGGTCAGGGCGGTGGAGAGGGCCAACGGCTGGTCGGCAGATGAAAGAATAGTCATGCGATAAACAATTTGTTTATGATTGCACCATGATCGAGAGCTTCGGCAACCCGGAAACCGAGCGCCTGTTTGCTACCGGAAAATCGCGGCGGCTGCCGCCCGATATCCTGCGGCGGGCGGTGATGCGGCTCACGCAACTGGATGCCGCCACCGACGTGAACGACCTGCGCCAGCCGCCGTCCAACCGACTGGAGGCGTTGAGCGGCGACCGCGCTGGCCGATGGAGCATCCGCATCAACGACCAATGGCGCGTGTGCTTCCGGTTCACACAGGGCCATGCGCAAGACGTTGAAATCGTCGATTACCACTGAGGAACCCACGCCATGACCATGCCCCGCAACGGCCTGCCCCCCATTCACCCCGGCGAATTCCTGCGCGAAGCGCTGGACGAACTGGGCCTGACCCAAGCCGCCTTTGCTCAGGCCCTGGGTATTTCGCCCATGCGCGTGTCGCATCTGCTCAAGGGCGATCGTCCGGTGACTGCAGAACTGGCCCTGCGCCTGGGCCGCGCCTTCGGCCAGTCGCCGCAATACTGGCTGAACCTGCAAACCAGCTATGACCTGAAGGTGGCGCAGGCCGAGATGAAGGACAGCTTGAAGGCCGTGCGCGAATTGGTTGCGGGTTGAAGGCCGGTTTTTCATGCAGCGTTGTCAGCATTGACCACTTGCACCACTTCCGCCTCAAACCCAAACACATCCACCACCCGCACGCACACCCGGCGCGGCCCATCGCTGGCGGGCACGCTCAGCACAGCCTGCGTCACCACGCGCAGCGCATCGCCATCGTTGGCGGTGTTGCCCCGGTAGTCCTGCCAGACCGAGCGAAACACCTGCCCGTCGTAATCCGGGTCCACCGCCCAGTATTCGATCAGCGCCAGCGGCTCCCGGTTGGCCACGGCCTGCAGCTTCTGGCGGTTGGCGTCGTCCAGGTTGATCGCCTCAGGCGAAAGCAGCACGTAGTTCTTCAACCTGACGGTCAGCGTCTCGTGGTGTTCCTCCCTCTCCCCCTGGGAGAGGGCAGGGGTGAGGGCGCGGCGCTCAATCGGATGCAGCGTCAGATACTGCAGCGATGAAAACCGCACCTGCCCGCGCAGCTTGTCCACGCCGCCCTTCTTGCGCAGGCGGTCGAGCAGGTCTGGCGGAATCACCAGCACTTCCAGCCGGTCGTCGTTCAGCGCGGTGATGGTTTCGCCAATGGACGGCTCGAAGTTCCAGCCCAGCACCACCACGCGATCCCAGCCGCCCAGCAGGTTGTCGCGCTGGGCGATGGCTTTTTTCAGTGTGGCCGTGCCGGTGAGCTTGTTGGGTGAATCGGCCAGCACCAGCGTTTTGCTGCCGCGCCTGCCGCCAAAGTCCACTCCGGCGATCTGGCCCAGGTTGCGCTGCGGGTTCGCCTCGGGCGGCAGGGGCAATGCGCCGTAGAGCGAAAGCACGATTTGAGACAGATCGCCAATGCGGAAATCGCGCTTGCCGAAATGGGTTTTGGCGGCTTCGACCTGGTAATCGCCGATGGCTTGGTACAGGAAGGGCTTGGCTTCTTGGTCGATCAGGCGTTTGCGCATGACCATGCAGGCGGGTTTGCCAATGTCGGACGTAATCCAGCGGCGGCCTAACTTCTCAGCAACAGCACTGGTGGTGCCCGAGCCCCCATTGAAATCAGCAACTAGACCATCTTCAAAGCAAGATGCCTGAATGATGCGCTCAAGAAGTTTCTCGGGCTTCTGTGTGGCGTAATCTCTCCGCTCCTTGGCAACCGGATTGACTGGGGGAATATCTTCCCAAACCGAATCAATGATGTCACCTTCAACTTCGTCGAGATAAATTTTCCGGCTACCGCCGCCTGTTGGATTTACGTCGGAGCGACAAAGACGCCCAGTCTCATCAGGTTTGAATCGTTTCAAATAGTCCGGGCTATGAGGCCGATACTGGGTTTTCCATTGATAGTCAGTCCCTTTGGTGTAGAGAAAAAGTGTATCGTGCTTCTGTGGGAACTTCTTCGCTGTCGAGCGTTTGAAGCCGAAATAGCTCCAGACAAGCTCATTCCGGAAGTTTTCCTTGCCAAACACCTCATCCATCACCAGTCTGACGTAATGCCCTACATGCCAATCCAAATGCACATAAATCGACCCCGTATTCGCCAATAGCTCTCGCATCAAGATCAATCGCGGCGTAATCATCGCCAGATACGACGCCGTGCCATCGCTCCACGTATCCGAATACGCAAACTGCTCGATCACCGTGGGCCGCTGTTCCAGTTCCACGCCGGGGAGCGTGACCTTGGTGCGGTAGTCGGCCTTGCTGTCGAACGGCGGGTCGATGTAGATCAGGTCCACCTTGCCGCGCAGGCTGGGCGTGTGCTCGTCGCCCGCCAGCAGCGCGGCCATGGCCAGCAGGTTGTCGCCGTAGATCAGGCGGTTCATCCACGGCGCGGCTTCGCCTGCGGCGCCCAAGGTGGCCTGCGGGCTTTCCAGCAGGCTGGTCTGGCCGGGAGCAAAGACTTCTTGCCGGGCCTGGCTGCGCTGCTGCTCGGTGATCCAATCCTGCGCGGCGCTGTCCTTGGCGGGCAGCACGATTTCGCGCGTCTGCAGCCGCACGCGCTGGCGGGATTCCAGACTTTCGAGGATGCGTTCGGCTTGCTTGCGCCCGTTGGCGACGATCTCGGGCAGTTGTTCGAGCAGGGATTTGGGCATGGAGTGTTCTGTGACCCCAACCGTTGGTTGAGATATGAAATCAAGCGGTTTTTGATTTCATTATCAATCAAAGATTGATTGATTTTTCAACCGCTCCGTACCTTGCACTGGATGGACGAGAAGATCGAATTCAGTGATCGCCTGCGGCAGGCCATGAAGGATGCCGGCTACGCAGCCAGCCCCTCAGTGCTGGAGCACGAATTCAACCTGCGCTGGCGCGGCCGCTCGATCAGCAACCAAGCGGCGTGGAGTTGGATCAATCACAAAGCGATTCCCACACAAGACAAAGTGCAGGTGCTGGCCGAGTGGCTCAACATCGAACCCGAGGTGCTGCGCTTCGGCGAGGCGGTGCGCAAGTCGGTGCTGGCGCGCCGCCAGCGCTGGGACGAGGGCGTCGGGCACCTGGAGCGCGAAACCTTCGACGCCTTCCTGCAACTGCCCGCCCCGCAGCGCAAGCTGATCCGCGAGGTGATCCTGACGTTTGCCAAGGTGCATCCGGCGGCGGAAGAGGCTGCCTTGCCCGATGCAGACCCCAAGGTGGTTTACTCAAAAAAACCGTAGCTGCTGCTGTAGACCAGGTAATGGTTCAAGCCGTATTTGATGCAAAACGGTTGCTTGGACCAGGCCGCTGCGGCAAGCACGGCAGTGCCGCCAAGCGATGGGCAGACTACGCAGCGGGCACAAATTTTTGACCCGTACAATTTTGAATAAACTCAAATTAAACTCATAATTTGAGCATTCGCTGCAAAGAAAGCCTGCCATGCCCGCCACCCTGACCAAGCGCGCCAACTTCGACCTGACGCCCGAGCAGGATGAAGTGCTGGCCAATCTGCGCACCGCACTGGCTACCTCCAGCATGAAGGACACCGTGCTGCGTGCGGCCCAGCTCACCACGCTGCTGGTGAACGAATCGCGCCAGGGCAACCACCTGTTCGTCGGGCGCAGCCCGCAGCAGGCCACACGTCTGGCCATCCCCGAGCTGGAGGCCAATTTGCCGCCCGCCTGGCAATGGCTGGTGGAGCGCCCGCACCCCTGGCGCCGCCAGTTGTGGATCAAGGGGCGCAAGCTGCAGGCCAGCGCTGTCTGGCTTGACGCCCAGGCCAACGGCCTGAGCGCCGTGGAAGCTGCCGACAACTGGAGCTTGCCTCTGCACGCCGTGGAAGAAGCCTTTGCGTACTGCGAAGCCCAGCGCGCGCTGATCGAGGCCGAGGCTGACGAGGAGCGCCAGCGCCTGCTGGCCGAAGGTATCGCCCCTGAGCACATACCGGCATGAAGCTGCTGGTCGATGAGGACACCCAGGCGCGCCGCCTGCTCGATGCCCTGCGCCACGCCGGGCACGACATGCTCATACGACTTTGCATTCGAGCGTAGAACAAGGCGGGAAGCCGCAGATCAGTGCTGTCGCACGGCAAGGCGAACCAACGCAGTTATACGTTTGAAGGCGAAGTCGTATCAGCGTCGCAGAGCTGGGCTGCAATGGCTTGCCCGATGCGCAGGTCTTTGCCCAGGCACAAAGCCAGGGGCGTGTGCTGCTGACCCGCAACGTGGCCGACTTTCTGGCACTGGCGCGGCAGGCTGATGGGCATGCTGGTGTGCTCGCCATCTTCCGCGACGGCAACCCGCGCAACACCATGGGCTACGAGCAGATCGTGCTGGCCATCGCGGCGCTGGAAGCCGCCAGCCTGCCTGTGCAGGGCCAGTTCCATATCCTCAACCACTGGCGCTGAGATTCCGCGCTTGCCTCACGCGCCGCTGGCGGGCATGCGCCGCAGGGCTCGATGGTCCGCGAGGTGATCCTGACTTTGGCCAAAATTCCGACTTAAAATTTGCTTTCTGATTTTTGATGAGTAGTCGGAAAACCAGCGACCAAGGAGAAGACTATGCATTTGCATGCCACCGTCAGCAGCAAGGGTCAGGTGACCTTGCCCAAGGCCATCCGCGACCAGTTGGGGCTGGTGGAGGGCACGCGGCTGGATTTCGACGTCGTGGACGGCGCCATCCGCGTGCGCCCCGTCAGCAAGACCGCGCTGGATATCTTCGGCGCGCTGCACCGGCCCGGCATGGAGCCCGTCAGCGTGCAGGAGATGCAGGAGGCCATCGAGGCCGAGGCCAACGCCCGCTTCACCCAGGCACTTGGCGGGGCGGGTACCCACCCGCCCCAAGGCCGGCAAGGCAAGCAAGGCCAGACCGCGTGATCGGCTTCGACACCAACGTGCTGGTGCGCCTGCTCGTCAACGACGACACGGCGCAGGCCCAGGCGGTGCGCGAACTGCTTGAACCCATCAATGACACGCCGGAGGCCGTTCTTTTGAGTGACCTCGTCATCGTGGAGACCCTGTGGGTGCTCAAGGGGCGCTACGGCCAGGACAGGGCCGCGCTGGCGGGCGTGGTTGATCTGCTGCTGTCCGTCAAGACCTTTGCCTTTGAAGACCGACCTACGCTGGAACAGGCCGTGACTGCGTTTCGCAGCGGCAAGGCGGGTTTTGCCGATTGCCTGATTGCGGTGCGCAACCGCCGCCTGGGCTGCGAGCACACCGTCAGCTTTGACAAGGCACTCGCCAGACAGCCGGGCGTGCGGCTGCTGGCGGCGAGCCGCTGACCGTCAGGCGCTGGTCGGCACCTGGCCCGTCGAGGAATCTTGTTGCTCCGGCCCTGTGAAGTTTGTACCTCTTGTGGGAGCGGCTTCAGCCGCGAATACGGCGTTCGCGGCTGAAACCGCTCCCACAACTGGAGATTTCATCGGGCCGGATCAATAGAAGCAACACGCTCTGAAATGTGCTCCCGCAAGGCGAGGCGCATTTGTGCGGTAGCCGGGCCTCACGCGCCGCTGGCGGGCAGGCGCCGCAGCCTGAGGCCGTTGGCGATCACCAGCAAACTCACCCCCATGTCGGCCGCCACGGCCATCCACATGGTGGCGATGCCCATCACGGCCAGCAGGCAGAAGGCGGCCTTCACCAGCAGCGCGGCGCTGATGTTCTGCCACAGCACGCGGTGCGCGCGGCGCGAGAGCTGCACGGTGTCGGCCACGCGGCGCAGGTCGTCGTTCATCAGCACCACGCCCGCGGTTTCCATGGCCATGCCGGTGGCGTGCTGGCCGCCCATGGCAAAGCCCAGGTCGGCGGCGGCCAGCGCGGGCGCGTCGTTGATGCCGTCGCCAGTCATGGCGGTGGGGCCGCGCCGGGCCTGCAGTTCGGCCAGGGCGGTGAGCTTGTCTTCGGGCAGCAGGCTGCCGCGTGCATCGTCGATACCGGCCTGCGCGGCGATGGCGCGCACGGTGGCGCTGTTGTCGCCGCTGAGCACCACGGGGTGGATGCCCAGCGCCTTCAGGCGCGTGATGGCCTCAGCCGCGTGCTCGCGCAGCGGGTCGGCCACGGCGAACAGGCCGTGTACGGCGCTGGCGTTCATCAGCAGCGTGAGCGTGCGGCCCTGCTGTTCGTGCTCGGCCAGCAGGGCGGCGAGGGCGTCATCGAGCAGGCCGCGCTCGCGCGCCAGGCGGGCGTTGCCCAGTGCCCAGGTGTCGCCCTCCAGACTGCCTTGCACGCCGCGCCCGGGCAGCGCGCTGAAATCCTGCGCATCCAGCGGCTGGCCCGGCGCCGGGCTTTGGGCCAGACCCTGCGTGATGGCGCGCGAGACGGGGTGATCGGAGCGGCCCGCCAGGCTGGCGGCCAGCAGCGCGGCGCGTTCGGGCGCGGTGCCCGCCAGCGCCTGCCAGTGCACCAGCGTGGGCTGGCCGGTGGTGAGCGTGCCGGTCTTGTCCAGCGCGATGGCGCGCAGCGCGCGCGCGCCTTCCAGTGCGCTGCCGCCCTTGATCAGGATGCCGCGCCGCGCCGCTGCGGTCAGCGCGCTGACCACGGTGACCGGCGTGGAGATCACCAGCGCGCAGGGGCAGGCGATCACCAGCAGCGCCAGTGCCTCATACGCCGCGTGCTGCCAGGTCCAGCCCATGAAGAGCGGCGCGGCCACGGCCAGCAGCAGGGCCAGCGCAAAGACGATGGGCGTGTAGATGGCGGCAAAGCGATCGACGAAGCGCTGCGTGGGCGCGCGGCTGGCCTGCGCCTGCTCCACCGCATGCACGATGCGCGCCAGCAGCGTGCCGCTGGCGGCGGCGGTGACGCGCATCAAGAGCTCGCCCTGCTGGTTCACGCTGCCGGCGTAGAGCGGGTCGCCCACGGCCTTGTCGGCGGGCTGGCTCTCGCCGGTGATGGGCGCCTGGTTCACGGCGCTGGTGCCCTGCGTCACCGTACCGTCCAGCGGCACGCGCGCGCCGGGGGTGATGCGCAGCACGCTGCCCAGCGCCACCTGGGCGGCGGGCTGGCGCTGCACGCTGCCGTCCGCCTGCAGCACGTCGGCCATCTCGGGCGCCAGATCCAGCAGGCCGCGGATGGCGCTCCGTGCCTTGTCCATCGCGCCGTGCTCGATGCGCTCGGCCGCGACGTAGAGCGCCATCACCATGGCGGCCTCGGGCCACTGGCCGATCAGCACCGCGCCGGTGACGGCCACCGTCATCAGCGCGCTGATGCCCAGGCGCAGCGCCAGCAAGTCCTTGATGCCCGCGCGGTACACGCCCAGACCCGCCAGCGCGATGGCCACCACGGCCAGCACCATGCCCGGCCAGGGCTGGGAAAACGCATGAGCCAGCTCCGCGCCGACGGCAAAGGCCAGCGCCAGGCCGATGCGCGGCCAGTTGGGCAGCAGGCCGTGTTCGTGCCCGCCGCCGTGCTCGTCGTGGCTCCCGCAGGAGGAGCAGGCGCTGGCCGGCGGGGCGGCTGCATGCGCGCGGCCGTGCTTGTGATCGTGATCTCCGGTGTGGGAGTGCGGGGGGGCATGGCTTGCGTGGTTCATGCGATGATTGGAAACCTTGAAGTCACTCGAAAGTCAAGCGTGAGCCCGCAAAGCCCCCACCACCGCATCGGCGAAGCGGCGCGCCTGTCGGGCGTGTCCGCCGCCAATATCCGCTATTACGAGAAGGAAGGGCTGCTGGCGGCAGGCGTGCGGGGCGGCAACAGCTATCGTTTTTACAGCGATGCGGAGGTGCACCGGCTGCGCTTCGTGCGGCTGTGCCGGGCGATGGACATGTCGCTCGACGAGGTGCGCACGCTGCTGGCGCTGGATGTGCGCGGCGCCGGCACCGACCATGCCGCCTGCGCCACGCTCGATGAACATCTGCAGCATGTGCGCACCCGCCTTGCGGAACTGCGCACGCTGGAACGGGCGCTGCTGGACCTGCGCAGCCGCTGCGACGGCACCGGCGCGCAGTGCCACGTGATCGAGGCGCTGCATGCGCGGGCGGATGCGGAACCGGTGCCGCCGCCGGCGGCGGTGGGGCGCCGGCATGTGTGAATTTTTGAAACCATGGTCTCTGGCACTTGGTGGAAACGCAGTTCCCGAGATCACTTTCGAGCCCGGAACGTCTGGGCCGCGCGGGTGGGTGATTCAGCAGCCTGTCAGTCCTCAAAGGAGATTCACCGCATGAACCTGGAGCTGAAAATTCCTCCGCCTGCTGTTTTGGCTGTCACTGCGTCAAGCATGTGGCTCCTTGCAAAGCTCGGCCCGCTGGTTTCCATACCCCATGGGACTGCCTTTGGCGTACTCTTGATGGTGGGTGGATTGGTTCTCAATATCGCGGGGGTCATAACCGTGCGCAGAGCCAAAACCACCTTCAATCCGCTGAAGCCGGAAAGTGCGACGGCCCTTGTCTCAACCGGATTGTTCGGCCTTTCGCGCAATCCCATGTACCTTGCCATGCTGATTGGCCTTTTGGGTTTCGCCATCTGCTTGTCTTCCCCTCTGGCACTCATGGGCCCGGCCGCATTTGTGCTCTATATGAATCGGTTTCAGATACTTCCGGAAGAGCGGGCGCTGTCATCATTGTTTGGTTCCGGCTACGATGCGTACAAGGCCAGGGTCCGCCGGTGGATTTGAGGCCTGCTCCAGGTGTTGGATGACGACCGCATGCACGCGCCCGCGATGACCCCTGCGCCCTGGCTCGACCGCTTCTGGCGCGGCGCGCGCGCACGCCTGCTGGCGTGGTGGCGCATCCTGGATCTGGGCGCGGTGGTGCTGGTGCTGCTGCTCTCGCCGTCGAGCTGGGGGAGCCCGGCGCGTCTGCGGCTGGCGCGCCAGATCGTGCGGGATACGCTGCCCATCCTGCTGGGCTTCACGGTGCTGGCGGCACTCATCAGCCTGGTGCTCACGCGCATCGTGGTGGTGACGGCGCTCAGCTACGGCCTCACGCGCTATGCGCTGGAGATGGTGGTGCGGGTGCTGGTGCTGGAGCTCATTCCGCTCACCGCCGCGCTGTTCGTCGCCATGCGCACCACGATACCCAGCGGCGCGCAGCTGGCGCGCCTGCGCCTGGCGGGTGGCGTGCAGGGTGTGGCGCTGGTGCGCGCCGAGGTGCTGCCGCGCGTGGTGGCGGGGCTGCACGCCAGCATCACGCTGGCGGCGCTCTCCTGCGTGGTGGCGCTGGCCATGGCCTACATTGGCGTGTATGGGGTCAACCTGGCCGGGCTGGCGGGCTACACGCGCATGTTCGGACAGGTGTTCACGCCGCAGATCACGCTGGTGTTTGCGCTCAAGACGCTGCTGTTCAGCCTGGCGGTGGCGGTGATTCCCATGGCCAGCGGGCTGTATGCGGCGGGCGCCGGAGCGTCTGCCGGCAATGCCCTGGGCGGGCTGGCGCGCATGTTTGCGGTGCTGCTGCTGATCGAGGTGATTTCGCTGATGGGTAACTACTACTGATGAATGATTCCGTGCACGAATCCGTGGATGCCGAGCTGCAGCGCCCGGTGGCGCACCTGCGCCTGAAGGCGACGCTGCTGCTGCTGTTTACCGCGCTGCTGATCGCCGGCTCGGTGCTGTACCTGCTGTATGCGCGCGGCGCGTTCGAGGAGACGCAGCGCCTGGTGCTGCTGGCCGACGATTCCGAAGGCGTGACGGTGGGCATGGACATGACGTTTTCCGGCTTCCCGATCGGGCGGGTGCGCTCCATCGCGCTGGCCGATGACGGCAAGGTACACATCGCCGTGGACGTGGCGCGGCGCGATGCGCACTGGCTGCGCGAATCCAGCGTCTTCACGCTGGTGGGCGGGCTGGTGGGCGGTGCGGCGATCCGCGCCTACAGCGGCGTGCTCAGCGATCCGCCGCTGCCGGATGGCGCCGAGCGCCCGGTGATCCGCGGCGACGTGGGCGCCGAAATCCCGGCCATCATGAGCAGCGCGCGCCAGCTGCTCGACAACCTCAACAACATCACCGCGCAAGGCTCGGAGCTGGCGCAGACGCTGGCCGAGGTGAGGACGCTGGCTGAACGCCTGAACGCGCCGGGCGGTGCGATGGGCGTGCTGCTGGGCGACGGCGCCGAGGCCAGGAAAGTGCCCGAGCTGCTGCAGCAGGCCACCCAGCTCATGCGCCAGAGCACGGCGCTGGTGGCGCGGCTCGACGCCATCGGCGCCAAGGCCGACCGCCAGGTCTTCGGCAGCGGCAAGGACGATGGCCTGCTGCCCGAGGTGCGCGCCAGCGTGGCGCAAGTCAGCGCTCTGTTGCAGGACGCGCGCCAGACTTTGTCGAAAGTGGATGGCGTGCTCGCCGAGGCACAGGCCGTCGGCGCCAACGCGCGCGCGGCCACCACCGATCTCGCGGCCCTGCGCGCGGACGTGGATGCCAACCTGCGCAAGGTGGAAGGCCTGATCAACGAGATCAACCGCAAATGGCCGTTTGCGCGCGACACGGAGCTCAAGTTGCCATGAAATTTTCCCCCCATAGCCTGGCCATGCTGGCGGCGCTGCTGATGGCCGCCTGCGGCAGCGCGCCGCCCGTACCCGATTGGCAGCTCAATGCGCATGGCGCGGCCCAGCGGGCGCAGCAGGCCTGGCTCTCGGGCGATGACAAGGTGGCGGGCAGCGAGTGGGCGCGCGCGCGCGCCGAGGTCGCGCGTACCGCCCGCCCCGAGCTCATGGCGCGCCTGGAGCTCATGCGCTGCGCTGCCGAAGTCGCCAGCCTGCAGACAGGGCCGTGCACCGCGTTCGATGCGCTGCGCCAGGATGCCGGCGACCAGGATTTGGCCTATGCCGATTACCTCGCGGGCCAGCTCGATCCGGCGCGCGTGGCGCTGCTGCCCGAAGCCCAGCGCGCGGCAGCGGGTAATGTGGCGGCCATCGCGGCGATCGCCGATCCGCTCTCGCGCCTGGTGGCCGCGGGCGCCGCGTTGCGCGCCGGGCGCGCCACGCCCGAGACCTTGGTGCTGGCGACCGATACGGCTTCCGCCCAGGGCTGGCGCCGCCCCGTGCTGGCCTGGCTGCTGCTGCGCGAGCAGCGCGCGCGTACGGGTGGCGATGAGGCGCTGGCCGATGCTCTGCAGCGGCGGATCGCGCTGGTGCAGGCGGGTGGTGCCGCCGCGAAATGACCAGTAGTGTTGAGGCGATGCGCTAACGCCGGCGCCATCGGAAACCGGGGCCTCTATGTTTTATGGTGCAGGGCTTGCGCCAGGCGCAGCGCGGTCAACGCCTGGTCCGCAGACCAGGCATCGGCCGCGGCGCCATGCTGCCAGCAGGCGCCGGCAGCAGCCTGTTGAGCGGCTTCGTGGCTGGCGTGCGGCGCCGCTGCCAGCCGCGCGCCTACCAGGCCGGCAAGCACGTCGCCCGTCCCCGCCGTCGCCAGCAGCGCGTTGCCCGTGGGGGTGATCAGCGGGATTTGCCCGGGGGCGGCAATGATGCTGCCCGAACCCTTGAGCACCACCGTGCAGCCGAAACGCCGGGCCAGCGTGGCGGCGGCGGCCAGGCGATCGGCCTGGACGGCAGCGGCGCAGGAGTCCAGCAGGCGTGCCGCCTCCAGCGGGTGGGGTGTGAGCACCGTCGTGCGCGCACCGTGCTGGGCGCGCGCAGCCAGCAGTGCTTGCAATCCGGCATCGGCCGCGATGGCATTGAGTGCGTCGGCATCGAGCACCAGCCGCCCTGCCTGTGCCAATACGCGTGGCAAAACGTCCGCTACGGCAGCCCCGCCGCCGCAGCCGCAGACCACCGTGGCCTGCGCCAGGTTCAGCGCATCGGGCCGGCGCAGCATCAATTCGGGGTACTGCGCCAGCGCAGTGGTGGCGCCGCCGTCCAGCAGCGCGAGCAGTACACGGCCAGCGCCGCCGTGCAAAGCCGCCACCGCCGCAAGCACGGCGGCGCCCATCATGCCCATGCCGCGTGCCGCAAGCCCCTCGCCGCCCAGCACCGCCACATCCCCATAGCTGCCCTTGTGGCTGGCATGGGGGCGCAGTGCCGGCGCTGGCATGCCGCACAGGTAGGCTGCCGGAGTTTGGCGGCCCGCATCCACGCCCAGATCGTCGAGCCAGACCGTACCGGCCGCATCGCGCCCGTGCGCGGTGAACAGGCCTGGGTGCAGCGTCAGCAGCGACAGCGTGTGCCGCGGTCCGGTGCCTGCGTGGTCGCCTGCGTCAAAGCCTGAGGCCCAGGTGCCGGTGTCTGCCATCAGCCCGGAGGGCAGATCCACGCTCAGCAGCGTGGCGGCGCTGCCGCGCAGGTGCGCCAGCCACTGCGGCAGGCGGGCGTCGGGCGCTCGCGCGCGCGGCTGCGCCGCCAATCCAAGCCCGAACAGCGCATCGACGCACAGGTCTTGCGGCCCCAAAGCGGGTGGCGCATCCACAAAACGCACGCCGGCGCTGCGTGCGCGCTGCCAGGAGGCGGCTGCATCGGTGGGCAGATGTTCAGGCACCCCCAGCAGGGAGGCGCAAACCGGAAGGCCTGCGGCCTGCAGCAGCGCGGCAGCCTCCAGCCCGTCGCCGCCGTTGTTGCCCGTGCCGCAGGCGATCCAGATGGTGCGCGCATGCGGTGCAAGGGCGAGCGCCAGCCGCGCCACCGCATCGCCGGCGCGCTGCATCAGCGTGCACGGCGGCAGGGCGGCGCTGGCGGCCGCCTCCAGGGCGCGGGTGGCGGCGGTGGCGTGCAGCGCGTGCGGCTGCTGGCTGGAAATGCGGTGCATGCGGCGCATTGTCGCGCCTGGCATCGCACCTGCGTTCGGTACATTTGGTGCCCGGTGCGGCGCCTGCAGGGGCTGGCGTGCAACGGGGACGGAAGCTATGCAGGGCGACAAACCAATGGAACCAAGGCAGGGCGCACGCTACGGCGCGCTGGATGCGCTGCGCAGCGTGGCGCTGGTGTGGATGACGCTCTACCACTTCGGGTTTGACCTGAGCCACTTTGGCTACTGGGTGCAGGATTTCAGGGCATCGCCGGTCTGGACGCTGCAGCGGACGGCCATCGTCAGCCTGTTCCTGCTGTGCGTTGGCATGGGACAGGCCGTCGCTGCCAGCCAGGGCGTGGGCTGGCAGCGGTTCTGGCGGCGCTGGGTGCGGATCGCGGTGTGCGCGCTCTTGGTCTCCGCGGGTTCGTTTGCGATGTTCCCGCACAGCTTCATCTATTTCGGGGTACTGCACGGCATTGCGCTGATGTGGCTGATCGCGCGCTTCACGGCAGGGTGGGGGCGCTGGCTGTGGCTGGCGGGCGCGCTGGCGCTGGCATCGCCCTGGGTGGCGCAGGGCTTGCTGGCAGGACCGCTGGCGCAGTGGGCGCAGGTGTTCAACGGCAAGGCGCTGAACTGGATCGGCTGGATCACGCACAAGCCCTTCACCGAGGACTACGTGCCGCTGTTTCCCTGGATGGGCGTGGTCTGGTGGGGCATGGCGATTGGGCAGTGGCTGCTGGCGCGCCGCCCCGGGTGGCTGGCGCTGGACATGGGCGGTGCCGGCAAGGCGCTGGCGCTGCTCGGGCGCCACAGCCTGCCGTGGTACATGCTGCACCAGCCGGTGATGATCGGCGCGATCATGGCCTTCGGCTGGTGGCTGCACCCATGAATTCATTGTTTTTCCAGGGAGAGTCGAATGAAAGGTTTTCTCGTTTTCCTCGTCACTTTGCCGCTGCTGCTTGCGGGTTGTGGCGGCAGCGCGACGGATCCGGCGGTCGATCGGGCCGAGGTGGCGGCGATTGCCCAGCGCGCCATGGCCCAGTACCGCCTGAGGTCGCTGATCCTGCGGGTGACGGCCGATGGTCAGCCGCTTTACAGCCAGGCGCTGGGTGAGTCGGCGGACGGCGTTCCCGCCACCGAAGACATGCACGTGCGCAACGGGTTCGTCGCATACAGCTATCTCACGACGGTGCTGATGGAACTGGTCGACCGCGAGCAGATCAGCCTCGGCGACAAGCTGTCCCGGTATTTTCCGGATCTTCCCCGTGCCAGCGACATCACCATCAGGATGCTGGCCAACAGCACCTCGGGCTACGCCGACTACGTTTACCAGCCTGAAGTGTCGGACGGCGTTGATGCCGATCCCTTCCGGCAGTGGGCGACGGATGATCTGATCCGGATCGGGACCCGCGCGCCGGCGATGTTCGCGCCGGGGACCAACTTCGGCTATTCGCATACCAATTACGCCATCCTGGGCCAGGTGCTGGAACAGGCCGGCCGTGCACCGCTGAGCCAATTGATGCAGCGGTACATCTTCCAGCCGATGGGACTGCGCCAGACCATGGGGTCGGACACGCCCGCGATTCCCGCGCCGGTCCTGCAGACGTACAGCTCGGAGCGCCGAGAGGGCATGGGGATTGCGCCCGGAGCGCCGTTTTACGAAAACACCACCTACTGGAACCCGTCGTGGACAGCGCCCGCGGGCGCCTTGCAGACGACCGACGTGGCGGATCTGACCACCTCGATTGCGGCGATCGGTTCGGGCAAGCTGCTGTCGCCGCAATCGCGCGGCGAGCAGGTCGAGCCGCACCTCATCGGCTTTGGCTTTACCCCGGAAGACGGCAGTTGCAACGTGTGCCGGGAAAACACGCGAAGCTTCTCGTTCGGACTGGGTGTGGTCCTGTTGGGCCCGTGGATCACCGGCAACAAATTCTTTGCCGGCAGCGGTGCGGCGGTGGGCTACCTGCCGGCGCGAAAAATCGCGATCGCGGTGATCACTACCTATCTTCCGGATGCGTTCGACGCAACCACCGGGCAAGTGAGCGATGCCGGCCCGAAGATTCTGATGGATGTGGCGGCGGCGCTGGCGCCGGATCAACCGATCCCCGCCCCTGCCGCGAAATAGATCCGTTGCCGCGCGATGTGCTCAACGGCCCTGCGAGGGAGCCGTGCCGCAGACGAGGCCCGTCGAACGCGCAGGGGTACATCCCGATGGGGGGCGCAGCTCTGGAAAAACCGGCTTCTGCGCCCCCGCCACGCGGGTGCGCGCATGCGGCGGGCTTACTCCGGCTTCTTCATCGGGCAGGTGCGCACACCCAGCAGCGTGTAGGCCGGGCAGAAGCGGAAGATGCCGGTGAGCACGGGCACGATGCCGATGTAGCCCCACGGGCCGATCTGCCCGAAGGCGGCGAGCGCGATGAGCACGGCGCCGACGACGATGCGCAGGATGCGGTCCCAGCCGCCTACGTTGATTTGCATGGCAGCTCCCCTTTCAGCAACCGGATTGGACGCCGAATTTGCGCAACACGGTTTCCATGAGGCACCAGCGCGTGAGGCTGCTTTGCAGCAGGTTGGCGCCGACGAAGGCGGTGAAGGCCAGCCACCAGGGGCTGACGAAGAGCGGGCTGCCCTGCACGCCGAGGGCGAGCGAAATCAGCACGAACAGGCCCGCCATGAAGCGGACGATTCTTCCAGTGGTCATTTGAATACTCCTTGAGGTGAATGACGGGAAACGGAAATCAGCGGTATTGGCGCAGGTAGCGCGCCTCGAAATGCGACTTCGCCCAGTGCATCAGGCGCAGCCGCGGCAGGGCGAGGTTGCGGTGCTCCGTGCGCCAGACGAGCTTGCCCTCGGTGAGCGAATCGATGATGCACAGCAGTTCGGTCTTGAAGCCGGCGCTTTGCGGGCGCCCGGCCAGCGCGTCGATGAGGTTCTGCGCGGCGGCGGCGGCCTGCAGATCGGCCATGTGGGCCTGCTTGGGCGCCCATTCGGGGCCGGGGAAGCTGCCGGAATCGCCTACCACCCAGGTGTTGCTGAAGCCCTGCACGCGGCATTGCGCGTCGGCGGCGAGCAGGCCGCCGGGGGAGCGGGGCAGGCTGGTGGCGTCAAACCAGGTGTTGCCGGTCATGCCGGGCATGAAGAGGATGAGGTCTGCGGGGATTTCGCCGCCTTCGGTCACCACCTTGCCGGCCTCGAAACGCAGCGGCTTGTGGCCCAGGTGCGTATGGATGCCGCGCCGCGCCATCTCGCCCAGAATGCCTTGCACCGCCTTGGCGCCCAGGCGCTTGCCGGGCTCCTGCTTGGGGTGGAAGAAGGTGATTTCGAACTTTTCGCGCCGCCCCTCCTGGCGCAGTTGGGTATCGATGCCGAAGGTGAATTCGAACATCGGCCCGCCGCGCACGGCAGCGGGCTCCTGCGGGTTGCCGGAGAAGCCGATGGCGATCGAGCCCCCTTGCATCGCCTTGAGCCGGTCGCGGATTTTCTCGGCCGCGGCGATGCCTTCGCAGGGGGTGATGGCGTGCTCGATACCGGGCAGCTTCTTGATGAAGCGCCCGCCGGTGGCGATCACCAGGGCATCGTTGGCGATCTTCTCGCCGGTGCTGGCGAGCACGCTGCGGGCGCCGTCTTCAAGCCCGGTGACGTCGGCCTGCACGTGGCGCACCCGCATGCGCGCAAAGAAGGGCGCGAGCGGCACGATGAGGTCTTCGCGGCGGCGCTTGCCGCTGGGAACCCAGATGATGCCCGGCAGGTAGTGCAGCTCGGCGCGCGGCGAGACGAGGGTGATGGGCGCGTTGCACAGGCGCTTGCGCAGTTCGCGCACGGTGGAGAGCGCGCCGAAGCCGCTGCCGAGGATGACGATGTGGGGAGTGGTGCTCATGTGTGTTTCAGTGGCGCGCTGCGGCCGCGCCTTTTCTGACTCCTTGGTGTGCAGGGTTTACTCCCGCGGGCTGGCCCCTGCTTTCATTGCGGCTTCTCCAGCCGTTCTATGCCCAGCGCCTTGAGCACGTGCTTTTCGTAGAAGGGCTCGGGCGAGCCGGTCTTCATCTTGCGCATGAAGTATTTCTCGAACGCGATCTTGCCCAGGTGCACCCATTTGCCCTTCTTGAACCAGTTGACGTTGCGCGGCGGCATCTGCGGCAGCGCCACGAAGGCGGCGCCGGTGTCGCCCATGTCGGCCAGGCAGATGGCGTTCCAGGTGGCCTTGGCGGTGGCTTTCTCGGGCTGCCCGGCCAGCTCGGCGGCGATGTTGTGGCAGATGGCCGAGACCATGGTCTCGATCATGTAGCCGGTCTTGGGTGCGCCGGTGGGCACGGGCGTGACCTCGACCGGCGGGATGGCCACGCAGACGCCGGCCGAAAAGATGTTGCGGTACTGCTTGCTGCGCTGGTATTCGTCGATCAGCACGAAGCCGCGCGGGTTGCACAGGCCCTGCACGGCCGCCACCGCATCCACGCCCTTGAAGGCGGGCAGCATCATGCTGAACTTGAAGGGCAGCTCGTGTTCCTTCTTGGTCTGGCCGGCCTCGTCCAGTTCGGTGACGAACATTTTGCCGGCCTCCACGCGCGTGGTTTTCGCGTTGGTGATCCACTTGATGTCGAAGCTGCGCAGCTCGCTTTCCAGCAGCGTCTTGGAATCACCCACGCCGGCCAGGCCCATGTGGCCGATGTAGGGTTCGCTGGTGACGAAGGTGAGCGGTACTTTATTGCGCAGCTTCCTCTTCTGCAGGTCCTTGTTGAAGATGAAGGCGAACTCGTAGGCCGGGCCGAAGCAGGATGCGCCGGGCATGGCGCCGATGATGGCGGGGCCGGGATTCTGCAGGAATTTCTGGTATTCGGCCCAGGCGCTTTCCGCGTGATCGACGGTGCAGATCGATTGCGTGTGGCCGTTCAAGGGGCCGCTGCCCGGCACTTCGTCGAACGAGAGCTTGGGGCCGGTGGTGATGACGAGGTAGTCGTAGGCCAGGCGTTCGCCGTTGGCCAGCTCGATGGCGTTGCCCTCGGCGTCGATCTTGTCCACGCGCTGGGCGATGAACGCTATGCCCTTCTTGGTCAGGCTCGGAGCGATGGGCAGCGTGGTCTGCGTGCGCTCGCGCCAGCCCACGGCCACCCAGGGGTTGGAGGGCACGAACTGGAAGTAATCGGTCGCGTTGACCACGGTGATGCGGTGCGTCTTGTCCAGCGTGGCGCGCAGTTCGTACGCGGCGGGCATGCCGCCGGTGCCTGCGCCAAGGATCACGATATGGGCCATGTTTGTTTCCTGGTGGGTGGGGGTGAGCGTGGGTGGATGTCCGTTCAGGGCCGGGTGGCGGGCTGCGTGGAAAACGCTGTGCTCGCCTCGCGCAGCGCGTTTTCGTCGAGCTGGCCCGCCGCCTGCGCCAGCTGCAGGCGGGCAAGCAAGGTGCTGACCTGCGCCTGCGAGAGCTGCAGCCGCGTGGCCGCGGTGTCGTTGCGGGCGCGCAGCACGTCCAGCAGGGTGCGCTCGCCCGCCTCATGGCCGGTGTGCGTGGCGTCCTGGCGCAGCTCGCTGGCGGCCAGGGCCGCCTGCAGGGCCGTGATCTGGCTGGCGCCGCTGTGCATGGCGAGCCAGGCCGATTGCACGTCGCGCGCGAGCTGCTCGCGCGTGGCGTCTTCCTGCGCCTGCGCGGCGGCCAGGCGCGCGGCGGCCTCCTGCTCGCGGCCGGACTGCATGCCGCCGGTGGAGAGCGGGATGGTGAGCTGCACGCCCACCATGGCGTTCACGCTGGTGTTGCGTGCCGAGCCGAAATCGCCATGGCCGTCCAGCCGGTCCTGCGCGGCCTGCGCGACGAGGTCCACCGTGGCGCGCTTGCCCGCGGCCGATTGGTCCAGCGCCGCGCGCGCCAGGTCGGTGGCCAGCCTTTGATCGCGCAAGGCGGTGCTGGCGTCCAGCGCCAGGTGTTGCCAGACGGCGAGCGCACGCGGCTCGGGCTGGGCTTGCGCGGGCAATTGCACCGCCAGGCTGGCCGCGGGCAGGCCGGTGGTGTCGGCCAGCGCCTGGGTGCGCGTCTGGATGTCGGCCTGCGCGGCCGCGACCTGGGCCTGCAGCAGCGCGAGTTCGGCGCGCGCCTCGTGCACGGCGGTGATGGGCGCGGCGCCGAGCTCGAAGCGATCCTGTGCTTCTTTCGCGGCGCTTTGCACGGCCTCAATCTGGCCTTGCAGCACGCGCAGTTTCTCTTGCGCCATCGCCAGGCTCAGGTAGGCGCTGGCGGTGCGCAGCATCGCGTCTTGCCGTGCGCCGTGCAGTGCGAGTTCGGCGCGGTCCGCCTGCAGGTTCAGCTGCTTTTGCTGTGCGCGCCGCTGCGGGTTGTACAGCGGCTGGCTGGCCTGCAGCGCCACGCGCGTGGCCGCGCCGCCGTGGATGGAGGTGGCGAAGTCCACGCCGCTGGAGGTGCCCAGGCCGGGCGCGGAAAACTGCGCGCCGCGCATCGTCGTGTCGCTGGCGCCGAGGCCGGCCGATGCGGTCAACGCCACCTGCGGGCGCCACAGCGCCGCGGCCTGCTGGCGCTGCGGCTCGGCCACGCCGGCGGCGGCGCGGGCGGCGGCGAGCGGGCTGTCGTGCTGTTCGGCGGCCTGCCAGGCTTGCAGCAGCGTGAGCGCCTGGGCGGTGGGAGCGAACACCCAGATCGCGGCGAGCAGCAGCACGAATTTCAATAGAAATATGGCTCCAGGTTTTGCTGGTACTGTGCGAGCAGCTATGGTTTGGTGAGTCATTGCGCCCCTCCTTGCCCGCGCACCACGTCCACGTGCCTGCGGTAGGCCATGTAGTAGAGCAGGGGAATCACGACGAGCGTGAGCACCGTGGAGACAGCGATGCCGAAGATCAGCGAGATCGCCAGGCCGTTGAAGATCGGGTCGGAAAGGATGAAGAAGGCGCCGAGCATGGCCGCCACCCCGGTCAGCAGAATGGGCTGCGCGCGCGTGATCGCGGACTGCACGATGGCCTGTTTGAACTCCGCGCCCGCCTGCACCTGCAGCCGGATGAAGTCTACGAGCAGGATGGAGTTGCGCACGATGATGCCCGCCAGCGCGATCATGCCGATCATGCTGGTGGCGGTGTACTGCGCGCCCAGCAGCGCGTGCCCCGGCATCACGCCGATGATCGTGAGCGGAATCGGCGCCATGATGATGAGCGGCGTGAGGTAGGAGCCGAAGTGCGCCACCACCAGCAGGTAGATGAGGATGAGGCCGACGGCGTAGGCCGCGCCCATGTCGCGGAAGGTCTCGTAGGTGATCTGCCATTCGCCATCCCATTTCAGGCTGTAGGCGCGGTAGGGGTCGCTGGGCTGGCGGATGAAATACTCGTCCAGTCCCGCGCCATCGGGCGCAATGATCTTGCCGATCGCCGAGCGCGCATCGAACATGCCGTAGAGCGGGCTGTCCACCCGGCCCGCCATGTCGGCGACGACGAGGTTCACCGGCAGCAGATCCTTGTGATGGATGGGCTGCTCGCGCAGCGTGTCGCTCACCGTCACCAGCTCGTGGATGGGCACGAGCTTGCCCGTGGCCGTGCGCACCGGCAGCTGCAGCAGCGCGTCCAGGCTGCCGTGCTGGTCGGCGGGCAGCTGCAGCAGGATGGGCGTGGCGTATTTGCTGTGCGCGTCGTGCAGCCAGGTGGCGGCTTCGCCCGCCAGACCGGCGTGCAGCGCGCTGACGATCGCGGCTTGCGGTACGCCCATGAGCGCGGACTTGCGCCGGTCCACCAGCACCAGCTTCCTGGGAGCATCGGCAATCGAGGAGTCGTCCAGATCGACGATGCCCTCCGTATTCTGTAGCGCCTTGCGCACGTCCTGCGCCACTTTGCGCCGGCCTTCGGCATCGGGCCCGTAGATCTCGGCAACGATGGGCGAGAGCACCGGCGGGCCGGGTGGCACCTCCACCACCTTGACGTTGGCGCCCAGCTTTTCCCCGATCGCTTGCAGGTGCGGGCGCACGCGCGTGGCAATCGCGTGGCTTTGCTCCTTGCGCTCGTGCTGTCCCAGCAGGTTCACCTGGATGTCGCCCGCCTGGCCGCCGCTCCTCAGGTCGTACTGGCGCACCAGGCCGTTGAAGTTGATTGGCCCGGCGGTGCCGGCATAGGCCTGGAAGTTGGTCACCTCGGGCACGCTGGCAAGGTAGTCGCCCAGCGCGTGCAGCACGGCGGCCGTTTTTTCGGGAGGGGTGCCCGCGGGCATGTCCACGATCACCTGGAACTCGCTCTTGTTGTCAAACGGCAGCATCTTGAGCTGCACCCAGCCGATGGCGGGCAGCAGCAGCGAGAAGGCGATCAGTGCGGCGACGGCCAGGCCCAGCAGGCTGCGGTTGCGCCTGCCACGCTGCTCGTCGAGCAGGGGGCGGAAGAGGCGCTCGAACAGCGGCGCGAGCCGGGCGGCAAGGCCCGTGTGCTCTTGCGCCGCAGCGCCTTGGTGGCTCTTCATCCAGTGCCGCCCCAGCCAGGGCGTGACGGTGAAGGCCACCGCCAGCGAGATCACCATGCCCATGCTGGCGTTGATCGGAATCGGCGCCATGTAGGGACCCATGAGGCCGCTGACGAAGGCCATGGGCAGCAGCGCGGCGATCACGGTGAAGGTGGCCAGGATGGTGGGTCCGCCCACCTCATCCACGGCGCCGGGGATGAGCTGCAGCAGCGTTTTTTCGGGGTGCAGCGCCTGGTGGCGGTGGATGTTCTCGACCACCACGATGGCGTCGTCCACCAGGATGCCGATGGAGAAGATCAGCGCGAACAGCGACACCCGGTTGAGCGTGAAGCCCCAGGCCCAGGAGGCGAACAACGTGGCCGCCAGCGTCAGGCCCACGGCGGCGCCGACGATCAGCGATTCGCGCCGCCCGAGCGCGAAAAACACCAGCGCAACCACCGAGAGCGTGGCGAAGATCAGCTTCTGGATGAGTTTTTGCGCCTTGTCATTCGCCGTGGCGCCGTAGTCGCGCGTCTCCGCCATCTGCACGTCGGCCGGGATGACGGTGTTCTTGAGCTGCTGCACGCGGGCCATGACCGCCTCTGCCACATCAATTGCGTTCTCGCCCGCCTTCTTGGTGACGGCCATGGTCACCGCCGGGTATTCGGTGGCAACGCCATCCTTGACCACGCTGTGCCAGACGTAGCGCGTGGCGGGCGGCGGGCCGTCCTGCACGCTGGCCACGTCTTTCAGATACACCGGCTTGCCCGCGTGGCTGGCGACGACGATGTCGGCCACCTCGCGGGCGTTGGCAAGGTGCGGACCGGCTTCGATCGCCACGCTCTGGTTGCCGCCCAGCAGCTCGCCCACCGGCAGCCCCTGGTTGGCCGATTGCAGCGCGCCGCGCAGCTGATCGACGGTGACGCCGCTGCCCGCCATGCGCGCGGGATCGAGCGCTACCAGCACCGCGCGCCCCGGCCCGCCTATCGTCGTCACCGTGCGGGTGCCGCTCACGCGCTTGAGCTCGGCCTCCACGCTGTGCGCCACGCGCTCGAGGTCGTAGGCGCCGGTAGCGGGATTCTCGCTGTAGAGCGTGAGCGTGACGATGGGCACGTCATCGATGCCCTTGGGGCGGATGATGGGCTCAAGCGCTCCCAAACCCCGGGGCAGCCAGTCGGCGTTGCTGCGCAGCGTGTCGTGCAGCCGCACCAGCGCGGCCTCGCGCGGCACCCCCACCTTGAACTGCACGGTAAGCGCCGCCATGCCGGGCTGCGAGACGCTCGTCACATGCTCCACGCCCTGCATCTGCGACAGCACCTGCTCGGCGGGCGTGGCGATCAGTTCCTCCACCTCGCGCACCGAGGCGCCGGGGAAGGGCACGATGACGTTGGCCATGGTCACGTCGATCTGCGGCTCTTCCTCGCGCGGGGTGATGAACACGGCAAACAGCCCCAGCAGCAGCGCGACGAGCGCCAGCAGCGGCGTGATCTGCGCGTTCTGAAACGCCTGCGCGATGCGGCCGGAAATGCCCATCGAAGGGTCGAGTGGTCGGCCCATGGTCAACGCACCCGTGCGGCGGCCTGCGGCTGGGTGGCGATCTGGTCGCCGCCGCTCACGCCGCTCAGGATTTCAATCTGCTCGCCCGCAAGCTGACCCAGACGCACCTGGCGCAGCTGCGGCTTGCCGTTGCCGCCCCGCACGTACACCCCGGTCATCTCCGCGCGGCGCACCACGCTGGCGGCGGGCACGAAGAGCCGCTGATCGCCCTGCGCGCTGGCGCCCTGGAACCACAGCCGGGCAAATCCGCCCGGGACCGCGCCCGATGCGCCGGCGGGCAGCGTGGCCCGCACCGTGGCGGCGTGGCTTTGCGCGTCGGCTGTGGGCAGCCGCTGCAGCGCGTCTGCGGCAATGTGGATGCGCTCGGCAGCGCCGGGCAGCTCCACCTGCACCTGGGTTGCGCCGGCGAGCCGCGCCGCCTGCGTCTGCGTGAGCGCGGCCGAGATGCGCAAGGCTGCGGGATCGAACAGGGTGACGAGTGGCTTGCCCGGCAGCGCCATGTCGCCCAGCGCCACGGGCACGCTCGCGACCACGCCATCAAACGGCGCCTTGATCACATGCAGGCCCGATTGCGTGAGGGCTGCGCCGGCCTGCGCCTGCAGCGCCTGCACCTGCGCCTGGCGGGCCTGCCACTGCGCGCGGGCATTGTCCAGCGCCGCCTGGCTGATGTAGTTTTTGGCAAACAGCTGCTGCTGGCGCTCGTACTCCTTGGCTGCGACGGCCGCCTGCGCCTGCGCTGCCGCCGCCTGGGCGCTGCTGGCGGCGGCGCCCTGGCTGGCCATGCGGGCGTCGATGCGCAGCAGCTCCTGCCCGGCCTTCACGCGGTCGCCTGCATGCACGGTGAGTTGCGTGATGCTGCCGCCCACCTGCGCGGCCAGGGTGGCGTCGCGCACTGCCTCCACCCTGGCGTCCACGCTTTGCGGCGGGGCCTGGGTGCTGGTCTGCACCGGCGCCCATGACAAGGGGACGCTGGGCGCCTCTTGCGCCGCGTGGACGGTGGAAAGGAGCAGGGCGCAAAGGCTGGCCAGAAGAGCGGCGCTTGAGCGATGCAGGTTCATGAGGGAAAATCCAGTCAATCTGTTTTTGATTATTTACGTATTAACGTAATTAATCAACAAGAGTATAATGCAGGCATGGAGATCACGCAATGAGAAACATGCCTCCCGAGGTCATCGATCAGTTGGCTGCGTACTTCCGGGTGCTGGCCGAGCCGATGCGGCTGCGTCTGGCGAACTTGCTGCGCGAGCGCGAATACAACGTGGGAGAACTGGCGCAGGCCGTGGGCTCCACCGCGGCGAACGTCTCGCGCCACCTCTCGCTGATGACCAAGCACGGCATCGTCGCGCGCGAGGAGCGTGGCACCAGCGTTTACTTCCGTATCGCCGATGCGCGGGTGGATGAGTTGTGCGATCTGGTCTGCGGCAGCATCGCCAGCCGCATGCAGGCGGCGAGCGCGGTGCACGATGCATTCAAGGCGATGCTCTGAGCCCTGCACCCCGTGCCATGCCTTAGAATCCGCCGCTTCGAGCGGGTGTAGTTCAATGGCAGAACGGCAGCTTCCCAAGCTTCATACGAGGGTTCGATTCCCTTCACCCGCTCCACTGCATCAATCTGCGGACTTCCGCAGAAGTCCAAGAGAGTCTGCAAGTCGTTGCCACACAAAGACTTTTCCTCTCTTTGATGTTCTGCCGTGGTCCACTGCGATCCGCCTACAGCCGGGACTTTTGAGTCCACAAACAAGTCCATTTTTGAGGGCGCGGCTGATTCCGGATTGTTGATGGAGGGGCGAGGTCGACGTGACCAGCATCTGGTTCCTGACTCATGTTCAGGAGCAAGAGCATGGCACTCTCAGACCTGGCCGTTCGACAGGCCAAGGCAACTGGCAAGGCATACACCCTCCCTGACCTGGATGGCCTCTCCCTGGCCGTCACCGCGGCAGGGGGCAGGACTTGGCACTTCCGCTACTACTGGGCGGGCAAGCAGAAGCGGATGTCGCTCGGCACCTACCCGGAGGTGACGCTTCGCGAGGCCCGCGGCCTACGCGATGAAGCGCGCGTCCTGCTGGCCAAAGGCATCAATCCTCGCGTTCACCGCAAGCAGAAGCGCACCGCTGTCCGGCTCGCCGACGAAAACACCTTCGATGCGGTGTATCGCAAGTGGCTCAAGCATCGCGGGCTCAGCCTCAAGGAAGGCCGGCAGACGACCCTCTCGATACTTCCGCGCATCTTCGACAAGGATGTGCTGCCTACCTTGGGCAAGCGCTCGATCTATGAGATCAAGCGTCCCGACCTCTTGGAGGTGATCGCCAAGATCGAGAAGCGCAGGGCGCTCTCCGTCGCCGAGAAAGTCAGGACGTGGTTCAACCAACTGTTCCGCTACGCGCTGGTGATCGTGCCGGGCCTGGAGCAGAACCCCGCCTCCGATCTCGATGTGGTGGCGCTGCCGCTGCCCCCCGTCAACCACAACCCGTTCCTGCGCATGGCCGAGCTGCCGAAGCTGTTGCAGCGGCTGCGCAGCTATCGCGGCAGGCGGCAGACCCAGCTCGGGCTGCGGGTATTGCTGCTGACTGGCGTGCGAACCGGAGAGCTGCGACAGGCGACGCCGGATCAATTCGATCTGGACCGTGGGCTGTGGATCATCCCGCCCGACGTCGTGAAGCAACTCCAGTTGGATATGCGCAAGAAGCGGCAGCAGCCAAAGGACATCCCGCCCTACATCGTCCCGCTATCGATTCAGGCCATGGAGATCGTCCGGCACCTGCTGGATGAGTTCAAGCCGGCCCAGCGCCACCTGTTCCGGCACGACAGCGACTTGAAGAAGCGCATCAGCGAGAACACGCTCAATGGTGCGCTCAAGCGCATGGGCTATCAGGAACGCCTGACGGGACACGGTATTCGCGGCACGATGTCCACTGCGCTCAACGAGATCGGCTACCCGAAGGTCTGGGTGGATGCACAGCTCTCGCATGTCGATCCCAACAAGGTCAGCGCGACCTACAACCATGCCGAGTACGTGGAGCAGCGTCGCCGCATGATGCAGGACTGGGCCGATCGGCTCGACCTCTTCGAGCAGAACCAGGTCGAGGCGGCCAGCATGCCGCTCACCGTGCATCTGGAAGGCGTGCCCGCATTCCCGAGTGAGCAAACCGCAAGCGCCCCCTCTACGCCGGTTGCCGCTTCGCCAATCCTGCTCGTGACGAAGCCGGGCGACGCCATGCCGTTGGTTTCTGCCGCCGCACATCGGCTGCCGGCGGTTCCGCCCCCTCGATCGGCCGCGCCGCTGGTGCCTTCGGACATTCAGCGCGAGAGGATGGAGCTGTTCGATGTCTTCGAGGCGCCGCACAACCTTCCCGTCGCTGCGTTTGCCAAGATGGCGGGCAAATCCCGCAGGTGGATCAGCTACGAGATCAAGGCGGGCAACTTGCTGGCGTTGAACGTAGGCAACCGCGGCCAGCGCGTGCCGGACTGGCACCTCGACCCACTCAAGCACGAGCTGATCCAGTCCGTCCTGAAGTTGACCAGGGGTGCGGACCCTTGGCAGATCTACCATGCACTGCTGCAACCGCGCTCGATGCTGCGGGGGCATTCGGCACTGGAGGGCGTGACGGCCAGCAATCTCGACAAGCTCGTCATGGCAGTGAGCACAGCCGTGAAGGAAAGCGAATGGACCCCGCCGCGAGTCGGGGTCGCCTAGCAGCAGGAATGCGGGATCGTGGCGAAACCGCGATTCCCGCGCGTCTGTCAGGACACCAAGCGCGCGCGGCGGGCGAATCTTGCCTGGGTGTCCGACAAGGAAGCGTGGCGGCGCAGCAGGTAAGCCATCACGATCGTTGGTGCGCCGGCCAGCGGCCGCACGGCGATGCCTCGGCGTAGGTAGCTCGCCAGTCTCGCGGCAGGCGCAATGGCGATCCCGTACCCGGCGGCAACCAGCGTCATCGCCACATCGAATGTCTCCACCGTTTGCTCCCGCTCCTGCAGCGCGTTCTCGAACACGCGCTGCACGGTCATGCGCCATGGTTCATCGGCCGTGGACTGCGAGCAGATCAAGGGCTGCTTGAGCACTTCCTCGCACGGCACTTCACGGTAGGCCAGCAGGTGGGAGCGCTTGGCCACGGCGACCGCCAGCGTGTCATGCCACAGCGGCTCGCATACCCAGCCAGGCCACTGCCTGGCAACCGCAGACAAGGCGAAGTCGAAGCCGTCGCCCGGCAGCTCCGCGCCTCGAACGGGATCTGTCCATCCGGCCAGGACGGCATGAGTCTCCGGCTCTTCGGCACGCTGCAGGGCGAGCACGTCGGCGAGCTGGGGAGGCACCCATTCGCCGAGGACGGCCATGCGAATTTCGGCGGTGATGTCACTCGATTCCACGTCCAGCTCCCCCCAGGCGGTGAACTCGTGGCAACTGATCTCGAAGCCGTTGAATGAGTTAAGTTTAACGTGGTTTAAATCTTGACCGTGTTCGACGCTCTTGGCAATGCCAAAGCGTTCGATCCAAAGGGGCCGCCCCACCGGCACCACTACCTACGAAGCGGAACCAGCCATCGCGTTTGGGGCTGCCGTGCGGGAAGAAAGAACCAACCAGGGTATCGCTCAGGAAACGCTGGCCCACATGGCCGGCATCGAACGGTCGCACATGGGCAAGATCGAGCGCGGCGAGCATGTCCCCACGCTCCCTCTCATCCTCAAGATTGCCCGTGCGCTGAAATGCAGTTCCGCCCACTTGATGACTCTGACCGAAGCCAAGCTGGCGGAGTCGGCCCCCTCCGCAGATTGAAGCCGGCCCGCACAGCGGTCGCATGCCTACGCCTGATCGTCGTCCTTGCCCCCAAGGGCTGAATCTTCGCGCTTTGCGGCCTCGTTGAGGAGCCGCAGGTATGGGTTGTCTGGCGGCGTCTCCTGGAACAGCGTATCCGGGCTGACGAGCAGGTAGCCGTGCAGCCGGCGCGACTTGCGCGGCCCCGTGACTTCGCAGGTCCAGATGTTCAGCCCGCTCGGCTGCTTGCGGTGCTGTCCCAGCTTCTCGAAGCGCTTCTGTACCCACTGCCACCCCTCCAGCTTCTCCTGCTTGGCCAGCGCGGCGACTTGAAGGTACTCCTGCGCGTAGCGCTGGAACACGCCGGGGCTGACGAGATAGGTCGTGCCGGCGACGGTATGCACCAGGGCCTTGGCGTCGTTGATGATGAGCTTGCGCGTCTGGATGCTCTGGCGCAGCCAGGCCATGAAGTGCGCCCCGGAGGGCTCCGCGCGATCCTGGGAAGGCGCGAGGCTCATCTGTGGCGGGGGCACGGTCGAAGGGGTCGGCTCGGGCTCGGCGACAGGACAACTCGGGGTCTCCGGTGCTGTGGGCGGAGCGGTGTCGCCGAGCAGATCGAGCAGCGCGGCCACGCCGGTGTCCGTGGCTATGGATGCGATCGGCGCCGTGCTCGCGGGTGCAGCTTCGGTACCTTCCACGCGCGGCCCATCGGCCACCGCCGGCGCTAGCGGCGGCGGCTCCGCCTGTTCCTCTTCGACCTGCACACGGCCTGCGAACGGCGCCGGCCGATCGGCGGCATCCCAGATCATCGCCGGCGAGAGTTTCAGGAAGGTGAAGGCGTGCGACCAGCCGGCGTCGCTGGTGACGGTAGCCTTCCAGATCGCCTTGCCATCCGGCGTCGGTTGCACGATGCCGTGATCCTGCAGCACGTTGAACACCGCCGTGTTGCTCGCCGGGATGCCGTCGATGCCCTGCGACAGCAGATGTGCGCGCAGCTTGTCGGAGACGGTCTTGCTCACCAGCCACAAGGCGTCTTGTGTCAGCCAGCCGTCCGCCGGGCCGGCCTGGTTCAACTTGAACGCTTCCTTGAGCAGGTAGCGCAAGCCGTCGAGCAATTTGCGTTGCAGCGCATGCTTGGGCGCCGCCAGCGCCTTGCTGGGATCGCCGCCGAGTTCCTGGGCGACCGATGCCTGGTCGGCCTGCACGACCAGTTCGCCGAGCGTGCCGGCATGCTCGTACTGGCCGGCCAGCACGTACAGCAGCGCGGCCCAGAGGTCGGGATAGCCACTGAGCCAGTCGAAGATGTCCCGATCGAGAAGGCGCGTGTAGAGCAGCCCGGTGGCGGCGCTGTGCAGGCGGTACTCACGCTCCTTTCGGTAACGAAAGCGGTAGGGCTTTCGCAGCGGGCCGTGCCAGGGATGCCAGACGCTGCCGTCGGCATGCTCGACGTGCAGATCGACGGCAATCTTGCCGACGTCGTGCAGCAGGGCCGCGTAGGCCGTGCCTGCGGTCCAGGCTTCGGCCTGGGCCGCCTGTGCTTCCGGCGTGACGCCCGCAGGCAGCAGGTATGACTGCCGCAGTTTCAGCGCATAGGCGGCGATCTCCAGGCCGTGGTCCAGCATGCCGCCCGGATAGGCGTGGTGGTGGTTCTCAGAGGCCGGGAACTGCTGGACCAGCTCGGCGTAGCGCTCCAGTGGGCCGAGGTAGAGCGTGGCGAACTGCCGGCGCGAGAGCGATGTGCGCTGCCAGATGTGTTCCAGCAGTTTCTGCCGGCGCGGCGTGGCCAGCAGCGATGCGGCCGACTCCGGCCGCATCGACCCTTTCTGAGTTTCGATGGCGGAGGTGGGCGGTGTGCCGGCGGCGGGTGGCACCCTTTTGCGCTGGAACAGCGAGAGCATGGCGAACCCCGGATGACGGGCTGCTCGGGGCGCCTTTTGGCCTTTTCAGGATAGGGCCTTTCCCCTTGGCGCCCTTCCTTTGCCCCTTCCCAGCCCTTTGGCCTTTGTCGGAGCCTTTGGGTATAGGGCCGCTGCTTCGTGGATGCCACGATGAATGCGGCATGGGGCAATCCCGGCATTGGGGCGCTGCGGGACGTTCGTCAGCTCTGGCCCAAGCCGGTGTCGAGGGCGGCGGATTGCGCTGCGAAGTCGTCGGGACGGCGTTTGCGGAAGGTTTCGAGATTGCTCAGCTTCCAGCGCAGTGCCGGCAGTTGCGCGGCGTGCTGGCACTGCACCAGCGACCAGTCCGGTTCTGCGCGCGCCAGCCCGCTCAGAAACCGCCTGTGCGCGGTGCTCAGTCGCTGTGGCAGCTCGCGCCGCAGCCTGGCACGAGCATCGAGCAGCATCTCCAGGGAGCAGTCCACTTCGGTCATGCCGACAAAGGCCCGCTCGTACTCGCCGGCGATGTCCTTGTCGTTGCCGAACAGCACTTCGTGAGGCGGCCGGTTGTGGCCCGCCAAATAGATCACGAAGCACTCGACCATGCCGTCGCTGATGTCGCCCGACTCAAAGAGCTGCCACACGTCGAACAGGTCGCGGGGGTGCTGTCGATCCAGCGCGGCCACCAGCTTGCTGGCGTACAGCTCGTCCGGTGCCAGAACCGGCAGCTCGAACTCGACGCCGAACAGATCGCTGGTCTTGGCGCTCAGCGGCCGCCGCTCGACGGGCAGCACGCTGCCGCGGAACACGACATTGACCTCGATCTTCACCTGGCTGGCGTCGTTCTCGACGATCAGCTTGGTGTCTCCCAGGTCCTTGGCGCGAACCAGGCGTGTCTGCACGCCCAGTGGCGCAACGCGCGTGGCGATGGCGGCCAGCTCCTGGTTGATGGCTTGCAGCGCTTCGTCGCGCGGCGTCTGCCACCGGAGGTACACCACGTCGATGTCCACCGAAAGGCGCGGCATGTCCCGCACGAAGAGGTTGATGGCCGTGCCGCCCTTCATGGCGAAGATGTCGTTGGCGAACACGTCGGGCGCGACGGCCAGCAGCAGGCGAACGGTGTCCGCGTAGGTCTTATCCATGAGGTCTCAGGCTCAGCAAAGTGCCGTCATCGAGCCGGCTCATCCAGCGCGTGTTGCTGCCGGTGCGAACCGGGTACTGCTCCAGCAGGGCATCGACATCCACGAGGCTGGTCTCGCGCGCCCAGGTCAGGAACAGGCGCACGGCCTTCACGCTGGCGCAGCAGGACAGCAGTTGCCCGAGCAAGTCCTTGCGGGGGGAACGCAGTCCATCGAAGAGGTTGCGGGCCTCTTCGAGGCTCTGCTTGACGCCGGCTTCGTACAGCAGCTCCAGCACGGCACGCTCGGGGGCTGCCACCCGCAGATCCTCGGGCAGGCCAGGCGGCGTGGTCAGGGTCTTGCTGGCCAGCGTCGTGTCCGGCCAGTCGAACAGGCGGGCGTGGACGTAGCGGGCCGGAAAGCGCGAGGTGAACCAGGCCGGCAACGCGAAACGACCGTCGCCCCACAGCACCAGCGTCTCCCGGCTGCCCAGGTTGTGCCGCACACCCTGCAGGGCCAGGGCGCTCTTGCCGCCGACGTGCAGGCCGGGCACGCGCTGTTGCAGGAACTTCAGGGCACCGTAGACCCCGAACTCATCGTTCGGGAAGGCATAGACGCCATGGGCCAGGCGCACGATCCACCCGCCGTCGGCATAGTGAGCGGCGAGCTGGGGCGACACCCCGAACTGGCTCAGGGTGGCAAGGTCGAACGGCGCCCCGCGGGGGAGTCCCGCCTGCAGCCGCTTGATTACTTGGTGCCTAGAATTTCCATCCATGTTATAAAGATAGCACGGAATCCAATCAGCCCCTAGAGCTATCGCTAGAACTCGCAGAGAAAGTAGCATAAGGTTTGATTTCTAATGCAGAATCTAATCGCTCTGCGACCCAAGCCAACCCGGCTCGGCCAGCCGCATCCTTCGAACGGGGGCCTGATGCCTGAGCCGCTGTGCCCAATCTTGCTGGCATCGCTCCAAGGGCCGGCACTCCCAGTCGAGGGGCGCGATGAGTAGCCTTGCCGATGGATATGGCGGCTATGCCGACTTAGCCAGCGCGCAAGCCGAAGAAACGGACTACAGGGTGCATGTACGCCCGTTCGCCGGATCATCCATCGCCGTCATCGCACCGCATGGCGGAGGTATTGAGCAGTTCACGTCGGACATCGCGCGAGCGGTCGCTGGCACGGACATCAATCTCTATCTGTTCGAAGGAATTCGTCAGGCTGGCAACTACGCTGCACTTCATCTGACCAGCCACAAATTTGATGAACCGCGCTGCCTGGCACTGCTATCCGCCTGCGACCACGTGGTCGCGATCCACGGCTGCGCCGGCAAGGCACAGCGCGTCCTGATGGGCGGCCTTGACGACCCATTGAAGATATCCATCGGACAAGCCATTGCTCGGCTTGGTGTGGAAGTCGATCTGAAGGGGCACTCATTCCCGGCAACCGATCCGAACAACATCTGCAATCGGGGACGGCGCGGTGTTGGCGTGCAAGTTGAATTGACCCTTGGTCTCAGGCTGGATGGGCCGCGTGATGCGGTGTCCGCAGCTATCCGCTCCGTACTCTTGAACTTGCCAAACGAACTGCCAGGGGGAGATCAACGCCGATGATTCTGACCGACAACGAAACCCGGGTCGACCTGCTGAACAACGAGGCCATCGCGACCACGATCATCGAGTTGCTTCGCGCCAGGCCCGACCATCCGGTGACGATCGGCGTGCATGGCGACTGGGGTGCGGGCAAGTCCAGCGTGCTCGAAATGATCGAGGCGGGGTTCGCCGACAAGGACGAAGTCCTGTGCCTCAAGTTCAACGGATGGCGCTTTCAAGGCTTCGAGGATGCCAAGATCGCCCTGATCGAGGGGATCGTCACGGGCTTGGTCGAGAAGCGTCCGGCCCTGAACAAGGCCGCGGCCGCGGTCAAGGATGTCTTCCGGCGCATCGACTGGCTGAAGGTGGCGAAGAGAGCCGGCGGCCTCGCCCTGACCGCGTTCACAGGCATTCCGACACCCGATCAAATCGGAGCCATCGTCGCATCGCTCGAAGCGGTGGTGGCGGATCCTGCCAAGCTCGCCACGAAAGAAAACCTCTCGACGGCGATCGACGAGGTGAAGGCCGTGCTGAAGCCGGGCGAAACAAAGAATGTGCCCGAGGAGGTCGAGGCGTTCCGCAAGGCCTTCGACCAGCTCCTGAAGGACGCGGGCATCAAGCAGCTCATCGTCCTGATCGATGACCTCGACCGGTGCTTGCCCGACACCGCCATCGAAACGCTCGAAGCGATCCGGTTGTTCGTGTTCACCGCCCGGACGGCGTTCGTCGTCGCGGCCGACGAGGCGATGATCGAGTATGCGGTGCGCAAGCACTTTCCCGATCTGCCGGACAGCACCGGACCGCGGGACTACGCACGCAACTACCTCGAAAAGCTCATCCAGGTCCCATTCCGTATCCCGGCGCTGGGCGAGACCGAGACGCGGATTTACGTCACGCTGCTGCTGGCCGGCGCCGAGATCGGCGAGAACGACGCCGACTATGCGAACTTGATTGGCGTGGCGCGTGAGAAGCTGAAGCGTCCTTGGACCAGTGGCGGTTTGGATGCGGCGACCGTCAAGACGGCGCTCAGCAAGCAAGCCGAGAAGGCGAACAACGCGCTTGCCCTCAGTGACCAGATTGGCCCCATCCTGGCGAGCGGTACGAAGGGCAACCCGCGTCAGATCAAACGCTTCCTCAACACGCTGCTGCTGCGTGAGCGTACTGCGGCCGCGCGCGGATTCGGGGACGATGTCAAACTGCCCGTGCTCGCGAAGCTCATGCTCGCTGAGCGCTTCATCCCGAGGCTGTTCGAGCAGATCGCGTTTGTCGCCGCGGTCCACCCGCAGGGGCTATGCGAGGACCTCGATACGCTTGAAAAGGGGCTGGCGACGGCCGACGGCAAGGAGTCTCAGGCCGGCGAGCGGAAGGGACAGAGAGCCGGCGAGCCAGGGCCCGCGCTTGACAACGCCGTATTGGCTGAATGGCGGTCGTCGGACACGGTGTGCGACTGGGCGCGCCTGTCACCCAAACTCTCGGGTCTCGATCTACGCCCCTACTTGTTCGTGACGAAGGACAAGAAGGACTACTTCGGCCCGGTGTCCGTGCTGGGTCACTTGGCCGGCGTGGTGGAGAAGCTGTTCGGCGGCAAGATGACCGTCCAGGGCTACGAGGCCGAGTTGAAGCAGCTCGTGCAGCCCGAAGCGGAGAAGGTGTTCGAGGCCGTGCGCACCAAGATCATGAGCACGGGCACCTTCGACACCAAGCCCGCGGGTGTTGATGGCCTTGTCGTCCTCGTGAAGGCGCAACCTGGCTTGCAGGGCCGGTTGATGGATTTTTTGGAAGCATTGCCAAGTGGCAAGTGTGGCCCATGGACTGTCAGCGGCTGGCAGGGTGTCATCAAAGATGCCGAATGCGCCGCCCGCCTAACGAAGCTGCTGGGCGAGTGGAGCAAGGTCGCCAATAACCCGGGCCTCAAAGCAAGCGCCGAAGCGGCCCTCAAGGACGTGAAGGGAGGACGCTGATGGGGACTTCGACGGCTTACGGTGGCCCTGGCGGCGGTACTCCGCTTGTTCCGTCATGGCTCGGCGGCGCTGATGGCGGTGAGGCTCCCGCAGCTCCCGCAGGCACGGGAGCTGGGCCGGACGGCCAGCCGCCGGCCGACGGCGGCGCGCCGCCTGTGCCGCCAAATCGCCTGCCCATTCCAAGAACGGCGGACCCGCAGCGTTTCTCCGGCGCCCGCAATTGCTTCACGCGATTTGCTGGTTCCGGCGGCACTGACAGGGCCAACCTTGGCCGAGCCGTCTCAAGATACGTCTCCACATCCGCCGGCGGTGCCCGGCAGGCAGCCCAGCGAATGGGAGCCTCTCGCGGTGCCGGCGCGCGCCTTCTCGGCTTCCTGGTTGACGCGCAGGCGCGGGGGGTGCGCGAGGCCTTGCGCGCGCTCGACTTGGAGTCCCTGGCAGGTCGTCCGATCACCGAGATTTTCGTGGGCCTGGCCGACTACATCTGCCCGGGCGCAGGCACCGTCGATGAAGGCATCGCCCGTGAGGCTTACATCGAAACCGTCGTTGAACTGGCCAGCGAAGGGTTGACTGACCTGACCACCTTCACGCCCGATCAGATGCAAACGGTCTTCGAGCTGTACGCCACGCATGCGATCGAAGCGCGGATCTGCAATGACATCGGCACCAAGGCCGTGACGATGCCGGCGGATGCCCAAGCGGCGCACCGCGTCGAGCAGCAGTTGCGCGACTTCATTCGGGGCGGGGTGAGCGACGCGCTGACCCGGGCCCGGGCGGAGTCACCGAATCTCACGCCCGAACGGATTCAAACCTTCGTGGACACCGTGTACGAGTCCGCGTTTGCGATCCTGCAGACCCTGGGGGATGCGGAGGCCAACCAATGAAGCGACAACTCTTGGCGGGGCGCTTCGGTCCCGATGACCACGTTGACGTTCCAGTCGGTGTGGATGAACAGAGGACCTACTTGCAGCTCGTCGCCGGCGAGAAGTCCCTGGACCATGGCATCGGTGGTGCGCTAACCAGCTTGAAGAAGATCGGCGTTTTTCCCTCGGAGATTGGCGTCGACCTGCTAGTGCTGGCTGCTCACGTGCATGCCGCGGACACGCGCATCTCGCGCGCCGAGCAATCGCAAGACTCCTGGACGCGCGAGATTCGTCTGGTTGTTCCGGTCAGTGATCCGGTTCGTTGGGGAACTGCGACAGCGACGCTGAAGAAGTCGCTGGATTTCTTGACGGGAGATCAATGGACGATCGGGTTCAGGGCGCGTCCGGCTCGGTTCGCGACGATCGCTGAGGAGGCGCCCCCGAGTCTTATCTGTCCACCCTTCGACTCCCTGAGCCTCTTTTCGGGCGGGCTTGACAGCCTTATCGGCGCCATAGACCTCTTGGAGGACGGCGCGACCCCATTGCTGGTCAGTCACTTCGGTGAAGGCGCCACCAGCGACGCGCAGGGCAAGTTGCTTACGGGCTTGAAGAAGCACTACGACAGGTCATCCTTCGAGCGGCTACGCGTCGGAATGACCTTCGACGATGGCCTCGTGGAAGGAGTCGGCTCGGAGAACAGCACGCGGGGAAGATCGTTCCTGTTCCTCGCGCTCGGGGTGTTCGCTGGTACTGGACTGGGACGACGCTTCACGCTGCGGGTTCCCGAGAACGGGCTGATCGCTCTGAATGTGCCGCTGGACCCACTGCGGCTGGGCTCGAACAGTACCCGCACGACGCACCCGTACTACATGGCAAGGTGGAACGACCTGCTCGGTGCCCTCGGCATAGACGGGGAGATCCGGAATCCCTACTGGGACAAGACGAAGGGCGAGATGGCCGCGGGCTGTCGCAACCCAGCACTCTTGAAGAAGTTGGCGACGGACTCTCTGTCGTGTTCCTCCCCCACCAAGGGCCGGTGGCAGGGGCTCGGCATCGAGCACTGCGGTTATTGCTTGCCGTGCCTGATTCGCCGTGCGGCGCTGATGGCGGCATGGGGCAACGGAAACGATTCGACGACGTACACCGTGCCGGACCTCCGCGCGCAGCCACTGGACACGCGCGAGTCGCCCGGAAAGCAGGTCAGGTCGTTTCAGTACGCAATCGAGCGCTTGAAAGGGCGACCGGAGCTTGCGAACCTCTTGATCCATAAACCCGGCTCGCTTGCCGACGAGGCTGCGCACCTCGATGAACTCGCCGATGTCTACCGGCGCGGCCTTGATGAAGTCGCCCGGCTCATCGATGGCGTCGAGGCGCGGCCGAGTTGACTAGGGTGCGCGCATGATCGCAACAACCGGTCTCGTGGACTTCCATTGCCACCTCGATCTTTACCCAGACCATGCCGTGGCGGTTCGGGAAGCTGAGGCGGCCGGGGTGTTCACGCTGGCGGTGACGACGACACCTCGCGCCTGGCCTCGCAACCACGAACTCGCACAGCGCACGAAGCATGTCCGGGCGGCGCTTGGGCTGCACCCGCAGTTGGTCGCGGAGCGCGAGAACGAGATCGAGCTATGGGACCGGTATCTTTCAGAGACTCGCTATGTCGGCGAGGTCGGGTTGGACGCCGGTCCTCGGTTCTTCAAGTCGCTCGATGCCCAGAAGCGCGTGTTTCAGCACGTGTTGCAACGTTGCGCTGAGGCGGGTGGCAAGATCATCACGACCCACAGCATTAGGTCGGCCAAGCCGGTGCTCGATCTTGTCGAGGCGCATCTGCCGCCGGAACGTGGCAAGATCGTTCTTCACTGGTTCACGGGAACGCAAAGCGAGGCGAAGCGAGCGTTGGAACTGGGTTGCTACTTCTCGATCAATGCGGGAATGCTGGACAAGGAGAGGCACGCCGCGATGGTTCAGACCATCCCCTTGGATCGGATACTGACTGAGACAGATGGGCCCTTCACCCGCACCGGCGAGCGACCCTCGCAACCGGTCGATGTGGCAATCGTGGTGGAAGCTCTAGGCCGGTTGCGCGGTATGCAAGCGGCCGAAATGGCGGACGTCATTCGCGGCAACCTTCGAGCCCTTTTGGCATAACCCTGGTAGTCATCATGAAACCCGTTGTACAGACAACTTTCGCGGAACGCCTGGGCCGGATGTTGGGTCGGGCATGGCGAGGTTGCGTGGGTTTGGATCGCCGGGCGAATGGATGGCTGGTGGCTCAAGGATGGACGCCGAACGTTGCCAAGGTCGTTCTCGCGGTACTCAAGCTCACGGCGCTCGGGATACTGCTCTACGTCGCGTTCTGGCTGGCGTTGCTGATTGGGGGCATCTTGGCTGCGGCTTGGATCGCAAGGCAAGACAACACGGAAAGCGATTCCGATTTTCTCGGTCGCAAGGCAGATGAGCGCGATCACCGGGAAGGTCTGTTCTATCACCCAACGATGCACAACGACGATCCAGACCCGCGGTTTGAAGACGACTGATGTACGGCAAGCTACTTTTTGGCAGCGCTGATCAATAGATTCGATCCCTTGCCACCTGCTTGCCCTGCGTCCCTGGTCCCGTTTGCCAAACCTTGAAGCATGCCGCCAGCACGAACACCTACCCAGCCCAGTGCGGTAACCCACAAGCTCGGCAGTACGAGGAACATTGCCGCCATGACGAAGTTCAGCAGCATGTCCCCGAAGGCGTTGTTCAGGCCGATCAGGGGATCGAAGTTGGTGTGCGGCCGATTTGCCCCGAATCCCCAGCCATAGAGGGCATCGAGGATAGTGCTGTCGATCCAGCGCGCGAGATGGAACCAGAAGTCCACGAAGAACAGCGCGAACTGGACGCAGCTCACCGTCACCACCGTCTTCAGGTCGTAGGTGCCGATCAGCAGCACCAGCGGGATGCAGATGACGAGCGCCATCTTGAGCATCGTCAGCACCATCGGCAGCGCCTGGCGCACCACATCCATCGCGGGAAAGAAGCCCAGCGAGCCGACGGTCAGCCCCAGGTCGCTCGCGCCGCGCGTGACGATGTTCGGCAGCGTCTTGTCGATCTGGCCGCCGTAGTCGGTGTAGACGGCGCCCTGGTTCATCTTCTGCTGCCGCGGTGAGACGACGGCGCGGATCACCGAGTCATTGACCTCGCTCTGCGACAGGAAGCCCACCCAGCGCCCGATGCGGGTCAGCAGGTCCGGGTCGACCTGTGCCAGCAGCCGGCTGCGCAGTCCCTGGCCGCCATCGGCCCACCACTGCCGGCAGGACGGATAGCCGCCGCCGCTGTCCACCTGTGCCAGCCCCGCATCGCGGGTCGCGTCGTAGGGCCAGGCCGTGCGTGGGGTCTTGGCGCGATAGGTGTCATAGAAGCCGGGCGTGTCGAGGAAGTAACTCGACCCGATCCAGGTGACGTCGTTCATCTGCTCGTCGGAGAGCGTCGGCCGGTTCATGAACAGCTTGGCGCGCGACGGCCCGTAGCAGTCGTGCGTGAAGTCGGCGACCTCCTGTGCCAGCACCGGATCGTCGATGCGCGTGGCATCCACATCCATGCGAATCTGACGCAGGTCCGTGCCGCAGGGAATCGCCGCCACCGCGGAGCCCGTCACGGCTTTCGACAGCGCGTGCATGAAGAACCACCACACCGGCACCAGCGCGCTCTGGTCGTTGAGCGCCGTGTAGACGTTGGACCAGCCCGTGTCGTTGGGCAGCGGGACACTGACCTGGCATTGCGCGGAGCGCGTGGTGTCGAACCTGATCGTGGCGAGATCCACCGGGATGAACGGGATGCCGGCGAACATGATGACCACGATCGCCACCCACACCCGGTTCTCGATGCGCATCGACGACAGCACGCCCTTGTTGCCTTCGTCCGCACCTTCGCTGCGGGCCTTGAGCCATTCCTGGATCACGATGGCCACGAACGGCAGCGCGAACACGCCGCTCGCCACGAGAATGCTCCAGATGCCGTTGTTGACCACCCAAGCCACCAGGGTCAGGTAATACTCCAGGTAGTCCGTGGTGTAGAGCGTCATGCCTGCCTCCCGGTCTCAGCCGTGCCGCAACAGTTGGCTGGCTTCCAGCGCGACCACGGCGATCACGGCCGCGATCTCCGTGCGCAGCAGGCGCTGATGCGTCTCGCGGGACGGCTCCCGCCGCAACAGGCGCCGACGCATCCACCACCAGGCGTAAGCCGTCGCTCCGTAGAGGCACAGCCGCCACACGAAGAAGTGGCCGGCGTGCGCCTGCAGCCAGTGCTGCCAGCCCTCGACGCCGCCGACCACGTGGATGCCGGCGATGTTCACCGCCACCGCGGCGGCCACCACCAGCAAGGTCCACAGCAGCGCCACGCCGACGCGGCGGTTGAACAGCCATGGCAGCCGCAGCCAGGCCAGCCGGTTCACTGGACTACCCTCCTGTCGCTAGCGCGACATCCTCCCCTGGGGAGGTTCGCGCGCCCTTCGGGCGGCCGTGCGGGCGCGCTCATGGCGTACCGCTCCGCGGCTTCTGGACTTCCCGCAGACGGTCACGTGTGGTGTCGCCCTCGAAGACGCCGCGCGAGCCGGCAGCGCGGGTGCTGTGGCGCTGGATGATCGCCATCGCCGAGTTGCCGGCCAGCGTGCGCCGCAGCTCCAGCTCAGTCTTGAGGTTGTTGATC
The DNA here is from genome assembly GCF_000484635.1 of Comamonas badia DSM 17552. Classification (GTDB taxonomy): domain Bacteria; phylum Pseudomonadota; class Gammaproteobacteria; order Burkholderiales; family Burkholderiaceae_C; genus Comamonas_C; species Comamonas_C badia. The sequence continues at coordinate 363,993 of NZ_AXVM01000001.1, read as the reverse complement.
TCCTGCTCCAGTGCGCTGTTCTCCTGGTCGACCGCCTGCACGGCCAGCTCGTTGGCGGCGACGTTCGGCTCCTTCTTGCCGGTCAGCAACGTGCGTTGCAGCAACAGGGCCTTCTCCAGCACGCTGGACAGCGCCGCCTCGGACGCGAGGCGCCGGCCCAGCACGTCCTGGTCGGGTTCGTCACGCAGGGCCTCGATCACGCCGCGGGTGATCGGCAGCGAGCTGCTGCCGGCTGCGTCGAGATTGGCCAGCGTCGTCGGCCGGGCGCCCGTCACCAGCTCCTGCAGCACCTGCAGCTTGGTCTCGTACTCTTCCTGGATCACTGGCGTGAGCCCGACGCCAGGCGTGGTCTGGGTCTTCGTGCAGTTTTCGCAGGTGCGTTGCTCGCGTTCGCCCAAAACTCGATTCGCAAAGGCCGCGGCCGCGCCCGGCGACGACCAGGTTTGGCAGGTCAGGCGGTTGCCGCAGGCGCTGCGCGCGATCGACGAGGTATCGGTGGCGCTGCGCCCGTTGAGCAGGTTGTAGCCCGCGCGCGTCACATCGCCGACCACCTTGATCGAACTCTGGCCAGAGCCACCCGCGTTGCCGCCGCCGACCCAGGGCACGCCGTTGTTCCCTTTGTTGGACTCGGCCTGCTCGATGGCGGAGACGGCATCGGTGCTGCTGACCGCATCCCGCAGCGCCATCCCCTCGGCGAGCTGGTCCCAGCCGGCTTGGCCGCCGGCCATGTCCGCCATCCGATTGGCGATGGCCCGGCAGGTCATCTTCGAGCGGTCGAAGTCCAGGCGCGCCTGGAGGATGCCGTTGGTCAGCAGGTTGTAGAGCCCCGGGTCGGCGCGCTGGATGATCAGGGCCGGCAGCGAGGCCACGGCGCTGGTGGCGTTCTGGATCACGTTGCTCATGATCGTCTGGAAGCCGTTGGTGATGCCGTTGAGCTGGTTCTGCAGCGTCGTGGTGATGCTCATGTCGCCGCAGATCAGGTTGCTGTTCCAGCCGATCCCCACGCCGATGCTCTGCATGTTGCCGGCACTCCCCATCGACACGGCTCTGCCGCCGCCGATGCTGTAGAGCACGTCGTCGCCGATCACGCTGCCGCTGGCGTTCACGCCATTGGGGTCGATGCGGGTCTGCGCCCAGGCGGCGCCGACGACCAGCGTGATGGCCGCCACGAGCAGCGTGGCCCGCAGGTGCGACTTCGCGCGGCACAGGAAGTCAGGGAGGGAGGCGTTCATCGTGGGTTCCTCACATGAAATCGACGCTGCCGAGGAAGACCTGACCACGGCGCCGGCAGCAGGAGTACGGCCGCCACAAGGCCCAGGCGTAGTCGCCTTGCTGGGCCTGCACGCGGGTGCGGCTGTGCGGGAAGACCACGCAACTGTTCGAGAGCGTGGGCGTCAGCTCCTGCCACTTGCCCGTCGAGGCGTCGGTCTCCATCAGCGCACCGGCCGGCCAGTAGCCGTCGCGGGCGTTGGCCAGCAGAGGCTGGTACACGTGAATCTGGTTGCGGCGCGTCACGATGTCGCCCGCGCGCTGCGCGACCACTCCGCCGCTCTTGTGGTCGTCGGTCTGGTGTAGGAAGCCCCCGCGGGGATACACGTTGCCCCAGAGGTTCAGGCCGGTGCGCGTACCGATTTCGCGCCGGCCGGGGATGAGCGCTTCGGGGTAGAACGCTTCCGGGATGTTGTAGCGCCAGGCGATCGTGTCGAGCGTGCTCAACAGATACGGCATGAAGGCCGTGCCAGCGCCTTCGCAGGTGTAGCCGGAGGCGCTGGCGAACTGGCTGAACACCATCCCGGCCGGATGGCCGATGACATCGGCGTTCTTGAACTTGGCGAGGTTGTTCTCGTTGTCGTGATTGGTCGTGCCGTCACCGCCAGCCTTGGCGGTCGGGTTGGGCATGCTCATCGCCCTGACTTCCAGCCACGGGTTTTCGCCGGTGTTCGAGTAGCTCGACACCACCGCATCGGGGACGTAGTGGCGCACCTTGACGGAGGTGCGAACCGAGCAGCCGAAGGGCGTGCAGTACAGCCAGTAGCAGATTCCGACCACGCGGTATTCGAGGCAGTCGGGGGACAGCGCCGACGAGACGATGGTGGCGGTGTCCAGGGCAAACGTCGATGTGGCTGCGCCCAGCAGCAGCGAGGCGGCGGTGGCGCGCAGGCGCCGGCGTGCCAGCAGGAGGCTCATGGTTGCGTGCTCCGGTAGGCGTTGATGCGCGCGACGGCGCGGGACACGTCGGGCTCGCCGTAGACCACGAAGCGTCGATCGACCACCACGGCGGGAATCTTGGCGATGCCCAGCCCCCAGGCATCCGCGACACCTTGGTAGGCGTGGCCGATGCGGCGCTGAAGGGCCTCGCCGCCGCCATGCAACCGCTGCCGCACCACGGCTGCGGCCTGTTGCGGGTCGGCCGGCAGGTGCCCGGCGAGTTCGACCTCGATGCGCGTGGCCTGGTCCAGCTCGATGACCCGCACGCCGGCCGGGGCCTGCACCGGATGATGGCTGTCGGTGACGACGAGCACATCGGCGGCCGCCGCGATGGGAACGAGCAGCGCGGCGCACAGTCCAGCGGTTAGCCTGGCGGCCAGGGGGCGCCGCGAGGCGGCAGGAAGGTTGAGGGAATGAGCCGGCATGTCGCGCCTCCGCGGAGTCGATGCAGACTCGTAGTCGAGCGCAACGCAGATCAGGGAACGACAAAGAAACCGAAACCGGTCAGTCCCGATTTCCTGCGGGCCGGCGAAAAAGAAGCGGGAGCCAAGGGCTCCCGTGGTGATGAAATGAATGCGCGTGGGGTGGTGCTGCTACAGCAAGCCGGCTTCGGCGAACGAGTACGGGCTGCCCTTGCCGACGATGAAGTGATCCAGCACCCGGACATCGACGGTGGCAAGGGCGCTCTTCAGCCGCTCGGTGATCGCACGATCAGCGACCGAGGGCTCGGTGTTCCCTGAGGGATGCTGATGCGCCAGGATCAGCGCCGAAGCGTTGAGCGCCAGCGCACGCTGGACCACCACCCTCGGATACACCGAAGTCTGGTCGACCGTGCCCTTGAACAGCGGCTCAAAGGCGAGCACCTGGTGCTGGTTGTCGAGAAACACGACGGCGAAGATTTCGTTCGGCTCCGCGACCAGTTTCAGGCGCAGGTAGTCGCGCACGGCGGCGGGACTGCCCAGCGCCGGACCGGCCTTGAACACGCGGTTCTCCAGCAGGGTGATGGCCTGCCGGATGATCCAGTCTTCGTGCTGGGCGGCGATCAGGGTGAGCGACTCCGGGCAGGAGTCGGCGATGACAAGAGACATGGCGAACCTCCAATGGATGAGATCGGAGGGCGCCTGCCCCAGGAGGGCAAACCCTCCTGGGGACGATGGGGATGGAACAGGTGACGAGCGGGCATCCACCACCGCGGATGCGGTGGCTGTTCGCGTCAAGGGATGCGATGCGAACGGGTTTCGATCAACGCGGACGAGCCGCGCCGTAGCCTTGAAGATCGATGGCTACCTGGGCATGTCATCGGCGACGCCGGCGGGCATGTCTGGGGAATGGGCGGGTTCGGCTGCGGTCGTTCTGCCGGCGGCGAGCAGGTCGATGGCCGACAGCAAGGCATCGCCTTCGACGGGACCATGCAGCAGGAGGGTCTTGCCGGACTCGCGGTCGCGCAGTTGCAGGGCCGGCGTCGCCGCGATGCCCTGCTGTACCGCTTCCGCCGCCTGGGCACGGATGACGGCATCGGGGCGCTCGCTGTCGAGACAACCCTGCATGGCTGGCGTGAGGTCGGGATAGCGCAGGCCCTCCGGCAGGCCCTGGCCGTCGCCACGGGTGTTCGCGTAGAGCCATGCCTCGGCCTGCCAGAACGAGGCATGTCCGCCCGTCTCGCCCGCGCACTCGGCCAGGCGTGCCCCGGCAGTCGCGGCCGGCTCGTGCATGGACAGCGGCAGGTGGTGCCACTGCCAGTTCACCTCGGGATGGGCGTCGATCCAGCGCTTGAGCGCGGGGAAGTAGGCCCGGCAGTACGGACACTCCAGGTCGGCGTACCCGACCACCGTGAAGCGCGCATCGGCACGGCCATACAACCAGGGCGGGCCGGCCGGTTTCGACGCTTCGGACCCGGCGACGGCCAGGGACATGGGCTCGGTTACCGGATGCGGCACGCGCAGCAGCATCCACGAGGCAACCGCAATCGTCGCCACGATCAGCAGACCGATCCAGGGATGACGGCGGACGAATGAAGGCATGCGCATCGTGTTGCTCCCGTCAGGCCAACGTGTCCAGCGCCAGGGGTTCGATGCCCCGCGCACGGTCGACCTTCTCGGCCACGCGGAAGGCGGCATCGAGTTCGCTGATGCCGTGCTGCTGCATCAACTGGAAGCGTTCGGCCTTCTCCTCGGGCTCGGTCATCGCCATCGCCAGGTAGAGGCTGGGCGGCACGGCGCGGAACAGCACCTCCATCGACTTGGACAGGATGACGCCCTCGCTGAACTTGCCGGCCTCCTTGCGCGCCGAGAGCATCAGCGCCTTCTGCGAAGCGTTGAGTTCGCGGAAGCGCGCGATCTTCTCCACTTCATCGGGTGGCATCGACAGGCAGATCCACCACTCGATCATGTTGAGCATGGGCTCGGCCGCCTTCGGCAAGTCGTCGAGGTTCTGCGTGGCGAGCCAGAACCAGGCGCCGAGCTTGCGCCACATCTTGGTGATCTTGACCACGTAGGGCGCGAGCAGCGGGTTCTTCGTGATGATGTGGCCTTCGTCCGTCACGTTGATGATCGGACGGCCCAGGAACTGGTCGCGCTCGGCGATGTTGTTGACGGTGTTGATGAGCGAGATGTAGGCAATCGAGAGTTGGGCGTTGTAGCCCTCGCGCGCGAAGGTGGCCAGGTCCACGATGGTGATGTCCGCCTCGGGCCACGGCGTGCCCGACCGGTCGAACATCTCGCCGTCCACGCCCTGGCAGAACATATCCATGGCGTCGGCCATCTCCAGCAGCCGTGCGCGCCGCATCTCCGGCAGCGTGGCGTCGCGGGCGCGCTCGCGCAGCGCGTCGCGCACATCGCGCGTGAGCACCGTGCGTCTGTCCGCCACGCAATGCTGGGCCGCATCGAGAATGCACTGGCGGATCAGGCTGCGGTCGGCGCGCGTCATGCGCGCTTCTTCCTTGTCCTCGCCGCCGGTGATCATCAGTCGTGCAGTGATCTCCAGCTCCCCGAGCACGTCGCGCTGCTCGTCGCCTTCCACGGCCATGCCGGCATCGGTCTGGTCTTCGTCGAGCGCATCGGCGTCCAGCGTCTGTACCTGGCTCGGCGTATCGACCAGGCGCCAGACGTCGGCGAACGGCGCCAGACTGACGCCCGCGCCGGGCGCAAGTTTCACCCGATGCACGGTGAGGCCCAACCGTGCCGCGAAGTCGCCGAACAGGCCGAAGCTGTTGCCCGCCTCGACGATGAACAGGCGCGGCCGATAGATCGCCGTCACCTGATTCAGGATATTGTTGAGCGTCGCGCTCTTGCCCGAACCCGTGGGGCCGAACAGGAACAGATGCGCGTTCATCTGCCGGTCGAGGCGGTTCAACGGATCGAAAGTGATCGGACCGCCGCCGCGGTTGAAGAACGTGATGCCCGGATGCCCCGTGCCCTGGCTGCGGCCCCAGACCGGCGCCAGGTTCGCCGCATGTTGCGCGAACATGAGCTGGGTGTACCACTGGCGCTTGTCGGCAGCCGGATCGAACACGCACGGCAGCCAGCGCAGATAACTGTTCAGCGGCGCCACCTCGTCCTCTTCGCGTACCGGTTGCAGGCCGGCGTTGAGCATCACGTTGACGAGCTGCAGGCCGCGCGCATCGAGCTGGACCAGGTCGCGGCCGCGCAGGTAGAACGCCAGCGCGCCACGGTAGAGCTTGTGCGCGCTGCCGATCAGGCCGCGCGCCTGCTGCACGTCCTGCCGGGTCTGCTCCGAGGCCAGGGTCTCGCCCACGGCCTTTCTGGCGAGGTGGTTGAGGTGCGCCTCCAGCACGTCCTGGGGCGTGGCGACCAGCGTCAGGCACATCACCGTGTCCTCGGGCATCTGGTCGAACAGCGCGTTCATGGCATCGCCGCCTTTGCGCGTCTCGCCCGTCAGATGGCCCGTCACGGGTGGCGTGCGCAGGCGATCCATCACGATCACCCGATGCGGCATGCCGTCGAAGAACCACAGGCCGTTGGGCACGTCCGAGCGGGGCTGGCCGAAGAACAGGCGCTGTGCGAAGTCGGTGCCGCTGGCGAGTTCGATCTCGCCCTCCTCCCGCTCTTCCGGGTAGCGGGTCAGCGCGTAGAAGCGTTCGCGGTCTTCAGCAGTGGCGCCGAGCACGGTCGGATTCGGGTTGAACCAGCGCAGCAGCCAGGCGTGGATGTCCGCTGCGCCGAGACGCCGAGCCTTCACGCCGGCATTCGCCAGCCCGCCGACGAGGCGGTCGCAGATCGTGGTCAGCGCCTGCTCGGGCGACTGGCCGCGCCGCGGGGTCGGGGCCGCGGACGTGCGGCGGTAGACCACCATGCGCACGCGCCGGACCTGGCCGCGCCACGGCAGGCGCGTCACCGTGGTGTCCTCGAACAGGCCACCCGGCTTGGCGATGGCCCGCAGGTGATGGGCGAAGAAGCGCAGGTAGAAGTCGCTGAACGCGCTGCCCAGCGCACGCGGCTGCAGATAGTTCGCCAGTGAACGCAGATAGTTGTCCCAGTCGGCCTCGTCCTGGGCGTAGAGCTGCACCACCCAGGGGTTGTCGTCCAACTCGTCGAAGGAGTCCTGCAGGGCGTTCTCCAGCGCATCGCGCGCCTGCCATAGCCAGGCCATCTCGCGGCCCTCGGTGCCGACCGGCGCCAGCTCGAAGAAGGCCGCCACCGACTGGCCATCTTCCAGCAACATGCACTTGGAGCCGGGCAGGTACTCGACCCAGGGCAGCAAGTCCGCGAACGACGGCGCGACGCCATAGAGCGCATCGTGGTCGGCCTGGGTGGCCGGCCTGCGCCTGCCCCGGTCGAGCGCGCTGCCCGGTCCGGCAACACCCTGTGCCGCCAGGGCCGTTAGGTGCCGCGCCCAGGCATCATCGGCCGCATATACGGCGTCAGCAGGCGATGCGTCGGGCTTGCGTGACCACGGCAGCAACCAAGCCATCAGTAGTCCTCCACGCGCTCGCCCGGCATCGCGTACTGCACGCGCTGATAGAGCGGGAACACCGTGCTGTAGCCGGGCACCGGCACCGGGTCGGTGCCCGCCAGGTGCGGGAACACGTACATCACCAGGTCGGGGTTCGGCAGGCGGTGGAACTGGCGGTAAATCTCGTTCTGCGCGGTACGGGTGTAGCGCGCCTGCACGCCGGGCGCCGCCTGCACATCGGCCTCGGCCAGCGGCCGGCGCAGGCCCTGGCGCGCATCGAGCAGTTGCCGCGCCGCCTGGCCGCCGCCCGCGCTGCCGCCGGTCTCCTGATGCCAGATGTCGAGCATGGTGCTGTCGCCGTGCGGCAGCAGCTTCTCCTTGCTGGTGGCGCAGCCGCCAAGCAGGGTGGCCGCCAGCAGCACGGCGGCCGCGTCAATCCAGATCCGAGGCATTGGCTTCTCCGGTGCGGTGGTGGACCCGACGCCCCTTGGCGTCGTAGTCGATGTCGAGTGGCTGCTCCAGATGCACGGCCACCTTGGCGCCAGGCTGCACGTAGACCGCCGCGAAAGCCTGGCCGTAGAGCTTGTTGACCCAATCGGCCATGTCGCGCACGCCGCCCGCGAGGATGCGGCCCATCGCTTCGTTGCCGCTGATACCGACGGTGCCCAGCGAGCCGTTGTTGTTGGCGACCACGGCCACGCTGCCGTTGTCGGACTTGATGAGCGAGGCCGCGCCGGCGCCGGCCGCGGTGATGAGCGCCTGGCTGCCCAGGTACTGCTGGGCGTTGCTGCGCCGCTCGCCGCTGACGCAGGGAATGCCGTAAGGGTCGCTGATCCAGCCCAGGCCGCCTTGGATGCTGGCGCCGTTGTGCCCCGAGTTGCCGCCGCTGCTACCGCCCTTGCTGCTGTCCTCCGGCACCGTGCGGATGGTGCCGTCCTGGAACACGAACGTGACCGAGCGGATTTGCCCGCGCACGCACGAGAGCGTCCAGTCGCCCGAGGCCGTGCCGCTGACCACGGCGCCGGCCACGTCGGGGATGTCGATGCCGTTGGCCGTGAGGTTGTCCGGGCCGATCAGCACCTTGAACGGGTACGGGTCGTTGACGGTTCCATCGATCGGCACGCGCCCGATCAGCGCCGTCATGGCAACCGACCCTATGAGCGTCGAGTTCGACGGCACGGTGTAGACCGCCTTCGTGGATGCGCCCACCGCGCGGCTGCCAACGTCGGCGACGGATTCCACTGCGGCCGACAGGCTTTTCTGGGCCGGCCCGAAGCTCAGGGGAAAGCTCGGCTCCTTGTTGCCGTTCTTGGCGTCGACCTTGGCATCGTCGGGCTCGACCCACTGCGTGCCACTGGTGCCGCGGTTGAAGCGCTTGCCGTCACCCTCTTCCAGCCCCAGCCCGACGGGCAGGTCGGACGGGCCACCCTTGCCGGCAAGGCCGTCCAGTTGCCGCTGCAGATCCTGCAGCAGCCCCTGGGTCTGCTGCCTGTCGCTGGCCACCTGGGTGCGCTCCTGCTCCAGGCGGTTGCGCTCGCCTTCCAGCGCGCTCTGGATGCGTTGGTCGATCGCGCTTTCCCGCGCACGCAGGCGCTCGTTCTCGGCCTTGTGCTGCTTGTTGTCGCCGAGCGCGCTCTGCAGTTCGGTGCGCAACTGCTTCACCTGGGCCACCAGCGTGGCGACGGTATCGCGCGGCGTGTCGCCTGCGATGCCCAGGGCTTTCATCTCGTCGGGCGTGAGCGTACTGGCCGCGCCCTTGGAGGCGGTCTGGCCGCCCGGGGCGCCGGAGAACAGCTTGATACCGACGAACACCAGCAGCAGCGCCATCGGGATCAGCAGCCACTTGAGCAGCGGATTACTCTTCATCGCGCGCTCCTCCGGTCGAGCCGGCCGCGGCGGCCGGCGGCAAGTTCACGTTGGCGTCGATCGGGCTCAGCGCCGGCAGCAGCGACTCGGCCAGGCCGTGGCCGCGCGTGACCAGGTAGAGCACCGTGGTGTCGGACGCGGTGCCGGCCGGCCCCAGGTTCGGATGCTGGAAGGTCGCCGCCACGAAGTTGCCCTGCAGGGCGCGCGGGTCGAGGTCGAGCCAGCGCGCGGCGGTATTGGTGAGCCGCACGGCCGTCACCCACTGGTCTTCCAGGCGCCACGCGGCCAGCGCCCGCGCGTGCACCGGCAGCGTCGGCAGCAAGGTGTCCAGCGCCAGGCCGCGGCGCAGGTTCACACGCCCGATGCCGGCGACCGGCTCGACGGTGCGCAGCGGCGCGTACAGGTTCTGTGCGGCATGGCGCGTCAGCACGACCGGAACCGGCGTTTCGCGCCGGGGAACGGACTTGCCCGCGGGCGCATCGGCCTGCTCGTCCGCGCCGATTGCTGCACCGCCGCCGTAGCGCTTCGTGGGGGCTTCCGCTTCCACGATGCGCACCGGCTCCAGCGGCGCCTGGCTGTCCTTTGCCGGCTCGGCGGCGATGTCGAGCAGGATCAGCGCGCCGGATTCCACGTCCTGCAGTTGCAGCCGCGTGGGCGGAATCGGCTCGCTCGCCCGCAGGTAGATCGCGCCGCCTGCACTCTGCACGCGCAGGTGATCGCCGACGCTGGCCGGCACGCCGACGCGCACATTGCGGTCGATGAAGACCACGCGCTCCTGGCCGACCACCAGCGGCACCGGCAGGGGCAGCCGCTCCCAGCGCAGGATTTCCACGGCCTGGCTGGCCGGCACCAAACCGAGGATCAGCAGGACGCCGGCCAGGGCCGACAAGGCAATGGGCTTCATGGGGAGTCTCCCTGCAGATGGCCGGAGGCGTTGGCGGGCGCGCCGGCCTGGGGCGGTGTCGGCGGCGGTTCGATGCGCTGGGGTGCGCCGGCGTAGCAGTCCAGCGCCAGGCCGAAGGGGTTGTGCTCGGAATCGATGTCCAGCCGGACGACCTTGATGGGGTAGCGCACCAGGGCGCGCTTGACCTGCTCGGAGCCGTAGTATTCGTCCGCGCTCACGTCGAGCGTGACGATCCAATCGCGGTCGGAAACCACCTTGACGCGCGTGGCCGGATCATCGCCGTAGCCGCGGCCGGGAATCTCGTAGATGCCGCGCACGCGCTGACGCAGCTCGCCACTGGCGCGCCGGTACTCGTAGTCCTGTTGCAGGAAGGCCCGGCAGCTCGGCGTCAGGTAGGCCGACAGCGCGCGCAGGTTGCGCGGATAGTCTTCTTCGCCGTTCGTGGGCCAGCGCTGCACCTGCTGCCAGATGTAGAACGAGAAGGCGTACACACTCTCGGGCGGCACGTCCCACCACTTGCGCGTGCTGCCCGAGCGCAGGTCCGGCGGCACATGGATGGTCAGACTCTTCGGCGCACTCCACCAACCGAAGCCGAGCAGCAGCGCCACCACGAACAACGCGCCGGCCCCCAGACGCAGCGTCTTCACGTGCGCCTGCAGGTGCGCAACCTCGTTCTTGAAACGGCTCATGGCGCACCTCGATCGGCATTGCGTCGGGTCGTCCAGTAGCCCGAGCGGGTGATGAGGCGCTGGCCGCCCAGGAGCGCCGCCAGCGCCGGATGCCGTAGGGCCAGCCGCCACTGGAGCTGCCGGTACAGCCAGGTGTCGGGCCGGCCGCGCTTCTGCGCGCGCAGGAAACCGCCGCCGACGAAGACGCCCAACGCGATGCCGGCGACGATCAGCGTGGGCACCATGGCGATGCTGTGCGTGAGCCAGGCCAGCGGCAGGCCGAGTGCGAATCCGGCGGCGGCCGACAGGCCGGCGCAGATCCACAACTCGTCGGCGGTCAGCCCGCGCACGACCACCGGCTGGCGGTTCAGCCGGTGCGGCAGAAAGGTCACCAGCGTGTCGCGCGGTGTTTCCGAAGGGACGGCCATCGCTTGCCGCCCTTACAGCACGCCGGTGGCCTTGGTGAGCAGCCAGATGCCGACCACCAGCAGGATTGCGCCCACGGCGACCGTCAGGCCGAACTGGCCCCAGGTGGCGCGGCCGGTGTGGATCTCCGAGTAGCGCGTGTAGGCGTGATAGCAGACACCGACGAACATCGAGGCGACCACGAGCAGCGCGATCAGCAGCACGATGTCGTAGCCGTAGTTCTGCAAGGTCTGCAGGATGCCGCTGCCCTGGCCGCGCGATGGGTCTTCCATGGTCGGCAGGCCCTGCGCGAAGGCCGACAGCGGCAGGCCCGCGAGCGCCAGCGGCAGCAGCGGTGCGGCGATGCGGGACGGAATGCGTTGGGGTGTCGGAGGCGTGTTCATGGCGTATGGCCCTTCGTGACGGTCAGGAGAGGAGGAAGAAGGTCAGCACCAGGTACATCGCCACGAAGCGCACGACGACGGCGAGGAACTGACGTTCAGTGATGCGGTGCTCGGCCCAGCCGACGTAGGCAGTGCGCATGGCCCACACGCCCCACAGCAGCAACACGGCGAACACGAAGCCCAGCACCACGGCAGAGACAGCCGAAGGCGCAAAGCCGCCGTTGGCCTGGAAGGCGGCGACCTGATCGGCAGAGGGCGTCATGGCGACGGCTCCTCGTCGTCGGCGCGGTCGCGGCGGACGTAGTCGCCGGCCAGCGGGACGGGATCGCGCGGCTGGGCGCGCTGGGGCACGAGATAGTCCTGCAGGCCGGCGCGAACGCGCTTCAGGTCGGCACGCAGCCGGGCGTAGTCGAAGTGGTAGCGGGCGCGTTCCTGCGGAGCGGTACTGGCGGCGTGCTCGGCCAGGCGGTCGATCAGGTCGAGCTGGCGGGCGAGCGCGGCGATCTGCTCACGCTCCGAGGCGAGGCTATCGGCGGCGAAGGCAGGCTGCAGCGCCGAGAACGACACAGCCAACACCACGGCAAGCGCAAGCCATGCGGATGTGCGGCGGTTGGTCTGTCCCATCGTGCCATTCCCCGTTGAAGCGGATGGCCAGATGCTGTGGCGCGCTCTCGCTTTGCGCCGCAGGGAATGGGAACTGCAGGCTGACCGGATTGATGGGAGAGTTGCCGTCCTTGAGCGTTTAGCAGGGTCGGGGGTTCAAGCGAGGCGAGAATGCCGGTGACGGGATTCGCTACACAGCGGACTGATCCCCCGGCGAAGAATCAATGGGTGTGGATCAGACCTTGCGAAGCTGGTCCAGCTTCGCCTCAATGCGCCGGATGCAGCGCTCCAAGTTCTTGTTCACGTCATGCTCCCAGAGGCGCATGACCGTCCACCCTTCTCGGCGTAGGAGCGCCCTGTGTCGAAGGTCGCGCGTGATGTTCCCGCCAATCTTTTCACGCCAGTAGGGGGCAAGCTTCAGCGACCATTGATCAAATTTCCATCCGTGCCAGAAATCACCATCGATGAAAATGGCGAGTCGGAATCTGGTGAAGACGATATCCGGCTTGCCTGTGAGCCATGTGGCGTTGACTCGGAAGCGATAGCCCCGTCTGTGTAGCTCCTTGCGGACGACGAGTTCTACTTTCGTGTCGCGCCCGCGAATCCTCGACATGGTCATGCGCCGCTGCTCGGGCGTCATGTTGTCAGCCATTGTCGGCCGCCGTTTCCAACTCGGACTCTCGACGGAGAAGCGATGCTGCTACCTGTTCGAACACGTCCTCAACGTGTCGGTTGACCTCCGCCTGGTCGATCGATTCAAACAAAAGGAATGACGACAGCCGAAGAATGCGCTTCTGCGCCTCCCTGATCAGCTGGCGCCGGGTTAAGTCCGAGTATGTCTGCGATGCAGCCAGAAGGCCTGCCGCAATGGAGCCGGGCAGGCCGGCGATGCCTGCGATGGAAGGGCGCTCCATCAACTGGACCAGCTCGTCCTCACCGAGTGCGCTCAGTAGATCGGAAAGCTGTGGAGCGCTGTCTGTTCTGGGCATGAGGTGGAATGCACGCCACCATAGACGTTGAAAGACATTGCGGCGGCCTGACACAAACCGTTCAAGCGTCGTAGTCGTTCCACCGACGCCGCTGAAGCGCCATCGGACAATATCCGGCAACAGGACGCAGGCGAGGAACGCCCATACGCCCCCCCGTGCTGCCTCAGCAGGCGCCATCGGCATCTGCTGTATCAGGACGATAGAAGCCCTGGCATCGAAGTCCGCCGCGGACTGCCCGCCAGGTGGTTGTGGGTATCCGGCGTCCATCGCGAGTTGCAGAAGGTCGTTCCGCAGCTTGATCAGCGCCGTTTTCGTCGACCGATTTCCGACCGGCGTGTATTCGCAGGAGGGATGCTCAGGGGCCGCCATGCCGGCGAGGATGTCGACTGGGGCTGATCGAGCGCCATCGGCAATCTGCAGGGCGATGTGGTGCGGCAATTGGGGAAAGAGAATCACCACTCAGCTCCAGAAAAGTCTGAGCCGCCCCTGTAGGTCGGTATTGAAATGGTCAGGCCGCTGGGCTGCAGCTGCCGCAAGGCCGCTGATGCCGTCGCCGGGAAACAGCATGTGAATCATCGCGCAGACAACCATGCCGCAGCTACCCTCTCCGAAGTCACCGTCCCTTTCAACGAAATCCTCGCTGGCCAGCGCGCCAAGAATCAAAGATTTCGCTACATCAAAGTAGATCGCCGACCGGATGGCTGAAGCTTCTGCAGTGGGGGCGTTTCCCGACACGGCTCGTACCACTCGGGGATGCGCCGCATTGACGAGCAGACGGACAGATCCGAGAAAGGGCTGGTCCAGGAAAAACACGTTCCAGGAAAGATGCCATCCTGCATCTGGATTGGCCCAATAGCCCTCGCTGAAGTCCACAATTTCAACAGGAAAGAACGACTGCGACGAATCCAGCCGAATGGTCTGTCGTTCCTGAAGGAGGATCGCTCCTGCATGCCGGGGGGCAAGCGAACAGCACTCACCCTGCCCGTGAGCGAGCAGAATTGTGGTGTCGATGTGAAGCATGTCGGCTATGTCGCCGCCTGCAATCTCTCCAGAGAGTTCTATGAGGCAGGCTCCATCGCCGGATAGCACAGCGCTGGCCAGGCAACGACGCAGCATGGTTCCCGTACTCGACCAACTCGCAGCCGCCAGCAAAGATGCGCTACTGGGAAGGCCGCAGTCGGCCCGGATGCCTTCGACGTCGATGACAACTTCTCTGCGCAGACGGAGCACGGAGCCGTAGTCCAGTTCGGATAGAACCGGCGGGAGAGGCAGAGCATGCTCTGTCGACAGAATATCCCATTGACCTGCCGTCATCCGGTGCAGCGCGGCACGTTTGTAGGGAAGAGAGGTCGCAGTCCTCATCCTTCTGTTTCGACCTCTGCCTTGAGCGCGACAGAAATCATGGCGTCGGGCGGGACGCTGACCACCACAGCCCATGTGCCGCCAGCTACCGGAACGACGCAGCTCGCACTGTCTGCTGCGGCGATGGCGCCTCGCGAATCCAGCCACTTCAGAACTCGCGGCTGCTGTGCCCCGTGCGGAGGGTCGCTTTCAAAGCCGTCGGCAATGACCACTTTGGGTAGCGCTGAGACCCGGATAGGTAAACCACTTGGGCTCGATGCTTCGAAGCGGGCAATCATCGCCGGAACGCCATCGACCATGTCGAGCCCAGGTTCTCCGACATATGCAATCTGAGGCCCTCCGGCCCGCCGACCTCCACCGCCGCTCGGTCCGCCAGTGCCTCCAGCAGATCTGGTCGAGCCATTCGACCTGGTCTGGTGCGCTGCATCCAGACTCAGCGCAGGTACGAGCCCCCCCAACAGACGGGAAAAGCCTGCAACCGAGGCGGATCCACTCCCCGCAGCTTCGATGGTGGGAGGTGCGGCGAAGGCTCCGACGGCATCCTTCACCCTGCGAAGGGCCACCCGCACGTAGGTCTTCTCCGCCGCGTCCAGCAGCAGATCGGGAATCCAATCGTCATGGGTTGGCGGCTCGGCCCGGGCAAATGCCGCATCCGCCTCGGCATCGACTCGAAATACGCCCGCGTATTCGGCAAGTTCGTACGGAACTGGCGGACCTTCCAGGTACTTCACCACAAAGTTGGGCGCCCGCATCATTGCGATATGCCGAAGCGGCCGTCGAAGAGGCCGCTGATAGAGCATGTCCGAACCATCACTTTCGTCCTGGCCCGGCGCACCTGCTGGTGCGACTGTCGTGGAGGGCTGCCGAACCAGTGCCAGGTGGCCAAGGAGCTTCTTCGGCCGCTGCGAAGCAATCGGCTCCAGTACCGCGCCGCTGGTCGAGGATTTGGTAGATGCCGCGGTAAAGGCACGCGCGAGCAGCCTCAGCTCCGGCTCGCTCTGGATGTTCGGCAGTGGCAGCTCGCTGCCCTGCCAGCGCACGCCGAAGGACATGGTGGGCGCTTCATCGATGCCGTCGATGAACTTGGGCCAGAAGTAGTCGGCTATTGCGCGTCCCATCTGGCCCAGTACCTGCTCCGGCCCCTGCTCTTCGAAGTCGGGAGCCAAAACATAGATGGTGGTGCCGGAATTATTGGAGCTGCGCTCGGCGGACCCCAGGAGCTGCGCCAATGCATCGGCCTCAGCACCTGCGACCGGGTCCACAACATCATCCTGAGCCAGCCGACCCCACCAATGCCGACCGGTGAACCGTCGTCCGTCCGGCCCGCTCGTCTCGAACTGTGGCCCCAATGCTGCGGCCATGAACCTCGAATCCATCCCACGCCCGCTATTGAAGCGGCTGTAGACGCAGATGGTCCTCAGCGAGCTGGCGAGGAAGTATGCAGCCTTGCCGAAGCCGTAGGTACCGCCTGCATGTGAACGGTTTGGCGGCCTGCCGATGTAGCGCATGAAATCGACAAAATTGGTCGACTCTCCCGGCTGAGGGACGACGTTTCCACGGGTAGGGCCGCCGAGCCCGTGGGTGCCGAAGTCGCTGATAGCAAGCACCGGGAACTCGCCTCCAGAAAGGAGGCGGGTTCGAATTCCGATCGCGGCCGGGACGTTCGCGAATACCTTCTCGGCGATGGACTGCCGGACATCTCGATCAAGGAGGTAGCCATCCACTTGGAAGCGCACGCCTCCTTCGGAAGCAAGTCTCGCATCCCAGCTGTTCTGAACGGCTTCGCGGATCAACAGGGTGAAGCGGTCGGCTCGCGGGCGGCCAAGCTGGTTGGATACACCCTCGGCAGCCGCTCCACCCGTTGCCGAGAATGGCTCAGACTGCAGATCCAGCGGCGTTGGCATCGAGAACTCCTGCGAGCACTTCGTAAATGCGGTCCAGTGCTGCGGGCTGAAGAGCTACTGTAGGGCACACGGCAAGATCAATTGTGTAGTGGATGTCGAACACGCCGTTCGGGGGCTCCGCAGGGGCAAAGGACGCTGCGGTCAGCCGTGGGAATGATGCTGCCACCTCATAGGCCCGCCAGTCGATGACGTCGATTCGAAGCTGTCGGTAGTGGGCCTCGTCGCGCTGGTCATATCCAACTTGAGCCAGTCGTATAAGCAGATCGCGGCGATCAACTCCAGCCGTCAGAACAGCCTGAACCAGGTCGGGTACGGTGGATCCGGACGCACCATTGAGTTCCAGGCGCATTGCGCACAGGTACAGCCGGGCGTTGCGCGGCTGCTCCAACTGCGTCAGTCCGTGGATGCGAAACTTCCATTCATCTCGGCGTGCCGTTGTCTTGATCTCCAGGGCACAGCCCGTTGCCGAGAAATCGTGCCGCG
Organism: Comamonas badia DSM 17552; assembly: GCF_000484635.1. Taxonomy (GTDB): domain Bacteria; phylum Pseudomonadota; class Gammaproteobacteria; order Burkholderiales; family Burkholderiaceae_C; genus Comamonas_C; species Comamonas_C badia. Next base: position 347,286 of record NZ_AXVM01000001.1, on the reverse strand, counting down.
CACCCAGCGGTCCTTGCCAGGCCGAGATGCCTTCTGGGCTGTTGGCGACGATGCGCGACAAATGCCAAAGTTCGCCGAAGAGTCCACAGAGCGCTTCTGTAGATAGGACGCTTGACGGCTCGCGATCCAGGAGCTCGCGCCAGCGCTGAAGGGTTTGACGGCAGGCCTGCAGAGGCTGGGCGGAATCGACGCGCAGCTCGCCGAGCACTTCCTCCGCAAGGTGGGCGAAAACATGGTTGAGATGCGCCTTTTGACATGCAAGGTCGAGATACTGCCGCTGACCCGAAGCGTCAATGAGAGGGCGGGTGGCCAGATGTACGCCGCCGCTGCGCCGGTCGTGCGCAGCCGGAAAGTCCGCTGCCACAGGGACCAGCACATGCCGGAGCCCGGCAGCATCGACCGCCAGCAGCACGGCACCGTCTGCAGTACGCAGTGCCGTGTCGAAGACGCGGAACTCGCCCCGCGTCGGCGCGTCTGCACCCAGCTCCAGGTGGCGCCACCCGTCTGCAACAGTCCAGGCGTCGCCGCTTGTCATTCGTCCGTCTCGGTCATGTCTTCGAGGTCGTCGATGTCGATCATTTCGCTGCCGACATCCGGCAGATCGACGGTCATATAGTTCTGCGGCGTCAGGTCGCCCTGAGGGACGTTGGGGAAGACCATTGCGAGGCCGACGATATGTTGAACGGCCTTCAGCGGCGCGCGCTGGTTGCTTTCTCTCAGGGGCGCCGAATCCTTGCTGATCGGATACAGCAGAAGCAGGCCGGCGTCTGGAACAGCCTCCTCGCGCAGCTGGTGAAGCTCTTCTCTGTCCTTGCCTCGCAGGTCGACGGCGGGGCGCGGCACATCGGCTGCAACATCGGTTTCCGACATCAAAGCCTTGATATCAACAACCTGCGGACTTCTCTTGCGCTGTGACCGTGCGCGGTTGACCAAGGGCACCTCAGCGTCCAATCCAAGATCAATCGTCCCAAGCGTCGGCAGGGGCCTCGACCGTGTGATCACAGCAACTGTCCAGGAGGTGATGTGGCCGCGCTGATTCTGGTCACGGATGTAGCTGCACAACTGCGGCTTCGGCATTTCACTGTTGCCGCTGTCGATTTCGTACTCGTCCAGGAATCGGAGAACTTCGGTCGAGCTGACGTTGAAGAAGATTCTGTGCGGCTTGTCTTCTACTGTTGTTTGCTGGATTCCAGCTGCACGAATCCTTGCGATCAGGTCGCGTGCCGCCTTGAGGTTGCGGTCCAGCCATGCCTGGTCTTCATGGCGGAAGACGATGGTCTGCACTTCGCGTCCATTGAACGCCATCGTGGCCTGCACCGCATGCTGCATCTTCAGCTTCGCCGTAATGGCCAAAGCAGGATGCTGGCGGATTCGGACCGCGAACTCCATGGGTGTGACATCGCCGTTCTTGTAGCGCGAGATGTCCTGCCGAATTTCGCGCTCGACACTGGCAAGATCATAGAAGTAGTCCCGCAACTCTTCCGTCATCCAAACGCGGGCCAGATCACCATAGCCCGGCCTGTAGCCAAACCAGCGCCCCATCTGCAGAAGAGTGTCATATGCCGATGCCGATCGAATGAAGAAGCTGACCGTCAGCCCCTCCAAGGTCAAGCCGCGGGAAAGCACGTTGCCGCCGATCACGATGTAGATGCGGCCGTTGCCATCGGCATCCTGCTGATAGTCCACTCGGTCAAGCGTCGGGCTGCTTCCGTTTTCCACCTTGGTCTCGGTCTGCTTGATCACGGCCGCAAAATGCACCATCAAGTCGACGAAGGCAACTGGCTCCAGGTCAAGCTGCTGCGAAGGAAGCGCTGCCTGTTCGCGCAGCCACAGTGCTTCGAGTTCACCAGCCAAAGCGGCGTCGCCCTTTTGGATCTGCTTCAGTACATTATTCTGAAACGCGTCAATGACGCCTTTGGCGTTTCGATGCACCACCGCATATTGGGTGGTGTGAATGAGCATGGACGCGTGCTTGCTGCGCTGGCCGCGTACGCGGCGTGCGGCGGTAGCCATCCAGAAGTACAGCATTGCCTCGCGCAGCGTAGGCGTGATCTCGGGAAAGAAGGTAAACCGGGCATCGCGATTCGGCGGCTTCAACTGCGCCCCTTCATGTTCGGGCACCAGCCGAATGGCGTTCAGCCCATCAACTGGATCATCGTTCTCATCCAGCGGGGCTCGTCCAAATATCTGCTCCGCGCCAAAGTACCCTTTTCCACGAGGCAGATCGACGATGAAGTCCCTCGGGTAGAGATCTTCCGGCAGTGAGGGATCAATGAAGAGGTTGGCGAAAGGCGTAGCGGTGTAGCCAACGTAGGCCGCCTTGGGCAGGTCCGCCAACAGCTTTACGATCAGCTCATTGATCTTGGTGCGCTCATCGGGCTTCGGATGCGAGTTGGGGCTGGCCTGATCGGCTTCGTCGTCAATGATCAGGACGGGGCATGCGCGAAGCACTTCGGGCCTCGCTCCCGTTAGCCATTTGTGGAGGCGCTTGAGCCTGGCGCTGTTTTTCTTGACGACCCCGAGCACCTTCGTCGAGTGCTTTTCTGTCAGGAAGGAGTTGACGTTGGTATTGGATGCGAAATCGTCCTCAACGTTCGTCACGGTGATCCAGTGCTCCAGGTTGGCAGCGATAAGATCCTCGTCTATGCGCAACTGTGTTTGGTAGCGCAGGACGTTGTTCATTCCCGAGAGCACGATGATGAATCGATAGCCAACGTCGGCGGCCTTGGCAATGACAGCAGTGAAGCTGGCAGTCTTGCCGCTCTGGACGTGGCCCAGGACAAGCCCGCGTGTGCGAATCTGCGCCTTCCCTGGCGGGTCGAGCAGCGAGACCACCCGCGTTGATGCTTCAGCAATGTCTTTGATGGCCTCTGGGTCCCATCCCTTGTCTCTCAGGTGCCTTTCATAGGAATGCCACAAGCGATCCGACGGGTCTGGACCCAAATACCAGGGGTCAAGATGCTTGTTGTAGATACTTCCTGGCTCTTTCAGCGTCCATACGCGGCGGCTGGCGTCGCGGTACTTTTGGAGGGCCTGCTCAACCAGGGCGGGAGGCAGCAGCGTTGAAAGGCGCGCTGCAGCCTCCTCCGGTGTTCTCCCAGCCCGCACCGAATCGAGGATCTGCTCAGCCAACTGGCCGATTTGATCATTGGCGCCATCACTCAGCGGCATGTACGGTTCCCCTTGAAATTATTGATCCTGGTTCAGAGCTCGAGAATGAACTCCGCAACGGCTTTCGTCACACTTGGGCAGACTGCGTTCGCAAGCTGCTGCTGCTTGTGCATGAGACCGCCTTCACCGCCCGACGGGGTGCCGGCAAAACGGAACCAGTCGGGAAAGCTCTGCAGCCGTGCCGCCTCTCGGAGCGAAAGGCCTCGATGCTGTGCCGGATGGATGATCATGCTCTTGCGGTAGTGGCCGATGGTGATGGCGGGCTCCGACCACGCCAAGCGGCGGTAGATGTTGCTATGTGTGCGCTCCACGTCGGCGTAGTTAGTCATCAGGTCTCGGACCGCCTGCCAGTTCTGCCCCTGGCCGATGCCCTTGTAGCGCTCGATTACGTACTCCGCATGTCGAGAGGTGACGTGGTCCCAGATGATTCCTTTAGGCGCGCCGATGCGCATTGCTCGAAGAAAAGCGTTCTGCTGTAGAAGAGCAGGATTCTCTTCGTAAGGCCGCTCGGCCAAGGAATCTCCATTTCCAAGCTTTGGCAGATCAGCGATGGCATCGCGAACCGTTACGAATGCGTTGGTTGTACCAGGGCCGTGAGTCGGCTTCGGAAACGGTCCCCACTTGCCGAAATCTTCCTGCGAATAGCCGACGTCCTTGTGGATGCCGAGCAGGAAGAAACGGTTGCGGTTTTGGGGGGCTCCATACCAGACGGCGTCAAGCAGCTTCGGGAAGACGAGATAACCCATGCTTCCAAGCCGCTCCAAGACATGAGCAGCGACACTGAGGTCGGAATCAGAATCTTCTCTGGGCGTCCACAGTATCCCTTGTACGTTTTCCATCAGCAGAACCTTTGGCGCCATTTGCTGAACGCAATCCAAAAAGGCATCTACCAGACGGTTGTTGGGGTTTGAGCTGGACCAACTGTTGCGGTTCGCGCTTGAAAAGCCCTGGCAGGGGGGGCCGCCAATCAAAACGTCGACGTCCCCGTACTCCTTCGCCATGGCTCCCAGCCGCGCTCTGACCTTGTCTGAGCAAAGGTCCATGGGGGCATACTCGGCCGGCGTTGCATCAGCCGGTGTAAGCCCTACCTTTTGCATGTAGGCATGATTCAGCTTCAGCGTCTGTGTATAAGTGGGATGGATCTCGGCAGATCCTGCAATGCGATAGCCGCGCCCATCGGCCGTCCCCGCGCTGAGGAAGCCTACGCCCATGCCTCCCGCCCCGGCAAACAGCTCTACTACATTCAGCGTTTTCTTGTCTGCTGTCAGCCGACGTTTGAGCTGCATGGGCTGATCGAAAAGCTGCGAGCGCTGGCTGGCGGCTTTCGCGTCGTGACCAGCAGCAATCTTGCGATTGGCCCGTACAAGAATGTTCAGTGGTGCGGTGCCGTCTGTGGCATCAGGCCCCCGAGAGGAAACGGCAGCGACTGCCGAACGCTCCCGTTTGGCCCTTCGGGCTGCAAGCCGGACCCAGCGGGTCCACGCCAGGAGTTGCGCGAGCTTTTTCAGTCCGTCGTCAAGGCTTAACGATGTCATGCCTACGAGGATGCCGCGCTGGTATCCCTTGATGCCGCCGATGGACAAGGCAAAGCAGGTCAATTCCTCTACGTCACCCAACGCTGCCTTGCCAAGGTTTGCGGCGTAGCATTCGGAACCTCCTGCGGGGCCGCTCAGGTTGATCTGCTGCCAGCTCGCGTTTTCCACACGCTCCTTGGGTGGGGACGTGCGCACCCCGTCCCTCGCGCGCGCAAACTCAACCCTGCGCGTTGGATCGACTTCGACAACGTAGTGGAGTGTGGGAGAACCATTTGTTTCCAGGCGATCCACCAATTGAGCAGCAGCCACCGTACGGAAGCTGCAGACAACGACTCCACTTCGTGCCTTTGCCTCTTCAAGAAGAGACATGGCGGTGTCGATGCGTGAAGCCCCCTGGGCCAGCTCTTGTTCGTGCAGGGCCGTCAACACATCTCCACCAAGGCGGTAGAGCCTCATGCGCGGGGTGCCTGTCTTTCTGCCTTGGGCGCGCAAGTGCCCTGCGACCTCTTCGAGAATCCAAACCGGCCCCAGGTCGGCCGTTGCGGTACCGGCGCCAGTCAGAATCTGTGAGTCGAATGCCAGGTCCGGTGTGGTGGTCAGCTCAAGGCTCATGACGTTCACGCTCCTGCCATCCGTGAGGGGCGTGGCACTACGGCCGCTCCGAACTGAAGGGGCAACTGCTCCAGGGCAGGGAAGCTGCTGGCCCATGCGGCCTGCAGTTGCTCCGCAAAGGGGCGCATAGGAACCAAGATGGCCGGCCTATCAAGATCGGGTTCGCTGGATAGCAGGATCACCCGCCCATCTTCGACTTGAACGAGGAGACGACGATCGGCAAGATGTGGCCAGCTCGTATTGCGGCAGATGGAAAACAGGTCTGAAGAGGCTGCTGCCAGCGCGCCGACGCTGATGCCCATTACCTTGACCAAATGCCGAACTACGAGCAATGCGAGAGCATCGCCAGGCGTGAAGCAGGGGGTATAGCCGTTCAGACCGGCGAGCGGCGGCAGAACGCTGCGCCAATGACGCAGGGTCTGATCGGGTAGCTGCGCTACCTGGGTGACTTGTGCCGGGGTAAGTCTTAGCATATTTTCGTTTTGTTCCGCATATATCTTGTCGCTGATGACATGATATATAGTTGTTGCGTGCGAGTCGATCACTTTTGGAGGCATGGAGGTCTCCAGGACTGTTCGCTGCTCCCTCGTGTTGCTCCATGAAGGCTCTCTGTTCCAGACGTCGTTGGTGGCCGGCGTCTCGTGGGTAGAGCCGACCTGCCGCCACGCACCCGGTTCTTGAATGTCTGGATCACAGGTACTTCTTGAACGTCGCCGCCGCAATGCACACCGCCACGCCGAGCAATGCAGCGCTGGGCAGCAGGATCAGCAACGGGTTCACGCTGACCGGTAGCGCCAGGTAAGCCACCCACGGCAGCACGGCCAGCGGCATCAGGCTGGCCCTGGCGCGGTGATAGATGAACCCCGATTCGCGTCCCGCGCCGAAGCGGCGGATGTCCCGGCGCACCAGGCCGTCCACCAGTCCGACGAAGGCGGTCATCAGGAACAACGGCAGGGTCAGGCACAGCACCAGCAGCCGCACGAGGAAGACCAGCGTCGTGTAGGCCGCCGCGATCGGGTAGCTCTCCACGTTCACGTAGACCAAGCCGATGTAGTAGCGGAAATCCTTGGTCGGGCGATGGCTGCCGGCGCTGGCCTGCGCCGCGGCGTCGCGTATCCAGTCCAGCAGACCGCTTTTCACGAACAGCCAGTCGTAGCCCTGCTCGACCAGCCGGTGCGCGGTGCGCCCTGGTTCCTGCACCAGCGCGCTGCGCGTGAAATGCGTGGAGAGCTGGTCCAGCTCGTAGTGCAGCATGCCCTGCGCGTGGCGCCAGCCCTGCTCGGGCCAGAAGAAGTGCATGCCGACGCACTCGATCAGGATGCACAGCAGCAACGCGCCGCACAGCACGCCGAAGAAGCGGAACGGCAGCGTGACCAGGCTGGCGATCAACCCCTGCTGTCGTTGCTGCTGGCGCTGGGCCGCGACGGCCGGATCGCTCATGCTTCGGCCTCTTCAGCGGCAGCCATCTGCTTGAAGTCGTCCAGCAGGTCGTCGGGCAGCGCCTTGTCCTGCAGGCCGGGGAGGCCTTGGTTCTCCCACCAGTCTCCGGCCTCGACGTAGTGCTGCCGCATGTAGCCGGCCAGCTCCTGCAGATCCTTCGGCATGGCTTCGTCGGGGTCGGGTGCCGGCAGCGGCATGCGGACTTTCCAGAGGTTGCCGCCCTCGGTCAGCGCGAAGCACTGCCCCTTGGGCAGCGCCACCACATGCGCCGGCTCGATCAGCGGCACGCTGTTGCTGCTGATGCGGTCCTGGGTGTTGGACGTGAAGGCGGTATTGCCGGTCGGGTCGGAGCTGTCGGTGGCGCCGCTCACGAGCGACGTGGTGTAAACCTCGACCTTGGGCAGTTGCCGCGTCAGCAGCTCGGCCGTGGCGGTCTCGCGCACGCGCAGCATGAACAGGTTGTTGAAGTTGCCGACCACCTGGCCGGCCTTGGCGCGGTTGCCGATGCGCGCCTCGATGTCCGAGAGCGTCTGCGTGTAGGCCGTGACCTGCACCCCGGCGCCGCCACCCTTGTTGATCATCGGGATGAATTCGTCGCCCATCAGCTCGTTGAACTCGTCGGCATGCACGTTGATCGGCACATTCACGCTGGCGGAGGCACCAGGCAGGCCGTCGTCGATGCCGAACTTGTAGATGTGGCCCGCGACCGACACCAAGTCGCTGAACATCGAGTTGCCGACGGCTGCAGCGACTTCCGCGTCCGACAGCGCATCGAGCCCGACGTAGACCACCGCGCGTTTGCGGATGATCTGCATCCAGTCGAAGATCGGTCGAGGGTCGGACAGGTCGGAATAGTTCGGCGCGAGCAGTTGGGCGATCTTGCCGGTGGTCAGTTTCTCCAACAGCGGCAGCAGGCTCGCGACAATCTTGTCGAAGTAGGTTCGGTCGTAGCGGACTGCGCTGCGCAGGCCGTCGAGCACCGGGTCATAGACCCTCACCTGCGAGAGGTACTGCTCCAGCGCCACGACTCGCTTCTCGCGCCCGATCATGTTGCGCGGGATGTTCTTGTCGTTCAGCCTGGCTTCGAGCTGGACGATGATGTCCCAGGCCTTCGGCTCGTTCTTGGCGAAGAAGTGCTGGGCGTACTCGATGAACAGCGCGTCGATGTTGATGACGTGGCGCTGGATCAGCAAGTAGTCCGGCCGCTGCCCCAGCTCGACCAGGGCGCGCGCGATGATGTTGACAAAGCGCCAGGCGAATTCGCGGAAGGCGGCGCTGTTGCCTTCGCCCGAGAGCTGTCCGGCGATGCGCGTGGCCACCTCGGAGATCCGCCCGAACCGGCCGACGGCGTTGTAGCGCGCTGAGATGTCCGGCCAGCCCAGATGGAAGACGTAGAACTCGCCTTCGCGCCCGGCGCGCTTGGCCTCGACGTACATGCGCTTCAACAGGTCCGCATCGCCCTTGGGGTCGAAGACGATCACCACCTCGTGCTCGCCGCGGACCTTGCGGCGGATGTCCTGGGTGATGAACAGCTCGGCCAGTCGCGTCTTGCCCACGCGCGTGGTGCCCAGCACCAGGGTGTGGCCGACGCGCTCGCCCAGCGGCAGGGTGACGTCGACCTCGGCCGGTTCGATGCCATGCAGGCGCGGCAGTCCGCCGACCGGCGGCAGCGGCCGGGCCGGGTTGAGCGGGCTGTCCCAGGCCAGCGCGCGCGCCAGCTTCGAGACGGGAAAAGGCGCGAACTCAAGCCGCTCCTCCAACCGCCGGGCGGCCCGGTAGATCTCCGTCGGCTCGACGTAGCGGCGGAACTCCGGCCGGTAGGTCTGCATCAGCCGGTGCGTGTGTCGCTGCTCCCAGCGAAAGCCCCGGCCGACGAACAGCCGTTGCTGACTCACCGGCACGTCGCGGCTGGTCATCACGTAGCGCGGCAGGCGGCGGATGTTGCGGCGATAGCGCAGGATCGCCCAGGCATCGCGCAGGCGAATCGCGCCGAAGGTCAGGAAGGCCAGCGCCGAGCCCAGGCCGAGCAGCGGGTTCAGCGCGAGCGACCACGGTGCCACCAGGCACAGAATCGCGGCGCCGGTGCAGACCGCCACGGTATGAAGCTCCACCGCTGGCCGCAGCAGCACCTCGACCGCATGCGGTTGGGCCATTTGCGCACCTACTGTTCGACACCGGTGGCCGTGATGAGCACCGGGTAGTGGCGCAAGCCCAGGCGCTGGGCCAGGTCGTCGCCGGAGACCGGCGAGAGGGTGAGGCCGGGAGCCAGCCTACGCAGCGCCGTCAGCGCGGCCATCGACTCAACGTTGACCACCAGGCCCACGGCCTGCAGCTCTTGCAGCGCCGTCTGCCGCTGCCGCAGCCAGGCCCGCGAACGCTCGTCGTCGCCGATCAGGAACAGCGCCGTCAGCCCTGGCGCCCGGATGACGCGGCGCTGCACCTCGCCCGGCGACAGTTGCGTCGAGCGCACCGGCAGCATGGCGGCTTCGGCGTCAGCCGCGTTGCCCACGCGAGGGGCTGGTATTGGGGCCGGCGGTGTGGCCTGATCCGGCTGGGGATTCAGCGGCCGGTAGTACGGCAGCGCGGAGTCGCCGCCGCGGTCTTCGACGACGATCAACGGCGCGGAGGCGGTCTGGGCGAAGACGGTGGTCGTGGACAGCAGTCCGATGGCGGCGATGAGGACGATGTGGTTCATGGCGTGGTGGCCTGGAGGGTTGGAACGGGAACGCCGGGGTCGAGCACGCGGGTCAGGTGCCGATGCACACTGCGCCGGTAGCGCGCCGCGGGTGCCCCGCCGGCGGGCCGGTGGTAGCGGCCGATGGCAAGCAGCCAGTCCTCGCCCGGCGTGTGCTGTTCGCGCAGGATTTCCGCAGCGATGGCGAGGTTGCGGTACGGGTCCAGCAGCTCGCAGGGCTGCGTGTAGCGATGCGTGTGGTAGCCGAGATTGACCTGGCCGAGGCCGGCGTCGATGCGATTGGCCGGCGTGCGGGCGAGTGCCCGGCGCAGCCCCGCGCAGGCCTCGGCGCGGGTGGCATAGCGCTGTGGCGAGCCGGCGACGTTGAGCGTCCACGGCCAGGGGATCAGGCGCCCGCGCAGCATGGCGCCGCTCTCCTGCAAGGCCACCGCGTACAGCACCGCCGCCGGCACGTCTGCACGGTGCGCCGCCAGTTGATAGGCCGGCGGCGGCACTTCCCGCGCCAGGGCGGCCAATGCCCAGCCGCCGGTGGTGAGCAGCAGCATGGCGCTGGCGCAGCGGATGGCGATGCGGGACGGCCGACGCTCCCGGCCCGGAGCACCTATTGCCGCTGCCATTGGCCGTTCACCTCGCGCACCACGGCTGGCAGCTCGCCGGGCAGGCCCAGCGACAGCCAGCGCCCGGCATCGTGGTTGAGCGTGATGGTGCGGGCGCGCACCCTGGCCGGATCGATGCCCGCCTGGGTGGCCCACTGCCGGATGCGCGCGTCGTCCTGACGGCTGCCGACCATGTAGAGGTCGAAGGCCGTGCCAGCCGCCTGCAACTGCTGCACGCGCTGCGCGCACGGTGCGCAGTCGGCCTTGACGAAGACGGCCAGGCGCCCGGAGCCGGTGTTGCCGGCACCCTGCGCCTTGGCGCCGGGCAGGCTCACGCGCGGCTGGCCGGGAAACAGGCGCTGCCACGCCGCGTCGTAGGCCCGCTGGTAGGCCAGCGTCTTGCCGACGCGCCGAGCCTCGGCCTGCACCTGCAACTCCGCGTAGCGCCTGCGCTCCTCCTCGCTGCGGGCCTCGATGCCCAGCGCCGTGAGCGGATCGAGCTGGGGCGAATAGACCCCGAGCGGCCCCTGCATCAGTTGCCGGTAACGTGCCCACTCCTCGGAGCGAAGCCCCCACTCCCGCGCCTGTCTCTCGTCGAGCGCGGCATCAGTGCCCGGCTGCACCTGGGCGGGCACCATGCGCGAGTTCGTCACCGGGGCCGGCTGGGCGGATGCGCCGAAAGCGGCGAACAGAACGACGGCAGCGAGCGACGACCGCAGGATCATGGCGACCTCCTACGGCACCGCAACGCGCTGCGTCTGGCCATTCACCTGGAATACGCCCGCCTGCGCCTCGATGGATTGCAGTTGCCAACCGCCCTCGGCATCGCCCTCGCGCAGCAGCCGGGCGCCCGCGAGCGAGGCCGCAGCGGTGGAGGTGATCGACAGAAAGCGCTCGCCTCCCCGTAGCTCCACGCCGAGCACCCGGAATGGCGGCTCCGGCACCTTGGGCTTCGTCGCAACCGGAGCGCGCGGGCGAGCGGCGGATGCCACCTGCCGGGTCTTCTCCAGGCGGGTCTCGATCCCGTTCACGCGCGCCTGCAGCGTCTGCAGGTCGACGGCCAGGGCCCTCGCCTCGTCGGCCTCTTCGAGGCGCGTCATCCGTTCGTCCAACGCCTGCCGCGCGGTGGCGAATTCGGCCTGGCTGATCGGCGCCGGCCGGCGCTTGTCCGCATCGGCCTGCCTTTCGAGATCGGCCACGCGCAGGACCAGCGCCTTGACCTGCGCATCCTGTGCGCTGCTCTGGGTCTGTTCGGCGAGCCGCGACAGGCCGACGCTGTTGATGAGTGCCACGGCACTGATGAGCAGCAGCCAGAAGACCGCGGCGATCTTGAGCCAGCGCGTGCGGGAATGGCGCTCGGATGGCGCTTGGGGAAAGGTCATGGCTGCATCTCCTCGGGCCGGTCGGCGTCCGGCACGGGCGTGGCGGTGCCGGGCGGGTTGGCGGAAAGGAAGGTGGGAGCACCGCGCCGGCTGAAGCAGACCTGGCGGGTCAAGTCATCGACCGACAGCTCCCAGGCGGGGCCGGCAAGGGTCAGCAAGGCATCGCGCAGCATCAGCGGGCCCAGGCGCAGGTGTGCGGCGGGCAGCGGCAGCGCGTAGAGCGTGGCGGCCTCGGCCGCATCGCAGAGCCGGTAGCCGGAGCGCAGGAGCACATGGCGCATGGCATCGCCCACGCTGGCATCGAGCATGGGCGGAATCGAGACCTCCACCGCCTGCTGCAAGAGATCCCGCTGCGCAGGTTCCGGCACCAGCTCGACCAGGGTGTAGCGTCCGTAGCGGGCCACCGGAACGAAACCCGGCTCCGGCGCGACGGCGGTTGGCGATGCGGCCGGCACCGCTGACGCAGACGGTGCGGCGGTCGTGGCGCAGCCGGCGGCCAACAGGCTACCGGCCAGCAAGCCAGCGGCGAGGGCCAGGCGGTGAACAGCGCGGATGGATGGTTGCATGGAGGGCGCTTCCCTGGAACACGGAGCGCTCACCATCGCCGCCGCTTGGCCTGCGGGCAGCAAACAAAACGCACTGACGCCCGCCCGAATACATGGAGGGCGGCGCCATGGACTGTCATACGCCCAAGAAAAACGGCCCCGAAGGGCCGTGGAAAGAAGCCGGCGACCCCGAGGGGCCACCGGCATGGGCACATGGATCAGACCGTGACAAGCTGTCGGGCCAGGGCGACCTCGACGGAATCACCATCCTGGTTCAGAACATCCAGGCCCGACTCGGGCACGTCGCCCGACGTGCTCTGCGACACCATGATCTTCCGGGCCATCAGCCCCAGGCAGGTCATCTGCGAGGAGTTGGCGTAGCCGAGGTAGATCACGCGCACCGGCTGCTTCTGGCCGATGCGCCAGGAGCGCCGGGCAGCCTGCTGCAACGAATACACGTTGTAGCCGGACTGGAGGAACACGATGGTCGGGAACTCCAGCAGATCCAGGCCGGTTTTCACCAGCTCGGGATTGGTGATGAGCACGTCGATGCCACGGTCCAACTGCTCGGCGATCCAGTCCTCACGGCGGGAGGCATCCACGCTCGCGCGCAGCACCGCCACCTTGAAGCCTTCCTGCTCCAGCAGCACCTTCAAACGCGACGTGGTGTCGCGCGTGCCGGTGTAGACCGAATAGACCAGGGTCTTGCGACCTTCTGCCTTCTCCTGCTTGCAGATCTCGATCAGCTCGCGCTCCTTGGGCATCACCTCCAGCTCGTTGAACTGAGCCGGAACGAACGCCAAGGTGTTGCGCGTGCGCGGATGCACCACTGTCTCCGACCGGAAGCAGCAGTCCGGCCAGGCCAGCAGCACGTTGAGGACTACACCGAGCAGCGTCGTGTCGCGCTTCGCCAGGGCCTGCTTCAGCTCCTGGGTCAGCCGACCCGCCAGATCGCGGTAGGCCGCGGCTTGCGCCGTGTCCATCGCGACTTCGCGGAACTCCTCGTCGTAGGGCTGCAGCACGTTGCCACCGATGTCCTTCAACTTGAGGAAGACCGTGAACGGCAGAACGCAACGCAGCACGCCCTTCGGACCGAAGCCCGGCGCCTTGACCGTGCGCACCGATACCTTGGTGCCCTTGGCCGTCTTGTGCGCCGTGCCCGTGCTCTCGGAGTAGATGTCCTTCAGGACACCGTGATCGCGCATGAACGCCATTGCGGCCGACGTCATGCTGCCGCTCTTGGTCGGCCGGTAGCCGTCTTCGATCATCCGCCCCGGCAGGGCTCGGAACAGCAGGTGGAACAGGTCGTCGCCGTAACCGCCCATCAGTGTGCCGGTGAGCAATAGCGTCTTGCGCGCCTTGGCCGCCAACACCCCCATGGCCTGGCCCTGTGCGGAGCCGCCGTTCTTGTACTCGTGTGCCTCGTCGGCGATGAGCAGGTCGAACGTGCCTTGGGGAAGCTGCCTCTTGATGAACTCGGACGGCTGGTAGCCGCCCTCGCCGAAGCCGAACTCCATGTTGGCCATCGCACGTTCCATGCGATGGGCTTGCCGGTCCGAGAAGACCAGCTCGCCGTTGCCATCCATCAGGTTGATGAACTCGTGGATGTTGTCCCCGAGCATCGACGCGAGGAAGGCGTCACCGAACTTCTGCATCAGCTTCTGCGCGGTGACTTCCCCGATGGTCGGGATGCGCTTCAGGGCCTTGAGCACGGTCGAGGACTGGTCGCTGGCGGACAGGCCTCTGGGACGGATCAACGACCACAGCGGTGCACGGCAGTGGCTGCACTTGCGGCGGGACTCCTCGGCTTCGAGTTCGACCGGGTTGATCGGCTCGCCGTCGAGGTCGGTGATGACGTGCCCGCAAGCCGGGCAGGCCCCCACGTCGCCGTGAGGCGTGCGCCGGCGAACGAAGACAGGTTTCCAGTGGAACCCCATCCGCATCCGCACGCGGCCGAGGACGAAGAACTCCTGGCCCTGCGCCGGCACGCCCAACTGCTCGCGCAGTTTCAGCAGCTTGACCAGCGTGTCCGGGCCATTGAGCACCCAGACCTTGGCACCGGCAACCGTCTCCTGGATTTCGCGCCGCCACTTGTAGACCAGGTGGGGTGGCGAGAGCACCAGGGTGCGGCGGTAGCCTTCGGCATTGAGCACGGCGGCGGTGGCAATACCCACCGTCGTCTTGCCGCAGCCCATCTCGCCATTGACGATCGCGGCGCGTTCGCCGCGATCGATCAACAGCTCGGTGACGGCGTGGACCACATCGGCTTGCGCCGGGAACAGCTTGCGCTTGAGCGCGGCGAGGATCAGTTGCCGATGCACCCGCACCTGGCCGGTGTAGACCGGAGGATTGGCGCGGTTGAGCGAATCGAGCAACTCGTCGCCGAACTCCGATACGAAGTCCTGCAGGCTGAGCGTGAGGGGTGAAGCGGCCGCTTCGAGCAGGTCGCCCTGCACAGCGGTTTCGGGAATGGTTTCGAGATCGAGGGACATGGTGATGCTCCAAAGCAAATGGGGCATGCACCTCCCTCACGGGGCGGCGACATGCCCCTGGGGGGAAAGAAAGAAGCGGCGCGAGACCGCTGGATGGGGATCAGTATTCGCTGGGCAGCAGCAGCGTGGTGACGCTGCGATCCCATTCGGTGATGATCCAGAGCTTCAGGTTGGGCGTGACCTGGTAGGACGAGAACAGACGATCCTCGCCGGACTTCAGCGCGGCGTCGTTCTGCCGCCGATCGCTGTCGCTCAGGTCGCCCCATTCGCCATGAAGATGGCGGCGCAGGTACGGCGTGGGGTTGAGCCGGCCCTGTCGGACCAGCTCGTCGACGCCGGCGGTCATGACCACCTGCCCGGGCGAAAAGCGTGCTTGTGACGCGAGGTTGAGGACTGCGAGTGCCATGGTGGTTTCTCCTTCTGGAAGAAGGGGCCACGGCACCCCATCGGGGCGACGTGACCCCGGTGGGTGGATGAAAGCGACGGCGAACCGTCAGGGAACAGCGATCAGCGGATGGTCAGCACTTCGCCCCACGTGGACGAGCCAAGCGTCAAGTCCCATGCACGAATGACCGGCACGAACTTGTCGGTGAGGATGCGCGTCTCGGCCACGGAGCCGTCGTCGCGTTCGGTGTATTCCGTCTGGAGGGTCTTCTCCTTGTGGGTATCACCTTTGACGACGAGCACGCGCCCGCTCTTGGACTTCACTACGCCGGAGATCGCGCCTGCGGCCAGAGCCAGGGCGAGATGCCAGTGCGACAAGGCCCGCGCGGGCGGACGCAGCGATTGCTGCGCGGCGCCCAGGTGGGTATCGAGCGCCGGCCAGAGTCCTTGCAGCCGGCCGACTTCATCGGCGAACTGCCCGGGCTCCATCGTCACGCGATAGAAGTGCTCCGGCTCGGCCGGGCTGGCAGGGACGGTGTACGGCAGGAACGGCCATTCGAGCGGCAGTTCCTCGGCTTCGGCGTCGCCCTGTCCGATCTGCAGCAGCAGACCACGCACGGCTTTGACCGACTCCGACGCCTGGTCGCGCTGGCGAACCCGGCGGCCGAAGATCACCACCTGCTTGAACTGCGTCTCCACCGCACGGTAGATGCGCAGGTCTTTGAGGTGGCGCGTCAGCCATCCGACCAGCTCGGCGTCGAGCACGTAGGACGGCACGATGAAGACCAGCACGCCACCGTACTGCAGCAGCGGCAGCGCGCGCTGATAGAACAGCTTTTCCAGCCGCGCACGGCCCTGGCCCTGATAGCCGATGTTGCCGTTCACGTCCTTGCTCAGGTCGCCATACGGCGGGTTCAGCCACAGCAGCCCGAAGGACTGGCGCGAGATCAGCGTGTCCATCAGGTCACCGTGGATGCAGCGATCGACCAGTTGCCGTGCGTGGCGGGCACGCTCGGCGTCGTACTCGACGGCGAAGGCCTGGACCTGCTCGCGCCCGAGGGCGTGGGCGGCTTCGGCGATCGCCACGCCTTCGCCGGCGCAGGGATCGAGGAGGGACATGGTGCCGGGAGACGGCGCCAGTGCGGACAAGGCCCGCTCCAGCGTCGGCTCGTCGGTGGGGAAGTAGCCGTTACGAATGAAATTGCGCGCCAGGCGCGGAAACATGAGTGCCATGGATTTCTCCTGGTGATGGATGAGGGAAGGCGGGCACGCGCGGCGCGCATGCCCGTGGGATGGCTCACGCCACACGCCGAAGCGGTGCGTTCGCGGCCAGTTCGTACTGCGCGGCGCCGAGGGTGCCGTTGCGGATCAGCTCGCCCAGCGCCTTCGTCAGCGCCGGGACATCGAGGGCCAGCCGATGGCCTTCCAGCGGCCCGAGGGCCAAGGGAAGACCGGTCAGCATCCGTCGTGTCTGCAACAGCTCCAGCATGGTGTCGCGCCAGTGGTCGAGCAGTGGCAGCGGGCAGGTGTCCTGCACCAGCGTCCACAGCCGGTCGAGCCGGTGAGCGGAATCCCTGGGCAGAAGCGCCAGCGCGCTGGCGTTGGCCTTGTCTGGCTTCACGCAGCGACGATCGAACAGCCACACATTCGTCAGCGAACCGAACAGCGTTCGCCGATAGGCGCGGGTGATGCGCTTTTCCAGGTTCTCGACGTTGCCGACGAAGACCGGGATGGATGCGCCCTGCTCGGTGATGACGTGGAACTGGTCCAGCCCCTGTTCATCCCGGCTGAGGGTCAGGCGGGCGAGGAACTCCTGAACGGCGGTGTCGCGCGCCCAGATCGAGAGAAAGACGAGATTGCCCTGCTCGTCACCGACGCAACCGTCGGCCATGAGGTCGGGGCATTCGTCGATGCGGTACAGCGGTTTCGCGGAAGAAGGTGCAGGCATGGTGATGTCCTCTTGGAAAAGAAGGAGCAACCACAGCCCGCGGGGCCGTGCTCGCCCCGGTTGGGTGAAGGAAGATGCGTGCCGCTAGACGGTGCGTCCTGCGTGGAAGCGGTGAACCCGCTCGCGCCACTCGGAGCTTTGCACCGGCGCCATGTCGAGATAGCGCAGCGGGCACGAGTAGTAGTACGGATGCGCGGACTCATCGAGGGACTTGTAGCCCCAATCGCCGCCCGAGCTTTCCAGCAGGTGGCAGCCGATGTAGCAGACGGACTCACCGGCCGCGAGGCCCATGACGCCCGCCTGCCTGGCGGTGACGCGAACCACGGTCCACAGAACGTCGCCGTCCAGCGTGTGGTCGATGACGTCGCAGCAGGCGCGTTCGGACGCCTGCGGAGCGATCAGCTCGCGGATCAACTGATCGCGCGTCTGACGAACGAAGGTCCAGCCCATGAGGGTCTCCTTGAAGAAAAGGCCGGAGCCCTCCCCGTCGGGGGAGAACCCCGGCGGGTGGCGGTATGCCGCGCAAGGCGGCGGATGGATCAGGCAGCTTTGAGATGCCAGTCCTGGGACAACGGAGCGAACTCGTAGCCGAGCTTGTCGAGACGGTCGCGCTGCTGACGCAGCACGCGACGATCCACGGTCGCATCGAGCTTCACGGTCTCGCCCAGCGGCCACAAGGAACCGAACAGCGCCGCGTCGTCTGCCTCGGCCGAGGCCGCAGCGGACACGGGAGCCGGTTCGCTGCCGAACGGCGTGGTATCGACCAGGGGATCGCGCGGACTGCGCGGCTTCGCCTTCGGCTTGGCCGGGGGCGTTGCCGGCACGGGCGCCTGCGCTTCCTCGTCGATCGGATCGACTTCCTGCGGACTCAGCCGGCGGGCTTCGTCGCGGCTCAGGGCGTCGATGTTGGACAGCGTCATCCCGCCCAGATGGGCGCGGATCTCGATGACCATGCGGCCGTTGGCGTTGTACGTGGAGGGGCGAATCTCGACGATGACGAAATCACCGTCGTACTTGCCCTCGCGGTACTGATCGAGTTCGGCGTTCTTCACGACGAACTCGCCGATCGAGGTCGCCAGGCGGCCGACGTTGAAGTCGCCGTTCCTGCCGTGGATGGTCTTGATGGCCAGTTGGCCGGGGATGGTGATCATGAAGGTCTCCTGCTGACGAAGAGAAGACAAGGCCCCGGGGATGGGGCCTTGCGGATCAGAACGACTCGGCAACGGCCAATGCGGGGGCATCGGCTGCGTCGTCGGCAGCATCGGCGACGGGCTCGGAAGACTCCGGTGCCGAGGCTTGCTGCGTAGCGGGCGCGTCGGACGTCACAGGGACTTCCGGGTCGCGCTCGTCGGTCTCGGTCGGCTTGGGTTCGGCCTTGTAGACGAGCTTGCCGTCGACCTTGATCCAACTGACGAACAGCAGGCGGGCCTTGAGGCTCACCCCCTGCTCGCCGGCACGCTTGCCCTTGGAGTAGGTGAAGGTGTCGGTCCACAGGTCGCCCAGGCGGAAGCCGATCATCACCTTCTTCTCGGCGTCGACCGCCTGAATGCAGCGGCGCACCAGGTGCTGCGCTTCAGATCCCGATACGCGCGTGTCGAAACGCACATACGAGACGTCATCGCTGGGACCGTTCAGGGCTGCGATGTCGCAGGCCAGGAACGCATCGCCTTTCTTGGGCTTCACTTCGCGGATGCGATTGAGATACCCGAGGCCGGTGATGTGCAGATCGAAGTAGGATTTTTCATTGGAAGTGGTCATGGTGAATCTCCTGGGAACAATGAGGCGGAGACACACCCGACCCAGGCGGGGAAGGTGTGGAACCCCCGCGTGGGTTGATGGAACAGCTTGGTGGCATCGCCATCGAGAACCGATGGCCGTTCGCGCATGGATGCCGGTGCGAACTGGGGTGATCAACGCGGTCGGAACCGCGTCGCAGCCTTGAAGATCGTGGCTGCCTGGGCATGTTGCTGACGGACGTCAGCGGAACATGGCCGGAAGCGTGGCGTCGGGACGGCGCGCAGGCGAGCGGCAATCGGCACTCGCGGCTGTCCGCATTGCCGGGAAGAAAGAGGCCCCCGGAGCGGGGGCCAGGGATGGGCGGTCAGTTGCCGCTGGGCGTGGGAGGAACCGCCTGCAGCGACAGGTGTGTCGCGGTGGCGGACACGTCGAGGTCGTCCTCGCTGCGCAGGATGTGCGCAAACACGCCCTCCTGCGTATCGAAGAACTCGCCGAAGTCGTCGCCACCGAACTCGGCGCGCGCCAGCTCCCACCAGTCATCGAACGCATCGACATCCGGGTTGCAGCCGGCGGCATAGGCGATGGTCTTCTGGCGACCATCGGGTCGGCGCTCGCCGCGCTCGGCCAGGAAGTACACGCCCTGATCCTTGACCAGGATGACGCGGCATTGATTCGCCACCGCTTCGGTGAGCACGGGCCGAAGCTCCGTGCCTTTGAATCGAACAGTCATGGGTGTGGTCTCCAGGGAGGCAGGAAGAGAGGCTTCCCGCCGCGAGGGCGGGAAGCTGCTGTGAGATCAGTGCCGGATAGCCTTACGACACGACAGGCACTGCACGCGGATGCGCCGCCAACTCCCGTCGTCGATCAGCCGTTCCAGCGTCTCGCCGAGGGTGTCGAAGAACACCTCATCGACCCGTTCGATAAGCTCGCCGTCGCGTTGCAGTTCCACCGCGTAGAGGTCGAGGCCACGCTCATACAGCACGGTGACGCGACCCTGGAACTTCATCGTGGCGACGGTGAAGCCGATGGCCGGCGGCGTGCTGATGATGTCGGCGGGCAGCGGATCGACCCAGGTGATGTCCCGCGCACCGGCATCCACCAGCATGTGGGTGACGCGCCGGAAACCGTCGGGAGCGGGCAACTGCTCCAGTTGGTCGACCAGTTCCTGCAGCTCGGGGCAGCGCGGCTCGGGGATCGGCAGCTTCGCCGGTGCGGACCCGAGCACGAACCGCTTCACCGTGTAGGGCTGGCCGTCGGCGGTGAACTCGGTCTGCTCCTCGGGCGTGTCCGCCCGCTGACCGTCGAAGCGGCGTCTGACATAGGGTTCGACCTGCACCTTGGCGCCCTCGTCGGGCACTTCGGTCACGAGCGTGCGATCGAGCACCGCGAACTCGGCTCGTCCCGTCTTGACGACGATGGCCTCGTCGGTGGTGGCGATGACCTTGCCCTCGAAAGGCTTCGGGTCGATGTGAAAGCCCAGCGTCGAAACCTTGGGCTGGCCGTCGAAGATGTTGAATTTGAACGAACGGACGTTGGAAGGCACATGACCGACAACGAGCGTCGGCATCTGTGCGCGGATGGCTTGGGTATCCATGGGGAGACTCCTTGTGGCAACCAAGGGACTCCCGCCCGCAAGGGAGGTCTGTCCCTTGAGGGTGAGGTGGATGGACGCGGGTGCGCCCGGAGAACGAAGCAACCAGCACGGCGAACCGCGCCGCAGTCTTGAAGGTCTCGACTGCCTGGGCATGCTGCCGGCAACGCCAGCGAACATGCGGCCAGCGTGCGGCACATGGCGGCGGCCGTCCGTTGGGAATCGGCAATGCGCCGGCACCGCGTTCCGCGAAAAAGAAGAGCCCCGACGTGGGGGCTCGAATGGGTTGCGGGTTACTCGTCGTCGTAGAGCGTCAGTCCGTCCAGCACGGGCGCGTCGGCATCGAACACCAACATGCGAACGTCGGCGAGCGCAGCCAGGTGCAACACTTCCACGAGGGACTCCGGCACGCCCTTGGCCCGGTGCTCCTGCCGCAGCTCTTCGGCGGTGATGCCCTCGACATGCTGCAGGTTCGCATCCGTCCAAGGCGTGGCGATCAGCTTCACGCCGACCGCCGGGCTGTAGGGAATGCGGAAGGCCACGAACAAAAAACCGCTCGGCGTGGCGATGTCCGCCAGTTCGGCGAGGAAGCGGCCGGCCTCCTCGGTGATGTGCGCCGAACTGATTTCCCAGGCACGGCTGTAGAAGCCGGTCTCGAAGCGCAGGCGGCGTACCACCTCGCGCGCGGCTTCCTCGGAGTAGGTATCGCCGACGTGCAGCGGTTGGCCGGCTTCTTCGGCCATGACGGCGTAGACGAGGTTTCGGGCGATGCCGTGGCTGGGGCACTGCGCGTCCAGCTCGGGCGGCACGTTCTGGCCCTCGGTGATCAGCGCGAAGTCGTCGCAGAAGACGCAGGCATGGCGCTCGACCTGGCTGTCCGGCAGGTGCGACTGCGAGACGTGCAGCGGCAGATAGCTCAGCGGGCAGCCGTCGTCGTAGGAAATCGCCAGCAGCCGCTGCACGGACAGGCCATCGTAGCCGCGGACGAAGGGGTTTTTGGAATGAGACATGGGATTCCTCCAGCAGAGGATGGCCGAGGCAATCCCCTGCCGGGGATTGAACCCCAGCGAGTGGATGAAGTGGCAGCCGGTCAGCCGGCCGCGGCGTCGGGCCGCCCTGGTGGCGGGCGGTGCAGGTCAGTGGAAGATGGTGATTCGGGACATGGCCGCTCCTGCGGAAGGAAGGAGGGACATGGCCCCGAACGGGGACGCATGTCCCTCGTGGGGTGGGATGAAAGGACGGTGGGTTGCCAGGCGCGGTTCACCAGCCGTTGTAGTGCAGCGTGAGGTCAGCGATGACCTGGCGCCGTTCCAGATCGAGGCCGCCGAAGTCGGACAGCCCCTCGAAGCCGCAACGCTTGAGCATCGCGCCGCCCTCGCGGGAGTTGTAGAAGCTCACCATCGCGGACAGGAACATGCGTTGACCGCTGCTCAGCACGCCCAGGGCGTCGTTGAGCATCAGCATGTTGGGCCGCAGGTCCCACTTGGTGGTGGCACGCTGCAGACCTTCGCGTGTGCCGTCGCCGAACCACTCGTGGCCGGCGATCTGCGCGCCGCGCTTCCAGGCCTCGAAGAAGGCCTGCGGTGCAGCGTCGAAGTGCGCCTGTTCCAGCGCCATCTGATCGAGCACGTCTTCGGGTAAAGACAGATTCATGAGAGAACTCCTTGAAGGGTGGGAATCAGGGGTGAGCGCGCTGTGTCCAGGCATGGGTATCCAGGGCGCGCTGTGCTGCGAGGTGGGTCGGGAAATACTCGACGGACTCCCGCGATACCGGGCCTTCGTCGTCTTGCGTGCCGATGTAGTGGCCGGCCGCGCTGCGCAGCACCTGTAGCGGCAAACGCTTGCCGGTCCAGGCCAGCGCCAGCGCACCACTGCGCACTGCGGTTGCGCAGGAAGATGCGGAAAGTTCAGACATGCCGTGCTCCTTGGTGGGTCGGGGAGCACGCATCCCGCAGGGGATGGGGTTCCCCTCGGGTGGTTGACAAAAGTGCATCGTCGCCAGGCCGGCGAGCGTCCGCGGTGGGCGATGCGAAGCGGACTGGATCGGTCAACGCGGCGAACCGCGTTGCAGTCTTGAAGACCGGGACTGCCAGGGCATGCCGCTGACGACGGTCAGCAACGCATGAGGGTGAGCTTCGGACTATCAGATAGCCGCGTCACGCAGCAATCGGGCGCAGTGGCGTCCCCGATTGGGGTCGGGCGCGCCCGGTCCTCTATTGCGATGTGCTTGCACAATGATTCAATAGATGTTGTATTATTGAACTATGAACGAGACCCAAGCCGTTTCCGCCCTGGGCGCCCTGGCCCACACCCAGCGCCTTCGCGTGTTCCGCGCCCTGGTCGTCGCCGGCCCCGAAGGGCTCACGCCCAGCGTCCTGGCCGACCAGCTCGACGTGGCCCGCAACACCCTGTCCTTCCATCTGAAGGAGCTGGCCCATGCCGGCCTCGTCACCATCGAGCAACAGGGCCGCAACCTGATCTACCGCGCCGACTTCGCCCATATGAACGGGCTGCTCGGCTACCTGACCGAGCACTGCTGCCAAGGTGGCGTGTGCGAGGCCAATGAATCCACCCGTGCCTGCGCCTCCTGCTGAAAGGAACCTCCATGAAACGCTTCCACGTCCACCTGCACGTCGATGACCTGAATCGCAGCATCGGCTTCTATTCCCAACTGTTCGCCGCGCAGCCGGCTCGCATCGAGGCCGACTACGCGAAGTGGATGCTCGAAGACCCGCCGGTCAACTTCGCCATCTCCACGCGCGGCAGCAAGCCGGGCATCGACCACCTGGGCATCCAGACCGATGACGCCGACGAACTCACCGCCCTGAAGGCCCGCGCGCAGGCTGCCGACATGGCGCTGCTCGACGAAGGCACCACGACCTGCTGCTATGCACGCAGTGAGAAGCACTGGGTCACCGACCCGCAGGGCGTGGCCTGGGAGCATTTCCACACGCTGGGCAACATCCCCGTGTTCAACGAAGCGCCGCAGCCCGCGCCGGGCACAGCTCCGGCTTGCTGCGCGCCGAGTGACAGTCGCGCCGCCGCGAAACGGGCTGCTTCTTGCTGCTGACGCGAGGCATCGATGACGACTGAAACCACCTACAACGCGCTGTTCATCTGCACCGGAAATTCGGCGCGTTCCATCCTGGCCGAAGGCATCCTCAACGAACTGGGCCTGGGACGGTTTCGCGCCTACTCGGCGGGGAGCCACCCCAAGGGCGAAGTCCACCCGCTGGCGCTCGCCACGCTGGAGCGCCTGCGCCTGCCAACGACCGGCTACCGCAGCAAGAGCTGGGACGAATTCGTGGCGCCCGGTGCGCCGGTGTTCGATTTCATCTTCACCGTCTGCGACAACGCCGCTGGCGAGGTGTGTCCCGTATGGCCGGGCAAGCCGGTGTCGGCCCATTGGGGCGTGCCCGATCCGGCCGCCGTCGAAGGCAGCGAGGAACAGCAGCGCAAGGCGTTCATGGACGCCGCGTTGACGCTCAAGCGTCGCATCGAGCTGTTCCTGTCGCTGCCGCTCCAACGGCTCGATGCCATGTCGCTGCAGCATGAGCTGCGCGTCATCGGCAAGCAGTGAGGTAGCACGATGACCGTACAGACCGAAGCCGTCGCCGCCACGCCATCGTTCTCGATGAGCATCTTCGAGCGCTACCTGACGGTGTGGGTGCTGCTGTGCATCGTCGCCGGCATCGCCCTGGGCCAGCTCGCGCCTGGCGCGTTCCAGGCCGTCGGCCGCATGGAAGTGGCCCAGGTCAACCTGCCGGTCGGCCTGCTCATATGGGTCATGGTGATCCCGATGCTGCTCAAGGTGGATTTCGGCGCGCTCGGCCAGGTTCGCCAGCACTGGCGTGGCATCGGCGTGACGCTGTTCGTCAACTGGGCGGTCAAGCCGTTCTCGATGGCACTGCTGGCCTGGCTGTTCATCCGCCACGTCTTCGCCGACTGGCTGCCGGCCGACCAGCTCGACAGCTACGTCGCCGGCCTGATCCTGCTGGCCGCCGCACCGTGCACAGCGATGGTGTTCGTGTGGAGCCGACTGACCGGCGGCGACCCGGTATTCACTCTGTCGCAGGTGGCGCTGAACGACACCATCATGGTGTTCGCCTTCGCGCCCATCGTCGGGCTGCTGCTGGGCCTGTCGGCGATCACCGTGCCGTGGGACACGCTGCTGACCTCAGTGGTGCTCTACATCATCATCCCCGTCGTCCTCGCGCAGGTGTGGCGCCGCTCGCTGCTGCGTCGTGGACAGGCCGCGTTCGACCGCGCGCTGGAGCGCCTCGGCCCGCTCTCAATCGCAGCGCTGCTGCTGACGCTGGTGTTGCTATTCGCCTTCCAGGGCCAGGCCATCCTGCGACAGCCGCTGGTGATCGCCATGCTCGCCGTACCCATTCTGATCCAGGTGTTCTTCAATTCCGGCCTCGCCTACTGGCTCAACCGCAGGGTCGGCGAGAAGCACAACATCGCGTGTCCCTCGGCGTTGATCGGTGCCAGCAACTTTTTCGAGCTGGCAGTGGCAGCGGCCATCAGCCTGTTCGGCTTCCATTCCGGCGCGGCCCTCGCCACCGTGGTCGGCGTGCTGATCGAAGTGCCGGTGATGCTGCTGGTGGTGCGCGTGGTCAACCGTTCCCGCGCCTGGTACGAACAGGCCCCGCGCAACGCAGCGAGGCATCCGGCATGAGTACCGTCACGATCTACCACAACCCGGACTGCGGCACGTCGCGCAACACGCTGGCGCTGATCCGCGCCAGCGGCATCGAGCCCACGGTCATCGAGTACCTGAAGACGCCGCCCGACCGCGAGACCTTGAAGGCGCTGATCGCGCGGATGGGCATGGGCGTGCGGGATGTGTTGCGCATCAAGGGCACGCCCTACAAGGAACTGGGCCTGGATGCCGCGCATTGGAGCGACGACCAGTTGATCGATCAGATGCTGGCGTACCCGATCCTCATCAATCGGCCCATCGTGGTGTCGCGCTCGGGCGTGCGCCTGTGCCGCCCCTCGGACATGGTGATCGACCTGCTGCCGCAACGACCGGCGGGCGAGAACCGCAAGGAGGATGGCACGCCGCTGCTGGTGGATACGCCGATCGCCGGCAGCGACCCGGACCTCGCCCTGGCTTTGCAAGAGGCCGTGCTTCCCACGGACGACCTGGCCGAACCAGGGCGCAGCTTCTTCGCCTATGCCACGGTGTCCGGCGAGCGCGTGGGCTACGGCGGCTTCGAGCGCCTGGGCCGAGACGTGCTCGTGCGCTCCCTGGTGGTGCTGCCACACGCACGCCATCGCGGCATCGGCGGCGGAATGTTCGCACTGCTGCTGCGCCGTGCCTTCGACGAGGGCGGGCGCGACGCCTGGTTGCTGACCACGACGGCTGCGCCGTTCTTCGAGCGCGCGGGCTTCAAGCCAATCGAGCGCAGCGCCGCACCGGCGGCCATCCTTGCCACACGGCAGGCCGCAAGCCTTTGTCCTTCGAGCGCCGTGCTGCTTGGACGTCGAATGTCACTGTGATGTGCCCTCGCAAGGACATCCCGGGACACAGAGGTGCATCAGTGAAATGACTAATCGCCGAAGGCCACGCGGGCCTTCGGCTGGAGAGGAAGGAAAACCACCTGTGGGCTGCGTCAGCGCGGGCCGTCGTCAAAGCCGTTCGCTGCATCAGCAATCGCACCCGGCCCGTTTCGTGGCTGGGGCCGGAAACCTTTGGCACGCATACGCGCACAAAGGGAGCCCATTGTTCCGCCGGCGGGCACCGGCACGGAATACCCTCGGCCCAAGGGGCCTCCTCACGGCTCGCGCGGCGGCAAGGCGTCAGGAAGCCCCTCGTGGCCGAGGCAAGGCACACCGATCAAGGGAATGGCGGCGGGCGCGATTCGTGGAGCAATGACCTTCTCGCCCCGTCACCCGATGGCGGGCAGACGGGGCGCGCACACCGTTGCAGAAGGAGACGCGCGCTTTGGAGTCCCGCGCGGTGCGGGACGTTTGCCTCGCCGCCAGTGAAGTGGCCGGCGCGGCAGGGGGAAGCGAGGATCAGGACGCCTTGGAGGCAGCGCGCCGCTTGCGCGGTGCGCTGCGCCGGCCCGTCGGGGACTCGATCGGCAACGTGCCCTTGCAGTCCGGGTAGCGCGAGCAGGACCAGAACGCGCCGCTCTTGCCCGTGCGCTGCTGCATCGGTGCGGCGCACTGCGGGCAGGCCGGCGCCGGCGGCAGCTTGAGCGAGAGCGTTGCGCCGCGGTACTGCTGCACGAGCTGGCCGACCCACACGGACTGCTTCTCGATGAAGGTGTCCAGCGCCATCTGGCCGGCCTCGATCATGTCGAGCGCCTGCTCCCACACCGCCGTGGTGCCGGGGTCGGCGATGGCTGAGGGCACCGCGTCGATGAGCGTGAATGCCGCGTCGGAAGCGCGGACGGCGCGGCCTTTCTTGACCAGGTAGCCGCGACCGATCAGACCGTTGATGATGTTGGCGCGTGTCGCCTCGGTGCCGATGCCGGTGGTATCTCGCAGCTTCTGTTTCAGGCGCGGGTCGGTCACGAACTTGGCGACGGTCTTCATGGCCTTGATCAGCTCGCCCTGCGTGTAGGGTTTGGGCGGCAGCGTCTTCAGCGCCTTGAGATCCACCTTTCCGACCGGGCAGGACAGGCCCGCATGCAGGGCGGGCAGCACCTGGCTGCGCTGCGCATCCTCGCCATCGGCATCGTCCGGCCCCGGCGTCGCCAGCACCTCACGCCAGCCGATGACGGCGATCTGCTTGCCCACGGCCGCCAGCGACTGACTGCCGCACGAGAACTGCGCCACCGTCCGGTCGAACTCATGGTGCGGGAGGAACTGCGCGAGGTAATGGGCGCGGATCAGCCGGTAGACGGCCAGTTCCTTCTCGTTCATGGCCGACAGGTTGGCGGGCTCCAGCGTCGGGATGATGCCGTGGTGAGCCGACACCTTGCCGTCGTTCCATGCACGTGAGCGCTGTTGGCGATCCAGGCGCTCGATCAGCGGCCGCAGGCTGGGGTCGGTCTTGATCAGGCTGTCGAGTACGGTCGGTACCTCGGCCAGCATACTCTCGGGCAGGTAGCCCGAATCCGAGCGCGGATACGTTGTCGCCTTGTGCGTCTCGTACAGCGCCTGGGCAATGTCCAGCGTCTCCTGCACGTCGAGGCCCAACTGCTTGGAGCACACCTCCTGCAGCGTGCCCAGGTCGAACGGCAGCGGCGGCCCTTCGCGAACGCGCTCGGTTTCTACCGACAGCACCTGGGCGGAGCCGGCCGTGCGCAGGCGCTCGGCGGCCTGCTGCGCCACCGGCTGTTGCAGGCAGCGGCCCGCATCGTCGGTGCTGCCTTGCGGCGGCGTCCAGCTTGCGACGAAGGACTGGCCTGCATGCGAAAGCGCAACCTCGATGGCCCAGAACGGTACGCAGACGAATCGCGCGATCTCGCGATCGCGGTCCACGACCAACTTCAGCGTCGGCGTCTGCACGCGCCCCACCGACAGCACGCCGGTATAGCCGGCATGGCGCCCGAGCAGGGTGAACAGCCGGCTCAGGTTCATGCCGATCAGCCAGTCGGCGCGCGATCGGGCGAGTGCGGAGAAATACAGCGGCAGCGTCTCGGCGGACGGTTTGAGCGCGCCCAGCGCCTTGCGGATCGACGCATCGTTGAGCGCCGACAGCCACAGGCGCTGAATCGGCCCGCGGTAGCCGCATAGCTCGATGATCTCGCGGGCGATCATCTCGCCCTCGCGGTCGGCGTCGGTCGCAATCACCAGCTCGCCCGCCTTGGCGACGAGCTGCTGCACGACCTTGAATTGCGCTGCGGTCGCCGCCTTGGGCTCGACACGCCAACGCTCAGGAAGAATGGGCAGCTGCTCGATGGCCCAGCGCTTGTATTGCTCGCCGTAGCCTTCGGGCGGAACCGCCTCCACCAGATGACCGATGCACCAGGTCACGACGACACCCGCGCCGCTGTAGCAGCCGTTGCCGCGTTGACCGGCACCCAGCACTCGGGCGATGTCCTTGCCCTGGGACGGCTTCTCGCACAGGAAAACGCGCATGAAGCCTCCTTGGAAATGTGCGGTTCATCGGATGGGCGTCAGCTTGGCGGGGCCAGGAGATGCCGGCAGCAAGGAAGTCGATTGATGCAGACACCGCTTTGTGATCGGCAGGCGATCCGTTGCCGCAGCGGTCCGCGCAAACCGCAACGGCTGGCGCAGCAGGCGCGTCGTTTCGGGAGGGCGACTGGAACTCGGTGGAACACCCTGGAGCTATCCCCTGGGGATAGCTGGTGCATGGCGGGCGTATGACGGTTGCTACAGCCGCCCTCGGGGGACGGCGACGGGCGAGCTACTGCCCGCCGGCCGGCTTGGCGCTGAG
The DNA here is from genome assembly GCF_000484635.1 of Comamonas badia DSM 17552. GTDB lineage: Bacteria > Pseudomonadota > Gammaproteobacteria > Burkholderiales > Burkholderiaceae_C > Comamonas_C > Comamonas_C badia. The sequence continues at coordinate 318,796 of NZ_AXVM01000001.1, read as the reverse complement.
GGTCACCGACTCGATGCGGTACGGCAGGATGCCGACGCGCCGGGCCTCGACCTTGAACGTGACGCGCTCGTTCTCGTCGGCGTCCTCCCATTCATCGCGCACGGTGCGACCCTCGACCAGCACGCGCATGCCCTTCTGGTACAGGTCTTTCCAGTGGTCGGCGTCGCGGTGCCACAGTTCCACCGGCGCCCAGAAGCCGCCGCGGTCCTCGAACTCGCCATCCTTCTTCGGGATCGGGTTGTCGAAATAGACGTTCAGGCGCAGCAGCCGGCGCGGCTCGTCGTTGCCGTTCGGGAATTCGCGGTAGTCTGGCGCAGAACCGATGTTGCCCTCGCCGACGAAGTGCGTGCTCATGGTGACTCCTTGGTGGTGGGTGGAACGGCCGCGGTATGCCCGTGGACGCGCCGCAGGTAAGCCGCTTCGGCCTGGGCGGCCTTGCTGGCGCATTCCAGGGCTTGGCGAGCGATGCTGTGGGTCAGGCTGATCTGCATGTTCAGCACGATGCGCTGCAGTTCCATCGCGTACAGCTCGTCGATCAGCGAGGCCGGCGTCGCGGGGTTGGCCAGCAGGGCCTCCCACAACGCCACGCCCATGGAGGAACGGTCGAGGTTGCGCCAGCGCAGGAAGGTCGTCCCTGCGCCAGTGGCCTGCTGGGCCAGTTGCACGTCGAGCAGACTGAATGGATAGGCGCGCGCCTGGGGCAGCACGCGCCGCTGCGCCAGGCCAATCACGTCGTCGCGCAGCGCTGCGCACTGGCTGGCCCAGGTCTCCAGACTCCCCTTACCCTTAAAAGGCTGTAAAAGGCCTTTTAGGTAGCCTGCGTGTTCCAGGCGCTGGAAGTCCGCCTGTTCCAGCGGCAGGAAGCGCGCCGGTTGGCCGGTCGATGATGCCGTCATGCTTTGGCGCCTTCGCCGTCCTGGTCGCTGTCTTTGTGGTCTTGCACCACATCGGCTGCGCCAGCGACGGGTGCGACATCAGCGGCTGCGCCAGGCTTGCCCGCCCGCCGCGCGATCGGTGGCGCAAAACGCGAGCGGCGCGTGCCTTCGAGCACGTCCTGCGGCAGCTCGCCGAACTTCTCCAGCGCCGCCCGCGCCACCGCGTTCTTCGAGGCGAAGTCGTCGCGCGTTGCGCCGGAGTAGCGGTACTGCTGTGCCAGCGAGAACAGGCTGCGCAGCGCGTGCGCGCCGTCGTTGAGCCAGCGTTCCAGCGTGCTGCGGTCGATCAGCGCGGTGTGGTGGGCGAGGATCAGCTTGCGCGCCAGGTCGTCGTAGTCGGCCAGCAGGTACACCGCCATGAAGCCGAGTTGCGCGTTGACGAACAGCGGCAGCTTCACCGGCTGCACGTTCATGTTCTCGCCCAGGGACAGCGCGGGCGGCACATCGGCCAGCGCCTGATCCACCTGTTCGCGCAGCGCCTGCAGGCCGGCCTTGGTCTGCGTCAGCTTGTCCTCGATGCGCAGCATCCACCAGTCCGAGTAGGGATCGTCCTGCTCGGCACCGCGCTTCATCTTGTTCATCACGCTGATGTAGCCGTTGAGGCCGATGATGCCGGGCCGCCCCTCGGCAGGCGCTCGCCCATGCCAGATGCGCGAAGCGTGGTGCGTGTGCAGCGTCAGCGACATCGCGCTGCGCAGCGATCCGAGGTTCAACTGCAGGGGCTGTTGGGGCTCGTTGGACATGGTGATGACTCGCGGTGAAGGAACGAGCCGCCAGCATCGGCATCGCCCGGAAGGCCGTCAGTCAACAAACCGCAGCAGGCGTGTCCCCGGTTGTCGTCTCGGGAAGGCTGCGTGTTCCATCTATCCCCTGGGGATAGGTCTGCAACGGGTCGCGACGACGTGATGCGCGACAAACCAGCGCCGTCCGCCGGAAGGCTTGATGTCCCAGCTATCCCCTGGGGATAGCTGCTCAGGAATCGCCGAGCGTAGAACGCAGCTTCGCCAGGTAGGCCCGCGCCGCCTCGCGGCCAGGGCCGTTCGGTGCAGGGGGTGGGGGTTCTGCTGGCCGCGGCGGTGCATGCGGCGGTGGCGGCGTCGATGACGAGCCGCCTTCGCCCGCCCAGGCCTTGAACTCCCCGCGAATCGCCTTCTGGATGATGCCGAACAGGTAGCCGGCCGGGTTGCGCACCGCGCTGTTGCGGCAGCGCGCATCCCATTCGTCCAGCACCGCCTGCCGCAGGGACTCGTCCACCTGCTGTAAGGCCACCAGCGCGCCGCTTTGCTGCTCGTCCTTCAGGCGCAGCAGGCGCTCGGGCAGGCGCAAGTGCTGCAGCGCCTTCGCGCGCGGTACTGTACGTATTTGATTTATACGATCCATACGTACAGTACGGTCCTCCTTCGGATTCCGAAGTGAGCCGTCTGGCGCGGGTTTCGACCCTGCTTCGGATTCCGAAGACGGGCGATCGACATTCCGAAGCAAGCCGTCCTGGCCTTCTTCGGAATCGTGATCCACAGCCTCTTGTGGATAACTCCCCTCGGCCCAGCCATGCCGGGCCATGCGCTGTGCTAGCACCTGCAGGCGCGTGGGCAGCGTGCGGCCGTTGAGCATCGGGTCTTCGGCGATCTCGCGCAGCGTGTTCATGCCGACGATCTGAACTGCCTTGGCAGCATGGGTCAGCGCCTGGCTGACCAAGCCCAGGTAGTCGGGGTCGAGCTGCATCGCCTCGAAGGGCGTCAGCGGTTCGTCGTGCAGGACATAGAGGTTGCCGAGGATGCGGCCGGTCTTCGGATCGCGACGCCGCCGCACCAGGCTCAGCCAGCGCGTCAGCCGCAGCAGCGTCAAGGCGCGCGCCACGGTCTCGTGCGAGGCCTGCGCCGCACAGGGCATCGAGGTGAGGTAGGGGCGAAGCTGGTCGTAGGTCGGGAAAGCCGTCACGCCGTCGTCGTTGAGCTGCAGGCGGAACACCTGCCAGGCATTGCGCTCCAGCGGCGTCAGGCGCCGATCGAGGAACAGCGCACGCGGCACGCTCTCATGGCGGTTCCCGCTGTAGAGAAAGCCGTCGCTGGCCGGCGCAGCAGCTTGCGCCGTGGCCGTGCCGTACCCGGCCGGCTGCGCAGAGGGCAACAGTTGCCGCAGCGCGCCGTCGAACAACGCGGACAGCGCAACGGGGCCATCGCGCCGTGGTGCGCCGCCCGTCGCCATGGCCTACACCAGCCCCTGGTCGATCCAGTTGCGTATCGCCGCCCAGATCACCGACATCGGTAGGCTCAAGGTCTCGGCCAGGTCCATGGTCAGCGTCAGCATCGCCACCTCATCGTCCAGCGCGATGCTGCGTTCGGCGATGCCGGCCTGCCAGTGCCTCCACAGAGCCGTGTCCTGCTCTTCGTCCAGCACCGGATGGCGCCCCTTGCGCTTGGGCAGGCCGAGGATGTCGCGGCGCAGGGCGACCTCCTGATGCGTCAGACCGTAGAACCGGCTCACCATCTCCGTGCTGGCACCCAGGCGCAGCATGCGGTCCACCGTGGCGATCTCGCGCTTCACGTCATGCACCTGGCTCAGCAGCCGCTTCAGCACATCGCGGTTCACCGACACCGAACACCACGACACCGTGGCGTTGACCAGCATGCTCACGAGTTCGGGGTGCTTGAGAGCGTCCAGTTCCTCCTCGCCGAAGCCCATCGCCTTGCAGCGCCGCAGTTGCCCATTGCGCAGGTCGTGCAGCGCCTGTGCGATGACGGCCTGGTTGAGCGGATGCGGTGCCGACATGATGGCCTCCGCTCAGGCGCCGTGGCCGGGGTTGCTGGAGGCCGCGCCGGTCTCCAGGTTCAGCAGCCGGCGCGCCAGGCGCAGCAGCCGGAACAGCTTTACCAGCCCGGCATCGCTCAGGCGCGGATATGTGCCGCCGCCATGCAGCAAGGCCGCCAAGTCGTCGGCCAGCCGGGCGCCATCGAGGCCGGTTGCGGGTTGGGGCGCGGCGCATAGCGCATGCAGCAAGGTCAGCACCGCACGCGCGAACGGTGGCAATGCGCGCACCGCCGGAGGCGCCACGCAGACGAAGCCGATGCCGCCTTCGCTGGGCTCGACCTGCCCGGCCACGTCGGCTTCCTCGGCGATCTCGCGCGCGAACTGCGCGATGTGCACCCGCAGCCGATCCGGCACGTCCAGGCCGGGCTCGATGTACCAGACGTCCGAGATGGGATAGAGCCCGCCCGCCTGCACGGGGATTGCACGCAGCGCGTCGACCTCGAAGTCGGGCAGCTTGTCGCCCATCTGATCGGCCACCATGCGCTGGATGGATTGCAGGCGTTCGGTGGTCGGGGCCGGGGACACGATGTGACCCTGCAGGCGCTCGTCGCGCAGCCCATCATCCTGCTGCATGCCCTTGTCGCTGGCGGCCGGCGTGGAATCGGCCTGCGCAGCCTGACCAGCGCCAGGCTCCGACGACTGCACCGAGGGGCCGGTCGGCGGCGAAGGCGGTGACGGTGGTCGCGGTGGCTCGGCCGAAGACCCCGCCGGCACCGCAGGCCTTGCCGCCTGCAGCGGCGCGGGATCACTGGTCAATGCGCGCTGCCGGCTCTCGCTGTCGTCGATCTCCAGGCTCAGCGTGTCGTAGTCCACTCCCAGCAGCTCGGCCATCTGGCCGACCAGCTCGTCCTGCACCCGCTGCGGCGAGAAGTTGTCGGGCTGCGTGTCGAACTGGCTGAGCACGTCCTGAAACAACGTGGCGAAGTCCACCGACAGGTTGCAGCCCAAGGCACGCCGCTCCCAGGTGCGTTCGCAGGCCTTGCGCAGCACTGCGAGCCGTTCCACCTGATGCCGGCCGAGGCCGCCGTACAGCAGCGTCGGGATCGCCGGCAGCAGGTAGTGCACGGCGTCCTGCATGCGGCTGATGTGCGACTGTGGCAGCGGGAAGCCATCGGCCGTGAGCCGCCGCGCCAGCTCGCTCTGCGACAGCGCCTGGCCGCTTTCCTGCTCGTAGAACTCGCGCGCCTTCTCCACGCCCAAGGCCCGCTCGATGAAGCTGAGCCCGCCGCGCAGCTCGTTCTCGGCCAAGTGCCCGGTCAGCATCACCACTTCGCCGCGCTGCGGCCATGGGCGGAACAGGCAGGGGATGCGGAAGAACTGTTCGTCTTTCGTCTCGCTCCACAGCTCGCGCAGGATCGCCAGGCGCGTGTTGCCGCCGTTGCGGATGATGTAGTGCGGCTCGCCGGGCCGGCGCGTGATCGCGGGCGGCGCATCCAGCCCGCGTTCGCGGATCGAGGCCTTGATGTCCTCGTAAGCCGGGTTGCGCGTCACGCGCGGGTCGTGGTCGTAGGGGCGCAACTGGTCCAGCGTCACCACCATCGGCGTGTCGGCGATGGGGTCGCTCAGGGCCGCGACCGAAGGGCAGTTGCGCTCGAAGCCCGAGGCCAGCAGCTTGGCGGCCATGTCCTGCGGCGTCAGGTCAGCCACGGCCGTTCTCCTGAGATGCTGCAACACCCTGGGCTGCCTGTCGGTCGGCGCGGCGAAGCTGCGCGCGGGCGTTGCCCTCGGCGCGGTGGTCGCTGGCCGTCGAGCTGGTGTAAATCGGCGCGCAGCCCGGCTTCGTGAACAGCAGGTGCCCGCCGCGGGTGCGCACGACCTTCCAACCTTCGCCCAGGGCGAACTCGATCAGCGTTCGCAGCCGCTTGTGGCCGCGGGCCAGTTCATGCGCGCTGGCCATGGCCGGCCCCTCCCGCGTCGCCGCGGCCGTTGACGAGCGCGAAGCGCTCCTGCCACGCCGGGAACAGCTCGCTGGCCAGCGCTCGCATGGTGTCCAATGCCGCGGGTGCGGCGCGTCCCGCCGGCTGGCGGTACTCCACCCGGTGCACCGGCAGGCCTCGCGTGGCCGCGCGCGGATAGGCCTCGATCGCCGGCACGTCGGTGTCGAGCACACGCACGCCGGACTGTCCCTGGAACACCTGCCGCAGTGCCCGCTGGATCAGGCGCGCGTTCGACGATACCGGATGCACGCGGTTGATGAGCAGGTGCAGCGGCGGCGGCTCGATGCCGAGGTGGCGGTATGGCGCGATGTCCTCGATGAGTTGCAGCGTGCCGCGCCGCAGCTCGCGCGCCGCCAGGATTTCCGGCGTCACCGGCGACAGCGCCAGGTTCGAGGCCAGCACCGCCATCTCCAGCAGCACGCTGCGCGCGCCCTGGGTGTCGATCAGCAGCAGGTCGTAGCGCGGCGCCAGGGTAGGCAGCAGGTGGCGCAGCCGCAATCTTCCATCGGGCGCGTGCAGCAGCAGCGTGTTCAGCTCGCCCCGGTCGTCGTTCGAGAGCACCAGGTCAAGCCGCTCGATCACGGTGTGCGACACCAGTTGCTCGGGGCGCTGCTCGTTGTAGGCCAGCATCTCGTAGATGCCGGCCGGCGCGCGCGCGGCCAGTGTGAAATAGCTCGACAGCGTGGGCTGCACGTCCAGATCCAGCAGCAGCACGCGCAGCCCGGCGTCGGCCGCGAAGCCGCCCAGGTTGGCCGCCGTCGTGGTCTTGCCCACGCCGCCCTTGGTCGAAATGATGGACACCACCTGCATGGGCTTCTCCCGGTTGAATGACAGGTACCGAGGAAAAGCGTCAGGCGCGCTCGTTGAGGCGATCCGCGATCCATTGCTCGATCTCCACCGAGTCCCAGCCCACGGCGCGCACGCCGAGGCGCAGCGCCTTGGGGAACTTGCCTTCCTTCATCAGGCTGTAGATGTGCGCGCGTTTGAAGCCGGTTTTGACCTCTACTTCGGTGCGGCGCAGGATGCGGTGCTCGGGCGGCAAGGCCGGCGCGGTGATCTGCGAAGACATGAGAAACACTCCTAGACGCTCGACGGCGCTGATAAGAAAGTGCCTCGTATTCCATACGCTGCCGCTGCGGAATTCACTGCAACTGCAGAACGCACAACTGCAATTGCAGTGCGCCGCCGCAGGTTCAGCGCGATGCTTCCAGGTGGCGGCGCGCTTGGGCAAGCTTGCTCCACAGCGTCCGCTCACTGATGCCGGGCCGTCCTTCATGGTGGGCCAGCAGCGCGCTGACCACGGCGCCCACGTTGTCGAAGGATGAATAGGATGTGCCGGCGGGTGACTTGCCTAACAGCAAATTCAGCAAGCCGCCAATGATGTTCAGATAGGTCGACTCGCTGCGCAGTCCCGGCTCACGTGCGCCGTCACCCTCGGCTGTACGGATGGCATATTCCTTCACCAACGCTTCGTGCTGCGCATGCGACGCCGCATGCAGTTGTGTGAGTTCTGCGAGTTGCACCTTGGTCGCTTCGCGGTCTGCCAACAGCACGTTCAGCGTTGCCAGGTTCACAGCGGGATGCAACTCGCGTTCGATTTCGTCGAACAGGAACGGCGGCCGCTCGCCAGGGTAGTAATACGACATCCACGCCTTCAGATCGACATGGCGCACGATCAAGTCAGGGTCATCGAGTGCGGGGCGCTGCGATTCTTGTGCGATGCCGGCTTTGCCAAAGCGCAGTTCATCGTGTGCCAGCGCGTCAAAGATTCGCTCCGCGAAAAGCCGCAACACCGGCCAGCGCGGGAAATCGCTCGTCTCGGGGATAGCACGCGGCCCGAGCGTTTCCAGAATACGCAACTCGAAGCGCAACAGGCCCGCCCAACGGATCGCCGCCTCGATCGGTCGGTAGTACGTCTTGGCGCCAAAGGAAAGGCAGCTTGATTTCTGCATATCGCGCTTCTCATCGTCGGATCAAACTCCGGCAGTCGCGCCCGACCCACGTGGGCGCGGCGATGACCCAGGAACCCGGATGAACCGCGCGGCCGGCATCGTGGTGAAGATGCTGCCCGTCGGTTATGCCCTAAATCAAAATTGGACGGTTGCGCCTTAAGACGCCGCGCAGTCCTCCACCATAATGCCCCGGACAAATACCCTATTACCTGGGCAACAGCCCGAAAGGTCGCGCGCCCTAACTCATCAAAAGGACATGAGTGGCACCGTGCTCCACCCGGAAACTTTCGACAAGGTTTTCGCCCGAAACCGTCTGAGGGTAAAGAACTAATGCGTCACCTCTCCGAGCCGGTTTGCACTCAGCAACGGCGCATGCGTTCCGCGTCACTTCACTGACTTGCCCGGCAGAGATGGGTGCGTCACGCACCGGCATCAGATCGACATGTGCAGCGGCTCGCAAAGGAGCGATAGGTAGCTGCCTGGCCGTGATGCAATTTGGGTCAGGCGTAAGACCGAAAAGGAATCACGCCGTCCGATAGACGGTCTTTACAAAGACCGTTCGTCAAGCGCCTGAAGGCAACCCGACACGCTTCGCATGTTCGATGAACTGCCTCAACGCTTTTCCCATGCCTCTTTCTGGTCGCAGCAGATAGGTGGTCAGCGATGCCGTCCGATCAACCAGCGGCCGGGCCACCACGTCTGCCTGTTGGCAGCCCGCAAAATGTGCAGCGCTCGAAAAGCCGACCCCGTACCCCGCCGCCACCAACGTCAGCATCAGACCATGGGTGGTGATGTACTCGTCCACCATCGGCCGCACCTCGAATGACCGGAATAGGCGTTCACGCTGCTGCCTGCAGCCTTTACAGCTCTGTGGATCGCACAGCACCAGCGGGTATCTCACCACTTCTTCCAGCGGTACCTCCTTGAAGACCAGCAGCGGATGTCGTGCGGACAGTGCGACCATCAATGGGTCTACCCACACCGGCGTAGCAATGATCCCCGCGCCCACGTCGTCGATCATTGCAAAGCCGGCATCGAACAAGTCCGAGTTCAATCCATGCACCAGTTGGGCTATTGGCATCTCGGATAGACGGATGTTCACCTGCGGAGCTTCCTGCCGGCACAGTGCGAGCAACGTCGACAACCGAGACCGTCCGATGTCGCCTGCAAGTGCAATGCGCAGCGTATCCTGACACCCCTCGGCCGCGGCGCGCGCTCTGGCTTCAGTCTGCTCGACGGCCAGCATGATGCGGCGGGCATCCTGCAGGAAGATCTGTCCGGCCCAAGTCAGGCTGGCACCGCGCGCCGTGCGCCGGAGCAGCACCACTCCCAAGTCTGTCTCCAGCGCGCGAATAGTGCGGGACAAAGGCGACTGCTCAATGTGCAGGCGCTTGGCAGCACGGCCGAAGTGCAGTTCCTCGGCCACCGCGACAAAGGCCCGGATATGGCGTAAATCCATGTTTCCTCGTCTCCATAGAGCCACTGCTTGTGACTCGAAGAACCAACATGAATGCGCGCCTGAGCTGCCCTGCGGTTCTACCTTGCATCCCACACTTCCTGCTTCAAGGCCGGGAACGGCTTTCCGGCAACTTCAAGCCAAAGAGCAACTTGATCGTTCGAAATGGCACGCAGCGCAGCGATGTGGCCTCACCCATAGACCGACTCCAAAATCAGATGGCCGTCAATCAGTTGCCGATCACACGCGCTTTCAACGTCTCCATGTGGGATGAAAGCGATGCGCCGACAGGGCCAACGGATTGCCGACGCAGTGGCAGCAGTAATTCCAGATTTCCCTTGCCAAAACCATAGGCCCGCTGGCCGGGCCTGGCGTTCTCGGGGGCCATCTGCGCGCACTGCTCGGCTATCTGGTGATGACTGCTCATTAATCAGGTCATTCTTTGAAGAAGCGCAGGGGTTCATAACAAACCGCTGCCAATCCTTCAAATTAGCGTGGCTTGCGCATCAATACATAAGCAGCGGGGATCACGAACAGCGACAGCAACGGCGCCGTCACCATGCCTCCGAGCATCGGCGCCGCAATGCGGCTCATGACCTCCGAACCCGTGCCACTGCCCCAGACGATCGGCACCAGGCCTGCCAGGATGACCGCTACAGTCATCGCCTTGGGCCGCACGCGCAGCACGGCGCCCTCCCGGATCGCCTCCAGCAGTTCTTCCTGCGTTGGCCGTCGGCCGCCGGGGCAACGCTCATCCAAAGCGTGCTTCAAATAGATGAGCATGACCACGCCGAACTCCGCCGCTACACCCGCCAGCGCGATGAACCCGACCCCTGTGGCGATGGACAGGTTGTAGTTCAGCAGATACAGGAACCAAATGCCTCCCGTGAGGGCAAATGGCAAGGTAGCCATGATCAAGCCGGCTTCGTCGAGACGACTGAACGTCAGGTACAGCAAGACGAAGATGGTCAACAGAGTCGCCGGCACCACGACCTTCAGGCGTGCATTGGCCCGCTCCATGTACTCGAACTGTCCCGAGTACGCAATGCTCACCCCTGGCTCCAACTTGACCTGACGGCCAATCGCATCGCGCAACTCGTTGGCCACCGAGGCCAGATCGCGGCCGCGCACATCCACGTACACCCAACCGGACGGGCGGGCGTTCTCGCTCTTGAGCATGGGCGGGCCATCGGTGATGGCGATGCGCGCCACCGTGCCCAGCGTGATCTGTTGCCCCATGGGGGTGAAGATGGGCAGTTGCTTCAGCCTTTCCGGTGAATCCCTCCATTCACGCGCGTATCGCAGATTGATCGGGAAGCGCGCCAGCCCCTCCACGGTCTCCGACACGTTTTCGCCACCGACGGCACCGGCGACGACCGCCTGGACATCGGCCACGTTCAGCCCATAGCGCCCCGCCGCCACGCGGTCGATCTGCACGTCCACATACCGGCCGCCGGTCAGCCGCTCCGCCAACGATGACGACACGCCTGGAATGCCCTTCGCGACCTGCTCCACCTCTGCCGCGATGCGATCGATCACATGCAGGTCGTTGCCCGTCACCTTGACGCCGATCGGACTCTTGATGCCGGTAGCCAACATGTCGATGCGGTTGCGGATCGGCGGAATCCAGATGTTGGACAGGCCGGGGATTTTCACCGCCTGATCCAGCTCCTCGATGAGCTTCTCGGGCGTCATGCCGGCGCGCCATTGCTCTCGGGGCTTGAGCTTCACCGAGGTCTCGAACATCTCCAGCGGCGCGGGGTCGGTCGCGGTTTCCGCACGACCCGCCTTGCCGAACACGCGTTCGACCTCGGGCACGGTCTTAATCATGCGGTTGCTGAGCTGCAGCAGCTCGGCGGCGCGTTGCGCCGACAGCCCCGGCAAGGCCGACGGCATATAGAGCAGATCCCCCTCATCCAGCCGGGGCAGGAATTCGCCTCCAAGCCGGGCCAGCGGCCAGGCTGTGGTCGCCAATGCCAGCACCGCGATCAGCAAGGTTGCCTTGGGCCAGCGCAGCACCCATTCCAGGCTGGGCCGGTAGACCGCGATCAACATGCGGGTGATGGGATTCTTCTGCTCGTCGGGAATGCGTCCGCGAATCCAATAGCCCATGAGCACCGGGATCAGCGTCACCGACAGCCCCGCCGCCGCCGCCATGGCGTAGGTCTTGGTGAACGCCAGTGGCCCGAACAGGCGCCCCTCCTGGGCTTCGAGGGTAAAGACGGGAATAAAGGACAAGGTAATGATGAGCAGCGAGAAGAACAGCGCCGGACCGACTTCCTCCGCGGCCCGCGTGATCACCTCCCAGCGCTCCTTGCCTTGCAGCCGCTGATCCGGATGCGCGTGTTGCCAGGCTTCCAGCTTCTTGTGCGCGTTCTCTATCATGACCACGGCCGCATCCACCATCGCGCCTATGGCGATGGCGATGCCGCCCAGCGACATGATGTTGGCATTGATCCCCTGGTAGCGCATGATGAGGAAGGCCATCATCACCCCCAGCGGCAACGAGATGATGGCCACCAGCGCCGAGCGCAGGTGCCACAGAAAGAGCACGCAGACCAGCGCCACCACCAGAAACTCCTCCCCCAGCTTGATGGTGAGGTTGCGAATGGCGCGCTCGATGAGCGCGCTGCGGTCGTAGGTGGTGACGATCTCCACCCCCTGCGGCAGGCTGGCCTGCAGCTCGTCCAGCTTGGCCTTGACGGCGGCAATCGTCTCCTGGGCATTCTTACCCGAACGCAGGATGACCACGCCGCCGGCGACCTCGCCCTCGCCATCGAGTTCGGCGATGCCGCGCCGCATCTCCGGCCCGATCTGCAGCGTGGCCACGTCGCCCAGGCGCACCGGCACACCGCCGCGCGCCACCAGCGGCACGGCACGGAAATCATCCAGGGTTTTCAGATAGCCGCTGGCGCGCACCATGTATTCGGCCCCCGCCAGCTCCAGCACCGAGCCGCCAGTTTCCTGATTGGCGGCCACCAGCGCCGCGCGCACCTGCTCCTGGCTCAGTCCGTAGGAGGCGAGCTTGACCGGGTCGAGCACAACCTGGTACTGCTTGACCATGCCGCCCACCGAGGCTACCTCTGCCACATTGGGCAGGCTCTTGAGCTCGAATTTCAGAAACCAGTCCTGCAGCGCGCGCAACTGCGCCAGATCGTTCTTGCCCGTGCGATCCACCAACGCGTACTGGAAGATCCAGCCCACCCCCGTCGCATCGGGCCCCAGGGCCGGCTTGGCCGTGGCCGGCAGGCGTCCCTGAACCTGGTTCAGGTACTCCAGCACCCGCGAGCGCGCCCAGTACAGGTCGGTGCCATCCTCGAACAGGACATAGACGAACGAGTCCCCGAAAAACGAAAAGCCGCGCACCGTCTTGGCCCCCGGCACCGACAGCATGGTCGTGGCCAGGGGATAGGTGACCTGGTTTTCCACGATCTGCGGCGCCTGGCCGGGGTAGCTGGTACGGATGATGACCTGCACGTCGGACAGGTCCGGCAAGGCATCCACGGGCGTGCTGCGCACGCCCCACACCCCCCAGGCCGTAAGCATAGCCGTGGCCAGCAGCACCAGAAAGCGGTTCGCCACCGACCAGCGGATCAATTTGGCAATCATGGCTTGATCCCTTCGATGGCGGTGATCACGTAGTCCTCTCCCTGCTTGGAGAAGGTGAAGCGCACCTGTTGCTTGGGTGCCAGGCCTGCGGCGAGGCGGGGGTCGGCCAGCTTGAAGCCCATGGTCATGGCGGGCCACTTGAGGGCGGGGATGGCGTCATGCGCCAGCGTCAGCTCGGCAGTGGAGACTTCTTCCACCACACCGCGCACCGTGTAGGCCGGGGCCGCGCCATGCGCCCCATGCTCCGGCGTCGCCCCCGGCGATGCGGGCAACAGGCCGCGCAGGCTGGCCTCGGAGTCGATCAGGAACTGTGCCGAGGCCACCACCTGCTGCCCCGCCTCCAGTCCACCTTGCACCACGAGTTGGTCGCCGATCTCCGCCCCCAGCTGCACCTCCACGGGGTGGAATTTGCCAGGGCCATCGACCACATAGGCCAGGGCGCGCTTGCCGGTGCGGATGACGGCTTCGCTGGGAACCAGCAGTGCGGGCTGCTCGCGGCCCTTGAGCGTGATCTGGCCGGACATGCCAGCCTTCAGGCGCTGGCCGGGATTGGCCAGCTCCAGCCGCACGCGCACGGTGCGGGTGTCGCTGTTGGCCTGCGGCAGGATGCTCACGATGCGCGCCCGCAGCACCTCGCCGGGAAACGCCGCCAGGCGCACCTGGGCTTCTTGCCCCAGTTGCAGCGGGCCGCTTTGCGCCTCGGGTACTGCGGCCTCGATCCAGACGGTGCCCAAGCCATTCACGCGCGCCAGGCTTGCGCCCGCAGAGACAGTCATGCCCTGGCGCACCATGAGCTCGGCCACCAGCCCGCCCTGGGGCGTGGTCACGGTGTAGATGCCCCTGGGTTCGCCCGTGCGCTCCACTTGGGCCACCAGGGTTTGCGGCATGCCCAGCAGCAGCAGCCTTTGGCGGGCGGCCGTCGTCAGCGACCCGTCTTTGAGCGCACGCACCGCCAGGAATTCGCGCTGCGCCGCCACCCATTCGGGCAGCAGCAGGTCTGCCAGCGGCGCGCCAGCACCGATCACGTCGCCCGGCGCGCGCGCATAGACCCGCTCCACGAAGCCTGCGGAGCGTGCCTGCACGATGCTGACATCGCGGTCATTCAGCAGGACGTTGCCGACGACGTCTACGTCAGCGCCGATGGCGCGCTGCACCACCACGGCCGTGCGCAGGCCCAGCGCCTGCACGGTCTGGGGGGAAATGCTGATGCCTGTGCTGCCCTGGGCGTCCTCGTCCGCGTACTTGGGCACCAGATCCATGTCCATAAAGGGGGACTTGCCAGGTTTGTCGAACTTCTGCGTCGGCGACATGGGGTCGTACCAGTACAGCACCTTGCGCTCGGCCGCCGCGCCGGCTTGGGGCACTGTCGTATTCCCAGCGTGTGTGGTATCGGTGCGCCATTGGGCCAGGCCCCAGCCCGCGGCCACGCCGATAGCGATCAGCGTCAGGCCCGCGAGGGATTTTTTCAGAGAGTTGTTCATGGTGATGGGCTCCACTAATCGGCGATCAGGCTGTTCAGGCGCGTCGTCACGCCATCGCGCTGGGCTTGCAGGTCAATCAGGCGCAGGCGTGCCTCCAGCACCTGGGCGCGCGCGCCGAGCACGGCGCTGAGGTCGCCCTTGGCGGAGCGGTAATTGCTCAGCGCAAGCTCCGCGCGCCCCTGCGCCAACTGCAGCCCGGTGGACTGCAGGCGCTCGATCTGGCTGTCCAGGGCCTGTAGTTCGGCCGCGCTGTCGTCGAGCTCCTGCAGGTGCTTGCGGGTCACGTCTTCCTGTTCAGCCTCCAGGCGCTCCAGCTCGCGCTGCTTGGCCTGGATCATCGGGGTCTGGCGCCGCTCCTTCTGCCAGGGCAGGTCGAAGGTCAACTGGAACGACACCATGTCGCCCCAGCGACGATCGCGTCGGGTATAGGCAACTTCCCAAGACCAATCGCCACGCGATTCCGACTGCGCCTCGTGGGACTCCGCCCGTGCCATGCTTTGCATGGTCGGGTACAGCGCCAGCTCGGCATGGCTGGACAGCTCGGCGCGCAACTGCGCAACGGGATGGATGAGCGGACCGGTGCCGCCCTGCAGCGATTCGTCGGCGCGCGGCCCGACCCAGCGCCGCAGCATGGCTCGTGCCTTGGACCGGTCGCGCTGCAGGTCGTCGCGCCGGTCCGACAGCGCCAGCGCCTCCTGCTGCGCGGTCAGCAGGTCGCCCGCCTGAGCCGATCCGCCCGCCACCCGCGCGAGTAGGCTGTCTTGCAGGCGCCGGTTCTCGGCCAGCAGTTCCGCGAGCAGTTGATCACGCTGTTCCACGGCCTGCGCGGCAATCCACGCCAGGCCGAGCTCCTGCCGTATCTGCAGGCGTTGCAAGACCAGCGCCGCGCGCTCGCGTTCCACGCGCGCCTGGGCGCTGGCCACCTTGGCCGCACGCTTGGCTTGGTTGGGAACCTCCTGCATCAGGGCCAGGCGCTGCCCGGTCATGGATTCGCGCGTCAGGCTCCAGCGGTCCATGCCGCTGATGGGGAAGCTTTCGAGGCCGATGGAAAGCTTGGGGTCCGGCAGCGTGCCGGCGGCCTTCTGCGCGGACTCGACCGCATCGATCTGCAATCGCTGCGCGGAAACGCGCGGGCTTTGCTGTTCAGCGATTTCCCTCGCTTCGACAAAGCTGAGCGCGTAGGCCCCGCTGGCGGCGAGCATGCTGCCGGCCAGGGCGATGCTCAAAACGCTCAGTCGATGCGTCCATGTGCGGCACGAGGTCGCACGCACTACGCCACGGCCAGGCGCGGGGCGACGCTCGCCGGGAGCGCCGGAGGAAGAAATAAGCATGATGGTCCTCGAAATTGATAGCCACGAAGTCACGTGTTCTGCCGTGCCAATGCACGGCGGGCACGACTTGGTGTGTCAATTACGCAGGACTTGGAAAGTGAGATGGAAGGGGAAAGAGCCCGTTCGGTGGTCGAGCCACGCCGGATCAGCCCTGGCGTCGGTCGATGATTGCGGGTCGGGCACCACTGGAAGCAGGTAGGCAATCCAGACCGCATGCGCCGCCGCAGTAGATAGACCGTCAAGTCCTTGCGGAGAAGGCGCGGGCTTGCCGTCACCGCTGCAATGGGCACGGCACAACTGCGGAGACTCGTCGTCCATCGTCCCGGGCATGGCAGTCCGGCATGGCGGACATGCCGGTGGCTTCGTCCATGGCCATGCCCGCCATCTGCATCGATGCCGCGTGCGTATCCGCATCCAGCTTCGGGCAGGCATACATCGCCAGCGCCATCTGCGAGAACAGCAAGGCCACGATGAGGCCGCCGACGATCCGGCGGCCCCATTGCGTGACGATGCGTCGGATGGAAACCATGGTGGGATGTTCGCTGTGCTGGATGTGTGACAACTTGCCGCGGATCAGAGAGCCGTCCCGGGAAGGAAGTGCCTTCATGGCCCATCTACCCGCAGGCGGCCCAGTCACCGCGCATGCGAGGTCACCGAATCCCTGGATTCATTTCACCGGAATCCAACTTGTCGGCGCGTCTCAATCTCGGCCAGTCCGAGAACGCGAGCACGTACAGTGCGATCAGGTTGACCATGGGGACGATCATCAGCAGGCCGAGCCAGCCGGAAAAGCCCGCCTTGGCAAAGATCTTCCAAAACGGCAGCACGATCACCACCGCACCCAGCAGCATCGTCAGCCAGTGGGCACCCAACCACCACCCCATATCGTTCATATACATTCCGTTCATCAGGATCGGTAACCTCTTTTTGATTGTTTCGATGCGGGTTAGCCTCGTGCGCGCCGCAGCCGCAGCGCGTTGAAGATGACAGAGGCCGAGCTCAGGCTCATGGCCAGTGCTGCAATCAATGGAGACAGCAACCAGCCCGTGATGGGATAAAGCACGCCGGCGGCGATGGGCACGCCGATACCGTTGTAAACGAAGGCGAACAACAGGTTCTGGCGCATGTTGCGCACGGTGTCGATGGAGATGTCGCGCGCGGCTGCGATGCCGCGCAGATCGCCCTTGACCAGGGTGATTTGGCCGCTGTTCATGGCCACGTCGGTGCCGGTGCCCATAGCGATGCCCACGTCGGCCTTGGCCAGGGCAGGTGCGTCGTTGATGCCGTCGCCGGCCATGGCGACGACGTGCCCCTCCTTCTGCAGCCGCTCCACCAAGGCCAGTTTGTCGGCCGGCTTGACTTCGCCATGCACTTCGTCGATGCGGAGCTTGGCGCCCACCGCCCGGGCCGTGGTCAGGCCGTCGCCCGTCGCCATGACGATGCGCAGGCCACTGTCGTGCAGCGTCTTGATGGCGTCGGCCGTGGTGGCCTTGATCGGGTCGGTGACGGCCAGGATGCCTGCCAGCCGCCCGTCCACGGCCAGGTGCATCACGCTGCCACCCTCGCTGCGCAGGCGCTCTGCGTCCGCCTTGAGCGCATCGGTGGCCACGTTCTCCTGCTGCATCAAGGCGGTGTTGCCCAGCACCAGATGCTTGCCTTCGACCGTGCCGCGCACGCCGATGCCGCTGCCCGATTCGAAGTCGTCGGCCTTGGTCAGGCTCAGCCCTTTGTCCCGCGCGGCGCGGACGATGGCATCCGCCAGCGGGTGCTCGCTGCCCTGATCCAGACTGGCCGCCAGGCGCAGCACCTCATCCGGCGTGTAGCCCGGGTCGGCGACGGCGGTGTCGAAGGCCGGCTTGCCTTCGGTCAGGGTGCCGGTCTTGTCCACGATCAGCGTATCCACTTCGCGCATTTTTTCGATGGCGCCGGCATCGCGGAACAGAATCCCCTGCGTTGCCGCGCGGCCGGTGGCGACCATCACGGACATCGGGGTCGCCAGGCCCAGCGCGCAAGGGCAGGCAATGATCAGCACCGCCACGGCGTTGATCAGGCCGAACACCCAGCTCGGCTCGGGGCCGAAGAATCCCCAGACGAAGAAGGTCGCGATTGCGATCAGCACCACCACGACCACGAACTTGCCGGCCACCACGTCGGCCATGCGCTGCATCGGCGCCTTGGAGCGCTGGGCATTGGCCACCATCTGCACGATCTGCGACAGCATGGTGGCGGCGCCGACCTTCTCCGAGCGCATCACCAGTGCGCCGCTGGTGTTCATCGTGGCGCCAATCAGGCCGTCGCCGGCGCGCTTGGTCACCGGCACGGGCTCGCCGGTGAGCATGGATTCATCGACGGCACTGCTGCCCTCGGTCACCACGCCATCGACGGGCACTTTCTCGCCGGGCCGCACGCGCAGCAGGTCGCCGACGTGAACATGGTTCAAAGGCACGTCCTCCTCGCTGCCGTCGGCATTGATGCGGCGCGCCGTCTTGGGGGCCAGGCCCAGCAGAGCCTTGATGGCCGCCGAAGTCTGCGAGCGCGCCTTCAATTCGATGATCTGACCCAGCATGGTCAGCGAGATGATGACGACCGCCGCCTCGAAATAGACGGCGACGCGGCCGTGGGCGATGAACGAGTCTGGAAACACGCCGGGCGCGAGGGTGGCGACCACGCTGTAGACAAAGGCGGCGCCGGTGCCCAGGCCGATCAGCGTCCACATATTGGGGCTGCGGTTGACGATGGACTGCCAGCAGCGGACGAAAAATGGCCACCCCGTCCACAACACCACCGGCAGCGACAGCACCAGCTCGACCCAGGTCTGGGTCTTCATGTCGAACCAGCCGAGGCGGTGGCCGAACATCGCCAGGATGGTGACCACCACGGTCAGCGGCAGGGTCCACCAGAAGCGGCGCTGAAAATCGATCAGTTCGCTGTTGTCCTCCTCATCCAGCGGAATCACCGGTTCGAGCGACATGCCGCATTTCGGGCAATTGCCGGGATGATCCTGCTGCACTTCCGGGTGCATGGGGCAGGTGTAGATGGTCCCCGCCGGGACCTCCATGGGCGCCGCTGCAGAAGCTGCCGGGGTCTGTTCGCCAGCGGCATGGCCGTGGTGATAGTGGCCATGTGCCGCTTCGCCCTCGGGCACCAGATGCATCTGGCACTTGGGGCAGCGACCCGGTTGCTTCTGCCGCACTTCTGAATGCATGGGGCAGACATAGAACATGTCGGAATGCGCTGCCTCAGAGGCCGTGTCATTGGCTGCACGGAGAGCATCTGTTGCTGGAGCACCACCCAAGGCAGCCGAATCTCCCTTGCCGTGCTGATGTATGTGATTGCTCATGTCAATGTCCTTGTGGAGTTTGGCTCGACCCTTGACCTGTTCAGCATGGCAAGGTCGAGGCTGTTTTTATTGGACGAATCTGGCTTGTTCTACTTTTTGTATGCTTGCCCGGCGGCTGCACGCGACGGCTAAACCGTCAAGGCGTAACGCTGATGCCGTTGGGCGTCTTACCCACTGGAACGGTTTTCACGACCTGATCGTCTTTCACATCGAGCACAGAAACTGAATTGGGGCGCCCTAGATTGCCATCACCGACCTTTTTTCCCATCATGCTCAGAACGCTTGAGAACAAGTCAGGGTTTTGAAACATCAGGCGAAACGCCTGCTCCCTCGCAGCGTCGCGGCCTTCGCGCAGTTGTCCCATCGCATGGGTTACTTCCCCTACGGCTTCACGCTCCCGCTTGATGAACGGGTGGTTCTGCGCAAGCGGTTGGCGGTTCTTGCTAAGCGACTCGGCCAGCAAGGCAACGCCGCGCATCCATGGACTGAACGCTTCAGAGAGCAAATAACGGCTGGTGCGCATCGGATGGAGCCACTTGAGCATTTCGGCTGTCCAGGGCGTGGCCAGCGCTTGCACCCAAGGACTGACGAATGCCCGGTAAAGTGCTTCGTTGACCGTCGAGACTTGTTTCACGCGCTCAAAAGCTTCCTGCGGGTAATCCGTTTTCAGGTCTTGCACCTGACGGGGTTCGAAGCGGATGCTGTAGCTGGGTTTATGGCAGTCCGGGTCACCCGACGGATTGTCGATCTTCATTTCATAGAGGCCCGGGGCCAGCGCTTCAATGTCAGCCAGGCTCTCCAGGATGGCCCGGTGCTCTAAACGAGCCACCCTGGCAGAGACAAAAATGCCGAGATGGCCAACATGCGGGTTCGTGAGGTAGACGATGCGCTGCCCGGCTTGCCTGAGATTCTCTGTGTCGCTGTAGACAGCGGGGATCCATCCAAGCGCCTGGTGCGGTGGCGTGATGTTGTCGCCGTAGGATGCAAAGATGACGATTGGATTCGTGATCCGCCTCAGGTCAGCAGTGCAACCCTGGCAAATCCGGAAAAGACCTTGTTCAATCTGATTGCCGATGAACAGGTTCTCAACGATCGCGAGAATCTCTTCTCGGCTCAGGAAATAAAAACCGTTCCACCAGCGTTCGAACTCCAGAAAGCGCCCCTGCTCACTGTCAACGTTGGTGAAGAGTTGGGCGTACTTTTCCCAAACGGCCTTTTCGGGCTTGAGGTTCTCGAAATTCTGCGCTAGCCAGGCCCCGTCGAAGCGGCCATTGCCCAGGTCGGCCGTCAGATGCGCCAACCAACTGCCGCCAAGAAGCCCTCCGGAAAGACGCATCGGATTGACACCGGACTCGCCGGCCCAATACGACAAGGGTGAACCATTGAGCACCACCGGCCCGACCAGACCGGCGCAGTCTGCGGACAGCAGCGTCACCGCCCACCCGGCCTGACAGTTGCCATAGAGCACAGGAGGCTTGCCAGGATGGCGTAGTGCGACCTCTTCGACGAAGCTCCGCAGCACATGCAACACGTCTGCCAGGGTCTGCCCCAGAGTCGGCTCCGGAAAGAAGATGACGAAATAGACCGGATGGCCTTCACGCATGGCCATTCCGACTTCGGAGTCGCGCTTGAAGCCGCCAATGCCGGGGCCATGGCCGGCGCGTGGATCGACGACGATGACCGGCGGTTTGTCAGGATCGACGCAGTCATCCCAGCAATGCGTGTCGATTTCGGTGATGCGCAGCAGTGCATAGTTGACTGGCCGCTCGAAGCGGCGCGCGTCCAGCAGCGTTTCGTGCTTGAAATCCAGAAGCGGCGGCAACCCGGCTCGCTCGTGCTCAAGCATGTTGTTCGCGCGCTGGCGAAGCGTGTCCCAGAAAAGTACCGTGCGTTCGAGGAAGTCCCGCTGGTAGTCGAAAAAGTCCAGCGCCGACGGTGCCTGAGTTGCCGGGGTCTGTTCGCCCGCGGCATGGCCGTGGTGATGCAGGTGTTGGTTCATGCCCATGCCTTTGTGGAGTTATCTCGATTCTTGACCTTGCCATCGCGGCAAGGTCAAGCCCTTTTCCTTGTGGACGCATCCGGCCCGTACTGGCCCATGCCCCGATGGCTAGCGGGACAAAGACAAGCGGTACTGGACATTGATTTCATCGTGGCGGCGCCGTATCTCGGGCGGCCATTGCGCCTTGATCCATGACAGCACGGCCACGATCTCGTCGTCGCTCAGTACACCGCCGTAGATGGGCATAGCCGTACGGTAGTCGGGCTGATCGATCAACTGGGCTAGTCCCTGCTTGGTGATGGCGAACAGCTGCTCGTCGGGATGGTGCCAGGTGTGGCCGCTGGGATCGTGGGGCGGTGCCGGTAGCAGGCCATCGGGCCCGCGATCACGCCAACTGGGTTGGCCCTCGCCCTTGGCGCCATGGCAGGCCGCACATTGTTGCGCGTAGATGCGGGCGCCGACGCGCAGCACCTGGGGATCATCGGGGTGCAGGCTGTGCAGCGGCGGCATCGCCTGCCGGTCGCTGGCGCGCAGGGAAAAGTAACCCGCCCCTGCGACCAGCAGCAAGGCCAGCAATCCTACGGCCCCCAGGATCAGCGGTTTCAACGTCATCGCAACTTCCTTGATTTCATGCTGATGGTCACATTCTGGTCATCGGATGCGTCGCTCAAGGCTGGACCCATGCGCCCCAGCGCGGAATGAAACGCGGGACATGCTGCGCATACTCCTGCCAAGCCTGTCCAAAACGACGTCCGCTTTCCTGCTCCTCGTTGTGCGCCAGGCGGGCATACACCACCACAAGCACCGGGAACATCAACAGCGTCAGCAAGGTCGGCCATTGCAGGAGAAAGCCGAACATGATCAACACGAAGGCGATGTACTGCGGATGCCGCACCCGAGCGTAAACACCGGTGCGCGCCAGCCGCCCCTGCCGCTGGGCCTCGTAGAGCACGGGCCAAGCCGCGGCCAGCAGCCAGAAGCCACCGCCAATGAACAGGTAGCTGAGAATGTGGAACGGCCCAAGGTGCGGATCACCGCCCCAGCCGAACAGCAGCTCCAGCAGGTGACCGGCGTTGTGGTTCAGCAGGTCCACGCCCGGGACCTTCTGGCCCAGCCAGCCCGACAGGAAGTAGATGGTCAGCGGGAAGCCATACATCTCCACGAACAGCGCCACGATGAACGCTGTGAACGCCCCGAAACTGCGCCAGTCGCGCGCGCTGGCCGGCTTGAAGAAGCTGAAGGCGAACATGACGAAGATCGCCACGTTGAGCACCACCAGAGTCCACAGGCCATACGACGATCCCGTGTGCTCCATGGCCTCAGCCCCTGTCGGAGTTTTGTCCAGTGCCCTGGCCAGTGGCTCCGGAGCCACCACCGTGGCCGCCATGACCACCATGGCCTTTGTGCATGAAGACATGCATCAGCGGGCAGGCCAGCAGGAAGGCATAGGGCCACCATTGCGCCAAGTGGGCACGGTGCTCGGTCCATAGAAAGTACCCGGCGGCAGCGCCGAACACGAGCAGGCCGATGGCATAGCGCGAGCGCCAGAACCCGCCGGTCTGCACACTCTGCGGATGGGATGCATGGTCATGGGTCATGACGGCCTCCTCACTTTGTGCCGGGAGTGGAGGTTTGCGGCATGGACATTCGATCCATCATCATCTGCATCATCGACTCCATCATGGCCATGCGCTTTTCCATCATCTGCGGGTCGTGCTGCATGCCAGCCATACCGGCGGGCGGGTTGCCCGATGCCATCTGGCCGTGCATCGACTCCATCATGCGCATGCCGTCCTGCATGGTCTTCATGTGTTCGGCCATCAATGCCTGCCGCTCCTGGGGCGTCTTGGCGGCGGCCATCTTCTCGTGCATGGCTCGCATGCGTTGTTCCATCGCGGCCATCATGGCCGGGTTCATGGCCTGCGATAGCGGTGCTGCAGCCGGCGCCGGAGCTGCCGCCGCAGGGGCGGTCGTTTCCGCTGGATGGTGGTCCTTGTGCTCGTCGGAGCCTTGCGCCAGCACGCCCACGGAGGCGGCGGCGACACAGAGGCCGATCAGGGAGTGGCGAATGTGAATCATGATGCTTCCTTCTTGCGGTGGAGGGGGGAGACTCGGGCTGCCGCGTCCGGCGGCATGATGCGGTGGTGACTCTGCTCAGCGCGCGGGTTGGATGTCGGTGACAACCATCTTTCCACCTTCCTGGACGACCGTGAATTGCACCTTGTCGCCGGGCTTGAGCTTGGTGATCTGACCCTTGTCGCGAACGGTGAAGACCATGGTCATTCCGGGCATGTCCAGGTTCTTGATGTCGCCGTGCTTGAGGGTGACCTTGCCGTTGTCCGGATCGACCTTCTTGACCTCGCCATTGGTTATCGAGTCCGACGCAGGCGCCGCCACCTGACCTGGACTGGGGCTGACCTGGGCATGGCCCGCCATCGGCAGGGCAACGCCCATGGCCAGGGCGGAGATGGTGAGTAGACGTTGGATGGTGGTCACGATGATCTCTGAAGGAATAATCGATGGGGGTTCAAAAAGACTTGCAAGATCAGTTCAGCGAGCAACCTCGACTTGCCCGGCCATGCCGGCTTCAAGGTGTCCCGGTTCGGTGCAAGCAAAATCGACCTTGCCCGGCTGGGTGAACTGCCACACCATCGTGCCGCGCTGGCCGGGCTTGAGGTTCACCTGGTTAGGCTCGCTGTGCACCATGCCGGGATTGGCGCGCATTTCCTTGGCGTGCTCCTTCAATTCGTCCAGCGAGCCGAGCACCATTTCGTGCCTTATCTTGCCGGCGTTGCGCACCATGAAGCGCACGGTCTCGCCCTCCTTCACATTGATGCTTGAGGGATCGAAGCGCATGTTGTCGTTCATCACCACGTCGATCGTGCGCGTGACCTTGGCCGGGTCACCGGGCTGGCCGAACATGGCGCTGTGCTCCGACATGCTCATGTTGCCGTGCGAGGCGGGCATGTCGTGGCCACCAGCGTGCGTGCCGGCAGCCAGCGCAGCGAGCGGAAACGCCGCCGCGGCAAACAGGGAAATGAGGATGCTTTTCTTCATTCAAACGACTCCTTGGGAAAAATCAGAACCAGAAATTCAAGCCCGCCAACCAGCGCGTCTGGGTGGCACTGCCACCCGAGGCGCGCACGAAGTCTCCCGTGAGGCCAAAGCTGTGTTGCCATTCGACGCCGATGTAGGGTGCGATCTGGCGCGTGATTTCGTAGCGCAGGCGCAAACCCGCACTGGCGTTGGCAAGGCCGCTGCCGATGGCGTTGGCCGGATCGCTCTTGCCGTAGAAATTCCATTCGGTGCGCGGCTGCAGAATCAGCTTTTGCGTGAGAAGCCAGTCATAGCTCCCTTCGAGCCGCAGCGCGGTGCGGCCGCCACTGCCCAGATAGACCGTGGCATCGAGCTCAAACCAGTAGGGCGCGAGGCCCTGCACGCCAGCCGCAAGCCACTGGCGATCCTTGCCTGTGCCGTGGTCGAAGCGCACGCCGAGTTGACTGTCCCAGAAGGCGGCGATGGCGTGGCCCCAGAGCAGTTCGGTGCGCGAATCCTGTACTTTGCCCTGGGCGACGTCGCCCTCGGCCTTGATGACCAGGTGATTGAAGTCGCGGCCGATGCGCGCTTGCAGGTCATACGTCGTGGCGTTATCGCCGTGGCGCGCCCAGGCGCGCTCCAAGCGGTTGACCCTCAGGTTCGCAAAGCTCATCTGGTCGCCCAGTTGCAGGCGCGGCACGCCCGTGAGCGAATACTTGCCGCTGCCGCGCTCGAAGCCGTCGGAATAGCCGTTGGGGTCGCGCGCATCGGCGGGCGGGCTGCCGCCTTGCATCTGCATGTCGCCGTGATCCATGCCCGCCATGGAGCCGCTGGAAGCTGGCGCAGCGCCGTGGTTCATCGCGGAAGCGGGGCCGCTGTCGGCACCTTGGGATGGCGCGGGGCCGTGATCCATGCCCGGCATGGCGCCATGATCCATGGTTGGCGCTCCAGGATTTGCAGCCGGGACGCTGCCTCGCATGGGCATGCTGCCGTGATTCATGGCAGACGCTTCATCCGCTGTCGGCGCACTGCCCGCCGGCATCGGCATGCCCTCATGATTCATGCCAGCCATGGACCCGGCCGCAGGCGCGGTGCTGGACTGTGCCGCAGCGTCGTGTGCGCCATGCGCATCGTGATCCTGAGCCAGGGCGGACGTGGCAGTGGCCGTGAGGATCAGGGCCGTGGCCAGCGGCACCAGTCGCAAGGCCAAAGTGTGCGGGGCAAGTCGGTTCATTTTCAGGTTCTTTCTCATGCCACCACCACCTCGCGGAACATGCCCATTTCCATGTGGAACATCAGGTGGCAGTGCCAGACCCAGCGGCCGAGCGCGTCGGCGCTGACGAGAAAGCTCACGCGCTGCGCCGGCTGCACGGGGATGGTGTGCAGGCGCGCGACGAATTCGCCCGAGGCGTTTTCCAGCTCCTGCCACATGCCGTGCAGGTGCATGGGGTGGGTCATCATGGTGTCGTTGTGCAGGATTACGCGCAGGCGCTCGCCGTAGCGGAAATGCACGGGGCGACTGTCGGTGAAGTCAAGGCCGTCGAACGACCAGGTGTAGCGCTCCATGTTGCCCGTCAGATGCAACTCGATTTCGCGCTCGGGCCCGCCGGCATAGAGCGATCCGCCGACGGTCTTGAGATCGGCCAGCGTGAGCACGCGCCGGCCGTTGCCGCGCAGTCCGACGCCGGGGTCATCCAGGTTGGTGCGCGGCATGTCCACGCGCATGTCGGCGCCGGGGCCCCATTCGGTGCGAGCGTGGCGCACGGCGGTGCCGGGCTTTTGCAACGGATTGGACGCCATGCTGTGCGCCATGCCGGGCATGCCGCCCATGGCCGACATGTCGTGCCCGCCGCCCATGCCCTGCATGCCGGCCATGCCAGCGTGGTTCATCCCAGCCATGGGGCCGTGGCCCATCGCCGCCATGTCGTGGCCACCGCCTCGCGCCATGCCGCCCATCATGTCGGCCATGGTGAGCCACTGCACCGCATCCAGCGCGGGCACCGGCGCGCTCAGGCCCGGGCGTACCGCCAGTGTGGCGCGCGCGTAGCCGGTGCGATCCATCGATTGCGCAAAGAGCGTGTAGGCATCGTCTTTGGGCTGCACAATCACGTCGTAGGTCTGGCCGGGGCCGAAGCGGAACTCATCCACCGTCACTGGCTCCACGTCTTGCCCGTCGGCCTGCACCACGGTGAGCTTGAGGCCCGGAATGCGCACGTCATAGAACGTATTGCCGCTGCCGTTGATGCAGCGCAGGCGCACGCGCTCGCCGGGCTTGAAGAGCGCCGTCCAGTTGGCGCCAGGCGCGCTGCCGTTGACGAGGTAACTGAGCACGGTCGAGGACAAATCGGCCATGTCGCTCGGGCTCATGCGCATGGCGTACCACATGTCACGCTCCTGCAGCGCCGCGCCCAGGCCCTGCTCGCGGACGTCACGCAGGAATTTGACGAAGGTGGGCCGGTGCTGGTTAAACACGTCGCCTTGCGCCTTGAGCTTGGCCAACGCGCGCATCGGGTCGGTGCCGGTCCAGTCCGACAGCAGCACGACGTGCTCGCGGTCGGTGCGAATGGTTTCACGATCGCGCGGCTCGACGATGAGCGCGCCATACAGGCCGGTCACCTCCTGCATGCCGCTGTGCGAGTGGTACCAGTAGGTGCCGCTTTGCTCCAGCGTGTAGCGGTAGGTGAAGGTCTCACCGGGCGCGATGCCGGCAAAGCTCACGCCCGGTACGCCGTCCATCTGGAATGGCAGGATGATGCCGTGCCAGTGGATAGATGCCGTCTCGCGCAGGCGGTTGGTGACGCGAATCGTCACGGTCTCGCCTTCGCGCATGCGCAGCGTCGGCCCGGGCAGACTGCCGTTGATGGTGGTGGCGATGCCCGTGCGGCCGTCGAAGTCGACGCGGGTTTCGGCCAGCGTCAGGTCAAAGACGGGGCCACGCAACTCGGGTGGCGTTCCCGTACGGGCTGCTGGCAGGTCTTGCAGTGCCCAGGCGGGCAGTGCGGCATCGAGCGTGCCCAATGCGGTACCCGCCGCTAGCGCCCTCAGAAAGCGCCGGCGCTGGATTGCCTGGCCTGGGGAGACGGAAAAGGAAGGGATTTGGAATCGCATGCCGCAGATTCTGAAGAGCCCGCCCTTTCAGAAAGATGTTTGCGACATTACATTCCTGTCAGCTTCATGTCGGCAGGCCTTACACGCGGCACACTTGCGCCAGAACCGCATAGGAGCCGAACCGGTGAAGATATTGATCGTCGAAGACGAGCCCAAGACGGGCGAGTATTTGCGCCAGGGCTTGAGCGAGGCCGGGTACGTCGCGGACCTGGTGCCCCATGGCACCGATGGGCTGCACATGGCCTTGCACGGCGCCTACGACCTCGTGATCCTGGATGTCATGCTGCCCGGGCTGAACGGCTGGCAGGTGCTGCAATCGTTGCGCGAGCGCGGCCTGCAAATGCCAGTGCTGTTCCTGACCGCCCGCGACCAGGTCGAAGACCGCGTCAAGGGGCTGGAGCTTGGCGCCGACGACTATTTGGTCAAGCCGTTCTCGTTTGCGGAACTGCTGGCCCGCGTGCGCATCATCTTGCGCCGCGGCCCGGCGGGCAACGAAGGCACCACGTTGCGCGTGGCCGACCTGGAACTGGACCTGCTGCGCCGCCGGGTCTCGCGCAATGGCAAGCGCGTGGACCTGACGGCCAAGGAGTTCGGCCTGCTGGAACTGCTGATGCGTCGCCACGGCGAGGTGTTGCCACGCTCCCTGATCGCATCGCAGGTGTGGGACATGAACTTCGACAGCGACACCAACGTCATCGAAGTGGCGATGCGACGACTGCGCATGAAGATCGACGAGGGGCACCCGGTCAAGCTCATCCAGACCGTGCGCGGCATGGGTTATGTGCTCGACGTACCGCAGGAGGAATAGGTGTTGTTTCGGGTTCGTTGGGGCCGGTTGCCGCTGACGCAGCGCCTGACCCTGCTCTTCACTGCGGTGGCGGCCTCGGTGGTGCTGGGGCTGGGCGCTTTGTTTCTGGTCGAGACCGAGCGGCATTTCGTCGAGCTCGATCGGATGGCGCTGCAAGACAAGCAACACCTGATCGAGGAAATTCTGCGCAATGCCAACTCGGCGGACGACACTCGCCGGCGACTGGGCGAGGCGCTGAGCTATCACCATGATCTCTACGCCCAAGTCCAGGATGGACAAGGAGCAGTGGTCTTTCAATCCCGCGGGTTCATCCCCACCATGCGCGGCGACAAGACCCCGCACGCCGGTGAAAACCAGGTGTTTGGGATGTTGCGGCACGACGGTGCCCGGTTCCATACACTGGTCTTCAAGGCCGCCCCGGCCTACTCCCCCGCTCCCCTTACCGTCTGGATCGCCGCGGATACGGATCACCACACGCAGTTTCTCGACGGCCTGCGGCGCAGCTTGGCCTTGTATGTGCTCGCCGCCATCGCCATCTGCGGCCTGCTCTCGTGGTTCGCCGCGCGCCAGGGGCTGGCGCCCTTGCGCGACATGAAGTCACGGGCTGCCAAGGTGACGGGCCAGAAGCTCGGCGAGCGCATGCCCGTGCAGGCCGTGCCGGTAGAAATGGCCGACCTGGCGCAAGAGCTGAACCGCATGCTGGATCGGCTGCAGGAGGACTTCCAGCGCCTGACTGATTTCGCGTCGGACCTGGCGCACGAACTGCGCACTCCCATCAGCAATCTGTTGACGCAAACGCAGGTGGCGCTGGCGACCAAGCGCGATGCCGCAACCTACCGCGACATCCTGGCATCGAACGCCGAGGAATTTCAGCGTTTGGCGCGCATGGTGTCCGACATGCTGTTCCTGGCCAAGACCGAGCGCGGCGTGGATTTGCCGCGCGTGGAGAGGTTCTCCGTGCGCCAGGATGCGCTGGCGCTGCTCGACTTCTACGAGGCCGTGGCCGAGGAAAAGCGCATCCGGCTGCGGGTGGAAGGCGATGGCGAGATCGAAGGCGACCGCCTGATGTTCCGCCGCGCGGTTAGCAACCTGCTGTCCAACGCCCTGCGCCACGCGCCCGAGGCCGGTGACGTCACCATCCGCATCGCCGCCACCGCACAGGCCACGACGGTGGCCGTGGAGAACACCGGTGCCGACATCGACGCCAAGATTCTGCCCCGGCTGTTCGACCGTTTCTACCGCGCCGATGCTTCCAGGACCCATCCGGACACTGACGGATCGGGCTTGGGTCTGGCCATTACGCGCGCTATCGCCGAGGCCCACGGCGGCGGCGTCACGGCAAGCTCGGGTCAGGGACGCACCTGTTTCACCCTGGTGTTTCCACATCACATTGCAAAGCCTTCAAGCTGACAACAAACTCATCGGGCTGTCCAGATTCTGTTGGGGTGCGCTCCCTACGATGAACACATCTCCTCAGCGCCTAACCAAGGCATGGGAGATGCAAGTTTCATCCACCCTCGTTAGGAGCTTCAACCATGACCCAACAACGCCTCTCCCTTTCTTCGATGATCGCCGCCGCAGCCGCAGTGGCTGCCCTGGGCCTTCCAGGGATGGCCTCGGCAGCGTACGAGCATCCCGCCAACAACGAACAGGGCGTCATCGTTCATCCAGAACACTTCAAGAGCGAGAAAACGCGAGAGCAGGTCATCGCGGAGACCAAGGCTGCTATGCAGCAAGGCCGTCTTTCCTACGGCGAGAGCAACTACCCGATCCGCACGCCCGATGCAGGTCCTGGCAAGACGCGTGAGCAAGTGACCAACGAACTGCGCAGCGAGTCGCCTGCCGAACGCGACGCGCGTCTGCGCCTTTACTCCGCAGGTTGATTCTCCTGCTGCTACGTCGGCATCATTGGGCGGCCATTCAAGGGACATGCGAGGGCGATATCCGATGTCTCTTGAAACAGTGCTGCTTGTGACCATGCCCGGCAAGCGACCTCAAGCGCCACCTGCGCCAGAAACCGTAAAGCAAGAGCCTCGCCATGCCCCGCATACCCGTTGGTTCGCCTGGCGTGGACGGCTCCGCCGATAGCTGCCGGCGCGCCCCCAACGGCACGCTGCTGGTGCTGGTGGATCACAGCAGCCCGGGCATATGATGGTCGAATCGACTGGCCAGCTGGCGTCGCGGCTGGCGGCGGCTCCAAACGAATCAGGCACAGACCGCAGCGAACCGTCTCGGTTGGAACAGGATGATGGTCGATTCTTGGGGCGCGCCCAGATTGTGTGCATGCACCCGCGAGAAATCACCATTGAACTCTGGAGACCGTCACATGACGAACCACGAATCCCTCACCCGCCGCGACTTCATGAACGGCGTCGGCATGGGCACTGCGGCACTGCTGGCTGGTTTGCCGCAAGTCGAAGCCGCGCCCGCAATGCAAAGCGCAAGCGATACCTTTGAACCGGACGTTGCTCTGGAGTTGATCGCCCTACCGCGCAGTGTTTCGCTGCGACCGGGGCGAGCAACATCCGTGTGGTCGTACCAGTCGCGCGTGCTGAAAGGGGATCCAGCAAGCGTGCAGGCGCTACCCGACAGCTACCTGGGCCCGATCCTGCGCCTGCGGCGCGGCCAAAAAGTCCGCATCGATTTCATCAACCGGCTGGACCAGCCGAGCACCGTGCACTGGCACGGCCTGCACGTCCCCGACACCATGGACGGGCATCCGCGCTTTGCGATCGGGCGGGGCGAGCGCTATCGCTACGAGTTCGAAGTGCGCAACCGCGCCGGCACCTACTGGTATCACCCCCACCCCCACGGCCATACGGGCGAGCAGGTGTATTTCGGCCTTGCCGGCCTGCTCCTGGTGAGCGATGAGGAGGAGCAGGCGCTGCCGCTGCCACGCGGCCAATACGATCTGCCGATCGTCATTCAGGATCGCAGCTTCGACGACGGCAACCAACTCCGCTACCTCAGCGGCACCGGGCCGACTGCGCGCGGCGACGCATCCGGCGCGCCGTCTGCACCGGGCAACACGATGGGCGGTGGGGGAATGATGGGCGGCATGATGAGCCGCGGGGCCATGATGTCGGGCGGCATGGGCGACATGATGACGCGCATGATGGGGTTCCTTGGCGACACCGTCCTGGTCAACGGCCGCCCGGAGTCATTGATCGAGGTCGCCACGCACCCCTATCGGCTGCGTATCCTGAACGGCTCCAACTCGCGCATCTACAAGCTGGCGTGGCAGGACGGCCGGCCACTCACCGTGATCGGCACCGATGGCGGGCTGCTGGAGCGGCCGGTGCACAAGGACTACGTGATGCTGGCCCCCGCCGAGCGCGTTGAACTGTGGGCCGACTTCAGCAAGGACGATCTGGGCACGCAGCTCACGATGATAAGTCTTGCGTTTGAAGGCGCCATGGGGCGCATGATGGACATGATGGGTGGCGGCTCCATGGGGGACGCGATGGGCGGCTCGTCGCTGGCCGCTGGTGCACGGTTTCCGATATTCACGGTCAAGGTTGCGCGCAAGGTAAACGGGTCGCTCCAACTGCCCGATCGGCTGTCTGCGATCTCCTGGCCGCGCCTGCAGGATGCAGTCAACCGTGCGAAGCCAAGAACGTTCCGCATCACGATGGCGCAGATGCAATGGGGCTTCAACGGCCGCAGCTTCCAGATGACGGCTGTGGCGCCCACTGAAGTTGTGAAGCTGGGAACCACGGAGGTTTGGGAGTTCGCCAACGACGGCGGCATGATGACGATGGCGCATCCAATCCACGTGCACGATCAGCAATTTCAGGTGCTGGAGCGGCGCCACGGCGCGGGCAGCAGCGGCGTACGCGATGGCTATGTCGATCAAGGCTGGAAAGACACTGTGCTGGTGATGCCGGGTGATCGCGTGAAGCTCTTGATGCGTTTCGCCGACTATTCGGGGCTCTACCTTTATCACTGCCACATGCTGGAGCATGAGGATCTGGGCCTGATGCGCAATTACCGCATCGAGACTTGAATGCCGGTGGTAGGTGTGCAAATGTCTTTCTGAAGTTGACCCGTTTTCGCGGACACCTGATCCTTATGGAAGAAGGAGTTCGCTATGCCCAAGACCCGCCCTCCGTACCCGGCGGCATTTCGCCAGCAGATGATCGAGCTGGTTGCAGCCGGCAACACGCCTGCACAGTTGGCGCGACAGTTCGATTGCACGGCACAGACCATCTCGAACTGGGTGGGACATGCCGCCGTGGACCGCGGCAAGCCCTCGACAAGCAAGGAAGGGTTGACCAACGCCGAGCGCGAGGAGCTGCATCGGCTGCGCCGCCAAGTGCGCCAGTTGCAGACCGAGCGAGATATATTGGCAAAGGCTACGGCCTGGCTCGCCGCCAGGGGCGAGAAGACGTTCACGCCGTCTTCGAGCTCGTGATGGCCCACCAGGCCGCCTTCGCCGTGCACACGATGTGCCGCGTACTGGGAGTCTCGGTGAGCGGCTTTTACGCCTGGCGCGATCGCGCGCCGTCGAAGCACGCCATGGAGGATGCTGTGATGGTCGAGCGGATTCGGGCGATTCACGCCGCCTCGGATGCGACCTACGGCATGCCGCGGGTGCGTGCCAAGCTCATCGATCAGGGCGCGCGGGTGAGCCGCAAGCGGGTCGCACGCCTCATGCGCCTGCACGGCTTGCGCGGCATGAGCCGGCGTCGTGGCTTTGTCGTGACGACGCAGCGCGAGCCCAAGCGGCGCCCGGCGCCGGATCTGGTGAACCGCCAGTTCGTCGCCGACGAGCCGAACCGGCTGTGGGTAGCCGATATCACCTTCGTGCCGACCTGGGCCGGATTCGTGTACCTGGCGATCGTGCTCGATGTCTGGAGCCGTCGGGTGGTGGGCTGGTCGATAGGAGAGTGCATCGATACCGAACTGGTGCTCGCGGCGCTGAACATGGCCATCGCGCAGTGCCGCCCCGGCAACGTCATTCACCACAGCGACCAGGGCAGCCAGGGCGGATTCAACCGGTCGTCGCAACGTTGGTCTGTCGGGCAGATTTTAGGTAGCCATCCAGGACCTCGGCAGGCGTCCTCCAGCCCAACGTCTTTCGTGGTCTCGTGTTCAACGTGTGCGCGACCGCCTCGATTTCTTCGGCACCCCAACGCGACAGGTCAGTGCCCTTCGGGAAGTACTGCCGCAGCAGCCCGTTGGTGTTCTCATTGGTGCCGCGCTGCCAAGGGCTGTGCGGGTCGGCGAAGAAGACCCGCACGCCAGACTCCACGGTAAACCGGGCGTGATCCGAGAGCTCCTTGCCGCGGTCCCAGGTGAGCGAGCGCCACAGCTGGGCGGGCAACGTCGCCACCGTTGCTTTCAGCGCGTTGGCCATGGTGATGGCACCGTAGCCTGCAAGTGCGGGTCCGTTCTTTCTGCGTGGAATCACGCCATAGCCTGCCTCGCGCGGCAGGTGCACGAGCAGCGTGAAGCGGCTGGAGCGCTCGACCAGCGTGCCGATCGCCGAGCGGTTCAGCCCGATGATCAGGTCGCCCTCCCAGTGCCCGGGCACAGCGCGGTCTGACGCCTCAGCCGGTCGCTCGGAAATCATCACGTCGGCGTTCACGTGCGCCCAAGTCTTCGCCTGGGCTCTGGCTCGCGGCACGCGCAACGCCCGTCCCGTGCGCAGACAGGTCACCAACTCGCGCTTGAGCGCCCCACGGCCCTGAATGTAGAGCGCTTGGTAGATGGCTTCATGGCAGATATGCATCGATGCATCACCAGGGAAATCGACCTTCAGCCGGCGAGCAATCTGCTCGGGCGACCAGCCTTTGACCCATTTGCGGTCGCTACGGTGTGGCTTGTTGCGCCCCTTGAATGATGCCTCTCGTGGACCGCTGATCTCGTGGTTGGGCATCATGAATCTTGCCGGCCAAGCGGTCTTGAACATACTCACGCAACCGCGCATTGCCCACCAGTTTCGCCGGCTTCGGCCTGCGGGCCATCAGTTCTGCCTTCCACTGCGCCACGGATGCCCGGTAGTCAAGCGTGCCACCGTGCGTGGCGGCATTGCGCCTGAGCTCCCTCGACACCGTCGATGGGCTGCGTGCAATG
The DNA here is from genome assembly GCF_000484635.1 of Comamonas badia DSM 17552. Taxonomy (GTDB): domain Bacteria; phylum Pseudomonadota; class Gammaproteobacteria; order Burkholderiales; family Burkholderiaceae_C; genus Comamonas_C; species Comamonas_C badia. Next base: position 284,918 of record NZ_AXVM01000001.1, on the reverse strand, counting down.
CGACGCGCAATCTCGCGCACACCCACGCCCTGGATGCGCAGCAGTGCAATCTCCTCGCGCTCGGCAAACGACAGGTAACGCTCCGACACGGGCTTGGACATGAATAGCGGCATGCCGCCACGATGCCGGAACCAGCGCGTACCCACTGCTTGCGACACGCCGACCGCTTCGGCCGCTTTCTCGCTCGTAATGCCGGTGGCAATCTGTGCCCAGAATTGCCGCTCAACCTCGCGCCGATGCGATGGCGCACCCGGTGAGCGCATTGGTGCGCGTCCTGTCAGTTCGTACATCCACCCTGCTGGTCGTCCCATAAACACCCCCTCGATTCAAGGTGTTGCGACGACCGGTTGAATCCGCCCAGTACACGAGCATCAGCTTTGGCAAGCGCTGCGGCGAGATGGGCGTGCGCCCCTCCATGGGATCAGTGGGCGATGCCTACGACAACGCGATGGCCGAGAGCTTTTTCGCCAGCCTGGAGTGCGAACTGATCGATCGGCGCGTCTTCAAGACCAAGACGGAAGCACGCCTGGCGCTGTTCACCTGGATCGAGGGCTGGTACAACCCATGTCGGCGCCACTCGGCGCTCGGTCAGCGCTCTCCGGCAACTTTCGAGAGGATCCATATCGACGACATTCACATCGAAGCACCGAGCCACGAACACGGGTTACCCACCGTCGGCGTTTGCGTGGCATGCGCCACGCCGCCGGTGGATAACCCTGCATCGTGACCTTCGGGAACACTTGAGAATCAAGCCCCAACCCGTCCGCGGAACAGGGTCAAGTCCATTCGGCCCGGCAAGCTCAGGCCGCGCCGTGCAAAGCAGTTGCCAGCGCGTTTTGAAACAACTCAAGAAAGGTCGCACATCATGATGAGCGGAATGCAAATGGGCGCAATGACGGGGATGGGCGGCTGGTTCGGCGCCCACGGGTTGATCCTGCTGCTCTGGGCGGCGGTCATCATCCTGCCCTTCTGGAAAATCTTTTCCAAGGCAAGTTTTTCCGGCTGGCTCAGTCTGCTGCTGCTCGTGCCCGTGGTCAACCTGATCGTCCTCTACGTCATTGCATTCGCGCGCTGGCCGGCGCGCCGGTTTCCCGACCTTCCGGTTTGAGCCGACCGGTTACCGCGGACAAGGCCCATCATGCTGCTCGATCGTGCCGATGCCGGTGGTGGATGTCGGGGTAATGCGGGTGGCAGTGGGTGATCGGCGCATGTGCGTGCTCATGCGAATGCGGCTCGCGGCCATCCCACGGAAAATCGTGCGTGTGCTGGTGGTGCACGTCGTGCACGTGGCGGTGGGTGTGGGTCATGGTCTCGTGGGTGTGCGTGTGCTCGTGGCGCTCGGTCAGGTGCAGCCATACCCCGGTGGCCATCAGCGCCGCTGCCAGCCAGAACAGCGGCGCGGCGTGCTCGCCGAGGGCAAAGACAGCAATGGCCGCGCCCAAGAATGGCGCGGTGGAAAAGTAGGCGCCGGTGCGCGCCGTGCCAAGGCCGCGCAAGGCGAGAACGAACAGCACCAAGCTGACGCCGTAGCCCAAGAGCCCGACCAGCATGGCTTCGACCAGCACGGGTGCGGCAGGCAGCGCAGCGCCCAGTGCCAGCGCGATGCCGGTGTTGACGATGCCCGCTACGCCGCCCTTGAGGCCTGCCACAAACAGCGCGTCCGTGGCCGACACCTTGCGAGTGAAGTTGTTGTCCAGCGCCCAGCCAAGGCAGGCGCCGGCAATCAGGAGCGTGCCCGAACCCAGACGGCCGGTGGCTGGCGACGCATCGGGCCACGCCAACAACACAGCGCCGGCGACGATCGCCAGCATGCCGAGAACGATGTGACGGTCGGTGTTTTCGCGAAACACGACCCAGGCGATGACGGCGGTCAGCACCGCTTCCAGATTGAGCAGCAGCGATGCGGTGGCAGCCGGGGTGGTCATGAGCCCCAGCATGAGCGCGAGCGGCGCCAGCACGCCGCCAAAGCCGGTGGCGAGCAGCAGCCACAGCCACTCGCGCGCAGGCATCACGGGCTTGCGCCAGCCGCGGTCGCGTGCCAAGCGGATCAACCCCAAGCCGATGCCACTGCCCAGATACAAGAGGCCAGCCAGCAGCACCGGCGACAGGTCGCGCAGCAACTGCTTGGCAAACGGCGTACTCGCGCCAAAGAGCAGCGCGGCGGCAAGCGCGGCGGCAACCGGCGGTGAGAAATGCAAGCGATTCATTAACCAATCCTTCCCGGAAGATGCCACATTCACCATTGCCTTCAATGGCGGCCTGCGGGTGCGACGTCGGCAAGGCCAGCCGTCGACGCATCGCCTGGAGAGCCAAACGACGTGCGGCGGGCCTGCGGCAGGAGACGTGCAGAGTTCAGAATGAAGGTCAGCTCTGAAGCGACGTGGATGAAGGCGGCCAGCAGGGGGCCCAGCAGTCCGAATGCGGCCAGCGCAATACCCACCAGATCGATTCCGATCGTGCCCGCGAAGTTCTGCCAGATGATGGCGCGCGTGCGCCGCGCCACTTTCATCGTCTCGACGAAACACGCCAGGTCGTTGCCCAGCAGCACGATGTCGGAACTCTCCTGCGCCACGTCGGTGCCGGAACCCATTGCCACGCCGACGCTGGCCTCGGCCAGAGCAGGCGCATCGTTCACACCATCGCCAACCATCGCGACTGTCCGGCCTTTCTTCACCATGTCGGCCAGCCGGGCCAGCTTGTCCTCGGGCAGCAATTCGGCTTCAACGTTCTTCAAGCCGAGTTCTGTTGCCACGGCTGTCGCGACCTGCCGGTTGTCGCCAGTCAACAGAACCGTCTGCACGCCCATCGCATCCAGCGCAGCGATGGCCCGCTTCGCCTCGGGCCTGATCGTGTCGGCGATGTCGATGGTGCCCAGCAGGCGTCCGTCCTTGGCGATCACGACCTCGGTGCACGCACCAAGGTCGCGAGGCGGTGGCAGGTCGATTCGGTTGTCGGCCATCCAGGCGCGGTTGCCGACGAGGATCGTGGCGTCGCCCAATCGTGCCGAGATGCCGCGTCCTGGCGTGTAGCCGAAGTGCTCCGGTTCTCGGACTTCGCGTCCCTCCGTCTTCACGCGGCTCAAGATGGCTTTGCCGAGCGGATGCTCCGAGCGGACTTCCGCAGTCGCCGCGGCGTCGAGCAGCGCTGTGGCCGACACGCCATCGACTGGCAAGACAGCTTGTACTTCCGGCCGGCCGTAGGTCAGCGTGCCGGTCTTGTCGAACACAACGGTATCGACCTTGCCCAGCGTTTCGAGATGAACCCCGCCCTTGATGATGGCCCCAAGCCGAGCAGAGCGGCCGATACCGCCCAGGATCGCCAGCGGTGTTCCCGCAGCAATGCCGCACGCGCCGGCAACGATGATCACTGAAATGGTCGAACGCATGTCTCGCGTGATGAGCCAAGTCAGCACGGCGGCGCCGAGCGCGAAGTACACCAGATAGCCGGCGAGCCGATCGGCCATCCGCTGCACGGGAGCCCGCGAGCGCTCGGCTCGCTCTACCGCCTCGATGATGCGGCCGTAGCTGGTATCGCGCCCGATCCGCTCGGCTCGAATTTCCAGTGCGCCCGACTGGTTGATCGCGCCAGCATAGACGCGAGAACCCTCAGTCTTTTCGACTGGCATCGACTCGCCGGTGATCCGCGATTCGTCGGTGAATGAGTGGCCGGAGACCACAACACCGTCGACCGGGAGGCCGCCGCCTGGGGAAACCAGAATCACGTCACCCACTGACAGTTCCTCGGCCGAGACGGTCTTGATAGAACCCGCCCTACGCACCGACACCTCACGCGGCAAAAACTCCAGCAGGTCCCGGATCGCCTTGCGGCCGCGGCCGACCGTCAGACCCTCCAGCACTTCCGCGATCAGCACGAACAGCGTGATCACCAGCGCTGTGAAGAATTCACCGATCGCGGCTGCGGCAACGATGGCGATGGTCATTGACAGCTCCATCGTCATGCGCCGAGCCAGCAGGTTCTCCAGCGCTTCCTTGAAGATCGGCCAACCGCCGATCACCAAGCCAATGACGCCGATCACACTGACCGCTGGATACGGCTCCCACCATTTGAACCAGACGGCAACGGCTGCGACCGCCACCAGACAGATGCGCAGAGCCTCATTCCAATCGAATGGGTACTCGTGCTCGTGATGATCGTGATCATGGTCATGATCCTCGTGGTGTTGATCGGCGTGCCCATCTTGGCCATGCGGCCGGTTGTGTAGAGAAATAGACATGGGGTTTGATCGTCCGAGGGAGATTTGCCGCCCATAGGCGACTTTGGATTCACTTCATGTAGCTGCGCAGAATCGCAATCAGCTCGGCTGCCCCTTGTTCGCGCGTGCCGTCGCCGGGGTCTTGCGGATGGGTGATGTGCGAGTTGATGTGTTCCTCCATCACTTCGCGCATCAAGCCCGTCAGCGCACCGCGCGCGGCGACGATCTGGTGCAAAACATCGGCACATCCCTTTTCGGCTTCCAGAGCACGCTCGATCCCCTCAAGTTGTCCACGGATGCGACGCACACGAGCGAGGAGTTTCGGTTTTTCCTTGACGGTATGACTCATAGGTAGATGTTTATTGTTAGGATAGGTGGGTAAGGTATATTAACCTGAACTCTGGGACAAGGACGGGCATCCAGCGCCCCGAGGTCAAGACATCGGGGGAAATTTAGCGGAGCGGATCGGCTCGGCTGGACCAGAACAACGCGAATAGGAGGCCGCTATGGAGTTCAGGTTGCTGCGCTACTTCATCGTCGTAGCGGAAGAATTGCACTTGGCCCGCGCGGCCGAGCGTTTGGGCATTGAGCAGTCACCAGTGTCGCGCGCGATGCGCGACCTCGAACGCTTGCTCGGCGTGCAGTTGTTCGACCGCAGCACGCGTCAAACGCGGTTGACTTGGGCTGGCAAGGTGCTGCTTGGCGAAGCCCGGTGTGTACTGGCCGCGGTCGATCATGCGGTGCAGGCGACCAAGGGCGCGGCCCAGGGCTATCAGGGCGTTTTGCGCATCGGTATCTGCGACAGCCTGGCCCAGCCGCGCATTGCTTCGCTGCTGGCGCGCAGCCGGGAGGAGGAGCCTGAGCTGAACATCCGGGTCTTTGAGCTGCCATTCGCGCAGCAACTCAAGGGCCTGCACAATGACCTGTTGGATATCGGCTTTGCGCTGTCGGATGGGGTCAACGACGGGCTGGTGGCCGAACTGGCCTGGAGCGATCCGCTGTCTGTGATCGTGCCGGCACGCCATCCTCTGCTGGAGCATGTCCAAGTCAAGTTACGGGACGCCTTGAAGTTCCCGCTGGTGCTGTGCCATCCCGACGCAGGCTCGGGCTGCCACAACCAGATCCAAGCGGTGCTCAATGGCGCGACCATACCGCCCAAGGTAGCAGACCACGTAACGAGCCTGGGCGTGATGCTGACGCTGGTGGGCGCCGGCTACGGCATCGGCTTCGCCATTGCCTCGCAGGTGCAGACCCTAAATCGACCCGACATAGCCGTCCGTCCCCTGGCAGGCACGCCGCCCATGCTGTCCACCTACCTGTTGCGCCGCCGTGCCGAACCCTCTGAGCCCACGAAGCGGTTCCTGGAGCGCGCACGCGAGGAATTCGGGCCGAAGGGAGATGAACCGGCCTCGTGACGTTGAGCGCTCGGATACATTGGCTACTGCTGGCTGTCCGCAGCTCGCATTGGACCTGCCCGGAGCATGCGTTGACCAAGCGAGGTTTTTTAGTCCACAATAACGTCCATCTCGGTTCGCCGAGTGCGGAAGACTCGTTATTAATCAACGAGTTGGGAACACGATGATGTTCCCTTCACCCGCTCCACTTCGACTTTCCAGGGACTTCCACAGAACGCCAGGGAACGTCGTAAGTCATTGTCAGGATTGAGAATTTTCACCAAACCTCGATCTACTGACATCCAGCGAAATCCACTGGCAGCCAGCTCAAACTGGTACAAAAAGTGGCCCAAACAATGTGAGAGGTTCCCAATCCGCATTGTTGCTGGAGGAGCTGCTACCCCCCTGAGGAACATGCATCCAACTCGCTTCGCAGAGTTGAGCTCATGCTGACAGGCCTCAAAGCTGGACAAGCCAAGATGACTGGCAAGTCGTATGCAATCGCCGATTTCGACGGCCTCTACTGGCGTGCGTCGACCCTACTGCGTACGAAGCTCCGCATGAGCCGAGAAAGCACCCGCCGTCAGGTCAATGTCAGCGCCTGAGATGCCGGCCCTGCGCGCCGCGTCCTGCCAGCCATCGACCGCTGCAGCCACTTCCTCCATCACCTGCCGAGCAGAGCCGTCATCGAGCCCGTAGAACGCCGCCGTGCTGATAACCGTCTTCATGCTCGGCCGATTGTCGACATCGTCGATGTTCAGGACATGTTCCGCCTTGTCGATGTTCGGGTTGACATCAAACGCTGGCGCGAGGCGCCACCCTGTCTTGCCCAGCACGAAGCCATGGTTGCGCAGGTGATCGTCCCGGTTGCCGACCGCGACGTGGAATGCCACGCGTCGGAATAGCTGTGCCAAGTCTGCATCTGCATGCTCTGCATCGCCCTGGGCTCGGATGAACTGAGCCAATTCCAGGTAGCTCGTGCCCTCGCTCTGCGTCTTGCGCAGCAGTGTCATCGCCGAGGCATAGAAGCGCCTGGCACCATGCGCGCGATCGAACCTCTGGACGCAGAAGGTGTGAAAATCGTTGCCCAGCCTGATCAGCCTTGCTGCGGGTACATCCACGCCGGCTTTACGAGCCAGTTGGTGAACAGCGTACTCCCAGGCCCCAACGTCCCGGTCATCGTCACGCGCGGGGAACTTGGCGATCCAGAGCGAGCCGTCGGCCTCCGTGAAGTTGGCCTTTGGCCTGGCCCCGCCCAGCGAGGCACCCGGAGCGACAAGCACGGCCAGCCACCTGCGCAGGGCATCGAGGTCGTCAATGCGCCGGTTGCTGAGCTGATAGGCGACCGCTTCCAGTTCGCGCAAGGTCGTCACCGGCGGAGCGGCCATCTTCTCGTCACCGAGGAAGGTTTCCGTACCCGGCCTGCGAAAGCGCAATGCGCCCTGGCGGGTCTGGTCCTGCACGCCGATGAGGAAGTCCCAGGCGTAGAGCGTGCGAGGCGGCCGCTTCTCGTCCTTGGCTTGCAAGGCTTCACGGCGCTTCATCAGCGTCTGGCCCCAGCGGTCAGGCGATGAATCCAGGAAGATGCCGAAGTTGCCCAGTTCCGGCCTCGGAAAGAAGGGGTGTTCGTCCAGGGAGAGATCGGGGTCCAGCGCAAAAGCGCGAGGATCCCTGAGCCAATCCGGTTCGTAGTGAAAGCGGATCTGGCCGCGGTCATGGGAAAGCGTGCCGACTTGGCGTGCAGGGCCAAGGTCATCGTCCAGCCAGACTTCCAGGGTGTTGTCCTGCTTGGTCATGCAGACCCCTCGCGATTCTGGACGGGTGAAGGGGTGACCTTGCGGCGCCTGGTACCGGGTGACGGCTCCAGCGCCAAGTCCTGCAGCTTGCGCCCAATGCGGTCGTCGGCTGCCAGCAGATTGAGATCGCCTTCGAGGCCCAGCACGGCCAGCACCCGGACATAGGCACCCAGGGTAGCGCCAGGATCGCCTGCCTCGACTTTGTACACCGTGGTCCTGGAAACCCCTGCGCGTTGCGCTATCACCGCGTTGCTCAGCTTGCGCCTCTTGCGGGCAAGGCGCAGCCGTTCGCCGAGCTCGGAGAGCAGGCGCTGCTCCTGTGGAAAGACAATGGGTGATTTGCGAGGCATGTTCGCTATTAAAGTCAAACGTCAATACATTTGTCCATGATAGCGAAATATGAAGCGGGTGACTAGAGCTTGCCAGCGAGCGAGAAACTGGTACGCAATGCGGCCTATTCCCGCTCCATGAATGGAAATAACCTTTTATAAATCAATGGGTGAAGTGAAGTTGCCGTTCACTTCACCCGCTCCAATTCACCCATTCATATGGCGTCATCACCCCGCGAAGTGCCGCAGCTGCTCCGGGATTTGCAGGACCGGTCCAACCTGCTGAAAGCGCATCATCCTGCGCAGTCGATCACCACTTCGAGATACGCGCCGGGCACCACCAGCGAGTCGGCCCCGGCGCGATTGAAGCGCGCCAGCAGCTCCAGCATCTCGCCTTCGAGCCCCTTTTGCTCGTCGGGCGCCAGCGCGGCAAAGGCGCGGTGCACCGGGCCGTAGAAGGCGCGAAACACGTCCACCCAGTGCTGGGCCGACTCGTAGCGGAACATGAACTCGCGCGGCGTGGCCTGGATGCGCTGGCCGGCAAACAGCTCGCGCAGGCCGGCCTCGGTGCCCCAGCGCAGGGGCGAGTTCAGGCCGGCGGGCGGCGCCGGCAGGTGGCGGCCCACGGCCTTGAGCACTTGGCCGATGAAGCCCTCGGGCGTCCAGCAGGCCAGGCCGATGCGCCCGCCGGGGCGCACCACGCGCAGCAGCTCGGCGGCGGCCTGCGCCTGGTTGGGGGTGAACATCACGCCCACGGTCGACAGCGCGACGTCGAAATGCGCGTCGGCAAAGGGCAGCGCCTCGGCGTCGGCGTGGCGAAAGCTGACCTGCAGGCGCTCGGCGGCGGCGCGTTCGCGCCCGTGCTCGAGCAGCGCATCGACGTAGTCGGTGGAGGTGACGTGGGCAAAGCGGCGCGCCGCCGCCAGCGTGGCGTTGCCGTTGCCGGCGGCTACGTCCAGCACCTGGCTGCCGGCGCGCAGGTCGACCGCCTCGCACAGGCTCTCGCCCATGATCTGCAAGGTGGTGCCCAGGATGGCGTAGTCGCCCGAGGACCAGACGCCGTGCTGGCGCTGCTTGAGGGCGGCGTAGTCGAGGGCGGGCGTTTCGAGGGTGGCGGTGGACATGAAGCTCTCCTGAAAGAAACGGCGTGAACCGGGATGCTCATGCTGCGCGCTGGGCGCGGCCGCATTCAAGTTCTGCTTGTGAACCACGGTGGTTCTGCATCTGAACTGGCGCGCCCGTGTGAAGCGGCGTAGATTGAATGGCTGCGCGCCGCCGCCGGCGCCGGAGAACGTCCATGTCCAACCTCAGCTACCGCCAGTTCTGCCCCGTGGCCATGGCCGCCGAGGTGCTGTGCAACCGCTGGACGCTGCTGCTGGTGCGCGAGCTGATGCTGGGCTCCAGCCGCTTCAACGACCTGCGCCGCGGCGTACCGCGCATGTCCTCGGCGCTGCTGGCCAAGCGCCTGAAGGAGCTGCAGGCCTGCGGCATCGTGGCGCGCGCGGCGCCGGCGCGCGCCGCCGAGACGCACGCCTATCACCTGACGGCGGCTGGCCAGGAGCTGCGCCCCATCGTCGAGGCCGTGGGCGTGTGGGGCCAGCGCTGGGTGACGACCGAGGCCACGCTGCGCCACCTGGACGCCAATCTGCTGATGTGGGACATCCGCCGCAACGTGCGGCCCGAGCCGGCGCCGGCGGCGCGCACCACCATCGAATTCATCTTCGGCGACCGCGCGCCGCCGCACCGCAACTACTGGCTGGTGATCGAGCCCGAGCACGAGCCCGACCTGTGCACCGTGGACCCGGGTTTCGACGTCGACCTATACGTCAGCACCGACCTGCGCACCTTGACCGAGGTGTGGCTGGGCTACAGCAGCTGGCAGCGCGCCATGGACAGCGGCGCGCTGCGCCTGACGGGTGCGCACGAGCACGAAGCCGAGTTGCGCGCCTGGCTGCCGGGCAGCCCCTTCGCCGCGGTGACCAAGCAGGTGGGAGGCTGCATCGAGCCGGGCAGATAAAATCGCAGGCTTTGCACCCGCACTGCGGCAGTGGTTCGCGAGGGGGTGCCGTTTGCTATATTTGATATAGCTGCTTGCGCAGGTTGGACAAGCGCTGAAGCCGAAAAACCCTATGAATCATCCTCAGATCCCCATGTCGGTCGCCGACATTCGCCAGACCTTCCTCGACTTCTTCGCGGCGCGCGGCCACGCCGTCGTGCCCTCCAGCCCGCTGGTGCCCGGCAACGACCCGACGCTGATGTTCACCAACAGCGGCATGGTGCAGTTCAAGGACGTGTTCCTCGGCACCGACCAGCGGCCCTACAAGCGCGCGGCCAGCGTGCAGGCCTGCCTTCGCGCCGGTGGCAAGCACAATGACCTGGAAAACGTCGGCTACACCGCGCGCCACCACACCTTCTTCGAGATGCTGGGCAACTGGTCGTTCGGCGACTACTTCAAGAAGGAGTCGATCGAGTGGGGCTGGGAGCTGCTCACCAAGGTCTACGGCCTGCCTGCCGAGCGCTTGACAGCCACCGTCTATCACGAAGACGACGAGGCCTACGACATCTGGACGAAAACCATCGGCCTGCCGCCCGAGCGCGTGATCCGTATCGGCGACAACAAGGGCGGCAAATACAAGAGCGACAACTTCTGGATGATGGCCGACACCGGCCCCTGTGGCCCGTGCAGCGAGATCTTCTACGACCACGGCCCCGAGATTCCCGGCGGCCCGCCCGGATCGCCCGACGAGGACGGCGACCGCTTCATCGAGATCTGGAACCACGTGTTCATGCAGTTCGACATGGCTGCGGACGGTTCGGTCACGCCGTTGCCCGCGCCTTGCGTGGATACCGGCATGGGGTTGGAGCGCCTCGCGGCCATCCTGCAGCACGTGCACAGCAACTACGAGATCGACCTGTTTCAGGCGCTCATCAAAGCCGCGGCGCGCGAGACGGGCTGCAGCGACCTGGCCAACCCGTCGCTCAAGGTGATTGCCGACCACATCCGCGCCACCGCCTTTCTGGTGAGCGACGGCGTGATCCCTGGCAACGAAGGGCGCGGCTACGTGCAGCGGCGCATCATCCGCCGCGCCATCCGCCATGGCTACAAGCTGGGGCAGAAGACACCGTTCTTCCACAAGCTGGTGGCCGATCTGGTGGCGCAGATGGGCGAGGCCTACCCGCGCCTCAAAGACCAGCAGGCGCACATCACCAGCGTGCTGCAGACCGAGGAAGAGCGTTTCTTCGAGACGCTGGCGCACGGCATGGAGATTCTGGACAGCACGCTGGCGGACGGCGCAAAACTGCTGCCCGGCGACGTGGCCTTCAAGCTGCACGACACCTACGGCTTCCCGCTCGACCTCACCAACGACGTCTGCCGCGAGCGCGGCGTGAAGGTAGACGAGGCGGGGTTCGATACCGCCATGCAGCACCAGAAAGACACCGCACGCGCGGCGGGCAAGTTCAAGATGGATAGGGCGCTGGAGTACCACGGTGAGGCCAATACGTTCACGGGCTACGAGCATCTGGCGGAAACCGCCGAAGTGGTGGCGCTGTACTTCGAGGGCGAGAGCGTTCAACGACTCTCCGGCGGGCAGGCGGGCGTCGTGGTGCTGAACACCACGCCGTTCTACGCCGAAGCGGGCGGCCAAGTCGGCGATCAGGGCGTGCTGACCGGCACCGGCCTGCGCTTTGCGGTGCACGATACGCAGAAGATCAAGGCGGGCGTGTTTGGCCACCATGGCCAGCTTGAATCGGGTAGCTTGAAAATCGGTGAAAAGGTTCAGGCACAGGTGGACACCGCGCGGCGCGCCGCCACCATGCGCAACCACTCGGTCACGCACCTCATGCACAAGGCGCTGCGCGAGGTGCTGGGCGCGCATGTGCAGCAGAAGGGCTCACTGGTCGATCCCGACAAGACGCGCTTTGACTTCGCGCACAACCAGCCGGTGACCCCCGCGCAGATCAAGGAGGTCGAGCGCCGCGTGAACCTTGAGATCCTCGCCAACACCGCCACGCAGGCGCGCGTGCTGGACATCGAGGCGGCCAAGGCGACCGGCGCAATGATGCTGTTTGGCGAGAAATATGGTGAGAGCGTGCGCGTGCTGGATATCGGCAGCAGCCGCGAGTTCTGCGGCGGCACGCATGTGCACCGCACGGGCGACATCGGCCTGTTCAAGATCGTCGCCGAGAGCGGTGTGGCCGCCGGCATCCGCCGCGTGGAGGGCGTGACGGGCGAGAACGCGCTGGCCTATCTGCAGTCGCTGGAAGCCACGGTGCACGATGCTGCCGCCGCGCTCAAGGCACCCACGGCCGAGCTGACCCAGCGCATTGCCGCCGCGCAGGAGCATGCCAGGGCGCTGGAAAAAGAAATTGCCCAGATCAAGGGCAAGCTCGCCGCCAGCCAGGGCGATGAACTGGCGGGCCAGGCCGTCGATGTGAAGGGCATCCAGGTGCTGGCCGCCGTGCTGCCGGGTGCGGATGCCAAGCAGCTCCGCGAGGCCATGGACAAGCTCAAGGACAAGCTCAAGAGCGCGGCCATCGTGCTCGCTGCGGTCGATGGCGACAAGGTACAGATCGCCGCGGGCGTGACCAAGGCCGAAACGGCCAAGGTGAAGGCGGGCGATCTGGTGAACTTCGTCGCCCAGCAGGTGGGCGGCAAGGGCGGCGGCAAGCCCGATATGGCGATGGCCGGTGGCACCGATGCAGCAGCCCTCCCCAAGGCGCTGGCAGGCGTGCAGGCCTGGATCGCAGAGCGCGTGTGACACCGAAGCTGTCAAGGCGTGACTGGCTGGCCCTGCTGCTCGCCAGCGCGCCAGTGCTGTCCCTCCAGGCGCAGTTCCGCTCGTCTCCCTGGCCCGCAGGCAAGGCGCGGCCTGGCCTTGCGGCGCAAGACCTGCAAGGCAAGACCTGGGATCTTTCGGATCTGAAGGGCCGCGTGGTGCTGCTCAACTTCTGGGCCACCTGGTGCGGCCCCTGCAAGGAAGAAATGCCCACGCTGCAGACCCTCGCCGAGATCGAGGGCGACGCTCTGGCGGTGCTGGCCATCGACGTGGCCGAGCCGGTGGCGCGCGTGCGCCGCTACCTGCAGGCAACCGGACTGCAGCTCACCGTGCTGCGCGACCCCGAGGGCGACATTGCCCGCGCCTGGGGGGCCACGGTGTTTCCCACCACGGTGCTCATCGACACGCAGGGCCGGGCCCGCCAGGTGGTGCTCGGTGCCGTGGACTGGACCGGGCCCGAGGCGGCCCGCTGGCTCAAAACGTTACGAATGCCGTCCGTGCGGCGCACATAATCGGCGCCGTCGCGCGCAGCGCCCGTGCTGTGCCGATCACCTGCCTTCGAGGCATGGGTGTTTGCAAGACAACGCCCCGTATGCGCCGACAGGTGTTGTCTTCCGCAATCAAAAGGTTCTCTTTCATGGACTTGCATCGTCGCTCTCTCGTGCGGCGCGTGGCCAGCGTAGGCATGGCCGCCGCCTTCCCCGTCACCTGGGCCGTCTCCGCCCGTGCCCAGGCTGCAGAAAGCCCCCATTTCGCGCCGCGCGCCGGTGACTGGCGCACCTTCGACGTCACCACGCGCATTGATCTGCCCGCGACTGCCAGCGCCACGCGCGTCTGGGTGCCGCTGCCCGCGGTCCAGACCAGCTGGCAGCTGCCGATCAACGACGCGTTCACAAGCAACGGCAAGGCGCGGCTGATCGCGGATGGCGAGCAGGGCGTGCGCATGCTGGCGGTGGAGTTTGCCGACGGCGTGCAGCAGCCCCATGTGGAGGTGACCAGCCGCGTGAGCACGCAAAGCCGCGAACGCGCGCGCCACAGGCAGCCTGAAGACCCGGCCACGCTGCGCCACGCGCTGCGCGCCACGCGGCTGCTGCCCACGGACGGCATCGTGCGCCAGACGGCGCTCAAGGCCACGCAGGGCGCGCGCAGCGACGAGGCCAAGGTGCGCGCCATCTACGACTGGGTGGTGGCCAACGCCTGGCGCGAGCCCGAGGTGAAGGGCTGCGGCGAGGGCGACATCCGCACCATGTTGCAGACGGGCAACCTGGGCGGCAAATGTGCCGACCTGAACGCGCTCTTCGTCGGCCTGTGCCGCGCCGTGGGCGTGCCGGCGCGCGATGTGTACGGCATCCGCGTGGCGCCGTCGGCCTTTGGCTACCGGCAGCTGGGCAGCCAGAGCGAGAGCCTGACCGGCGCCCAGCACTGCCGCGCCGAGGTCTATCTGCAGGCGCATGGCTGGACGGCAATGGACCCGGCCGACGTTGCCAAGGTGATGCGCCAGGAAAAACCCGAGTGGATCAAGGACACCGCGCACCCGCTGATCGCACCGGTGATGGCCGGGCTCTACGGCGCCTGGGAGGGCAACTGGGTGGCGTACAACACCGCGCACGACGTGAAGCTGCCCGGCAGCCATGGCAAGGCGCCGGGCTTTCTGATGTACCCGATGGCGGAAGATGCGGACGGCTGGCTGGACCAGTACGACCCGGCCACCTTCATCTACCGCATCAGCGCGCGGCAGGTCACGATCTGAGAGGAAAACGAGTGGAGCCGATCAGCTGGGACGATTTCACCAAGGTGCAATTGCGCGTGGGCCGCATCGTGGCCGCCGAGGTGTTCAAGGAGGCGCGCAGGCCGGCGTACAAGCTGCAGGTGGATTTCGGCCCGGAGATCGGCGTGAAGAAATCCAGCGCGCAGATCACGCAGCGCTACCAGCCCGAGGCGCTCGTGGGGCGCCTCGTGGTGGCCGTGGTCAACTTCCCGCCCAAGCAGATCGGGCCGCTGATGTCCGAATGCCTGGTGACGGGTTTTCACGGTGCCGATGGGCATGTGGCCCTGTGCGTCCCCGATGCCGAAGTGCCGCTGGGCACCCGGCTGCTCTGATCGGACTCGTCGCCAGCCGATGAGGTATTTTTCTATTGTTCTGATAGTGGTTTGCTCTGTATCCGCCTGCGCTACAGGCCAAAAAGGCTTGAATTCTTCGGTCGCCTCCGCGGCCGCCGCGGAGGCCAACCCCGCCTGCCCCGATCTCGCCCGCTGGCAGGCGCGCGAACTGTATGGGCTTTGGCGCGTGGAACTGTCGCAGCTGGGTGAACGCGGGACGCTGGTACTGCGCCAGCACCCGGAATTCGCCGCCAGCCTGCGCGGCGAATTCAATATTGCCGGCGTGCACTCGATCGCCTCGGGCGACGTGGAAGAGGGCGAATTCAACCTCGACGAATCACGCGATGGCAAGCGTCTGTCGGCGTTCTGGACCGGGCGGCTCGATGCGGCCAGTTGCGGGCGTGAGATTCGCGGCAGCGTGCAGCGGTTGCCCGTTCCCGGCCAGCGAGCGGTGGATACGCCGTTTGTACTGCGCCGCGACCACCCCGCACGCGACTGGTAGCGTGGGCTATAATTTATTACATAGGCAAACTATGTAATTAAGGCTTCATGCCGAAATCCGTCCCCAACCCCTGGGGTGCGGCCGAACTGCTGGATGTGGTGGTGCGGCTCAACCGCTGGGTCACCCACCATTCCGATTGGGCACTGCCATGGGCGCAGGTGCGGGTGCTTTCCCAGATTGCCGAATGGGGGCAGGCGCGCACCAGCGATCTGGCACGGGCCGAACGCTGCAGCCAGCCGACCATGACCACGCGCGTGCAGCATCTGCAGGCGCAGGGCTGGATCG
The DNA here is from genome assembly GCF_000484635.1 of Comamonas badia DSM 17552. Classification (GTDB taxonomy): domain Bacteria; phylum Pseudomonadota; class Gammaproteobacteria; order Burkholderiales; family Burkholderiaceae_C; genus Comamonas_C; species Comamonas_C badia. Next base: position 269,521 of record NZ_AXVM01000001.1, on the reverse strand, counting down.
CACGCAGCACCGATCCGCAGGACGCCCGCGCCGCCATGCTCACGCTGACCGACGAGGGCCGCGCGGTGCTGGCCGATGCGCGGGGCGCGCGTGCGCGCGTGCTGCAGGCGCTGATGGCGCAGATGGACGCCAGCGAGCGCGAGCGCCTGCGCGATGCCACCGAGGCGCTCGCTGCGCTGCTGCAGCTTGCCTACACCGATCTTCCCGAAGATTCCAAAGCACCATGAACTTTTTTCATCAACCCAAGGCCGTGCTGGCCGTGGCCTTTGCCTGCGTCATCGCCTTCATGGGCATAGGTCTCGTTGATCCCATCTTGAAGCCCATTGCCGACGAACTGGGCGCGACGCCCTCGCAGACCTCGCTGCTGTTCACCAGCTACATGGCGGTGATGGGCTTGGCGATGCTGATCACCAGCGTGGTCTCCAGCCGCCTGGGCGTGAAGCGCACGCTGCTCATCGGTCTGGTCGTCATCATCTTCGGCGCGGGGCTGGCAGGCGCGTCGGACTCCATCGGCGCCATCGTCGGCTGGCGCGCGCTCTGGGGCCTGGGCAATGCGCTTTTCGTGGCGACGGCGCTCACCGCCATCGTCACCAGCTCGCACGGCTCGGTGCGCGAGGCCATCATCTTTTACGAAGCCGCCCTGGGTGTGGGCATCGCCGCCGGGCCGTTGATCGGCGGGGTGCTGGGCTCCATCTCCTGGCGTGGCCCGTTCTTCGGTGTTTCCGTGCTGATGGCCCTTGCTTTCCTGGTGACGGCTTTCATTCTTCCAGAAGGCGGCACGCGCCCGCAGCCCAGCTCGCTGCGCGACCCCTTCCGCGCATTGGCGCACCCGGGCCTGCGCGGGGTCGCCTTCACGGCGCTCCTGTACAACTTCGGCTTCTTCACGCTGCTGGCCTACACGCCATTTCCGCTGGCCATGGGCGCGCAGCAGGTGGGGCTGGTGTTCTTCGGCTGGGGCGCGGCGCTGGCGGTGGCCTCGGTCTTCATCGCACCGCGCCTGCAGGAGCGCCTGGGCACGCTGTCCGCGGCCTTGCTGGCGCTGATGGGCTTTGCACTGGTGCTGGCGGCGATGGCGCTGTGGACGCAGAACAAGGCCGTCCTGGCGGGTGGCGTGGTGGTGGCCGGGCTGTTCCTGGGCATCAACAACACGCTGGTGACCGAAATGGTGATGAACGCCGCGCCAGTGCAGCGCGGCGTGGCCTCGGCCGCCTACAGCTTCGTGCGTTTTGCCGGTGGTGCGGTGGCGCCGTGGCTGGCCGGCTTTCTGGGCGAGCGCATCAACGACCACGTGCCGTACTGGGTGGGCGCGGCGGCGGTGCTGGCAGCCGTGGCGATGCTGGCGTCCAGCCGTCGGCATCTGAACCACATCGACGCGGTGCTGGCCCACGCACCCGCGTAAACCGTCAGGCCGGCCAGGCCATGCACCGGCCCTGCACGCGCACGCTGCCCTGCGTGTCGTGTGCCGGTGCCTGCAGCGTGGGCATGCGCAGGCGCAATGGCAGGCCGCCGGCCTGCAGGCTCACCACCGTGTGGTCGCCCCGGAACGAGCGGTGCAGCACCTGGGCGGCGACGCCGTCCGTGCCGTCGCTCCAGCACACCTGTTCGGGCCGCAGCATCACCTGAACCGCGGCCTGCAGCGTGCCGGCTTTCTCGTGCAGAGGCAGGCTGCCCAGCGCGCATTGCAGCGTCGTGCCCCGTGCCTCGCCCGGCAAGAAGATGGTGGAGCCCGTCAGACGCGCCACCGTCGCATCCGCCGGGCACCAGTAGACCTCTTCGGGGCTGGCGCACTGGCGGATGTGGCCGTTTTGCATCACGGCCACCTGGTCGGCGGTGCTGAAGGCCTCGATCGGGTCGTGTGTCACGAGGATCGTGGTCGCCCCCGTGCCGCGCAGGATCTGCACCACCTCTTCGCACAGGTTGTGGCGCAGATCCAGATCAAGCGCATTGAAGGGTTCATCGAGCAGCATCAGCGACGGCTTGGGCGCCAGGGCGCGGGCGAGTGCCACGCGCTGCTGCTGCCCGCCCGAGAGCTCATGCGGGTAGCGCTCGCCCAGGCCGGTGAGACCCGTGAGCGCCAGTACCTCCTGCAGGCGCTGGCGCCAGTCGCTGCCGCGCGCCAGCCCGTAGCGGATGTTTTCTTCCACCGTCAGGTGCGGGAACAGGGCGCCTTCCTGTGGCACGTAGCCAATGCTGCGCCGCTCCGGCGGCATGAAGCGGCTGGGCGAGGCCACGACGGTGCCGTCAAACGCGATGCTGCCCGCATCCACCGGCTCGAAACCGGCGATGAGGCGCAGCAGCGTGGTCTTGCCGCAGCCCGAAGGGCCCAGCAGCGCCAGCACCGAGCCCGAGGCCAGCCGCAGATCCACGCCGCGCAATATCTCGGTCGCGCCATACGCCTTGCGCAGCCCGTGCGCCGTCACCTGGCTCATCGCGTGGGATGCAGCATGCGCCGCGCAAACACCCAGACGGGAGCGATCGAGAGCACCACCAGCATGGCGGCAAAGGGCGCGGCAGCGGCGTATTCGCCGTCGTTGGTGTAGGACCAGACTTCGGTCGCGAGCGTCATCGTGCCGGTGGGCGCGAGCATCAATGTGGCGGTGAGTTCGCGCACCATCTGCAGCGCCATCAGCGCCAGCGCCGCGGCGATGCCGGGGGCGATGTTGGGAAGAACGATGGAGAAAAACACCTGCAGGGGCCGTTTGCCAAGGCTGCGCGCCACGTTTTCAATCTGGGGGGGCAGCAGCTCGATCGAGCCGCGCAGCGACGATTGTGCCAGCGGCAGGTAGAGGATGGCGTAGGCGATGAGCAGCACCAGCAGGCTCTGGTAGATGCCGGGCACCAGGCGCAGCGACAGGAACACCAGCGCCAGCGCCACGACCACGCCGGGCAGGCCGTGCACGATGTAGGGCAGGCGTTCGGCCGCCTGCGCCCACTTGCTGCGCTGGCGCACCGCCAGCAGCACCAGCGGAATCGCCAGCACGCTGGTGAGCAGCGCGCCGCTGGTGGCAAAGGTGATGGAGCCGCGGATGGCGGGCCAGAGCGCTTCATGACCGCCGCCGGCCGAGCTGCCGGTGAGCAGCCAGTAGCCCAGCGTTCCCAGCGGCATGCCGAGCGAAAGCGCGCCGAGCAGCGCGAAAGCCGCGAGCACCCCGGCCAGCCGCCAGCCGCGCAGGCGCACCAGATGCGGCTGGCGTACCGCGCCGCGCCCCACATGGGCGATGCGCCGCTGCCCGCGCAGACGCATCTCCAGCCAGGCGGCGGGCAGGCACAGCAGCATCAGAACGATGGAGAGCGCGGCCGCGGTGGCGCTGTCGAAGTGCAGCTCGTACGACTCGAAAATGGCCGTCGTGAAGGTCTGCACGCGCAGGAAGGCGAGCGCGCCGAACTCGGCAAACATGTGCGTGAGCACCAGCAGCGCCCCGCCGCCGAGCGCCGGCATGAGCTGCGGCAGCAGGGCGCGCCGGAAGGTCTGCCAGGGCCCGGCGCCGAGCGAGCGGGAGATGTCTTCGAACCCCGGATCGGTGCTGCGCAGCGCCGCCGCGACCGGCAGGTACACCAGAGGGTAGCTGGTGAGCGTCAGCACCATGATGGCGCCGCCCAGGTTCTGGAACAGGGTGCCGATGGACGCCCAGGCGTAGCTGGCGACAAACGCCGGCAGCACCAGCGGCAGCGCGGCGGCCACGCGCCAGAAGTTGCGCAGCGGCAGATCGGTGCGCTCCACGCACCAGGCCACGCCAAGCCCAATTCCAATGGTAAGCAGCGTCACACCTGCGCCAAGCGCTACGGTATTTATAAGCAACTGCAAGGTGCGCAGCCGCAGCAGCTCCGCCAGCACGTCCGCAAGGCCCGCCTGCGCCGTGCGCACGGCCACATAGACCAGCGGCAGCGAGATCAGCAGCACCGGCACCAGCGCCGCCAGCGGCAGCCATGAGAGGCGCCGGCGCCGGTGGCGCGGCGCTGCGGCTGGCGGTGGCGCAGAGGAGCTCAGGGGCAAGGAAGCAGCCGGGCTGTCCATGTCGGCGATTCGCGTGTTGCCGTGGCGCTGCGCCTGGCCTTACGCCAGGCCGGCTTCGCGGCGCAGTTCCAGGGCCTCTTCGGCGCCCTTGAGGCTGGGCGGGTTCACTTTTGGGGGATGCAGATCGCCGAAGGGCCTGAGGCCGAACGAGGGCTGGACCTGTGGGTTCATCGGCCACTCGGCCGCCGCCCTGGTGAGGATTTCCTGGCCGGGCACCCCGGCCATGAAGGCTGCCAGCTTCTGCGCCGCCTCGACATTCTTGGCGGTCTTGAGGATGCCCATGGCGGAGACGGTGACCAGCGCACCGGGGTCGCCGTTGCCGGAAAAATGGATCGCCGACTGCATCTTGTCCGCGCCTTTTTCCTGTGCCAGGTTGTACCAGTAATAGTTGTTGATCAGCGCCGTCGCGATCTCGCCGCGCTCCACCGCCGTCATCGCGGCCTTGTTGCTGCCATAAGCCTCGCCGTATTGCTTCAGGCCCTTGAGCCAGGCCAGCGCCGTATCCCGGCCCTTGAGCGCGCTGATCGCGACGATCTGCTGCTGGAAGGCGCCGCTGGTGGGCACGTAGGCGACGCGCCCCTTCCAGGCGGCGGTGGCCATGTCGAGGACGGAGGCTGGCAGTTCGCTTTCCTTGACCATCTTCCTGTTGTAGGCGGTGACGCGGCAGCGCGCCGTCACGCCGCTCCAGTACCCGTCGGGGTCGCGGTAGCCGGCACGTACCTGCTCCAGCGTGGCGGGCGCGAGCCTGGCCAGAAGACCGCGCTCGGCCAGCGCCGCCACGGGCGGGCTTTCCTCGGAGAAGAACAGGTCGGCGGGTGAGCGCGCGCCTTCTTCGATGATCTGGTTGGCCAGCTGGATGCTGCTGCCCTTGCGGCTTTCCACCTTGATGCCGGTGGCGGCCGTGAAGGCGTCCAGCAGCTTCTGCGTGGTCGCCTTGTGCTGGCCGTTGTACAGAACGATGGGGCCTTGGTCGGCAGCGAAGGCGCTGGCGGTCCAACCGGGCAGGGCGCCGGCGATACCCAGGGAGAGGCCGCGCTGAAGCACGGTGCGGCGGGTGGAGTGGTGCATGGAGTGGATGGGAAAAGTGGTTGGCTTGCGGTATTTTAAACAAGAATTATTCGTATTCCTGAAAAAAATGCCGGCAAAAGATGTCAAACCGCTACCGGCAGCACACCGTTTTCCTTGATTTCCTCCATCACCACATAGCTGTTGCTCTGCGCCGGCACCGGAATCTGGCGCAGGATATGGCCCAGCAGCTCGCGGTATTCGCGCATCGCCGTCAGGCGCACTTTCACCAGGTAGTCGAAGCTGCCCGAGATCAAGTGGCACTCGATCACGCGCGGCTCCAGCAGCAGCGCCTGGCGCACCGCCTCGAAGGTCTGGGCAGACTTGGACGACAGCGTGAGCTCGACGAACACCAGCAGTCCGCGGCCCAGCGCCTCGGGGGCCACGCGCGCCTGGTAGCCGGTGATCACGCCTTCGCGCTCCAGGCGCTTGACGCGCTCGGTGCAGGGCGAGGTGGTCAGGCCAATGCGCTGCGCCAGTTCGGTCATCGGCAGCCGTCCCTCGCGCTGCAGCGCATCGATGATTTTCTGGTCAAGACGATCAAGCTCAATCATGGTTACCTTTGAAATGCCTGAATGAAAGTGATTTTTGCTGAATGCTAAGCATTTGGCTAGCAGTTTCAGTGAGTCTTTCTGCGCTGTTTTGCCTAAACTTTCAGCAATTCAAGATAGTCCAAAGCGGTGGAGGCACACCATGAAAGTTCTGGTAATGGGCGGTGGGGTGATCGGGGTCAGCACCGCGTACTACCTGGCGCGCGCCGGGGCGGATGTGACGGTGCTCGAACGCGAGAGCGGTGTGGCGCTGGAAACCAGCTTTGCCAACGCCGGGCAGGTGTCGCCGGGCTACAGCACGCCCTGGGCGGCGCCCGGCATTCCGCTGAAGGCGCTCAAGTGGATGTTCCAGAAGCATGCGCCGCTGGCCATACGCATGGATGGTTCGCTGTTCCAGTTGCGCTGGATGGCGCAGATGCTGCGCAACTGCACCGATGCGCGCTACGCCGTCAACAAGGAGCGCATGACGCGCATCGCCGAATACAGCCGCGATTGCCTGCGCCGCTTGCGCCAGGACACCGGCATAGCCTACGAGCAGCGCACCCAGGGCACGCTGCAGGTGTTTCGCACCGCCAAACAGCTTGCCGCCGCGCACCGCGACACCGAGGTGCTGGATGAATGCGGCGTGCCCTACCGCATGATGACCGATGCGGGCGCGCTCACTGAATACGAACCCGCGCTGGCCCATGCCAAAGGCCTGGTCGGCGGCCTGCAGCTGCCGGGCGATGAGACGGGTGATTGCCAGCGCTTCACCACCGAACTGGCCGAGAAAGCCAAGGCGCTGGGCGTGAAGTTCCGTTTTGGCGTTCAGATTGCCGAGGTGCAGCAGCGCCGCGGCCAGATCAGCGGTGTGCGGCTGGCGGGCGATGCGCGCGAGCTGCTGACCGCCGACCGCTACGTGCTGGCGCTGGGCAGCTATTCACGCGCGATGGCGCAGGCCCTGGGCCTTGATTTGCCGGTCTATCCGGTCAAGGGCTATTCGCTCACCGTCCCGCTGGTCGATGAAAGCCGTGCGCCGGTCTCCACCGTGATGGACGAGACCTACAAGATTGCGATCACCCGGTTTGACCAGCGCATCCGCGTGGGCGGCATGGCCGAACTCGGCGGTTTTGATCTGCGCCTGAACCCCAGGCGCCGTGCCACGCTGGAGATGGTCACCAACGGCCTGTTCGCTGGCGGCGGCGATCTGCCCGCTGCGCAGTTCTGGACCGGCCTGCGCCCCATGACGCCCGACGGCACGCCCATCGTCGGCGCCACGCGCATCCCCAATCTGCTGCTGAACACCGGCCACGGCACGCTGGGCTGGACCATGGCGGCCGGCTCGGGCAAGCTGGTGGCGGACATCACGCTGGGCCACACCCCGGATATCTCCACCTCCGGCCTGGGTCTGGACCGCTACGATGGCGATAGCGGCAGGCGCATGGTGGTGGCGGGCCACAGGCCGGTACACGCATAAAATTGCGTGCCATTCCCATTCCAGATCAACCGATGACTTTGTCGGCTTCGCTCGCCGTGCTACAGCACTGTCTTCGCTTCGCCTTCGCGTACTCGAATGATCTGGACTGGGAATCAGACAAAGCGCTTGATCATCGCCATGATCTGCCCGAACTTCGGGCCATAGGGCGGGTAGAACACCTCGCCCACGTTGAAGCGTGACTGGGTGAACACCGGCTTTTCCATGCTCAGGCGCGCAAAGCCGCTTTCCGAGTGGTAGGCGCCCCAGCCGCTGTGGCCCACGCCGCCAAACGGCAGGTTCTCATGCGCGAAGTGCATCAGCGTGTCGTTGATGCACACGCCGCCGCTCACGGTGCCCGAGAGGATGCGCTCCTGCGCCTTGGCATCGGTTCCGAACCAGTACAGCGCCAGCGGCCTTGGCCGCGCGTTGATGTGGGCGATGGCCTCCTGCGGGCTTTCGCAGGCGATGACTGGCAGGATGGGGCCGAAGATTTCCTCCCGCATCAGCGCGCAGTCTTCGGGCACGTCAAAGGCCAGCAGCGGCCTGAGCTGGCGTGCTGTGCCCTTGCCAGCGCTGTCCGGGCCGATATCGATGATGTGGGCGCCCCGGCTGCGCGCTTCAGCAATGGCTTTCTGCAGGCGTTCGTATTGCGCGTCATTGATGATGGCGGCGTAGTCCGGGTTGTCGGCGATGCTGGGAAACAGCCGCGCCACCGCCTCGCGCATGGCCTGCGCCAAGGCGTCGTGCTGCGCCTTGGGCAGCAGCAGGTAGTCGGGCGCGATGCAGGTCTGCCCGGCGTTCAGCAGCTTGCCATGGGCAATCTTCAGCGCCACCTCCTTGACCGAGGCCGAGGCATCGACGATGCAGGGCGATTTGCCGCCCAGCTCCAGCGTCGTTGGCGTGAGGTTGCGCGCCGCGGCCTGCGCCACCAGCCGCCCGGTGGCGGTGGAGCCGGTGAAGACCAGGTGATCGAACGGCAGGGCGGCGAAGGCCTGCGCCATCTCGGCGCCGCCCAGGTGCACGCTCAGCTCCTCATCGGAAAAATGGCTGTGGATCAGCCTGGCCAGCAGGCCTGAGGTCTCGGGCGTGTGCTCGCTGGGTTTGAGCAGCACGCGGTTGCCCGCGGCCAGTGCCGTCGCCACCGGCCCCAGCGCGAGCTGCACCGGATAGTTCCAGGGCGACATCACGCCCACCACGCCCAGCGGCTGGCGCATCACACAGGCCTTGGCGGGCTGCAGGTAGAAGGGCGTGGAGACCGCGCGCGGCTGCATCCACTGCTCCACGTGGCTATCGAGCTGGTGCAGCATGGCGCGCAGCACGAAGAGGTCGGCGATTTCGGTGAGCGCGGCCGAACGCATGCCGAAATCCTGCTGCACGGCCTCGGTCAGCGCCTGGGCGTTGTCCTGCACCAGCGTGCGCAGGCGCCGCAGGCGGTCCTTGCGCAGGGCCAGCGGGGTCTCGGGTTGGGAGCGGGTGGCTTGGTGCTTGAGGGTGAAAAGCTCTTGCAGCCGATCGAGGTGTTGTTCTTGGGTGTCGCAGGCAATCGTCATGGATTCTCGGTCGGGGCGGCCTCGGCCGGTTTGCGGGGAGCGCGCTTGCGCGGCGCCGCTTTTTGCGCGGGTGCAGCTTGCTTCGCCGGGGTGGTCTTCTTCGCGGTGGCCGTTTTCTTGGCGGGTGCGGCCTTCCTGGGGCGGAAGGCCTGCTCCAGTTCATCCATCGCCTCGCCCAGATACACGGCGATGCGCTGCACGCTGGGCACCGAGGCGTGGCAGGCGGTGAAGCCGAAGTTCATTTGCCCGTTGTAGCTCTGGCAGGTGATGTTCATCGCCTGCCCATGCGTCACGATGGAAGCGGGGTACACCGCCAGCAGCTGGGCACCCATGAAGTACAGCGGCTTGGCGGGGCCGGGCACGTTGGAAATCGTCATGTTGAACATGGGCGGAGTACGCCCGCCCATGCCCAGCAGCAGGGCCAGGATGGTGGGCGCCATGAGTAGCATGGTGTACTGCGTCATCGCCAGGCGCGGCAGGCTTTGCACATGGGCCTTGGCTTCGTGTGCGGAAGCCTGGACGGTCTGCAGGCGCAGCCTGGCATCCTCGATATCCGTGCCCATGGTGGCCACGATGAAGCTGATGGCATTGCCCGTGCCGTCGTCGTCGCTGGGACGCACGGAAATCGGGATGCCGGCCGTCAGAGGCTTGTCGGGCAGCGCGTCCCGCTCCAGCAGGAAGCGCCGCAGGGCGGTGCCGCACAGCGTCAGCACCACGTCGTTGAGCGTGGCGCCGGAGGCTTCGCAGACGGCGCGCATGCGTTCCAGCGGCACCTGCTGGGTGGCAAAGCGCCGTTTTCCGTGCACCCGGCCGTTGAAGAGGGATTGCGGCGTGTTGAAGGGCACGGCCAGCCCCTCGGAGGGGTCGCCGATGCGCCGCACGATCTTGCCGAAGGCGGATGCCAGATGCGGCAGGGTTTCCACGCTCAGGTTCAGGGCTTTCATCGCCATGGCAGTGGCCTGCGCGATGGAGGGCTCGGGGCGCTCCCTTCTTTCCCTGGCGGGGTTCACCGATGCCCCCTGGTCCCAGAAAGGCGCCTGCTGAAGGCTGGCCTTCTGGCTGGCGGACATGGCCTTCTGCAACAGCTTCATGCCGCTGACGCCATCGATCAGCGCATGGTGCATCTTGATGAACAGGCCGAAGCGGTTGTCTTCCAGCCCCTCGATGAGGGTGCACTCCCAGGGCGGTCGCGTGAGGTCGATGGGGGTGCTCTGCAGGCGCCCCACCAGCTCGCCCAGCTCTCGCTCGCCGCCGGGCCAGGGCAGGGCGGCATGGCGGATGTGGTATTCCAGATCGATGTCCTCGGTCTGCACCCAGGTGGCCAGCGGGTTGATCGTGACGGCGGATTTGAGTTTCAGATTCCACGGCGCGGTGAAGCGGTTGTGCGCGCGGAAATCCGTCAGCATGGTGCGCAGGTAGTCGCGCGGCGCGTCTTCGGGCAGCTGGAACACCAGCAGCCCGCCGACGTGGTTGGGCGTGACACGCGAATCGGTCACCAGCCAGGAGAGGTCGACCGGGTTGAGCCGCTTTTTTTCCATGGTGCTATGCCTCTGGGGTCATGCCTGCGGCAGCCGCTTCATGCCGCTGCTGCAGCGGTCTTGCGGCCAGCGGCCGGGCGCGCCTTCCTGGCGGGCGGCGTGGCCGGTGCCTTGGCGGGTGCTTTGGCGGCGGCCTTCTGGACCGGTGCGGCGGCCTTTTTTGCAGGCGCGGCGGTCTTTTTCGCCGGAGTGCTGGCCACGGCCTTGCTCTTGGCCGGGGTGGCGGCGCGCTTGCGCGGTGCGGGCTTGGCGGACTTGACGGGTGTGGCCCTGTCCCAGGTCTTGAGCGCCTTGCGCGCGAGCTTGACCACGTTGGCGATGTCCTCGTCGGTGTACATGCCCTTGACGCCCGAGATGGCCGAGAGCTTCATGCCGTGCTTGAGGCCGAGCTTGTAGATCTCCTTGACTTTCTCCCATTCGGTATCGCGCCCGACGGTGAAGACCTCGAAGCGGCCTTCCAGCGCCAGCACGATGGTCTCGGCCAGGCAGGCGTACACCACGTTGGGTGGCAGGCCGATGTTCTTGAGGCCCTTGACCTTGGTCGGCAGCTCGATCTCGCCCGATTCGATCACCAGCACGTCCGGGCGCTTGGCCACTTCCTCGGGCGGCAGATCGAGCGGGCGGGCCACGTCGGTGATGACGCAGCCGGGCTTGACCTTGGTGATGTCCAGAATCTTCTTGCCGGCCCCCGAGGTGGAGGTGACGATCATGTCCATGGTGTTCAGCAGCGATTCGTAATCGGTCGAGCAGACCACCTTGGCGTCGGGCGTGTCCTCCAGGATGGATTTCTTGAGCTGCTCCAGCTTCTTCATGTCGCGCCCGGCGATCACCACCTCGTCAAACGCCATCGCCAGCAGCCGCGCGCTGACCGAACCGATGGAGCCCGAGGCGCCTATCACCATGGTCTTGGCCATCACCTTCTTGGTCTTGGGATCGAGCTGCACCAGGCCCATGCGTTTCATCGCGTCGGCCGCGGCCCAGAGCGCGCCCGAGGCCGAATAGCTGTTGCCCGTGGTGATCGGCAGGCGCGAGCGCTTGGCCACGGTGACGCCCGCATCGCCCACCACCTTGGTGAAGGCGCCCAGGCCCATGATCTGCGCGCCCATCTTCTCCGCCAGGCGCGAGGCGGCGAGCAGGCGGCGGTAGGTGAACTCGGGGCTGCGCGCGAGCATCTCGCGCGGCGTGCCGCCCACGGTGATGAGCCAGCCTTCGGCCTCGGCGCCCGTGGGCGAAATGATGTTCTCCATCTTGCAATAGACCCAGGGCGGCATGTGCGCGGCCATGCTCTCGACCCGGTTCATGATGAACTTGGGCGTGGCCTTGGGGATGGGCAGGCCCTTGCGGATGAACTCCTGGCTCAGCGGGTGGATCACGAAGGCAAAGCGGCGGATGTCGCGGAACTTGCCGGTGGGGTGCAGCAGGCGCGGCTTCAGATCGAGCTCGTCCATGATTTCGGTGAAATCGTCGTCCGACACATCCTCGGGCGACTTGCCGAGCTTGGCCAGGATCATGGCCTCGATCACGTTCACGCCCACCACATGTTCGAACAACATGGGCGAGACATCGATCACCAGGTTGACCTTGCAATGCTTGAAGAAGGCCAGGCGGTCGTCGTCCACCGCCGAGGTGATGACGGTCTTGCCCTCCAGGTTGGCGGGGCTGCCCGCCGCCTTGATCTCGTGGAAGGTGCCGACGATGACATGCGACTTCTGCACCGCCGCGGCCAGGCGGTTGTTCTTGAAGGCGGTCAGCATCGATTCCAGCAGCTCGCCGGGCTTGCCCGAGAGCACCAGATCGCGCCCCTTGGCGTACAGCTCCAGCTGCGTGAGCGAGGTCAGCAGCTTGGGCGCGCCGGTCTGCGCCAGCGCGTCGGCAAACTGCAGGTTGGGCGTGTAGTCCGACAGCGCGACGGCCATGTCGTAATTGCGCATGCCGCTCAGGAACAGCACGATGTTGTTGTTGAAATAGTCCTTGAGCTCATGCTGCACCTGGCGCACCGCGCGCACCTGCAGCAGGCGGCGCAGCGTGGCGCCCGTCGTCGCCGGCACGCGCGTGACGACGTTGAGCAGGCGCCGCGTCTCGGCGTTGATCAGCGTGTTCTGGCCCACATGCCAGTGGTCACCGATTTCGCCCAGGCCAATGGCATCCGCGCTGTTCTGGTGGCGGCGCAGCAGCTCCCAGGCCTTGGTGGTGTCGTTGTCGGCGCCCAGGCGCTTGACCTGGAAGCTCTCGCCAAGGAAGTCGGTGGTGAAGCTGAAATCCTGTCTGGAAGAACCGAGCGATACGGTGACGATTTTTTTCATGGTGTGTCTCCTGATGGGTATTTATGATGCTTTTTTGGCTGCAGCGCGCTTGGGTGCTGCGGTTGCAGCTCCTTTTTTGGTAGTTGCCTTGCGGGCTGCCTTGGGCGCCGCGCCGGCTTTGGTGGGCTTGGCCTTGGCGGCGGCGGGCTTTTCGGCTTCGAGGGGCAGCAGGCTGCGTATCAGCGCCTCGCACTGGCTTTGCGTCATGTAGCGCGGCACGGGGTAGCCGGTGTGCGCTTCTTTCAGCGCGGCGCGCGCAAGCGATGGAATGTCTTCCTTGCGCAGCGCCTGCAGGTGCCTGGGAATGTTCAGGGTGTGCAGCAGCGCATCGACCGCATCCAGGAAGGCCTGCGCGCGCTGCGTCCTTGAAAGGCCTGCCACGTCCTTGCCCGTCTTCTCGGTCAGCAGCGCCAGCCGGTCTTCGATGGCCGGGGCGGAAAACCGCAGCACATGCGGCAGCACGATGGCATTGGCCAGGCCGTGCGGCGTGTGGTAGCGCCCGCCGAACTGGTGCGCGATGGCGTGTACATAACCGACGTTGGCGCGCGTGAACGCCATGCCGGCAAAGGTGGAGGCTAGCGCCATCTGCTCGCGCGCCTGCAGATCCGTGCCGGTGGAATACGCCGTGGGCAGGTTTTTGAAGATCATGCCGGCGGCCGCCAGCGCCAAGCTGTCGGTCTGCGGGCTGGCCCAGCGGCCGATGAAGGCCTCGACCGCGTGGGTGAGCGCGTCCACGCCGGTGGCGGCGGTGACCGCGGGCGGCAGGCCCGCCATCAGCACCGGATCGAGCGCCGCCATGCGCGGCACCATGCGGGTATCGACGATGACCAGCTTGGACTGGCGCTCGGGATCGGCCACCACGGCGGCCACGGTCACCTCCGAGCCGGTGCCCGCGGTGGTGGGCACGGCATAGATCGGCACTGGGCCGTGCAGGCCCTTGAAGTAGCCCGCCAGCTGGCGCAGCCGCTTGCCGGGGTTGCTGATCGCCAGCGCTATCGCCTTGGAAGCATCTATCGACGAGCCACCGCCGATGGCGACGATGGCATCGCAATCGTTTTCCTGAAAGCACTGGATGCCGCGTTCGATCAGCGGAATCGGCGCGTCGGGCGTGATTTCGTCGAACAGGGCGAACGCCACTCCGGCCTTGGCCAGCTCCCCGGTCAGGCCACGGTGCAGGCCCAGCTGCACCAGCACCTTGTCGGTGACGATGAGGAGCTTCTGGTGGCCAAAGCCGGCAATCGACTGGCCCAGGCGGATGCTGGCATCCGGTCCGACCAGCAGCGTCGGCTGCGGAATGGGCAGCCAGCGGGTGACTTTGCCGGCGCCTTTCATCAGGGCGCCCAGGCCCGCCTTCTGGGCCGATTCGGGGATGAGATCAAGCAGCATTTTTGCGGGTTCCGGTTTTCTTGGGAGGGGACTTGCGCGCCGTCGTTGCGCGCTTGGCGGCGGGTGCGCGTTGGGTGGTGGCAGTGGGTGATGCGGCGGCAGGCGATTCGACTTTCTTGCCTGAAGCCTTGGCAGGTTTGGCAGGAGGGCGGTTCTGGCTGAAATCCACCGCCATGTCAAAGCCCTTGCGCGTGAATTCCAGCACCTCGGCGAATTGCGCGTCGCTGAGCTTGCGCGCCATGTCGTTGGCGCGGTAGAGGTTGGCCATCTCGCGCTCGCGCAAGCCCTGCACCACCAAAAGGCCAATGCCCATGTCTTCCAGCGTGCGCCAGAGCCTGGGGTTGTATTTGCGCGTGAGCGTCATCACCAGCGAGAGCGGGTCGCGCCGCCCCAGCACCGCCGCCAGCCGCAAGATGACCTCAAAGGGCAGCGCCACCTTGCCCTGCTCGGCCTGTTCGATCAGGCTGGGGTCCTTCAGGTCGATGGCCGTGCCCAGCTCCGCCAGTGTCATCCCGGCGGATTCGCGCCATTGGCGCAGCTGCTGCCCGGCCTGGGCCACGGCGGCCTTTTTCTTCGGGTCGCTCAGGCTCGATTGCGTCACGTTCAGGCTCAGGTCCGTGAGCTGGCCCGCGGTCTGCAAAAAGGTGCCGGCCCAGCCTTTGGCCTGGTGGATCAGGCTCAGCCAGCGCGGGTCTTCCGGGGCTTGCTTCTTGACGGATGGGGGCATTGGGTGTCTCCTGCGATGGCGATGGTTTTTTTATGTCCCAGGCGTGACGATACCCAAACTCAGACGCCCTCTGCCGCTTTTGCGCCGCGGCGGGTTTCGATCCACGTGAGGATGCGGGCCAGGAGCCGCGGATCGCGCGCCATGGCGACATGGCCGACACCTGCAACCAGCCAGTTCTGTCCGGTTGCCAAGGTCGCCGTGGCGGGCGGGAAAACGATCTGGTCCGTCTGCGCATGCACACTCAGCCGCGCAAGCTCCGACAGGCGTTCGCTCTGCTCGGTTTCGCGTTGCTGCAAGGCCTGCAGCCAGGGGCTGTCCGGGTGCATCTGCCGTCCGTTGGGCGTGCGGGCGAGCCTGGACAGCCAGGTACCGCGGTGCGGCGTGCCCAGCGTCACGATGCCGGCGATGCGCTGCTCGGCATCGGGCGTTGCCGCGGCCCAGGCGCGCGCCACCAGGCCGCCCATGCTGTGGCACACCAGCCAGGGCTTTGCATCGCCCAGCGCCTGGGCGCGCGTGACGGCTTCTTCCACCAGCGGAATGTAGGCATCGATGGAGCCGAACACCGGCTCCAGATTGACGCTGGCATAGGGCCATCTTTGCTCGCTGAGCTCGCGCATCCAGCGCCGCCAGATGCCGCGGTTGCAGACATAGCCATGGATGAGCACCAGCGGGGATTTCGTGCTGTCGTGCGATCCGCCCGGCAGGCTGTCGGGGTAGTCGCGCCAGCGCATGGCCTGTTCGTAGGTGAAGACCCTCAGGCAGGCCCGCGCTTCGCGCAGCGCGGCCCCCCAGAGGCCGGGCCAGGCGACTGCGGGCGTGGGGTCTGCCCATCGCCGGCTGATGCTGCGCGCCAACAGCATGAGCAGTACCTGGCTGAGCGCGAGCACGGCCAGCAGCAGCAGCGCGGCCACGGGCAGCAGCAGCCAGAGGGATAGGTCGGCCGTGCGGGGCCACAGGCGCAGCAGCAGCACGAAAAAAAGCACGCCGCAAAGCAGCATCCAGCGCTCGCGCAGAGCGAGGGCGGAGCGTGCGGAACGGGTGGGGTTCGTTGCTGGCTGCATGTTGGGTGCGTAGCGTAGTCAGTGCACCGCAGGCTTTCAAGGGTCAACTCTAGAGTGGACACTCTACATGCCGCAGGGCTTGCGGCCCATGATGCCCTTGTCGCTCTTTGCCCTTGTTTCAACGCTGCGCACCATGTCTTCTGCCCTTTCACCCGGCCATGCCCAGGCCATCCGCGAGCACCTGAAGGAAATCCGGCGCTTGCGGGTGCTGGCGGCGGACGACGGACTGCTGGATGCCGTCACCGCCATCAAGCAGTTTCAGACCCGCCGTTTCGCGGCCACCTATGCCGATTGCCTGCGGGGCGGGCCGATGTGCCCGGCAGCGCAGTTCTTCCTGGACGAGCTCTACGGCCCGCATGATTTTTCGCAGCGCGACGCGCAGTTCGACCGCATCGCCGGCAGCATAGAGCGGTTGTTTCCGGCGCATGTGGGACAGCTCGCCGAAAACCTGGCACGCCTGCATTGCCTGTCGGAAACCCTGGACCTGGAGATGGCGCGCCACTGGCTGTCATGTTCGCCCGCATCTGCCCCGGACGAACGCTATGTGGCCAGCTGGCAGCAGACCGGCGCTGCCCGGCGGCGCGAGGAGCAATTGCAGCTGGCGACCGAGCTTGGCCAATCGCTTTCGCAGCTCACGCGCATGAAGCCCTTGCGCCTGGCGCTGCGCATGATGCGCGCCCCGGCCAGGGCGGCGGGCCTGGCAGCGTTGCAGCGCACGCTGGAGGCGGGCTTTGATGCGTTTGCCGCGCTGCCCGATGCGCAGGCCTTTCTGTCGCTGGTCCACGAGCGTGAAACGCAGGGCATACGCAGCCTGTTCCAGAGCGACCGCGCCGCCGCGCTTGCCTGGCTGCGCTCGCAGATGGGCGACGGGTAAGGGGCGCATTTTCTAGACTGCACGCTCTACCAAACAGCCAACGCCGCCACTACAGTTCCCTCCATCGCACTACCTTTTTCACAGGAGATTTCCATGGCCACCAAGAAGACTGCCTCCACCGCTTCGGCTAAGCGTCCCGCCGCCTCCAAGACGGCTTCCAAAACCACTTCCAAGACGGCTGGCAAGACAGCTGGAAAGAAGGCATCGGCCAGCAGGAAGACGCTGCCCTATCCCTTCGCCAACCTGCCGCTGCCCGCGCCGCTCAACGAGAAGGCGCAGCAGATCTGGGCCGCCGGCCTCGCGGCCTTTGCCAACGCGCAGGCCGAGGGCGGCAAGGTGGGCCAGCTGTTTGAAACGCTGGTCCAGGAAGGCCAGTCGCTGCAGCGCAAGGCGCAGGACCTGGCCGGCATGCGCGTGCAGAAGGCGCAGGACCGCATCAACTCCCTGGCCAAGGACATCACCGCCACCGCCGCGGGCAAGCTGGACCGCTTCGAAGGCATTTTCGAAGGTCGCGTGGAGCGCGTGATGGACAAGTTCGGCGTGCCCTCGGCGCGTGAAATGGGCCAGCTGCTCTCGCGCATCGAAGAGCTCAACGAGCGCGTGGTGCAGCTGACCCAGGCCATCACCGGCCAGGCCGTGGCCCCCGTGAAGAAGGCGCGTGCCGCCACGGCCAAGCCGGCCGCCAAGGCGCCTGCCGCAAAAAAGGCAGCTGCCAAGAAAAGCGCCGCCAGGCAAGCCAAGCCGAAGACGGCGTTTGACGAGGTTCAAAAGGCCTGAGCCAGCCGTGCATGAACGCGCGCGGGCACCGCTTGCGGTTGACCTGCGCGGCGGCACCCCCGAGAATGCATTTCGGCGGCATGAAGGACACCCTTTGTGCCGCCGTCTGTCTATCTGAACCCCTGATACCAGCGCATGCCCACCAAAGCCAAGGCCTTGTCTGAACCGCTGAAAAAGCCCCGGGTTGCGCTGGCGCTGGCCGGCGGCGGCCCGCTGGGGGCGATCTACGAAATCGGCGCGCTGTGCGCGCTCGATGAGTGCCTGCGGGGCCTCAGGCTGCACCAGTGCAGCGATTACATCGGCGTATCGGCCGGGGCCTTCATCGCGGCAGGCCTGGCCAACGGCATCCGCCCGCGGGACATGTGCCACATGTTCATCGACGACCCGCTGGCCGACGAAGACTTCAACCTGAACGCGCTGCTGCGCCCGGCCTGGGGCGAGATGCAGGGCCGTGCGGCGCGCGCGCCCTGGCTGCTGGCGCAGGGCCTGTGGGGCTGGGCCGCGCAAGGCCATTCGCTGGGCAGCATCCTGGAAACGCTGGGCCCGGCGCTGCCGACGGGCCTGCTGGACAACGAGGCCGTGCACCGCGAGATCGAGGCGCTGCTCACGCGCAAGGGGCGCTGCAACGATTTCCGCAAGCTCAAGGCCAGCCTTACTCTGGTGGCCACCGATCTTGACAGCGGCGACGCCGCGCCCTTTGGCCAGCCGGGCTGGGACCATGTGCCCATCTCGCGCGCCATCGTCGCCAGCGCGGCCTTGCCCGGGCTGTTCCCGCCGGTGCGGATCGACGGGCGCCACTATGCCGACGGCGCGCTCAAGAAGACCATGCACGCCTCGATCGCGCTGGAGCGTGGCGTGGATATCCTGATTTGCCTCAACCCGCTGGTGCCGTTCCTGGCCAACCCGGGCGTGGCGGAGCGCGAGCGCATTCCGCCCTTGGTGCGTGGCGGCCTGCCCGTGGTGCTGAACCAGACCTTCCGCTCGCTGATCCATTCGCGGCTCGAACTGGGCATGAAGCATTACGCGCAGGATTACCCCGACACCGACATCGTGCTGCTCGAACCCGACCACCGCGATGCGGAGATGTTCCTGGCCAACACCTTCAGCTACCGCCAGCGCCGCGAGCTGGCCGAGCATGCCTACCAGCAGACCCGGCACTGGCTGCGCCTGAACGCGGTGCGGCTCACGCAATTGTTCGCGCGCCATGGCATGGGCTTCGATGCTGAAACGCTGCATGACAAAAACCGCCATCTGGTCGCTGGCATGCTCCAGAGCCCCGCACCCGCCGCACGTCTGAATGCGGTGCTGGATGCACTGGAAGCGGCCATGAAGACCGGGCTTGCACACAGGCGCGCGCCCGCATGAAGCCGCGCAAGGCCCACCCCACGGCGGAGCGCATCCTGGCGGCGACGCTGGCGCTGTACAACCGCTTTGGCGAGGCCAACGTCTCCACCGGGCTCATCTCCAGCGAGCTGGGCATCAGTCCCGGCAACCTCTATTACCACTTCCCGGCCAAGGAAGAACTGACCAATGCGCTGCTGGAGCGCTACATGCGCACCGTCGAACCCTTGGTGCAGGCGGCTGCCGAGGTGAGCGGTCTGGAGGACGCGTGGTTCCTGCTGCACACCTGGCTGGAACATATCCGCGACTACCGCTTCATCTACCGCGACATCAGCGACCTGATTTCGCGCAACCGGCATCTGGAGCAGCAATTCCGGCATCTGCTGGACCGCAAGCAGCAGGCCATGCAGGCCATGGTCGGCGGGCTGGAGCGCCATGGCGTCATCGACATCGCGGGTGGTGAACGCGAGCGCCTGAGCGGCCAGCTGGTGTTCACCATCAACTACTGGCTCAATTTTGAATACGCGCTGCAGCCGCGGCTGGACGAGCAGCCCGAGCATGCGCAACAATGCCTGGTGCGCGGCGCCTGGCAATTGCTGGGGCTGCTCGCTCCCTACGTTCGCAGCGATGCCCGCCAGGAGCTGGACCGCCTGATGCAGCTCTACCGGCTGCCTGCCGGCGGCCCGCCGCGCTGATGCGGGCCGCCATCCTCAACCACCCCTTCAGGAGCCACCGTGGCCGTCATTCAGCTTCAGCGTGAACACCAGCTCGGCATGGCACAGGCGCGGCGCATGGCGGCGCAGTGGCAGGCGCGGGTGGAGCAGGAATTCGACATGCGCTGCGCGGTGGAGAAGGGCAAGGCCCAGGACAGCATTGCTTTCGAGCGCCCGGGCCTGAAAGGGCGGCTGCGGGTGACCGCGTCGCACTTTGATCTGCAGGTGCAGCTGGGCCTGCTGATGGGTGTCTTCAAGCAGCGCATCGAGAGCGAGATCATCGACAACCTCGATCAACTGCTGAGCGCGCACGCGGCCGAATCCAAGGCCAAGCCAAAACCCAGGGCCAGGCCCAGGGCAAAGGCCTGATCCGGGTCTGTCGGGCGGTTTTCAGCTCAGCGATTCGATCAGGTCCACATACCCCTGCATCGCCTGATCGGCGCTGGTACCCTTGAGGCCGTCCCACGCATCCCATTTGGCGCGGCCCACCGGGTCGAGCAGCCCGGGGCGCTTGCCGCTGCTGTCGCCCTCGGTGGCCTGCTTGTACAGCGCATAGATTTTCAGCAGCGTTTTGTTGTCCGGCCGCTCGGAAAGTTTCTTCGAGTTGGCGACGGCGGTCTTGAACTGGGCTTTCAAAGTGGCCATGGAGAGTCTCCTTGCGTGTGGTGCGGGGGGCGGAATCGCCGGCCTTTCTGACCGGCTGGCGCATGCGGATTCTGCCGGAGCCGGGGGCTGTTATGCACGCAACGAGCCCACCCGGTTATGGCTTCATTACTATGCTTTTGAGAGCTTGACGCGCACACGCGGCATGACTTCCAGAGCAAAAAGACGCATGGAATGCGCGACGTGCTCGGGCGCCAGACCGCCGAAATAATGCTGCGTCATCAGGTGATCCACGCCCATCTGGTGCAGCTGAACCACCTTGTCCACGACGCGATCGACCGAGCCGAACAGCGACAGGCCGCTTTGGAGGATGTCGTCATAGGTCTGGCGCCTGGCATACAGCCGGGTCTTGACGTACAGATCAAACGGATCGGCCGCGAGCGCACGCGCACGTTCGTCGGTCTCGGCCACATGCGTGTGCAGGCTGACCACGGCATCGCCCGGCTGATAGGGCTTGCCCGCCTCGGCTCGCCCGCGCTTGAATTCGTCCACGATCTGCGCCACATCGGCCCAGTCATCGACCGAGGCATAAGGGACGGAGATGATGGCGTGCCCTGCGCGCCCGACATGGAAGGCCGCCTCGCGGCGCAGGATGGCTACGGCGATCATCGGGGGCTTTTGCAGTGGCAGCACATTGAGCTGCACCGCATCAATGTGGTTGTGTTTGCCGTGGTAGGTCAGCCGCTCGCCGGCCAGCAGGCGGGTGACGATTTCCAGGTTCTCGTCGAAGCGGTCGCGCTTTTCCTCCAGCGCAATGCCATAGCCCTCGAACTCGTGCTTGAGGTAGCCCGAGCCGACGCCCAGGAACAGCCGCCCGCCCGAGAGCACGTCGACCATCGCGAAATTCTCGGCCACCTCCAGCGGGTTGTGCAGCGTGAGCACCGAAATCGCCGAGCCCACGCGGATGCGCTGCGTGTGGTTGGCCAGGTGCGCCATCATGATGGCGGCATTGGGGATGGCGCCGTATTCGTGGAAATGGTGCTCGGCGACGAAGAAGGTGTCGTAGCCAAGCCGGTCGGCCAGCGCGGCCTGGTCGGTGATTTCCTTGTAGATGTCGGCCACCGTGCGGCTGAAGCCCGGGAATTTCTCCGGCGGGTAATGGTCGTTGACGGAAAAGATCGAAAAACGCATGGCCTGTCTCCTGTTTTTGCGTGCGTGCGTGGCGTTTGCCGCAGTGTAGCGATGGTGTTTTTCGTGCGGGCCAGCCTGCGTATGATGCAGATCATCCACAAGGCTTTTCAGGAGACAGACGCATGCCCAACACCCATCTTCTCGTCGGCGACGGCGCGCACAAGGTCATCGCGCTGCATGGCTGGTTCGGCCATGCGAACGGCTGGGGCGGCTTGCCGCAGCACCTCGATGGCAAGGCCTTCAGCTATGCCTTCATGGATTACCGCGGCTACGGCGGCATGCGCGGCTCGGGCGGGCCCTACACCGTGGAGCAGATCGCGCAGGACGCGCTGGCGCTGGCCGACCACCTGGGCTGGCAGCGCTTCTCGCTCGTCGGGCACTCGATGGGCGGCGCGGCCATCCTGCAGGTGCTGGCTGCGGCGCCCGAGCGGGTGCGCGCGCTCGTCGGCATCACGGCGGTGCCCGCGTCGGGCGTGCCGTTTGACGAACAGGGCTGGCAGCTCTTCAGCTCGGCCGAAACCACCATGGCCGCGCGCCGCGGCATCATCGACTTCACCACCGGCAACCGCCTGAGCGGCACCTGGCTGGATGCGATGGCGGCCAGCACCGAGGCGCATTCGGACAACGCGGCCGTTGGCGGCTACCTGCCATCGTGGGCCAGGACCAATGCCGTGGAGCAGGTCAGGGGCCGGAAGCTGCCGGTGCTGGTGCTGCCCGGCGAGCACGACCCGGCGCTGGGCGAGGCGACGGCGCGCGCCACCTGGATGGAGCAATTTCCGCAGGCCGAGCTGCAGGTGCTGAAGAACGCCGGGCACTACCCCATGGACGAGACGCCGGTGTGGCTGGCGACGGTAATCGAGAAATTCCTCGCGGGCGTGCCGGCCTGACCCTTTCCAGAGTGGTTCAGGGCGCCGCCAGCAGCTCCAGCGCCTGCTGCGCCGCCACCCATTCCTCGTTGGTCTTTTCCACGCCCACGGTCACGCGGCTGCCGCTGGCGGAGATCGTCGCGGCGTGGCGGGCGTTGGCCTCTGCATCCATCTGCACGCCCAGCCATTGCAGCCGCTCGCAGATGCGTGCGCGCAGCACATCGTTGTGCTCGCCGATGCCGGCGGTGAAGACCAGCATGTCCAGGCCCCCCAGCACGGCGGTGAGTGCGCCGATCTCGCGCACGATGCGCTGCACGTACAGCTGCAGCGCCAGCCGCACGCGCTGGTTGCCGGCTTCCAGCGGCAGCAGCTCGCGCGGGTCGGGCGAGACGCCAGAGATGCCCAGCAGCCCGCTGTCGTGGTAGAGCATGGCGGCCACTTCGTCCGTGCTCAGCTTTTGCTCCTGCATCAGGTAGATCACCGCGCCGGGGTCCAGCAGGCCGCAGCGCGTGCCCATCATCAGCCCGTCGAGCGCGGAAAACCCCATGGTGGTCGCCACGCTCTTGAGATCCTGCATCGCGCACAGGCTGGCGCCGCTGCCCAGGTGCGCGACGATGGTGCGTCCGCGCGCGGCATCGCCATGGCGTTCGGGCAGGGCGCGGCTCATGAAGTCGTACGACAGGCCGTGAAAGCCGTAGCGGCGTATGCCGGATTCCCAGGCCGACCAGGGCAGGGCGAACAGCTGCTCCACCTGGGGCACGGTGCGGTGGAACGCGGTGTCAAAGCAGGCCACCTGCGCCGTGCCCGGGTGCTGCTGCAGGATCAGGCTCATGGCCTTGAGCGGAAAGGGCTGGTGCAGCGGCGCCAGCGGGATCAGCGCGCGCAGTTCGGCGATCACCGCCGGCGTGATGCGCGTCGGCGCGAAGTAATGCTGCCCGCCATGCACCACGCGATGGGCCACGGCCTTGAGCGGCGTGCCCCGCAGCCGCGTGGCGATGCGTGCAAGAATGAGCTGCAGCGCGGCGGTGGTGGGGTGCTCGGCATCCAGCGCGACAGGCTGCGGCGCGCTGCCCGCTTCGTCCAGCGTGGGTTGCGCCTGGCCTATGCCCTGCACCTTGCCGCTGTGGAGCGCGGCGCGCGGCGGCGCTGTGCCGCCGGCATCGAACAGCGCGAACTTGATGCTCGATGAGCCGCAGTTCAGAACGAGAATCAGGCCTTGGTCGGTCATGGTGTCGGGCGGCCGGTGTGCCGGCGTTTCACAGTTGTGATTCCAGTGGCAGCAGGCCCAGCAGCCACACCAGGGCGCGCAGCCCGGCGCGCGTCTGCGGCTCGGTGGCGTGGCGGGTGTCGGTCTGGTCCAGCCACCGCAGCGCGCCGGCGTCGGACTGCGTGACCTGCCAGGCGAGCTCCGGGGCGGTGCTTTCATCGAAAAAGCGGGCCAGCGCCTGCGCCAGCGCGGGCTGGTCGAACAGCACGCCCATTTCGGTGTTGAGCTGCACCGAGCGCGGGTCGAAGTTGAACGAGCCGACAAAGCCGCGCGCGCCGTCCACCATGATGAATTTGGAGTGCAGGCTGGCGCCGCTGGCGCCGACCAGGGCGCGGCTGGTGCGGTGCGCGGCGGGTTTGAGTTCGTACAGCCGCACGCCGTGGCGCAGCAGGTTTTCGCGGTATTTCCGATAACCCGCGTGCACCATCGGCACGTCCGAGGCAGCCAGCGAGTTGGTCAGCACCCGCACCTCCACGCCGCGCCGTGCCTGGCCGCTGATCATCAGCGCGCCCGCCTCGCCAGGGATGAAGTAGGGCGACATGATGCGGCTGTGCGTGCGCGCCGAGAACAGCAGCGCCATCACGTCATAGAGCAGCCACTGTGCGCGGTCGCGGCGGCGGCGCAGTGGCGAGGCTTTTTCGGGCGGGTCGGACAGCACCTGGTAGTGCGCGGACCAGTGCAGCGCGAGGTTGGCGCCCTGCAAGGTGCGCGTCAGCCATTGCTCGTGCCCGTGCAGCGCGGCCAGCCATGGGCTGCCCGCCGCCTGGGCCTGCCACTCGGCCTGCCGCGTCTCCTGCTGCGCCAGCGTGATGCGGGCCCGCCGCGGGGTGAGGCGGCGCAGCGGCACCACCGCGTCGGAGTTCCAGAAGGCATCGAAGATGCCGCTCGCCTGCGCCACCGCCGGGCCGAGCAGCAGCAGGTCGGTATCGCGGAAGTTGGTGCGCGCCGCGCCGAAGTATTCGTCGCCCACGTTGCGCCCGCCCACGATCGCCAGCCGGTTGTCCGCGATCCAGGCCTTGTTGTGCATGCGCCGGTTGAAGCCGACGAAGCGCAAGCCCATCTCCAGCGCGCGCCGCAGCCCGGCATCGCGGTTGCGCGCGGGGTTGAACAGGCGCACCTCGATGTTCGGCTGCTCGGCCAGCAGCAGCAGCGCCGGGTCCTTGCCGGCGGCGTTCATGTCGTCGAGCAGCAGCCGCACGCGCACGCCGCGTTCGGCGGCCCGCAGCAGCTCGTCGTCGAGCAGGTGGCCGCTCAGGTCGTGGTTCCAGATGTAGTACTGCAGATCCAGGCTGCGTTCGGCCATGCGGGCGCTGTGGGCGCGCGCGAGGAAGGCGTCCAGCGCGTCGTCGATCAGCACGGCGGCGCTTTCGTCCTCGGGGCGGGTATCCAGCAGCGGCTGCACCAGGCGATCGAGCCCGGTGGCGCTGCCGGCAATCGGCAGGGCGCTGCTGGGCTTTCCGCGTGCCGCATGCGCGAATCTGCCCCAGGACCACAGCGCCGCCAGCGAGAGCAGCGCCAGCAGCGCGATGGCGAGGACGATGGGTGCCAGGCTCATCACGGGGCGGCACGCATCAGCGTGGCGCGGTCTGCCATTGGCTGGCGAGCAGGCGCGCGATCGCGCAGGAGGCCAGGCGCGTGGCGCGCGAATCGGAGCGGCTGGTGAGCACCAGCGGCACGCGCGCGCCCATCACGATGCCGGCGCTCTCGGCGCCGCCCAGGTATTCGAGCTGCTTGGCCAGCATGTTGCCGCTTTCCAGATCCGGCACCACCAGCACATCCGCCTGCCCGGCGACCGGCGAGCTGATGCCCTTGACCTGCGCCGCCTCGGGCGAGACGGCGTTGTCGAATGCCAGCGGCCCGTCGAGCACGCCGCCCGTGATTTGCCCGCGGTCGGCCATCTTGCACAGCGCGGCGGCATCGAGCGTGGCCGGCATGCGCGGGTTCACCGTCTCCACCGCGGCAAGGATCGCCACCTTGGGCCGCGCCACGCCCAGCACCTGTGCCAGCGCGATGGCGTTGCGGATGATGTCGGCCTTGTCCACCAGCGTGGGGGCGATGTTGATGGCGGCGTCGGTGATGAGGAAGGGCCGCGGGTAGCTGGGTGTCTGCATCACGTAGCAGTGCGACAGGCGCCGCTCGGTGCGCAAGCCGGCCTCGGACGCGAGCACCGCGGCCAGGTATTCATCGGTGTGCAGGCTGCCCTTCATCAGCGCCTGCACCTCGCCCTTGCCGGCCAGCTGCGCGGCGGCGGCGGCGGCGGCGTGGCTGTGCGGCGCATCGACGATGTCGCAGCCGGAGAGGTTCAGCCCGCCTGCCTGTGCCAGATGTTCGAGTTTCGCCCTTGGCGCGACCAGCACCGGGGCGATCACGCCCGCGTCGCGCGCATCCAGCGCACCGGCAAGGCTCAGCGCATCGCAGGGGTGGACGACGGCGGTGCGCATCGGCGCCATGCCGCGCACCTGGTTCAACAGACGGGTGATGCCCTCGCGCAGGGCGGGTGCCGGGGTGGTGCTCATGCGGTCCGTGGTGCTTGGGGAAGAACCCGGATGCTACCCGCTGGCACGGCGTCAGGGTTGAAACAGCGTGTTGAGGTCGCGCCCCGACGCGGCGCCCGCGAAGCCGTCAAAACGCCCTTGCTCGGCCAGTTCCCTTGCCGCGCGCATGAAGCCGCCCCAGGCGGCGCGCGCCAGGCCGCCGCCCACGCTCACGCGGCGCACGCCGAGCGCTGCCATGTCGGCCATGGTGAAGGCGCTGGTGCCGCCGATCAGCACGTTGACCGGCTTGGGCGCGCAGGCCGCGACCACGGCGGCGATCTGCTCGCGCGTGTGGATGCCCGGGGCGTAGAGGCAGTCGGCGCCCGCCTCGGCGTAGGCGCGCAGGCGGGCGATGGCGTCGGCGATGTCCGGCCGGCCGACGAAGAAGTTTTCCGCACGGCCAATCAGCATCACGTTCTGGCCGCTGGCGTCAATCGCCGCGCGCGCAGCGCGCAGGCGCTCCACTGCACGCGGAATTTCCATCAGGGGCGCATCAGGCGTGCCGGTGGAATCTTCAATCGACAAGCCGGATACGCCCGTAGCGCATG
This sequence comes from Comamonas badia DSM 17552, assembly GCF_000484635.1. Classification (GTDB taxonomy): domain Bacteria; phylum Pseudomonadota; class Gammaproteobacteria; order Burkholderiales; family Burkholderiaceae_C; genus Comamonas_C; species Comamonas_C badia. Next base: position 243,155 of record NZ_AXVM01000001.1, on the reverse strand, counting down.
CCAGTGTTACGTTATCAGCTACACCTTCAGGAGTATCTGCAAAGCCGCTTTCAAAATCCGCATTCACCGGCAGATCGGTTGCGGCGACGATGGCGCGCAGGTAATCCAGCACGGCATCACGCGCCATGGCGTTGTCCGGCCTGCCGTGTGACCAGGCAAACCCCGAGCTGGTGGTGGCCAGCGCCTTGAAGCCCAGGCTCGCCAGGTAGCGGGCCGAGCCGACATCCCAGGGGTTGGGGATGACGAAGCAGCCCGAGGCATGCAGCGCGCGAAACTGCGCGTGGCGGGCGTCGAGCTGTGCAGGGGTGGGTGGCGTCAGCATGGGCGCTTCACCTTCAGGGCCGCGAAATCGGCGCGCCGCCGTAGACGGATGCGGGATCGACCTTGACATCGATCACCATCGGGCGCTTGCGGTCGCGCGTGGCGATCGCCTGCATGGCCGATTGCAGCTCGGCGCTGCTGGTGACCGTGAGGCCCTTGGCGCCGAAGGCCTCGGCGATGCGCGCGAAATCGCGCTGCGGCAGCAGCGAGAGACTGGGGTCCATGTTGTGCGCCGAGAGCGCGATGTGCTCGGCGCCGTAGCTGCCGTCGTTGGGCACGACGATGACGAGATCGAGCTTTTCATCCACGGCGGTGGCCAGCTCGCTCAGGCCGCTCAGGGTAAAGCCGCCGTCGCCGACGACCAGCAGCGTGGGGCGCTCGCCCGCGGCCCGGGCGGCGCCTATCGCGGTGGCCAGGCCCAGGCCGATGGAGGAAAAGCCGTTGCAATCCACGTAGGAATGCGGGTTGGGCACCGAGAGCACGTTCCAGAAGGCGAACATGAAGCGCCCGGAGTCGGTGAGGAAAACGCGGTCCTTGGGCAGTGCTTCTTCCAGCGCGAAGGCGATCTCGTACAGGTCCACCGTGCCGGCCGGCGTCTTGTGCATCAGCTTCTGGCGCTTTTGCGCATCCCAGGCCTGCAACTGCTCGCGCAGATGCTCGCTGCGCGCGCCGGAACCGGGGATTTCCGCCTCGTCCAGCCACTTGACCATGGCGTCGGCCGTCAGGCCCGGATCGCCCACCAGGCCCACCGTCACCGGCGTGCAGCGCCCGATCTCGCTCGCCAGCGGGTTGACCTGGACGATGCGCTTGCCGCGCGTGAGGCCGCGGTGGCCCGATGTGTATTTGTTCAGGCTGGCGCCGAAGACGACCAGGCAATCGGCCTTGCCGATGGCATCGAGCGCCACCTCATGGCTCACGGTGCCGGAGACGCCGAGGTGAAACGGATCGCCCGCGAACAGGCCCTTGCCGCGCAGGGAGGTCGCCACCGGCGCCTCGATGCGCTGGGCAAAGCGCAGCACCGCCGCCTCGGCCTCGGGCGTATCGACGCCGCGCCCGCCAATCACCACCGGCAGGTGCGCCGAGGCGATGATGCCGATCGCGTCGTCCATGTCGGTGCTGCTGGGGATGGCGGCGCGCGTCTGCGGCAGGCGCAGCACGGGTTTTTCGTATTCGATCTCCTGCCACTGAAACTCAATGGGCATGTTGAAGACGATGGGCCGGCGCTCGGTCCAGGCGCGGTGAAACGCCCGCACCAGGTCTTCGGCCACGGTGTCCGTGCCGCGCAGATTGACGACGCCTGCGCCGGTGGCGGTCACCAGCTCCACGTGGTTGATGTGCTGCGCATGCTCCAGGTCGGTCGCCGGGGTGACGCCGGCCAGCAGCACCATGGGGGTGGCGGCCTTCACGCCCTCGATCAGCGCGGTGACGGTGTTGGCCAGCCCCGGCCCGTGGGTGACCGTGGCCACGCCGATCCTGCCGGTGACGCGCGCCCAGCCCTGCGCCATCAGCACCGCGCCGCCTTCGTTGACGGCGGGAAAGTAGTGGCCTTTGGTGTCGCGGCGGAAGCTGTCCACCACATACACGCAGCCGTCGCCCAGCACGCCGAACAGCTCGGTGCACCCCATGTCCCACAGGCCGTGGGCGATGGCTTCATAGACTTTCATGTTTGCTCCTTGCGTTGCTCAAGGCCGGTCGCTGACAGCGCGGCTCCGGGCGGATTCTGGACCACGGCGCGCGCTGTGGCGGCCTGACGCTGCAGAAACAGTTCCATCAGAAGTGCCAATAATCGCGCCCCATGCCACACCGCACCGCCACCCTCATCGGCCTGATCGCCGTCGTCCTCTGGGCCTCCATCGTCGGCCTGATCCGCAGCGTGAGCGACGGTCTGGGCGCCACCGGCGGCGCCGCGATGATCTATACCGCTGCCTCGGTGCTGCTGGTCTTCACCGTCGGCATGCAGGGCCTGCGCGGCATGCCGCGGCGCTATCTGTTCTGGGGCAGCCTGCTGTTCGTGGGCTATGAGCTGTGCCTGTCGCTCTCCATCGGCTACGCGCACACCGGCCAGCAGGCGATCGAGGTGGGCATGGTCAACTACCTCTGGCCCACCTTCACGCTGCTGGCGGCGATTGCCTTCAACGGCCAGCGCGCCAACTGGCTGGTGGCGCCGGGCGCGCTGGTGTCCATGCTCGGCATCGTGCAGGTGCTGGGCGGTGATCGCGGCGTGGACCCGGTCGGCATGTGGGCCAATGTGCAGGACAACCCGCTGAGCTACGGCCTGGCGTTTGCTGGCGCGGTGATCTGGGCCGCGTACTGCGCCGTCACCGCGCGCATCGCCCGGGGCAGCAACGCGATCACGCTGTTCTTCATGCTGACCGCGCTGGCGCTGTGGGCCAAATACCTGCTGGGGGGCGGCGGCGCGATGCACTGGAGCTGGTCAACCGCGGTTTACCTTGCGCTGGCGGCCTGTGCCATGGGCTTTGGCTACGCGGCATGGAACGTGGGCATCCTGCATGGCAACGTGACGCTGCTGGCGGGGGCTTCGTACTTCATTCCGGTGCTGTCGGCGGCGCTGGCCGCCGCCATGCTGCGGGTGCCGCTGGCGGCGCCGTTCTGGATCGGCGCCTTCATGGTCTGCGGCGGGGCGATTCTGTGCTGGGTGGGGACGCGGGCGCGGACGGCGTGAACGGGTGAGCCAATACGTCGCCGAGCTGACACGCGTTTGTGCTGCCGCGCTCTCAAAATCCGCGCATGACTTCACCGCTGCGATCCACCCTCGATTTCTTGCTCCACGACTGGCTCCAGGCCGATGCGCTCACCACGCGCGCGCGCTTTGCCGACCATTCGCGTGAGACGTTTGATGCCGTGCTCGACACCTGCGAGCGCATCGCGCGCGACAGGTACGCGCCGTTCAACCGCCAGGTGGACACCGAGGAGCCGCGTACCGAACCCGATGGCGCCGGCGGCCTGCGCGTGGTGCTGCCGCGGTGCACGCACGATGCGCGGCTTGCCTATGCCGGCAGCGGCATGCTGGCTGCCGCGCAGGACTATGAACTGGGCGGCATGCAGCTGCCTTATCTGGTGGAGGCGGTGGCCAATACTTTTTTTGGCGTGGCGTCGGTCAGCATCGGCAGCAACCTGCTGACCACCGGCAACGCCAACGCCATCCTGGCGCACGGCACGCCGCTGCAGCAGCAGGTGTTCGCCGCCAATGAATTCAATGGCCGCTGGGCCGGGACGATGTGTCTGTCGGAGCCGCAGGCGGGCTCCAGCCTGTCGGACATCGCCACGCGCGCGCAACCTGATGAGGCCCCCGCGCTAGCCGCCGACGGCTCGGCGTCCTGGAATCAAGACCCGCTGGGCCCGCGCTACCGCCTGACGGGCAGCAAGATGTGGATCAGCGCCGGCGAGCACGAGCTGACCGAGAACATCGTGCACCTGGTGCTGGCCAAGATTCCGGGGCCGGACGGCAGGCCGGTGGCGGGGGTGAAGGGGATTTCGCTGTTCATCGTGCCCAAGCGGCTGGTCGATGCCGATGGGCGGCTGACCGGCGAGAGGAACGACATCGCGCTTGCCGGGCTGAACCACAAGCTGGGCTGGCGCGGAACGACGAACACGCTGCTCAATTTCGGCGAGGGCGCCTACCCGGTGCGTGGTGCCGCGGGCGCCATCGGCTACCTCGTCGGCCAGCCCGGCGATGGCCTCAGGTGCATGTTCCACATGATGAACGAGGCGCGCATCGCCATCGGCATGGCGGCGACCGCGCTGGGCCTGGCGGGCTATTACGCCAGCCTGGACTACGCCAAGGCACGGCTGCAGGGCCGGCCCGTGGGCGCGGGCGGCAAGGACGCGGCGGCGCCGCAGGTGCCATTGATTGAGCACGCCGACATCAAGCGCATGCTGCTGGCGCAAAAGAGCTACTGCGAGGGCGCGCTGGCACTCAACCTGTACTGCGCGCGCCTGGTGGACGACGGCCGGACGGGCGATGCACCGGCGGCGGCAGAGGCGAAATTGCTGCTGGAACTGCTCACGCCGATCGCCAAGAGCTGGCCGAGCGAGAACTGCCTGGAGGCCAATTCGCTCGCCATCCAGATCCACGGCGGCTACGGCTATACGCGTGATTTTCCGGTCGAGCAGTACTGGCGCGACAACCGGCTGAACATGATCCACGAGGGCACGCACGGCATCCAGGCCATGGATCTGCTTGGACGCAAGGTGCTGATGCAGGAGGGCAAGGCCCTGCGGCTGCTGGCCGCGCGGGTGCAGGCGACGGCGGCAAAGGCCCGGCAGATCGAGGCGCTGGCGCCGCATGCCGCGCAGCTCTCCGACGCGCTCGCCCAGGTGGCGCAGGCCACGCAGGCGGCCTGGAGCACGGGCAAGCCAGCGGAAGCGCTGGCCAACGCCGTGCCCTATCTGCAGGCCTTCGGCCATGTGGTGCTGGCCTGGGTGTGGCTCGACCTGGCGTTGGCGACGCTGCGCGGCGATGCTTCATTGAAGATAGCTGCCAGCGCAGGCAGGATGGGCGCTTGCAGGTATTTTTACCATTATGAATTGCCCAGGATAGCCGCCTGGCTGGCACCGGTGGCGCGGCGCGATGCCACTTGTGCGGCGCTGCCAGCCGATGCTTTTTAAGTGATAGCTTCAGCCAATTGACACGCATGCCTTTATGGCATTTGTGACGCACAATCGCGCCATGCCTACCCTGCTCATCGTCCATCACACGCTCACCGGCGGCACGCTGCAGATGGCGCAGGCGGCGGCCGAGGGCGGGGCGGCGGAAGCGGGCGTGCAGGTGCGCATGCTGCGCGCCCAGGAGGCCGGTGTGCAGGACGTGCTGGCCGCGGCGGGCTATCTGTTCGCCACGCCGGAGAACCTTGCCAGCATGGCCGGCGTGATGAAGGATTTTTTTGACCGCACGTACTACGGCGCGCTGGAGCGCATCGAGGGGCGCCCGTATGCGAGCATGGTCTGTGCCGGCAGCGATGGCGAAGGCGCGGCGCGCCAGATTGCGCGCATTGCCATGGGCTGGCGCCTGAAGCCCGTGGCCGAGCCGCTCATCGTCTGCACCCATGCGCAGACGCCCGAGGCGATCGCGGCGCCCAAGCGCATAGCCGAGGCCGATCGCGAGCGCTGCCGCGCGCTGGGCGAGGCGCTGGCGACCGGGCTGGCGCTGGGCATTTTCTGAATGCCGGCAGAATGGGCGGCGCCTGCATAAAATCGCCGCGCCCGCACAGGGTGGGTGTCCTGCGGGTTTCACGCTTTTCCGCCATGGACTCCCGCCTGTATTTGACCGATGGGGTGCGCCTGCGTGCGGCGGGCACGGCCACCTACGCGTAATTGCTTGTGAAAAATTCCGACGCATTCACCCGAAAAAAGCGCTGGTGGGCAGGCCCCATGAGCGCGCAGCGCGCGGTGCTGCTGCTCGCGCTGTACCTGCTGCTCGCGGCCAACTGGCCGTTGTGGCTGGGCCTGGCGCGCATTGCCCAGGGGCCGGGCGATGTTTTTTCACTGGGTGCCCCCCTGCTGGGACTGCTCGCCAGTGCGACGGTGGCGGTGCTGGGCCTGACCGCCTGGCCGCGCGGCATGCGCTGGATCTGGTGGCTGCTGGCTCTGATAGCGGCGCTCGCGCAGTACTACATGCTCACCTACCGGGTGGTGATGGACCCGGGCATGCTCGCCAACGTGATGCAGACCGACGTGCGCGAGGCGCGCGACCTGCTCACCGCCCGCCTGCTGCTGTCGGTGCTGCTGGTGATGGCGCTGCCGACCTGGTGGCTGGCGCGCCTGCAGATCCTGCCCGCGCCCTGGTGGCGCCAGCTGTTGCGCAATGCGGGTTTGATCGCGCTGGCGCTGGCGCTGGCAGGCGCCACCATCGCGCTGGGCTCGCGCAGCCTGGCGCCGCTGATGCGCAACCACACCGAGCTGCGCTACCTGATGAACCCGGCAGCGCCGCTGTTTTCGACGGCGATGGCGGTGCATGACCAATGGTTCAGCCGCCCGCGCACCCTGGTGAAGATGACCGACGGCGCGGCGCTTGGCGCGAGCTACGCCGGCGACCGGCGGCCGCTGCTGCTGGCGCTGGTGGTGGGCGAGACCGCGCGCGCGGACCACTTCTCGCTCAACGGCTATGCGCGCGCCACCAACCCCGAACTGGCGCGCCGCGACGTGCTGAGCTGGCGCGGCGTGTTTTCGTGCGGCACCAGCACCGCGGCATCGCTGCCGTGCATGTTTTCGCCGCTGGGGCGCGATGCGTTTCTCTCGCGCGGCGAGGACTACGAAAACCTGCTCGATGTCGTGCAGGCGGCCGGCCTGGCGGTACTGTGGCTGGACAACCAGAGCGGCTGCAAGGATGTCTGCGACCGTGTGCACCACGCGGATGCGATCGACGGCCTGAACCCACAGCAGCGCCAGGAGCTCTGCCCCGGTGGCGAATGCAGCGACGAGGCCATGCTGATCGGGCTGGATGCGCGCATCGCCGCCTTGCCCGAGGCCGAGCGTGCGCGCGGCGTGCTGCTGGTGCTGCACCAGATGGGCAGCCACGGCCCGGCCTACTACAAGCGCTCGACGCCGGCGCAGAAAAAATTCGAGCCTGAATGCCGCACCGAGGTGCTCTCCGAATGCGGCCAGCAGGCGCTCATCAATGCCTACGACAACTCCATCGTCGCCACCGATGCCTTTCTGGCCGGGGCGGTGGATTGGCTTCGGCAGCGGTCCGCGGAGAGTGACACCGGCCTGCTGTACGTGAGCGACCATGGCGAATCGCTGGGCGAATACGGCCTGTATCTGCACGGCATGCCCTATGCGGTGGCGCCCGACGTGCAAAAGCATGTGCCCATGGTGGGCTGGTTCAGCGCGCCATTGCAAAAGCGCCTGGGGCTCTCGGATGCCTGTTTGCGCAGGGGGCTGGATGCGCCGCTGACGCACGACAACCTGTACCCGTCGGTGCTCACGCTGGTCGATGTGCGCTCGCCCAGCTACAAGCCGGCGCTGGATATGTTCGCGCCTTGCCGACAGGCGCGGTGATGGCGCTCCAACCTTGCAGTCCAGATACATCCTCGCTCTACCCAAAGGGGGGCGTGCGGCCAGTTGCGCGGGTTTTGCTCCCTCTCCCTCTGGGAGAGGGTGGGGGTGAGGGCCAACGCGCTTGACTGAGGCATGTCGCCAATCCAAAAAACCTTGTCTTGGCCCTGATACGGGATGCCGCTGCAGCTATCGTTTTGTGCGGCTGCGCGGCAGCCCCGCATCCAAGGCAGGCACTGCGCGGCTGGGGATAATGGCGCGCTGCCCGCCATGAATACCGCCTTGCACACCTCCCAGGATTCGTTCGCCTCGGCCTCCGCGCTGGACCGCGCCGTGGTGGTGGCCACGCTGGCGCGCATCGAGCAGGGCGGGGCGCTGGAAGACGGCGCCGAGCTGCGCCAGGCCTTTGCCGCCGCGCCTACCCGCCCCCTGCAGGTGCAGCAGCGCGCCTGGCTGCTGGGTGAACGCCTGGGCGTGGTGGCCGAGCTCGCGCGCTGGCGCCGCGCCACGCGCCTCACCGCCTTCCTGCTGGCGCTGCTGCTGGCGCTGGCCGGGCTGCTGGCCGGGCGCGCCGTGCTGGGCGAGGGGCGCAGCATCAACGCGATCGCGGCCTTTGCCAGCCTGCTGGGGCTGCACCTGCTGATGCTGGGGCTGTGGCTCATCGGCCTGCTGTGGGGATTGAAGGGCGACAGCAGCCACGGCGATTGGTCTCTGGGCCGCTGGGCGCTGGCCTGGGCGGCGCGCCTGCCCCCGGACCGGGGCCGGTATGCGCCCGAACTCTGGCAGGCCTTTGCCGCGCTGGTGCAGCGCCAGCGCCTGTGGCCCTGGCTGGCGGGCCTGCTCAGCCACAGCATCTGGGCGGTGTCGCTCACGCTCACGCTGGCGGTGCTGGTGGCGGGGTTTGCCTTTCAGGCCTACGCGCTGCATTGGGAAACCACCATCCTGAGCGCTGCGTTTTTCCAGCGCTTCGTGCAGTGGACGGGGGCCTTGCCCGCGCTGCTGGGCTTTGCCGTGCCCGATGCCGACGCGGTGCGCGCCGTCGCCGCCCAGCACAGCGCCGATGCCGCGCAGCAGCGCGCCTGGGCCTGGTGGCTGATCGGCTGCGTGCTGGCCTACGGCGTGCTGCCGCGCGTGCTGCTGGCGCTGCTCAGTCTGGCGCGCTGGCGCAGCGGCCTGGCGCGCCTGGCGGCGGTGGATATGGCCGATCCGCATATCCAGAGCGTGGTGCGGCGCCTGGACGCGCTGGAGCCGCCGCCGCAAGTGGTCGATGCCGAGCAGCGCGCTGCGGCACACCCTGCGCAGTCCCCGCGCGATTGGGGCCGCACCGCGGCAGGCGCGGTCTTGATCGGCTTCGAGCTGCCGCCGCAAACGGCCTGGCCCCCGGCTGCGCTCGCGGGCGCGGGCTGGGTCTGGAGCGTGAATCTGACGGGCAGCGCCGAGGAGCGCGAGGCCTTGCGCGCGCGCCTCATGCAGGCGCCGCCTGCGTGCGCGCTGGTGCTGGTGCACGCGCCCGGCAGTCCCGACCGCGGCACGGCGCGCTGGCTGCGCGAACTGCGCCAGAGCGTGCCCGACCTTGCCGTGCTGGCCTCCGAAGCAGAGGGCGCGGCGCGCTGGCGCGCCTGGATGAATGCAGAAGGTTTTGAGGCTTTACCGCTGATGGAGCAAGCGCAGCAAGCTATGGAGTGGATAGCACAAAGGAATCCATCGTGACGGGCGAGCCCCTGACCGCCGTCGTCGTCGGCCACACCAACGTGGGCAAGACCTCGCTGCTGCGCGCGCTCACGCGCCAGCGTGATTTCGGCGAAGTCTCCGACCGGCCCGGCACCACGCGCCACGCGCAGGTGGTGGACTTGCGCGTTGCGGGCGAGGTACTGGCGCGCTTCACCGATACGCCGGGGCTGGAGGATTCCATTGCGCTGCACGCCTTCCTCGCGCAGCAGCCGGGCGAGACGCGGCTCGAAAAAATCCGCGCCTTCCTCGCCGGCCCCGAGGCGCGCGCCGCGTTCGAGCAGGAGGCCAAGGTGCTGCGCGCGCTGCTCGATGCGGCGGACTGCGCCATGCTGGTGATGGACACCCGCGCGCCGGTGCTGCCCAAATACCGCGCCGAGATCGAAATCCTCGGCTGGTGCGCGCGGCCCATCATGCCGGTGCTCAACTTCACCGCCGATGCCGGCAGCCGCGTGCTCGATTGGCAGGCCATGCTGCGCGAATGCAGCCTGCACGCGCAGGCGCAGTTTGACGTGGTGGCGCCGCTGCATGGCAGCGAGCAGCAGCTCTATGCCGACCTGGCCACGCTGCTGCCGCCCGCGCGCCGCAGCCAGGTCGCCGCCATAGGCGCCGCGCTCACGCAGGCCGCGCACGAGCGCGAGCAGGCCGGCTGGCGCATCGTGGCCGGCACGCTGATCGACGTCGCCGCGATGCGCCGCCAGGTGGCCGCCGAGGTGCTGCAGGACGCGGCGCGGCGCCAGCAATGCGTGCTCGACTTTCGCAGCGACTTGCGCGCCCATGTGCAGGCGGGGATGGACGCGCTGCTGGCGCTGCACGCGTTTCGCGCGGGCGATGCGGAGCTCAGCGATCTGCCCGAGCTGGAAGGCCGCTGGAAGGATGACCTGTTCGACCCCGAGCTGCTCGCGCAGGCCGGCATGCGGCTGGGCCTGGGCAGCGTGCTGGGCGCGGGCGTGGGTGTGATCGCCGACCTGATGCTGGCCGGGCTGTCGCTGGGCGCCGCCACCACGCTGGGCGCCACCGTGGGCGGTGCGCTCTCGGGCGGCTGGCGCCCGCTCTGGCGCAAGCTGGAGAACCGCATGCAGGGCGTGCAGGAACTGACCGCGGAAGATGCGCTGCTGTGGCTGCTGGCGCGGCATCTGCATGCGCTGGCGCTGGCGCTGGCCAGCCGCAGCCACGCAGCGCAGGACGCGCTGCGCGTGCCGCTGGCCCCCATCGATGGTGCGGACACGGAGCCGATGGAGAAGGCGGCAGCCCTGCCGCGCGCGCTGCTGTCCACGCTGTCGGTGGCGCGCAGCCACCCGGATTGGGAGCGCAAGGGCCGACGTGCCCGCGGCGGCGAAGAGCGCGAGCGGCTGGAGCAGCGCCTGGCTAGCCAGCTGGCCGCAGGGCCTGCACTGGTGGCGGGGTAGCGGCCGGAGAACGCAGAGATTTCGGGCATTGGCGCTTTTCTGCAAAGCGCCAGCAGCTATTTTTTTACTTCTTCTCGCGCGGCTGACGGCCCATCAGGTAGAACTCGGGGTTGGGCATCATCCCGGAAAAGCTCGCCATGCGGTTGGAGAGACCAAAGAACGCGGTGATGGCGGCAATGTCCCAGATGTCCTCGTCATCAAAGCCGTGCGCATGCAGCCGCTCGAAGTCGGCCTCCTCGATGGCGCTGGACTGCTGGCAGACCTTGAGGGCGAAATCGAGCATGGCACGCTGGCGCGGCGTGATGTCGGCCTTGCGGTAGTTCACCGCCACCTGGTCGGTCACCAGCGGCTTTTTCTCGTAGATGCGCAGGATGGCGCCGTGCGCCACCACGCAGTACAGGCACTGGTTCACCGCGCTGGTGGCCACCACGATCATCTCGCGGTCGCCCTTGGTGAGGTGGCCTTCTTCCTTCAGCATCAGCGCATCGTGGTAGGCGAAGAACGCGCGCCACTCCGCCGGACGCCGCGCGAAGCCGAGGAAGACATTGGGGATGAAGCCGGCCTTCTCCTGCACCTCCAGGATGCGGGTGCGGATGTCCTCGGGCAGGCTGTCCAGAGTGGGGGCGGGGTAGCGTTCGGTCATGGCTCTCTCTTGGGGGTGGCGCCGGCCTGCGGCGGCGTGTAGATGTATTCGCGGTTGAAGGGATAGCACGATTGCGCTCCGGGCATTGTGCCTGTCTCCTGCCGCCCGTCGGGGTGGATCATCAGAATCTGGTGCAGCGCCACCCAGCCTTGCTCAAAGCCCAGCGCGCAGCCCGCAAGGTAGAGGCGGTAGGCGCGCAGGACTTTTTCGCCGTTCTCCGTGCCGTGCTGCGTGTTGAGAATCTCGCGCGCCCGGGGCAGCTGCGCTTCCAGCGCATCCGACCAGGCCCAGAGGGTTTTTGCGTAGTGCGGGCGGATGTTCTCGGTATCCACCATCTCCAGCCCCGCTCTGGCGATTTCGTGCAGCGCCACGCTCACGTGCAGCAGCTCGCCGCCCGGGAAGATGTAGCGGTCGATGAACTCGCCCATGCCGGCGCCCAGCTCGGTGTTGTCCACGCCGCCGGCGGTGATGCCGTGGTTCATCGCCAGGCCTCCGGGCTTGAGCAGGCGGCGCAGGGTGCCGAAGTAGGTGGGCATCTGCGCGCGGCCCACATGCTCGAACATGCCGATCGAGGAGATCTTGTCGAAGGGCTCGTCCACCTGCAACTCGCGGTAATCCTGCAGCAGCACGCGCACGCGGCCCGTGAGACCGCGTGCCTCGATCTGCTGCTGCACATAGGTGTACTGGTTGTGCGAGAGCGTGATGCCGATGCCATCGATGCCGTAATGCTCCGCCGCCCACAGCAGCATGCCGCCCCAGCCCGAGCCGATGTCCAGCAGCCGTTCGCCCGGCTTGAGCTGCAGCTTGCGGCAGATGTGATCGAGTTTGGCCTCCTGCGCCTGCGCCAGCGTCATCTCGGGCGTGCGGTAGTAGGCGCAGGAATAGACCCGGTACGGGTCCAGCCACAGGGCGTAGAAATCGTCGGAAATGTCGTAATGGAACTGGATGTTCTGCGCGTCCCTGGCCGTGGTGTGCCTGGCCCTGGAGACATACCAGGCCAGCGCCTGGCGCCACCAGCTGGCGTGTTCGTCCTGCGCCGGATCGGTGCTCAGCAGCGCTTGCGCGGCCACCATCAGATCGCGCACGCTGCCTTCGAATTGAACACGCCCCTCGACGATGTCAGCGCCCACCGTGCCGATGGCGCCGGTGGCAAGCGCCGCGATCGCCGTCTGATCGCGCAGCGTGAGCGAGAGGGCCGCGTCGGCCGGACCAACGCAGTCTCCGCCAGGCAGCTGTATGCGCATAGGCACCGGGGACTGCGCCAACCGGGTTTCCAAAGCGTCGTACGGCAGTTTCATCGCACGGGTCTCCTTGCTTGTCTGTTGCGAATATCCCGTTCTAAAGTATTTCCTGCTTTCACCGAATGGGCATTAGCGAAAAACCCTGATATTCGCGCAGTTTCATGCCGCAGGCGCGCGCAAAAAAAGCCGCAGGGAATTCCGTGCGGCCTTTTGTGGAAACTGCGCGCCAAGGCGCAGCCGGTTTCAGCGGGTTTACTTGAGCGACAGGATCCAGTCGACCAGCTGCTTGGCTTCCGCATCGCTGACATTGGCATTGGCGGGCATGGGCACCGGGCCCCAGACGCCCGAGCTGCCCTTGAGCACGGCCTTGATCAGCTGGGCTTCGGCATCTTTCTGGCCGGCGAACTTCTTGGCCACATCCTTGTAGGCTGGACCCACGACTTTTTTGTCGATGCTGTGGCAGGCCATGCAGTTCTTGGATTTGGCCAGCGCCTCGTTGGCGAAGGCGGGAGAAGACGCGGCAAATGCCAGGGTCATGGCAATCAAAGCAGCTTTCATGGTGACTTCCTTTACGGTTGGCTGGAAATACGGTTCAGATAACGCTATTCTAGTAACAGGCGTTGACTTGGCCAGCGCGTTCACGATTATTTACCTTGGAGCAGCTTGTGTACACCTTGATTCTGGGCATCCTGCTGGTGGCGCTGAAATACCTGGAAATCGGCCCGGTGGCGCAGTGGTCCTGGTGGTGGGTGCTGTCGCCCTTCGCCGTCACGCTGCTGTGGTGGGCCTGGGCGGACATGACGGGCTACACCAAGCGCAAGGCGATGGAAAAAATGGACGAACGCAAGAAAGATCGCATCGAGCGGCAGAAGGAAACGCTGGGCATGGCGCCGCGCCGGCCGCGCTGAAGCAGCGCGGCCGGCGGCAACGGGGGGGTCAGTCGAATGCGTCGAGCACCGCGCCGCGGCTGGCGGTCGATGCATTGCGCGCGAACTTGGCCAGCACGCCGCGCGTGTAGCGCGGCGCCGGTGCCTTCCAGGCGGCGCGGCGTTTGGCGATTTCGGTTTCAGGCACATTGAGTTGCAGCACCAGCTGGTGCGCATCGATGGTGATCGAATCACCCTCCTGCACCAGCGCGATCGTGCCGCCCACGTAGGCCTCCGGCGCCACGTGGCCGACCACCATGCCCCAGGTGCCGCCGGAAAACCGCCCGTCGGTGATCAGTCCCACGCTCTCGCCCAGGCCTTCGCCGATCAGCGCGCCGGTGGGCGCCAGCATCTCGGGCATGCCCGGGCCGCCCTTGGGGCCGAGGTAGCGCAGCACCATCACGTCGCCGGCCTGGATCTGGTGGTCGAGGATGGCGGCGAGCGCCGACTGCTCGTCGTCGAACACGCGCGCCGGGCCGGTCATCACGGGGTTCTTCAGGCCGGTGATCTTGGCCACGCAGCCTTCGGTGCTCAGGTTGCCGCGCAGGATCGCCAGATGCCCCTGCGCATACAGCGGCTGGGTGATGGGGTGGATCACGTCCTGATCGGCGCGCGGCGCGTCAGGGATGTCCTGGAGCGTTTCGGCAATCGTCTTGCCGGTGATGGTGATGCAGTCGCCGTGCAGCAGGCCGGCATTCAGCAGCATCTTCATCACCTGCGGAATGCCGCCGGCCTTGTGCAGATCGACCGCCAGGTACTTGCCGCTGGGCTTCAAGTCGCAGAACACCGGCACCTTCTTGCGCACGCGCTCGAAGTCGTCAATCGTCCACTCCACGCCCGCCGCGTGCGCGATGGCCAGGAAGTGCAGCACCGCGTTGGTCGAGCCGCCCACGGCCATGATCACGGCCACCGCGTTCTCGATGGACTTGCGCGTGACGATGTCGCGCGGCTTGAGGTCTTTCTTGATCGCCTCGATCAGCACCTTGGCCGATTCACGCGCGGAATCGACTTTTTCCGCATGCGGGTTGGCCATGGTGCTGGAGTAGGGCAGGCTCATGCCCATGGCCTCGAAGGCGCTGCTCATGGTGTTGGCGGTGTACATGCCGCCACACGAACCGCAGCCGGGGATGGCGTGCTGCTCGATGTTCTTGAGCTCGCCGTCGTCGATCTTGCCGGCGGCGTTCTCGCCCACGGCCTCGAACACGCTCACGATGTTCAGGTCGCAGCCGTTGGCGCAGCCTGGCAGGATGGTGCCGCCGTAGACGTAGATGCTGGGGACGTTGGAGCGCAGCATGCCCATCATGCCGCCGGGCATGTTCTTGTCGCAGCCGCCGATCACCACGCAGCCATCCATCCACTGGCCCTGCACGCAGGTTTCCACGCAATCGGAAATCACCTCGCGGCTCACCAGCGAATATTTCATGCCCTCGGTGCCCATGGCCATGCCGTCGGAGATGGTGGGCACGCCGAAGGTCTGTGCATTGCCGCCCGCCTGGTGGATGCCCTCGACGGCGGCGTCCGCCAGCTTCTGCAGCCCGGCGTTGCACGGCGTGATGGTGCTGTGGCCGTTGGCCACGCCGACCATGGGTTTCTTGAAATCCTCTTCCTTGTAGCCCATGCCGTAGAACATGGAGCGGTTGGGCGCGCGCGCCTTGCCTTCGGTGATATGGGCGGAGCGGTGGTTGATGGCTTTGGGATCGGTCATGGCTCGCAGGGGTGGCGCAGCGGCCACCGGTTGAAAGAAACGCCTGCAAGTGTAGTGCGAGCCGATTGGCCCGGCGCGGGCGGCGGAATTTGCATCAAAATCAGGGTTGAGGCTTGTGCCCCAAGCGCATGCAGCTATCGAAATGCATATTTCCGGAGGACCCAAATGAATGCTCTGACCGAGCGGATCAGCACCAGCTTCAATGCCCAGGGCTTGATGAAAACCCTAGGCGCGCGCCTCACGCAGGTGGCCGATGGCGTGGTCGAGATTGAAATGCCCTTCAGCAGCGCGCTGTCGCAGCAGCATGGCTATGCGCACGCCGGGGCTATCACCAGCATCGTCGACAGCGCCTGCGGCTATGCGGCGCTGACCCGCGCGCCAACGGATCGCCACGAAATCGTCACCGCGGAGTTCAAAGTCAATTTCATGCGTCCAGCGTTGGGATCGCGCTTTGTGGCGGTGGGCACGGTGGTGCAGGCAGGACGCACGATTGCGGTTGGCACGGGGGAGGTGCGCGCGTATGGCGATGATGGGGAGACGTACAAGGTGGTTGCGCTGATGCAGGCCACGTTCATGTATTTCGATCCAGGCGCCTGAGCCGGAGATCAACCTGTTCCCGTCGCCTTGTCCGGCTTCGCACGTTTCGCGGATGGCCTTGCGTGGTGCCCGGTGCCGTCAGCTCGATACCGTCAATCCGGGCGGCGAAAGAGCGAAAAATTTGCAAAAACAAAAAATGAATTACGATTCACACCGCCGTGAACTGAAATTCATTTTTTGTGGCCTACCGACAAACCCCTTCCGTTGAAGCACGCCTGCAGGACAACCGCCTGCGTATCCTGGCGGCGGCGCGCGCACTCGTCAAAGAAGGTGGATGGATGGAGGCCCAGGTGGCGAGTGTCGCGGCGTCGGCGGGCATGGCCACGGGGAGCGTGTACCGCTATTTCCCGTCGAAGGCAGAGTTGTTTGCCGAGGTGCTTTCGGCCGTCTCGCAGCGCGAGGTGGATGTGCTTTCCGAAATTGCCCTGTCGGACGATTCGGCCCTGGAGCGTTTGCACTCGGCCGTGACCTCTTTTGTCTGCCGGGCGATGCGCAGCCCCCGACTGGCGTATGCCCTGATCGCAGAGCCTTGCGACAAAGAGATTGACGAGGCGCGGCTGCGTTACCGGGCTGCCATCAGTGAGGTGATTCGTTCCATCATTGAAGCCGGGCAGTCCGACGGACAAATACGCAGGGATGTGCGCAGTGACGTCGCGGCCACGGTAATTGTGGGTGGCTTCATGGAAGGCCTGATCGGCCCGCTGTCGCCCCTGAATCGCCAGCCGCACCCCGCAGCGGAAAACCACCAGCAGGAAGTCGCCATGCTGGCCCACCAGATTGCCCGATTGGCCTGTGCCAGTGTGGCAAGTCACCCCGATGTCCCGTGAGACCCGCCCGTAACCCAGGAGATGACCATGAACAAGCCTCTGTCCCCCGAAATTCTTGCGACCGCCTCCGACCGCTACGGCACCCATGCGGTCTACAACCAGGCCAAGCCCGCTGCTGGGTTTAACGCATTCAGTGGCGACGCAGTGGTGCGTGGCGTGATTGAGCGAGAAGCGCCCTGGGCGGCCGAGCGCTGCGCGGCGCTGGGTGCGGTGGCCGGAGAGGAGGAGGTGCAGGAGCTGGCTCGCCTGGCCAACCGCAATCTGCCCGAGCTCAAGACCCACGATCGCTTTGGCAACCGCATCGATTGGGTGGATTTTCATCCGAGCTGGCACCAGCTGATGGCGCTTTGCTGGAAGCATGAAGTGCCTAGTCTTGCCTGGCGGACCAGAGAGCAGCACGGACATGTGGCACGCGCCGTGCTGTCCTACCTGTGGAACCAGGTCGAGCATGGCACTGCCTGCCCCATGGGCATGGCCTACGCGGCCTACCCGGGGTTCGAGCGCGAGCCGGCGCTGGCGATCTGGGCCGAGAAGGTCAAGGGCACGACCTACGAATTCAGCCGCAGGGAAGTGGGCCTGAAGCCTTCGGTCGTGATCGGCTATGGAATGACGGAAAAGCAGGGTGGCTCGGACCTGCGTGCAACGCAGACCACGGCGCGCTATTCGCATGCGGGTGACTACCACGGCGCCGTCGCGCACTGGTATGAGCTGACGGGGCACAAGTGGTTCTGTTCGGTGCCGCAGTCCGATGGCTTCTTCACCTTGGCCACGGTCAATGGCGGCGTGACCTGCTTTTTCCTGCCGCGCACCCTGCCCGATGGCAGCTACAACCGTTTCTTCATCCAGCGGCTCAAGGACAAGTCGGGCAACAAGTCCAACGCGTCGAGCGAGGTGGAGTACTCCGGCACGCTGGCCATCCGGGTAGGCGAAGAAGGCCATGGTCTGCGTGAAATCCTTTCGCATTCGCACCTGACCCGGCTGGATTTCGCCATCGGCTCGGCCGGGCAGATGCGCCAGGCACTGACGCTAGCGCTGCGCCACACCACCACGCGCAAGGCCTGGGGAACGTCGATTGCCGAGCGGCCGATGATGGTGAACGTGCTCGCGGACATGGCCGTGGAGGTGGAAGCGGCAACGCTGATGGCGCTTCGCGTGGCCCGCGCCACCGACCACATGGAGAGCGACGAGATGCAGCGCCTGCTGGCGCGTGTTGCCACGCCCGCGGCCAAGTTCTTCAATTGCTCGCGCGCTCCTTCGATCGCCAACGAAGCGCTGCAATGCCACGGCGGCAATGGCTTCATCGAAGAAAACCCGATCGCCCGGGTGTTCCGCGAATCGCCGCTCAACAGCGTCTGGGAAGGCGCGGCCAACATGATGTGCCTGGATGTGCGCCGTTCGTTGACCAAGGAGCCGCAGGTCATCGATGCCGTGCTGCACGAGTTCCAGCCCTTGAGGGGCCAGGACGCCCGTTTTGATGCCATGGTGGCGCATGCCGAACAGCTCATGCGCCAGTCGGTGGCGGATGAATTCCTCACCCGCCCGATGACCGAGGCCATCGCCCGCACGATGCAGGCCGCCGAGCTGCTGCGCCACAGCACGTCCGAGGTGGCAGATCTTTTTCTGGCAACGCGTGGGCTCAACCCCGCTGGCATGTGGGGTGCCCATTACGGCACGCTGGCCGGTGCTGCCATCACCCAGGAGGGTGCCAGCAGGATGGTGCGCCGCGCCATGGTTCAGGAGGCTTGAACAGTTCTGCTCATGGTCTTGACAACCTGCTCAGGCTCCCCAATTGAACATGGATAAAGGAGTGAATCATGAGTGATCAACAAGTTCAGGCATCCACCACGCTGAGCCTCAAGGGCAGGACGGCCCTCGTCACCGGTGCCGCGAGTGGTCTCGGCAAACGCATCGCCGAGGTGTTCGGCGACGCCGGGGCCAATGTCGTCGTGGCGGACCTCAGGCAGGCCGATGCGCAGGCGACGGCCGATGAAATTGCCAGAAAGGGTGTCAAGACCCTGGGCATCGCCATGGACGTGACCAGCGAGCAGGCGGTCGATGACGGCTTTGCGCAGGTGCAGAAACAGCTCGGCGCGGTGGACATCCTGGTCAGCAACGCCGGCATCCAGATCGTCGCGCCGATCCAGGATTTCACCTTCGCCAACTGGAAGAAGCTGCTGGCGGTGCACCTGGATGGCGGCTTTCTCACCTCGCGCGCGGCGGTGCGCCAGATGATCGCGTCGGGCCGCGGCGGCTCCATCATCTTCATGGGCTCGGTGCACTCCAAGGAGGCGTCCAAACTCAAGAGCCCCTATGTCACCGCCAAGCACGGCCTGGAGGGCCTGGCCAAGGTCATCGCCAAGGAAGGCGCCGCGCACAACATCCGCAGCAACGTCATCTGCCCGGGCTTCGTGCGCACGCCGCTGGTGGAAAAGCAGATTCCCGAGCAGGCGCAGGAACTCGGCATCAGCGAGGCCGACGTGATCAAGAACGTGATGCTTAAGGACACCGTCGATGGCGAATTCACCACCGTGGACGACATCGCCCAGGCGGCGCTCACCTTTGCCGCCTGGCCGAGCAATGCGCTCACCGGCCAGTCGCTGGTGGTGAGCCACGGCTGGTTCATGCAGTAAGGCGGCGCGGAACAGGTCCCGCGCCTGTCGCGCACCACCGCGACAACTTGTTCAGCGTCGCCGCAAGCCTCGTTCGGGCGACATGGGTGCGGCAGGGTAGGGGGTGCCCTGCTGCACAATCCCTGCCATGTTGATGTACCCCCATATCGATCCAGTGGCGCTGCAGATCGGGCCGCTGGCCATCCACTGGTACGGCCTGACCTATCTGGCCGCGTTCGGACTCTTCATGTGGCTGGGCACGCTGCGCCTGAAGCACCAGCCCTATGCCTCGCTGGCCGGTGATCAGGCCTGGAGCCGCAAGGATGTGGAAGACATCCTTTTTCTTGGCGTGCTGGGCGTGATCCTCGGTGGGCGGCTGGGCTATTGTTTTTTCTACAAACCCGGGTACTACGCCGCGCACCCGCTGGAGATTTTCCAGGTCTGGCATGGCGGCATGAGCTTTCACGGCGGCATGCTCGGCGTGGGCGCGGCCATGGTCTGGTACGCCTGGTCGCGCAAGCGGCCGTGGCTGCAGGTGGTGGATTTCGTGGCGCCCTGCGTTCCCACGGGCCTTGCTGCGGGGCGCGTGGGCAACTTCATCAATGGCGAGCTCTGGGGGCGTTTTGCCTCGCCCGATCTGCCCTGGGCCATGGTGTTTCCGCAAAGCGGCTCCATGCAGCCGCGCCATCCGTCGCAGATCTACCAGTTCCTGCTCGAAGGGCTGCTGCTCTTCGTGCTGCTGTGGCTGTATGCCCGGCGCCCGCGCAAGCGCGGCGAGGTGACCGCGGCGTTCCTCGTGGGCTATGGCTGCCTGCGCTTCATCGCCGAATATTTCCGCGAGCCCGACGATTTTCTGGGCTTGCTCTCGCTGGGCCTGAGCATGGGCCAGTGGCTGTGCCTGCCGATGATCGCGGTGGGCGTGGGCCTGTGGCTGTGGGCGCGGCGCAAGGGAGTGGCACATGCCCGGTAGCGTGCTGCTGCGGGAGGCAGACGACGCTGGCATAGCCCGCGTCACGCTGGCGAATGAGGGGCGCCTGAACGCCATGACGCGTGCCATGTGGCGCGAACTGCGCAGTGTTTTCGAGAGCATCCAGCGCGATCCCGATGCGCGCTGCGTGGTCGTGGAGGGCGAGGGTGCTGCCTTCTGCGCCGGGGGCGACATCTCCGAATACCCGGCGTTTCGCTTCGATGCCGCGCAATTGCGCGCCTTTCATGAGGAAGAGGTCTGGGGCGGTCTCTCGGCCATGCTGGCGTGTGACGTTCCCATCGTCGCCGCCATTCGCGGCGCCTGCATGGGCGCGGGCGTGGAGATCGCCAGCTGCTGCGATATCCGCATTGCGCAAGAGGGCGCCCGCTTTGGCGCGCCGATCGCCAGGCTGGGCTTTCCGATGGCGCCGCGCGAGGCGGCGCTGGTGGCCAGCAGCGTGGGTGACGCCACGGCGCGGCAGATGCTGCTCGCGGCGGCGGTGCTGGATGCGCCGCAGATGGCGCAGCGCGGCTTTCTCGCCGCTGTGGTGCAGGCGGATGCGCTGGCGCAGCAGGCGCACGAGACGGCCTTGCGCATCGCGCGCCTGGCGCCGCAGGCCGCACGCCTGAACAAGCGCACGCTGCGTAAATTGCATCAGTCAAATGCGGCAATAGCGCAGGATGGATATGCGCAGGAAGCTACTGTTTTTGATAATCATGATCCCTACGCCTATGCCAGTAGTCGCGAGCACCGCGAAGGCATAGAGGCCTTTCTTGCCAAACGCACACCCGAGTTCTGAGGGCCGTCATGCAGTTTCCTTCCCAAAACCTGTTCAGCGCGCTGCGCGCCGCCTTTCCCCAGGATCTGGACCAGACGGCGGTGTTTGCCAGCACGCCCGATGGCGCGCCGCTGAATTACTCCTGGCGTGATCTGGAGCGCGCCAGCGCCTGCATCGCCAACCTGCTCGTGTCGCTCCAACTGCCCGAAGGCAGCCGCATCGCGGTACAGGTGGAAAAATCGGTCGAGGCCCTGCTGCTCTACCTGGCCACGCTGCGCGTGGGCTGTATTTTTCTGCCGCTCAACACCGCGTACCAGAAGGCCGAGATCGAGTACTTCATCGGCGACGCGCAGCCCGCCGTGGTGGTCTGCTCGCCAGAGCATTTTGGCTGGGTATCGAAAATCGCCTTCAAGGCGGGCACGCGCAACGTCTTCACGTTGGGGCAGGACCGCGGCGGCAGCCTTTTGGAGCGCGCCGCGCATTGCAGCGATCAGCACCTGCCGGTGGTGCGCGGCAAGGACGATCTGGCCTGCATCCTCTACACCAGCGGCACCACCGGGCGCAGCAAGGGCGCGATGCTCTCGCACGGCAACCTGCTCTCCAACGCGCTGGTGCTTCAGGATTACTGGGGCTGGCAGAAGGATGACGTGCTGGTCCACGCGCTGCCGATCTACCACGCGCATGGCCTGTTCGTCGGCGTGCATGGTGCGCTCATCAACGGCAGCCCCATGCTCTGGTTCAACAAGTTTGATCCGAGGGCGACGATCGCCGCCATGCCGCGTGCAACGGTGTTCATGGGCGTGCCCACGCTCTACGTGCGCATGCTGGCCGAGTCCGCGCTCACGCGCGAGGCGGCGGCGCACATGCGGCTGTTCATCTCGGGCTCTGCGCCGCTGCTGGTCGATACCTTTGCCGCCTGGCAGCAGCGCACCGGCCACACCATCCTGGAGCGCTACGGCATGAGCGAGACGGCCATGCTCTGCTCCAACCCCTACCGCGCGGACGCGCGCTACGCGGGCCAGAACGAGCGCCGGGGCGGCACCGTCGGCTTTCCGCTGCCGGGCACCGATCTGCGCGTGGTGGACGATGCAGGCCAGATGCTGCCCGCGGGCGAGATCGGGAACATCCAGGTGCGCGGCCCCAATGTGTTCCAGGGCTACTGGCACATGCCCGAGAAAACCGCGCAGGAGTTTGCCGCAGGCGGCTGGTTCAAGACCGGCGACGTGGGCCAGCAGGATGCGCGCGGCTACGTCACCATCGTCGGGCGCAGCAAGGATCTCATCATCAGCGGCGGCTTCAACGTCTACCCGGCCGAGATCGAGAGCTTCATCAACGAGCTGCCCGGCGTGATGGAGAGCGCCGTCGTCGGCGTGCCGCATGCCGATTTCGGCGAGGTGGGGGTGGCCATCATCGTGCCGCGCGCCGGGGCCACGCCGGACGCCGAGGCCATCATCGCCAAGCTGCGCGGGCAGCTCGCGCACTTCAAGGTGCCCAAGCGCTGCTTCATCGCCGCCGAGCTGCCGCGCAACAGCATGGGCAAGGTGCAGAAAAACCTGCTGCGCGAGCAGTACCAGGGTTTGTTCCTGAAAGCATAGCTGTTCGCGCTTGACTGGCGGGCGCCAGAGCCAGATTTGGCTTGAATCTCAGCGCAGCACCAGCACCGGAATTTCCGAGTGCGTCAGCACGTTCAGCGTCTCGCTGCCCAGCAGCACGCGCTTGACGCCTTTGCGCCCGTGCGAGGCCATCACGATCAGGTCGCAATCGTGCTTCTTTGCGGCGGCGATGATGGCCTCGGCCACCAGGTCTGACTTGGCGACGATGGTCTTGACCATCACGCCGTCCTCGGTGCCGGCCTTTTTCACCTTGGCCAGCAGCTCATGCGCCTGTGCGCTCCATTGCTCTTCAATGCGCTTGATCTCGAGCACGTCCAGCGTCAGGCCACCGTCGAAGAAATTGCGCGGATAGCGCGGGACGACCTTGAGCGCGATGACCCGGGCACGGGTCATGGCGGCCAACGCCAGTCCGCTGGCCACGGCTTTTTGCGAAAGCGGCGAGCCATCGGTGGCGATCAGGATGCGTTTGTACATGGTGAGAACTCCTGGTTGAACTCTGTCACGCGGGCACACTCCGAGCATGGCGTGCGCCCACTGCTGCCCGAGGATACCCATGCGGAGCTTGCGAGTGCAGGAAAATTGGCGTCTCTCTTATCGCAGAACAAGGAAAAACGTGTTGGTCAATGGATTGTGGAATTCACCGCGCCGCCTGCTGGCGCTGATCAGCGCCGCCTGTGTGGCGATGCTGCTCTTTGGCCTCTACCTGCAATACGGCCAGGGCCTGGAGCCTTGCCCGATGTGCATCGTGCAGCGCTACGCGCTGATCGCGGTGGCGGTCTTCACGGGCATGGCCGCGAGCCGGGGCGGCGCGCTCTGGCGCATCGTCTGGAGCCTACTGGCGCTGGCCAGCGCCGGCTTTGGCGCTTTCGTCGCCGCGCGCCAGAGCTGGCTGCAGTGGTACCCGCCCGAGATCGCCACCTGCGGGCGCGACTTCTACGGCATCATCGAAAACTACGCCTTGAGCCGCGCCATCCCGATGATCTTTCGCGGCTCGGGCGATTGCACGGTGGTCGATTGGCGCTTTCTCGGCGGCTCGATCGCCAACTGGTCCTTCATCTGCTTCACGCTCTTTGCGCTGGTGCTGATCGCGATGCTGGCGCGCGCGGCGATCCGGCGCACTGCGTGACGGCGGCTGTGCTACATTTGCGCGCATGAACGCCCTCGCCACCATGCACCTTCGCGCCACCGCACCCGCGGCGTCGCCGCTGCTGGCTCTACTGGCGCTACTGCCATAGGTAGCGGGCTGGCGCGTTCACTCTTTTTTCAACGATTCGAATACCCAACGGCCCGCATGCTCCAGCAGCGGGCCGTTTTCATTCGCGTTGCTGGTGGCAAGGAGCAAAAACCATGACCGACAAACTTATCATCTTCGACACCACCTTGCGTGACGGCGAGCAATCGCCCGGCGCCTCGATGACCCGCGACGAAAAGCTGCGCATCGCGCGCCAGCTTGAACGCCTGAAGGTGGACGTGATCGAGGCCGGCTTTGCCGCCAGCAGCAACGGCGACTTCGAGTGCGTGCAGGCGATTGCGCGCACCATCAAGGATTCCACCATCTGCTCGCTGGCGCGCGCCAACGACCGCGACATCGCGCGCTCGGCCGAGGCGCTCAAGGATTCGAGCAATGCGCGCATCCACCTGTTCATCGCCACCAGCCCGCTGCACATGGAAAAGAAGCTGCGCATGACGCCCGACGAGGTGTTCGAGCAAGCCAAGCTGGCGGTGCGTTTTGCGCGCAATTTGCGCGACGACATCGAATTCAGCGCCGAGGACGGCTACCGCAGCGAGATCGATTTTCTCGCCCGTGTCTGCGAGGCCGTCATCCAGGAAGGCGCGACCACCATCAATATCCCCGACACCGTCGGCTACGGCATTCCCGAGCTCTACGGCAATTTCATCAAAACCCTGCGTGAAAAAGTGCCCAACAGCGACAGGGCGATCTGGAGCGTGCATTGCCACAACGACTTGGGCATGGCCGTGGCCAACAGCCTGGCGGGTGTGAAGATCGGCGGCGCGCGCCAGGTCGAATGCACCATCAATGGCCTGGGCGAGCGCGCGGGCAACTGCTCGCTCGAAGAGGTGGTGATGGCGGTGAAAACCCGCAAGGACTATTTCGGCCTGCAGGTGGGCATCGATACCTCGCAAATTCTGGCCGCGAGCAAGCTGGTGAGCTCGACCACCGGCTTTGTCGTGCAGCCGAACAAGGCGGTGGTGGGGGCGAACGCCTTCGCGCATGCCAGCGGCATCCACCAGGACGGCGTGCTCAAGGCGCGCGATACCTACGAGATCATGCGCGCCGAGGATGTGGGCTGGAGCACCAACAAGATCGTGCTGGGCAAGCTTTCGGGGCGCAATGCCTTCAAGCAGCGCTTGCAGGATTTGGGCGTGGAGCTTGAGTCCGAAGCGGAAATCCTGGCGGCATTCGCGCGTTTCAAGGAGCTGGCGGACCGCAAGAGCGAGATCTTCGACGAAGACATTCTGGCGCTGGTGAGCGACGGAGCGCATGCCCAGGGGCAGGAGCAGTACGGTTTTGTATCGCTGTCGCAGCACAGCGAGACCGGCGAACGCCCGAAGGCGAACATCGTGTTCACGGTCAGCGGCAAGGAGGTGCGCAGCGAGGCCGAGGGCAATGGACCGGTGGATGCCTCGCTCAAGGCGATCGAATCCTATGTCAAGAGCGGCGCGGAGATGACGCTGTACTCGGTCAACGCCATCAACGGCTCGACCGATGCGCAGGGGGAGGTGACGGTGCGCCTTGCCAGCGGTGGGCATGTGGTCAACGGTTCCGGGGCCGATCCGGACATCATCGTCGCCTCCGCCAAGGCGTATCTGAGCGCGCTCAACCGCTTGCACCATGGCAGCGACCGGATAGCGGCGCAGGGCTGAACGAGCTTCAAGTCATTTTTAGGTATGCCGCGCAAGATATTGTTCTTGCGCGGCTTTTTTTGAATCTGTACACTTGCGCACACTTTTTCGCCTGTGCTGGAGTCTCGAATGCGCATCACCCTTTCCCTTGGTTCTCGTTGGCTGCGCTGGGTCTCGTTGCTGGCGATGGCGATAGCGCTGGCAAGCCCGGGGGTGCAAGCGGCTGGCAAGAAGCACCAGCCCAAGAAAGCGGTGGCCGCCAGCCAGGCCAAACACACGCCCACCAAGAGTGCCAGGGCGGTGACTGCCAAGCGCAAGACCGCAACGACCAGGCGCAGCCGGGTGCGAGCGCATGTGGCAGCGGCACCGGCGGTGTTGTCGGTGGGGCAGAAGATGGGCTTGCACTCGGCCTCGGATCCACTGGACCTGGCCTCCAGCGTGGCGCTGGTGATGGATCAGGATACGCACGAGGTGTTGCTCAGCAAGAACGATGAGGCGGTCCTGCCGATCGCTTCCATCACCAAGCTGATGACGGGTCTCTTGATCTCCGAAGCGCATCTGCCCATGGATACGCCGATCACGATCACCCAGGACGATGTGGATACCGAAAAACACAGCCGCTCCCGCCTCGTCGTGGGCGCGACGCTGACGCGCGGCGAGCTTTTGCACCTGGCGCTGATGGCCAGCGAGAACCGAGCCGCGCATGCGCTGGGACGCACCTACCCGGGCGGCATGCCGATGTTCGTCGAGCGCATGAATGCCAAGGCCCAGTTGCTGGGCATGCACGACACCCGCTACGTGGAGCCTACGGGCCTGTCGAGCCAGAACCGGTCCAGTGCGCGTGACCTTGCGCGCCTGGTGGGTGTGGCCTACCACGATCCTTTGCTGCGCGAGCTCACCACATCCCCGGGCTATGAGGTCGAAGTGGGCAGCCGCACGCTGCAGTTCAACAACACCAATCGCCTCGTGAAGAGCCCGGCCTGGGATATCGGCCTGCAGAAGACGGGCTATATCTCCGAAGCCGGCCGCTGCCTGGTGATGCAGGCGGAAATTGCCGGGCGCAAGCTCATCATGGTGTTCCTGGATTCCGCCGGCAAGTTCAGCCGGATTGCCGACGCCGAACGCGTGCGCTCCTGGGTGCAGCGCAGCTCGCGCCTGGGCGGCCCGACGGCAGCCAGCGGCTTTGCGTCCAACGGCTGACCCCCCGCCTTTTTCGCGCCCCGTGCAGCATGGCCCCGAGGGGCCATGTGTCATTTGGGTGCCATGCGAATCGCGCCGTCGAGGCGGATTACCTCGCCATTGAGCATGTCGTTCTCGAAGATGTGGTGCACCAGCTTGGCGTAATCCTGGGGTGTTCCCAGCCGGCTGGGGAAGGGGACGCTGGCGGCGAGTACGTCTTGCACTTCCTGCGGCATGCCGAACAGCATCGGGGTGCCGAAGATGCCCGGGGCAATCGTCATGTTGCGGATGCCGCTGCGCGCCAGGTCGCGCGCGATCGGCAATGTCATGCCGACGACGCCACCCTTGGATGCTGCGTATGCGGCCTGGCCGATCTGGCCATCGTAGGCGGCGACGCTGGCGGTCGAGACGATTGCGCCGCGCTCGCCCGTGGCTTCGGGCTCATTCTTGCTCATGGCCTCGGCGGCCAGGCGGATCATGTTGAAGGTGCCGATGAGGTTCACGGTGACGGTCTTGCTGAATGTCGCCAGTGGGTGCGCGCCTTTCTTGCCCACCGTCTTTTCTGCCGGAGCGATGCCGGCGCAGTTCACCAGCCCCATCAGCTTGCCCAGCGATACCGCCTTGTCCACGGCGGCCTGGGCATCTGCCTCGCTGCTGACATCGCAGCGTACGAACTGGCCGTTGATTTCGCGCGCCACGGCTTCGCCACGTTCTGCCTGCATGTCGGCGATCACCACGGTGGCGCCGGCTGCGGCCAGCATGCGCGCCGTGCCTTCGCCCAGACCGGATGCGCCCCCGGTGACAATGAATACCTTGCCCTTGATGTCCATGGAAACCTCGATGAGTTGACGTGAACGTCAATTATGGCCGAGAGACGCGGACGCGATGCAGGCAAAAAAAAGCCCGGTACGAGACCGGGCTTGAAGGGATCCAGAAATTGACATTTCGTGAGGATCCAAGGAGACAACCGAAACAGGTGACCGAAGTCACGTGGCGCCAGTATAAGGGAAAACCCTTTATCGGTTCAAGCGCCCTGTTGTATTTCTGCGATCAGCGCTTGCGGCCAGCGGCAGCAACCTTGGTGGCGCTGGCGGTCGCGGCGTTGAAGTTGGCTTCAGCCATGTCGGTGGCTTGCTTGACAGCCTTTTGCACCGATTCAAACGCGTTGTTGGCGGCCGAGACGGCGCTCTTGAACACGGCGACGGTGGTTTCGGTACCGGCGGGAGCGTTCTTGGCGGTGTTCTCGACAAATTCGGAGAAGGTGCGCTGTGCATCGGCAGCCTTGACTTCGAACGCCTTGCCGAACTCAGTGCTGGTGTTGGACGCGATGTCGTACACGTGACGGCTGTAGGCCAGGGTCTTTTCGGCCAGGGGTTGGAACAGGCTGGCTTGCAGCGTCAGCAGCTCTTGCGCATCCTTGGCGGACAGCACGGCCTGGGCGTGGGCGTTGGCTTCCGACAGCGCGGCGCGCGAGGCGGTCACGTTCAGTTCGACGAGCTTCTCGACGCCTTCGAAGGCCTTGCTGGTCAGGCCGAACAGGGTTTCGAGGTTGGCCTTCTGGGCGGCCAGGAATTGTTCTTGGGGCAACGACATGATGGAACTCCTAAGTTGACAGTACGCCAGTTGGCGCGATTCATGGGACTGCTCTGATCAACTTATGTTGCAGTGCAGCATGGATCGAATTATAGGGGTGCTCCACGGGATTGCAAGCGGTTTTTGTTGCGCTGCAGCATTTATTTGTTGCCAAGTGTGTTTTCATCGGCTGCCGCAGCGGCAACCCTCTGCGGCCAGCGTGCTCGGGGCTGCTGGCACAATGGCCCAATCATGTCTGCTGCTTCCCCTGCGTCCCCTTCGTCTGGTCCCCGTTTGGCGCCTCCCGCGAGAGAGGCCTATCGCGTCTTTCGACCCATCGGCACGCGCTGGATGGACAACGATGTCTACGGTCACGTCAACAACGTGGTCTATTACAGCTGGTTTGATACCGCCGTCAACGCCTGGTTGATCGAGCAGGGTGCGCTGGATATCCACCACGGCGACACCATTGGCCTGGTGATAGAGACGCAGTGCAATTATTTCGCCCCGCTGGCCTTCCCGCAGACGGTGGAGGCCGGGCTGCGCGTGGCCCATCTGGGCAAAAGCAGCGTGCGCTACGAAGTCGGTCTGTTTGCGCAGGGCGAGGCGCTGGCGGCGGCCTGCGGGCATTTTGTGCATGTGTATGTCGGGCGCGAAGACCGTCGTCCAAGGCCGCTGCCCGATACGTTGAGGCAGGCGCTGCAAGGTCTGTTGATACCCCGTTGATCGCCTTTTCATGATTATCCAGAGCCTGCTCGACACCGATCTGTACAAATTCACCATGATGCAGGTGGTGCTGCATCACTTCCCCGGTGCCCAGGTGGAGTACCGCTTCAAGTGCCGCACGCCCGGTGTGGCGCTTGCGCCTTACGTCGATGAAATCCGCGAGGAAATCCGCGCGCTGTGTCAGCTGCAGCTCAGCGAGCAGGAGCTGGCCTACCTGGGCTCGATGCGCTTCATCAAGAGCGATTTCGTTGATTTCCTCGGGCTGTTTCGACTCAATGAGAAGTACATCCGGGTGACGCCTCTGCCAAGCGGCGAGATCGACATTGTCATCGTCGGCCCGTGGCTGCACACCATCCTGTTCGAGATACCGGTGCTGTCCATCGTCAATGAGGTGTACTTTCGCAACCAGCATCCCCGGCCGGATTACGAGGAAGGCAGAAAACGCCTGGGGGTCAAGATCGATCAGCTGCATGGCGCCGGTCTGACGGAGCTGAAGATTGCCGATTACGGCACGCGCCGGCGCTTTTCGCGTGACTGGCACGCAGAGCTGCTGCGCACCCTGGCGGGGCGGCTGGGCGTGGAAGACAAGCGTCGCGGCTTGAGTGGCAAATTCGCCGGCACCAGCAACGTGCTGTATGCGATGAAGCTGGGCCTGACACCGCTGGGCACGATGGCGCATGAGTACCTGCAGGCCTGCCAGTCGCTGGGTCCGCGCCTGCGCGACACGCAGATCTATGGTTTTGAAGTCTGGGCCAAGGAGTACCGCGGCGACCTGGGCATTGCGCTGTCGGACGTGTACGGCATGTCGGCCTTCCTGCGCGATTTTGATCTGTACTTCTGCAAGCTGTTTGACGGCGCGCGCCACGACAGCGGCGACCCCTTCGCCTGGGGCGAGCGCATGCTGCAGCACTACCGCGACAACCGGGTCGATCCGCTGACCAAGGTGCTGATCTTCAGCGACGGGCTGACGGTGCCGCGCATCATCGAGCTCTACCAGCGGTTTCATGGCCGCTGCCTGCTGGCCTTCGGCATAGGCACCAACCTGACCAATGATCTGGGCTACGAGCCGCTGCAAATCGTCATCAAGATGACGCGGTGCAACGGCCAGCCGGTCGCCAAACTCTCGGATGCGCCCGGCAAGAACATGTGCAACGATGAAAAATATTTGGCCTACCTGCGCCAGGTGTTCGATATTCCGAGTCCTGCGTAACCTCTGTCCAAGGAATTTCCCGGTGAAGTCACTGCGTTGCTGGCTGCTGGCCAGCCTGGGTCTGCTGCCGATGCTGGCGGCAGCCAGCGAGATCGATGGCAGCCAGCTGGCCGGCTGGTGGGGTGTGCCGTTCGCCGGCGTGCTGCTTTCGATCGCGCTGCTGCCCATGCTGGCACCGATCTTCTGGCACCACCACTTTGGCAAGGTCACGGCGGCCTGGGCGCTGGCTTTCTTCATCCCCTTTGCGCTGGTGTTCGGCTGGGGCGCCGCAGGCCAGGGCCTGGTGCATGCGCTGGTGGCCGAATACCTGCCGTTCGTCATCCTGCTGACGGCGCTGTTCACCGTGGCCGGCGGCATCTATATCCGTGGCAACCTGCGCGGCACGCCGCTGCTCAACGCGGGCATTCTGGCCATAGGCGCGGTGCTGGCGAGCTTCATGGGGACGACGGGGGCTTCGATGCTCTTGATTCGCCCCTTGATTCGCGCCAACGACAACCGCAAGCATGTGGCGCACGTGGTGGTTTTCTTCATCTTCATCGTCTCCAACGCCGGCGGCTCGCTGACCCCACTGGGCGATCCGCCGCTGTTCCTTGGCTTCCTGAAGGGTGTGACGTTTTTCTGGACCGTGGATCACATCGTCTTCGAGACGCTGTTGCTCGTGGGTGTGCTGCTGGCCTTGTTCTTTGCGCTGGATTCCTGGTACTTTCGCCAGCAGGGCGAGCGCAACCAGGCAGACCCCACGCCCGATTCGCCGCAGGACGCGCTGGGCTTTGACGGCAAGATCAACTTCGTGCTGCTGCTGGCTATCGTCGGTTTGGTGCTGATGAGCGGCCTGTGGCAATCGCCGGTGCAGTGGGAGCTGGCGGGCACCGCTGTCGGCCTGCCGGGGCTGGTGCGCGACGCCGGGATGGTTGCCATCACGCTGATCTCGCTGGCGCTCACGCCGCGCGCGGTGCATGAGGCCAACCAGTTCAGCTGGGGGCCGATGCAGGAGGTGGCCAAGCTGTTCGCGGGCATCTTTCTCACCATCATTCCGGTGATTGCGATGCTGCGCGCCGGCGTCGACGGAGCGTTCGGCCCCATCGTCGCGGCCGTGACCGGCGCCGACGGCGAACCGCTGCCGGCCATGTACTTCTGGGCCACGGGACTGCTGTCGTCGGTGCTGGACAACGCGCCCACCTATCTGGTGTTCTTCAACACCGCCGGCGGCGACGCCGCGACCCTGATGACCACGCACGCGGCGACGCTGGCGGCGATTTCGGCCGGTTCGGTCTTCATGGGTGCCAATACCTATATTGGCAATGCCCCCAATCTGATGGTGAAGGCGATCGCCGAGGACCGCGGGGTGAAGATGCCGGGGTTCTTCGGCTACATGCTGTGGTCGGGCGGCATTCTGATTCCGCTGTTCATCGTCATCACCTGGCTGTTCTTCTGAGGAGTTTGTCGTGCCCAAACCGCGCGTGCTGGTGGCCTGTGTTGTTTTCCCCGAGGTGCTGGACAAGCTCAGGCAGCATTTCGAGGTCGAGGCCATCGCTGAGGGTGAGGTCTGGCACCAGGATGAATTTGCGCGGCGTCTGGCCGACAAGCAGGGCGCCTACATCACCGGCGGGCACCGCATCGATGCAGCGCTGCTGGCCGTGTGCCCGCAGCTGAAGATCGTGGCCAACATGGCGGTGGGCTACAACAATTTCGACGTGGCCGCGATGAGCGCGACAGGCGTGGTCGGCAGCAACACGCCCGATGTGCTGACCGAGACCACGGCCGACTTCGGTTTTGCGCTACTGATGGCGGCGGCGCGACGCATGCTCGAGTCCGAGAAATTCCTGCGCGCCGGGGAGTGGAAGCGCTGGCGCTACGACATGTTTGCCGGCTGCGAGGTGCATGGCAGCACGCTCGGCATTCTGGGCATGGGGCGCATAGGGCAGGGGATTGCCCAGCGCGGCGCCTACGGCTTTGGCATGGAGGTGATCTACCACAACCGCAGCCGGCTCGATGTGCACACCGAGAACCTGTGCAAGGCGCGCCATGTGGGCATGGACGCGCTGCTCGAGCAGTCTGACCACCTCGTGCTGGTGCTGCCCTACACCCCAAAGGTGCACCACATCATCGGCGCCCCCGAATTGGCGCGCATGAAGCCGACGGCGACGCTGGTGAACATCGGGCGCGGCGGGCTGGTGGATGAAGACGCACTGGCGGCAGCGCTCAAGGCAGGGCGATTGGCCGCGGCGGGCCTGGATGTGTTCGAGGGCGAGCCGCATGTGAACCCGGCGCTGCTGGAGCTGCCCAACGTGGTGCTGACGCCGCACATTGCCAGTGCCACCGTGCCCACGCGCCTGGCGATGGCGCGGCTGGCGGCGGACAACCTGATTGCCTTTTTCGATGGGCGTGGCGCGCTCACGCCAGTCAATTGAGTGAAAACCGGCGTTCGCGCATGCCCAGCAAGTGCTACAAGCTATTAAATGAGTAGTAATTTGCCTCTGGAGTGGCTGGTAGCGCTGGGCATGCTGGCGCTGGTCGTGCTGCTGCTCCTCGTGCTGCTGCTGCGCCGCCCGCGCGTGGCCTTGCCAGCCGAATGGCCCGAGCGGCTGCAGGCACTGGAAGCCGCCACGCAGGCCACGCAGCTGGCGGTGGCGCGCAACGACGGCGCGCTGGCCAGCATGGGCGAGCAATTGCGCGCCTTCACCCAGGTCACGCGCGAGGTGCTGGACGAACGCCTGGCGCAGGCGGCGGTTGATGCGCGGGCCAGCCGCGGCGAGCTGCTGTCGGCTTTTGGCGCGCTGCAGACCCGCCTGGAACAACTGCTGGTGCAGTCGCGTGCCGAGCAGACCCAGGCCTTGACCGCCTTCCGCACGGAACTGACGGGCACCGCGCAGCAGCTCGCCAGCGACAGCGCGCAATCGCGCGAAGGCATGGCGGCCGGCACGCAGGCCATGGGACAGCAGATCCAGGAGCGCTTCGATGCGCTGGGACAGGTGACGCGCGGCACGCTGGATTCGCTCAAGGGCGATATCCAGGGGCAGCTTGCCACCATGTCGGGCGCGTTGCGCCAGCAGCTCGGCCTGACGACCGAGGAGCTCACGCGCCAGCTGACGGGCCTGGTTGCCAGCCACCAGCAGGGTGGCGAGGCGCTGCGCCAGGCGCTCAACGAGCGCCTGGCGGCCATCCAGACGGACAACGCCGCCAAGCTCGAAGCAATGCGCCGCACCGTCGATGAAAAGCTGCACGCCACGCTGGAGCAGCGCCTGGGCGAATCCTTCAAGCTGGTGAGCGAGCGGCTGGAGCAGGTCCACAAAGGGCTGGGCGAAATGCAGACGCTGGCCGGCAGCGTGGGCGATCTGAAGCGCGTGATGACCAACGTCAAGACGCGCGGTACCTGGGGCGAGATGCAGCTGGCGGCGCTGATCGACAACGTGCTCACGGCCGACCAGTACGGGCGCAACGTCAAGACCGTGCCGGGCAGCGACGAACTGGTGGAATTCGCCATCCGCCTGCCGGGCAAGAGCGAGGAGGCGCCGGTGTGGCTGCCGGTCGATTCCAAGTACCCGGTGGAGCATTACCAGCGCCTGATCGATGCGCAGGAGGCGGCCGACCGCGGCGCCATCGCCGCCGCGGGCAATGCCTTCGAGAACTCGATCCGGCTGGAGGCCAGAAAAATCCACGCCAAGTACGTGGCGCCGCCATACACCACCGACTTTGCCGTGCTCTACCTGCCCACCGAGGGCCTGTTTGCCGAGGTGATGCGCCGCCCCGGGCTGGTGGAGGCGCTGCAGAACGAGGCGCGCGTGATGATCACCGGCCCGGCCAATTTCGCCGCCATGCTTTCCAGCCTGCAGATGGGCTTCAAGACGCTGGCGATCGAGAAGCGCTCTTCCGAAGTCTGGGGCGTGCTCGGCCAGGTCAAGACCGAATTCGCCAAATTCGGCGAGGCCGTGGACGCCACGCGCAAGTCGATCGACGCGGCGGCGAAGAAGTTCGAGCAGGTGGACGTGCGCACCCGCGCCATCCAGCGCAAGCTGCGCGACGTGCAGGAGCTGCCCGCGCCCGACGTACCGCCGCTGGACGGGCTGCCGCAGGAGTAGGCGGGCGCCGGAATTCGCATGAAAAAGGGGCGCCAGGCGCCCCTTGCGTTGTCAAGGCAAAGCCATCAGGCGAGCGAGTCGGCCCAGATGTTGCGCGCCCAGGCCATGGCAAAGCGGCCTTCGATCTCGCTGGCGGCGCCGGAAACGCCGCCCGAGCCCTGCACCGGAACCATGGTTTTCTTGTCGGCCTCGTAGCGGTGCACGCTGGCCACGTGCACCACATCGGTGGCGCTGACGAAGCTGTAGCAGGTGTTGTTGTAGATCGGGAGCTGATCCGGCGCACGGCCCGAGAGCATGGCGACCACGGCCGCCGCTGCCACCTTGCCATGCTGGTTGGCCATGTGGCCCGACTTGGGCATCTGCGGCGCGCTCAGCGTGCTGTCGCCCAGGATGTGCACGCCCTTGGCCTTGGCATGCTCCATCGTGATCCAATCCACTTCGCTCCAGCGGTTGTTGGCGGTGGCAAGCCCCGCCTTGGCCACCACGTCGCCCGCGCGCATCGGCGGGATGACGTTGAGCACCGTCGCCTTCACGTCGTCGTTGAAATCGAACTTCAGGGTGTTGGTGACGGCATCGACATCGACCAGGCGGTGCTTGGGCATGTATTCGATCACGCCCTTGTAGCGGTCGGCCCAGGCCTTCTTGAACAGCGGCCCCTTGGAGGTGACGTCGTCGTTGGCGTCCAGCACCAGCACCTTGGATTTGGGTTTTGCCTTCTGGAAGTAGCTGGCCACCTGGCAGGCCCGCTCATACGGACCGGGCGGGCAGCGGTAGGGCGCCAGCGGTATGGCCATGGCGAACACGCCGCCATCGGGCATGGCTTCGAGCTGCTGGCGCAGCGTGACGGTCTGCGGACCGGCCTTCCATGCGTGCATGATCTTCTCTTGCGCGCCGGGCTTGTTCATGCCGGGCAGGCTCTCCCACATGAAATCCACGCCGGGCGAGAGAATCAGGCGGTCATAGGGCAGGGTGCCGCCGCCGGCCAGGCTGACCTGGCGCTTGTCCATGTCGATGCCGCTGACCCGGTCCGCCACGATCCTGACCCCGTGGCGCGCCTTGAGGTTGTCGTACGGCGTGGTGATGTCGGCCATGGTCTTGGTACCGCCCAGCACCAGATTGGAGATGGGGCAGGAGATGAAGGTGGCGTTGGGCTCCACCAGGGTGACTTCGATCTTGCCCTCGGACCACATGCGGATGTACTTGGCGGCCGTGGCGCCGCCGTAGCCGCCACCGACGACGACCACCTTGCCGCCCGCGCCGCCGCCGACGGAAGCGCAGCCGGCGGTGATGCCCAGCACGGAGACGGCGGAAGCGGCAGAACCCGCACGAATGAATTGACGACGATCCATGGTGCTGCTCCTCACTTCTTCTGCGCTGCGAAATAGCCGGCGATCGCCTTGAGCTGATCGTCGGAGTAGCCCTTGGCGAGCTGCGTCATGATGGTTGACGGCGCCGCACCGCTCTTGTAGGCGAGCAGCTTGTCCGTCATGTCGGCGGCGTTCTTGCCGGCCAGCGGCGGCATGCCGGGCTGGGCCTGGCCGTTGGTGCCATGGCAGCTGGCACAGCCCGCGGCCCAGCTTTTTACCTGCGTGGGCGAAGTCTGGGCCTGGGAGAGAGGGGCTGCGCTTGCCAGCGCGGCGGTCAATGCGAGAGCGAGTGCTCGGTTCATGGTTTGGCGTCCTCCTTTGGACAGTAGGGGGCGGAAAATCAGTGATGGCCGTGGCAGTCTTGAAACTGGCTGCTGCAACAACAGCCAGTTTCAGTGCTGCCTTATGTATCTTAGAGGCGTGCGCCGCTCGCAAGGCTGAGGGTTTACCCCTGAATTTACGGTGGATGCACGCGGCAGCCACGCCTGCGCTCTTTGAACGCGCTCTTACGGCAGGCTGTAAAAGCCGCGGATCAGCTCCCACGCCTCCTGCGGGTCATCGGTCAGGTGAAAGAGTTCGAGATCCTGGGCGGAAATCGTGCCTTCTTCCACCATCACCTCCGGATGCAGCACGCGCTGCCAGAAGCTGCTGCCAAACAGCACGATGGGCACCGGCTTGGCCTTGCGCGTCTGCACCAGCGTGAGCACCTCGAAGAGTTCATCCAGCGTGCCGAAGCCGCCCGGAAACACCACCAGCGCCTTGGCGCGCATCATGAAGTGCATCTTGCGCAGCGCGAAGTAATGGAACTTGAACGACAGCGACGGCGTGATGAAGCGGTTGCCGCTCTGCTCGTGCGGCAGCGTGATGTTGAGCCCGATGTTGGGCGCGCCCACATCGTGCGCGCCGCGGTTGGCGGCTTCCATGATGCCGGGGCCGCCGCCGGTGCAGATCGTCAGGCGTTCGCTGGTTGGGCGGGTCTGGCTGTACTCGGCCACCAGCCGCGCGAAGTGCCGGGCCTGCGCGTAGTAGTGGCTGTTCTTCACGGCGCGCTCGGCCAGCCGGATGCGCTCGGCGTCTTCGCTTGCGCGTGCCTGGGCCAGCTGCTCCGCGGCCTCGTCCGGCGCCAGGGTGCGCGCGCTGCCGTAGACGACGACGGTGCTTTCTATGCCCTGCTCCATCAGGTTCAGGTCCGGCTTGAGCAGCTCCAGCTGAAAGCGGATGCCACGGGTTTCGCGCCGCTGCAGAAACTCCGGATCGATGAACGCGAGCCGGTAGGCGTTGGGCTGGAACGGATCGCCGTTGGTGGTGTTGCGGTGCAGCTCACCCCACATTTCGGTGAGGCGGGCGTCCTGCAGTTCGGTATTGGATTCCATGGCGAAATTTGATAAAAAATGCCACTGCCGCGCGTCACTGTTGCGCTGGCAGCTCCACAAAAAATAGCGTTATAACCCAGACCTTGCGTGGGCCATGAGCGGCGCGAGTGTCTGCAGCCCAAGCCAGGTCATGGTCAGCGACCCTGCCAGGTGCAGCGTGGCGACCACCAGCGCGTGGCCCAGCCGCCCCTGGGTGAGCAGGCCCACCACCTCGGCGGAGAAGGTGGAAAACGTGGTGAGTGCACCCAGAAAGCCGGTGACCAGCGCCAGCCGCCAGACGGGATCGATCTGCGGCCAGGCTTCAAAGGCGCCAATGGCCAGCCCGATCAGGTAGCCGCCGATCAGGTTGGCGGCCAGCGTGCCCCAGGGCAGGAAGGCGCCAGGGGTGTTGAGCCAGATGCCCAGCACCCAGCGCGACAGTGCGCCTGCGCTTGCGCCGATGCAGATGGCGAGGACGGCGGGCAGGCTGGCGGGCATGGGGCTGGACAGGTCAGGGGCTGGCTGGTGCGGAGCCAATACGTGCGGCCGAAGTCTGCATCCATGCGAGGCGATCGCTATGCATGGCATCGAGGGTATGGCGTTGCAGCAGTGCGGCGGACAGCACACGCAATTCCCCGCGCACATCGGGATCTTCAAGACCGCGGACGCATTGTGCCAGCGCCTGTGCATCGCCCTGGCGGTAAAGCAGGAGCCGGTCCAGACCGAGCGCGGCATAGGCCGCCGCATCGGGGCATACGGGCAGGGCGCCGCGGCACAGCGCGTCGAACACCAGGCGTGGCTGCTCGTCGTTCAGGTTGGTCAGCAAGACCAGGTCCTGCTGGTCCAGCAGCGCAAAAAACGGCCCGGGGTAGGCGATGGGCGCGAGAAACCGCACGTGCAGCCCGCGCTGTGATGCGGCTGCCTTGAGCGCCGCTTCCTCGGGCCCGCTGCCGATCAGCGTGATGTCCATGGCCATCCGCGCCTTGAGGGCTTCAAGCGCCGCCAGTCCGACGGAAAAGCCCTTCATCGGCTCAAGCCGCCCCGCCATGCAGATGCGCAGTGTGGGCGGCGCGGGTGGGCGCTCGGTTTGGATGTCCTGTGCGCTGACCCAGCTGGCAATGCCCACATGCACGTTGGCGTTGGCACCGCGCACCAGCGCGGTGAGCCCGGCCCCGACCACGAAAACGCCGGTGCAACGCCGCGCCAGCCAGCGCTGGGTGAAGCGGATGTCGGCATAACGCAGCAGTCCCAGGGCGTAGCGTGCCACACCGTGCTGGCGGCTGTTGAGCAGCGCCGTGCGCGCGCGGTTGCTGGAGATGCCGAGGAACACCGGCTTGCCCTGGCTGCGTGCGAGCTTCAGGACCTGGCGTGCCAGGGCCGAATTGCGCCAGCCTGTGTGTCCTGGAATCTGCACGAAGCGGGCGCGGGCGATGGCATGTGCCAGCGCATCGCGGTCGTCCTGCGCGATGACGCGGATCGCGGGGGCCAGTGGCGCGTGGTGGTGCGACAGCTGGGCGGCGACCGGGCAGACCAGCGTCACGGGAATCTGCGTGCATTGCGCGTTCACGTCGCGCGCCCACAGGTCCAGCGTGCGCCATTGATCGCCGGCGCGCAGGACGGGAATGGGAGAGACGATCAGGCATGCTGAGGCATGGGACATGGCGTGTGCTGCAGGCATGGTGGTTCAGGCTTGCGCCGACAGGAACACGGCGTAACATTCTTGCGCCGACGTGGCGAATCGATCCGGCGGAAATTCCCCCAGGTGCCGTGCGTAGTGCCCGAGC
Source organism: Comamonas badia DSM 17552 (assembly GCF_000484635.1). Classification (GTDB taxonomy): domain Bacteria; phylum Pseudomonadota; class Gammaproteobacteria; order Burkholderiales; family Burkholderiaceae_C; genus Comamonas_C; species Comamonas_C badia. The sequence continues at coordinate 204,640 of NZ_AXVM01000001.1, read as the reverse complement.
GCGCCCAGCAGGTGCAGCTCCGGCAGGTGTCTTGAGCCGCCCAGGGCCTGGCGATGCCACTCGATCTCGACGGCCAGGCGCCGCCGCGACACGCCCAGCGAAATGGCGGCGCGGATCAGCCCGTACATCGCATAGCCCTGGACTTCGCTGCCTGCCCAGTCGATGAGTGCGAGGCTGCCGTCGTGCTGGCGCAGGATGTTGCCTTTCCACAGGTCGCCGTGCATCGGGACGTGGTGGGCGCGCACCTCGCCCGCATTCAGCAGGCGTGCCTGCTCCTGTGCGGCGCGGCGCAGCCCATCAGGCAGCGCGGCCATGTCCTGCAAGGCGGCGAGAGAAGCGAGAAACTCCTGGTGTGCGGTGTGCGGTGTGCGGTGTGCGGTGTGCGGTGTGCGGTGTGCGGTGTGCGGTGTGCGGTGTGCCGACGCCCAGCGCGCAGACCTCGCGCAGCCACTGCAGTACCGGGCCTTGCGCGCGCCAGCGCGCGATGCGGCCCGCGAAGCGTCCGTGCGGCAGCGGCCTGCAGTGCGGCACGATGAAAAACGAACGGCCGCCAACCCGGCCTTGGCCAAGCACGTCAAGGATGACGCGCCCGGTGCGCGGTCCCAGCCTGGCCTTCATGGCCTGCATTCGCGCGGCCTCGTCGGCGCTTGCGTCGGGGAAGTCTTGCGGTGATACCAGCAACACGTAGCGGTCACTGGGGCGTGCGCCGTGCTCGATCCGGTAGACCTTCTGTGAATCCGCCACCGAGCGGTTCCAGCTGATCAGCGTGAGCGTCGGGCGCTGGCGCGATCGGGGAAGGGATGGGTTGGCTGCCAGGGCAGCAGCAGCCTGCTCGCCCAGTTGCTCTTCCCAAGTCGGCGGTGTGTCGCTGGTCATGGTGCTCCCTCTTTCTGTGTGATTTTGCATTGCTGGACTGCGCGGGTTTGTCGCGCAGTCTTTAGCACGATCGTATTGCGTGACCCGAGTGCAAAAGCGCAGGGACCGCGCGCCTGTTCATGCAAAAACGTCCAACAGGCGGTCCAGTCCGCCTTCGTTGATGGCCACATTCGCCTGCGCGCGCACCGCGGGCTTGGCGTGGTAGGCCACGGAAAGGCCGGCAACGCCCATCATGGGCAGGTCGTTGGCGCCGTCGCCCATGGCAATCGCCTGCTGCGGCGCGATGCCCATGAGGGAGGCCAGCTCCAGCAGGGCGCGGCGCTTTTCGGCGCCGTCGCAGATGTCGCCCCAGCTCTGGTCCACCATGCGCCCGGTCAGGCGCCCGTTGGAAATTTCAAGCACGTTGGAGCGCGCGAACCGGATGCCGAGCCGTGCCTTGACGCGGTCCGAGAAAAACGTGAAACCGCCCGAGACCAGCAGCGTTGCCAGGCCCGCGGCCTGCGCCGCCCGCATCAGCGCCTCGGCGCCGGGGTTGATGCGCAGGCGCTCGGCGTAGATGGCTTCGAGCTGCGCCAGCGTCACGCCCGCGAGCAGCGCCACGCGCTGGCGCAGGCTTTCCTTGTAATCGGCGATATGGCCTTGCATCGCCGCTTCGGTGATGGCCGAGACCTCGGCCTTCCTGCCGACGGCGGCGGCGATTTCGTCCACGCATTCGATGCTGATCAGCGTCGAATCCATGTCGCAGGCCAGCAGTTTGAAATCGCCCAGGCAGAGCGGCGTGGCGATGCCCTGCACGACGAGGCCAGGCGCGATTTCGCGCGGTGCTTCGGTACTTGTCATGCGGTGATTATCGGGTGGCAAAGCGCTCGAACACCTCGCTCAGCTGCTGGTGCCAGCGCGCCTTGTCGGCGGCCGGGGCAAAGCTCGCGTCAAAGCTGTTGGCGGCCAGCTGCCAGGCGTGGCCGGCGTTCATGCCGGTGGCGGCGAAGACCTGGTGCAGGTTCTCGTTCATGTAGCCGCCGAAGTAGGCCGGGTCGTCCGAGTTGACCGTCGCCACCAAGCCGGCGTCCAGCAGCGCCTTGAGATTGTGCTGGCGCAGATCGGGAAACACCTGCAGCTTCTGGTTGGAGAGCGGGCAGACCGTGAGCGGGATGCGCTCGGCCTTCAGGCGCTGCATCAGCGCCGCGTCGTGCACCGCCTGCACGCCGTGATCGATGCGCTCGGCATGCAGCAGATCGAGCGCCTGCCAGATGTAGGCGGGCGGGCCTTCCTCGCCGGCGTGCGCGACGATATGGAACCCCAGCTCGCGGCAGCGCGCAAACACACGCTCGAATTTTTCCGGCGGATGGCCCAGCTCGCTCGAATCCAGCCCCACGGCAATGAAATGCTCGCGCAGCGGCAGCGCCTGTTCCAGCGTCTCGAAGGCTTCGCGTTCGGAGAGATGGCGCAGAAAGCTCAGGATGAGCCTGGCGCTGATGCCGTGCCTGGCCTGCGCATCCCGGCAGGCGCGCGCGAGGCCGTGCACCACGGTTTCCATCGCCACGCCGCGCGCTGTGTGTGTCTGCGGGTCGAAAAAAATCTCTGCACATACTACATTTTCCGTAGCTACCCGCGCAAGGTAGGAAAGCGCCAGATCGTAAAAATCCTGTTCTTTCTGCAGCACGCCGGCGCCCTGGTAGTACAGGTCCAGAAAGCTCTGGAGATCAGTGAACGCATAGGCGCTGCGCAGTGCTTGCACGCTGGCATAGGGCAGGGCGATGCCGTTGCGCTGCGCCAGCTGGAAGATCATTTCGGGTTCGAGTGAACCTTCGATGTGGATATGCAGCTCCGCCTTGGGCATGGCGGCCAGCAGCGCGGGCAGGCGCTCATCGACAATCGGTGGCAGCTTGGGCGGCAAGGCGGGCTCCGGGGTGGTCATGGCTGGAACATACCACCGGTTGATGTGCGCCCGGCTTTTGCACACTTTCTCCGTGCCGCCAACAAAAAAGCACCGACGTTTTCACGCAAGTGCTTGATTTCATTGGTAGGCGCGATTGGACTCGAACCAACGACCCCCACCATGTCAAGGTGGTGCTCTAACCAGCTGAGCTACGCGCCTGTTCTACCGAAGCATGCGATTCTAGCAAGAAAAAACGGAGGATCGCCGAAATTCAGCGCCTGCGGGCCGTGCGCACGCCCGGCACGGCGGCAACGATGGCGAGCACCTTGTTCAGCCGCTCGGTGTCGGGCACCTCCACCGTGAAGACCATCCAGGCGCTGCCCTTGACGGATTGCGTCTGCACGCCGATGACGTTGGTCTTCTCGCGCGTGAAGACATCCGAGATGTCGCGCAGCAGGCCCTGGCGGTCGGTGGCTTCGATGGCCACGTCCATGGGGTAGACCTCGCGCTCGGGGCGTGCGTCATGGCCCCAGGCGACGTCGATCACGCGCTCTTCGTGGCGTGCGGCGAGCTCGCGGAAGTTGCTGCAATCGGCGCGGTGCACGCTCACGCCCTTGCCGCGCGTGACGAAGCCGCGGATGTCGTCGGGCGGCGCGGGCTTGCAGCACTTGGCCAGCTGCGTCATCAGCGAGCCTATGCCGACGACCAGCACGGCGCCCTGGCCGGCGGCATCGCTGCGGGCCTTTCTGCGCGTGGAGGGCTCCGGCACCACTGACGCGTCCGCGGGCTGCGGGCGCAGCAGCTGTTCGATGGAGCGCAGCGAGAGCTCGTCCTTGCCCACTACTTCAAACAAGGCTTCCGCCGTCTTGAAACCCAGCTGCGCCGCGAGGTCGTCGTGCCTGAGGGCGGTCTTGCCCTCGCGCTGCAGCAGTTTTTCCACCAGCTCGCGTCCGCGGGCGATGGTGTGCTCCAGCTGTTCGGCGTTGAACCAGGCGCGCACCTTGGCCTTGGCGCGCGGGCTGGTCAAGTAGCCCAGTTCCGGGTTGAGCCAGTCGCGCGAGGGGCGGCCTTCCTTGGCGGTGGTGATTTCCACCGTCTGGCCGTTCTGCAGCGCGGTGTTGAGCGGCACCATGCTGCCGTCCACCTTGGCGCCGCGGCAGCGGTGACCGACGCTGGTGTGCACCGCATAGGCGAAGTCCACCGGCGTGGCGCCCTGCGGCAGCTCGATCACCGCGGCGTCGGGCGTGAGCACGTAGATGCGATCCTCGAACAGCGTGCTGTGGCTGGCGCTGCCGGCCAGGTCGCGCTCCCACGCGAGCAGCTGGCGCAGCACGGCGATCTTGGCGTCGTAGTCGCTCGCCGCGCTCACGCCGGCGTAGCCCTTGGTCCCCGCTTCCTTGTAGGCCCAGTGGGCCGCCACGCCGCTTTCGGCATGGTCGTGCATGGCCTGGCTGCGGATCTGGATCTCGATCGCCTTGCCATCCGCGTCGCGCACCACGGTGTGCAGCGACTGGTAGCCATTGGGCTTGGGCTTGGCGATGTAGTCGTCGAATTCGGATTCGATCGACTGGTAGTGGCTGTGCACCCAGCTCAGCGTGGCGTAGCACTCCTTCACGCTGGGCACGATGACGCGCAGCGCGTGCAGGTCATAGACCTGGTCGAAGCTGAGCGATTTGCCGCGCATCTTCTTGACGATGCTGTAGATGTGCTTGGGCCGGCCCGAGACCTTGGCCTGTATGCCCTGCGCCCGCAACTCGTGTTCCAGCCGCGTGCGCAGCTGCTCGACATAGGCCTCGCGTTCGGTGCGCTTTTCGTCGAGCAGGCGCGCCACGTCGCGGTAGGTGTCGGGTTCGAGCCCGCGAAACGCCAGGTCTTCCAGCTCCCATTTGAGCTGCCAGATGCCCAGGCGGTTGGCCAGCGGCGCGAAGACCTGCAGCGTCTCGCTGGCCATCGCGGGCGAAACAGGCTTTTTGACCGACGCGTAGTAGCGCATGGTCTGCAGGCGCGAGGCCAGGCGCAGCAGCACCACGCGCAGGTCGCGCGAGAATGCGAGCAGCATCTTGCGCACGTTCTCGGTCTGCAGCTGCGTGCTGTCCATCGGCATGCGCGTGGTGTGCGCTTCGCGCGCCACGCGCTGCACGCGCATGAGCTTGGTGGTTTCCACCGCCAGCTGCGCGAAGTTGGGGCTGAAGGCCTTGGCGATGATCTCCTCGGGCCGCGCCAGGTGGGCGCAGGTGTGCACCAGGTAGATGGCAGCCTGCATGGTCTCGGAGCTGCCGAGCTGGCGCAGGATTTGCGCGATCGCGTCGGCATGCGCCAGCGTGTTTTCACCGGAGTCCAGCGTTTCGCCCGCCAGCAGCGGTTCGGCAAAGGCGCGCGCGCGCCGCAGTGCTTCCTGCGGGTGCAGGTCCAGATCCGCGACGGCGTTGGCCGTGGCGGCGATCAGATGCGGCAGCGGCTCCGGGCGCTGTGCCTCGCTGCGCACTGTCGTCGCTGCCGCTGCCGCGGTCGCGGTCGCTGTCGTCAACGGGAGCGTGCTGCTCTTCATGCGTTCTGCGTTGCCTCCGGCGCGAACAGAAATTGCGTGACGGCGGCCACCTGATCGGCGGCCACCAGCGTGGGGGCATGTCCTATGCCGGCAAACTCCATCATGCGCGGGCGCGGACCGCGCTGCAGCATCTGCGCCGCGGTGTCGGGCGTGAGCAGATCGGACACAGCGCCGCGCAGCAGCAGGGTGCCGGCCTTGATCTGGTCGTAGAGCTGCCATACCAGCGTTTCGCCGTCCCTGGCCATCTGCGGCGTGAGGCTTTTGAACGGGATGGCGATCGCCGGGTCGTAGTGCAGCCTGAAGCCGCCTTCCGGCGCGGGGCGCAGCATGGGGCGGCTCAGCGCCAGCCATTGCCCGGGCGTATGCGGACCGAAGGAGGTGGAGATGGCCCAGAGCGCGTCGGCGCCCTGCTGCTCGCTGGCAAAGCGCAGCGGGGCGCCCAGGTATTGGCCGATGCGCTGCAGCGCCTCCCAGTTGAGCGAAGGCCCGACGTCGTTGAGCACCAGCCGGCGTATCGGCGCGGGCAGGGGCAGGCCGGGCTGCCCCGCGAGCCCCATGCCGATCAGCCCGCCCATGCTGGTGCCGACCCAGTCCAGCGCCTGGATCGCGCCTTCGCTGTGCACCTGCGCCAGCATGGCCAGCATGTCGCCGCCGTACAGCGGAATCTGGTAGCCCTGCGGGTCTTGCAGCCAGTCGCTTTCGCCGCGGCCGACCACGTCGGGGCAGATGACGCGGGCCTGCGGCGCCAGCGCGCGCGCCAGCGTGTCGAAATCCCGCCCCTGGCGCGACAGGCCATGCACGCAGACGATGACGTGCGGGTGTGCCGGGTCGCCGGTGGCGTTCCATTCCCAGTACGCCATGCGGTGACCCTCGGCCCTGCCTTGGGCGACAGCACCGGGGCAGGTGACGTGGTGCAGGGTGGGTTCAATCGGTGTATCCATGTTGCAGCGCAGCGATCAATAATGGCTGTGTTGCATCCTAATTCATTCGGAGGTTTCTTCATGTTGCAAGGTAAAACGGCATTGGTCACGGGCTCCACCAGCGGGATTGGCCTGGGCATTGCCAAGGCGCTGGCACGCCAGGGCGCGCACATCGTGCTGAACGGTTTCGGCGATGTGGACGGCCCGCGCGGCGAAATCGAGCAGGCGGGCAAGGCGCACGGCGTGCGTACCGGCTACCACGGCGCGGACATGAGCCGTCCGGCCGAGATCGAGGCCATGATGCAGTACGCCGCGAAGGAATTCGGGCGCGTGGACATCCTGGTGAACAATGCCGGCATCCAGCATGTGAGCGCGGTGCAGGATTTTCCGGTGGAGCGCTGGGACGCGATCATCGCCATCAACCTTTCCAGTGCCTTTCATACCTCGCGCCTGGCGCTGCCCGGCATGCTCGCAAACAACTGGGGGCGCATCATCAACGTGGCCTCGGTGCACGGCCTGGTGGCGTCGGCGCAGAAGTCGGCCTACGTTGCGGCCAAGCACGGCATCATCGGCCTGACCAAGGTGACGGCACTGGAAACCGCGCAGACCGGCGTGACCTGCAACGCCATCTGCCCGGGCTGGGTGCTGACGCCGCTGGTGCAAAAACAGGTGGACGCCAAGGCCGCGGAGGCGGGCGTCTCCAACGAAGAAGCCAAGAAGCTGCTGCTGGGCGAGAAAGAGCCTTCGATGCAGTTCACCACACCCGATGAGCTGGGCGAGCTGGCGGTGTTCTTCTGCTCTGCGGCCGCCAACAACGTGCGCGGCGCGGCCTGGAACATGGACGGCGGGTGGACGGCGCAATAGCCGCGCATTGCCGCCACACGAAAAACCTGTAACAGTGGGTCAGCGCACCGGGTCCGCGGGGCATTTTTGCGGATTCCGAGGCCAGAATCGCCGTTGTTACAAATTCGCTGGAGGCCGTTTTCATGACACCAGGCGCTGCAACCCGCACCGACAAAATCCTCATCGTCGACGACGATGCCCGCATTCGCGACCTGCTGCGCCGCTACCTGACGCAGGAAGGCTTCGAGGTCATGGTGGCCGAGGACGGCAAGGCGCTCAACCGCCTGATGCTGCGCGAGACGGCCGATCTGATCGTGCTGGATCTGATGATGCCGGGCGAGGACGGCCTCTCGATCTGCCGGCGCCTGCGCGCCGCGCACGACCGCACGCCCATCATCATGCTGACGGCGAAGGGCGAGGACGTGGACCGCATCGTCGGCCTGGAGGTCGGCGCGGACGACTATCTGGGAAAACCCTTCAATCCGCGCGAATTGCTGGCGCGCATCCACGCCGTGCTGCGTAGGCGCCCGCCGCAGGAAGCGCCGGGCGCGCCTTCGGGCGAGAACGAAGTGGTCAACTTCGGTCCGTTCACCTTCGACCTGGGCACACGCGCGTTGCAGCGCAATGGCGAGGAGCTGCCGCTGACCACCGGAGAGTTCGCCATGCTCAAGGCGCTGGTGCGCCACCCGCGCCAGCCGCTGTCGCGCGAAAAGCTGGCGCTGCTGGCACGCGGACGCGAGTTCGAGCCCTTCGACCGCAGCCTGGATGTGCAGGTTTCGCGCCTGCGCAAGCTGGTGGAGCTCGATGCCGCCTCGCCGCGGTTCATCCAGACCGTCTGGGGTGTGGGCTACGTCTTCGTGCCTGACGGCGCCAACTGAACGCGCGGCACTGCACCAGCATGGGCAGCGACGCGGATTCCTCGTTCCCGCATAGCGACGCCTCGCTGACGGGCGGGGTGGATCGCCGGCGCAGGCCGCGCCGGCGCGTTGGCCTGAACCTGTTCTGGCGCACTTTTTTCCTGCTGCTGCTGCTGCTGGTGGGCAGCATTCTGGTGTGGCTGCAGACGCTGCGCGCCCTCGAATTGGAACCGCGCACCGTGCAGACGGCGCAGCAGATTGCCTCGCTCGTCAACCTGAGCCGTGCGGCGCTCACGCATTCCGACGCGATTGCCCGCGTGGCGCTGATCAAGGCGATGGCGGAGCAGGAGGGCGTGCGCCTCGTGCCGCGCGAGCCTTCGGACCAGTTCGAGCCGCTGCCTCCCTCGCCCCTGGGCCAGCGCCTGTCGCTGGAGCTCGGCCAGCGCCTGGGGCCGGGCACCGTCGTGGCCAGCCGGGTCAACGGCGAGACCGGGCTTTGGGTGGGCTTCACCATCAACGGCGATCCCAACTGGCTGCTGCTCGATCCCTCGCGCCTGGCGGTGGCTGGGGGTGGCACCTGGCTGATCTGGCTGATGACGGCGGTGGTGCTTTCGCTCACCGGCGCGGCGGCGCTGGCGCGGCTCATCAACCTGCCGCTCAAGCAGCTGTCGCAGGCCACCAACCGCGTGCGGCGCGGTGATTTTGCGGCCAGCACGCTGGACGAAGCGGCGGTGACCAGCGAAATCCGCGAGGTCAACATCGGCTTCAACCGCATGGCGCAGATGCTGGCCAAGCTGGACCAGGACCGGGCGGTGATGCTGGCGGGCATCTCGCACGATCTGCGCACGCCGCTGGCGCGCCTGCGGCTGGAAACCGAGATGAGCGTGCAGGACGAAGAGGCGCGCGAGCACATGGTGGCGGACATCGTGCAGCTGGATGCCACGATAGACAAATTCCTGGATTACGCCCGCCCCGATTCGGTGGCGCTGTCGCCGCTGAGCCTGGAGGCTGTCGTTTCCACCTGCGTCTATGCGGTACGCAACGATCCGCAGATGCAGGTCACGGCCGCGGTGGCGCGCGATCTGTACGTCATGGCCGACGAGATCGAGCTGGCGCGGGTCATCTCCAACCTGCTGGAAAACGCGCGGCGCTACGGCAAGACGCCGGAGCGGGAGATCACGCAGGTGGCGATTTCCGCCGGCAGTAGCGGCGCGTGGGTATGGCTGGAGCTGCGCGACCACGGCGCTGGCGTGGCGCCCGAGCAGCTTGCGCGGCTGACGCAGCCCTTCTTTCGCGGCGATGCAGCGCGCACCGCGGCCGCCGGCGCGGGGCTGGGCCTGTCGATCGTGGACAAGACGGTGCAGCGCATGGGCGGGGCATTCGCCCTGGCCAATGCAGACGCCGCGACGGGTGGCGGGCTCGTCGCCCGCGTGGAGCTCAAGCGTGCCGATGTGCTGCCGGACGAGGCGCCGGAGGTGGTGCAGCGGCTGCATCGTCCGCCGGCAGAGCCGCAGCGGACGTGAGCGTTGCCTGTGAAGTGAGGGGTGACGCTGAACAAACCCTGCGCGGTGTGGCGCACCGGGAAGGCCCGGCGGCATGCAACTTCAGCGCGGCAACGGGCACTACGCGGAGACTTTGAACACGCTCTGAGAAGCGGCCGCGAACCGCTGCCGGTATTCGCCCGGCGGCAGGCCGACGATTTTCTGGAAGACTTTGCGCAAAGCGCTCGCATCGCCGTATCCGACATCCCAGGCGATCCGGTCGAAGGGCAGTTTCGTCATTTGCAGCAGCTCCTTGGCTTTGCCCACCCGCATCCGCTGCACATATTCACCCGTGGTCATGCCGGTGGCCTTCTTGAACCGGCGCAGCAAGGTCCGTTCTTCCAGCCCGGCCATCTTTGCCAGCTCGGCGAGGACGATGTCCTTGCCCTCGGCGGCATGCAGCCCATGCTGCACCTTGAGGACGGCGCTGTCGCCATGTTTGAGGTTGGGCGCGAAGGCGCTGTAGTAGCACTGCTCGCGGCCCGGCGGGTCGATCAGCAGCAGGCGCGCGGTTTCCAGCATCACGGAACCACCCAGGTAGCGATCCACCAGGCGCAGGCCCAGATCCGTCCATGCCATCGCACCGCCAGCGGTCACGATGTCGCCGTCGTCGATCACCAGGCGGTCGGTGTCCAGCCTGGCTTTGGGAAAACGGGCGCGAAAGTCGTTCGCATACAGCCAATGCGTGGTGACATGGCGGCCATTCAGCACGCCGGTTTCGCCCAGCAGGAAAGCGCCTGCGCACACCGAGCACAGCACGACACCCGCCTGGTGCTGCCCGCGCAGCCATGCGGCGAGCGGCGCGGCCGCCTGCGGCGCAATGGGCGCATCCAGGCTGGGCGGTGCGAGCAGCACCGTCAGATGGTCTTGTGCCTGCGGTGCGCTGTCGAAGATGCGCTGCGCGCTTGCCCTGGAGGGTGCGGGCTGCCAGTGGCTGATGCGCAGGGAGGGCTGATGGCCGCCTTGCCTCAAGGCTGCCCTGCTGGCCACTGAAAAGAGATCGGTCAGGCCCAGGACGGCGGCTGATTGCGCACCGGGGTAAAGCACCAGTCCGATTTCGATGGGCAATGGTTCCATATGTCGATTTTAGACTTTAAATTGTCGATAACGCCACTTTCGCCAGCCGCGATGTTTCCCCACAATCGAGCCCATCCATTACCAGCAAAGGAAACCCCATGAGCAAGCGAGCCGTTCTCGTCGTCGATCTTCAAAAAGAATATCTGCCTGCCGGCAAACTGGCCCTGGTGGGCATCGAACAGGCCGTTGCCAATGCGGTTCAGGTCATTGGCGATGCGCGTGCCAGGGGCGAGCTGGTCGTCCATATCCACCATGAATCGGACAACCCGGCCATCCCGGTCTTCGTGCCCGGCTCGGACGGCGTGCAATTCATTGCGGACGTGACGCCGCAGGCGGGCGAGCCTGCCGTGCTCAAGCACTTTCCCAACTCTTTCCTCAAGACCGACCTGAAGAGCGTCCTCGACAGCAACGGCATCGAAGAAGTCGTCATCGTCGGTGCGATGAGCCAGATGTGCATCGATGCCACCGCCCGCGCAGCCTCCGATATCGGCTACCCGGTCACCGTGATCCATGACGCCTGCGCCACCCGCGACCTGGAGTTCGGCGGCCAGAGCGTCCCGGCGGCACAGGTGCATGCGGCCTTCATGTCGGCGCTGGCCTTTTCCTATGCCCGCGTCATCTCATGCGGCGAATACCAGGCGGCTCGGTGAAATAAAAAAGGCTTCCCGAACGGGAAGCCTTGGCATGGCGTGGCTGGGATCAGACGCGCTTGCGGTATTCACCGGTGCGGGTGTCGATTTCGATGCGGTCGCCCTGGCCGACGAACAGCGGCACGGCCACTTCGAAATTGGTGGCGATCTTGGCGGGCTTGAGCACCTTGCCCGAGGTGTCGCCCTTGACGGCCGGCTCGGTCCAGGTGATTTCGCGCTCGACACTGGTGGGCAGCTCCACTGAAATCGCCTTGCCTTCGTAGAACACGACTTCGGCGGCCATGCCGTCTTCCAGGTAGTTGATGGCGTCGCCCATGTTGCTCGATTCGATGTCGTACTGGTTGTACTCGGCATCCATCCAGACGTACATCGGATCGGCGAAGTAGGAGTAGGTGCAATCCTTCTTGTCCAGAATGACGTTGTCCATCTTGTCGTCGGCGCGGAAGACCACTTCGGTGCCCATGTTGTTGAGCAGACCCTTGAGTTTCATGCGCACGGTGGCGGCGCCGCGGCCGCCGCGGGCGTATTCGGTCTTGAGGACGATCATCGGGTCCTTGCCCTGCATGATCACGTTGCCGGCGCGGATTTCTTGAGCGATTTTCATGGGCTGTGCAGTCCTGGGTGTGTGGTGCCGCGCCTGACAGCGGGGCGGGTTGGCCACGCTTGGGGCCTTCCAACCCCGGGGCCGGGAGCCGGCGGGGGCGCTTGCATGGCACACGCATGGCATGCATGAAACGCAAAGGCTGCTATTTTAGCGTTTTTCCTGCACGAAGCGAAAGAGCTGGCTCACCAGGTCGTCCTGCGCCAGCAGCCGCGCGCGCGCGGCCCGCACGCATTCGCGCCAGGATTGCCATTCCCCGGCATCAAGCATCTGCGGCTGGATCGGATCGTTCGTCACGCCGTTCCAGGCGTGGTGCAGCCGCCGCAGCCGGGGTGGTGCATCCAGCCAGTCCAGGAAGGCATCGAGCTTGGCGTGGTGGGCGTTGTCGTGCTGCGGGTAGAGGTGCCAGAGCAGCGGCTGCCCGGCCCAGAGCGCGCGCGCCAGGGAGTCCTCGCCGCGCACGCAGTTGAAATCACTGGCCCAGAGCAGTTCGTCAAAACTGATCTGGGAACAGGGCGGAAGGTATTGAATCGATAGCTGCCCGCATGCGACCTGATTGAGAAAAATGGGATTTTCACCATATTTTTTTTGTTCCCAGGCTTGCACTGCCGCTGCCGCGCGCCCGGGGGTGACCAGCAGCCGCGACCGGGTTTGTGCCGCCAGCGCATCGAGCCAGCCAGGCAGCGCGGGCGGCTCATAGCAGAACAGGGCGATGGTGCGCGCATCCGGCGCGATGCCGTGGCGCGTGCGCCAGGCGCCGCGGTCGAACCGCGCCTGGCGGGTTGCCAGATCGCTCTCGCGCAGCAGGCCACCGGTGCGCCCGGTGAAGCCGGGGTAGAAGTACCAGCGGGTCAGGCCCGCGCCCGGCCCGCCGTGGACGGGCGAGGGCAGGCGGTGGCTGCGCTCCACATAGGGTTCGGCGCTCAGGTATTCCAGGTTGATCCACAAGGGTTTTTGGTCTCTGGCGCTTGATGCATCCGCGATGGCTGCTACGAAATTTCGCGGCAATTCACAGCCGAAGGTTTCCAGCACCACGGCGCCGGGTTCGCCGCGATCCCCATCGTCAGGCCAGGGCAGCACGGTGACCGCGGGGTGTCCGTCAGGGGCCATCCACGCGAGCGCCGAGGCATCGTCGGTCCACAGCCGTACCTGCTCGCCGCGCTGCGCCAGATCGCAGGCCAGGCGCCAGCACACGCCGATATCGCCCCAGTTGTCGACCACGCGGCAAAACACATCCCACAGCATGGGGCGATGGTAAGGTGCATCGTCCTAGTGTAGGGTCGCACTCTTGGAGGCACTTATGACGAGCCGCCAAGGGGCCAGATGCGCGGCGCATGGCCGCAGACATGGTGCCTCCCTGTCAAGGCCATGCAACAAAGCAGATGGCCCCTTGGCGACTTGCCCGAAGGGAACGGTCAAAAATGCCCACAGCGGCGTTGCAGCTCTTGACAAGGGCACCACCATTGCCTGCGAGCTGCGCCTTGCTGCGAGCATTTTTGACCGTTTCATAAGTACCTCCAAGAGTGCGACCCTACACTAGACCATGCGAATCGCCTCAACCGTGTCTGCTCCCGCCGAAGAAAAACCCCTGCCGCTGGCCGGCGTGCGCGTGATCGAAATGGGCCAGCTCATCGCCGGGCCGTTCTGCGCCAAGACACTGGGCGATTTTGGCGCCGAGGTCATCAAGATCGAGCCGACGGGCGCGGGTGATCCGCTGCGCAACTGGCGCCTCATCAGGGAGGGCACCTCCGTCTGGTGGCAGGTGCAGTCGCGCAACAAGCAGTCCATCGCGCTCGATTTGCGCCAGCAGCAGGCGCAGGACATCGCGCGCAGGCTGCTGGCCGAAGCCGATGTGCTGGTCGAGAACTTCCGCCCCGGCACGCTGGAGGGCTGGGGCATGGCGCCCGGGCAGCTGCAGGCGCTCAATCCGCGCCTCATCATCCTGCGCATCTCGGGCTACGGCCAGAGCGGGCCTTACCGCGATCTGCCGGGCTTCGGCCTGATCGCCGAGGCCATGGGGGGCTTGCGGCACCTCACGGCCGAGCCCGGCCGCGTGCCGGTGCGCGTGGGGGTGTCGATCGGCGATACGCTGGCTGCGCTGCATGGCGCGCTCGGCGTGCTGATGGCGCTCTACCACCGCGATGCGCGCGGCGGCACGGGGCAGGTGATCGATGTGGCGCTGTACGAGGCGGTCTTCAACTGCATGGAAAGCCTGATCCCGGAGTACGACGCCTTCGGCGCCGTGCGCGAGCCCGGCGGCAGCGCGCTGCCCGGCATCGCGCCGAGCAATGCCTACCCGTGCATTGACGGCTGGGTGCTGGTGGCCGGCAACGGCGACAGCATCTTCAAGCGCTTGATGGCGGCGATTGGCCGCGACGACCTGGGCGAAGCGCCCGACCTGGCGCACAACGCCGGGCGCGTGGCGCGCGTGGCCGAGATCGACGGCGCGATCGCCGACTGGACACGCGGGCGCCAGGTGGACGCGGTGGTGGCCGCCATGGCGCAGGCGCAGGTGCCGGCGGGCAAGGTCTATACCGCGCGGGACATCGCCGAAGACCCGCACTACGCGGCGCGCGGCATGCTGCTGGATCAATCCACGCGCGACGGCTACAGCGTCAAGGTGCCGGGCATCGTGCCCAAGCTCTCGGCCACGCCGGGCGGGGTGCGCCGCAGCGCGCCGCATCTGGGCGAGGATACCGATGCGGTGCTGGCCGCTCTGGGCATCACGCCCGGGCAGATCGCCGCGCTGCGCGAGCGCGGCATCGTGCAGTAATTCCATTTCCAGATCATTCGATTACTTTGTCGGCTTCGCTCGCCGTGCAACAGCACTGTCTTCGCTTCGCCTTCGCGTACTCGAACGATCTGGATTTGGAATAAGGCTCAGTTGACCGGCGCGTTGCGGTAGGCCATCGGCGTCTCGGGCACCGGGTAGCCGGCTTCGGTGAACACGCGCACGATGGCCTTGTGCGTGTCGAAGTACACCTGCCAGTAGTGGTCGGTGTGGGTGTAGGGACGCACGCAGAGCTTGGGGCCTTCGGGCGTGAATTCCAGAATTTCGATGTCCGGTGCTGGGTCTTGGGAGACGTTGGCGATCGCGGCGATGGCCGGGCGCAGGCGCTCGATGGCGTCCAGCGGGTTCACGCCATTGGCCACCTTGGCCACGCAATCGACGCGGCGCACCGGCAGGGCACTGAAGTTCTGGATGTTGTCGCCGAACACCTTGCCATTGCCCACCACAGTGACGACGTTGTCGGGCGTGATGACGGTGGTGGCAAACAGCCCCAGCTCCTTCACCGTGCCCACGGTGCCGCCGGCGCTGATGAAATCGCCCACCTTGTAGGGACGCAGCACCTGCATGAACACGCCCGCGGCGAAGTTGCCCAGCATGCCGCTCCAGGCGGCGCCGATGGCGAGCCCCGCGCCGGCGAGCAGTGCGGCGAACGAGGTGGTCTTGACGCCGAAGATGTCCAGGATCGCGAGGATCAGGACGACGTTGAGCAGCACGGCAATCACCGACTGCAGGTACTTGGAGAGCGTGGCATCGATCTTGCCGCCGCGCGCGATCAGCTTGCCCATCAGCCCCACGGCCAGGCCGATGAGCCAGCGTCCGATGATCTAGGCGGCGATGGCGGTGATCAGCTTGATGCCGAAGTCCGCGCCCTGGGTGGTGATGAAGTGCCAGATGTCCTGCGTGTTCATGGGAGTGCCCGCCTCGGAAAAATCAAACGGCGCAGTTTAGGGTTTGCCGTGGACGCAGACTGTGGAACATTGTCAAACCGGTGCTCCGAGGCGTCTGAAAATAAAGCAATGAAAATGGCTTTTGCGTCTATCCAGCATGCGTCTGCAGCTATGCTTTCGTTGATTTTTCAAAAGGCGCCAAAGAGAGGTGCCGCCCGAATTGCTGTGCCAGAAAGGCTTCTCCCTGCTCAAGGATGAAGTAGCGAAAGCGCTCCGCCGCGGGCGAGAGCAGCTTGGCGTGGGTGTGCACCACGTTCCAGGAGCGCAGCACCGGGCCGCCCTGCACGTCGATGATGCCCAGCAAGCCGTGCTCAAGCTCCAGCCCCAGCGTGTGCAGCGAGAGGAAGGACAGGCCCATGCCGGCGATCACCGCCTGCTTGAGCGCCTCGTTGCTGGACATCTCCATGCGCGTGGCGGGTGTGCTGCGGTACTGGTCGAAAAACGCCTGCAGCGCCGCGCGCGTGCCCGAGCCGCTTTCGCGCATCAGAAAGCCCCAGGGCTGCAGCGCGCCGAGCGGTACGCTGCCGCGCGCCAGCAGCGGGTGGCCGGCGGGGGCGACGAAGACATGCGGGTGCGCGGCAAACGGTTCGGCGCGCGTGGCGAGCTCTTTGGGCGCCCGGCCCATGATGGCGATGTCCACCTCGTTGGCCTGCAGCATCGCGTAGAGCTGCGCGCGGTTGCCCATGGCCAGCTGCACCTCTATGCCCTCGTGCTCGCGCTGGAATTGCGCCAGCAGCCGCGGCAGAAAGTACTGCGCCGTGCTCACCATGCCTATCGTCAGCCGCCCGGCCTGCAGGCCCTTGAGGCGCGCGGCGGCATCTTCCGCGTCCTTGAGCGTCGCGAGAATCTTGCGGGCATAGACCAGCATGTATTCCCCGACGGTGGTCAGCGCCACCTGGCGGCCGTCGCGCTCGAACAGCGGCAGGCCGATCTGCCCTTCCAGCTCCTTGACCTGCATGGTCACGGCGGGGGGCGTGAGGTGCAGGGCATCGGCCGCCTTGCGAAAGCTCAGGTGGCGCGCCACCTCGCTGAAAACGCGCAATTGGCGGAAGGTGGCGTTTTTCATTCAGTAAATCCTGAATTGATTGTGAAGAAACAATGAATTTACCTTATTCGTGTTTTTTCCTAGAGTGCACTCCATTGCAAGCCGCACCACCCAAGGAGTCCGTCATGAGCACTGAAGTCACCGAAATCACCGACGCCAGAAAGCGCTACAAGGCGGGCGTCCTCAAGTACCGCGAGATGGGCTACTGGCGCCCCGACTACCAGCCCAAGGCCACCGACGTCATCTGCCTGTTCCGCATCACGCCGCAGGAAGGCGTGGAGCCCGAAGAGGCCGCCGCCGGCGTGGCGGGCGAATCGTCGTGTGCCACCTGGACGGTGGTCTGGACCGACCGCCTCACCGCCTGCGACGACTACCGCGGCAAGGCCTACCAGGTCGAGCAGGTGCCCAACAACCCGCAGCAATGGTTTGCCTGGATTGCCTACGACCTGACGCTGTTCGAGCCCGGCTCGATCGCCAACCTGACGGCCAGCCTGATCGGCAATGTCTTCGGTTTCAAGCCGCTCAAGGCGCTGCGGCTGGAAGACATGTTCCTTCCCGAGGCCTACATCAAGACCTTCGATGGTCCGCCCACCGGCCTGATCGTCGAGCGCGAGCGCCTGGACAAATACGGCCGCCCGCTGCTGGGCGCCACCACCAAGCCCAAGCTGGGACTGTCGGGCCGCAACTATGGCCGCGTGATTTACGAAGGCCTCAAGGGCGGGCTGGACTTCATGAAGGACGACGAGAACATCAACTCGCAGCCCTTCATGCACTGGCGCGACCGGTTCCTGAACGTGATGGATGCGGTGAACAAGGCGCAGGCCGTGACTGGCGAGATCAAGGGCAGCTACCTGAACGTGACCGCCGCCACCATGGAAGACATGTACGAGCGCGCCGAGTTCGCCAAGGCTTTGGGCAGCGTGGTGGTGATGGTGGACCTGGTGATCGGCTGGACCGCCATCCAATCCATGGCCAAGTGGTGCCGCCGGAACGACATGGTCATGCACATGCACCGCGCGGGCCACAGCACCTACACGCGCCAGAAATCGCATGGGGTGAGCTTTCGCGTGATCGCCAAATGGTGCCGCCTGGCGGGTGTGGACCACCTGCACACCGGCACGGCCGTGGGCAAGCTCGAGGGCGATCCGCTGACCGTGCAGGGCTACTACAACGTCTGCCGCGACAGCTACACCAGGAAGGATTTGCCACGCGGCCTGTTCTTCGACATGAACTGGGCCGATACCAAGAAGGTCATGCCGGTGGCCTCCGGCGGTATCCATGCCGGGCAGATGCACCAGCTGCTGCACCTGTTCGGCGATGACGTGATCCTGCAGTTCGGCGGCGGCACCATCGGCCATCCGCAGGGCATACAGGCGGGCGCGACGGCCAACCGCGTGGCGCTGGAGGCCATGGTCAAGGCGCGCAACGAAGGCCGCGACATCCTGGCCGAAGGCCCGCGGATTCTCCAGGACGCGGCGCGCTTCTGCACCCCGCTCAAGCAGGCGCTGGATACCTGGGGCGATGTCACCTTCAATTTCGAATCCACCGACAGCAGCGACTACGCCGTCACCCCGGCCGTGGCCTGAAGCACGCCACCAAGGAGCACACCACCATGATGACCAACCCGACACAGCGCCTGACGCAGGGCCAGTTCAGCTTTCTGCCCGATCTGACGGATGCGGAAATCAGCGCCCAGATCCAGTACGGACTGGACAAGGGCTATGCCTGGAGCGTGGAATACACCGACGACCCGCACCCGCGCAACCAGTACTGGGACATGTTCGGCATGCCCATGTTCGACCTGCGCGACCCGGCCGGCGTGCTGATGGAGGTGAACCACTGCCGCCAGACCTTCCCCAGCCATTACATCCGCATGATGGCGTTCGATTCGACGCGCGGCGTGGAATCGGTGGCGATGAGCTTCATCGTCAACCGGCCCCAATACGAACCGGGTTTCCAGCTCGAACGCTCGGAGGAGGCCGGGCGGATGATGCGCTACAGCACGCGCAGCTACGCTGCCGGCATGCCCGAGAACGAACGTGGCTGAAACCCCCGTGCGCGGCAGCGCGCGCAGCGTGGCCGAAGTGCTGGCGCAATCGCAGGTGGAGCAGGTGCTGGCGGAGCTCGACAGCGACCTGGTGGGCCTGGCGCCCGTCAAGGCGCGCATCCGCGACATCGCCGCGCTGCTGGTGATCGACACGCTGCGCGCCAACCTCGGGCTGGAGAGCCAGGCGCCCAGCCTGCACATGTGCTTCACCGGCAACCCCGGCACCGGCAAGACCACGGTGGCCATGCGCATGGCGCAGATCCTGCACCGCCTGGGCCGCGTGCGCAAAGGGCACATGGTCGCGGTCACGCGCGATGACCTCGTGGGGCAGTACATCGGCCATACCGCGCCCAAGACCAAGGAAGTGCTCAAGAAGGCGATGGGCGGCGTGCTCTTCATCGACGAGGCCTACTACCTCTACCGCCCCGAGAACGAGCGCGACTACGGCCAGGAGGCGATGGAAATTCTGCTGCAGGTGATGGAAAACCAGCGCGATGACCTGGTCGTCATCCTCGCCGGCTACAAGAACCGCATGGATACGTTTTTCCAATCCAATCCCGGCATGTCGTCCCGCATCGCGCACCACATCGATTTCCCGGATTACGGCGTTCCAGAGCTGCAGCAGATCGGCCTTTGCATGCTGGCGCAGCAGAACTACCGTTTTGACGCCGAGGCCACGGACGCGTTCGAGCGCTACCTGCGCCTGCGCATGGAGCAGCCGCACTTTGCCAATGCGCGCAGCGTGCGCAATGCACTGGACCGCGCCCGTCTGCGCCAGGCCAGCCGCCTGTTTGCCGACCGCGACCGCCAGCTCACGGCCGACGATCTGACGACCATCACCGGGCCGGACCTATTGGCCAGCCGTCTTTTTCAACCCTCCGTACCCGCCGAGGCGCCATGACATCCGCCGCACTCGAAGGCCTGGTTTTTGATGTGGACGGCACACTGGCCGACACCGAAACCGTGCACCTGGCCGCCTTCAACCAGGCGTTTGCCGATCTGGGCATGGACTGGCACTGGGACGAGGCGCTCTATACCCGGCTGCTGGAGGTCTCCGGCGGCAAGGAGCGCGTGCAGCACTACTGGCAGCAGATGCGCCCCGATGTGCGCGCGATCGATGCGATGGCGGTGGAGCAGACGATGGCGCGCATCCACGAGATCAAGACCGCCCACTACGAGGCGGCGGTGAACGATGGCGCGGTCCAACTGCGTCCCGGCGTGCTGGCGCTGATCGAAGAGGCGGCTGCCGCCGGCCTGCGGCTGGCGATCGCCACCACCACCTCGCCGGTGAACATCGCCGCGTTGCTGCGCCGCGCCATGGGCAGCGACTGGCGCTCGCGCTTCGCCGCCGTGCAGGACGCGAGCAGCGCCCCGCTCAAGAAGCCGCACCCCATGGTGTACCAGCAGACACTGGCGCAGCTGGGGCTGCCGGCAGCCGCCTGCCTGGCGTTCGAGGATTCGGCCAACGGCCTGCGGTCCGCGCTGGCGGCGGGGCTGGCCACCGTCATCACGCCCGCGCGCTTCACCGCGCGCCATGATTTCGCCGGTGCGCTGCGCGTGCTGCCCAGCCTGGAGGGCGTGGGCGTGGATGATCTGCGCGCCTGGCGCGCTGCCGCCTGAAAAATGCAAGACAGGGTGCACCATGCTCCAACCCCACCACACCACGCTGACGCAATTTTTGATAGAGCAGCGCAGGCGCCACCCCGGTGCCCGCGGTGATTTCAACGGCCTGATCCTGGCGGTGTCGCTCGCCTGCAAGGCGATTGCGCGCACCGCTGCGCTCGGCCGGCTCGCGGGCCAGGAGATGCCTGCGGCGGGCGATGTGAACGTGCAGGGCGAGCAGCAGAAGCCGCTGGACGTGCTGAGCAACGACTGGTTCATCCGCCTGTGCGAGTGGGGCGGCAGCCTGGCGGGCATGGCATCCGAAGAGATGGAGCAGCCCCACGCCATTCCCGCGGGGCTGCCGCGCGGCAAATACCTGCTGGCGTTTGACCCGCTGGATGGTTCCAGCAACATCGACGCCAATGTCTCCATCGGCAGCATTTTTTCCGTGCTGCGCGCGCCGCCGCAGGTGATGGCCAGCGAACGCGAGGTGGGCGAGGCGGATTTTCTGCAGCCCGGCTGCGAGCAGGTGGCCGCCGGCTACGCGCTCTACGGCCCGAGCACCCTGCTGGTGCTGTCGGTGGGCAATGGCGTGCACGGCTTCACGCTTTCGCCCGATCTGGGTGAGTTCCTGCTGACGCACCCGGATATGCGCATCCCCGAGGAGACGCAGGAATTTGCCATCAACGCCTCCAACAACCGCTTCTGGGAAGCGCCCGTGCGCCGCTATGTGGAGGAATGCCTGGCCGGGCGCACAGGGGTGCGCGGCAAGGATTTCAACATGCGCTGGATCGCCTCGCTGGTGGCGGAGACGCACCGCATCCTCACGCGCGGCGGCGTCTTCCTGTACCCGCGCGATACCAAGGATGCGAGCAAACCCGGGCGCCTGCGCCTGCTGTATGAGGCGAATCCCATCGGCTACCTGATAGAGCAGGCCGGCGGGCGCGTGAGCACCGGGCGCGAGCCGCTCCTGAAAGTGCAGCCCACCGGCCTGCACCAGCGCATCGGACTGGTATTTGGCTCCAGGAGCGAGGTCGAGCGCATCGAGCGCTACCACGCCGAGCCGCAAGCGGCGCCGGAGGATGGAATCCCGCTGTTCCACGCCCGCAGCCTGTTTCGCGAAACCGTTTGAGAACTCCGAGACCAAGCATGTCCGACCGCCATCCCATCATCGCCATCACCGGCTCCAGCGGCGCCGGCACCTCGACGGTGACGCGCACCTTTGCCAACATCTTCAGACGCGAAGGCGTGCAGGCCGCCGTCATCGAAGGCGACAGCTTCCATCGCTACGACCGCGCCGAAATGCGCACCCGCCAGGCCGAGGCCGAGAAGGCGGGCAACAAGCATTTCAGCCACTTCGGGCCGGACAACAACCTGTTCGGCGAATTGGAAAACCTCTTCCGCGGTTACGGCGAAACCGGCCAGGGCCAGGCGCGCAAGTACCTGCACAACGCGCAGGAAGCCGCGCCCTACCAGCAGCCGCCGGGCACCTTCACCACATGGGAGGCGCTGCCCGGCGATACCGATCTGCTGTTCTACGAGGGTTTGCATGGCGCGGTGGTCACGCCCGAACACGACATCGCCCGCCATGTCGATCTGCGCATCGGCGTGGTGCCGGTCATCAACCTGGAGTGGATACAGAAGCTCTGGCGCGACCAGCACCAGCGTGGCTACAGCACCGAGGCGGTGACCGACACCATCCTGCGGCGCATGCCCGACTACGTGCACTACATCGTGCCGCAGTTCGCGCAGACGCACGTGAATTTCCAGCGCGTGCCCATGGTCGATACCAGCGACCCCTTCATCGCGCGCGACATCCCGAGCGCCGACGAAAGCATGGTGGTGATCCGCTTCGCCAACCCCAAGGGCATCGATTTTCCCTACCTGCTGGGCATGATCCATGACTCCTGGATGAGCCGTGCCAACACCATCGTGGTGCCCGGCGGCAAGATGGAGCTGGCGATGCAGCTCATCTTCACGCCCTTCGTCTGGCGCATGCTGGAGCGGCGCAAGCGTGTGCTGGGGGCGGCATGAACGCGCGCCGCTTCGATGCCGTGCTGTTTGACCTGGATGGCACGCTGGTGGAAACCTCGCCCGAGATCGCCGACGCCACCAACGACCTGCTGCGCGACCTCGGCCTGCCGCCCGTCGCGCAGCCGCAGGTCGATGCCTGGATAGGCCACGGCACGCGCGAGCTGCTGGTGCAGGCATTGGCCCATGTGCGCCAGCTGCCGCGGGACGCGGTGCGCGCCGACGGGGCCATGCCCACCATCGCCGCGCAGTTCGACCGCCACTACCACCGCCGCTGCGGCACGCACAGCCGCCTCTACCCGCGGGTGATGCAAACCTTGCAGCAACTGCGCGACCAAGGCACGCGTGTGGGAATAGTGACCAACAAGGAGGGCCGCCATACCGAGCGCGTGCTTGCAGCGCACGGGCTGCCGGCGCTGCTGGATGCCGTCATCAGCGGCGACAGCCTGCCGACGAAGAAGCCGGACCCGGCCGGCATTCTCCAATGCCTGCGGCAGTGGGGCGTGGCGCCCGCGCGCGCGCTCTTCGTCGGCGATTCGCGCATCGACATTGCGACGGCGCGCAATGCCGGCGTCGCCGTCTGGGCGCTGCCCTATGGCTACAACATGGGCGAGCCGGTGGCGGACAGCCAGCCGGACCGGATGATCGACGACATCGGCGCTCTGGTGGCCACGTGAATTTTGAATAAAAAACACCGCCAGCGCTTATGTGGCGGGCGCCTGCAGCTATCAATTCAATCCATCCAACTTCCGAGGAGAGCATCCATGGCATTGGCTTCCCTGCGCCAGATACTGGACCACGCCGCCGAGCACGGCTACGGCGTGCCGGCCTTCAACGTCAACAACCTGGAGCAGATCCAGGCCATCATGCAGGCCGCGCAGGCCTGCGACAGCCCGGTCATCCTGCAGGCATCAGCCGGTGCGCGCAGTTATGCGGGCGAAGCCTATCTGCGCCACATGGTGCTGGCGGCGGTGGAAACGCACCCAAACATTCCCGTCGTGCTGCACCAGGACCATGGCGCATCGCCCGCCGTCTGCCTGCAGGCCATCCGCTCGGGCTTCACCAGCGTGATGATGGATGGCTCGCTCAGGGAAGATGCCAAGACCCCGTCGGACTACGACTACAACGTGGCGGTCACCGCCAAGGTCTGCGAGATGTCGCATGCCATCGGCGTTTCGGTCGAGGGCGAGCTGGGGTGTCTCGGGTCGCTGGAAACCGGCGAGGCGGGCGAGGAGGATGGCGTGGGCGCCGAGGGCACGCTTTCGCGCGACATGCTGCTGACCGACCCGCGGCAGGCGAAGGATTTCGTCGCCCGCACCGGCGTGGATGCGCTGGCGATTGCGATTGGCACCAGCCACGGCGCCTACAAGTTCACGCGCCAGCCCACCGGCGAGGTGCTGGCGATGGCGCGCATCGCGCAGATCCACGCGCAGATTCCCGACACCCATCTGGTGATGCATGGTTCGTCGAGCGTGCCGCAGGAGTGGCTTTCCATCATCCGCGAGTATGGCGGCGATATCAAGGAAACCTATGGCGTGCCGGTCGAGGAAATCCGCCGCGGCATCCAGAACGGCGTGCGCAAGATCAACATCGATACCGACATCCGCCTGGCCATGACGGGGGCGATGCGCAGGCTCATGGCCACCAGGACATCCGAGTTCGATCCACGCAAATTCCTCATCGCCGCGCGCAGCGCCGCCGCGGACATCTGCAGGGCGCGCTTCGAGGCCTTCGGCAGCGCCGGGCATGCGTCCGGCATCAAGGTGCTGCCACTGGAAGCGATGGTGCAGCGCTACCGCTGATATGACTTCGCCTTCAAACGTATCACTGCGTTGGCTCGCCTTGCCGTGCTGCAGCACTGCTCTGCGGCTTGCCGCCTTGTTCTGCGCTTGAATGCAAAGTCGTATGAGGCGCCTGCAGCGCCTGCAGGTTCAGAAGTGCTGCCTCTATCGCCGCGGCCGTGGCGCGCGGCTGCTCCATCGGAAACAGGTGGCTGCCGTCCAGCATCATGGTGCGCCCCTGCGTGATGCGCTGGGTGAAGGCCATGCCCACCTGCCGCATTTCATGCGATGCGCGGCCGCCGAGGAAGGCGGCCGGGCATTGCAGCGGCTGGCGGCGCAGCAGTTGCGCCAGGTTGTGCGGCAGGGTGTTGTAGATCCGGGTTTCGACGGCGCGGTCGAAGGCCAGGGTGAACTGCCCGTCCAGCGGCACGAGGCCGGTGGCGATGTAATCCCGCAGCACCGCGGCATCCCAGCGGGCAAAGGCCTTTTTGCGGCGGAAGTGCTCCAGCGCTTCTTCGCGGCTGGCCCAGATGTTGCGCCGGGCGCGGCTGATGCGCCCGGGCGTGAGCGAGCCGATCACCTGCGCCTGCTTGGCCATGCCGACGGCGCCGGCCTTCCAGCCGCTCACCAGCGGGGAATCGATGAGCAGCACGCCGCGCGCCAGCGCCGGGTGCATGACAGCCGCCATCAGGCTCAGATAGCCGCCCAGTGAATGGCCGACGAAGAAGGCGGGCTCTCCGTCGCGCTGTTGCCGTTCTTCGGCGTGATCGGCCAGCTGCTGCACCAGATGGGGCCAGTTGCTGGTCACCGGGTAGCGCGCGTCGTGGCCGAAGCGCTCGACCGCACTGACGCGAAAGCCCCGTTCCTGCAGCAGCTGGAACAGGACGCGGTAGGTGCCGGCGGGGAAGCTGTTGGCGTGCGAAAAGACGATGGTGCTCATGGTGGCGATGTCCGGAGCCGGCCCGCGCTGCAACGCGCCACGCCTCAGCGCGATGCGCGCTTCTTGGCGGGGGCCGCTTTTTTGTGGGCGGGGGGCGACTTCGCCTGGCCGGCGCGCTTGACGGTGGAGGCCGTCTTGCGGGCGCCGGCGGGCCGCTTGCCCGGGCTGGCGCCGTGCGCGGCCGGCGTGTTGCGCGTGGTCAGGTAGAGCACGATGGACTCGCCCGGTTTGAAGTGGCTGCTGGTCTTGAGGTCGTTCCAGTCGGCGACATCGCTCGCCTTGACCTTGTAGCGCCGGGCGATGCTGGCCACCGTATCATGCCTGCCCGCGCGCACCGTGCTGCGGCGCACGACGATCTCGGGCGTGAAGGCCATCTGGCCGTTGTCGGCGACGCTGCCGGGCACGTCCTTGCCGCTGCCCGCGGCGCGCGGCACCATCAGCGCCGAGCCGGCCTTGATCATCATGCGCGGCGGAATGCCGTTCAAGCTGCGCAATTCGGCCTCGCTCATGCCGCTGCGCTGGGCCGCGGCGCTGACGGTCATGTTCGAAGGCACGGTCCATACCGTCCAGCTGGCCAGCCGCCCCTCGTGGTAGTTCAGCATGTTGCGCCGGAAGCTTTGCGCGCTCTCCCAGGGCAGCAGGACCTGCGGCACGCCGGCCGCCAGAATCACCGGGCGGTGCAGCGAGGGGTTGAGCTCGCGGAAATCCGCCTCGCTGATGCCGGCCATCCTGGCCACCAGTGCGACGTCGATGTCGCGCGCGATGTCCACGGTGTCGAAATAGGGGTGGTTGCCGATCGCCGGCAGCGCGGCCTGGAAGCGCTCGGGGTGCGCCACGATGTTCTTCACCGCCTGCAGCTTGGGCACGTAGAGCCGGGTTTCGTTCGGCATGGTGATGTCTTCGTAGCCGGTGGCCAGCCCGGCCTTTTCGTTGCGGGCGATGGCGCGCGCCACATTGCCCTCGCCCCAGTTGTAGGCCGCCAGCGCCAGGTGCCAGTCGCCGAACATGCCGTGGAGCTTCTGCAGGTAATCGAGCGCCGCGCGGGTGGAGGCGAGCACGTCGCGCCGGTCATCGCGGAAGGCGTTCTGCTTGAGGTCGAAGTAGCTGCCGGTGGCGGGCATGAACTGCCACATGCCGGCCGCCTTGGCGCTGGAGACGGCCTGCGGGTTGAAGGCGCTCTCGATGTAGGGCAGCAGCGCCAGCTCGGTCGGCATGCCGCGCAGCTCCAGTTCCTCGACGATGTGAAACAGGTATTTGCTCGAACGCTCGGTCATGCGCTGCATGTAGTCCGGGCGCGTGGCATACCACTGCTCCTGCCCGCGCACCAGCTCACTGCCGAGATCGGGCATGGCGAAGCCGCGGCGGATGCGTTCCCAGAGGTCCGCCGGCACGCTCACGACCGCCACGCCGCTGCCATGCGCGCTGCCGCCTGCCGCGATGGTGCTCAGGGGCTGCGTGGGAACGTCGGGTGAACGGGCGCTGGTGTCGCTGCCTGCCGCGGCAGGGCCGCTGTCTGGCGCGTGGGCGCATCCTGCAAGCCACAGCAGGCTGGCCAGCGCCAGCAGGTGCAGCCATTTCATCGAAAGGTGTTTTTCCATTGCCTGAGGCTGGCCAGAACGCTGACGGGGTCACTCACAACGGTGCCCGCGTCATGCGTCTGGGCCGCGCGCGCCACGGCGGCCTGGTCCGTGCGCAGAAAAGGGTTGATGGCCTGCTCCGTGGCGATGCTGGAGGGCAGCGTCGGCTGCCCGGTCGCACGCAATTGCCGGCAGGCGTCCAGGTAGCGCGCCAGTGCCGCGTTGTCCGGTTCCACCGCGCGCGCAAACGCCAGATTGGAGAGGGTGTATTCATGGGCGCAGCACACGCGCGTGCTGCCCGGCAAGGCCGCCAGGCGCGCCAGCGATGCGTGCATCTGCGCCGGCGTGCCTTCAAACAGCCGCCCGCAGCCGCCGGAAAACAGCGTATCGCCGCAAAACAGCAGCGGCGCGCCGTCCATGGCCGCGCAGTAAAACGCGATGTGGCCGGCGGTATGCCCGGGCACGTCGATCACTTCAAATGCCAGGCCCAGCGCCTGCACCGTGTCGCCGCCCCGCAAGGGCGTGACCGGCACCGGCATTTTTTCCAGCGCCGGACCCCAGACGGTGGCGCCCGTGGCCCGCACCAGTTCGGCGACGCCGCCGACATGGTCCGGGTGGTGGTGCGTCACTAGAATCGAGCGCAGGGTCAGCTGCGCGCGTTCCAGTGCTTCACGCACCGGCGCTGCATCGCCCGGGTCCACCACGAGGGCATCGCGCCCGTCGTGCACCAGCCAGAGGTAGTTGTCGGAGAAAGCGGGCAGTGGCAGTAATTTCATGAGCGCCAAAATTATAAGTTTCGACGGCTGGCTGCAATCGCCGCCGGGGCGCTATCTGCTGGAATGGGAGCAGGAGCGCTGCGACGAGCTGGTGGCAGACATCTTCGGCTACCACGCGCTGCAGCTGGGCTTGCCGCAATTGCAGGGCCTGCGCGCCAACCGCATGCAGCACCGCTGGCTGGCGGTGAATGCGCCGCTGCCGGAGCCTCCCGAAGAGGCCGCGCGCCCGGCGCTGTGGGCCGACGCGGTGCAATTGCCCTTCGGCCCCGCGAGCCTTGACCTGGTGCTGATGCCGCATACGCTGGAGCTGAGCGCCAGCCCGCATGCGGCGCTGCGCGAGGCGGCGCGCGTGCTGGTGCCCGAGGGGCGGCTGGTGATCAGTGGCATCAACCCCTGGAGCCTGTGGGGCCTGCGCCAGCGGCGCATGCAGTGGTATGCGCGCCTGGGCGCGCGCGGCCCCCTGTTCATCCCGCAGGCGGAGGAATTTCTTTCGCCCTGGCGCCTGCGCGACTGGCTGCGCCTGCTGGATCTGGAAGTGGAAAGCGTGAGCCTGGGCTGTTTTGGCCCCGCCAGCCGCAACGCCCTGTGGCTGGACCGCATGGGCTGGATGGACCGCGTGGGACCGCATGGCTGGCCGGTGCTGGGCGCGGGCTATGTGCTGGTGGCCGTCAAGCGGGTGCTGGGCATGCGCCTGCTGGAGCCGGCCTGGCGCACTGTGCGCGCGGCGCGCGGCGCGGCGGTGCCGGTGGCGCGGCGCGAACCCGCCGAAACCGTGCGTGTGCATTGCGATTGATGGGGCCTGAAGCTTGTACTGAAGCCGCTCCCACGGCCAGAGACTGCACCAGGCGGAACCTTTGAAACTGGAGTGATTGAACGTGGAGCGTGTCGAGATGTATACCGATGGCGCCTGCAAGGGCAACCCCGGCCCGGGCGGCTGGGGCGCGCTGCTGCGCCGCGCGGACGTGGAAAAAGAGCTGTGCGGCGGCGAGCTGCTGACGACCAACAACCGCATGGAGCTGCGCGCCGTGATCGAGGGCCTGAGCGCCCTCAAGCGCCCCTGCGAGGTGGACCTGTACCTGGACAGCCAGTACGTGCGCCAGGGCATCACCGAATGGATCCACGGCTGGAAGAAGAAGCACTGGCGCACGGCGGCCGGCCAGCCGGTGAAGAACGTGGCGCTGTGGCAGCAGCTGGACGCGCTGGCGCATGGCGCGGGCCACCACATCCGCTGGCATTGGGTCAAGGGCCATGCCGGCCACCCCGGCAATGAGCGCGCCGACGCGCTGGCCAACCGGGGGGTGGAGCAGGCGCTGGCGCAGCGTGATTCATGAAAATCATAGCTGCAAGCGCTTGATGGGTATGCGCTGCAGCCGTTTTTGATCAAAAATCCTTGACCAGCGAAACCCGCAGGCTGCGCCCGGGCTGGGAGTAGGCATCGAGCACCGGCGCATTGGCCGCCTGCCCGTAGACGTCCGGCCAAAGCCAGTATTTGCGGTTGGTGAGGTTGTGGATGGCGATGTTGATGCGCGTGTCCCTGGCAGGCCGCCATTGCGCGCCCAGGTCCAGCGTGGTGTAGCCCGGCGGGGCGAACTGTACCTCCGGCCGCGAATTGAAGATGTCGCCGCTGTCGATGTCGCCTGGCTTCTTGGCCAGCCGGTGGCGCGCGGTGGCCCAGAGCGACCACGGCGCCGTGTCGTAGCGCAGGCCCAGGATGAGCTGCGCCGGATCGACGGAATTGAGCGGCTTGCCGCTCTCAAGGTTGCGCCCGCGCGCCATGCCCCAGGCAAAGGTGCTGGCCAGGCGCCCGCCCGCCACCATGCCCCAGTCGTAGCGACCCTTGAATTCGAAGCCGTGGATGCGCGCGCGGCCGACGTTGACGGTCTGAAAGAGCCGTTCGGTGGGCGTGTCCTTCACCAGCTCGGCGTCGACGATCAGGTTGGAATACTGGTTGACGAAGGCGGTGAAATCCAGCTGCAGGCGCTCAAGGCGCGCGCGCGCGCCCAGCTCGAAACCGCGGCTGCGTTCGGGCTTGAGATGGGGATTGGGAATGATGAGCACGCGCGTGCCGGGCACGATGGCTTCGTAGCGGTCGTTGAGCTGCCCGGGTTCGGGCGTGCGAAAACCCTGTGAATACTGGCCGAAGAAGCTCCACTCGTGCGTCGCGCGCCAGAGGATGCCGAGCTTGGGCAGCACGGCCGATGCCGTGAGCGATTGCCCGGGCTGCGGCGAGGGCGGGAAGAAGCCGGCCTGGCTGCTTACGTCGACGGCCGTGCGCTCGATGCGCAGGCCGGGCGTGAAGGTCCAGTCGCCCCAGACGGATTCATCCTGCACATAGGCCGCGAGACCGGTTTCGCGCGTGTCCGGAAAGCGCTTGAGCGGGAACATGTCCGGCGGCAGCGGGTTCAGGCCGTCATACAGGTTGGTGATGGCGCTGCGCGTGCCCTGCGCGCCGTAGGCGATGCGGTGCGCCCAGCCGCCCGAGCGCAGGACTTTTTCCGCCTGCAGATCGAGCTGCCAGATGCGCTCGTCGTAGCGGTTGTCGCGCACGCGGTGCACGCCGCTGTTCAGATCGCTCTCGCCCACGCGCCGCGAATCGCCGCGCTGCAGCGCCAGCACGGTGCGCAGCTGGTCGGCCCAGGCACTGTCGATGTCGTAGTGCGCGTCCCATGCCAGGCGATCGCGCCCGGCGGCGTAGCGCGAGCTCTCGCGCAGCACGTCGCCCGGCTTGCCGGGCTGGACGGCGCGGCTGGAGAGCAGCTCGGCGCTGGAGTGGCGCCGTACATGCTCCAGCGTCAGGATGTGGCGCTGGCCGCTGCCCGGGCGCAGCACCAGCCTGGCCAGCAGGGCCTGGTCGCGGTCCTGCTGCGGGTTGGCCGTCGTGCGGCTGGCGTTGGGCGCATCGTTGCCGCCCATGGTCTCGCTGGCATGCGAGCGGCGGGCGCTGGCGGTCAGCATCCACTGCGCCGCATCGCCGGCGCGGCCCGCGACGGTGGCGGCCAGGGTCTTGCCGTCGTTTTCGCCGGCCCACTGCAGGGCGGCGCGCCCGCCCAGCGTTTTCTTTTCCCCGGCACCGGTGCCGCGCAAAAAGTCCTCGGGGTTGTAGGTGACGAAGTTCACCACCCCGGCCAGCGCGTCCGAGCTGTAGAGCGCCGAGGCCGGGCCGCGCAGCAGCTCGACGCGCTTGACCAGCTCCAGCGAGAGGTATTCGCGGTCGAAGATGGCCGAGCGCGAGACGTAGCTGCGCGGCATGCGTATGCCGTCCACCGTCATCAGCACGCGGTTGCCGCCGA
Source organism: Comamonas badia DSM 17552 (assembly GCF_000484635.1). Lineage (GTDB taxonomy): Bacteria > Pseudomonadota > Gammaproteobacteria > Burkholderiales > Burkholderiaceae_C > Comamonas_C > Comamonas_C badia. The sequence continues at coordinate 174,021 of NZ_AXVM01000001.1, read as the reverse complement.
TGCCGCGGATGTTGATGCCGGTGTTGCCATCGCGCGCGAAGGCGGCGGAGGCGGCGCTGACCGCCAGGCGCGCCGGCGCGGTGCGCACCGAGGTGTTGGGCAGATCCTGCAGTGCATCGCGCAGGGTCTGGCTTTGCTGCTCTTCGAGCTGCCCGGCGCCGATGATGTCGATGGACTGCGGCAGATCGTCCGCCGCCTGCTCCTGCATCGAGCCGCTGACCACCATCTGCGGCAGCTGCGCGGCCGGCTGCGCCTGCGCCAGGCCGGCGAGCAGGGCGCAAAGGGACAGTGGGCGCCAATGCGGCGGCAATCGGGCGTTTGAAAAAGGATGAAACATAAAGATACAAAATAACTGAGCGCGCATTGAGATAACGCTGGAATACCAAGCATCTTACGAGAGGAAACCAAGGGTTATCACCTACGAGACAGGAAGTGTGAAGCTTTGTTCCAAATCAATAAAGCGGAGGGGGGCGCTAGGGATAATCCTTGCGAAAGTCACCGGTCTTTCATGCCGCCCCCGGATGGCTCGCGACAGGAAGCAGGGCGGCTTCGAACCAAGGAACGAGAGAGGATTGCACAATGAAAATCCGCCCCATGACGAGCCTTGCCGTGCTGCTGCTGTCCGCGGTGGCTCTGGGTGCCATGGCACAAGGCCCTGGCGAACCGGCCAAGCCCGATGGCCCCACCACCCAGACGACCAGTCCGGGCGCCAGATTCGAAAGCGCGGGCTACGCTTCCGGCGAGGAGATGCACAAGACCTCGAATGCCAAGGCGCCGGCCATGAGCGAGGCCGAGTTCACCAAGGCGCGCCAGATTTATTTCGAGCGCTGCGCCGGCTGCCACGGCGTGCTGCGCAAGGGCGCCACCGGCAAGGCGCTGACGCCCGACGTGACCATCCCCAAGGGCACGGACTACCTCAAGGTCTTCATCGCCTACGGCTCGCCCGCCGGCATGCCGAACTGGCAGACCTCGGGCGAGTTCGATGAAGCCACGGTGGACCTGATGGCCCGCTACATCCAGCAAGACCCTCCCACGCCGCCCGAGTTCTCGCTCGACGACATGGAAAAGTCGCGCAAGGAATACGTGCCGGTCAACGCGCGCCCGAAGAAGAAGATGAACCAGTACAACCTTGACAACATCTTCTCGGTGACGCTGCGCGACGCCGGCGAGATCGCGCTGATCGACGGCGACACCAAGGAAATCATCAACATCATCAAGACCGGCTACGCGGTGCACATCTCGCGCATGTCGGCCTCGGGGCGCTACCTGTACGTGATCGGCCGCGATGCGCGCCTGAACCTGATCGACCTGTGGATGGAAAAGCCCGACAACGTGGCCGAGATCAAGGTCGGTCTGGAGGCGCGTTCGGTCGAGACTTCAAAGTTCAAGGGCTGGGAGGACAAGATCGCCGTGGCCGGCACCTACTGGCCGCCGCAGTTCGTGCTGATGGATGGCGACACGCTCAAGCCGAAGAAAATCGTCTCCACCCGCGGCATGGACGTGAACAACGAGTACCACCCCGAGCCGCGCGTGGCCGCCATCGTCTCCAGCCACCAGAAGCCCGAGTTCCTGATCAACGCCAAGGAAACCGGCAAGATCTGGATGGTGGACTACACCGACCTGGAGAACCTCAAGGCCAAGCAGCTCGATGCCGCCAAGTTCCTGCACGACGGGGGTTTTGACTCCACGCGCCGCTACTTCCTGACGGCCGCCAACTCGTCCAACAAGATCGCGGTCGTCGATACCAAGGAAGACAAGATGGCTGCCATCATCGAAGTCGGCAAGATCCCGCACCCCGGGCGCGGCGCCAACTTCAAGCACCCCAAGTTCGGTCCGGTCTGGGCCACCTCGGGGCTGGGCGATGAGAGCATTTCCATCATCGGCACCGACCCCAAGGGCCACAAGGCCAACGCCTGGAAGGTGGTGCAGACGCTGCAGGGCCAGGGCGGTGGCTCGCTGTTCATCAAGACGCACCCCAAGTCCAGCAACCTGTGGGTCGACACCACCTTCAACCCGGACGCCAAGATCAGCCAGAGCGCCGCGGTCTACGACATCCGCGATCTGAGCAAGCCGCCGCAGGTGATCGACATCGCCGCCTGTGCCGACCTGAAGGACGATGGCGCCAAGCGCGTGGTGCAGCCCGAGTACAACCAGAAGGGCGACGAGGTCTGGTTCTCCATCTGGAGCGCCAAGGACAAGCAGTCCGCGATCGTCGTGGTCGACGACAAGACCCGCACCTGCAAGGCGGTGATCAAGGATGCGCGCATCATCACCCCGACCGGCAAGTTCAACGTCTACAACACGCAGCACGACGTGTATTGATGCGGCAAACCCCGGTGCGCATGGCGCACCGGGCCCGCATGCAGGACAGAAGGCCAGCGCAATGCTGGCCTTCTGTCCTTCTGCTTTTGCGCGCGAACGCTTACAGCTTGATTTCCTTGCAGTCCGAGCCGCAGGCGCCGGGCGCGGCCGGCTCGGGCGAAGGCGCCGAGCGGTGCAGCACGGCCCGGGTGGGCGCGATGCGGATCTGCTCGCCCGCCACGCTGGCCGTGCCATCGACGATCAGCGAATAGTCGGCGGCATCCGCGGGCGGCCAGACCAGGCCGACCTCGGGGCGGCTGGCCAGGTTTTTGCCGGTGCGCCGGCCCACGCCCTGGATGGTCAGCACGCCCCCTTGCAGCACGGGCGAGACCGCGATGGCGTGCGGCGCGCCGTGGTCGGTGCCGGTCAGCAGATAGGCGAAGCGGTAGCGCTCCAGGGCCTGCGCGAGTTCGGGGAGTTCAACGGGAATGCTCATGGTTCATACCTCCTCAGGTTGATGGTTCTCATTTGGTGCCGAAAATGCGGTCGCCGGCGTCGCCCAGCCCAGGCAGGATATAGCCGTGCCCGTTCAGCTGGCGATCGATGGCCGCGGTGTAGATGGGGACATCGGGGTGCGCGGTCTGCAGCGTGGCGATGCCTTCCGGCGCGGCCAGCAGGCAGACGAATTTGATCGAGCGTGGCTGGGTCTGCCTGAGCCGCGTGAGCGCGGCGCTGGCCGAATTGCCGGTGGCCAGCATCGGGTCCACCACGATCACGTCGCGCTCGGCCATCTCGGAGGGCATCTTGAAGTAATACTCCACCGCCTGCAGCGTCCGCGGATCGCGGTACAGGCCGATGTGGCCCACGCGCGCGCCGGGCACGACGCTGAGCATGCCGTCCAGAAAGCCGTTGCCCGCGCGCAGGATGGAAACCAGCACCAGCTTCTTGCCGTCGATCACCTTGCCCGTGGTGCGCTCCATCGGCGTTTCGATCTGCACCTCCTGCAGCGGCATGTCGCGCGTGACTTCGTAGGCCATCAGCGAGGCGAGCTCGCCCAGCAGGCGGCGAAAGCTGCTGGTACTGGCCTCCTTCTTGCGCATCAGCGTGAGCTTGTGCTGCACCAGCGGGTGGTCGATGACGTGGATGTTGCTCATGGAAAACGTGGGTTTCAATCGGAAAGAAAGCGAGCGTAACGCGCCAGATCGACGTTGCCGCCGCTCACGATGATGCCCACGCGCTTGCCGCGGATGTCAAGGCCGCCATCGCGCGCGCCGGCAAAGGCCAGTGCGCCCGTGGGCTCGACCACCAGCTTCATGCGCTGGGCAAAGAAGCGCAGCGCGCCCAGCAGCTGCGCGTCGGTGGCGGTGAGCATCTGCGGTGCGGCCCTGCGGATGATGTCGAAGGCCAGCGGGGCCAGCGCCGTTGCCTGCGCCGCATCGGCGATGGTGCGCGGGTGCGCCATGGCCACGGGCTGACCGGCCTTGAGCGACCGTTGCGCGCGGTTCGCGGCCTCGGGCTCGACGCCCACGACTTCACAGTCGCTGCCCAGCGCCTGCGCGGCCAGCAGGCTGCCCGCGAGCAGCGCGCCGCCGCCGACGGGGACGAAGAGGTAATCCAGCCTGGGGAAATCCTGCAGCAGTTCCAGCGCCACCGTGCCCTGGCCCGCGATGACCTGCGGGTGATCGGCCGGCGGCACCACGCTCATGCCGCGCTCCAGCGCCAGGCGCTGGCTCAGCGCCTGGCGATCTTCCTTGGCGCGGTCAAAGGTGACGACCTGCGCGCCGTAGCCGCGCGCGGCTTCCATCTTGGTGACATCGGCATCCTGCGGCACGACGACCAGCGCCGGGATGTCATGCAGCCGCGCCGCCAGCGCGATCGCCTGGGCATGGTTGCCCGAGGAATATGAAAGCACGCCCTGGCCGCGCTGCGGCTCGCTGAACTGGGCCAGGGCGCAGTAGGCGCCGCGGAATTTGAACGAGCCGGTGCGCTGCACGTTCTCGCACTTGAAGTACAGCTGGCCGCCGAACAGCTGGTCTATCGTCGTCGAGCGCAGCACCGGCGTGCGCGGCGCCACGCCCGCGAGCAAGCGCGCGGCGGCCTGAACGTCTTCGGGGGTGGGCGGGGTCATGGCGTGCACCTCGATTTTTCAAACTAAATCGGGCTCCAGGGGTTGCCTGATATGCATTGACAGCTATCAATAAGTTGATTCAAGCGTCCGATGGAAGATCCGTGAAGCGCTGCAGCGGCGCCAGCGGCGCGAACTCGCCGGGGCGCTTTTGCTGCATCGCGGCCACGGCTTCCCGCACCTGCGCCTCGCTCCAGACCACGCCCTGCAGCCAGCCCATCTGCTGCAGGCTGTCGGCCACGGAATGGTCGCGCGCATAGTTCAGCGCCTGCTTGCTGCCCCAGAGCGCCACGGGTGGCTTGGCGGCGATTTCACGGGCGGTCTGCAGCGCCGCATCCAGCATGGCCTCCTGCGTGTCGAAAACCTCGTTGACCAGGCCGGCGGCGAGCGCACGGGCGGCGGGCAGGCGGCGGCCGGTATAGGCCATTTCGCGCACCACGCCCATGGGGATGAGCTTGGGCAGGCGCTGCAGCGTGCCCACGTCGGCGACGATGCCGATGTTGATCTCCTGGATGCAGAAAAAGGCATCGCGCGTGCAATAGCGCATGCAGGCGGCCGTCACCATGTCCACCGCGCCGCCGATGCAGCCGCCCTGGATGGCGGTGATCACGGGGATGCGCAGGGTTTCCAGCCTCGTGAAGGTGGCCTGCAGCTCGGCGAGCAGGTCGGAAATCGCCGCCCGGCCGGCCGCGCTGGCGTCGTCCATCTGAATGGCGCCGCCAAAGACATCCAGCGCCATGCCGGTGCTGAAATGCTTGCCGGTGCTGCTGATGAGCAGCACGCGCGCGTCGCTCCCGCGGTGCAGTGCATCCAGCACGCCATCGAGCTCGCGCCAGAAGCGTGGCCCCATGGTGTTGAGCGCCTCGGGGCGGCTCAGCACCAGGTGGGCGATGTGGTTTTCAATGGTGAGCTGGAAGTGCTGCATGGTGGTGTATTCCTTGTGCTCAGCGGCGTTTGCCGCCCATCAGACTGCCGAGGGCGCCGCGCAGCAGCTCGCGCCCCATGCGCCTGGCCTCGCCCTTGACGATGTTCTGCACCAGCCCGTCGTACTGTCCGCCGCGCGGGCCGGTGCGGCCAAACAGCGCCTCTTTCACCATCGTGCCTATGCCGTCGAACATGCCGCCATCCTGGGGCGCGGGCGCGCCGGCACCAGCCGTGCCGGGCGTCCCCCCGGCCGTTGCGTTGGCGCCGCGCTGCGCGAGCAGCTCATAGGCGGATTCGCGGTCCACCGCCGTGTCGTAGGTGCCGGCCACCAGCGAGCCCTTGATGAGCGCCTGGCGCTGCTCGGCCGTGATCGGCCCCAGCTGGCTGCCGGGCAGCAGCACGTAGACGCGCTCGGTCTCGCTCGGGCGGCCCTTGGCGTCCAGCAGGCTCACCAGCGCCTCGCCCACGGCCAGCTCGGTGATCGCGGCCTCGATATCCAGTCCGGCCTTGGGCCGCATGGTGCTGGCCGTGGCCTTCACCGCCTTCTGGTCGCGCGGGGTGAAGGCGCGCAGCGCGTGCTGCACGCGGTTGCCCAGTTGCGCCAGCACGGTGTCGGGAATGTCCAGCGGGTTCTGCGTGGCGAAGTACACGCCCACGCCCTTGGAGCGCACCAGGCGCACCACGAGTTCGATGCGCTCGATCAGCACCTTGGGCGCGTCGGTGAACAGCAGGTGCGCCTCGTCGAAGAAGAACACCAGCTTGGGTTTCTCTGGGTCGCCGATCTCGGGCAGGCGCTCGAACAGGTCCGACAGCATCCAGAGCAGAAAGCTGGCGTACAGGCGCGGGGCGTTCAGCAGCTTGTCGGCCGCCAGGATGTTGACCACGCCCTGGCCGCCCACGGTCTGCATGAAGTCCTCGATGTTGAGCATGGGCTCGCCGAAGAACTTGTCGCCGCCCTGGGTCTCGACCTGCATCAGGCCGCGCTGGATGGCGCCTATGCTCGCCGCGCTGATGTTGCCGTACTTCGTCGTGAATTCCTTGGCGTTGTCGCCCACATGCTGCAGCATGGCGCGCAGGTCTTTCAGGTCCAGCAGCAGCAGGCCGTTGTCGTCGGCGATCTTGAACACCAGATTGAGCACGCCCGCCTGCGTGTCGTTCAGGTCGAGCATGCGCGCGAGCAGCAGCGGCCCCATGTCCGAAATCGTGGCGCGCACCGGGTGGCCCTGCTCGCCGAACACGTCCCACAGCGTGGTGGGGCAGGCGCTGGGTTCGGGCAGCGGCAGGCCGCGTTCCTTGATGGAATCGGCCAGCTTGCTGCTCACGCTGCCCTTCTGGCTGATGCCGGTCAGGTCGCCCTTCACGTCGGCCATGAACACCGGCACGCCGATGCGCGAGAACTCTTCGGCGAGCTTTTGCAGCGTCACCGTCTTGCCGGTGCCGGTGGCGCCGGTGATCAGGCCGTGGCGGTTGGCCAGGCCGGGTAACAACTCGCAACGGGTGGCGCCGTTGCGGGCAATCAGAAGGGGGTCGGCCATGGCATCCTCGAAAAGTAGAATCGCAGGCTGCAGATTAAACCAAAGCAGATCAAAGGAAAGCGTCGTGGCAGGACACAGCAAATGGGCCAACATCCAGCACCGCAAGGGCAGGCAGGATGAAAAGCGCCAGCGCATCTGGACCCGCGTGGTGCGCGAGATCATGGTGGCGGCGCGCACCGGCGGCGGCGACCCGACCAGCAACCCGCGCCTGCGCCTGGCGATCGACAAGGCCAAGGCGGCCAACATGCCGGCCGACACCATCAAGCGCAACGTGGACAAGGCCACGGGCAATCTGGAAGGCGTGACCTACGAAGAGATCCGCTACGAAGGCTACGGCATCGCCGGCGCGGCCATCATCGTGGACACCATGACCGACAACCGCGTGCGCACCGTGGCCGACGTGCGCCATGTGTTCAGCAAATACGGCGGCAACATGGGCACCGAAGGCTCGGTGGCGTTCCAGTTCAAACATTGCGGCCAGCTCATCTTCGCGCCCGGCACCAGCGAAGACCAGGTGATGGAGGTGGCGCTGGAGGCTGGTGCCGACGACGTGATCGCCGACGACGAGGGCGCGATCGAGGTGCTGACCGAGCCCGGCACCTTCGAGGCGGTGAAAGAGGCGCTGGAAGCCGCCGGCCTCAAGCCCGAGGTGGCCGAGGTGACGATGCGCGCCGAAAACACCATAGAACTCACCGGCGACGATGCCGAGCGCATGCAGAAGCTGCTGGACATGATCGAAGACCTGGACGACGTGCAGAACGTCTACCACAACGCCAACGTGGATCTGGCGTGACCGCCGGCGCTGCGGCCCGAATGGCGTGCCGGCGGGCTGTAGCGAGTTCTCGGCCGCCCGCCGCCGCCTCCGAATATTCATGAAAGAAATCAGTCTCCAGCGCTTTCTGGCAAAGCGCCAACAGCTTCGTTTTTTCTAGCTACCCAATGCCTGCCGTTCAACCCTTCTTCATAGCCCCCAGCCCCGCCGCGCGCAAGCTGGAGCTGCTGCGCGAGCTGTTTCCGCAGGCCGTCGCCACCGACGAGGCGGGCCATATCACCGTCAGCGCCGCAGCCATTCAGCAGGCGCTCGACCCCGCCAACTCCGCCGGCATTCGGGTGGAAGAAGACGGCTACGAACTGCGCTGGGCCGGCAAGCGCGAGGCATTCCACACCGCCTTCGTGCCGCCCGACAAAATCGTGCAGCCCGCGCCCGGCGACAGCAAGCACTGGGACAGCACGCACAACGTGTTGATCAAGGGCGACAACCTGGACGCCCTGCGCCTGCTGCGCCAGAGCTACTTCGGCCAGGTCAAGCTCATCTACATCGACCCGCCCTACAACACCCAGAGCGACGCCTTCATCTACCGCGACGACTTCACGCAAAAGCAGGCCGACATCCTGGCCCAACTGGGCTACAGCAAGGACAACGCCGAATACATCCAGAACATCTACGGCGCGCGCACCCATTCGGGCTGGCTCAGCTTCATCTACCCGCGCCTGCTGCTGGCCAAGGACTTGCTGCGCGACGACGGGGTGATTTTCATCAGCATCGACGACAACGAGCAGGCGCAGTTGAAGCTGGTGTGCGATGAGGTGTTCGGGCAGGAAAACTTTATTTCCAACCTGGTTTGGGAAAAGGGTCGAAAAAACGACGCCAAGTTTTTCTCCAACGGCCATGAGTACATGTTGGTGTACGCCAAGTCGCAAGTGAATTTGCGCGGTGAAAACACCATTTGGCGCGAGGAAAAACCCGGTGCGCGTGAAATCTGGACCAAGTATCTGGAACTGCGCGAATCGCGCGGCGCCGATGACGAGGCCATCGAACGCGATTTGCAAGCCTGGTACAGCGAACTGCCGCGCAGCCATCCGGCCAAGAAATGGAGCCGCTACAAGCGTATCGACGAGCATGGGCCATGGCGCGACCGCGATATCTCATGGCCGGGCGGCGGCGGGCCGCGCTACGACGTGGTTCATCCGGTGACGAGCGAACCTTGCAAGGTGCCGGAGCGCGGGTGGATTTACGCAAGCCATGACGAGATGAAACGCCAGATCGATCTTGGTTTGGTGGCGTTCCGGGACGATCACACCGAGCCACCGTTTCGCAAGGCGCATATTCGGCCAATACCGCAGGAACTGGAAGCGAATGACGCCGACGATGAACTGAACACAGAGGACGACGACGAACTGGCGACACAGGTGCGCGGCAGTTATTTTTATAAACAGTCCCAGGTGTCCGTGCGTGATTTACGTGAGTTGTTCGAAAACCAGAAGATATTCAACAACCCTAAGGACACGGAAGAAATTGCCCGCTTGCTGCGTTATGCGGCGCCGGGCGATAAGAATACCCTGGTATTGGACTTCTTCGCCGGCTCCGGCACCACCGCCGAGGCCGTTATGCGCCTGAACGCCGAGGACGGCGGCCAGCGTCGCTTCATCCTGGTGCAGATTCCCCAGCCCATCGACGCGAAGAAGCAGAAAGACGCGCACGGCTTCGTCACCCAGACCCTGGGCAAGTCCGAGGCGACGATTTTCGAGATCACCGCCGAGCGCCTGCGCCGCGCGGGCGCCAAGGTCAACGCGGAAAAGCCCGGGGTGGACACCGGCTTTCGCGTCTTCGCGCTGGCCGACGACCCCGACGCGCTGATCCTGCGCAAGCCGCTGGCCGAGGCCACGCAAGCCGATGTGCTTCAATTTCAACAGCTGCTGACGCAGGCTCAGCCTGCACAAACGGCCAGAATCATCTACAACCTGCTGCTGGCCGAGGGGCTGCCGCTGTCGGCCCGCGTGCAGGTGCTGCAAGAAGATGCGCTGTACCGCGCGGGCGACGTGCTGCTGGTGTTGCAGGCGCTGGATACCGAGGCGCTGGGCCAGGTGCTGCGCGCCGCGCGCGAGGGTGGCGCGCCGGTTCAGGCGCTGGCGGTGTATGCGCCCTGGGTGCGCGACGACAATTTTCTGCTGGGGCTGAAGACGCTGCTCGAAACCCTGGACCTGTCGGAAGACAAGCTGCGCCTGCGCGGCTGAGGCACGCGTTTTTTCGCCATGAGCAGCCCGCAATTCCAATACGTCCGCCTGGCCTACCAGGCGCAGGCCGTGCGCAGTGTGGAGCAGGTGTTCGACGACGTGCGCTTCATCGCCCCGCAGGGCGTACACGCCAACCCCACCTACGCGCCGCGCGAGGCGGCCGAGGCGCTGCGCGCCAATATCGAGCGCGTGCGTGCCGAAAATGACGTGGTGGCGGGGCAGGTGGTGGTGCCTGCCACGGCCACGCCGGCGCTGCAAATCGATGTGCTGATGGAAACCGGCACTGGCAAGACGTTTACCTTCATTGAAACCATTCACCGCCTGCACCAGAAGTTCGGCCTGTCCAAATTCATCGTGCTGGTGCCCAGCAATGCCATTCGCCAGGGCACGTTGCGCACGCTGCAAACTACGGCGGCGTTTTTTGCCCGCGAGTACGACAACCAGAAAATCAGCGTCGTCAATTATTCCGACAAGACCGTCTCGGGCTTTATCCACGCGGCCAATCGCGGTATTTCGGTCATGGTGGCGACTTACCAGTCGTTCGCGGGCGACAGCAAGCTGATCCACAAGCGCGGGGTGGAGGCCAATCTGTTTGGCCATGCCAAGAGCTACATGGAGGCGCTGGCAGCCATTCGGCCCGTGCTGATCATCGACGAGCCGCACCGCTTTGAAGGCAAGCAGACGCAGGAATACCTGACGCGCTTCAACCCGCTGCTGACGCTGCGCTTTGGCGCCACCTTCAAGCGCGACGAGTTCACCAACCTGGTCTATACGCTGGACAGCCTGGAGGCGTTTCGCCAGCGGCTGGTCAAGGGCATCACGGTGGATACGGTGGGCACCGGCGTTGACATGGCCGAGACGCTGACGCTGCTGCAAGTGAGCGGCACGGCCCGGGAGCGCGAGGCGCTGGTGCGCTACCAGAAGGCCGATGGCAAGGCGGCCACGGTGGCGCTGCGCGCCAAGGACAACCTGGGAAGCGGCACCGGCCTGGCCTGGCTGGATGGCCACGTGGTGGAGAAGATCACCAAGGCCGAGCTGCTGTTCACCAACGGCCTGGCGCTGCCGCTGGAAGTGCCGGTGGGCTGCGGCATGCTGGCCGACGAGGTGCAGTCGATGCTGATCGCGCAGACCGTTGCCAGCCACTTCGAGCGCGAGGAGGCGCTGTTCAAGCGCGGCATCAAGTCGATCAGCCTGTTTTTCATCGACGCGGTGCACAAATACCTGCCCGATGGTCAGCGCCCGGCGGTGCTGCGCACGCTGTTCGAGCAGCATTACCGCGCGCAACTGCAGGCTGTGCTGGCAAAAGACCTGGACGCTGGCTATCGCGCGTATCTGGAGCGCAGCGCGCTCGATCTGGGCCGGGTGCATCGGGGCTACTTTGCCCGTTCGCACAGCGAAAAAGGCGAGGAAGAAGCCATCAAGCTGATTCTGCAGGACAAGGAAAAGCTGCTGTCCTTCGACACCGATTTGCGCTTTATCTTCAGCATGTGGGCGCTGCAGGAGGGTTGGGACAACCCCAACGTATTCACTCTGTGCAAGCTGGCGCCGAGCAACTCGCGCATCACCAAGCTGCAGCAGATTGGGCGCGGCCTGCGCCTGGCCGTCAATCAGGAACTGGAGCGCGTGCAAGCCGATGACGCCGAGTTCGACACCATCAACGACCTGACCGTGGTGGTGCCCGCGAGCGAGGGCGATTTCGTGCGCGCCATACAGGCCGAAATCAGCGCGGCCAGCGTGCGGCGCGTGTCGGCGGTGTTCGACGACGGGGTGCTGGCGGAATACGGCGTGGCCCAGAGCACGCGGCAGGCCAATCGCGTGCTCGATGCGCTGGCGGGCATTGGCCTGATCGAACTGGACGACCTGAGCGGGCAGGCCACGCTGCTGTGGCCGCGCCAGCAGTACCAGTCGCAGCGCGAGCGGGTTCTGGCCGCTTTGCAAATCGTGCCCAGCCTGCCGCCGGAGGGCGGGCAGAACATGCTGCGTTATCTGGATCTGTATTACGAAGGCGCGGGGCAGGTGAAGGCCAGGCGCGACAAGACCCCGCCCGCATTGACGGTGCGGCCCCAGCAGTACGAAAAATTCCGCGAACTGTGGACCAACCTGAACCACGACGCCGTGCTGCGCTACGAGCTGGACAGCGCGCAACTGGTGGCCAACGTGTTGCGGCGCATCGAGGCGCACTTCGACATCAAGCCGCTCGCCATCAGCGTGACCACGGCCACGCAGGTGCACGACGTTCACACCGCGCGCAGCGAACAGGCGGCCTACAAGGTGCTGCCGCATTCGGTGTTCACGCTGGCGAGCTTCGTGCGCGAGCTGGCCAACGCCACGCGGCTGTCGGTGCACACCATCGGTGAGATTTTGCGGCTCATGCCGCCAGAGAGGTTCGCGCTGATCGCGCAGAACGAGAACCGTGCGCTGGCCACGCTGCGCGACACCATCGTGCGCTGCATTCATGAGCTGGTGGTCAACAAGGTGACCTATGAATTGCGCGAGGTGCGCGTGCAGACCGCGCTGACCGACCGGGCCGGGCAGTTGCTCAAAACCATTGCGGTGATGGCATGCGGCACGGAAACGCACGACATCGGCAACGCGGCGGTGCGGGAAAAGTCGCTCTACGCCAACCCGCTGATGCCGGTGGACAGCCAGATCGAGCGTGCGGCGGTGGATGAGTCGGGCCTACCGCAGATCACCGTGTTCGCCAAACTGCCGCGCGTGAACATTCCTACCCCGCTGGGCAACTACAACCCAGATTTCGGCTACGTCGTCACCCAGGCGGGCAAGCCGCAGGCGCTGTATCTGGTGGTGGAAACCAAGGGCTATGACCAATATGCCGACATCGGCGAAAAGGAACGCTGGAAAATCGAAAGTGCGCGGCATTTTTTTGCCGCGCTGCAGGCGCGGCGGGTGCCGGTGCAATTCCAGACCATGCTCAACGGGCAGTCGCTGGCCGCGCTGGTGGCCGGGCTTGAACCAGCGGCCAGCGCCTAAGATGCCAGCCCTCACACAGCACGCAGTATGAAAATTCTTGTTATCGGTGGCGGCGGGCGCGAACACGCGCTGGCCTGGAAGCTGGTGCAGTCGCCCAAGGCCAGCACGGTCTATGTGGCGCCGGGCAATGGCGGAACGGCCCTGTCGCCGCGGCTGGAGAACCTGCCCATCACCGACGTGCAGCAGCTCGCGGATTGGGCGCTCGCCAACAAGATCGGGCTCACCGTGGTCGGTCCCGAGGCGCCGCTGGCCGCCGGGGTGGTCGATGCCTTCCGCGCCAGGGGCCTGCGCATCTTCGGACCCACGCGCGCGGCGGCGCAGCTGGAGAGCTCCAAGGCCTTCTCCAAGGCCTTCATGCGCCGCCACGGCATTCCCACGGCCGATTACGACACCTTCACCGATCCGGTGGCGGCGCACGCCTTCGTCGATCGCCTGGGCGCGCCCATCGTCATCAAGGCCGACGGACTGGCGGCCGGCAAGGGCGTGGTGGTGGCGGACACGCTGGCCGAAGCCCATGCGGCCGTGGATTTCATGCTGGTGGACAACGCTTACGGCGGCGCCGACGAAGGCGTGGCGCGGGTGGTGATAGAGCAGTTCCTCGAAGGCGAAGAGGCCAGCTTCATCGTGCTCTCGGACGGCAAGCATGTGGCGGCGCTGGCCACCAGCCAGGACCACAAGCGGCTCAAGGACGGCGATGCTGGCCCCAACACCGGCGGCATGGGCGCCTATTCGCCCGCGCCGGTGGTCACGGCCGACGTGCACGCGCGCGCGATGCGCGAAGTCATCCTGCCCGCCGTGCGCGGCATGGAAAAGGATGGCATTCCCTACACCGGCTTTCTCTATGCCGGTTTGATGATCGGCGCGCAGGGCCAGATCAAGGTGCTGGAATTCAACTGCCGCATGGGCGACCCGGAAACCCAGCCCATCCTGCTGCGGCTCAAGAGCGATCTGGTCGATCTGCTCAACGCGGCCGTCGATGGCAGGCTCGATGGCGTGGAGCTGCAGTGGGACCGGCGCACCGCCCTGGGCGTGGTGATGGCCGCGCATGGCTACCCGGAAAACCCGCGCCAGGGCGACGCCATCACCGGCATCGCGCCCGAGCAGGACGACGCCATGGTTTTTCATGCCGGCACCCAGCTTGCAGGCGGCACGCTGCGTACCTCGGGCGGACGCGTGCTGTGCGTGACGGCATTGGCGGACAGCGTGCGCCAGGCGCAGCAGCGCGCCTACGAGGTGCTGCACGCCATCCGCTTCGACGGCGCGCAATACCGCAACGACATCGGACACAGGGCCATCAAATGAGTCAATTCACCCCGGCGGGCCGGGTACAGCCGGTACGCAGCTACCTTGTGGGGCTGCAGGCGCGCATCATGAACGCGCTGCAGGAGATCGAAGGCGTGGGCGGGGCCCGTGCCGTCGCCGACGCCTGGGAAAAGGCCCCGGACGAGCCGCTGCAGGGCAACGGCATCACCCGCATCATCGAGGGCGGCCTGGTCTTCGAGCGCGCGGGCTGCGGCTTTTCGGATGTGAGCGGCGGCAAGCTGCCGCCCTCGGCCACGCAGCACCGGCCGGAACTGGCGGGCGCGCCGTTCGAGGCCATGGGCGTCTCGCTGGTGTTTCACCCGCGCAACCCGTATGTGCCCACGGTGCACATGAACGTGCGCATGATCGCCGCCGGCCATCCGGGGCAGGAGCCGGTGTGCTGGTTCGGCGGCGGCATGGATCTCACGCCCTACTACGGCTTTGACGAGGATGCGGTGCACTTTCACCGCGTCTGCCGCGACGCGCTCGCACCCTACGGCGAAGGGCTTTACCCGCGCTTCAAGACCTGGTGCGACGAGTATTTCTGCAACCGGCACCGCGATGAGCAGCGCGGCATCGGCGGCATCTTCTTCGATGATTTTTCCGAACTGGGCTTCGAGCAGGGCTTTGCCATGCTGCAAAGCGTGGGCGATGCCTTGCCGACCGCCTACCTGCCCATCGTGCAGCAGCGCAAGAACATGCCCTATGGCGAGCGCGAGCGGGCGTTTCAGCTCTACCGGCGCGGGCGCTATGTCGAATTCAACCTGGTCTGGGACCGCGGCACGCACTTTGGCCTGCAATCGGGCGGACGCACCGAATCCATCCTGCTTTCCATGCCGCCGCTGGCCGCGTGGAGCTACCAGCACCGGCCCGCGCCGGGTTCGCCCGAAGAGCGCCTGACCAGCTACTACCTCAAACCGCGTTCCTGGATTTGATAGCTTTCAGCGCATGCCTGGCAAGCGCTGCAGCCAGATTTGATCTGGAAACCCAAATCCCCGACACTGTGCCTTCCCGACCACTACTTTCCCATTGCCGATGACCACTGCACCCGCCACAGACGCTGCCGCCAAGAAATTGCTCACCAAACTGCAGCGTGCCATCGTTGACGGTCTGGAAGACGTGAAGGCGGCGGACATCCGCGTGTTCGATACCGAGCACCTCTCGCCGCTGTTCGAGCGCGTGATCATCGCCACCGGCAACTCCAACCGCCAGACCAAGGCGCTCGCGGCCAGCGTGCGCGATGCGGTGCGCGACGCGGGCCTGCCCAAGCCGCGCAGCGAAGGCGAGGACAACGGCGAGTGGATCATCATCGATTGCGGCGCGGCGGTCTGCCACATCATGCAGCCCGCCATCCGCCAGTATTACCGGCTGGAAGAGATCTGGGGCGAAAAGCCGGTGCGCATGAAGCTGGGGGCGGTCAAGCCGCGCAATCTCACGGCGCCACCCGAAGAGCAGGCCACGCCGGCACGCAAATCGGCGGCAAGGAAGACGGCAGCGGCCAAGCCGGTGGCAAGGAAAGCGGCCACGAAGAAAGTGGTTGCCCAAAAAGCCCCTGCCAAGCCACTCGCCGCCAAGCCCGTCGCGCCGGCCGCAAAAAAGGCAGCTCCGCTGAAGACGGTGGTGGTGAACAAGCCCACCGCCAGGAAGGCGGCGGCCAAGCGCGCCGCACCGGCCAAGGCCCCTGCACGAAAGACCCCCAGCCGCAAGGCGTGAACGCCGATGCGCCTGAGCATCGTCGCCGTCGGCCAGCGCGTGCCCGACTGGGCGCGCACCGCCTGGGAGGACTACGCCAAGCGCTTTCCGCCCGAGCTGAAGGTGGAACTCAAGGCCGTCAAGACCGAGCCGCGCGGCTCCAAGGCCGTGCAGACCCTGCAGGCCGCCGAACGTGAGCGCATAGAAGCCGCATTGGCGCGCGGCGTGCACCGCGTGGCGCTGGATGAACACGGCACGCGCCTGAGCACGCAGGCGCTGGCTGCAAGGCTCAGGGACTGGCAGCTTTCCGGTGACGACGTGGCGCTCATCATCGGTGGCCCGGATGGGCTGGATCCCGCGCTGCTGCAATCGGCGCATGAGCGCATCCGTCTGTCGGACATGACGCTGCCGCACGCCCTGGTGCGGGTGCTGCTGATCGAGCAGCTCTACCGCGCCTGGTCGGTCAACGCGGGGCATCCCTACCATAGGGAATGAGCCTGTGCTGCCCCACGAGTCCCGCATGCCAGCCTTCATCTACCTCGCCTCCCAGAGCCCGCGCCGGCGCCAGTTGCTGGAGCAGCTCGGCGTACGCCATGCGTTGCTGCTGGCCAATGCGCCGGGTGACGAGCACGAGGATGCCGAAGCGATCGAGGTGGTGCTGAACGGCGAATCACCCAGTGCCTACGTGCAGCGCGTGACGGCGCTCAAGCTCGATGCCGCCGTGGCACGGTGCAAGCGCCGCGGGCTGGCGCCGGCCCCCATTCTCTGCAGCGACACCACGGTGGCGCTGGGCCGTGCCATCTACGGCAAGCCGGCGGATGCAGGCGACGCGCGGCGCATGCTGGCCGAGCTTGCCGGGCGCGAGCACCGGGTGCTCACCGCCGTGGCGCTGCAGGCCGATGACCGGCGGCGGCTGGCGGCGCTCAGCGTTTCGCGCGTGCGTTTTGCCGCCATGACGGCGGCGCAGATAGCCGCCTACGTCGCCAGCGGCGAACCCCTGGGCAAGGCCGGTGCCTATGCCATTCAGGGCGCGGCGGCCCAGCATGTGGAGCGCATCAGCGGCAGCTACAGCGGCATCATGGGTCTGCCCCTGTTTGAGACCGCCCGGCTGCTGCGCGCCGCGGGCGTCATCGGGGAATGAAGCGGCGCCGCCTTGAGGCATGATCGCTCCCCAAGGGTGGTCTTTCATGCAAAACGATATTCTGGTCAACTGGTCGCCGCAGGAGGTGCGCGTCGCCGTGGTGGAAAACGGCGCGGTGCAGGAGCTGCACATCGAGCGCACGCTGGAACGCGGCCTGGTCGGCAATGTGTACCTGGGCAAGGTCGCGCGCGTGCTGCCGGGCATGCAGTCGGCCTTCATCGACATCGGGCTGGAGCGCGCCGCGTTTCTGCATGTGGCCGATGTCTGGCAGCGCCCGGCCGAGAGTGGCGACGTGCCGGGGCGCAAGGGCGAACCCCAGCTGCCGATAGAAAAGCAGATCTTCGAGGGCCAGGCGCTGATGGTGCAGGTCATCAAGGACCCGATCGGCAGCAAGGGCGCGCGGCTCTCGACCCAGATCAGCGTGGCCGGGCGCATGCTGGTGTTTCTGCCGCAGGACGAGCATGTGGGCGTATCGCAGAAGATTGCGCAGGCGGAGCGCGATGCCCTGCGCGCGCGCCTGGTGGCGCTGGTGGGCGACAAGGCCAGCGGCGGGGGAGGCGGTTTCATCCTGCGCACCAACGCGGAAGACGCCAGCGATGCGGAACTGGCGGAAGACATCGCCTACCTGCGCAAGACCTGGTCCGGCATACGCGCCGCCGCGCAGCAGTTGCCGGCGGGCTCGCTGCTGCACCTGGACCTGAGCCTGCTGCAGCGCGTGCTGCGCGATCTGGTGGGTGAGCAGACGAGCAGCGTGCGCCTTGATTCGCGCGAGCAGTTCGCGCTGCTCTCCAGCTTTGGCGCCGAGTACATGCCCAAGGCGGCGGGCAAGCTGCAGCTCTACAAGGGCGAGCGCCCGATCTTCGATCTGTTCGGCATCGACGAAGATGTGGCGCGTGCGCTCGGGCGCCGTGTCGAGCTCAAGTCGGGCGGCTATCTGATCGTGGACCAGACCGAGGCGCTGACGACGGTGGACGTGAATACCGGCGGCTACGTCGGCGCGCGCAATTTCGACGAAACCATCTTCAAGACCAACCTGGAGGCGGCGGGCGCGATCGCGCGCCAGCTGCGCCTGCGCAACCTCGGTGGCATCGTCGTCGTGGATTTCATCGACATGTTGCACGCCGACCACCAGGAGGCGGTGCTGGCGGAGTTCCGCAAGCAACTGGCGCGCGACCGCGTGAAGACCGTGGTCGGCGGGTTTTCGCCGCTGGGCCTGGTCGAGATGACGCGCAAGCGCACGCACGAGTCGCTCGCGCACATGCTGTGCGAACCCTGCCCCACCTGCCACGGCGTGGGCGAGGTCAAGACCGCGCGCAGCGTCTGCTATGACATCCTGCGCGAGGTGCTGCGCGAGGCGCGCCAGTTCAATCCCAAGGAATTCCGCGTGATCGCCGCGCCGCCCGTCATCGAACTGTTCCTGGACGAGGAAAGCCAGCACCTGGCCGGCCTGTCCGATTTCATCCGCAAGCCGATATCACTGCAGGCGGAAAGCGCCCTGGGGCCGGACCAGTACGACATCGTGCTGTTGTAGAAAACATGGATAATTCTGGTCTTGAAGCGTTGCCTGTAAAGCGCTGACAGCTATTGATAAAGAAGCAAATCATCGCGCTGCGGCGCATCCGGCAAGAAAGCACGTCGTGACCATGAAACCCTCTGCCGCCCTGTTGGCCCTGGCCATGGGCGCGTTCGCCATCGGCACCACCGAATTCACCCCCATGGGCCTGCTGCCCGTGATCGCCGACGGCGTGCAGGTGGGCATTCCCACGGCCGGCATGCTGGTTTCGGCCTATGCCGTGGGCGTCATGGTGGGCGCGCCGGTGATGACGCTGCTGCTGGCGCGCCTGCGCAAGCGCGCGGCGCTGATGGCGCTGATGCTGATCTTCACCGTGGGCAATCTGCTGTCGGCGCTGGCGCCGGATTTCACCACGCTGCTGCTCTCGCGCCTGGTCACCAGCCTGAACCACGGCGCCTTCTTCGGCATCGGCGCGGTGGTGGCGGCTGGCATCGTTCCAAAAGACCGGCAGGCCAGCGCGATCGCGGCGATGTTCATGGGCCTGACGGTGGCCAACATCGGCGGCGTGCCGGCGGCCACCTGGATCGGCCAGCAGGTGGGCTGGCGCGTCGCCTTCGGCGGCACCGCCGCCCTCGGCCTGCTCACCATCGCCGCGCTGTGGCTGGCGCTGCCCGAGGGCGAACCCGGCGCGCGCCCCGACGTGCGCCGCGAGCTGGCGGTGCTGACCCGCCCGGCGGTGCTGCAGGCGCTGGGCACCACGGTGCTGGGCGCGAGCGCGATGTTCGCGCTCTACACCTACGTGGCGCCGGTGCTGGCCGACATCACCCACGCCAGCCCGGGTTTCGTGGCGTTTGCGCTGGTGCTGATCGGCGTCGGCTTCACGCTGGGCAACAAGATCGGCGGGCGCCTGGCCGATTGGTCGCTGAGCGGCGCCACCCGTATCGTCTTCGCCGCGCTGGTGCTGGTCATGCTGCTGCTGCCCTGGGTGCTGCGCAGCCAGGTGGGCGCGGCCATAGCCCTGGTGGTCTGGGGCGCGGCGGCCTTCGGCATCGTGCCAGCGGTGCAGATGCGCGTCATGCAGGCGGCGTCGCAGGCGCCGGGCCTGGCCTCGTCGGTCAACATCGGCGCCTTCAACCTGGGCAACGCCATCGGTGCGGCGCTGGGCGGCGCCGCGATCAGCGCGGGGCTGGGCTACGCCGCCGTGCCGCTGGTGGGCGCGGCGCTGGCGGCCTGCGGGCTGGTGCTGGTCGGGCTGGGCACGGCGGGTGACAAAACCCGTGCCGCCGCCTGACGCTGGAGGGATGTCTTTAGGATGGCACGCCGCTGGTGATGGGCGGGCTTGAAGCCGGCTTGAAGGCGGCCGCTTCCCCGATCAGCCTGCGTGCAAGCGTGGGGTCGCCGAGCTCGGTGACCGCCAGCAGCGCGAAGCGCGCGAGGAACAAAGAGGCATCCGCTTCACCGATATCGGTCATGGTTTTGCACAACTGCGTGTAAACCGCATCCAGATCGCTGTCCGTCATGGTTTTCCTTTGCGCCGGAGCGCTGGTTGGTCAGGCATGCAGCGCGTGCCGGACGGCGGCCGCGATCTCCGCGCGTGCGGCGGTTCGCCAGCGCGCCATCACGTGTCCATCGGGACGCACCAGGTAGGTGCTGCCCGGTGCGGCGCCGTACAGGGGGAAGAGCCGGCCGGTGTGATCCCAGCCACTCGGGTCGGTCGTCGGAGATCCCTCGCGCCGGCTGAGCACGGCGACCTTGAACGGCACGCCATCCTTGGTCATTTCCCGCTCCAGCGCCACCAGGTCTTCGGGCAACACTCCCTCATCGGTGAAGTGCAGCAGCGTGAACCAGAGGCCGAGCAGATCGGTCACATGCCCGTTGCGCGCTTGACCGCTTTGCAGGATTCGGACCGGGCACTCGGGCAGCACCGTCCCCGGCTGGGGACCGGCGTCGAATTCCGCAGAGCGCTCGGGCGCCCAGTTGAGCGGGGATGCGGTGTACGCGATGGCCGACGTCTGCCTGGGATTGATCAGCGAGCGCACGGCGGGATGCTGGACGGCCAGGCCCAGCGCCGCATGGCGCATGAGTTCGAAGGCGAACGAAGGCGGCGACATGAATTCGGTGCTCTTGGTGCCATGGCTCAGGTTTTCGTGCGCGGCGGCGACGCGTTCGTCGGAATAACTGTCGAGCAGGCGCTCGGACGCGAGTCCTCGCACGACGAAGGCGAGCTTCCACGCCAGGTTGTCGGCATCGTCGATTCCGGAATTCGCGCCGCGCACGCCGAAGATCGGCACCAGGTGCGCCGCGTCGCCGGCGAACAGCACGCGGCCGTGGCGGTACTTTTGCAGCGTGAGGGCGTTGGCCTTGTAGACCGTGATCCAGATCGGTGACCAGTCGGGCGATTCGCCCATGTTCTCCAGGAGATTGCGCACCCGCGGAATGACGTTCTCCGGTTTGACGGCCTCGTCGGGGTCTTCGCCGTCGCGCAGCTGGTAGTCGATGCGCCAGACGCCGTCGGGCTGCTTGTGCACCAGCACGGTGGAGCCCGGGTTGGACGGCGGATCGAAGTAGGCCAGGCGCTCGGTCGGCCGGGCGCTGTCCATCGCGATGTCGACGATCACGTAGCGGCCTTCGTAGCTCGTGCCCTGGAGCTGCAGGCCGAGCGCCTCGCGCGCCGCGCTGCGCCCGCCGTCGGCGGCGACCAGCCAGTCCGCGCCCAGGGTGTAATCGCCCTTGGGCGTGGAGAGGCCAAGCGTCACGCCGTCATCGCGCGCATCGAGCGCGGTCATCCGGGTCTGCCAGCGGATGTCTATGAGGTCGGAGCGCCGCTCGGCGGCATCGAGCAAAAACTGCTCGATGTGGTATTGCGCCAGATTCACCATCGGCGGCAGTTTCTGGTTTTCGTCGTTGGGCATGGAAAAGTGCAGCACTTGCGCATCGCGGTAGAAGCTGCGCCCACCCGTCCATGGCAGCCCCTTGTCCAGAAAAGCCCGCAGTGCGCCGAGCCGCTCCATGATCTCCAGGCTGCGGCGCGAAATGCAGATGGCGCGGCTGCCGAAGCAGACGGAGTCGTCCGCTTCAATCACCACCGAGGCAATGCCGTGGTTGGCCAGCCCCAATGCCACGGCCAGCCCCACGGGGCCGCCGCCGACGATCGCAACCGCGTGGCGCTTGCTGTCCGCGCCGTCGCGCAGCGTGGGCAGCGCTGCCTCGTACCTGCGCGCGGTGAAGGGATAGGGTTTGAATGCGTGGTCCATGGTGAAACTCCTTTCGGTCGCAGGTTCGCACGGCGGTGGGCAGCCCAGCGGTATTCCTGAAAAGAGAGCTGCTCGCGCTTGCGGGATAAGCGCTGAAGCCTGATTTGGCTCAAATCATGGGAAGGCGATGGAGCCGCCCGCCAGCCCTCACAACCCGCGCAGCCGCTGAAGCGCCTCGCGCAGCGTGTCGTCCTGCTTGGCGTAGCAGAAGCGCACCACGCGCTGGTCGAATCCATCGGCGTAAAACGCCGACAGCGGAATCGCCGCCACCTTGATCTCGCGCGTGAGCCACTGGCAGAACTCGGTATCGGGCAGATCGCTGACCTGCGAAATGTCCACGCACTGAAAGAAGCTGCCCGAGGAGGGCAGCAGCTTGAGGCGTGAATCCGCCAGCCCGGCGCGAAACAGATCGCGCTTGGCCTGGTAGAAGCCGGCCAGGCCTTCATAGCTGGCGGGACTCATCATGTACTGGGCGATGCCGTGCTGCATCGGCGTGTTCACGCTGAAGACGTTGAACTGGTGCACCTTGCGGAATTCCGCCGTGAGCGGCGCCGGGGCGCAGACCGAGGCGATTTTCCAGCCCGTGACATGCAGAGTCTTGCCGAAGCTCGACACCACGAAGGCGCGCTCGGCCAGGCCGGCAAAGCGCGCGGCGCTCTGGTGCGGCGCCCCGTCGTAGACCATGTGCTCGTAGACTTCGTCGGAGAGCAGCAGCACGTTGGTGGGCGCCAGCACGGCTTCCAGCGCGCGCATGTCTTCCCCGCTCCAGACGCTGGCGCTGGGGTTGTGCGGCGAGTTGATGATGAGAAGGCGCGTGCGCGGCGTGATGGCGGCGGCAATCCTTGCGATGTCCGGCCGGAAGCTGTGTGGCGTGAGCGGCACATGCACCGCCACGCCGCCCGCCAGCGCGATGTTGGGCAGGTAGCTGTCGTAGCACGGGTCGAGCACGATAACTTCGTCGCCCGGGTGCACGCAGGCCAGGATGGCGGTGAGGATGGCCTGCGTGGCGCCGGCGGTGATGGTCACCTCGGCATCCACGTCGTAGTGGTGGCCGTACAGGGCTTGGGTCTTGCCGCTCACCACCTCGCGCAGCGCGCGCACCCCGGCCATCGGCGGGTATTGGTTGTGGCCCGCCTGCATGGCGTGCGTCACCGCGTCCACCAGCGCCGGGTCGCAGCCGAAATCCGGAAATCCCTGGCCGAGGTTGACCGCGCCATGCTCCACGGCCAGCGCCGACATGGTGGTGAAGATGGTGGTGCCGACCTGGGGCAGGCGGCTTGGGAAGGAAGGGATGGACATGGAGGTTGGACGTTGAGCGTTGGGGGTTGAGCGTTGAGCGGGAAGAAGGGGGTGAACGCTGAACGCCCAACGCTGAACGCCCCACCTGCCCTACAGGCCGTAGTCCTCGGCCTGGCCGGACATCGCGCGCTCGATCAGCTCGCGGCTGAGCCGGTCGCTGACCAGCTCGGCCAGGCGGTAGACGAAATGGCGCAGCCAGGCGCCGCGCTTGAGCGCGATGCGCGTCACGCTGCGGCCGAACAGGTGGCCGCAGGGGCGGGCGACGAGCTCCGGCGGCAGGCCTTCGCGCGTTGCCATCTCGGCCACCAGGCCTATGCCCATGCCCAGGCGCACATAGGTCTTGATGATGTCCGAATCCATGGCTTCGAGCACGATGCGCGGCTGCAGCCGGCGCGCGGCGAAGGCCTGGTCGATGCGGCTGCGGCCGGTGAAGGACGGGTGGTAGGTGATCAGCGGCTCGTGCGCGAGGTCTTCGATGTCGATGCGCTCGCGGCTGGCCAGCGGGTGCGTGGCGGGCAGCACCAGCACATGCTGCCACTCGTAGCAGGGCAGGGTGACGAGTTCGGGGTAATCGGAGAGCGACTCCGTGGCCATGCCGATCTCCGCCGCCTCGTCCAGCACCATGCGCGCGACCTCGTCGGGCTTGGCCTGGTGCAGGCTGATGGTGACCTTGGGGTATTGCTCGCGCAGCCTGGCCACGGCCGTCGGCAGCACGTAGCGCGCCTGGGTGTGGGTGGTGGCGATGGAGAGCGTGCCGCTGTCCTCGGCGCTGAACTGCTCGCCGATGCGCTTCAAGTTGCCCACCTCGCGCATGATGACCTCGATGCTCTTGAGCACATGCTGGCCCGGCTCGGTGATGCGCTTGAGGCGCTTGCCGTGGCGCGCGAAGATGTCCACGCCCAGCTCGTCCTCCAGCTCCAGGATGGCCTTGGAGACGCCGGGCTGCGAGGTGTGCAGCGCCTTGGCGGCTTCGGTCAGGTTGAGCTGGCGCCGCGCGGCCTCCTGGACGAAGCGAAATTGGTGCAGGTTCATAACCAAACGCTATTGAATACAGCGATCATTATGCCTTTTTGCGTTGGGGATTGCCCTTCAGCGCCGCAACACCAGCCAGCCAAAAGCGGCCAGCGAGAGCACGGAGTAAATCAGCCCCGGCGCCGCGGCACTGAGCCAGGGCGACCAATTCTGCAGATTGCCGGCGAAGCCGAACACGTTGTTCAGCAGGAAGAAGCTGATGCCCGCCATCACGCCGCCAAACACGTAGCCGGCGATGCTGCCCGAGCGAAAGTGCAAGTAGCCGAAGGGCAGCGAGAGCACCACCATCACCAGGCAGGAGAGCGGGTAGAACACCTTGTGCCAGAGCTCGATTTCGTAGCGCTGCGCCGATTGCCCGTTCGCCTGCAGGTGGCGCACGTAGTTGAACAGGTCCAGCGTGCCCATCTTCTGCGGGTTCAGCAGCGAGGCCGCCACCATGGTCGGCGTGATCTGCGTCGGCCAGTGCCAGGTGTCCTCGGCAAGGCGCTGCACCTGGGCCTGGTCGCTGGCCGGGTGGGCAAAGACGTTGCGCTGCACCTCGGAGAGATCCCAGCCATCAGCGTTGAACCGGCCTTGGGCGGCGTGCACCGTCATCAGCACATGGCCGTCGGCGTCGAAACCGAAGATGCGCACGCCGCGCATCAGGCCGTCCGCCTCCAGCGCGCGCACGTTGACGGCATAGGCATCGCTGCCCTGCTGCTCCTTGAGCCAGGCGCCGGTGGCGCCGGCGCTGAGCGGCCCGAATTGCCGCGCCTGCACGATCTGCGCCGCGCGCTCGCTGGCGGGGGCGATGTAGTCGCCGATGGCGAAGGTGCCCGCGGCGAACAGCAATCCCAGAATCAGCACGGCCCCCAGCGCTTTCCAGGGCCCCATGCCGCTGGTGCGCATGATGGTGAATTCGGAGTTCTGCGCCAGGCGCGCCATCACGAAAATCGTGCCGATCAGCACGGTGATGGGCAGCAGCTCATAGATGTGCTGCGGCTGGCGCAGCAGCACATAGAGCAGGGCGGTGGACAGCGGATAGGCGCTGCCCGCCACGCCCACGTCGCGCAGCTCGTCGACCATGTCGAAGAAGAAGAACAGGGCGACGAAGGCCAGCGTGGCAAAGCCGACGCTCAGAGCCACCTCGCGGTAGATATAGCGGCGCAGGGTTTTCATGCGGCGTGCCGGCGCGGGAGCAAGGCGCGCCAGCTCCAGTGGTTGTGGCGCGCCGCAAGGATCAGGAGGCCGATGGCCAGCATGCCGCCGTGCAGGCCCAGCACCAGCGCGGGCAGGCTCAGGCGCTGCGCGCCGACCCAGCTCTGCCCGACATTCATCAGGTTGTAGTACGCCATGAAGGCGAACAGCGCGAACATCACCCCGGCGCTGCGTCCGGCCCGCGGCTGCACCACCGCCACCGCCAGCCCCAGCACCACGAGGTTGAACACGGCAAGGACCAGCCCCAGGCGCCAGCCGAGCTCGGCGCGCAGCACCGGGGAGCTGCTCTCGACGAGCGCCAGCGTGGTGGCCGTCTTGGTGGAGCCGGCGCCCTGGTCTGCCGCCTGCGCCTGGCCGATGCGCGTGCCGTATTCGGCAAATTCGCTGATGCGCAGCCCCGGCCTGGCCAGCAGGATTTCCAGCCGCTCGCCATTGGACAGCAGCGCCGTGCGCTGGCCGTCTTCGATCTTCAATCGGGCGCTCTTGGCGGAGGTGACGGTTTCGCGGTCCGGCGCGGTGGTGGCGACGAAGATCTTGGTGGCGGTATTGGCGCTGGGCGTGTCCTTGTCGATGAAGAACACGCGCGAGCCGTCGGCCGTTTCCTGGAATTCGCCGGGCGCGATGCGGTCCACGTCGCTGCGCTGCTCGTAGCGGGTCTTGAGTTCGTCGATCTGCTGGTTGGCCCAGGGCCAGATGATGAGGGACAGCGCGCCGACGGCCAGCACGATCGGCCAGGCAAAACGCAGCAGCGGAGCCAGCATGCCGAGCAGCCCGCGCCCGGCGCCGAACCAGATCACCATCTCGCTGTCGCGGTACATGCGCGAGAGCGTGTTGACGATGGCCACGAACAGGCTCAGGCTGAGGATGGTCGGCAGCTGCCCCAGCACGGTGAAGCCCATCACCAGCAGCACATCGCCGGGATCGACGCTGCCGCGCGAGGCCTGCCCCAGCGTGCGCACCAGCATGATGGTCATCACGATGGTGACGATCACGACCAGGGTGGCGCCGAAGCTGCGCGAGAGTTCCTTGCGCAGGGATGAATCGAATAACATTGAATCAAAGGGAACGAAGAACCATGGATTTTGAACTGAAAACGCTGGCGCTTGCCGCCGCCTCCTCGCAGCGCTGCGATTTGCTGGTGCTGCTCGTGGCCGAAGGCTTTGCGCCGGGGCCCGATGCGCTTTCGTCGCTGGCGGCACTGGCACTCAAGCAGGGCGATTTGCAGACCCGCGCCGGCAGCCTGCTGCAGTGCTACGCGCCGCCGGGCGTGGCCGCGCGCAGGGTGGCGCTGCTGGGCGCGGGCGATGGCGGCGCGGCGGCGGTGCGCAAGGCGGTGCTGGCGCTGGCGCCCGTGCTCAAGGTGCGCGGCATCAAGCAGGTGGTGACGCTGTTCGCCCAGGCGCCGCAGCCCGAAGCGGTGGGCGCCGCCGTGCGCTCGCTGGCCGAGGCAAGCTATGTCTACACCAGCACCAAGAGCAAGCCCGAGGCGCGCACCCTGGCGCGGGCGGTGATCGGCGTACCCGCGCCGGCGCCGGTGCGCGGCGCGTTTGATACCGCGGTGGCGGTGGTCGCCGGTGTGGAATTTGCGCGCGAATGGGCCAACCGCCCGGCCAACCACGCCACGCCCACGTTGCTGGGCGAAGCCGCGCAGTCGCTGGCCAAGCACAAGCCCATCCAGTGCAAGCTGCACGGCCCGGCGCAGGTGGCCAAACTGGGCATGGGCGCCTTCATGGCCGTGGCGCAGGGCTCCAGCGAACCCCTGCGCTTCATCGAGCTGCACTACCAGGGCGCCGCCAAGGGGCAGGCGCCGGTGGTGCTGGTGGGCAAGGGCATCACCTTCGATTCGGGCGGCATCTCGATCAAGCCGGCAGCCGGCATGGACGAGATGAAGTTCGACATGGGCGGCGCCGCGAGCGTGCTCGGCACCTTCCGCGCGCTGGCGCAGCTCAAGCCCAGGATCAATGTCGTCGGCCTGATCCCCGCCTGCGAAAACCTGCCCGACGGCAAGGCGGTGAAGCCCGGCGATGTCGTCACCAGCATGAGCGGCCAGACCATAGAAATCCTCAACACCGATGCCGAAGGGCGCCTCGCGCTCTGCGACGCGCTGGCCTATGCGGCGCGCTTCAAGCCTGCCGCCGTGGTGGACATGGCCACGCTCACCGGCGCCTGCGTGGTGGCGCTGGGCGGCGTGCGCAGCGGCCTGTTCGCCAACGACGAGGCGCTGGCGGCGCAACTGCAGGCAGCGGGCGAGCAGGCGCTGGACCCGTGCTGGCGCATGCCGCTGGACGATGACTACGCCGAGGGCCTCAAGAGCCACTTCGCCGACGTGGCCAACGTGGCAGGACGCGATGCAGGCGCGGTGACCGCGGCCAAGTTTCTGCAGCGCTTTGTCGGCGGCTACCCCTGGGCGCACCTGGATATCGCCGGCACGGCATGGAAGAGCGGCGTCGCCAAGGGCGCCACGGGGCGGCCGGTGGGCCTGCTGGTGCAATACCTTCTGGCCGCAGCCTCCGCCCGGCGCGGCGCGGGGCGCGGAAAGTAGCCATGCCTGAGCCCAGGCCGCTGCCGCGCTTCATTCCGACGCTGACCGACGTGGTGCAGATGCCGCCGCCGGTGGTGGCGCAGCCAGCGCCGGCAGCGCCTGATGCCGCGTTGTCCGAAGCCGTGGTGCAGTCGCCATCGGTGGGTCCGACCGACGTGGAAAGCGCCGTGGCGCAGCGGGTGCAGGCACTGTTGCAGGCACGCCTGGATCAGGCCGTGCACCAGGTGCTGGACGGGATGCAGCCGCTGGTGCGCGAGGCGGTGGCTCAGGCTCTGGCAGAAAAGCTTCCGCGAGAGCGTTTGTAGGCCGATAGGCCTGTTGCGCATGCCCCATCAGTGCCGTGCGCTATGCATTTTGGATATTTGCATATATTTGCAGTGATTGATACACCTGCTTAGAATGCGGCGCAGAGGGACACGGGCGCAATCTCGCCAGTCCCGGCTCCAGTGTTTTGCGGTGTGCGTCTCACCGGACCTGGCGTTCTGGAACAGAGGATGTTCCAGGGGGCTTGTGCCTGATGTCCCGTTCTTGTGTCCGTAGCCTCTGTCCGGCGACTTGCGTTTGCAGCGTGAACCTTGTTTCACCGCAACGCAAAGGAGACTTCCATGTCGGATCGCAGAGGGTTTTTGAGGAACAGCGGACTTGCCGCCGCGGCAGGTGCCGCCGGCGTGATGCTGGGGGGCAGCGGCTGCGCGACCGCCGCCGGGCCGGCGGTGGCTACCGGCCGCATGGCCGCGCTGCCCAAGGCCAGGGGCCCACGCCTGGTGGTGGTGGGCGGCGGCACGTCGGGCCTGACGATCGCCAAGTACGCCAAGAAGGAATTTCCGCAGTTCGATGTGGTGCTGGTCGAAAAGCGCGACATGTACTCCTCGTGCTTCACCAGCAACCTCTGGTACGCCGGGCTGGTCACGCTGGAAAACCTGGCCAACCACAGCTTTCTGGACGCCGCGGTCAACAACAAGTATGTGTACTTCAACGCCACGGTGACGGGGCTGGACCGCGCGGGCAAGACCCTGGTGACGAGTGAAGGCGACATCAAGTACGACTACCTCGTCATTGCCCCCGGCATTTCCTACGACTACGGCAAGATCGGCGTGAACGACATCGATACCCAGACGACGCTGCGCCAGGTGTACCCCGGCGGCTTTGTCTCGACGACCGAGCATGTCACGCTGCACCGCAAGATCCGCGAGTTCGAGGGCGGCGTGTTCGTGCAGACCGTGCCCAGCGGCAACTACCGCTGCCTGCCCGCGCCGTATGAGCGCGCCTGCCTGATCGCCTCGCTCATCAAGCACAACAAAATCAAGGGCAAGGTGGTGATCCTGGACGCCAACCCCGAGGTGACGATCAAGGCCGAGGGTTTTCACGCCGCGTTCGACCAGCTCTACAAAGGCATCCTCGAATACCACCCCAATGCAGCCGTGAAGGGCGTCGATCCGGCCAAGCGCACGATAGAGACGGATTTCGACAGCGTGCAGTTCGCCGACGCCGCGATCTATCCCAACGTGCGCGGCTCGACGCTGATCGAGCAGCTGGGCCTGCTGGCACCGGCCACCAAGTCCAACCAGTTCGAGGCCAACATCGACACGCGCTTCTACAACATCGTCGGCGACACCTCGGTGTACGTGACGGGCGATTCCCGCCCGCACCCGTACTCCAAGAGTGCCAACACCTCCAACACCGAGGCGCACTACGTCGCCAGGGTGCTGGCCGCGCGCGCGCAGGGCAAGGAGATCAGCTGGACCACGCCCGAGACCATCTGCTACTCGGTGGTCAATGCCTTCCCGATGGAGGCGATCTCGGTCAAGGCGCACTACGTGTACGACGCGGGCAAGGACGCGATCACCGGCTTCTCGCCCGACACGCAGGTGTTCAACAACCGCGACGCCGCCAAGGGCAAGGCCACGCTGGAATGGGCCAAGGGGCTGTACCGCGACATGTTCAACGCCTGACGCGGAGCGCTTGTCCAAGCCACCCTTGCGGTGGCTTTTTCCGGCTTTTAATATAAGGAAATTCTTATGGATCGTCGCTGCTTTACCCAGGCATGCACCGGCGCCTTGCTGGCGCAGGGCCTGTCCGTCTGGGCCGGCCCGGTGCAAGACTACGCGCACATCAAGCTGGTCCATCCCGATGGCGCGCCGCTCAAGGCCTCGGAAGTGGGCACGCAGGAAGCCCTGGTGTTTGCCTACCCGCTCAAGGGCATTCCCTGCTATCTGATCAACCTGGGTGAGCGCAAGGCCAGCACGCAAAGCCTGCAGTCGCCCGATGATGGTGACTACACCAACCCGGAAGGGGTGGGGCCGAAGGGCAACTTCGTGGCTTTTGTCGCGATCTGTACCCACCAGCTCAGCTATCCGACCCCGGCGGCCAGCTATCTGCGCTACGCCGCCGCGGGCAGCGAACTGGGCGGCGGCCCGGGCCGCATCGTCTGCTGCGCCCATGGCAGCGTGTACGACCCTGCCCA
The DNA here is from genome assembly GCF_000484635.1 of Comamonas badia DSM 17552. Lineage (GTDB taxonomy): Bacteria > Pseudomonadota > Gammaproteobacteria > Burkholderiales > Burkholderiaceae_C > Comamonas_C > Comamonas_C badia. Next base: position 143,694 of record NZ_AXVM01000001.1, on the reverse strand, counting down.
GGGTGGCGCGCGCGTGACGGGGCCGACGCAGAACCCGCTGATGCCGGTACGCCTGGCCTGGGATCCGGCCACCGACCACCTGACGGCCACCGGCACGGTGGGGCGCAAGTTCTTCGAACGCTTCTTCCAGACCTTCAAGGGCGATCTGATCGAGCAGTACGGCCCCGGCGTCTACCGCCAGGAAGTGGAGGGCAGCGCGGTGGCGGTGCCGCTGAGCGCTTATTCCAGGGAAGTGCCGGCCTGCTGAGCCTTTTGGCGCAATCCATCCATCGTCGCCGTCGGCGTGATCGCCTGCGGGTCGATCAGGCAGTGGAGCAGCGCGGGTTTGCCGCTGGCCCGGGCGCGCGCCAGGGCGGGGGCGAATTCCTCGGTGCGTTCCACCCGTTCCCCATGCCCGCCAAAGGCGAAGGCGTAGGCGCAAAAATCCGGATTTTTCAGATCGGTGGCGCTGACGCGGCCGGGGTAGTGGCGCTCCTGGTGCATGCGGATGGTGCCGTACATGCCGTTGTCCAGCAGGATGACGACGATGGGCAGGCCGTACTGCACGGCGGTGGCGAATTCCTGGCCGTGCATCAGAAAGTCGCCGTCGCCCGCGAAGGCGATCACCTCGCGGTCTGGCCACAGGCGCTTGGCGCCGACGGCGGCCGGCAGGCCGTAGCCCATCGAGCCGCTGACCGGCGCGAGCTGGCTGGCCCAGGCGCTGAAAGGCCAGAAGCGGTGTACCCAGATCGTGAAATTGCCCGCGCCGCTGCAGACGATGGTGTCCGCGGGCAGTGCGGCGCGCAGGTGCTGCATCACCGCGCCCATCTGCAGAGCGCCCGGGATGCGGTTGGGCGCGGGGTCGGTCCAGGCAAGGAAGTCTGCGTGCGCCGCGCGGGTGTATTCGGCCCAGGGCGTGGCACTGGGGGCGGGCAGGGCGGCCAGCGCGGCGGCTAGGGGCCGGGGCGTGGCATGGATGGCAAGGCGCGGCTGGTACACCTGCCCGAGTTCTTCGGCGTCGGCGTGGACGTGGATCAGGGTCTGCGCGGGCGTCGGAATCTGCCAGAGCGTGTAGCCCTGCGAGGGCACGTCGCCCAGGCGCGTGCCCAGCGCCAGCACCAGATCGGCGCCGCGCAGGCGCGCAAGCAGCGCGGGGTTGGCGCCCAGGCCCAGGTCGCCTGCGGCGCAGGGGTGGTCGGCCGGGCACAGGGTCTGGCGGCGGAAGGCGGTGACGATGGGCAGTTGCCAGCGCTGCGCAAACGCGCCCAGATCGGCCACCGCCTGTTCTGACCAGCGGCTACCGCCCGCAATTACCATGGGGCGCTGCGCAGCCGCCAGAAGGTCTGCCAGTGCCTGGATTGCCGATGCACCCGGTGCCGTCTCCACGACGGTGGCGGGCCGCGCATCGGGGGCGGATGCCGTGTCGGTCAACATATCCTCGGGCAGCGCCACGACCACCGGGCCGGGCCGCCCGTTCACCGCCATGTGAAAGGCGCGCGCCACCAGCTCGGGGATGCGGCGCGCGTCGTCGATCTGTACCACCCATTTGGCGATGCTGCCGAACACCGCGCCGTAGTCCACTTCCTGGAAGGCCTCGCGGTGCAGCACGCCCCGCGCCACCTGGCCGACGAAGACGATGAGCGGGGTGGAATCCTGCTGCGCGATGTGGATGCCGGCCATCGCGTTGGCGATGCCGGGGCCGCGCGTGACGAAGCAGATGCCGGGGTGGCCGGTGAGCTTGCCCTGGGCCTCGGCCATCATCGCCGCGCCGCCTTCCTGGCGGCAGACGGTGACGGCGATGCGCGCGTCGTGCAGGGCATCGAGCACCGCCAGATAGCTCTCGCCGGGCACGCAGAAAAGCTGCTGCACGCCCTGCAGTGCCAGCTGATCGACCAGCAGCTGCGCGCCGGTGCGTGCGGGAAGGGTTTGGGGTGCAGGCATCGCGGCGCTCCTGTCTGTGCGGTGGGACGCAGCCATTATCCTTGGGCGTTTTCCGCCCTGCACCCGAGAGAGATTCGCCCCATGGCCATTCAATGGTTTCCCGGCCACATGCACCTGACGCGCCAGGCGATCGCCGAGCGCGTGAAAAGCATAGACGTGGTGATCGAACTGCTGGACGCGCGCCTGCCCGGCTCCAGCAGCAACCCGCTGCTGGCCGAGCTGGCGGGCCACCGGCCCACGCTCAAGGTGCTCAACAAGCAGGATCTGGCCGACCCGGTGCGCACCGATGCCTGGCTGGCCTGGTATGGCGCGCAGGCCGATACGCGCTCCATAGCGCTCGATGCCTCCGAGCGCGCTCCGGCGCGCCGCCTGGTCGATGCCTGCCGTGAACTGGCGCCGCTGCGCCGGGGGCTCTCGCGCCCCATGCGCGTGCTGATCGTCGGCGTGCCCAACGTCGGCAAGTCCACGCTCATCAATACGCTCAGCCGCAAGAGCCAGGCCAAGACCGGGGATGAGGCAGGCGTGACCCGGCAGGAGCAGCGCATCGTGCTCGACGATGATTTTTACCTCTGGGACACGCCCGGCATGCTCTGGCCGCGCATCATCGTGCCCGAAAGCGGCGTGCGCCTGGCCGCCAGCGGCGCCGTGGGCCGCAATGCCTACGACGAGCAGGAGGTGGTGCTCGATCTACTGGCTTACCTCAAAATTCATTATTCAAAAGAGCTTGCAGCGCGCTACGACATTGCGCTGACAGCTATCGAATTGAGAGAAACCCACGACGACGCGCTGCTGGAGCTGATCGCGCGCAGGCGCGGTGCGCTGATGGCGGGCGGGCGGCTGGACTGGCAGAAGGCGGCAGAGATCGTGCTGACCGATTTTCGCGGCGGCAGCATGGGACGCACCACGCTGGAAACGCCCGGGGAATATGCGCTGTGGCTGGCCGCGGGCCAGGCCAAGGATGCGGAGCGTGCCGCCCGGCGCAAGGCGGCGCACGAGGGGCGCAAGCGAACGCGGTGAACGGACCGGGGCGCGCATGCGGCGTCGCCTTTGGCATCGCTTGCCGCCGCTGCCGCGGCACAGCCGGCCGGCGCTACTGCTGCTGTACGCCCGGTGGCTGGGGCAGCAGCGCGAAAGCGATCGCCGACAGCGCCAGCCAGCCGGCGATGCTGGCCATCACCACCGCGTAGGGCTCCAGCCCGGCCTGGCTGGCGGCGCTGGCGATCAGCCCGGTGGCCCATTGCATCACCGCCACGCCCATGAACATCGCCATCGTGAATGCCGCCATCGCGCGCCCGGTGATGGCTGCCGGGTAGGCATTGCGGACATCCGCGTACTGCAGCACGATGTAGCCTGATGCGAGGCCGATGGTCATCATGCAGGCCACGTCCAGCCAGGCCCAGCGCGCAAAGGCCAGCAGGCTGAACAGGGCCGCCAGCACTAGCGTCCAGCCTGTCAGCCAGCGCCGGCGCGTGGCGGGTCCCGGGTCCAGGCGGCCGAACAGCACCGGGCCGACCAGCAGGATGAGTGACAGCGCCAGCGCCGCGTTGCCGCTTTGCACCAGCGAATAGCCGTGGCGCTCGGTCAGCATCGGCCCCATCCACAGACCGCGCAGCGTGATGACCGCGGCATAGGTGGTGCTGCCCAGCACCACGATGCCCCAGGTGTGCGGCAGGGCGAACAGCGCGGCAAAGCGGCGCATCGCCTGCGCGGCGGATTCGCGCTCGCCGCCGTGCGCCGCGGGGCGCCGCGCGGGTTCGTGCAGCGCGCGCCAGATCCACAGCCAGGCCAGCAGCCCCAGCACGGCCAGCACCCAGAAGCCGTTGCGCCAGGAGCCGTGCTCGATGACCCACGCCAGCGGCGTGCCGGTGAGCAGCATGCCCGTGGAGCCGAGCGCGATCGTCATGCCCGAAATGGCGGCGAAGCGCTGCGGCGCGAAGTGCCGCGCGATGAACACGGTGCAGACCAGGAAAGTGGGCGCGCAGCCCAGCCCTATCAGCACCTGCGCCAGCACCAGCGGCGTGGCGCCGGGCGCCATCGCCGAGAGCACCGCGCCCACCAGTGCCAGGGGAAACGTCGCCAGCACCGTGCGGCGTATGCCATACAGGTCTATGGAGATGCCCATGAAGAGCTGCATCGCGCCGAAGGCAAAGTGGTAGGCGCCGGAGAACAGGCCGAGCTGCCTGGGCGTGAGGCCGAAGGCGGCCTGCAGCGGTGGCGCCATGATCGCCCCCAGGGTGCGAAAGGCCTGGCTCATGTTGAACGCGGCGATCAGCGCCAGCAGCATCCACAGCGCAGCCCGGGGGGCGAGAGAGGGGGCGGGGCTGGCGCTGGTGGCACTTGGCGTGGAAGGCATGGGTGGCGAGACTAGCGCGTTTTGCCGCGCGCCGCCTGTCGCGCGCGCTACCCGTTTACATGGCCTTGAACAGCGGCGCGTACAGACGGCTGACGGCCAGGCGCTCGGGGCGCTCGCGCAGCTGCAGGAACAGCCGGCCGGCTTCGTCACGGTGGGCGGCTTCGACACCGCCGATGCGCACCAGCGTGCCGCGGTGTACCTGCCAGAATTCCTGCGGATCGAGCTGCGCCGCCAGTTCCTTGAGCGGCGTGCGGATCAGGTATTCGTGCGTGGCGGTGAGCACGCGCACGTATTTGTCCGCGGCCTCGAAGTACAGCACCTCGGCCACCGGCACCATGCGGATGGTCGAACCGCTGCTCGCCTGCAGCACCGCCAGGCGCGGCGGCGTACCGCCTGCGCCAGCGGCAAGCCCGGGCACCGCCAGCAGTTGGCGCAAGCGCTGCAGGGTTGCTTCATCATCAATAGCTGCCGGCGCTTTTGCAGCAAGCGTTTGACGTAGTTTTTGTATGGATTTTTCCAGTCTGGCGTGCTGGATCGGCTTGAGCAGGTAATCCACCGCCTGCGCCTCGAAGGCCTGCACCGCGTACTGGTCGTAGGCGGTGGTGAAGACCAGCAGCGGCAGCGGCGATTCCCGCGGCCAGGCATCGAACAGCTCGGCTGCGGCATCGAGCCCGCTCTGGCCGGGCATGCGGATGTCGAAGAACAGCACCTCGGGCCGCAGCGCCAGCGCTTCGCGCGCGGCCGAGAAGCCGTCGCCCACGGTGGCGACGATCACCAGCTCGGGCCAGGCCTCGGCCAGTGCCTGCCGCAGCGCCTGGGCCAGCAGCGGTTCGTCTTCGGCAATCAGGGCGCGCGGTGCGGTCATTGCAGGGGAATAACGATGTTGGCGCAAGTCTGGCCTGCGCTGTCAGCTATCAATTCAAAGGTGGCCTGGTCGCCGTAGAGTGTCTGCAGGCGCTCGCGTACCTGCGCCAGGCCAAAGGAGCGGCCCAGCCGGGCATCCGTCTGCGGCAGGGGCGTGGTCAGCGGCGTGCCGCTATTGCGCACCTGCAGCGCCAACCGGCTACCGTCTGCCGTGGTGCGCGCGCTCACCTGCACGCTGCCACCCGCCACCTCGGGCTCCAGCCCGTGGCGGATGGCGTTTTCCACCAGCGGCTGCAGCAGCAGCGGCGGCAGCTTCGCGCTGCGCAGCGCGTCGGGCAGATCGAGCCGCCAGGCCAGGCGCGGCCCCATGCGCACCGCGATCAGTTCCAGATAGTCGCGCAGGCGCTCGAACTCGTCAGCCAGCGGATGCAGGGCCGCGCGCGAACCGCCCAGCGTGGCGCGCAGGTAGTCGCCCAGGCGGTCCAGCATCTGCTGCGCGGCGGCGGGGTCCAGGCCGATCAGCACGCGCAGATTGGCCAGGGTGTTGAACAGCATGTGCGGTTCGAGCTGGCTTTGCAGCAGCATCAGGCGCGCCAGGGCGGCATCGCGCTCGGCGCTGGCAATGTGCGCCTGCAGCGCCGCCTGGCGGCCCCGCGTGTGGAAGTAGAAGCTGGCGACCACGCCAGCGGCAATCGTCACCACCAGCGCCATGCGCAGATCGCGCTGCGGCATGTGGGCGGTGTCGCCCAGCAGCCAGGCCGCCAGCCGCGTGCCGGCAAAAAAGCCCACGGTGATGCCGATGGCCGTCAGCAGCAGCCCGCGCCAGCCCCGGGGCCAGCCGTGGCCTTGGCGCTCCGGGTTGCGATGGCAATGCTCGCGCGGCACCAGCAGGCGGCCGAATTCGATCACCAGCCAGGTCAGGCCGCCGATGCACACCGAATAGACCAGCTGGCGCGGGTAGCCGCCGCTGGGCCAGACCAGGGTGGTGAAGACCGCGACCACGCAGCAGAAGGCGAGCACCTGCAGGCCGTGGCGCAGCGCGTCGAGCCAGATGATCCGCATCGCAATGGGCTACTTGAAAGATAGCTTGCAGCGCTTTACCATCAAGCGCCAGAGCTGAATTTGATCATTGGAACATGCCCAGCCGCATCACGCCGCTTCGCGGGCCAGCGCGCGCTGGTAGGCCGGCCGTGCGCGGATGCGCGTCAGCCAGGCGACGAGGTGCGGGTGGTCGCTGCCATTCAGACCGGCACGCGCCTGCGCCGCCTCCAGCGGATAGCTGAGCTGCACGTCGGCGGCGCTGAAGGCATCGCCGGCGAACCAGTCGCACCGTGCCAACGCGCTTTCCATGTAGGCCAGGTGCAGTGTGATCTGCGGACCGACGAAGCTGGACATCGCCTTGGCGGCGATGGCCCGGGCGACGGGCTTGGCGAAGAACGGCATGGGCGCGCTGGCGACCCGGTCGAACACCAGCTTGAGCAGCAGCGGCGGCATGGCCGAGCCCTCGGCGTAGTGCAGCCAGTAGCGGTAGCGTGCGAAATCCGCCGTGCCGGGTGGCGGCGAGAGGCGCCTGGCGCCGAAGCGTTCGGCCAGCGTCTCGATGATGGCGCCCGATTCCGCGAGCACCTCGCCATCGACCACCACCACCGGCGACTTGCCCAGCGGATGGATGCGTTTGAGCTCGGGCGGCGCCAGCAGGGTCTTGGGATCGCGCAGGTAGCGCACGATTTCGTAGGGCTGGCCGAGTTCTTCGAGCAGCCACAGGATGCGCTGCGAGCGCGATTGGTTCAGGTGGTGGACGGTGATCATGGTGCCTCAGCCTTGTTGCCGGTCGCGGAGCTTATCGCGCTCGGCCTGCAGCAGGCGCTCGTGCAGGCCGCCGCCCCCGGTGGCGAGCCACACGGCCAGCCCGTGGATCGCCAGCCCCAGGCCCCAGCCGGCCAGCGGAAAGAGGAACCACGGGCGCCCGCTTTGCCAGGAGATCAGTGCGAGGCCCGCGTTGACGCAGAGGTAGACCAGCGCATGCATATACCAGCCCAGCTTGGCGCCGGCGCGCTTGCGCGCCAGGCGTTCGATGCGATCGTCTTCGGAGAAGTTGGATGGCGCCATGGAAAGACTCCTTTTCAGGCTTGTTGCACATGCAGGGCCGAGGAGGCGCCGCGCACCAGCCGCAGCACGCTGAGCGTGCGGGCCGCGAAGAATCCCGACAGCAGGCCATACAGCGCGGTCACGGCAGCGGCGAAGCCTGCGTCATGCGCCAGCGGCGGCTCCATCGCCAGCTGCACGCCGATGCCGTATTTCATCAGGAACACCGCCAGGATCAGCCCCATCGCTGCCCAGCCGCCCGGCAGATGCACCTGGCGCGTGGCGGCATTCCAGCGGGTGCCACGGGGCGCTGCCAGACGGCCGCCCATGGTCAGCACCGTGGCGGCGCAGATGGCCCAGAGCGCCAGCAGCGCGGCCAGGTGCCCGGTGCCGCCGAAGGCCGACTGCACGCCCCACAGCGCCAGTCCCGCCATGGCGACGGGCAGGAGGACGAGACGGCCCAAGGGCATGTCGCGGTCGCGGGTGGCCGAGAAACCGAGCGCCAGCAGAGCGGCAAGCAGGCCGCCGACCCAGGCAGGCGTGCCGTGCACGATGTCGATGATGGCTTCGGGGTGGCGGGCAAGCAGTTGGGTGAGCAGCATGGTTGAGCCTCAGTAAAACGCGGGAAGGGACGGCGATGGGCGTGATGGTGCGCCGCGCGGGTGCTGCGCGCGAGCGCTTTGCGACGAAATGCCATGGCCCGGCGCCAGATGCGGCTGGCTTGCGCCAACCGTGGGCAGGCAGTTGCCGCCAGTGCGCTGCTGCCCTCGGGAGGTGGTGCGCATGCAAAAGCCGCCATGGCCTCCTGCGAGGCCATGGCGGCTGAAAAAGTGGGAAGGCGGGGAGCGGGCGTGCCCGCGCGCCTGGCTTACTCGGGCATGACTTCGCCCGAGCCGCCTGCCTCCTTGGGCAGGTCGCGCATCTTGGGCAGGCCGTCCTTGATCGGCAGCCGCGTTTCCTGGTAGTGCACGTGCAGCATGGGCTGGAACGGAAACTGCGGAATGACCGCGGCAAACACATCGGTCAGGCCCATGCCCGGGTGCTCGGTGAAGACATGGCCGCCGCAGCTCTTGCACCAGCGGCGGTAGCTGTTCTCCGTCTTGTGGAAGCTGGCGATGTTGTCCGCGCCCTTGGTGACCTTGACCGCATCGGGCTGCCAGAGTGTGAAGGCATTGACGGGGCCGGCCGACCAGGTGCGGCAGGACTCGCAGTGGCAGTAGCCCATCAGCGCGGGGCTGCCGGTAACGGTGAACTCGACGGCGCCGCAAAAGCAGTGCCCCTGGTAGCTGGAATCACTCACGTTTGTCTCCTGGTTGGGTTTGGGGGTGAAATCTGGCGTCAATCATCATAGGCGATCAGCACCACGTCGGCCGCCTGCGCGCGGACGGGCAGCAGAGCCTGGTAGGCGGCGGAGCCATGCCAGCCGTCGATGCTGGCCTGGTCGGGAAAGCGGATGACGACGACATCCCGGTGGGGATCGTCACCGGCATAGCTGGCGCTGTGGGTGCCGCGAAACAGCAGCTCAGCGCCCCAGGGCGCGAGGGTGGCCGGCACCTTGCTGCGGTATTCCGCCCATTTTTCTGCATTCTTGACGGTGATGCGGCCGATGAGGCAGGCGCCGGGCATGAAGGATTCCTTGAAAATGCCGTGCGGCTGCGATCGGGATTGCCGACATCAGGCGCACAGCGTGAGTTCGAACGTGGCGTCTTGCGCCGCCACCGCCAGTTTGCCATCGTCGCCCGACTGCATCAACCGGACGGACACCAGCAGGCGGTTGCCGCTGATTTCCGGTATGAGGTGCAGCGAGGGATCGATGCGCAGGCGCAGCAGCTGAAAAGTGCGCCCGGCCGGCAGGTTTTGCTGGAACTGGCCGCGTTCGGCAGCCACCTTCTGCGGCGTGCCGGCATCGCGCAGCAGGTGCAGCAGCACATAGACCGCGTCTGCCAGCGGCGCCAGCGTTGCGGCCCAGAGCTGCAGGTCCTGCTGGCGCATTTCCGCGGACTGGTGCTGCCAGGCGTGGTAGGCCGGCAGGTCGAAGCTGCAGGTGCCACCCGGAATCGCGCCGCGGCTGCGTACGCTCATCAGCCATTCATGTTCGAGCAGCGCCTGGCCGGCCTTGCCGCTTTGGCTGTTGAGCGCGGCAAAGCAGCGCTGAAGCTGGCCGATGACGGCGTCCAGCGCTTCTTCTGAAATCGACGGGATGCCGCGGTAGCCTTCATACACCGATTTCTGCTTGTCCAGGTCCTTGAGCAGGTCGGACTTCAGATCGGCCCGCGCGGCCACGTCCATGACCTCGAAAATGGTCATCAGCGCGTAGTGGTGGTCCAGCGGATGGCTGCGCGGCATCAGCTCGCCAAGGCGCCTCAGCAATTGCTCAAGCCGCAGATAGGTTCGGATGCGTTCGTTGAAAGGGTATTCGTACAGGATCACGCTGCGGGCTTCCCAAAAAGGCGCAGCGCATCATAGCCCGAACCATGTGCCGATCTGCCGTACCTGTGCGTCGAGTTGTGCCAGAGTGATGCCGTCGTTGTACAGCACGGCATCGGCCGCGGCACACCTGCGCGCGCGGCTGCTCTGGCTGGCCATGATGGCCCGTATGGCCTCGGCGGTGAGGCCGCTGCGCTGCCGCACCCGCAGCACCTGCGTGGCTTCGAGGCAGTCGATCACCAGCACGGCGTCGAGCGTGGGCGCCCAGCGGGCGGATTCGGTCAGCAGGGGAATGTCGTACACGATCAGTCCGTGGCCGCTGTCGCGCGCATGAGCGGCCGCGGCCGCGATGGAGCGGCCGACGATAGGGTGCACGATGGCTTCGAGGCGCGAGCGGGCCGACGCGTCGGTGAAGGCGAGGGCGCGCATGCGGCCGCGGTCAAGCGCGCCAGCCGCATCGATGAATTCGGTGCCGAAGGCCGTGCGGATCGCCTCGATGGCCGCCCCTCCGGGGGCCGTGGCGGCACGCGACAAGGCATCGGCGTCGATGAGTGCCGCGCCCTGGCTGGCGAGCATCTGCGCGGCGGTGCTCTTGCCGCTGCCTATGCCCCCCGTGAGGCCGAGCCGAAGGCTGTGCGTGGCCATTGGTGCTCTCGCGCCCATCAGGCGGCGAGCCCGAGCGCCGACAGCAAGGCGTGCATCACCCGTTCCGGCCCCCAGAGCATCGCCACGAAGCCGCCGCCTGCCAGGAATGGTCCGAAGGGCACGTACTTGCCTTCACGCAGGCCGCCCTTGAGCTTGAGTGCAATGCCGGTGATGGCGCCTGCGACCGAAGCCAGCAGGATGATGGGCACCAGGGCCTGCCAGCCGAACCAGGCCCCCAGCGCGGCAAAGAGCTTGAAGTCGCCGTAACCCATGCCTTCCTTGCCGGTGGCCAGCTTGAAGCCCCAGTACACGCACCAGAGCGACAGGTAGCCTGCGGCGGCGCCCAGCACGGCATCGGCCAACGGCAGCGGCGACAGGTGCAGCGTGGGCGCAAGCAGCCCCGCCCAGAGCAGCGGCAGCGTGATGTCGTCCGGCAGCAGCGTGGTGTCCCAGTCTATGCAGGCGGCAGCCAGCAAGGCGGCGGAAAACCCGCACCACAGCAAGGCGCTCCATCCGGCCCCCCAGCGCGTGGCGCAGAAAAAAAACAGCAGGCCCGTGGCGATCTCCACCGCGGGGTAGCGCAGACTGATGTGAACGCCGCAACCGGCGCAGCGCCCGCGCAGGAAAAGGTAGCTGAGGACGGGGATGTTCTCGTACCAGCGAATCGCGCGCTGGCAGGCAGGGCAGTGCGAGTGCGGCGTGAGCAGGTTGTAGCGCGGTGCTTCGTCCGCGGGCGATGCAGCCGCGGGCAAGCCATGCTCCTGGGCGTAGGCGGCGCATTCCGCGTCCCATTGCCGCTGCATCATGCGCGGCAGGCGGTGGATCACGACGTTCAGAAAACTGCCGATCAGCAGGCCCAGGATGCCGAACGCCGCGGCATCCCAAGAGGGGGATCCCAGCATCGGTCAGACCACCTGGCCGAGCTTGAAGATCGGCAGGTACATGGCGACCACGATGCCGCCGATGATGGTGCCCAGAAACACGATGATGATGGGCTCCATGAGGCTGGACAGGCCCTTGACCATCTCATCGACTTCTTCCTCGTAGAAGTCGGCCGCCTTGCCGAGCATGTGGTCGATCGAACCGGATTCCTCGCCAATCGCGCACATCTGCAGCACCATCGAAGGGAACACGTTGGCATTGGTCATGGCGGCCGTCAGGCTGGTGCCGGTAGCGACTTCCTGCTGGATCTTGTCGGTGGCTATGGCATAGACGGCGTTGCCGGATGCGCCGCCGACCGAATCCAGCGCTTCCACCAGCGGCACGCCGGCGGCGAACATGGTGGAGAGCGTGCGCGTCCAGCGGGCAATCGCGGATTTGTTGATCAGGTCGCCAAACACCGGAATCTTGAGCAGCAGGCGGTCCATCACCACCTGCATCTTCTCGCTGCGCTTCCAGGCCTGCATGAAAAAGTAGAAACCGCCGCCGATGACGCCAAAGATCAGCCACCACCATTTCACGAAAATTTCACTCATGGCCATGACGACCAGCGTCGGGCCGGGCAGGTCGGCACCGAACGAAGTAAAGACCTCCTTGAAGGCAGGAATCACGAAAATCATGATCACCGTCACCACGACGAAGGCCACGATCACCACCGAGATCGGGTACATCAGGGCCGATTTGATCTTGCCCTTGATCGCCTCGGTCTTTTCCATGTAGGTGGCCAGGCGGTCGAGCAGCGCCTCCAGAATACCGGCCGCTTCGCCCGCCTCCACCAGGTTGCAGTACAGGTTGTCGAAGTGCATCGGGTACTTGCGGAAGGCCGAATTGAGCGAGGTGCCGGTTTCGACGTCGGTGCGGATGTCGTTGAGCAGCTTGGTGACGCTCGGGTTGGCATTGCCCCGGCCGACGATGTCGAAGGCCTGCAGCAGCGGCACGCCGGCCTTCATCATGGTCGCCATCTGGCGCGTGAACAGGGCGATGTCCTTGGGCTTGATCTTCTTGCCCGAACTCGTGCGCCGCTTCTTGATCTTCGTCGGCAGCACGCCCTGGCGGCGCAGACTGGCCTGCACCTGGTTCTCGCCGCCGGCGCGCACCTCGCCGCGCACGATCTTGCCGTTGCGGTCCTTGCCTTCCCATTCGAAGACGAAATCCTTGATGCCTTTGGATGCGACGGTGGCCATGAAACTGCTCCCTTGCTTATTCGTTGGTGACCGCCAGGACCTCTTCGAGTGAAGTCAGGCCGAGTCTCGCCTTCTGCAGACCGGACTGGCGCAGCGAGCGCACCCCTTCTGCGCGCGCCTGTTCGGCGATCTCCAGTGCGCTGCCGTCGCGCAGAATGATGCGCTGCATCTCTTCGGAGATGGGCATCACCTCATAGATGCCGACCCGGCCCTTGTAGCCGTTGTTGCAGGCCGAGCAACCCACCGGCCGGTAGGTGACCCAGCTGCCGTCGATGTCCTCGTCCTTGTAGCCGGCTTCCAGCAGGTTTTCGTGCGGAATGTCGGCCGGCTGCTTGCACTGCGGGCACAGGCGGCGCGCCAGACGCTGGGCGGTGATCAGGATCACGCTGGAGGCGATGTTGAACGGCGCGATGCCCATGTTGCGCATGCGCGTGAGCGTGGTCGGGGCGTCGTTGGTGTGCAGCGTGGAGAGCACCAGGTGGCCGGTCTGCGCGGCCTTGATGGCGATGTCGGCGGTTTCCAGGTCGCGGATTTCACCGACCATGATGACGTCCGGGTCCTGGCGCAGAAAGGCCTTGAGCGCCACGGCAAAGGTCAGGCCGGCTTTTTCATTGACGTTGACCTGGTTGACCCCCGGCATGTTGATTTCCGACGGGTCTTCGGCCGTGGAGATGTTCACCCCCGGCTTGTTCAGGATGTTCAGGCAGGTGTAGAGCGAGACCGTCTTGCCCGAGCCTGTGGGGCCGGTGACCAGAATCATGCCGTAGGGGCGCTTGATGGCGGTGAGCAGACGCTCTTTTTCCTCGGGTTCATACCCCAGGGCCTCGATGCCCATGCGCGCGCTGCTGGGGTCCAGGATACGGATCACGATCTTCTCGCCGAACAGCGTCGGCAGCGTGCTGACGCGGAAATCGATGACGCGGTCGGGGCCGACCTTGAGCTTCATGCGCCCGTCCTGCGGCACACGCTTTTCGGAAATATCCAGGCGCGAGATCACCTTGATGCGCGAGGCGAGCTTGTCCTTGATGGCGATCGGTGGCGAGGTGATTTCCTGCAGCTCGCCATCCACGCGAAAGCGCACGCGGTAGTTGTGCTCATAGGGCTCGAAGTGCAGGTCCGAAGCGCGCATGCTGAAGGCGTCCAGCAGCATTTTTTGCAGAAAGCGCACGACGGGCGCGTCCTCCACTTCGGCGGCTGCCGTGTCCGGCCCCTCGACTTCCTCGGTGACGGGGGTGTCCTCGAATTCGAAATCACCGCCGGTGATGCCTTCCAGGCTCTCCGCGACGCTCTTGGAGGTGGCTTCCACCAGCTTGACGAGCTTGTCGTATTCGGCAACGACCCAGTCCACGCCCAGTTGCGTGGCGAATTTGATCTTTTCGGCGGCTTCCTGGTTGGTCGGGTCGGCGGTGATGGCAATCAGCCGGTTGTTGCGCTTGGCGAGCACCACGACCTTGTACGCCTGGCACAGCTTGGCGTCCAGCAGCCCCTTGGGCAGGCGATTGATGTCGATCGCATCCACGTCCAGCAGTGGTGCCCCGAAGGTGCCCGACAGGCTGTAGGCCAGTTCCGGGGCGGCAATGGTCTTGCCGCTGATGAGTTCGGCGATGAAGGGGGTGCGGCTGGATTGCGATTTGCGGGACACCTCTTCGGCGCCCGCCTGGGTAAGCTTGCCGGCCGACATGAGCGCTCGGGCCAGGCTTGGCAAGGCAATGTGCGCAGCTTCTTTTTGCGCTGAACCGGCTGTGACCATGTCAATGGTTGCTATGCAATGTAGGTATCAAAATGCCATCCTATCATCGCTGAACTGACATCCGGTGTACAGAAAAGCGGCCGATTTCTGGGTCGTGCGCTGCCTTATATGTCTGCATTTCGCGGCACCCAACGAAAAACCGCCACGCTTTGGGGCAGTGGCGGTTGTTCGTGCGGCAGGAAACAGCTTATTTCAGCTTGGTTTCCTTGTACTCGACATGCTTGCGAGCCTTGGGGTCGAATTTCATGATGGCCATTTTCTCGGGCATGGTCTTCTTGTTCTTGGTCGTGGTGTAGAAGTGACCGGTGCCGGCGCTCGATTCGAGCTTGATTTTTTCGCGTCCGCCTTTGGATGCCATGGTGTTGCTCCTTTGCTGAATCAGGCTTGGCCGCGTGCGCGCATGTCTGCGAGCACGGCGTCAGTGCCGTTCTTGTCGATCAGGCGCAGCGCGGCGCTGGACACGCGCAGGCGCACCCAGCGGTTTTCGCTCTCCACCCAGAAACGCTTGTATTGCAGGTTCGGCAGGAACCGGCGCTTGGTCTTGATGTTGGAGTGGGAGACATGGTGTCCCACCTGGGGCTTCTTGCCCGTGACTTCACATACGCGTGCCATGAGGACACTCCGTTCATTGCAACGACGGCGGCGTCAGGAATCCTGCAGGAGCAGGGCGATGCCGGCCATCTCACCTCGCCAGATCATTCGGGTGGCGGTAGCCCGTTGCCGCGGCACTGGCCCGAGGGGCAGGTACGAGCGCAGCAAAGCCGGAAATTATAACGCGACGCCGTGGTTTATTCCTGCTGTTCAAGGAAGCGCTGCGCGTCCAGTGCCGCCATGCAGCCCGTGCCGGCGCTGGTGATCGCCTGGCGGTAGACATGGTCTTGCACGTCACCCGCGGCGAACACGCCGGGTACGCTGGTCTGCGTGGCAAAGCCCTTGAGGCCGCCTTGCGTCACGATGTAGCCGTTTTCCAGCGTGAGCTGGCCCTGGAAAATGTCCGTGTTGGGCGCGTGGCCGATGGCGATGAAGCAGCCCTGCAGGCGAATGTCCTCGGTCCTGCCATCCTGCGTGCTCTTGATGCGGATGCCGTTCACGCCGCTGGCGTCGCCCAGCACTTCATCGAGCGTGAAGAAGGTTTTCAGCACGATCTTGCCGGCAGCGACCTTGTCCATGAGCTTGTCGATCAGGATGGGCTCGGCGCGGAACTTGTCGCGGCGGTGCACCAGCGTGACCTTGCTGGCGATGTTGGACAGGTACAGCGCTTCTTCGACGGCGGTATTGCCGCCGCCGATCACGCAGACTTCCTGTTCGCGGTAGAAGAAGCCGTCGCAGGTGGCGCAGGCCGAAACGCCCTTGCCCATGAAGGCTTCTTCCGACGGCAGGCCCAGGTATTTGGCCGAGGCGCCGGTGGCGATGATGAGCGCATCGCAACTGTAGCCCGCGCTGTCGCCCTTGAGCGTGAACGGACGCCTGGAGAGGTCCACGTGCGTGATCTGGTCGAACACGATCCGGGCCTTGAAGCGTTCGGCATGTTCCAGAAAGCGCTGCATCAGTTCCGGCCCCTGCACGCCGTTGACATCCGCGGGCCAGTTGTCCACGTCGGTGGTGGTGGTGAGTTGTCCACCCTGCGCCAGACCGGTGATCAGCATGGGGTTGAGGTTGGCGCGGGCGGCATAGATGGCGGCGGTGTAGCCGGCCGGGCCGGAGCCGAGAATCAGGACTTTGGCGTGTTGGGTTTCAGGCATGGATGGGGCAAGCGGGTGAAAGGCTGGTGAAGACCGAGGGTGAAGGATTGTAAGAACGGCGCATTCGACCGTTGGTGTGCAGGGACATGAAGTAAGCTTGCCCCTCTTCGGTATGTCGTACTCCCTCAACAGTTTGAATGCGGCGGGCAAGGCGCCCGTACGCGGCCCGGTGGCGCGTTTCGGGCACGAGATCGTGCTGGTGCTGGCCCTGCTGGCCCTGGCTTTCTGGCTGCTCGCCTTGTGGAGCTATGCGCCACAGGACGCGGCATGGTCCACCTCGGGGCTGGGCACGTCGGGAGGCGCCGCCAACTGGGGTGGGCGGCTGGGCGCCTGGGTGGCGGACGCGAGCTATTTTTTGCTCGGCTATTCGGCCTGGTGGCTGGTGGCCGCGGCCATCGGTGCCTGGACAGGCAGCCTGAGACGGTGGGTGCGCGGCAGCGAAATCCGCAGCCGCCCAGGGCGGCAGAGCGTGATTTTCTGGTGCGGCCTGGTGGTGCTTCTGGTGTCGAGCGCGGCGCTGGAATGGTCGCGCCTGTACCGCTTCGAACCGCTTTTGCCCGGCCACTCCGGCGGTGTACTGGGCTACGTGGCCGGCCCCCTGGCCGTCAAATGGCTGGGCTTCATGGGATCAGGGCTCGTGGGCGTGGTGCTCACGGTGCTCAGTATCGGCTGGGTGTTTGGTTTTTCGTGGGGCTGGCTGGCGCAGCGCGTGGGCGCCGCGGTGGAATTTGTCGTTCAGTGGCTGCAGACGGTGCGCGAGCGGGCCCGCGACGAAGCCGCGGGACGGCGGGCAGTGCGTGAACGCCAGGAGGTTTTGCTGGGCGAGCGCGAGGAGCAGGAGCCGGCCGTACCGCCGGCGGTGCAGATCGTGGAGCCGGCGATGGCCGAACCCACGCCGAGCACGCGTGTGGTGAAGGAGCGCCAGCGCCCCCTGTTCAGCGAACTGCCCGACAGCCCGCTGCCGCAGATCGATCTGCTCGATGCCGCAACGGTCCGCCAGGAGACGGTTTCGAGCGAGACGCTGGAGATGACCAGCCGCCTGATCGAGAAGAAGCTGCGCGATTTCGGCGTCGAGGTGGCGGTGATGGCCGCGATGCCCGGCCCGGTGGTCACGCGCTACGAGATCGAGCCGGCCACGGGGGTCAAGGGCTCGCAGATCGTGAATCTGGCCAAGGACTTGGCGCGCAGTCTGAGCCTGGTCTCGATCCGTGTGATCGAGACCATTCCGGGCAAGAATTTCATGGCGCTGGAACTGCCCAACGCCAAGCGCCAGATGATCCGCCTCTCCGAGGTGCTGGGCTCGCAAGTCTACCACGATGCCAAGAGCCTGCTGACCATGGGCCTGGGCAAGGATATCGTCGGCGCGCCGGTGGTGGCCGACCTGGCCAAGATGCCGCACTGCCTGGTGGCCGGGACGACGGGTTCGGGCAAATCGGTGGGCATCAACGCGATGATTCTGTCGCTGCTCTACAAGGCCGAGCCGCGTGACGTGCGTCTGATGATGATCGATCCCAAGATGCTGGAAATGTCCGTCTACGAGGGCATTCCGCACCTGCTGTGCCCGGTGGTCACCGACATGAAGCAGGCCGCGCATGGCCTGAACTGGTGCGTCGGCGAGATGGAGCGGCGCTACAAGCTCATGAGCAAGCTGGGGGTGCGCAATCTGGCGGGCTACAACACCAAGATCGCCGAGGCCGTGGCGCGCGGTGAGAGCATAGGCAACCCCTTCAGCCTCACGCCCGAGGAGCCGGAGCCGCTCGATCGCCTGCCGCACATCGTCGTGGTCATCGACGAACTGGCCGACCTGATGATGGTGGTGGGCAAGAAGATCGAGGAACTGATCGCGCGCCTGGCGCAGAAGGCGCGCGCGGCCGGCATCCACCTGATCCTGGCCACCCAGCGCCCCAGCGTGGATGTGATTACCGGCCTCATCAAGGCCAACATTCCCACGCGCATCGCGTTTCAGGTCAGCAGCAAGATCGACAGCCGCACCATCCTGGACCAGATGGGCGCCGAGGCGCTGCTGGGCATGGGCGACATGCTCTACATGCCCTCGGGCACGGGACTGCCGATCCGCGTGCACGGCGCGTTTGTCAGCGACGAGGAGGTGCACCGCGTTGTGCAATACCTCAAGAGCCAGGGCGAGCCGGACTATCTGGACGGCGTGCTCGAAGGCGGCGGCGAGGGCGAGGACAGCGGCTTTGGCCTGGAAGACGGCGAGGGCGGCGGCGGAGAGAAAGACCCGATGTACGACCAGGCGGTGGAAATCGTGCTCAAGGACCGCAAGGCCAGCATCTCCTACGTGCAGCGCAAGCTGCGCATAGGCTACAACCGCTCGGCGCGGCTGCTGGAGGACATGGAAAAGGCCGGGCTCATCAGCACGCTCACGGCCAGCGGCCAGCGCGAAGTGCTGGTGGCCGCGCGGGCGGAATAGGGTGGTGGATGATGAAGCGGCTGGTGCTCACTGTTTTGATAGCTGCTTGCGCGCAGTGGGCCTGCGCGCAGGGGCTGAAAAGCCTTGAAAATTTCATGCAGTCCGCGAAGAGCGGCGAGGCGCAGTTCACGCAGACCGTGACCGCGCCGTCGCAGGGTGGCAAGGCGCTGGCGCCCAAGGTATCGAGCGGCAGCTTTGCGTTTGAGCGCCCGGGGCGTTTTCGCTTTGACTATCGCAAGCCCTTTGCCCAGACCATAGTCGCCGACGGCAAGACGCTGTGGCTGTACGACGCAGATCTCAATCAGGTGACTGAGCGCGCGCAGGCGCAGGCGCTGGGCAGCACGCCGGCGGCGCTGCTGACTTCCGCGGCAGATCTCAGCGCCTTGCGCCGGGATTTCACGCTCGCCGATGCGCCCGATGCCGATGGCTTGCACTGGGTGCTGGCCACGCCCAAGGCCAAGGATGGGCAGCTGGCCAGCGTGCGCGTGGGGTTTGACGGCGAGCAATTGGCGGCGCTCGACATCCTGGACCACTTCGGCCAGCGTTCGCTGCTGCGCTTCACGGGATTGGCACTCAACCCCCAACTGCCTGCCGGCACCTTTGCTTTCGAGCCCCCCAAGGGGGCCGATGTGCTGCGCGAGCAGTGAGCGCGGCTACAGCGCCAGCGTCTTGAGCCAGTCGTGAAAATGCCGGCCCACCTGCGGGTGCTGCAGCGCGAGTTCCACCGTGGCCTGCAAAAAACCTTCTTTGCTACCGCAATCGTAGCGCTTGCCGCTGTACTGGTATGCGTAAACCGTCTCATGCGCCATCAATCGGGCAATGGCATCGGTGAGCTGAATTTCGCCGCCCACGCCGCGTGGCTGGTTGCGGATTTCCTCGAAGATGCGCGGCGTGAGCACGTAGCGCCCGGCCACGCCCATGCGTGAGGGCGCCACTTCCGGCGCCGGCTTTTCCACGATCTCGTCGATGCGCAGCAGCGGCCCGCCCGCGGATTCCCCCTTGACGATGCCGTAGCGCCGCGTCTCTTCGTGCGGCACTTCCTGCACCGCGAGCAGCGAGCGGCCCTGTTTCTCGAACGCGGCCGTCATCTGCGCCATCACGCCGGGCCCGGCATGCTCGCCCACCATCAGATCGTCGGCCAGCAGCACGGCAAACGGCTCGTTGCCCACCAGCGGCGCGGCGCACAGCACGGCGTGGCCCAGGCCGAGCGAGCGCGGCTGGCGCACGAACAGGCAGTTCATGTCGGGCGGGGTGATGCTGTGCACCAGGTGCAAGAGCTCCTGCTTGCCGGCGTGTTCCAGCTCGCTCTCGAGCTCGTAGGCAGTGTCGAAATGGTCCTCGATGGCGCGCTTGCTGCGGCCGGTGACGAAGACCATGTCGCGGATGCCGGCCTCGTAGGCCTCCTCGACCGCATACTGGATCAGCGGTTTATCGACCACCGGCAGCATTTCCTTCGGGCTGGCCTTGGTGGCGGGCAGAAAGCGGGTGCCGAGGCCGGCGACGGGGAAGACGGCTTTGCGAACGCGGGTGGTGGTCATGGGAGGTTCCTCGGGGTTGGGTTCTTCCCCCTCCCCCTCTGGGGGAGGGTTGGGGTGGGGGCTGGCGGCGCCCGCATGGCGGTCCGCCCCCATCCCAACCTTCCCCCGGAGGGGGAAGGAGCAAGACAGGGGGTCAATTCAGGCGGGCCAGCTGCTCCTGGATGCGTGAGAGCGTGTGGCCGAAGTCGGCGACGCGCTTTTTCTCTTGTTCGATGACCGCCGGCGGCGCCTTGGCGACGAAGGCCTCGTTGGAGAGTTTCGCGTTGGCCTTGGTGATCTCGCCTTGCAGACGTGCCACTTCCTTGGACAGGCGAGCCTTTTCTGCCGCCACGTCGATCTCGACGAACAGCGCCAGGCGCGCGCCGCCGATGACGTTGACCGGGGCGTTCTGCGCCTCGCTGGCCCAGGCGGCGGCGTCGTCAAACACCTTGACCTCGCTGAGCTTGGCCAGGTTTTTGAGCACATCGGCGTTGGCGCGCAGGAAGGCTGCGTCCTCCGCCGTGTCGGCCACGGCCAGCAGCGGCAGGCGCTGGGCGGGCGAGACGCCCATCTCGCCGCGCAGCGTGCGGCAGGCGTCCACCATCTGTTTCAGGCGCGCGACGTAGGTGATGGAGCCCTCGTCGATCTTGGCCGCTTGCGCCTGCGGGTAGGGGGCGATGGCCACCGATGCACCTGCTATGCGCGCCACCGGTGCCACCACCTGCCACAGCGCCTCGGTGACGAAGGGGATGATGGGATGCGCCAGGCGCAGGATGGCTTCCAGCGTGCGGATCAACGTGCGGCGCGTGCCGCGCTGCTGGGCCGCGCTGCCGGTCTGGATCTGCACCTTGGCGATCTCCAAATACCAGTCGCAGAACTCGTTCCAGACGAAGTCGTAGATCGTGGTGGCGACGTTGTCGAGGCGATAGTCGGCAAAGCCCTTGGCGACCTCGGCCTCCACTTTTTGCAGCTGCGAGGCGATCCAGCGATCCGGCTGGCTGAACTGCAGATAGGCCTCGCTGCAGCTGCCGTCGCCGTCAAAGCCGCAGTCATGGCCCTCGCAGTTCATCAGCACGAAGCGCGAGGCGTTCCAGAGCTTGTTGCAGAAGTTGCGGTAGCCCTCGCAGCGCTTGCTGTCGAAGTTGATGCTGCGGCCCAGGCTGGCGAGCGCGGCGAAGGTAAAGCGCAGCGCGTCGGCGCCGTAGGCCGGAATGCCCTCGGGAAACTCTTTTTGCGTGTTCTTGCGCACGGTGGGCGCGGTTTCAGGGCGGCGCAGGCCTTGCGTGCGCTTGTCCAGCAGGGGCTCCAGGGCAATACCGTCGATCAAATCCACCGGATCCAGCACGTTGCCCTCGGACTTGCTCATCTTCTTGCCATGCGCGTCCAGCACCAGGCCGTGGATGTAGACATGCTTGAACGGCACGCGGCCGGTGAAGTGCGTGGTCATCATGATCATCCTGGCGACCCAGAAAAAGATGATGTCGTAGCCCGTCACCAGCACGGAGGAGGGCAGGTAGAGGTTGTAGTCGTCGGTGGCGCCGTTGGTCTGGTTCGGCCAGCCCATGGTGGAGAACGGCACCAGGGCCGACGAATACCAGGTGTCGAGCACGTCCTCGTCACGGCGCAGCAGCTTGCCCGGGGTCTGGGCCTGCGCTTCGGCCTCGCTCTTGGCGACATACACCTTGCCGTCCTCGTCATACCAGGCCGGAATCTGGTGGCCCCACCAGAGCTGTCGCGAGATGCACCAGTCCTGGATGTTGTTCATCCACTGGTTGTAGGTGTTGACCCAGTTCTCGGGCACAAAGCTCACCTGGCCGCTGGCGACGGCGTCGATGGCTTTTTGCGCGATGCTCTTGCCGGTGGCGTCGCCTTCGCCCACCTTGTTCATCGCCACGAACCATTGGTCGGTCAGCATGGGCTCTATCACCTGGCCGGTGCGGGTGCAAATGGGCACCATCAGCTTGTGCTTCTTGGTTTCGACCAGCAGGCCCAGGGCTTCGAGGTCGGCCACCACGGCCTTGCGCGCGGCAAAGCGATCCAGGCCACGGTATTTTTCCGGCGCGTTGTCGTTGACGGTGGCGGTGAGCGTGAGCACGCAAATCATCGGCAATTGATGGCGCTGGCCGACCGCGTAGTCGTTCTGGTCGTGCGCAGGCGTGACCTTGACCACGCCGGTGCCGAATTCCTTGTCCACATAGGCGTCGGCGATCACCGGAATCTCGCGATCACAGAGGGGCAGCTTGACGCTCTTGCCGATCAGGTGCGCGTAGCGCTCGTCCTCGGGGTGCACCATCACGGCCACGTCGCCCAGCATGGTCTCGGGGCGAGTGGTGGCGACGACGAGCTGGCCCGTGCCATCGACGAGCGGGTAGGCGATATGCCAGAGCGAGCCGTCTTTCTCTTCGTTCTCCACCTCCAGATCCGACACGGCGGACTGCAGCTTGGGATCCCAGTTCACCAGACGCTTGCCGCGGTAGATCAGCCCCTGTTCATACAGCTTGACGAAGGTTTCGGTCACCACCTTGGACAGCTTGTCGTCCATGGTGAAGTATTCGCGGCTCCAGTCCACGGTGTCGCCCAGGCGGCGCATCTGCGTGGTGATGGTGTTGCCCGACTGCTCCTTCCACTCCCACACCTTCTTCACGAACTCGGGACGGCCCAGGTCGTGGCGGCTCACGCCCTGCTCCTGCAGCTGGCGCTCGACGACGATCTGCGTGGCGATGCCGGCGTGATCCGTGCCCGGAATCCAGGCCGTGTTGCAGCCCAGCATGCGGTGATAACGCGTCAGGCTGTCCATGATGGTCTGGTTGAAGGCGTGGCCCATGTGCAGCGTGCCGGTCACGTTGGGCGGGGGCAGCTGGATGGCGAACGACGGCGCCGCCGCATCCGGCTGGCCGCTGCCGCGCACGCCGGCGCGGCCGTAGCCGCGGCGCTCCCACTCCGGCCCCCAATGGGCTTCGAGCTCGGCGGGTTCGAACGATTTGGACAGGGATTGCAGGCCGGGTTGGGTGGGGGTGTCGCTCATGGCAATGAAAACGGCATCCCGCGGGATGCCGTTGGGGCAGAAGAAGAAGGGCAGTGCAATTTTATGCGTTCAAAATTGCTCTGATATAAGGAGCTTGGTGCGTTTGTCTGGATTGCACAAAAGCCATTATTGGCGCAGCAATTCGGTCAGTCGCCCTTGCTGGTGAGACCCTGCGCAAGCGCGCCCAGTGCCAGCCCGGCAATGGCATACAGCAGCATCCAGTTGCCCGCGCCCAGTCCGGCGATGGCCGGGCCCGGGCAGACACCGCACAGGCCCCAGCCCACGCCAAACAGCGCGGCGCCGACGACGGTGCTGCGGCCCCAGTGGATGGGGTGTTTCTGGAACTGTCCACCCAGCACAGGTGCTTTCATGAGGCGGGGCAGCACGGCGTAGGCGATGGCGGTGACGGCGAGTGCGCCGCCCAGCACCAGCAGCAGGCCGAAATCCTGAAGGCGCAGAAAGCTCAGCACCACCTCGGGGCGAATCATGGTGGACGCGGCCAGGCCAAAGCCGAACAGCGCGCCCGCAGCCAGCGTGGCCAGCGAATTGCCGATTTTCATGATTGCAGCCACCCGACGAGGTTGGCGGTGATCATCGCCGTCACCATGAAGGTGATGACGGCCACGGCGGAGGGCCACTGAAGCGACCCCAGGCCGCAGATGCCGTGGCCGGAGGTGCAGCCGTGGCCCAGGCGCGCGCCGTAGCCTCCGATGAAGCCGCCCAGGAGGAGTTGCCAGACCGGCACCGAGGTGGTTTCCGGGTCCGGGCCGCCCAGCAGCAGCCACCAGAGGAAAGCGCCGAGGATCAGGCCCGCGGCGTATTCCAGCCGCCAGATGCGAGAGCCCTTCAGACGGGTCTGCTGGAAGAAGGGCCGGTCGACGATGAAGGACCAGGTCGATGAAAAGACGCTGCTCATGCCGCCGACCAGACCGGTCATGGCGAACAGCAAGGTGACGCCCAGACCGATGGCGATGCCACCGAGGAGGTAATGCTCCCAGCCGAGAGGAAACAGGGTATGCAGAAGAGTCATGCGGGCCATTATCCCGCGTGGCGGCCGCTCGTGTCAGGGTGCGGCACGGTGGGCGGATGAATGCGGCGCGGAGCCGGCCATGGCCTGTGTGTCGGCTTCGCGGCGCATGATCCACCAGGCCACTTGCACCAGCCATGCCACGGCCAGCACCGTAAAGAGGCCCGTGAGCCAGTTGCCCAGCCGCACCTGGTCGTCCAGCAGGTAGGCGTTGCACAGGCGCAGCGGAGAGTTGGCATAGAGCTGGCCGATGGCAACGCCCATCAGCAGCATGTTGCCCAGAAAGAAGCCCTGCACCACCAGGCCGGCGCGCCGCCAAGACAGGCGCAGGGCGCTGCCCGTGGCCAGCAGCGCGGCGCTTTTGGCGAATTCGGTGGGCGGGTGGAGCAGCGCGAGATCGAGTACCCGTGGAATCATCAGCACCAGCAGGGCGGTTCCCGCCAGTATCAGACCGCTGATGCCGGAAGCGTTCCAGCGTGCGATGCCGTTTTTCGCCCGCTCTGGCAGCGCGGCTGTCAGCAGCGCCCCGGCGAGCATCCACAGCGGGTACTGCAGCACCATGTGGCGCCACATGCTGGCCTCCAGCAGGTGGCGCGATGCGGGCAGCGCCAGCAGCGCGGCGATGGCGAGGCCGGCAAGCGCCTGACGGGTCGGGGTGAGCGTCTGTGCCAGGGACCGGCGCCAGTGGAGGTTCATGAGGCTTTGGATGCGAGGTGGCGGGCGTAGTTCAGCGCCAGTTGCTGCTCGGCCAGGTCGAAGATGCGCACCATGCGCCCCTGGGCGTCGAAGATCAGCAGGGCGGCGTTGTGCTCGTAGTCGCCCAGCGCGTCGGGGATGACGACCACGCCGAGCCGCGCCAGCAGCGCCTGCTGCTGCTCCCTGTCGGGCACGCTGGCAAAGCGCCAGAGCGCAGGGTCGGCACCGAGCTTGCCTGCATAGGCCTTGAGTTCCGGAGCGCCGTCGTGCGCGCCGTCAAAGGAGAGCGAGAGCAGCCGGACCGGAGCGGCGCCCGGCCGGTCGCCATCGGCCTGCAGCGCCGCCTGCAGCTGCTGGAAGGTGCTGCCCAGGGACAGGCATACCGTCTGGCAGCGCGTGTAGAAGAAGTCGGCAATGGTGACTTGCCCCTGGGCGATGGCGGGCAGGGCAAGCTGGCGCGCATCCTCCCCCCGCAGCTCGACGGCGGGCAGTGGCACGGGGCTGAGCGCCACTTCCAGGCGCCGTGCACCCTCGTCGGTCCAGACCTGGAAATCGTGCGTGAGCCAGGCGGCGCTGAAGTAGCCGCCCAGCGCGACCAGCAGGCTCAGCAGTGCGGTGCGTACCATGGCGGGCTTCCTGTGGTGCTCAGTGGTCCAGCGCCTTGAGCTCTGCTTCGCTCTCGAATGGCGTGGTGCGATCGCTCTTGCGCGCTTCGGCGATCACATCCGGCCCCACCGCGTCGTTCTTGTTCGACCAGCTGCTGCGGATATGCGTCAGCACGCCAGCCAGCTCGGCGTCGCTGAGCTGCTGAAAGCTTGGCATCAGCCCCTTGTAGCTGGTGCCCTTGACGTTGATCTCGCCATTGATGCCGTGCAGCACGATGTTGGCCAGCACCTTGGGGCTGCCGTGCACCCACTCGGAGCCATCGAGCGGCGGGAAGACGCCCGGCAGGCCGGCGCCGGTCGCCTGGTGGCAGGACGCGCAGTTGGCCGCAAAGATGGCAGCGCCATCGACCGCGCCGCCGCCAGCGTCGGCCGCGCCCGCCGGCTTGGCCTGCAGGTCGGCCAGCGTGCGTTCGTCGCCCATCCACGGGCGGCTGTAGGGGCCGGACATCGCGATGTAGATGACACCGAAGAGCACCATGCCGACGGCAATGATGGCCGGCAGCAGGGGCATGGGGCGGATGCGCTCTTCCGGATCGACGCTTTCGCGCTTCTGGGCGCGGGCGGGCTGGTTGTTTTCAGGCATGGCTTACCTCCACGGTATGGGTGCGCGCGGCGTTCATTGCGGGTCTGCCGGGATGATGGGGTAGACGTGCTTGAGCGACTGCAGGTATTTCACGAGATCCAGCGCCTCGGGCTTGGCCACCACCACCTTGCCCTTGGGCTGGGCGTCCGGCGGCAGGTGCACCTCGACCTCATCCTTGTCCGCCTTGTCCTTGACGTCGAACAGATAGGGATAGGAAGGCATGATGGATTCTTTGACGTAGGCCCGCGGCTGGTACAGGTGCCCCAGGTTCCAGTCCAGGCTGGGCTGGCGCACGCCGATGTTGAACAGGTCCGGCCCGGTGCGCATGCTGCCCAGCAGGTGCGGACGGTCGTAGATGTAATCCGCCGGCACCGAGACGCGGCCCCAGCCGCGCTTGGCGTCCGGGCCGAAGCTGGCATCGCGCGGCTGCTGGGTGTGGCAATAGACGCAGCCATTGGCGATGTAGACCTCGCGCCCGCGCAGCTCGGCGCTGGTGTAGGGCTTGAGGCCGTCGGGGACGGGGAGGTCGCGCACCTGGAAGTAGGGGATCAGTATCAGCGCCGCGACGGCGATGCTGAAGGTGACCAGCGTGCCGGTGATGAGTTTGACTTCATTTTCCATGGACGGTCTCCAGCTTGTTCTGCTCGTGCGTGAAGAGCGCGGCGCCGGCGCGGTTCGGGCCAAAGCGCAGCACCATCACCAGCACGTGGAAGGCGAAGATCAGGTGGCTTGCCAGCATCAATGAGCCGCCCACGCTGCGCCAGTACAGATAGGGGATGGTCAGCGTGACCGAATCGATGAAGGGCACGCTCGGGTCCAGCATCGCCTTGCCCTGCAGCCAGCCGCCGTAGGTCAGCGGCCCGAAGTAGATCAGGATGCCGATCGCGGCCAGCCAGAAATGCCAGGAGATGAGCTTGGGGAAGGGCCATTCCCAGCGCAGCACGCGCGGCAGCATGTAGTAGATGGCGCCAAACAGCACCATGGTGACGAAGCCGTACGCACCCAGGTGGGCGTGGGCCACCGTGAAGTGGGTGAAGTGGGCCACCTGGTTGACCGAGCGCAGCGCCTCGAACGAGCCCTGCACCGAGGACACCATGTACATGAAGCCGCCGAACATCATGAAGCGCAGCGTGGGCGAGTACAGGGCCAGCTTCATGCGGCCCCACATCGTGCCGGCCATGTTCACCGTGAAGGCCGCCACCGGCACGATCATCATCATGCTCTGCACGACCGAGAGCGTGATCAGCCATTCGGGCACCGGTCCGCCGATGAGGTGGTGGCCGCCCACCTGGGCGTAGAAGAAGGCCAGCGTCCAGAAGCCCAGGATGGAGAGGTTGTAGGAGCTCACGCGCCGTCCGATGACCTTGGGCAGGAAGTAATAGATCGCGCCCAGCGCCGCCGGCGTGAACCACAGGCCGAGCACGTTGTGGCCGTACCACCAGTTCATCGTCGCCTGCTCCACGCCGAAGTGCGCGCCGGGGATCTTGGCCACGGTGAACAGCAGCGCGATCCACAGCAGCGAGCCGACGTGGTACCAGGCGCTGACGTAGATCTCGTGCGACTTGCGGTGCACGACGGTGGAGATCACCGGGATGATGATGAGAATGAAGCCGATGACCAGGAAAATGCCGATCTGCCACGGAATTTCCAGGTACTCCATGCCGGCCGTCCAGCCCATGCCGAAGCCGCCGATGGCGCTGGCGATGCCGACATTGATGAAGGCGCCGCCCATCATCACCAGCAGCGGGTTGCGCAGCGGCGTGCGCATCAGCCGCGGGATCAGCCAGACGATGATGCCCAGCTCGCAATTGGTGATCCAGCCGTAGAGCACGGCCGTGAGGTGGTAGGTGCGCATGCGCCCGAAGGTTTCCCAGGCTTCGGAGACCAGCCAGTCGGGCCAGTGCAGCTTGAGCGAGGCCGTCAGCCCCGCCGCGGAGCCGACCACCAGCCACATCACCGCGAAGGCGATGAACATGAAGGTGGGGAAGGCGCTGGAGCGGTCTGCCTCCGTCCGGTCTTCGAGTTCTTCGGGGTCTTCGGCCTGGACCAGCTCACGCCCCTTGTCCTGCGTCTCGTTGATGGCCTGCTGCAGCAGCTGTTCGCCGCTCTTGGTGAGCGACGGGTCGTCCGCCTTGCCGACTTCGTCGGCGGCGAAGATGGTGCCGGCGGCACGCGGGTTTTCGACAAGCAGCCCCTTGCGCATCGACCACATGAAGGCGAAAAGCCCTATGAGGGAGAGCACAAAGGCCGACAACAGGCTGACTACTGCGCTGTCCATGGCGACCTACCTTTCACTTTACGACTTTACGGCGAATTACATAAGTATACGCTTATGTTATAAAAAATTACGGGAAAACCCGAGGAGTATAAAGGTCATTGACGATGACTATTTGATGACCGGGGCCACCGTGGGGTCGCCTGCGGCGCGGCGCCTACACTTGCCCATCATGAACTTCTTGATCCTTGGCGTCGAGTCTTCCTGCGATGAAACCGGCGTGGCCCTGGTGCGCCAGGGCAAGGGTGCGGCGTTGCCGGTGCTGCTGGCGCATGCGCTGCACAGCCAGATAGCGATGCACCAGGCCTATGGCGGCGTGGTGCCCGAGCTCGCCAGCCGCGACCATATCCGCCGCGTGCTGCCGCTGGCGCGGGCGGTGCTGGCCGAGGCCGCGTTGCCGTTGAATGCAGTGGATCTGGTTGCGTTCACCCGCGGCCCGGGGCTGGCGGGCGCGCTGCTGGTGGGGGCGGGCGTGGCCTGTGCGCTGGCGGCGGCGTTGAACGTACCGGTGCTGGGCATTCACCATCTGGAAGGGCACCTGCTCTCGCCCTTCCTGAGCGCCGATCCGCCGGAGTTTCCCTTTGTGGCGCTGCTGGTGTCGGGTGGCCATACGCAGCTGATGCGGGTGGACGGCGTGGGCGCCTACGCCTTGCTGGGCGAGACCATAGACGACGCGGCGGGTGAGGCGTTCGACAAATCCGCCAAGCTCATGGGCCTGCCGTATCCGGGCGGGCCGGTGCTGGCGAAGCTGGCCGAGCGGGGCGATCCCGCGGCCTTCAAGCTGCCGCGGCCCCTGCTGCACAGCGGTGATCTGGATTTCTCTTTTGCCGGCCTGAAAACCGCGGTACTCACCCAGGCGAAGAAGCTGGGCGGTGCGCTGCAGGAGCACAAGGCGGACCTGGCCGCCAGCACCCAGGCGGCGATCGTCGAGGTATTGGTGAAGAAGTCGCTCAAGGCGTTGGCGCAGACAGGGCTCAGGCGCCTGGTGGTGGCGGGTGGCGTGGGCGCCAATCGGCAACTGCGCGCCATGCTGGATGCCGCCTGCGCAGAGCGGGGCGTGCGCGTGCACTACCCCGAGCTGCAGTTGTGCACCGACAACGGCGCGATGATCGCGATGGCCGCCGCGATGCGGGTGCAGGCAGGTGTTGCATTCCCTGACCGCCGTTACGAATTTGACGTGCGCCCGCGCTGGTCCTTGCACGAAACTTTGCACGAGCGGGCCGCCTGAAGCTGCACAATCGGTCCACCATGGATTACGGTTTTTCCTGGCGCGGCGCGCTGCGGCTGCCTGCGCTGCTGCTGGCGGCCAGCCTGCTTGCCTCCTGCGCCCGCCTGCCCGAGGCCCTGCCGGGGCCCGAGCGCACGATCGCCTTCACGCCCAACGATTTCGACGGCGCCGACGTGCACACGCGCCACTTGCGCGCGGCGCAGGCGCCGGCGTGCGAGGCGGCCCGGCGGGCGCTGCTGAGCCAGGGCTACATTGTCGAAGGCGCGGCCAAGGAGGATGTCAGGGGCCGCAAGTACTACCAGCCCACGCCTGACGTGCACTATGAGGTGCAGATGCGCGTCGTCTGCGCGCCCGAGGGGCAGGAGGGCGATCGCAGCTCGGTGTTTGCCAGTGCGGTGCAGGATCGCTATGTGATCAAGAAGGTCAACAATTCGGCGTCGGTGGGCGTGGGCGGCCTGGGCTCGCTCTCGCTGCCGCTCAATTCGACCGACGACACCCTGGTGAAAGTCGGCAGCGAGACGATTTCCGATGCGCAGTTCTATGCGCGTTTCTTCGATCTGTTCCAGCGCTATCTGCCGGCCCCGGCGCCTGTGGCGCGCACCAGTGATGTGAAAGTGCGCCCGGTCGCCCAGCCCGAGGCGGCGCAGCAGGGCGTGGAGCCGTTGCCCGTGCCGGATGATTCACAATGAAAAGTACTGCCAGCGCTTGTGTGCAGGGCGCTGTCAGCTATGTTTTTTGTTTGGCCAGGGCAGATGCCTCAATTCCCCTCGCAATGCCTTGAGCGTTGCCTGCGGGCGGGCGGCATAGCGCGTCTGTTCCAGCCGCAGCAGCCAATCGGCCAGTGGCTGACCGGGCGCGCCGAACAGGTCACGCACCCGCACCGCCATGGCGCGCGGCGGCAGGTGCGCGGGTAGCGGCGCGCCCAGATGTCCCAGGCGGCGATGGACCTGGCGCAGCAGGCGCTGCCAGGGTGTGCTGCGGCTGCGCTCCCACAGCGCCCAGCCCGTGCCTGCCAGCATCGCGGCCAGCAGGGCCAGGCCGATCAACCGCACCAGGTCCTGCCAGTCGGGCTGCGAAAACCCGAGCTGCTTGAGCAGATCGAGCTGCCGGTCCTGCGTGTAGTTCAGCACCCATTGCGTCCAGCGGTTGTCCAGCGCCTCCCAGACGGCGCGCAGCCGCGTGAGCATGGACGGGCTGATCATGCCTATCAGCGCCTCGCCCAGCACCGTGCGCGGCGCCTGCAGGCGCTCGAATGACCCAATGCGCCCGGGCGAGACGGCCGCCGTCGGGTCCACGCGCACCCAGCCGCGGCCCGCCATCCAGACCTCGGCCCAGGCGTGGGCGTCGCTCTGGCGCACCGTCCAGTAGCCATCCACGCTGTTGCGTTCGCCTCCCTGGTAGCCGGTGACGATGCGCGCGGGAATGTCGAGCGAGCGCATGAGCACGACGAAGCTGGAGGCAATGTGCTCGCAGAAGCCCTGCTTGCGGTCAAACCAGAATGCGTCGGCGGTGTCGCTGTCGTAGGTGCCTGGCTCCAGCGTGTAGACGTAGCCGCCGGTGCGCAGGCGCTGCAGCGCGGCATCCACCATGGCCTGCGCGCCGCCCGCCGCCAGTTGGGGGTCGGCGCGCATCCGCGCCGCCAGCGCCGCCGTGCGCGGGTTGCTGCCGGGCGGCAGCTGGGTGTAGGTGCGCAGCAGCGGTGTGCGCTCAAGCGGCCCGTGGCGAAACTGCGGGTAGCTGGCGGCTTCGTAGCGCAGCACGCTGGTGATGGGCTGCGCCGTGATCCACTGCAGCTCGGGCGTCATGTGCGCGCGCATGCCCTGGGGCAGCACGGGAGGGTCTTCGGGCACGTCCAGCGTCACCAGCCAGGGGCGGCGGCTGGCTTCGAGCGTCATCGCGTAGCGTATGGGTTTGCCCAGGACTTCAAGCCGCGCGGGAATGGGAGAAGCCCAGCTGATGGCGCGGGCCTGCGGCTGCGAGAGCGCAAACCATTCGCGGCCGTTGAAGGCCGTGAGCACCGGCCCGCGAAAGTACAGCTCGGCCTGCGGCGGCGGCTGGCCGCCGGGGGTGTCAAAGCGCACGCGCAGCGCCACGCTGTCGTCCAGCGCCAGCCTGGCGATCGAGCCCACGCTCATCTCTCCCGAAAGGCCGCTGCGGCCTGCCAGCTGGTCGTTCGGGATGCCCCACAGCGGGGCGAAGCGCGGGAACAGCACGAACAGCAGCACCATGATGGGCGCGCCCAGCAGCGCCATGTTGAGCGCCGTGCGCAGCGAATCGGCCAGCGGTGGGCGGCCGGCGGGCTGGTGCGCGTTGATGAGCGCGGTGAGCAGCCCGAGCAGCGCCACCAGCATGGTCAGCGCCACGCCCAGCGATTGCGAGAACAGGAAGTTCGACAGCAGCGTGAAGAAGCCGAGAAAGAACACCACCATCGCATCGCGCCGCGCGCGCAGCTCCAGCGTCTTGAGCGCGAGCAGCATCACGATCAGCGTCACCCCCGCATCCGGCCCGACGATGGTGCGAAAGCTCGCCAGCGTGAGCGCCGTGACCAGCGCGAGCAGCACCCAGGTGACCCAGCGCCCGGGCAGTGGGCGGGCGCGCCAGGCCAGCCACCCGCGCCAGGCCAGCAGCAGCGCGGCCAGCGTCGATGCCCAGGGCGGAATGTGCGCCACCAGCGGCGCCGCGCAGCAGGCGATGACGGCCAGCAGGAACAGCGTGTCGCGCAGCTCGCGCGGCAGGGAGGCGAGGCGCTGCATCATGCGTGCCTCTGCCAAGCGCTGCCAGAAAAGCTATTGAAAAAATAGCTCGGTACGCTTGCCAGATGGGCGCAAGAGCCGTATTTCATGCGGATTCAGTGGAGTGCCAATGCCCGCAAGCACTGCGCGCGCTGTGCCGCACCGCTGCCCTGGGGGATGGTCTGCGTGCCCAGGCGCAGCCCATAGCTCAGGCCCAGGCGATCGGCCTGCAGCACCCAGGCCGTGAGGCGCGAGAGGCTGGCCTCCGCATCCGCCAGTCCGGTGGAGCCGAGGCTCAGCCAGAGCTCGCTGCGCTGCGCCGATTGCGTGTCGCGGCTGACCAGTGTGTCGGTGCCGCTGGCCAGCCCCTGCGCCGCCTTCTTCCAGACGATGAGCCGCTGCG
The DNA here is from genome assembly GCF_000484635.1 of Comamonas badia DSM 17552. Lineage (GTDB taxonomy): Bacteria > Pseudomonadota > Gammaproteobacteria > Burkholderiales > Burkholderiaceae_C > Comamonas_C > Comamonas_C badia. Next base: position 111,200 of record NZ_AXVM01000001.1, on the reverse strand, counting down.
GATCGCCGCGGCGGTAGGCGCGCACGCCCTCGTGCTCGCTGCTGGCCTGGCTGGCGGCGGCGGCACCCGTGCCGGCGCGTGGCTCGCCCGGCGGCAGCGGCGGGCTGGCGGGCTCGGGGCGCGGGTAGATGAGCACCCGCGCAGCCGGGCGCCACCAGGCCCAGACGCGGAAGATGCCCAGTGGGTACAGGGTCTGCACGCCCAGCGGCGGCACGCCTTGCAGGCCGCGGCGCCCGGGTTCAAAGCCGATATCGAGGCTGCTGCCGCCCTCCGCGGGCACATCCGTCCAGGCCCATTGCCCGGAGCCGCGCAACGCCAGCGCAATGCCGCGGCGCGGGCTGCGCCGGCCGTTCTGCAGTTGCACCTGCAGCAGCACGTGGGCGCCCAGGAATTGCGGCTGCGGCGGCAGCAGGTGCAGCTGCAGGCCGCGCAGCGTCGCGTGGCTGGTCCAGGTGCTCACCGCCGCGCAGCCGGCCAGCAGAAACGTCAGCAGATAGCCCAGGTTGAGCTGGAAGTTGATCGAAGCCACCAGCAGCACCAGCAGCGTGAGCGCCAGCATCCAGCCCGAGCGGGTCGGCAGGATGTAGACGTTGCGCTGCGTGAGCAGCAGGCTGTCGCCGGGCGGCACGCGCGCCATCCACCAATGCTGCCAGCGCGCGGCCAGCCAGCGGCGGGGCGTGGCGACAGCCGCCGCGGCATTCATGGCAGCTCCACCGACTGAACCATGGCGCGCACCTGTTCGGTGGCGCCGCGCCCGCTGCTGGCCACGGGGTGCAGGCGGTGGGCGATGGTCTGCGCCAGGATGGCCTGCACATCGTCGGGCGCCACGTAGTCGCGTCCTTCGATCAGCGCCTGTGCCTTGGCGGCGCGCAGCAGCGCGATGCCCGCGCGCGGCGAAAGTCCCTGCACGAACCACTGACCCGAGCGCGTGGCCGCGATCAGCGCCTGCAGGTAATCCAGCAGCGGCGCTGCGGCATGCACCGCCAGCACCTGCTGCTGCAGCGCCGCGAGTTCCTCCGCGTTCAGCAGCGCGGGCAGATGCTCCAGCTGCGCGCGCCGGTCTTCGCCGGTCAGCAGCGCGCGCTCGGCGGCGCGGTCGGGGTAGCCCAGCGAAATGCGCATCAGAAAGCGGTCGAGCTGGCTTTCGGGCAGCTGGAAGGTGCCGATCTGCTCGTGCGGGTTCTGCGTGGCGATCACGAAGAAGGGCTGGGGCAGGGCGCGGGTCTCGCCTTCGACGGACACCTGTTTTTCCTCCATCGCCTCCAGCAGCGCGCTTTGCGTGCGCGGGCTGGCGCGGTTGATCTCATCGGCCAGCAGCACCTGCGTGAACACCGGGCCGGGATGGAAGACGAAAGCCTCCTTGCCACGCTCATAGACCGCGACGCCGGTGAGGTCGCTGGGCATCAGGTCGGAGGTGAACTGCACGCGCGCAAACGCGAGGCCGAAGCTGCGCGCCAGCGCATGCGCCAGCGTCGTCTTGCCCACGCCGGGCACGTCTTCGATCAGCAGGTGGCCGCCCGCCAGCAGGCAGGCCACGCCATCCTGGATTTGCGCGCGCTTGCCCACGATCACCGTGTTAAGCTGATTCAACAGCGCCTTGATTTTTTTGGGCGGTTCCATGGGCCTGACGTTATCCGAAAAATACGGTGGAGACAGCGCATGAGCAGAACGGGCTTCTATACCCACCCGGATTGCCGCAAGCACGAGATGGGCGCGGGCCATCCGGAATGCCCGGAGCGGCTGGACGCCATCCACAACCGCATGCTCGTCACCGGCCTGGCCGACGTGCTGGACCAGCGCGAGGCGCCGCTGGCCTCGCTGGCCGACATCGAACTGGCGCACGACCGCTGGTATGTGGCCTCGCTGCGCGGCATGTCCGATCGCATCGCGGAAGAGGCGGCCGCGGGCGGACCGGCCTACGCGCAGGTGGATCCGGACACCGCGATGAACGTGCACACCTGGAACGCCGCGCTGCGCGCCGCCGGCGCGGCGCTGGACGCCACCGACGCGGTGATCGCCGGCGAACTGGAAAACGCCTTCTGCAGCGTGCGTCCGCCCGGCCACCACGCAACGCACAACAAGGCCATGGGCTTCTGTTTCCTGAGCAACGTGGCGATTGCCGCCAAGTACGCGCTGCAGCGCCACAACCTCAAGCGCGTGGCGGTCATCGACTTCGACGTGCACCACGGCAACGGCACCGAGGACATCCTCGCGGGCGATGCGCGCACGCTGATGTGCGGCATCTTCCAGCACCCGTTCTACCCCTACAGCGGCGACCGCGATCCGGCATCCAATATGTGCAATCTGCCGGTGGCGGCCTACACGCGCGGCATGGACATCCGCGAGCTCATCGAGCTGATGTGGATTCCGCGGCTGGAGGCCTTCCAGCCCGAGATGGTCTTCATCAGCGCTGGCTTTGACAGCCACCGCGACGACGACATGGGGCAGCTGGGGCTGACGGAAAGCGATTTCGCCTGGATCACCCTGCGTATCAAGGACATCGCGCGGCGGTTTTCCAAAGGGCGTATCGTTTCCTGCCTGGAGGGCGGCTATGCGATGCAGCCGCTTGCCTTGAGCGTGGAGGCCCATGTCCGCGCCCTGGCGGATTTGTAATGGAGATGCCAATGACGACCGATGCACAAGACCTTTTGATCACCACGCGCGACGAGCGCGGTGTCCACACGCTGACGATGAACGATGCCAGGCGCTTCAATGCGCTCAGCAGCGAGATGCTGACCGCGTTGCAGCAGGCGCTGGATGCGGTCGCCAGGGATGCCGGTGCGCGGGCGGTGGTGCTGGCGGGCAGCGGCAAGGCGTTCTGCGCCGGGCACAACCTCAAGGACATGGCGGCGCACCCCGAGCTGGATTACTACCGCACGCTGTTTGGCCAGTGCAGCCGCATGATGCTGTCCATCAACCAGCTCGACGTGCCGGTCATCGCGCGCGTGCAGGGCATAGCGGCGGCGGCCGGCTGCCAGCTGGTGGCGCAGTGCGACCTGGCCGTGGCCAGCAGCGAATCGAGTTTTGCCACCAGCGGCATCCACTACGGCCTGTTCTGCGCCACGCCCAGCGTGCCGCTGGTGCGCAACGTGCCGGCCAAGCGGGCGATGGAAATGCTGCTCACCGGTGACTTCATCGATGCGGAAACGGCCCTGAAGGAGGGGCTGGTCAACCGCGTGGTGGAGGCCGGGCAGCTCGATGCCGAGGTGGAAAAGCTGGTGCGATCCATCGTCGAGAAACCCCCCGTGGCCGTCGCCATGGGCAAGAAGCTGGTCTACCAGCAGCGCGAGCTTGGCCTGCAGGCGGCCTACCAGCTTGCCGGGCAGACCATGGCGGCCAACATGATGGATGCCGACGCACAGGAAGGCGCCCGCGCCTTTGCCGAAAAGCGCACGCCGGCGTGGAAGCCCGCGCTGCCTGCCCACACGGCGTGATGCGTGCTCGACACCCGGCTTTTTCGCTGGCATAATTTAAAAAAGCACGATCGTTCTATTTTGTTGGTGCGCTGCAACATAAAATCGCCGGCGCATTCATCCAACCCTTTCAACAACTACCCGAGGAGCCCCTCCCATGAAGGTCCTGGTCCCTGTCAAGCGCGTGGTGGACTACAACGTCAAGGTCCGCGTCAAGTCGGACAACACCGGTGTGGACATCGCCAACGTCAAGATGAGCATGAACCCGTTTGACGAAATCGCCGTCGAAGAGGCCGTGCGCCTGAAGGAAAAGGGCGTGGTCACCGAGGTCATCGCCGTCTCCTGCGGCGTCACGCAATGCCAGGAAACCCTGCGCACCGCCATGGCCATAGGCGCGGACCGTGCCATCCTGGTGCAGACCGACGACGAATTGCAGCCGCTGGCCGTCGCCAAGCTGCTCAAGGCGCTGGTCGACAAGGAGCAGCCCGGCCTGGTGATCTTGGGCAAGCAGGCGATCGACGACGACGCCAACCAGACCGGCCAGATGCTGGCCGCGCTGGCCGACCTGCCGCAGGCCACCTTCGCCAGCAAGGTGGAAGTGGCGGACGGCAAGGCCACCGTCACGCGCGAAGTGGACGGCGGCCTGGAAACCATCAGCGTGACGCTGCCGGCCATCATCACCACCGACCTGCGCCTGAACGAGCCGCGCTACGTCACGCTGCCCAACATCATGAAGGCCAAGAAGAAGCAGCTCGACACCGTCACCCCCGCCGATCTGGGCGTGGACGCCGCGCCGCGCCTGAAGACGCTCAAGGTGAGCGAGCCGCCCAAGCGCGGCGCCGGTGTGAAGGTGGCCGATGTCGCAGCCCTCGTCGAGAAGCTGCGCAACGAAGCCAAGGTGATCTGAGGGAAAGGAAAAAGAACATGACCGCACTCGTCATTGCCGAACACGACAACGCCAGCCTCAAGGCTGCCACCCTCAACACCGTCACCGCCGCCGCTGCCTGCGGGGGCGAGGTGCATGTCCTCGTCGCCGGAGAAGGCGCCGCGGCCGTGGCCCAGGCCGCCAGCCAGGTGGCGGGCGTCGCCAAGGTGCTGCACGCCGATGGCGCGAGCCTGAAGAACGGCCTGGCGGAAAACCTGGCCGCCCAGGTGCTGGCGATTGCCGGCAACTACAGCCACATCCTGTTCCCGGCGACCGCCAGTGGCAAGAACACCGCGCCACGCGTGGCCGCCAGGCTGGACGTGGCGCAGATTTCCGACATCACCAAGGTGGACGGCGCCGACACCTTCGAGCGTCCGATCTACGCCGGCAACGCGATCGCCACGGTGCAGAGCCTGGACGCGACCAAGGTCATCACCGTGCGTACCACGGGCTTTGACGCGGCGGCTGCCACGGGTGGCTCGGCCGCGGTCGAAAGCCTTGCAGCGGTGGCCGATTCGGGCAAGAGCCAGTTCGTCGGCGCCGAGCTTTCCAAGAGCGAGCGCCCCGAACTCACGGCGGCCAAGATCATCGTCTCGGGCGGCCGTGCGCTGGGCAGCAGTGAGAAGTTCAACGAAGTCATGACCCCGCTGGCCGACAAGCTGGGTGCCGCCATCGGCGCCAGCCGCGCCGCGGTCGACGCGGGCTATGCGCCCAACGACCTGCAGGTCGGCCAGACCGGCAAGATCGTCGCGCCGCAGCTCTACATCGCCTGCGGCATCTCGGGCGCGATCCAGCACCTGGCCGGCATGAAGGACTCCAAGGTCATCGTCGCGATCAACAAGGACGAGGAGGCGCCGATCTTCTCGGTCGCCGATTACGGCCTCGTGGCCGACCTGTTCGTCGCCGTGCCCGAACTCGTCAAGGCGCTGTAAGGCGCTGCAACGCTCCAGGGGCATCGCGTGCGGTGCCCTTTTTTTGCCCAGAGGATTTGCCATGAGTTACGTCGCCCCCGTCAAAGACATGTTGTTTGCCATGGAGCATCTCGCGCGCATCGACCAGGTCGCGCGACTCCCGGGCTTTGAAGACGCGGGCCTGGACACCGCGGCTGCCGTGCTGGAGGAATGCGCCAAGTTCAATGAGGGCGTGCTGGAGCCGCTCAATGTCGAGGGTGACGTGCATCCGTCCGCATGGAGCGATGGCAAGGTGACGACCACCGCGGGCTTCAAGGAGGCCTACCGCCAATTCACCGAAGGCGGCTGGCAGGGCTTGCAGCACCCGACGGATTTCGGTGGCCAGGGCCTGCCCAAGACGATCGGCGCGGCCTGCGTGGAAATCCTCAACAGCGCCAACATGAGCTTTGCGCTGTGCCCGCTGCTGACCGATGGCGCGATCGAGGCGCTGCTCACGGCGGGGAGCGACGCGCTCAAGGCGACCTACCTCGAAAAGCTGGTGACCGGGGAGTGGACCGGTACCATGAACCTGACCGAGCCGCAGGCCGGCTCGGATCTGGCGCTGGTACGCACCAAGGCAGAGCCGCAGGGCGACGGCACGTACAAGGTCTTCGGCACCAAGATTTTCATCACCTACGGCGAGCACGACATGGCGGACAACATCGTCCACCTGGTGCTGGCGCGCGTGGCCGGGGCGCCGGAGGGCGTCAAGGGCATCAGCCTGTTCGTCGTGCCCAAGTTCGTGTTGAATGCCGATGGCACGCCGGGCGCGCGCAACGACGTGCATTGCGTGTCCATCGAGCACAAGCTGGGCATCAAGGCCAGCCCGACGGCGGTGCTGCAGTTTGGCGACCATGGGGGGGCGACGGGCTACCTCGTGGGTGAAGAGAACCGCGGCCTCGAATACATGTTCATCATGATGAACTCGGCACGCTACGCGGTCGGCATGCAGGGCATTGCGATCGCCGAGCGCGCCTACCAGCGCGCCGTGCAGTACGCGCGCGATCGGGTGCAGAGCCGCCCGGTCGATGGCAGCCTGCCGGGCAGCGGTCCCATCATTCACCACCCGGATGTGCGCCGCATGCTGATGACCATGCGTGCGCTCACCGAAGGCTGCCGCGCCATGGCCAGCGTGGCCGCTGCCGCGTATGACGCCGCACACCACAGCGCGGACGCCGCCGTGCGCAAACAGAACCAGACCTTCTACGAATTCATGGTGCCGCTGGTCAAGGGCTACAGCACCGAAATGAGCCAGGAAGTGGCCAGCCTGGGCGTGCAGGTGCATGGCGGCATGGGTTTCATCGAAGAGACCGGCGCGGCGCAGCACCTGCGCGATGCGCGCATCCTGACGATCTACGAAGGCACGACCGCCATCCAGGCCAACGATCTGGTGGGCCGCAAGACCCTGCGCGATGGCGGCGCTACCGCCCAGGCCGTCGCCGCGCAGATTGAAAAGACCGAGGCCGAGCTGCAGGCCAGCGGCACGGCGGCGGCCCAATCCATGGCCAGGCAACTGGCGGCGGCACGCGGCATCTTCCTGGAGGTGGTGGATTTCGTCGCCCGCCAGGCCAAGGGCCAGCCCAATGCGGTGTTCGCCGGCAGCGTGCCCTATCTGCTGCTGGCGGGCAATCTGGTGACGGGCTGGCAGATGGGGCGCGCGCTGCTGGTGGCGCAAGCGCAGCTGGCGCAGGGGCAGGATGCCGCCTTCATGCAGGCCAAGATCGCCACCGCACAGTTTTACGCCGAACACATCCTGACGCGCACCGCCGGACAGCGCGACGCCATCCTGCAGGGCGGGGCGAGCGCCTGCGCACTGGCGCTGGACGCATTCTGATTACTTCCATAAAAGTAGCTATTGACGCTTGCTGGTAAAGCGTCAGAGCCATATTTTTTATAAAGGATTTTGCGATGGCTTTGCCTCCCGTGTTTGACAAGCTGCGCCTGCCGGTGATCGGTTCGCCGCTGTTCATCATCAGCAACCCCCAGCTGGTGATCGCGCAATGCACCAGCGGCGTGGTCGGCTCCATGCCGGCGCTCAATGCGCGGCCCGCATCGCAGCTCGACGAATGGCTGGCCGAGATCACCGAGGCACTCGCCGCCTGGGACAAGGCCCACCCCGACCAGCCCGCAGCGCCGTTTGCCATCAACCAGATCGTGCACAAGAGCAACGACCGGCTGGAGCACGACATGCAGATGTGCGCCAAGTACCGGGTGCCCGTCGTCATCACCAGCCTGGGCGCGCGCGAGGACGTGAACCAGGCCGTGCACAGCTGGGGCGGCGTGGTGCTGCACGACATCATCAACAACCGGTTTGCGCACAAGGCGATCGAGAAGGGTGCCGACGGCTTGATCGCGGTGGCGGCGGGCGCGGGCGGCCATGCCAGCGTCAAGAGCCCGTTTGCCATGGTGCAGGAAATCCGCCAGTGGTTCGACGGGCCGCTGGCGCTTTCGGGTGCCATCGCCTCGGGCGGCGCGGTGCTGGCCACGCAGGCCATGGGGGCGGATCTGGCCTACATCGGCTCGGCCTTCATCGCCACGCACGAGGCGCGCGCCGTGGAGGGTTACAAGCAGATGATCGTGGATTGCGATTCCGACGACATCGTCTACAGCAACTTCTACACCGGCGTGCACGGCAACTACCTCAAGGGCAGCATACGCAACAGTGGCATGGACCCCGACAAGCTGCCCGAGAGCGACCCGACCAAGATGAATTTCGCCACCGGCGAGGGCAGCAACAGCGCCAAGGCCTGGAAAGACATCTGGGGCTGCGGGCAGGGGATTGGCGCGATCACGGCCGTCACCGGCACCGCGGACCTGGTGGAGCGCTTGCGCCGTGAATACGCGGCGGCACGCGTGCGTCTGCGCTGAAGGGTCCGTGCGTCAGCGCTGAAGCGGCCGCGCATGTTGCAGCCGGTAGCCCTGCTCATTCTGCGGGGCGTTTGGTTTTTCCGTTCGTTTTCCCATGTCCGAATCCTCCCGCAACGCCTTGATCGACGGCGCCAAGGCCCTCGCGTGTACCGCCATCGTCTGGCACCACCTGGCCTTCTACGGACCGCTGTCCGATACCTTGCACGCGGCGGCGCCCGGTCTTTCGGATTGGCTGGTGCGGTACGCGCGCATGGCGGTGCAGGTGTTTCTGGTGCTCGGCGGCTATCTGGCGGCGGCCAGCCTGGCACCGCACGGCAACGCTCGCCAGCGGCGGCCCTGGGGGCGCATCGCGGGGCGCTTCGAGCGGCTGGTGGTGCCCTATGCGGCGGCGCTGGTCATCGTGGTGCTGGTGGATGCGCTGGTGCGCCCCTGGCTGGCCGATCCCGCCATGGTCAGCGCCGATCCCGGTCTGTGGCAGCTGCTCGCCCATGCGCTGCTGCTGCAGGGCGTGCTGGGGCAGGAATCGCTGTCGGCCGGGGTCTGGTATGTCGCCATCGATTTTCAGCTCTTTGCCTTTTCCACCTTGGGGCTGGTGGGCGTGCACTGGCTGGCGCTCTGGACCCGCGGGCGCATGGGCTGGCATTGGCATGGGCCGCTGACGCTGGCGCAGCTGCTGACCGTGGCGCTGGCGGCGCTCTCGCTGCTGGGGTTCAACCGTGAAAGCCGCTGGGATGCCTGGGCGGTGTATTTCTTCGGCGCCTACGGGTTGGGCATGCTGGCCTACTGGGGCGCGCATGCGGGTTCGGCGCGCCGAGCGTGGCTCTGGGCGGGCCTGATCGCGGGGCTGACGGCGCTGGCATTGGCACTGGACTGGCGTGCTCGCATTCTGCTGGCGGGGCTGACGGCCTTGCTGCTGGTGCTGGCGCTGCGCGTGCCGCAGGCGGCGCGCTGGTGTGATTGGGCGCCGCTGCGCCTGCTGGGGCGGATTTCGTATTCCGTCTTCCTGGTGCACTTCGCGGTGTGCCTGCTGGTCAATGCGCTGGTGGCCAGCCTCTGGCCCGAGTCGGTGCCGGTGGCGATCGCCGGCATGGCGCTGGCCTATGGGCTTTCGATCGCCGCAGGGTGCTTGCTCTACGTCGCCGTGGAGCACCAGCGGCCTACCTGGCGCAGTTCGCTGCGCTGGCAGGCCGGACTGCTGGGCGCGGGCCTTGCCACCGCGCTGCTTGCGTGACGCGGGCCGAGGGCACAACCCCGCCGGTCAGCGGTGCAGTTCGCCGGCGCTCTCGGGTTGCCAGGTGATCGCCTCCACATGCACCGTCACCTGGCCGGTGGGGCTGGGCATCTGCAGCTCATCGCCCACGCGCAGGCCCAGCAGGGCGATGCCTACCGGCGCAAAGATGGAGACCTTGTCGCTCGAACCGTCCATGTCCCTGGGATAGACCAGCTGCAGCGTATTGGTTTTGCCCGATTCCTTGAGCGTGAAGCGCACGGTGGAATTCATCGTCACCACGTTGGGCGGCATGTCCTTGGGTTCGAGCACGTCCGCGCGGTCGAGTTCGGCTTCCAGTGCCTCGCGGCCGGGGAAGGCATTGCCGTCCTTCTCCAGCAGCGCCTGCAGCCGTTCGTAATCGAGGGAAGACAGAGTGATCTGTGGTTTGCGTGCCATGGCCGGCTCCTATCCAAAAAATGTGTTGACGCATGCAATGCGCGCAAACGGACAAAAGCCCGGGCAACAGGGTTGGCCGGGCCGGTGCTGCGTGCGCCGTCTGAGGCCACCGCAGAAGGTCCGATTGTCTATGAAAACGCTTGCTTTGCCAAGCGCGCTGGCGTTCGGCGTGATCAGCCCAGGCCCAGCGCGCGCGCGTGGTGGCGCAGATGGTCTTCGATGAAAGTCTGGATGAAGTAGTAGCCGTGGTCGTAACCGGGTTGGCGCCGCAGCGTCAGCGCTTGGCCGGCTTGCTGGCAGGCCGCTTCGAAGGCCTCGGGCAGCAATTGTTGTTCCACGAGGAATTTGTCCGCCAGGCCCTGGTCGATCAGGATGCCGCCGGGGTAGGGCGGCGCGCTTTGCCTTTGCATCAGCAGCGTCGCATCGTGCTGCGCCCAGCGCACCGCGTCGTCGCCGAGGTAGCCTTTGAAGGCCTTTTGCCCCCAGGGGCATTGTGTCGGGTGGCTGATGGGTGCGAAGGCAGAGAGGCTCTTGAACTTGCCGGGGTGGCGCAGCGCCAGGGTGAGCGCGCCGTGCCCGCCCATGCTGTGGCCGAAGATGCCCAGGCGCTGCGTATCCACGGGCAGCGATACGCTGACGAGCGGCAGCAGTTCGGCCAGCAGATAGCTTTCCATGCGCCAGTGGCGCTCCCAGGGCGCCTCTGTGGCATCGAGGTAGAAGCCGGCGGCCACGCCGAAATCCCAGGCGGCCGATTCGCCCTCGACGTTGGCGCCGCGCGGGCTGGTATCCGGGGCGATCAGCGCCAGGCCCAGCTGCGCCGCCAGCCGCTGGGCGCCCGCCTTGATCATGAAGGTTTCCTCGTTGCAGGTCAGCCCGGCGAGGTAGAGCAGCGCAGGCACGCGGTGGTTTTCCAGCGCAGCCGGTGGCAGAAAGACAGAAAACCGCATCGGCAGCCCGATTTCGCGCGAGGCGTGCTCATAGGTGCGCTGGGCACCGCCAAAGCAGGCGTGGACATCCTTGAGATCGAGCAGGGTGGACATGGTTTTCTCCTGTATTGATAGCTTATGGCGCATGTCGTGCGTGCGCTGCAGCCCATTATGGCTTGATGGCAGCAACGCCCGGAAAAAAGCCCGCAGGCTTGTGGCCTGCGGGCCGGGATGCGTGCAGGCGGATGGCCTGCACGGCAAACAGGGGGATCAGCGTTGCGCGGAGACGTTGCGCTCCGGTGCGCCGACGTAGAGCTGGCGCGGGCGGCCGATCTTGTATTCCGGGTCGCCGATCATTTCGTTGAGCTGGGCGATCCAGCCCACGGTGCGCGCCAGCGTGAAGATGCCGGTGAAGAGCTTGACCGGGATGCCGATCGCGCGCTGCACGATGCCGGAGTAGAAATCGACGTTCGGGTAGAGCTTGCGCTGCACGAAGTAGTCGTCTTCGAGTGCGATTTTTTCCACCGCCTTGGCCAGCGCGAACAGCGGGTCTTTTTCCAGGCCCAGCTCGGCCAGTACCTCGTTGCAGGTTTCCTGCATGAGCTTGGCGCGCGGGTCGTAGTTCTTGTAGACGCGGTGGCCAAAGCCCATCAGCTTCACGCCGCTGTTCTTGTCCTTGACCTGCTCCATGAATTCGCCCACCTTGGCGATGCCGCCGTTGGCCTGCAGGTGTTCCAGCATGTTCAGGCAGGCTTCGTTGGCACCGCCGTGGGCCGGGCCCCAGAGGCAGGCCACGCCGGCGGCAATGGCGGCGAACGGGTTGGTGCCCGAGCTGCCGCACAGGCGCACGGTGGAGGTGGAGGCGTTCTGCTCGTGGTCGGCGTGCAGGATGAAGATGCGGTCCAGCGCTTTTTCGAGCACCGGATTGACCTTGTAGTCCTCACAGGGCGTGCCGAACATCATGCGCAGGAAGTTGCCGGCGTAGGAGAGGTCGTTGCGCGGGTACATGTAGGGCTGGCCGACGCCGTACTTGTAGGCCATCGCCACCAGTGTCGGCAGCTTGGAGATCAGGCGGATGGCGGCGATCTCGCGGTGCTCCGGGTTATGGATGTCGGTGCTGTCGTGGTAGAAGGCCGAGAGCGCGCCGATCAGGCCGGTGAGCACGGCCATGGGGTGCGCGTCGCGGCGGAAACCGCGCAGGAAGAACTGCATCTGCTCGTGCACCATGGTGTGCTGCAGCACCAGCTTGTGGAAATCCCCGCGTTGTGTCTCGTTGGGCAGATCGCCCTTGAGCAGCAGGTAGCAGGTGTCCAGGAAGTCGCATTGCGTGGCCAGCTGCTCGATCGGGTAGCCGCGGTAGAGCAGGCGGCCCTTTTCGCCGTCGATGTAGGTGATCGAGGATTGGCACGATGCGGTGGAGAGGAAGCCCGGGTCGTAGGTGAACATGCCGGTCTGACCGTAGAGCTTGCGGATGTCCACGACTTCCGGGCCGATGCTGCCCTGGTAGACCGGGAGGTCGACGCTGGGACTGCCGTTGTTGAACGACAGCGTTGCCTTGTGTTCTGCCAATTGCATGGTCATTTCCGTGATTCCTTCTTTGTGTGGCAATAGGGTGGGCCGGCCTTACGGGCGGGCCATGGAGGGTTGGCGCAACTGCTCCAGCACGGACTTGACCTCGGGGGTGTCAAGCCCGCCGCGGGGTTCGGCGCGGCGCAGGAAAAGGTCGAGCAGGTCGTTGTCCGGCAGGGCCATCAGCGCCGAGAGGCCGCTGGCCTGGGCGGTGCTGAGCCGCTGGCCGAACGCGGCGAAGAACCGATCCAGGAACAGATCGTTCTCCACTAGGCCGCGGCGGCAGCGCCAGCGCAGCACCGCGGTTTCACGTTCGCCCAGTAGTGCCGAATCCGACATGGTCTCGCTTACAGCGCGCGGTGCGCCATCAGCTCCTTGATCTTGCCGATGGCGCGCGTCGGGTTCAGGTGCTTGGGGCAGACATCGACGCAGTTCATGATGCTGTGGCAGCGGAACAGGCGGTACGGGTCTTCCAGGTTGTCCAGGCGCTCGTTCGTGGCCTGGTCGCGGCTGTCGGCCAGGAAGCGGTAGGCCTGCAGCAGGCCGGCCGGGCCGACGAACTTGTCGGGGTTCCACCAGAACGACGGGCAGGCGGTCGAGCAGCTCGCGCACAGAATGCACTCGTACAGGCCGTTGAGCTCCTCGCGCTCTTCGGGCGACTGCAGGCGCTCTTTCTCGGGCGGCGGCTCGTCGTTGACCAGGTAGGGCTTGATCGAGTGGTACTGCTTGAAGAACTGCGTCATGTCCACGATCAGGTCGCGGATCACGGGCAGGCCGGGCAGGGGCTTGAGGACGATGGTCTCGGGCAGCGTGTGCATGTTGGTCAGGCACGCGAGGCCGTTCTTGCCGTTGATGTTCATCGCGTCCGAGCCGCAGACGCCTTCGCGGCACGAGCGGCGGAAGGCGATCGACGGGTCTTCCTTCTTGAGCTTGCCCAGGGCGTCGAGCAGCATGCGCTCGTGGCCGTCGAGCTCGACCTCATGGGTCTGCATGTAGGGGCGCTCGTCCTTGTCCGGGTCGTAGCGGTAGATCTTGATGGTGCGCTTCATGATTCAGAACCTTGTCGTTGTGGCGCTCAGAAGGTGCGGACCTTCAGGGGGATGGTGTCCACCGTCAGGGGCTTGAGATTGACCGGCTTGTAGTCCAGCCGGTCGCCCTCGCGGTACCAGAGCGTGTGCTTGAGCCATTCCTTGTCGTTGCGCCCGAGCGGGAAGTCGGGGTGGTCGGCCGGATGCTCGTAGTCGTAGACCACGTGGGCGCCGCGGCATTCCTTGCGCGCGGCGGCCGAGGTGATGGTGGCGCGCGCCACTTCGATGAGGTTCTCGACCTCCAGCGCCTCCATGCGCGCGGTATTCCACACCATGGACTTGTCCTTGAGCGTCAGGTGCGCGGCCTCTTGCGCGATCTCGCGCACCTTGTCAACGCCTTCGTCCAGCGTCTTCTGCGTGCGGAACACGCCGGCATGCGTCTGCATGGTGCTGCGCAGCTTGTTGGCCACGTCCTGCGAGTAGGCGCCGTCCTTGGCGTCCTGCAGGTGGTTCAGGCGGCCCAGGGAATAGTCGGACGCATCGGCCGGCGTGGCGTGGTGATCGCCGAATCCGCGAATGAATTCGGTGATGTGTCGGCCCGCCGACTTGCCGAACACCAGCAGATCCAGCAGCGAATTGGTGCCCAGGCGGTTGGCGCCGTGCACCGACACGCAGGAGCATTCGCCCACCGCGTACAGGCCGTTGACCGGCTGGTTCTGGCTGCCGTCCCAGACCACCACCTGGCCATGCAGATTGGTCGGGATGCCGCCCATCATGTAGTGGATGGTGGGGATGACGCCGATAGGCTCCTTGGTGATATCGACGTTGGCGAAGTTATGGCCGATCTCCTCGACCGAGGGCAGGCGCTTGTGGATGGTCTCGGCGCCCAGGTGATCGAGCTTGAGCAGGATATGGTCCTTGTTGGGCCCGCAGCCGCGGCCTTCCTTGATTTCCTGGTCCATCGAGCGCGAGACGAAGTCGCGCGGCGCCAGGTCTTTGAGCGTCGGGGCGTAGCGCTCCATGAAGCGCTCGCCTTCGCTATTCAAAAGGATAGCGCCTTCCCCGCGGCAGCCTTCGGTCAGCAGCACACCGGCACCGAAAACGCCGGTGGGGTGGAATTGCCAGAACTCCATGTCCTGCAGCGGAATGCCGGCGCGCGACGCCATGCCCAGGCCGTCGCCGGTGTTGATGTAGGCGTTGGTGGAGGCAGCGAAGATGCGCCCGGCGCCGCCCGTGGCCAGCAGCACCGCCTTGGCGTGCAGCTCGTAGAAATCGCCGGTTTCGAGTTCGATGGCCGTGACGCCCACCACGTCGCCCTGGGTGTTGCGGATCAGGTCCAGCGCCATCCATTCGACGAAGAAATTGGTCTTGGTGCGCACGTTCTGCTGGTAGAGCGTGTGCAGCATCGCGTGGCCGGTGCGGTCGGCCGCGGCGCAGGCGCGCTGCACCGGCTTTTCGCCGTAGTTGGAGGTGTGGCCGCCGAACGGGCGCTGGTAGATGGTGCCGTCGGGGTTGCGGTCGAACGGCATGCCGAAATGTTCGAGCTCGATCACCACGTTGGGTGCCTCGCGGCACATGAACTCGATCGCGTCCTGGTCGCCCAGCCAGTCGCCGCCCTTGACCGTGTCGTAGAAGTGAAAGTGCCAGTTGTCCTCGCTCATGTTGCCGAGCGAGGCCGAGACGCCGCCCTGCGCCGCCACGGTGTGCGAGCGCGTGGGGAAAACCTTGGTCAGGCAGGCCACGGAGAGGCCGGCGCGCGACAGTTCCAGCGCGGCGCGCAGGCCCGCGCCGCCGGCGCCGACGATGACCACGTCGAACTTGCGCTTGGTGATATTGGCTTTGGTATAGCTCATTGTTTTCTCTCGCTCGCGTGATTTACAGGCGCCACAGCACCTGGATACCCCAGCCGGCGCAGGCCACCAGCCAGAAAATGGTCACCAGATAGAACACCAGGCGCAGGCCGTCGGGCTTGATGTAGTCCATCCAGACGTTGCGCACGCCGACCCAGGCATGCCAGATCAGCGCCACCAGCGTGGCGAAGGTGATGCTCTTCATCCACTGGCTGGCGAAGATGCCGGCCCAGGTCTCGTAGCCGATCGGGCCCTTGGTTGCGATCACCTGGATCAGCAGGACGATGGTGAAGAGCGCCATGACGATGGCGGTGAGGCGCTGCACCAGCCAGTCGCGCAGGCCGTAGTGGGCGCCGACGGAAAGCCGTTTGGAACCATAGGTAATGGCCATGAATTTCTCCTTGATTCAGATAGGGCGCGGATCAGTACAGGCCGAAGAGCTTGGCGCCGAGGATGGCGGTGAGGCCGAACGCCAGGATCATCGTGACCGCGGCGGTGCGGCGTCCGCGGTCCTTGGTGGTCTGGTGGCTGATGTCGAAGTACACATGGCGGATGCCGGCGATGAAGTGGTGCAGGTAGGCCCAGATCAGGCCCAGCGTGACCAGCTTGATGAACCAGCCCGGCAGAAAGCCCGCGCCCTCGGAGAAGATCGAGGTGAAGCGCGCAAACGAAATTTCGGACGTCACCGAGGTGTCGAGCATCCAGACGATGAAGGGCAGCAGGATGAAAAGCAGCAGCCCGCTGATGCGGTGCATGCCCGAAACCAGCGCGGCCAGCGGCCAGCGGTAGCTGGGCAGGTCGGCGAACGCGTTGATGTTGCGAAACTCCGGGCGTTTCTTGGTGGTTTCTGACATGGATGTGCTTTCGAGAGGAGGTTCTATCAGAGTCGGCGCACGGCGCCGGCACGGTAAATTTTATTGCACTGCAAAAATGACGTTGCATTTGCACATGGAATTATTTTTCATCTGCTGGTGTTGGTGCTCGTCAGTTGAGCGTGCTGTGGTAGTGGTGGGTGTCCGTGCGGTACAGGCCGCGGCGCAGTTCCATGGGGACATCGTTGTAGGTATAGGCAATGCGCTCAACGCTCAGCAGCGGCGTGGCGCCGCCGATTTCCAGCAACTGGGCCTGCTCCGGCGTGGGCGTGACGGCGCGCAGGCTTTCGTCGGCGCGTACCATGCGTACGCCGAAATCCGCCTCGAACATGGCATAGGTAGGCCCGGGGTAGTCGGCCATGCGCTCGGCGGTCAGGCCCTTGAAGGCCTGGCCCGGCAGCCAGATGTCTTCCAGGATGGCGGCCACCCCGGCGAACGAG
Source organism: Comamonas badia DSM 17552 (assembly GCF_000484635.1). GTDB lineage: Bacteria > Pseudomonadota > Gammaproteobacteria > Burkholderiales > Burkholderiaceae_C > Comamonas_C > Comamonas_C badia. The sequence goes on along the minus strand of NZ_AXVM01000001.1, from coordinate 94,693 downwards.
AGCACGCGGCGCACGTGCATGACCGCGTCGCCGGCCCGCAGCGCCAGCGCGCGCGCCACGTCGCTGCTGGCGCGCACGCGCCTGCATTCGACGATGCGCCGGTGCGCCGGTCCTTCTTCGCGTTCGTCCCCCTGGTCCGGACGCAGCCGCAGGAAGCGGTACTGCACCTGCCGCTCCGAATGGGTGGCGACAAACGTGCCCTTGCCCTGTCGGCGCACCAGCAGGTTGTCGCCCGCCAGTTCGTCGATGGCCTTGCGCACCGTGCCCTGGCTGACGCGAAAGCGCGCAGCCAATTCCATTTCGCTGGGGATGGGCTCGCCGGGCTTCCATTCGCCGGACTGCAGGCCTTGCAGGATCAGGCCTTTGATCTGCAGGTACAGCGGGCTGAAGGCGGGTGTTTCCAGGGCGAGTGTGGTGCTTTGAGACATGGCAAGGCATGCCTGCGCGGTGGTTTCGAATGCCGTGCCGCAGGCCGATAGCTGGGTGCAATGATATCTTATATAAGACATAAGACAAATTGGCAGGTCACGCCAAATCGCTATAAAATCGCCGGTTGCATGTCCGCGTTCGGCGCGCCGTTTCTAGCCTGCCGCCTGCTCGCGTACAGCCACCCTTCACCGTTCCGACTGGAGTACCACCATGAGCAAGAAACCCGTCCGCGTAGCCGTCACCGGTGCCGCGGGCCAGATTGGCTACGCGCTGCTGTTTCGCATTGCCTCCGGCGAAATGCTGGGCAAGGACCAGCCCGTCATCCTGCAGCTGCTGGAAATTCCCGCGGAAAAAGCCCAGAACGCGCTCAAGGGCGTGATCATGGAGCTCGAAGACTGCGCCTTCCCGCTGCTGGCGGGCATCGAGGCCCATTCCGACCCGATGCAGGCGTTCAAGGACACGGATTACGCGCTGCTCGTCGGTGCCCGCCCGCGCGGGCCCGGCATGGAGCGCGCCGACCTGCTGGCCGCCAATGCCCAGATCTTCACCGCGCAGGGCAAGGCCTTGAATGCCGTGGCTTCGCGCAACGTCAAGGTGCTGGTGGTGGGCAACCCCGCCAACACCAACGCCTACATCGCCATGAAGTCGGCGCCCGATCTGCCGCGCGAGAATTTCACCGCCATGCTGCGCCTGGATCACAACCGCGCCGCCAGCCAGATCGCGCACAAGATGGGCGTGGCCGTGGGCGACATCGAGAAGCTGGCGGTGTGGGGCAACCACTCGCCCACCATGTATGCGGACTACCGCTTTGCCCACGTCAACGGCAAGTCGGTCAAGGATGCGATCAATGACCAGGAATGGAACGCCAACGTGTTCCTGCCGACGGTCGGCAAGCGCGGCGCCGCCATCATCGAGGCGCGCGGCCTGTCGTCCGCCGCGTCGGCGGCCAATGCCGCGATTGATCACATGCACGACTGGGCCCTGGGCACCAATGGCAAGTGGGTCACGATGGGCATCCCGTCCAACGGCGACTACGGCATTCCCAAGGACGTGATGTTCGGCTTCCCGGTGACCACCGAAGGCGGCAAGTACACGGTCGTCAAGGACCTCGCGATCGATGCCTTCTCGCAGGAGCGCATCAACAAGACCCTGGCGGAACTGCAGGGCGAGGCCGACGCGGTTCAAAGCCTGCTGTAAGAAGCCATTCCGATCGCGCAGGACGCGCCATGAGCGACTGGAACCCGGCGCTGTACCTGCGTTTTGCGGACGAGCGCACGCGCCCTGCCGCCGAGTTGCTGGCGCGCGTGCCCTTGCAGTCACCGGCGCGGGTGGTGGATCTGGGCTGCGGCCCCGGCAATTCGACCGGGCTGCTGGTGCAGCGCTTTCCGCGGGCTGAGGTGCTGGGGCTGGACAGTTCCGCGGCCATGGTACAGGCCGCGCGCGAGCGCCTTCCGCAGGCCGCGTTTGTGCAACAGGACATTGCCGCCTGGGCCGGCGGTGGCGATGGCGCGCCAGCCCCCGATCTGGTCTACAGCAATGCCGCGCTGCACTGGGTGGATGGCCATGGAAACCTGTTTGCACGCCTGTTGAACCGCCTGGCGCCCGGTGGCGTGCTGGCCGTCCAGATGCCGGACAACCTGAACGAGCCCAGCCATCGCCTGATGCGTGAAGTGGCGGCTCTGCCGTCGTTCGCGCCCCTGCTGGCGCAGGCGCTGCAAGTGCGCGCCGGCATGCTGGCGCCCGAGGCCTATTACGACGTGCTGGCAGGGCAGCGGCCAGCCGCCATCGATCTCTGGCACACGGTGTATCGGCACGTGATGGATGGCCCGCAGGCGATTGTCGACTGGCTGCGGGCCACCGGACTGCGGCCGTTCCTCGATGCCTTGCCGCCGCAGCTCCAGAGTGACTTCCTGGCCGAATATGGCCGCCGGATCGATGCCGCATACGGCGAACGCGCCGATGGGCGCCGGCTGCTGGCCTTTCCCCGTTTGTTCATCGTGGCACAGCGCAAACCATGACCTCTTCTACTCCCCATCCGGCAACCATCCTGCTGGGCGCACAGGCCGGCGCGGCGCGGCTTCCGGTCTGCGACCACTACAGCGGCGTCGAGGTGCGCATGCGCAAGAGCCTGCAGCTGCAGGCCGAGATGACGGCGGAATTCGGTACCTGCGTGTTTGACGTGACGCTCGATTGCGAGGACGGCGCGCCCGTGGGCGGCGAGGCGGCGCATGCACGGCTGGTGGCGCAGCTGGTGCGGCAGGCGCCGGCAGGCGCGCGGGTGGCGGTGCGCGTGCACCCGGTGGACCACCCCGCGTTCGCACAGGACATGGACACCATCCTGGGCGAAGCCGCCGATCGCCTGTGCCACGTGATGATCCCCAAGGTGGAATGCGCGGAAGACGTCGTTACAGCAGAAAAAGCACTGCAGCGCAATGCTGGCGAGCGCTTGCAGCTACAGGTTTTGATAGAGTCGCCGCGCGCAGTGCACAACGCATTCGAGATCGCGGCGCACCCCAGGGTGCAGAGCCTGTCATTCGGGCTGATGGATTTCGTGTCCTCCCACGGCGGGGCGATTCCTGCGTCCGCGATGTCCTCCAAAGGACAGTTCGAGCATCCGCTGGTGGTGCGCGCCAAGCTGGAGATCGCCAGCGCCTGCCATGCCCACGGCAAGGTGCCCTCGCACTGCGTGGTGACCGAATTCAGCGATGCCGCCGCCATGCAGGCAGCGGCCGCGCGCGCGGCGCGCGAGTTCGGCTACACGCGCATGTGGAGCATCCACCCGGCACAGATACGCCCTATCCTGGCGGCGATGGCACCCGACGAGGCCGAGGTGGCAGAGGCCGCCCGCATCCTGCGCGCCGCGCAGGATGCGGACTGGGCGCCCATCAGCGATGCCGGCACCCTGCATGACCGCGCCAGCTATCGCTACTTCTGGCATCTGCTCGAGCGTGCGCATGCCACGGGTACCATCGTGCCGGCACAGGCGCGGCAATGGTTCGCCTGATGCCCTTTCACTCAGCCTTGCAGGTGACTCGATGAAATCCTTGATCCTGGCCTCCTTCCTGCTGCTTGGCCCGGCGTTCGCCCTGGCTGCCGATGCAGGCTCCACGGAGCCCAAGGCCGCCGCGGCGAAACCCAAGGCCAAGGCCGTGGCCAAGAAGGCGCCTGCCGCCAAGGCCAGGAAGCCGGCGGCCGAACCCGTGCCCGAGGTGATCGTGCTCACGCCGGAAGAAAAGGCGATCGCCGGCCGCGTCTATACCGGCAGCATCACCTGCGAGCTGGGCGCCACGGTGCTGGTCACGCCCGACACCCAGTCGCCCGGCAGCTTTTTTGTCAGCGGCAAGGGCTTCAAGTACCACATGCGCCCGGTGCATGGCGCCACCAGCGCCGTGCGGCTGGAGGACCAGCGCTCGGGAGCCGTGTGGATACAGATCGCCAACAAATCCATGCTCATGAACCAGAAGCTCGGCCAGCGCATGGCCGACGAGTGCATGAGCGAGCAGCAGGCGCAGGTGACGCAGGCGATGAAAAGCGCGCCGCCCCAGAGCCTGTTCGATTCCGCACCGGCCGGCAGCCGCTGACCGATCGCCTTCGCCTTTCCGGCAGCGCCTTGCGCATGCGAAGGCGGGCTTGCCGCGAGCCTTTTGATTTCGATGAACCTTGGAGAACGACACCATGTTGAAAGCCTACCGTGAACACGCCGCCGAACGCGCGGCCCTGGGTATTCCGCCGCTGGCGCTCGATGCCCGGCAAGTGGCCGCGCTGATCGAGCTCATCCAGGCCCCGCCCGTCGGCGAGGACACCGCGTTTTTGCTCGATCTGCTCACAAACCGCGTGCCCCCGGGCGTGGACGATGCCGCCAAGGTCAAGGCCAGCTTCCTGGCCGCCGTCGCGCATGGCGACATTCAGGTGGGCCTGATCAGCAAGGCACGCGCCACCGAGCTGCTGGGCACGATGGTGGGCGGCTACAACGTGCACCCGCTGATCGAACTGCTGGACGACGCCGAGGTCGCCGGCGTGGCAGCGGAGGCGCTCAAAAAGACGCTGCTGATGTTCGACTACTTCAACGACGTGGCGACCAAGGCCAAGGTCGGCAACGCCCGCGCCAAGGAAGTGATGCAGAGCTGGGCCGATGCCGAGTGGTTCACGTCGCGTCCGAAGGTGGAAGAAAAAATCACCGTCACCGTGTTCAAGGTGCCGGGCGAGACCAACACCGACGACTTGTCGCCCGCGCCCGACGCCACGACGCGCCCCGACATTCCCATGCACTACCTGGCGATGCTGAAGAACACGCGCCCGGACGCCGCCTTCAAGCCCGAGCAGGACGGCAAGCGCGGCCCGATGCAGTTCATCGAGGATCTGAAGAAGAAGGGCCATGTCGTCGCCTACGTGGGCGACGTGGTGGGCACGGGCTCGAGCCGCAAGTCGGCCACCAACAGCGTCATCTGGGCCACGGGCCAGGACATTCCCTTCGTGCCCAACAAGCGCTTTGGCGGCGTGACGCTGGGCGGCAAGATCGCCCCGATCTTCTTCAACACGCAAGAGGATTCCGGCTCGCTGCCGATCGAGGTCGACGTCTCCAAGATGGAGATGGGCGACGTGATCGACATCTATCCCTACCAGGGCAAGATCGAGAAGGCCGGCGCCAAGATTGCCGACTTCGAACTCAAGAGCCAGGTGCTGCTGGACGAAGTGCAGGCCGGTGGCCGCATCAACCTCATCATCGGCCGCGCGCTGACCGCCAAGGCGCGTGAATTCCTGGGCTTGGCCGCATCGACGGCCTTCCGCCTGCCCCAGGCGCCTGCCCAATCCAAGGCCGGCTTCACTCTGGCGCAGAAGATGGTCGGCCGCGCCTGCGGTCTGCCCGAAGGCCAGGGCATCCGCCCCGGCACCTACTGCGAGCCCAAGATGACCACCGTGGGCAGCCAGGACACCACCGGCCCCATGACGCGCGACGAGCTCAAGGACCTGGCCTGCCTGGGCTTCAGCGCCGACATGGTGATGCAGAGCTTCTGCCATACCGCCGCCTACCCCAAGCCCGTGGACGTGAAGACGCACCGCGAGCTGCCCCAGTTCATCAGCAACCGCGGCGGCGTGGCCCTGCGCCCGGGCGACGGCGTGATCCACAGCTGGCTCAACCGCCTGCTGCTGCCCGACACCGTGGGCACGGGCGGCGACTCGCACACGCGCTTTCCCATCGGCATCAGCTTCCCGGCGGGTTCGGGTCTGGTGGCCTTTGCCGCAGCGACCGGCGTGATGCCGCTGGATATGCCCGAATCCGTGCTGGTGCGTTTCAAGGGCGAGATGCAGCCCGGCGTGACGCTGCGCGACCTGGTGCATGCGATCCCGCTGTACGCCATCAAGCAAGGCTTGCTGACAGTCGCCAAGGCCGGCAAGAAGAACATCTTCTCGGGCAAGATCCTGGAGATCGAAGGTTTGCCGAATCTGAAGGTGGAGCAGGCGTTTGAACTGTCGGACGCCTCGGCCGAGCGCAGCGCCGCCGGCTGCACGATCAAGCTCAACCCCGAGCCGATCAAGGAGTACCTGACCAGCAACATCGTTCTGATGAAGAACATGATCGCCGACGGCTACGCCGACGCCAAGACGCTGCAGCGCCGCATCGAAAAAGTGGAGGCCTGGCTGGCCAAGCCCGACCTGCTCGAAGCCGACAAGGACGCCGAGTACGCCGCCGTGATTGAGATCGACATGAACGAGATCAAGGAGCCCATCGTCTGCTGCCCCAACGACCCGGACGACGCCAAGTTCCTGTCCGAAGTCGCCGGCACCCCCATCGACGAGGCCTTCATCGGCTCGTGCATGACCAACATCGGCCACTTCCGCGCCGCGGCCAAGCTGCTGGGCGGCCAGCGCGACATCCCCACCAAGCTGTGGGTGGCGCCGCCGACCAAGATGGACCAGAACGAGCTCATCAAGGAAGGCCACTACGCGGCGTTTGGCACCGCCGGCGCGCGCACCGAAATGCCCGGCTGCTCGCTGTGCATGGGTAACCAGGCGCAGGTGCGCGAGGGTGCGACGGTGATTTCGACCAGTACGCGCAACTTCCCCAACCGCCTGGGGCGCAACACCAATGTGTTCCTGGGCTCGGCCGAGCTGGCGGCGATTGCCTCGCGCCTGGGGCGCCTGCCGACCAAGGAGGAGTACCTCAAGGACATCGGCGTGGTCGATCAGGACAAGGCCAGCGTCTACCGTTACATGAATTTCGACCAGATCGAGGAATACGCCAGCGTGGCGGAATCGGTCTGACGCTGGCACGCCGCTGACCGGGCGGCTGCTGCTCCGAGGTTTTCATCAGCCATCGGCAAGGCTCTGCATGCACCGGCCCGTGGCGGTGCGGGTACATGCGGCGTGCTCCGTCAGGGTTTGATGCTGTCCAGGCCGTGCTGCCGCCGGCAGGGCAAGGTCAACGGGCGCTTGATCTTTGTGCTGGCTCTGATGCCGACAAAAAGTGCCTCTGGCGCATGATGGGCAAGCGCAAGATGCTATGGAATTGTTGAATGCCCATCAATCCTTGGGGCGAAAGTCGATGATCAGCGGTGAGGGTACGCGGCCGTCGATGTCGCGCGGCAGCGTTTCCGTCTTGTAGAGCGCACGCACCACGGCATCGTCCCAGGCGGGGTTGCCGCTGGGTTTGGTCAGGCGCACACCGACGATGGTGCCGTCGGGCGAGGCGCGCACTTCCACCTCGGCACGCGGGTTGCCCGAGACGGTATCCGGGTAGACGATGTTGGGTCTTACTTTCCCTATTAGAAGACCTCGATAGCCAGGCGATAGTGAATTTCCATGACTGCCATCCTTGACTTGTCGTGGACTGGTGGCTTGGCTTGCGCTGCCGGCCGAGGTTGCGGCTGCCAGCCCCTGCATGCGCTTGAGCTGATCCTGACGGAAGGCTTCCGCGCGCTTGGCCTCGGCGTCCGCCTTGCGCTTTTCGTCCGCCTTGCGTTTGTCTTCGGCAAGCTTGCGCTGTTTTTCGTCCTCGGCAGCCTTGGCGGCCTTTTCCTTCTCGGCCTTCTCCTTGTCCGCCTTGGCCTTGGCCTGCTGGGCCGCCAAAGCCTGCTGGCGCTGCTTTTCTTCCTGCTCGTGGCGCGCCTTTTCCTGCGCGGCCTGTTTTTGCTGCTCCAGTTGGGCCAGGCGCTTTTTTTCTTCCTGCTGGCGCTTCTTTTCGCGTTCCAGCGCGATGTCGGCTTCGCTGGGCTGCGGCGGCTGCTCCACCTTGGGTGGTGGCGGCGGCGCGGGCACGGGAGCCGGGGCGGGCGGTGGCGGCGGGGGTTCGGGCGCAGGTGGGGGCGGTGGTGGAGCGACCGGGCGCGGCGCCGCCTGCTGCGGCACGGCAGACCAGAGCTCGGCTTCGACGGCCGGCTCGTCGCTGCTGGTCTTCCAGTGCACGCCCCAGGTCAGCGCGCCGATCAGCGCCAGGTGGGCGAGCACGGCCAGCGCCACGGCACGCTTGCGCCCGCCCGGCATGGCGGGGCTGAACAGGTCGTGCTCTTTCTGGTTGCGGTAGGGCATCAGCTGCCGCTCTTGACCGCCAGCGCCACGCGCTTGACGCCGGCGCGCTGCAGCGCGCTCATGGCCTGCATCACGCTGTCGTAGGGCACCGTCTTGTCGGCGCTGATCAGCACCGGCGTGTCCTCGGGCTGGTCCTTGAGCCAGCTGGTGGCGGTGGCGCCCAGCGTCTGCGCGGTCACGCTGCGCTCATTGCCGTCGGCCTTGAAGGTGAGGCTGCCGTCCTTCTGCACGATCACGTCGGCCCTGGCCTTGGGCACCTTGCTGCCCTTGCCGACCGAGGGCACGTTGACCGAGCTGGGCGTGAGCATGGGCGCCGTCACCATGAAAATGATGAGCAGCACCAGCATCACGTCGATGAAGGGCACCATGTTGATCTCGTTCATCGAGCGGCGGCGGCCGTGGCCGCGCGAAGCCATCGTGGGCATGCAGGGCTCCTTGTTCCCAGACTTTCAGTGCGCGGCGGCGGGCGGGTGGCCACCAAGGTTGCGCTGCAGGATGTTGGAGAACTCCTCGATGAAGGTCTCCTGCTGGATCGCCACGCGGTCGATGTCGCGCGCGAAGCGGTTGTAGGCGATGACCGCCGGGATGGCGGCGAACAGGCCCAGCGCCGTGGCCACCAGCGCCTCGGCGATGCCGGGCGCGACGGTGGCGAGCGTCACCTGCTCCATGCCGGCAAAGCCGGTGAAGGCGTGCATGATGCCCCAGACGGTGCCGAACAGGCCGACATACGGGCTGACCGAGGCCACGGAGCCGAGGAAGGAGAGGTTGGATTCGATCACGTCCATCTCGCGCTGGAAGCTCGCGCGCATGGCGCGGCGCGCGCCATCGAGCAGCGTGCCGGCATCCTGGATGTGGCGCTCGCGCAGCTTGTGGAATTCGCGCATGCCGCTGGCGAAGATGCGCTCCATCGGGCCCGCGCTGCGCGCGTTCTGCACCGCGCCGGCGTAGAGGTCGTTCAGGCTGGTGCCGGACCAGAATTCGCGCTCGAAATCATCGTTGAGCGCATTGATTTTCTTCAGGCCGAAGACCTTGCGGAAGATCGCCGCCCAGCTGGCGACGGAAACGATGAGCAGCAGCAGCATCACCAGCTGCACCACCCAGCTGGCGTTGAGCACCAGGCTCAGAATGTTCAGGTCTTGCGACGGGGTCATGAGGACAATTGTTCAAGCAATGAAGAGGGAATGCGGCAGGGGCGCAATGAGTTGACATCGACCCAGCCGACGCGGATGCTGCCTTCGCACAGCAGCACCGGCGGATCGTCGGCGTGCGGGCCGGGCAGCAGCGCTTGCTGGGCGATGGTGATGCTCGCGCGGCTGTGTTGGCTGACCTTGGCGGTCACCAGAAGTTCATCGTCCAGGCGCGCAGGCTGCAGGTAGCGCAGCTGCGCATCGGTGACGACGAACATGCCGCCCGCGGAGGTCTTGAGCGCCTGCTGGCTGTGGCCGAGCGAGCGCAGCCATTCGGTGCGGGCGCGTTCGAAAAATTTGAGGTAATTGGCATAGAAGACGATGCCGCCGGCATCGGTGTCTTCCCAGTACACCCGCACGGGCCAGGCAAAGGCCATCAGGCCAGCTCCCGGCGCAGGCGGGCAATGGCCTCCTGCAATTGAGCCATGGAATTGGCGGTGGAAAAACGGATGAAATGCCCGGCCTCAAAGCTGCCGAAATCGCGCCCCGGCGTTGCGGCGATATGCGTGCGGCGCATGAGTTCGAGGACGAAATCCCAGCTGCCCTGCACGCCGAGCTTGCGTGCTGCCTGCGTGCAGTCGGCCCAGGCGTAGAACGCGCCATCGGGCATGACGGGCACCGTGAGTCCCAGCGCGGTCAGCGCGGGAATGAAGAAGTCGCGCCGCGCCTTGAATTCGCTGCGCCGCTTTTCATACTCGGCAATGCTCTCGGGCGCGAAGCAGGCCAGCGCCGCATGCTGGGCCACGCTGGAGGCGCAGATGAAGAGGTTCTGCGCCAAGCGCTCCACCACCGGCACCATGGCATCGGGCACCACCATCCAGCCCAGGCGCCAGCCCGTCATGTTGAAGTATTTGCTGAAGCTGTTGATGCTGATGATGTCGTCGCCCAGCGCCAGCGCGCTATGGCCGAAATGCTCTTCGTAGGACAGGCCCAGGTAGATCTCGTCGATGAGGGTCAGGCCGCCGCGTGCGCGCACCACCTCGTGGATGGCGCGCAGTTCCTCGGGCGCGATCGAGGTGCCCGTGGGGTTGGAGGGCGAGGCGAGCAGCACGCCGCGTGTCCTGGCGCCCCAGGCCGCGCCCACCTTGGCGTGGCTCAGCTGGTAGCGCTCCTCGGCGCTGGTGGGGATGAGTACCGGCACACCTTCCGCCGCCGCGACGAAGTGCCGGTTGCAGGGGTAGCCGGGGTCGGACATCAGGATTTCATCGCCCGCATTGATCAGCGCCAGGCAGGCCAGGTGCAGCGCCGCCGAGGCGCCGGCGGTGATGAGGATGCGCCGCGCGGGCACGTCAAGGCCGAAGCGCTCGCCATACCAGCGGCTCAGCGCCTCGCGCAGGGCTTCGAGCCCGAGGGCGTTGGTGTACTGGGTGCGGCCATCGCGGATGGCACGTTCGGCGGCTTCCGTCACCAGCGGCGGTGCGGTGAAATCCGGCTCGCCGACGTTCAGGAAGATCATCTCCTGGCGCGTATGCGCGGCTTCCCGGGCCAGGGCCTGCGCGGTCTTGGCCATTTCCATGACGTAGAACGGAGCGATCCGCTCGGTGCGGGAAGCAAATTGCATGGCGGCGAAAGAGTCAGGAGTGCGTTCTGGCGGCCTGGTCGGCGGCCACTTCGGTCGGGCGCAAGTGCGGTGCAAGGTGGTTGAGCACGCCGTTCACGTATTTGTAGCCATCGGTGCCGCCAAAGGATTTGGTGAGCTCTATGCATTCGTTGAGCACCACGCGCCAGGGGATGTCGGGGCAGTGCTGCAGCTCCCACGCGCCCATCCACATCACCGCATGCTCTATGGGTGAAATTTCTGGCCAGGGGCGGTCCAGGTGGGGCTCCAGCCACTGGTCCAGCAGCGTGGCGTCGGCGATGCAGCCGTGCAGCAGCGCATCGTAATGCGCCGCGTCGGCCTTGTGAAAGCCGGAAAGATCGCGTGTGAAGACGTCGATGTCAGCCGCCGCGTTGCCGCCCACCAGGTGCTGGTAGAGCGCCTGCAGCACGAATTCGCGCGCTCGCGACCGACCCGAAAGCTGGCTGCTCTTGCGCGTGGCGTGGCGTTTGTCGGTTTCGCTCACGAAAGCGACTCCAGCAAATTGGCCATTTCCACCGCGACATAGGCCGCATCGCGCCCTTTTTCGTTCTGGCGCGTAATCGCCTGATCGATGTTTTCCGTCGTCAGGATGGCGTTGGCGATGGGCAGCTGGTAGTCGAGCGAGACGCGCGTGACGCCGCTGCTCGATTCGTTGGCGACGAGCTCGAAATGGTAGGTCTCGCCGCGGATCACGCAGCCGATGGCGACCAGCGCATCGAAATTGTTCTGCTCGGCGAGTGCCTGCAGCGCCACGGGGATTTCGAGCGCTCCGGGCACCAGGACGTGGGTGATGTTTTCGTCCTCCACCCCCAGATCCGCCAGTGCCTGCAGGCAGGCCTTGGCCAGTGCGTTGGTGATGTTGGCGTTGAAGCGTGCCTGCACGATGCCAATGTGCAGGTCCTTGCCGTCCAGGCGCTCGGCGTTGCCCTTGTCCGCGTTTTGCATCGTCACTCCTTGGGGATGTAGCCGGTGATTTCGAGCCCGTAGCCCGCCATGCTGGGCAGGCGCCGCGGCTGGCCCATGAGCTGCATGCGCGCCACGCCCACTTCGCGCAGGATTTGCGCGCCTATGCCGTAGGTGCGCAGGTCCATGCGGCCGCGCTCCGGCGCGTGGGTGGCGCGGGCCGTGCCGTCGAATTGCGCCAGCAGCTGGTCGGCGCTTTCGCCGCAGTTGAGCAGCACGGCCACGCCGCGGCCCTGGGCTTCGATGTAGCCCAGGCTCTCGCGCAGGCTCCAGGAATGCAGGTTGGTGCTGATTTCCAGCAGATCGAGTGCGGAGAGCGGCTCGTGCACGCGCACCGGAACGCTTTCGCCGGCGTCCCATGACCCCTTGACCAGCGCCATGTGCACGCTCTGGCTGGGCTGGTCGCGAAAGGCCAGGGCGGTGAATTCGCCCCACGCGGTGGCGATGCTGCGGCTGCCGACTTGCGTGACCAGGGATTCGGTGCGGCTTCGGTGGCTGATGAGGTCGGCGATCGTGCCCACCTTGATGCCGTGTTCCGCGGCAAAGAGCTGCAGGTCGGGCAGGCGGGCCATGGTGCCGTCGTCCTTCATGATTTCGCAGATCACGGCGGCGGGCGAGCAGCCGGCGAGCTGCGCCAGATCGCAGCCGGCTTCGGTATGGCCGGCGCGCATCAGCACGCCGCCGTCCACCGCCTGCAGCGGGAAGATGTGGCCGGGCTGTACCAGATCGCTGGCCTTGGCGCCGGGCGCCACGGCGGCAGCCACGGTGCGGGCGCGGTCGCCGGCCGAGATGCCGGTGGAAACGCCTTCGGCGGCTTCGATGGAGACCGTGAACGCCGTACCCAGCTTGGCGCCGTTGTGCGCCACCATGGGCGGCAGGTGCAGGCGCTCGCAGGCCTCGCGGCGCAGCGTCAGGCAGATCAGCCCGCGGCCGAAGCGCGCCATGAAGTTGATGGCTTCGGGCGTGACGTGGTCGGCCGCGAGGACCAGATCGCCTTCGTTTTCGCGGTCTTCTTCGTCCACCAGAATGACCATGCGGCCGGCAGCCAGCTCGGCCACGATGTCCTGCACGGGCGAGATGGGTACGGGAGAGGGGGAGGTGTTCATGCGAGAGAGCCTTTGCGTTCGCGCGAGCCAGCGGCGGCGTTGTTCCCGGCTGGAAGAAACCCCAAAGAACAGGCGCTGCCGCCGTGGCCGGGCGGCTTGGGGTCCAGAGACCCCGACGGGGTGGATTTTAGTCGCTCAGAAGGAGGAGCCTTCGAGCACCAGGTCGCTTTCCGGGTAGGCGATGCAGGGCAGCACCAGGCCGTCCTCGACATCCTGATCCGAAAGCACGAACCACTGCGTGTCGTAGCGCACCCGGCCCTGTTTGAGGCGCCCCATGCAGCTGCCGCAGGTACCCTCGCGGCAGGAAGAAGGCCAGTCCACGCCGCCCAGTTCGAGCGAGTCCAGCAGGGTCTGGTGGGGCGGGGTGGCGATGGCCAGTGCTTCTCCATCGATGCGGGCGGTGAAGCTTGGACGCTGGGTGGTGGGATACATGGATGGTTACGTTAAAAATATTGGTAAAACAGGGCTTATCCGCCCGCTATATATGCGGCATAAGCTATCAAATATATAGAAAATTCGCCTGTTTCAACCGATGTCGAAGATTGTCCCACGGCACTGGGGGCTCCGCTGGCTGAACAGTGGACGCATGGCTTGTAGGATGCCGGGTTTCATTGGAGTTCCTCTGCATGCCTGCGCCCCATTCTCACGCAGCCGCTGACTTTGCACGCGGCGCCGCCTTTGTGCGGGATGCCTATCTCCCCATCGACCAGGCGAGCATTCCGCTGACGGACTGGGGTTTTCTGCGCTCGGATGCGGCCTACGACGTGGTGACGGTCTGGGACGGCGCGTTTTTTCGCCTTGACGACCATTTGCAGCGCTTTCGTGCCAGTTGCGCGCATTTCCGCCTGCGGCTCGATCGCCCGGACGCAGCGGTGGCGCAGGTGCTGGAGCACTGCGTGCGGCTGTCCGGACTGCGGCGGGCCTATGTCGAAATGATCGTCACGCGCGGCCAGCCGCCCTGGGGTTCACGCGATCCGCGCCAGGCGGTGAACCAGTTTTACGCGTTCGCGGTGCCTTACGTCTGGATCGCCGACGAGGAGCAGCGCACGCGCGGGCTGCACCTGCAGATCAGCGGCGTCACGCGCATCCCTTCGAGCAGCGTGGACGCGCGCGCCAAGAACTACCACTGGCATGACCTGACCAGCGGATTGCTGGGAGCGCTGGACGTCGGGGCCGATACCGTGGTGCTGGGCGATGGTGCGGGCAACGTGGTCGAAGGCCCGGGCTTCAACGTCTTTGCGGTCGGCGCGGATGGCACCATCGTGACGCCCGCCCAAGGGGTGCTTGAAGGCATCACCCGGCGCACGGTGATCGAGATCGCTCAGACCCTGGGCCTGCCGCTGCAGCAGCGGGCTTTGTCGGCGGCGGCACTGCGCAGCGCCCGCGAGGCTTTCATTTCCAGTTCCGCCGGGGGGATTTTGCCGGTGACGCGGGTCGATGGGCAGCCCCTGGGTGACGGCCAGCCGGGCCCGGTCACCCGGCGCGTGCTGCAGGCCTACTGGGATTGGCACGCGGACCCGCGCTGGTGCCGCCGCGTGGATTACACGCCGTCAGCCTGATCCGCGAACAGGGCTTCGAAGCCCGCCAACGGCAGAAAGGAGTTGCCGTCGCGAGACAGCCGTGTGGGCCCGGGCAGGGCGCGTTCGTGCACCGGATGGGCCGGATCTCCCGGATAGCAGTGCATCTGGTGGCCATCCTGCAGGAACACATGGGGCTGGATGGTGGGCGGGTGCTGGTTGCGGGCGGCCGCCAGCGCCTGGGCGGCGGTGGCGTAGCGGCTCAGGTGGGCCAGGCTCATGATTTGCGGCGGCGCCAGGCTGATGCTGCCGTCGCGGTAGCGCTCCAGCGCGCCGCGCGCCGTGCACCAGAGGCTGGCGGTGGTCTCCTCGTTGTCGTGCGTTGCGTGCTGGTGCGCAGGTGCCTGGGCGAGGAAAAACCGCGTGTCAAAGCGGCGTGTCGCCAGGGCCGGCGCGATCGGCGTGATCCAGCGCGACCAGGGCACGAGTGCGCGCGTGGCCATGCGCAGTCCGAGTGTGGTGAGGACCTGGGCAAATCCCTGGCCGTCGTGCAGCATCTGCCGGGCACGCACGGCGTCAAGCAGCGCATCGCCGCGGGCAGGTTCCGCCAGCAGCATGCCGCATTCTTCCAATGCCTCGCGCAGTGCGGCCACATGCAGCCCCGCGGCGGCGCGGTCGCTGATGGCGGGCTCGGCCAATGCCGCATGCAGGCTGGCGGGCGCCTGGTCGAGCAGGGCAGTGCTGGCGTTTTCCTGATCGGCCGCATCGAGCTTGCCGCCGGGAAAGACATACATCCCCGCCATGTTGGCCAGGCGCGTGTCGCGGCGCAGCAGCAGGGTCTGGATGCCTTGGTCGCTGTCGCGCAGCAGCACGATGGTGGCGGCGTCCAGCGGGGTCTGAGGGGCAGCGGATTCGGTCATGGCAGGCGGTTGCCGAGAGTGGCGGTGGCTGGTGCCGGGCTCGCTTACAGTCTGCGCTTTCTTTGCAACGCATGACGGGAGACTTGCACCATGGGTTTGGATTTCACGGGACGGGTAGCGATCGTAACGGGAGCGGGCGGCGGCCTGGGCCGCCAGCATGCTCTGGCATTGGCGGCGCGCGGCGCCAGGGTGCTGGTGAACGATCTGGGCGGCGCAGTCGATGGCAGCGGCGGCTCGGTCTCGGCGGCGCAGGCGGTGGTCGACGAAATTGCGGCTGCGGGCGGCGTGGCGCTGGCCAATGGCGCGTCGGTGACGGATTTCGCGGCGGTGCAGGCCATGGTGCGGCAGGCCGCCGACGCCTGGGGCCGGGTGGACATCCTGGTGAACAACGCCGGCATTCTGCGCGACAAGTCGTTTGCGAAGATGGAGATGGAGGATTTCCGCCGCGTGGTCGATGTGCATCTGATGGGCGCGGCGCATTGCTGCAAGGCGGTCTGGCCGCACATGCAGGCGCAGCAATACGGGCGCATTCTGATGACGACTTCGTCCACCGGGCTCTACGGCAATTTTGGCCAGACCAACTATGGCGCGGCCAAGCTGGCGCAGGTCGGGATGATGCAGACGCTGTCGATTGAAGGCGCCAAATACGGCATCCATGTGAATGCGCTGGCGCCCACCGCGGCCACGCGCATGACCGAGAGCCTGTTTCCGGCCGAGGTGCTGGCCGCCTTGCAGCCTGCGTCGGTGGTGCCGGCCATGCTGGTGCTCACGCACGAAAGTGCGCCGACGCGCACCATCCTGTGCGCTGGCGGCGGCGGCTTTGAAGCGGCCCACATCACGCTGACCCAGGGCATTTATCTGGGCACGGGCGCGCTGGTGGCGGAGCAGCTGGCCGAACGCCTGGCAGAGGCCATCGACCCCGCGGGCCAGCAGGTGCCCCAAGGCGGCGCCGCCCAGGGCACGCTGGAGGTGGGCAAGGTCATGGCTGCGCGCCGCTGAAAACCCGCGGTGGCATACAGGTGCTCTTGGGCGAAGGCGCGCAATCGCGCGGCGCGTGCTAAGTTCCGCGCCGTTCACACAAAGAAAACACCATCATGAGCACAATGCAAGCGCGCCTGGCAGCGCTCAGCGCAGAGCGCATTGCCGGCATGCGCCGCGGTGTGGAGAAGGAAGGGTTGCGCGTGCTGCCTGCGGGCCGCTTGGCGCTCACGCCGCATCCCCAGGCGCTGGGCTCGGCGCTGACGCACGCCAGCATCACGACGGACTACAGCGAGTCGCTGCTGGAACTCATCACGCAGCCGCAACCCACGGTGCAGGCCTGCCTGGATGAATTGACCGAGCTGCACCAGGCAGCGCACCAGGTGCTGGCGCGCCAGAGCGAACCCGAACTGCTGTGGAACACCAGCATGCCCAGCCTGCTGCCGCCGGACGAAACCATTCCGCTGGGGCGCTACGGCACTTCGAATATCGGCCGCGCCAAGAGCGTCTATCGCATGGGCCTGGGCCATCGCTATGGCAGGCGCATGCAGATGATTGCGGGCATCCACTACAACTGGTCCCTGCCCGGCGTGGGAACGGATGCGTATTTCGCGCTGATCCGCAACTTTCGGCGCCAGTCCTTTGTGCTGCTGTACCTGTTCGGCGCCTCGCCGGTGCTGGAGCCCGGGTTTGTCGCCGGCCGCAAGCATGGGCTGGCCCCGCTCGGTGATGGCAGGAGGGCGCTGAGCCTGCCGCACGCCACGTCGCTGCGCATGGGGCGGCTGGGCTACCAGAGCGATGCGCAGGCCAGTCTGTCTGTGAGCTACAACGGCCTGCAGGGCTACGCCGCCTCGCTGCACGAGGCACTCACCAGGCCTTATCCACCTTACGAGGCCATGGGCGTGCGCAGCCTCGGTGGCGATTACAACCAGCTGGGCACCAGCCTGCTGCAGATCGAAAACGAGTTCTACGGCACGATACGTGCCAAGCGCACGGTCCAGAGCGGCGAGCGGCCGCTGCACGCCCTGCGCGAACGCGGCGTCGAATACATCGAGGTGCGGTTGATGGACATCAACCCGCTGGTGCCCGTCGGAATTTCGGCCGACACCATGCGCGTGCTCGATGTGTTCCTGCTGCATTGCCTGCTGTCGGACAGCCAGCCGGATACGCCCGAGGAAATTGCCGCGCTCAAGCACAACCAGCACCTGGCGGCCGAGCGCGGGCGCGAGCCGGGCCTGCGCCTGGCCTGCAGCGGCGCACAGGTGCTGCTGGCGGACTGGGGAGCGCAGGTGCTGGCCGAGTGCGAGCCGATCGCCGCCCACCTGGATGGACTGCAGGGTGGCGATGCCTACGGGCGTGCGCTGGCGCAGGCGCGCACCACCTGGAGCGATCCTGCACGGACGCCATCGGCGCGTGTGCTGGCGGAGGTGCAGCGACTCTATGGCAACGATTACATCGCGTTTGCCGCGGCGCGCTCGCAGACCGCGCAGCAGCAGCTGCTTGGCCATGCCTGGGATGCCGTACAGGAAGAGCGCTATTGCCTGATGGCGCAGCAATCGCTGGAGCGCCAGCGCGAGATCGAGGCGGGCGACACCCTGCCCTTTGAGGAATGGCGGCTGCGCTACATGGCGAGCGAGCAGTGCGCCGTCTGAACCCTCCCTGCGTCAACTCCGCGGCGCCGGTGTCTTCGGCCTGAAATCGCAATAGCGGGCGACGCTGCATTCCCAGCAGCGCGGCGTGCGCGCCTGGCAGACATAGCGCCCGTACAGGATCAGCCAGTGGTGCGCATCAGGCAGGTATTCGGCGGGCACGCGCCTGAGCAGCTGGAGTTCCACGGCCAGGGGCGTCTTGCCGGGTGCAAGCCCGGTGCGGTTGCTGACGCGAAAGATGTGCGTGTCCACCGCCATCGTCGGCTCGCCAAAGGCCACGTTGAGCACCACGTTGGCGGTCTTGCGCCCCACGCCCGGCAGGGCCTCCAGCGCCTCGCGCGTGCGCGGCACCTCGCCGCCGTGGCGCTCGATGAGCAGGCGGCAGGTCTGCAGCAGGTTTTTCGCCTTGGTGCGGTACAGACCTATGGTCTTGATGTGGCTTTGCAGGCCATCGAGGCCAAGGTCCAGGATGGCCTGCGGCGTATTGGCCACGGGAAACAGCCGCCGTGTCGCCTTGTTCACGCCGACGTCGGTCGCCTGGGCGGAAAGCAGCACGGCGGTGAGCAGCTCGAAGACGCTGGTGTATTCCAGTTCGGTGACGGGATGCGGGTTGGCGGATTGAAGCGTCGCAAAAAAGGCGGCGATGGCAGCATGGTTCATGGCGAAGATTGTCGCTGCGTGCGCAATGTTTTGCGATTGGCGACAATCCAAGATCTGCAGTGAACCTGTTCCAACGAAATCCAGCCATGTCCATTCCCTTTGCCCAGCGCCTCAACCAGGTGGAGACTTCCGCCATTCGCGAACTATTCAAGCTGCTGGGCAAGCCCGGCATCATCAGCTTCGCCGGCGGCTTTCCCGACAGCGCCATGTTCGATGTGGACGGCATTCGCGAGGCGTGCGACCGGGCGCTGGCCGAGGAGCCCGGCAGCGCCCTGCAATATGGAGCCACGGAAGGCTACCCGCAGCTGCGCGAGCAGCTCGCGCAGTTCATGGCGGCCAAAGGCGCAGCAGGCGTTGCGCCCGAAGGGCTGATCGTGACCACCGGCAGCCAGCAGGCGCTGGATCTCGTCGGCAAGACGCTGATCGACCCGGGCGACAAGGTCATTGTCGAAGGCCCCACGTTTCTCGCCACGATCCAGTGCTTTCGCCTCTACGGCGCCGATCTGGTGAGTGCGCCGATCGATGGCGAGGGCGTGCAGGCCGACACGCTGGAGCGGTTGATCGTCGAGCACAAGCCCAAGCTGGTGTACTTGATTCCCACGTTCGGCAACCCCAGCGGCGCGATGCTGAGCCTTGCGCGGCGCAAGCGCGTGCTCGAGCTGGCCGTCCAATACCGGACGGTGATCGTTGAGGACGATCCCTATGGCGACCTGTATTTTGGTGAAGCCCCGCCGCCCAGCCTGCTGGCGCTCTCCAGCCAGGTGCCGGGCAGCCGTGAGCTGCTGGTGCATTGCGGCTCGCTCTCCAAGGTGCTTTCGCCCGGCCTGCGCGTGGGCTGGATGATCGCGCCGCCGGAGCTGCTGGCCAGGGCAACGATGTGCAAGCAGTTCAGTGATGCGCACACCAGCACCTTCGCCCAGGCGACGGCAGCGCAATA
Organism: Comamonas badia DSM 17552; assembly: GCF_000484635.1. Taxonomy (GTDB): domain Bacteria; phylum Pseudomonadota; class Gammaproteobacteria; order Burkholderiales; family Burkholderiaceae_C; genus Comamonas_C; species Comamonas_C badia. The sequence goes on along the minus strand of NZ_AXVM01000001.1, from coordinate 75,241 downwards.
CCTCAAGGCCGGCCGCATGCCGGCCACGCTCGCGCGTGTGCGCAGCGTCTATGCCGGGCGCGCCGCCGCCATGGCCGATGCGCTGCGCACTGAATTGGGCGGGGCGATCGCATTCGTCCAGCCCAGCGGGGGCCTGTTCATCTGGGCGCGCCTCACGGGTGCCGGCGGCAAGGTGGCGGATGGCAATGCGTTTGCCAAACTGGCCATAGCGCAGGGCGTTGCCTTCGTTCCCGGGGCGCCGTTCTTCTGCGCCCATCCGGATATTGCCACGCTGCGGCTGTCGTTTGCCACGGCCGATGTGGGCAAGATCCGTGAAGGCGTGGCACGGCTGGGCAAGGCGCTGAGCTGACGCTGTCCGTGGCGATGAACACCCTGGAGCGTCTGGAGGCGCTGGAGGTCAAGGCGGCGTTTGCCGAGGATCTCCTTGAGCACCTCAACCTGCTCGTCTACCAGCAGCACCAGCGGATCGAGCAGCTCCAGGGGCAGCTGGTGCAGCTGCGACAGCAGCTGCGTGACAGCGGCGGCCCGTCAGCGCCGGGCAGTCTGCGCGATGAAATTCCACCGCATTACTGAGTGAGGCATCGGGCACTCAGGCCGCGGCTTCATCCTCGGGCTGCGCATCCGCGAATTCGGGGAAGACGCCGAAGTAGCCGTTGTACAGATTGCGCGCGATGCCTTTGGCGACGAACTGGAACTCCTGCGCCACCTCCGGTGCGAACAGCGCCTCGGTGTTCTTCTTCCACAGCGCCAGCCAGATGGAAAAATACCCGGGCTGCACGCCGTCGATCGCCATGTGTTTGCCGAACACATTGCCGCTGAAGCTGCGCGTGCCCAGCATCACCGTGCTCCAGAACTGCACCATGCGCGGCAGATGAATGCCCCAGCGGTCCTGGATCACGCGGTCAAACACCGGCCCCAGCTCGGGATGGGCGCGGATGTCGTCGTAGAAGCCATAGACGAGGCGGGAGACGCCGTCGGCATCGAGGGCTGCGGGCGTGGAGGGCGTGGTGGTGGTCATGGTGGAGCAAGTGCCTGCCAGGCTTGGAATTGCCTGCATTTGCGAATTCAATAAAATGCACGTGATATGTGATTTTAAGCGCGGATGACGCCATGCACCTGACCCAATGGACCGATTACGCCTTGCGCGTACTGATGTATTGCGCTGCCTACGAAGGGCGCGAGCAGCCTGTGACCATTACCGAGATTGCCCAGGCGCATGGGATTTCCCGCAGCCATCTGACCAAGATCGTGCGCCAGCTGGCATCGCTGGAGCTGCTGGACACCACGCGCGGGCGCGGCGGCGGCATGCGGCTGATGCGCCCGCCGCAAGAGATCATCGTAGGCGCCGTGGTGCGTGCGACCGAAACCAATTTCGAGATGGTGGAGTGCTTCAGCGCCAGCCACTCCGTCTGCCGCATCAGCAGCAATTGCAATCTCAAGGGCGTGCTCGACCGGGCGACCCGCAGCTACCTGGCGGTGCTGGATGGCGTCACCCTCGCTGATCTCGCGCCGCTGAGTGCCAGAGGGATGCGGCGGGGCGCTGGCGCTGCGCTCGTGCCTGGCGTACCTGCGTTGGCGTGAGGCCGGTGCAGTGCTGCACCGGATGGATCGGGCTTGATCAGCCAGGTTTGCCTGTTTTGGCGGCATCCGATTGCGGGCCGCTCAGGGTGGCAGGCACATTCTCTCCTGCGCGGCGCGCAAGAAACAGCGCTGCGCGCAGGAGGAAGATGCTGGTGATGGGCACGGTGGTTGCCATGAACAGCGCGATCAGCAGCAGCCGCAGCATGGGCGTGCCGTCTTGCCATGAAAAATACGCCAGGGCGCCCAGAAGAATGCACCAGCAGCCCAGCGTGGCTGTCGTGGCGGGCGGATGCACCCGTTTGAAAAAGCTCGGCAGGGTCAAAAGGCCTATGGATGCTGTCAGTGCAATGCCTGCTCCGGCAAGGATCAGGACAGAGACCAGCACATCGAGCCACAGTGGCAGGATGGGTGTCATTCAATCACCTCGCCACGCAGCAGGAACTTGGCCAGCGCCGTGCTGCCGATGAAGCCCAGCAAGGCAATCAGCAGTGCGGCCTCGAAGTAATTGCTGCTGCTCCAGTACACGCCGAGCACCAGTATGAGCAGCATGCCGTTGATGTATATCGTGTCCAGCGCGAGGATGCGATCCTGCGCGCCGGGCCCGCGCAGCATGCGCATCAGGCACAGCAGCATGGCCAGTACCAGCATGCCCAGGGCCAAGGGCAGAGACCAGGCGAGGAGGGGGGTATTCATGATTCGAAAATCTCCATCAGCGGACGCTCGTAGCAGGTCTGAACGTGGCGTGCCACCGCCTGGGCATCGGCCACTTCCAGCACATGCAGCATGAGCACCGAGCGGTCCAGCGACAACTCCGCCCAGACGGTTCCGGGCGTGATGCAGACGATCATCGCCAGCACGGCCAGAGCATTGGGATCACGCACCCGCAGCGGGATGCGCACGAATGCTGCCGGATGGGGGCGCCGCTTCGGGAAAACCACGTAGCGCAGTACGGCGACGTTCGACTGCAGGCTGTCCCGCAGCACGTTGAGCATCAGCCTGACGATGGCGAGGGGGTGGCGCACGCGCACCTGTCGCGGGCGCAGTCCTTGCAGCAGCAGCGGGAGAAGCAGGCCGAGCAGTATGGCAAGCAGCAGATGCCCGGTACCGAAACCGGGGTGCAGCAGCAGCCAGACGGCCATCAGGCTGGCGCTGACGAGCGGGGCAGGCAGCCAGCGCTTCATGGCGCTGCCCTTTCGCGCGGCTGCGCCGCCATTACGCCATGGATGTAGTGCGCGGGCGTATAGAGCGCCTGCGCCGCGTCGCCGGTAAAGCGCGTGGCCGCTCCAGCGTAGAGGGCCAGGGCGATGCAGGCGCCCAGCAGCCCGGCGATCGGCAGGCCTTCGAGCACGCGCAACTGCGGTGCGTGCCGGTCGTGCGCCGCCCAGAAGTGCTGTATGCCCACCCGTACCAGTGCCAGCAATGCTGCCAGACCGGTGACCAGCATCAAGCCCAGCAGCAGCCAGGTGGCGGTCGGCACGCCATCGGACGGAGCGCTGCCAGGAAGCCGCAGTGCGCTGGCCAGCATGGCGAATTTGCCGATGAAGCCGGACAGGGGCGGCAGCCCGGCGATGACCAGGGTGGTGAGCAGGAAGGCGATTCCCAGCAGGGCGGTGGTGGCGTGGATCACGCGCCCGACCAGAATTTGCTCATCATCATCCAGGTTCAGCCGCTCGCGCGGTCTCAGCTCTGCGGTGAGAAAGGGCGTGTCTTCGCGCTCGTAGGGTGCGAGTGTCGCGCCGTCGTTGCGCCAGCGGCGCACCACGTCGGCCAGCAGGAACAGGCAGGCGACCGCCAGTGTCGAGCCGGGCAGGTAGTACAGCAGCCCGGCGGTGACGGCAGCGTCGCCCAAGCCGAGGGCGGCCAGCAGCGTGCCCGAGGACAGAATGGCCGCATGGCTCGCCAGCTGGGTCAGGCGCTGGGAGGCGAGCATGCCGAGCGCACCAAACACCATCGTGGCCATGCCCGCGCCGACCAGCCAGGCACCGCCCCAGTGTGCCGAACTGCCCGCGCCGTCGCCAAACCAGAGCGTCCACAGGCGCAGCAGGCTGTAGATGCCGACCTTGGTCAGCACGGCAAACAGGGCACCCACCGGTGCCACGGCCGCGCCATAGGCCGGGGCGAGCCAGAAATTCAGCGGCCAGACCGCCGCCTTGATGAAAAAGGCCACTGCCAGGATGGCCGCGGCCGCATGCAGCAGCCCGCGGTCGTGCGCCGCCACCTGCCCGACTGCCCGTGCGATATCGGCCATGTTGAGCGTTCCTGCAATGCCGTAGAGCATCGCAGCGCCGATCAGAAAAAGGCTGGATGCTACCAAATTGATTGCAATATAGTGCAGTCCGGCCTGCACCCTGGCCTGTCCCGAGCCATGCAGCAACAGCCCGTAGGAGGCCGCAAGCATGATTTCGAAGAACACGAAGAGGTTGAACAAGTCTGCCGTGAGGAAAGCGCCGCACAGTCCCATGAGCTGAAACTGGAACAGCGAGTGGTAGAGCACGCCTGCCCGGTACCAGCGTGCGGCGGCAAAGACGGCCGACGCGAGGGCCACCACGTTGGTGGTGACGAGCATCAGCGCCGTGAGCCTGTCGAGCACCAGCACGATGCCGAAAGGCGCCGGCCAGTTGCCGGGCAGGTAGATGCCGAACGACCCGGTCGATCCGGAACTGCTCCACAGCAGCAGCGCCACGGATACCAGCAGCGAGAGGGCGGTGGAGGCGATGTTCACCGTCAGCTTCAGGCGCTCGTGCTCCTCGCGCACGAACAGCAGCCAGGCGGCGGTGAGCAGCGGCAGCGCGATCGGCGCCAGCATCAGGTGCGGCATGAGCGCGGCGATGGGATCGGTCATGGTGCTTCCCCCTGCCCATCCGTGCCGTCCACATGGTCGGTCCCGCTCATGCCGCGTGACGCCAGCAGCACCACGAGGAACAGCGCCGTCATGGCAAAGCCGATCACGATGGCCGTCAGCACCAGGGCCTGGGGCATGGGATCGCTGTAGTGCAGCAGATCGAGGGCGGCGCCTTCGTGCAGCACCGGGGCCTTGTTTTCCGTGAGGCCCAGCCGGGACATGGAGAAAATGAACAGATTCACGGCATAGGACAGCAGCGTCAGGCCCATGATCACCTGAAAGGTGCGTGGACGCAGGATCAGCCAGACGCCCGAGCCAGCCAGCACGCCGATCGCGAGGGACAGTACCAGCTCCATCAGCCTGCTTCCTGCCCGGCCGGCGGCCGCTGTGCCTGCAGATGCGCGTGGTAGTAGTGGCTGCGCACCGACTGGTGCGCGATGGCGGTGAGCATCAGGAGCGTGGCGCCGATCACCAGCAGCGCGACGCCGGTATCGAAAAACAGCGCGCTGGCGATATGGATTTCACCGATCACAGGCAGTGTCAGGTGCGCCATGTGGCTGGTGAGAAACGGGTAGCCGAAGACGATCGAGCCCAGCCCTGTCGCCAGCGCCAGCAGCAGGCCCGTGGCTATCCAGCGCTCGGGCTTGAGCGGCAGGCGTGCTTCGACCCAGGTGGTGCCTGAAACCATGTACTGCAGCACCAGCGCGAGCGAAAACACCAGGCCCGCGACGAAGCCGCCGCCGGGTTCGTCATGGCCGCGCAGGAACAGGTGGATGGCGATCAGGGCGATGAAAGGCAGCAGCCAGCGCGCGAGCACGGCGGGCACCATCAGGTAGCCGATGGCGGTATCGGCGGCATGGCGCGGGTTGAGCAGGTCGGTCTGCAGGTCGGGCGGCAGCGCGCGCTGCTGCGCCGGCAGTTCCATGACCTCGCGCGCCGGACGAAAGCGCCGCAGCAGCGCATAGACCGTGAGTGCGACGATGGCCAGCACCACGATTTCGCCAAAGGTGTCAAAACCGCGGAAATCCACCAGCATCACGTTGACCACATTGCTGCCGCCGCCCAGCGGGCGGGCGTTCTCCAGGAAAAAGGTGGACGTGCTCTGCGCGAAATCACGCGTCATGAGTGCGTAGGCCAGCCACGCCATGCCCAGGCCGCTGCAGGCGGCCAGCACGCCATCGCGCAACCGGCGTGTGCGCTGCGGCAGCCCTGAGCGCTGCAGGTGGCGCAACTCTTCCTCGCGTCGGGGCAGCCAGCGCAGTCCCAGCAGCATGAGCAGCGTCGTGACGAATTCCACCGCCAATTGCGTCAACGCGAGGTCTGGGGCTGAAAACCAGAGGAAGGTGAGGCTGGTGCACAGCCCGGTGCCTCCCACGAGGATCAGCGCTGCCAGGCGATGGTATTTGGCCTGCCATGCGGCAGCCAGGGCGCAGATCGCACCGACCAGCCACAGCAAGGCCAGCGCCGGCGCCGGCGGTGCGATGCTGCGCTGCCCCAGGTGGCTAGCGCCCAGCCACAGCGGCAGCGCAGCCGCGCCCAGGGCGGCCAGCACCAGCCAGAGCATTTGCCACTGCAGGCGCCGGGTAGCGAGGCGCTGGCGTCCCCGGCGGGCCAGGCTGGTGACCAGTGCCGACACCGCGACGAACAGCCGGCCGGCGTCCATTCGCAGCCCCCGCATGGCTGGCCTGCCGCGCAAGAGGCGGTGCAGCAGCAGGCCGCCTGCCATGGCGATCAGACTCATCACCAGCGGCGCATTGATGCCGTGCCAGACAGCCAAGCTGTATTCAGGCAGGCTGCCACCCGTGACGGGCAGCGCGGCGGCGGCGAGCGCAGGGCCGACGACCGCGGCGGGGAAGATGCCCACCAGCAGGCACAGCGCCACCAGAAACTCCACCGGCGCGCGCATCCAGCGCACGGGCTCATGGGGCTGGCGCGGCAGATCGTCCGCCACAGGGCCGAAGAACACCGATGCGACCAGGCGCAGCGAATACGCCACGCTGAACATGCTGGCAACGGTGGCGGCGATGGGCAGCAGCGTGGACACGATGGGCGAGGCGTCTAGGAATACCGTCTCGGCAAAGAACATTTCCTTGGAGAGAAAGCCGTTGAGCAGCGGCACGCCCGCCATCGCCGCGCTGGCGACGGTGGCCAGTGTTGCCGTGATGGGCATCATGTGGCGCAGGCCGGAGAGCCGCGTCATGTCGCGCGTGCCGCTTTCATGGTCCACGATACCTGCCGCCATGAAGAGCGAGGCCTTGAAGGTGGCGTGATTCATGATGTGAAAGACGGCCGCGACCGCCGCCAGCGGGCTGTTGAGGCCCAGCAGCAGCGTGATCAGACCCAGGTGCGAGCTCGTGGAATAGGCCAGCACGCCTTTGAGGTCACGCTCGAACATCGCCTGGTAGCCGCCCAGCAGCAGCGTGATGCAGCCTGCTCCGGCGACACACCAGAACCACGCCTCGGTACCCGCCATGACGGGCCACAGCCTGGCCAGCAGAAACACGCCCGCCTTGACCATGGTGGCCGAATGCAGGTAGCTTGAAACGGGCGTGGGCGCCGCCATCGCGTTGGGCAGCCAGAAATGAAAGGGAAATTGCGCACTCTTGGTGAACGCGCCCAGCAGCAGCAGTGCCAGTGTGGCGTGGTACAGCGGGTGCGCGCGCACCTGGTCGCCCGCCGGCAGGATGGCATCCAGCTCGTAACTGCCGACGATGTGCCCGAGCAGCAGCATGGCACCCAGCAACGCCAGTCCGCCAGCACCGGTCACCGTGAGCGCCATGAGCGCGCCGCGCCGTGCGTCGCGCCGGTGGTGCCAGTAGCCGATCAGCAGGAAGGAAAACAGGCTGGTGAGTTCCCAGAACAGCGCCAGCTGGATGACGTTGCCCGACAGCACGACGCCCGCCATCGCGCCCATGAAGGCCAGCAGAAACGAGAAAAACCGCGGCACCGGGTCCTGCGGCGACAGGTAGTAGCGTGCGTACAGCACCACCAGCGCACCGATGCCGAAGATCAGCATGCAGAACAGCCAGGCGAAGCCGTCGATGCGCACGCTCAGATTCAGTCCCAGCGCGGGCAGCCATTGGACGGTGTGCCGCAGCACTTCGCCGTGGGCGATTTCGGGAAAGTACAGCGCGCTCTGCACGACGCACCACAGCGCCACCAGGCCCGCGAGCGTGGATTCAATGTTGCGGGCGTTGCTGGGCAGCAGCGCGGCGATCACGCTGGCGGTGAACGGAAGCAGCAGCAGGAGCCATGGCGACATCATCTGGGAGGGCCTCTCAGAGCTCTTCCACGCGGCGCGGCGGGTAGCTGTCCCAGCTCTGGCAGCCGGGACACTGCCAGAAATGCTGCAGTGCTTCAAAGCCGCAGGCGGCGCAGCGGTAGCGCGTCAGGGGCTTGGCGGCCTGGTCCAGTGCCCGCTGGATGGCAGGGTGGCGTTCTTCATGGGTCAGCGTCTCATGCGACAGCCACTTGGCGGCCACCACCAGGGAAGCCTCCTTGTCGAGATAGCCGGCGTACCAGTGCTGTGTTGCGCCGTCATCCCGGGTGCCATTGCCGGGCAGCAGCGCGATGATGGCGTCGAGCAGGTCCAGCGATGGCGTGCGCTGATAGTGCTCCTGCAGCAGCGCGCGGGTGCTTTCCTGTTGCCCGCAGGCGTTGGCGCTTTCGACAAACAGGCCGGCAGCCAGCGGCAGCGCGGCTGCCGCCGTGCCGGCGATGTCCTGAAGCGTCGCCAGGGCAGCGGCGGGCTCGCCCTGGTGCAATTGCAGGCGCGCCAGCTCCAGCCGGGCGCGCGCTGCGCCGGGCGCAATGGCAATGGCCTGGATCAGCAGCCCGCGTGCCGCTTCGAAGTCGCCCTGGGTGGCCTGGGTCTGTGCCTGCTCGCACAGGTAGTGCGCGTGCCGCGTGCTGAAATCGCCTTGCTGCGACTGCTGCATGCGCTCGGCAATGGCGGTTGCCTGAGTCCAGTCGTGCGAGCGTTCGTAGATGGTCAGCAGCGCCAGCCTCGCCTGGGTTTCCAGCGGCGTGCCTTCCAGGCGGCGCAGCGCGTCTTCCGCGCGGTCGAGCAGCCCGGCTTTGAGGTAGTCCAGCGCCAGGCCGTGCTGCGCGCGTTCGCGGTCCGTGCGGCTCAGGTCGTCGCGTGAGAGAAGGTGCTCGTGCACCCGGACCGCCCGGTTGTATTCACCGCGGCGGCGAAACAGGTTGCCCAGGGCAAAGTGCAGCTCCGTCGTATCCGGGTCGCTCTGCACGGCCTCGATGAAGGCGTCGATCGCCTGGTCCTGCTGTTCGTTGAGCAGGTAGTTCAGGCCTTTGAAGTAGGCCTTGGGCGCACGCCGGCCATCGTCGCGCCATTGGCGCTGGTCCAGGCGCGAGGCCAGCCAGCCGAAGACAAAAGCCAGCGGCAGGCCGAGCAGCAGCCAGCTTGCGTCAAACCCCATGGACAGCCGCGGGCAGTGGTGCGGCAGTGTCGGCCTCGGCCACCGGTGTGGATACGTGCGCCCGCTGGTGGCGTGCTGCACTGCGATGGCGCCACCAGTGCGGCACCATGCCCAGTACGCCGACGGCAACGCCCAGCGTGAACGCGGCCAGCACGACGAGCACCAGCGACGCCGTCCATTGCGTGCCGAAAAAGAAATGCACGCTGACGTTCTGCTGGTTGTTCAGCGCGAAGGCGAACAGCGTAAAAAAAATGGCTGCCTTGAGCAGCCATGCGAAGTATTTCATGAGGCATCCCCGGCGATGCACCGATTCTACGGTCTCCGGGTGCCCAGACATTCAAATCAGTATGAAAATCTGGGTTTCGCGCTTGTGGCATCTGCGCTGCAAGCTATGAAAACCATTATTCACCGCCATCGCCGGCCAAGCCAGCCACCGTGTTGCGCAAGGCCTTGCCGGGCTTGAAGTGCGCCACCCGTTTGCTGGGCACCTGCACGGCTTCGCCGGTGCGCGGGTTGCGGCCGACGCGCGGCAGACGATGGCTGATGGAAAAACTGCCAAAGCCGCGGATCTCGATCCGATGGCCGCGCACCAGTGCCTCGCCCAGCGCATCCAGAATCGCCTTGGCAGCGTATTCCGCATCGCGCTGGGTGAACTGCTGGAACCGGGCAGCCAGTTCCTGAACGAGGTCAGAGCGGGTCATGGGCATTGAATGCCGAGCGTTGAATGTCGAACGCGTGAGCGCGCTCGACGTTCAACGCTCAACGTGCTTGCGTCACTTGTCGTCGGAATGATCCAGCTTGGCGCGCAGCAGTGCGCCCAGGCTGGTGGTGCCGGCGTTGTTCGAGGTCTGGCTCAGGCTGGCCATGGCTTCCTGCTGGTCGGCCTGGTCCTTGGCGCGGATCGACAGATGGATGATGCGGGTCTTGCGGTCGATGCTGACCACCACGGCCGACACTTCGTCGCCTTCCTTGAGCACGTTGCGGGCATCTTCCACACGGTCGCGCGAGATTTCCGAAGCGCGCAGGTGGCCGACGATGTCCTGGCCCAGGTCGATTTCGGCACCGCGGGCATCGACGCTCTTGACCTTGCCGGTCACGCTGGAGCCCTTGTCGTTGATCGACGCGAAGGTGGTGAACGGATCGGAATCGAGCTGCTTGATGCCCAGCGAGATACGCTCGCGCTCCACGTCCACGGCCAGCACGATGGCTTCGACTTCCTGGCCCTTCTTGTAGTTGCGCACGGCGGCTTCGCCGGTTTCGTTCCACGAAAGGTCCGACAGGTGCACCAGGCCATCGATGCCGGCCGCCAGGCCCACGAACACGCCGAAGTCGGTGATCGATTTGATCGGACCCTTGACGCGGTCGCCGCGGTTGGTGTTCTGCGCGAACTCCTGCCACGGGTTGGCGCGGCACTGCTTCATGCCCAGGCTGATGCGGCGCTTGTCTTCGTCGATGTCCAGCACCATGACCTCGACCTCGTCGCCCAGCGACACCACCTTGGAGGGGGCGACGTTCTTGTTGGTCCAGTCCATTTCAGAGACGTGCACCAGGCCTTCGATGCCGGGTTCGAGCTCGACGAAGGCACCGTAGTCGGCGATGTTGGTGATCTTGCCGAACAGGCGCGTGCCCGAGGGATAGCGGCGCGAGACACCCATCCAGGGGTCGTCGCCCAGTTGCTTGAGGCCCAGCGAGACGCGCTGCTTCTCGACGTCGAACTTGAGCACCTTGGCGGTGATTTCCTGGCCGGCCTGCACCACCTCGGACGGATGGCGCACGCGGCGCCAGGCCATGTCGGTGATGTGCAGCAGGCCGTCGATGCCGCCCAAGTCCACGAAGGCGCCGTATTCGGTGATGTTCTTCACGACGCCGGTGATGACGGCGCCTTCCTTGAGCGTTTCCAGCAGCTTGGCACGTTCTTCGCCCATGCTGGCCTCGACCACGGCACGGCGGCTCAGCACCACGTTGTTGCGCTTGCGGTCGAGCTTGATGACCTTGAACTCCATGGTCTTGTTCTCGTACGGCGTCAGGTCCTTGACCGGGCGCGTATCGAGCAGCGAGCCGGGCAGGAAGGCGCGGATGCCGTTGACCATGACGGTGAGGCCGCCCTTGACGCGGCCGCTGGTGGTGCCGGTGACGAATTCGCCGGATTCGAGCGCCTTTTCGAGCGACAGCCAGGAGGCCAGACGCTTGGCGGTGTCGCGCGAGAGGATGGTGTCGCCGTAGCCGTTTTCGATCGAGCCGATGGCCACCGAGACGAAGTCGCCGACCTGGACTTCGATCTCGCCTTGGTCGTTCTTGAATTCTTCGATCGGTACGTACGCTTCGGATTTGAGACCGGCGTTCACGACGACGAAGTTGTGCTCGACGGCGACGACTTCGGCGGTGATGACCTCGCCAGGGCGCATCTCGGTGCGCTTCTGAGACTCTTCAAACAGCTCGGCAAAAGATTCGGACATGGATTTCCTTGTTCGCGGCACGGGGATACCTGGGTCGCAGGATGGCGGCTTTGCAGGGTGGTGCGCGAAAGTGGTGCGGAACAATTCCGCGAGGGTTGCAGTTGAACAACCTCCAGACCGGTGCGCGGCGAAACGCGAGAAGAGGCCTGGCGGGCGCTTGTGCCGGGGTCTGCCGCCTTGAGCGAAAAAATCAAGCGAGACACTCAGGCGGAAAACGGCCGGCGTGCCTGCCACCAGTCAAGCACCCGGGCCACGGTTTGATCCACCGTAAGCCCGGAGCTGTCCAGCAGCAAGGCATCCCGTGCGGGCTTGAGCGGGGCGGTGCTGCGTTGCATATCGCTCGCATCCCGCGCTTCCAAGTCTGCACGAAGGTCGTCGATTATAGTGGAAATACCCTTGGAAATCAATTGCTTGTGGCGTCTTTCGGCGCGGCACCTGGCGCTTGCGGTGAGGTAGACCTTCAGGGGGGCGGCCGGGAAAATCACGGTGCCCATGTCGCGGCCATCGGCCACCAGACCAGGCAGGCGCCGGAAGCCGTGCTGCAGCGCCACCAGCGCCTGGCGCACGGCGGGTAATCTGGAGACTTCCGATGCCTGCATGCCGATCGCCTCCTGCCGGATGGCATCGGTCACGTCCTGGCCGTGCAGGAACACGCGTGCGCCGTCGAATCGCACGGGAAGGTGTGCCGCGAGTTCAGCCAGCCGTGGTTCATTGGCGGGCTCGATGGCGACTCCCGCTCCACCGGCAGCCAGTGCCGTCAGGCGATAGAGCGCGCCGGAATCCAGCAGGTGATAGCCCAACTGACTGGCCACGGCCGCGGCCAGCGTGCCTTTGCCTGAGGCGGTGGGGCCGTCGATGCAGATCACCGGGATGTCGGTGCCCGCCGCCTGCGAGACGGAAAAGAGGGCGCCGAAATAGCCCGGATAGGTCTTGGCCACGCAGCCCGGATCTTCGATGCGCACCGGCAGGCGCGCCGGGTTGAAGGCCGCCAGCGCAAAGCACATCGCCATGCGGTGGTCATCGTAGGTATGGATGCTGGCGGCGCGCCAATCGGCGGACGATGCCGGGGGGGTGATGCGTACGTAGTCCGCGCCTTCCTCGACGGTGGCGCCGAGCTTGCGCAACTCCGTCGCCATGGCGGCGATGCGGTCGGTCTCTTTCACCCGCCAGCTGGCGATGTTGCTGAGCTCGGTCGTCCCCTGTGCGTACAGTGCCATCACCGCCAGGGTCATGGCGGCATCGGGAATGTGGTTGCAATCCAGGGAAATCGCCTTGAGCGGCCAGGACCCTCGCCGCACCTGCAGGCTGTTGGCACCGCCGGTGATCTGCGCGCCCATGGCGCGTGCGGCTTCGATGAAGCGGATGTCGCCCTGGATGGAGTCCAGCCCCACGCCTTCGATATTCAAGCCATTTTTGCCATTTGAGCTTGGTGCAATTGCGCCTAAAGCTACGAAATAGCTAGCGGAAGAGGCGTCGGCCTCGACATGGATTTCGCCGGGCGAGCGGTAGCGGCTGCCGGCGGGAATGGTGAAGCGCTGCCAGCCCTCGCGCTGCACGGCAATGCCAAAGCGCGCCAGCAGCTCCAGCGTGATGTGGATGTAGGGTTTGGAGATGAGCTCGCCCACGACCTCGATCACCAGATCCTGCTGCTGGGCCACCAGTGGCAGCGCCATCAGCAGGGCGGTGAGAAACTGGCTGGAGACATCCCCGCGCACGCGGATGGGCGCATCCAGCTGCAGCACCGGGCGGCCGCCGCCGTGGGCGATGCGCAGCGGCGGATAGCCGTCGTTGCCGAGGTAGTCAATGTGGCAGCCGAGCTGGCGCAGGGCATCCACCAGATCGCCAATCGGCCGCTCGTGCATGCGGGCAATGCCCGAAAGCTCGTACTCGCCGCCCAGCAGCGCGAGTGCCGCCGTGAGCGGGCGCATGGCCGTGCCGGCGTTGCCGAGAAACAGCCTGGCGGGCGATCGTGGCTGTGCGCCTCCCAAACCGGTGATGCGCACCAGGCCGTCGCCGCGCTCCTCCACGCCGCAGCCGAGTTCGCGCAGCGCATCGAGCATCACGCGCGTGTCGTCGCTGTCCAGCAGACTGCGCACTGCCGTCGTGCCCTGGCTCAGCGCGGCCAGCAGCAGCACGCGGTTGGAGATGCTCTTGGAGCCGGGGAGGGCGACGCTGCCTCCCGCGCTCGCCAGCGGCGGCAGATCAAGAAAAGGAATGCGTTGCATCAGCCGGGCGACGCCTTGCGCTGGGCGCCCATGCGCCATTTGGTACGTGTGCCGCTGGCTTTGGTGATCAAGGCTTCGAGCTTCTGGTCGCTGCGTGCCTGCATGGCTTGCTCCAATTCCTGTAGCGCCTCGCGAAACAGCACGGCCTGCGCGAGCACTTCCTCGCTGTTGGATCGCAGCACGTCGCGCCACATCTTGGGATCGCTGGCTGCAATGCGGGTGAAATCGCGAAAGCCGGGGCCGGCGAGCGAGAGGTAGTCATCGGCCTCGGGCTGCATGTCTATGCTCTGCATCATGGCGAATGCCAGCAGGTGCGGCAGGTGGCTCACGGCGGCAAAGGCCGAGTCGTGTGCCTGCGGCGTCATGCGCTTGACGCGGCTGCCCAGCGCCTTCCACAGTGCTTCGGCGCGGTCCAGGTGCGCGAGGTCGGTGGCTTCGGTGGGCGTCAGGATGATCTGCCGGCCTTCGTAGAGCTCGGCTTCGGCGTGCTCCACGCCGGACACCTCCCGGCCCGTGATCGGATGGGCCGGCACAAAGCTGCCGATGTGCTCCTCGCCCAGGGCGTGCTCGGCCGCGGCCACCACGTCTGATTTGGTCGAGCCCACGTCCATGATGAGCATCCGCGGCGTGGCCAGATGACGGATGGCCTTGAGCGTTGCTTGCGTGGCGGCGACGGGGATCGCCAGCAGCACGAGGTCGGAGTTGGACGCCGCCATCAGCGCCGAAGGCGCTTGGGCGTCGATCACGCCCAGCTGCTGGGCGCGCTCCGTGGTGGTGGGCGATTTGCTGTAGCCGATCACCCGCTTGACCAGGCCGGCCTTCTTCATCGCCAGCGCGAACGAACCGCCCATGAGGCCGCAGCCGATCAGGCCCAATTGTTCAAACATGGCGAATCCTCATGCCGCCACCGGGTAGGTGCCAAGTACCTTGTAGAAAGCGCACAACTGCTGCAGCTCGGCGAGCGCCGCGGCCACGTGCGGCTGGGCCGTGTGGCCTTCGATGTCGATGTAGAAGTTGTAGTCCCACTGGCCGTTGCGGGCCGGGCGCGATTCGATGCGCGTCATGGAGACGGCGTGGTTCTTGAGCGGCACCAGCAGATCGTGCACCGCGCCGGGGCGGTTGGGCACGGAGACCACGATGCTGGTGCAGTCGCGTCCGCTGGGTTCGGGGTTGGCCAGGGTCTGCGGCAGGCAGATGACGGCAAAGCGCGTGCGGTTGTGCGCATCGTCCTGGATGGCGTGGGCGAGCAGGTGCAAGCCGTATTTTTGTGCCGAGCGCTCGCTGGCGATGCCCGCCCAGGCGGTATTGCCTGCAGCCAGTCTGGCGCCCTCGGCATTGCTCGACACCGGGCGGCGCTCAGCCTGCGGCAGATGCTTGGACAGCCAGGTCTGGCACTGCGCCAGCGCCTGCGGATGGGCCAGCACGGCCTCGATGCCTTCCATGCCGGGCTGGGCGCGCAGCAGGTGGTGGCGCACCGGCAGGCTGATTTCACCCACGATGTGCGACGGGCTGCGCAGGAACAAATCCAGCGAGCGCGTCACGACGCCTTCATTGGAGTTCTCCATGCCGACCACGCCATATTCCGCGGTGCCGGCCGCCACGGCGTGAAAGACTTCGTCGAAGTTGCCGCAAAAAATGGTGTCGGCGCTGCTGCCGAAATATTCGATCGCCGCCTGCTCGCAGAAGGTGCCTTCCGGCCCGAGGATGGCGACGCGCTGCGGCGCTTCCAGCGCCAGGCAGGCGGACATCAGCTCGCGCCAGATGGCGGCGACATGGCTGTCCTTGAGCGGCCCGGGATTGGCCGCCTGGATTTTCTGGATGACCTGCGCAACCCGATCCGGGCGAAACAGCGGGCTGCCTTCGCGCTTCTTGACGTCGCCGACCTGCTCGGCAAGGTGGGCGCGCTGGTTGAACAAGCCCAGCAGCTGCTGGTCTATCCGATCGATCTGCGTGCGCAAGTGGGCAAGTTCGGGGGAGGCTTGGGGCTCTGGCATGGGGTGAAATGGTTGTGCATTCGGCGTCTGGCGTGAAGCGCCGGGCGCTCAGTGCTGCATCGGGCGGCTCAAGCCCGCTGCCGTTCAAATTCTCGCATGTACGCCACCAGCGCCTGCACGCCCGCCAGCGGCATCGCGTTGTAGATGCTGGCGCGCATGCCGCCTACCGATTTATGGCCCTTGAGCTGCAGCAGGCCGCGCTCTTTGGCGCCTGCAAGAAACGCTTCATCGAGGGCGTTGTTGTTCAGGAGGAAGGGCACGTTCATGCGCGAGCGGCAGTTCGGTGCGACCTTGTTGAGGTAAAGGCCGGATTGGTCGATGAAGTCGTACAGCAGCCGCGCCTTGGCGATGTTGCGCGCCTCCATCGCCGCAATACCCGGCAGATCACCTTCGCGCTGGCGCTTGATCCACTGGAAAGTCAGGCCGGCCACGTAAATGCCCCAGGTGGGTGGAGTGTTGTAGCGGGAATCGTTGTTGGCCACATTCTTGTAATCGAAGGCGCTGGGGCAGATCGGCAAGGCATGGCCGATCAGATCCTCGCGCACCACGACGAGCGTGACGCCGGCCGGACCGAGGTTTTTCTGTGCGCCGCCAAAGGCCAGGCCCACACGGCTCCAGTCGACGGGGCGCGACGCCACGTGGGAAGAAAAATCCACCACCAGCGGTGCGTCGCTGCCCAGCGCCTTCAGGTCGGGCAGCTGGTGGAACTCCACGCCGTGGATGGTCTCGTTGCTGCAGATATGCACGTAGCTCGCGCCGCGCGAGAGTTGCCACGAAGCAGGATCGGGCAGGGTGGTGAAGCTGCTGGCTTCGCTGGAGGCGGCGGTGTGCACCTCGGCAGCGTATTTGCCGGCTTCCTTGCGCGATTTCTGGCTCCAGCCGCCGGTGACCACGAAGTCCACCGTGGCGGCGCGCGAGAGGTTCAACGGCACGATCGCGTTCTCGCCCAGGCCGCCGCCCTGCATGAAGAGAATTTTGAATTCCGGCGGAATGGCGAGCAGCTCGCGCAGGTCGGCTTCGGCTTGTTCGCAGATGGCGACGAATTCCTTGCCGCGGTGGCTCATCTCCATCACGCTCATGCCGCTGCCGTGCCAGTCGAGCATTTCCGCGGCCGCTTGCTGCAGTACTTCTTCGGGGATGGCGGCGGGGCCGGCGGAAAAATTGTAGGGGCGATTCATTTTCAATAAAAAGTGGCTTCAGCACTTGTCTGTCAAGCGCTGGTAGCTATCAATTCGTGGCTTCGCTTTCGGCGCTGTCGTCGCCCGCATCGTTCTCGGCAATGCGCTGCAGGCCGATGAGCTGTGCGCCTTCGTCCAGGTTGATCAGCGTCACGCCCTGCGTGGCGCGGCCCAGCTCGCGGATCTCGGCGACGCGGGTGCGCACCAGCACGCCGGTGTCGGTGATCAGCATGATCTCGTCGTCGGCGTGCACCAGCGTGGCGGCCACCACCTTGCCGTTGCGTTCGCTCTGCTGGATGGCGATCATGCCCTTGGTGCCGCGGCCGTGGCGCGTGTATTCCACGATGGAGGTGCGCTTGCCGAAGCCGTTCTCGGTGGCGGTCAGCACGCTTTGCGATTCGTCCTCGGCCACCAGCATGGCGATCACGCTCTGGCCGTCTTCCAGCATCATGCCGCGCACGCCGCGCGCGTTGCGGCCCATGGGGCGCACGTCGTTTTCGTCAAAGCGCACGGCCTTGCCGCCATCGGAGAACAGCATCACGTCGTGCGCGCCGTCGGTCAGCGCCGCGCCGATGAGGAAGTCGCCCTCGTCCAGGCCGACGGCGATGATGCCGGCCTTGCGCGGGTTGCTGAAATCGGCCAGCTGCGTCTTCTTCACCGTCCCCATGCGGGTCGCCATGAAGACGTAGTGGTCGGCGGGGAAGCTGCGCATCTCGCCGGTGAGCGGCAGCACGACGTTGATCTTCTCGCCGTCCTGCAGCGGGAACATGTTGACGATGGGCCGCCCGCGCGAGTTACGCGAACCGGCGGGCACCTCCCACACCTTGAGCCAGTACATGCGGCCCCGGTTGGAGAAGCACAGAATCCAGTCGTGCGTGTTGGCGATGAAGAGCTGGTCTATCCAGTCATCCTCTTTGGTGGCGGTGGCCTGCTTGCCGCGCCCGCCGCGCTTTTGCGCGCGGTATTCGGACAGGGGCTGGCTCTTGATGTAGCCGGTGTGCGAGAGCGTCACCACCATGTCGGTGGGCGTGATCAGGTCTTCGGTGGACAGGTCTTGCGCGCTGTGTTCTACCTCTGAGCGGCGCGCGCCGAGCTTGGTCTGGCCGAATTCGGTTTTCACCGCGGTGAGTTCGTCGCCGATGATCACGGCCACGCGCTCGGGCTTGGCGAGGATGTCGAGCAGATCCTCGATCACCGCCATGATGTCCTTGTACTCGGCGACGATCTTGTCCTGCTCCAGGCCCGTCAGGCGCTGCAGGCGCATCTGCAGAATCTCCTGCGCCTGCGTGTCCGACAGGCGGTACAGGCCGTCCGCGCCCATGCCGAAGTCGCGCTCCAGCCCTTCGGGGCGGTAGTCGTCGGCGTTGACCACGCCGCCGTCTGCGCGTGTGCGCGTCAGCATCTCGCGCACCAGTTGGCTGTCCCAACTGCGGCTCATCAGTTCGGCCTTGGCCACCGGCGGCGTGGGCGCATTGCGGATGATGCGGATGAATTCGTCGATATTCGCCAGCGCCACGGCCAGGCCTTCGAGCACATGGCCGCGGTCGCGTGCCTTGCGCAGCTCGAACACGGTGCGCCGCGTCACCACCTCGCGGCGGTGGCCGATGAAGACCTCGATCAAGTCCTTCAGGTTGCACAGCTTGGGCTGGCCGTCGACCAGCGCCACCATGTTCATGCCGAAGGTGTCCTGCAGCTGCGTCTGCTTGTACAGGTTGTTCAGCACCACCTCGGGCACTTCGCCGCGCTTCAATTCAATCACCAGGCGCATGCCGGACTTGTCCGACTCGTCCTGGATGTGGCTGATGCCTTCGAGCTTCTTCTCGTGCACCAGCTCGGCCATGCGCTCCTGCAGCGTCTTCTTGTTCACCTGGTAGGGCAGCTCGTCGACGATGATGGCCTGGCGCTGGCCCTTGTCGATGTCCTCGAAATGCACCTTGGCGCGCATCACCACGCGGCCCCGGCCCGTGCGGTAGCCATCCTTGACGCCGGTGATGCCGTAGATGATGCCGGCCGTGGGGAAATCGGGCGCCGGGATGATCTCCATCAGCTCGTCTATCGTTGCCTCCGGGCTGCGCAGCAAATGCAAACAAGCGTCAACGACTTCGTTCAGATTGTGCGGCGGGATGTTGGTCGCCATGCCCACGGCAATGCCGGCGCTGCCGTTGACCAGCAGGTTGGGAATGCGGCTGGGCAGCACCAGCGGCTCCTGCTCGCTGCCGTCGTAGTTGGGGCCGAAGTCCACCGTCTCCTTGTCGATATCGGCCAGCATTTCGTGGGCGATCTTGGACAGGCGGATTTCCGTGTAGCGCATGGCGGCGGCGTTGTCGCCGTCCACGCTGCCGAAGTTGCCCTGGCCATCGACCAGCATGTGGCGCAGCGAGAAATCCTGCGCCATGCGCACGATGGTGTCGTACACCGCGCTGTCGCCGTGCGGGTGGTATTTGCCGATGACGTCGCCGACGATACGCGCCGACTTCTTGTACGGGCGGTTCCAGTCGTTGTTCAGCTCGTGCATGGCGAACAGCACGCGCCGGTGCACGGGCTTGAGGCCATCGCGGGCGTCGGGGAGGGCGCGGCCCACGATCACGCTCATCGCGTAATCGAGGTAGCTGCGGCGCATTTCCTCTTCAAGACTGATGGGCAGGGTCTCTTTGGCGAACTCAGGCATCACAAGCGATCAAAACTCCGGGATTGGGGGGATTTTAGGGGTAAGCATTTGTGGCTATTGGGCAACAGGTTGCGGTTTGTCCGTAGCGCAGGCGACGCCCATGCGCGTTCACCAACGCATTATTGGTAGCGCCTGTGGCACAATCACCCCAACGTTTTTAGTGCGGTTCACTGACGACGTGTTCTGTTCGCAGCGCGGCTGCGGTTTTTATTTCCGAAGAGGAGAACCATGAAAAAACTGAACCAAGTGGCAGTGCTGTTGGCCTCTGCCGTGCTGGCTGCTTCGGCCACTGCCCAAGTCAAGGCGGCCGATGGCGGCAAAGTGATTGACAACTGGGTGAATGGCACCGGCGAGCTGGTCTGGAAGAACGGCACCAACGAACTGTGCTGGCGCGATGCCACCTGGACGCCCGCCACCGCTGCCGCAGGTTGCGACGGCGCGCTGCAAAAGGCTGCTGCTGCCCCCGCTCCGGCTGCTGCTCCGGCGCCTGCCGCTGCTCCGGCACCCGCTCCGGCACCCGCTCCTGCCGTGGCCAGCAAGGTCACCTACGGCGCCGATGCCTTCTTTGACTTCGACAAGTCTGTCCTGAAGCCCGAAGGCAAGGCCAAGCTCGATGACCTGGTCTCCAAGATCAAGGGCATCAACCTGGAAGTGATCGTGGCCGTGGGTCACACCGACTCCATCGGTTCCGTCGCCTACAACCAGAAACTGTCGGTGCGCCGTGCCGAAGCCGTGAAGGCTTATCTGGTGTCCAAGGGCATCGAAAAGAACCGCGTCTATACCGAAGGCAAGGGCAAGAGCCAGCCTATCGCCAGCAACAAGACGGCTGAAGGCCGCGCCAAGAACCGCCGCGTTGAAATCGAAGTGGTAGGTACCCGCGCCAACTGATTCGCCTTCTGTGGCATTCAGCAAAAAGCCCCGCTTGCGGGGCTTTTTTCATGGTGTGAGCAATCCAGGAAGGTGACGAGCCTTACCCCCGGCACTGGTTCCACAGTTGGGGCTGCTTGGTTCCCCACCTGACCCGGTTGGCTGCTTCGCCATGCGGGGAGGCCCGTCACCTTCGATTGTATGCGGGCAAATTGCCCGGCCAGACGAATCAACGCACATAGAATCAGCCGCCATGTCTTATCTTGTGCTCGCCCGCAAATACCGTCCTCGCAACTTTGCGGAAATGGTGGGGCAGGAACATGTGGTGCGCGCACTCACCAACGCGCTGACGCAGCAGCGCCTGCACCATGCCTATATGTTCACGGGCACGCGCGGGATTGGCAAGACCACGGTGTCGCGCATCCTGGCCAAGTCGCTCAATTGCGTTGGGGCCGATGGCCTGGGCGGAATCACCGCACAGCCCTGCGGCGTTTGCGCGGCATGCACGGCGATTGATGGCGGGCGCTTTACCGATTACATAGAACTCGACGCTGCCTCCAACCGCGGCGTCGATGAGGTGCAGGGTCTGCTGGAGCAGGCGGTCTACAAGCCGGTGCAGGGGCGCTTCAAGGTCTTCATGATCGACGAAGTGCACATGCTCACGAACACGGCGTTCAATGCCATGCTCAAGACGCTGGAAGAGCCGCCTGAATACCTCAAGTTCGTGCTGGCGACCACCGACCCGCAGAAGGTGCCGGTCACGGTGCTCTCGCGCTGCCTGCAGTTCAACCTGCGCCCCATGGCGCCAGAGACCATCCAAACCCATCTGGCACAAGTGCTGCAGGCCGAAACGATTGCCGCTGAACCGCAGGCTCTGCGGCTGATTGCCGGCGCTGCGCGCGGCTCGATGCGCGATGCGCTCAGCCTCACCGATCAGGCCATCGCATTTGGCAGCGGCAGCCTGCAGGAAGCGGCGGTGCGCCAGATGCTGGGCAGCGCCGATCGCTCCCATGTGCTGGCCTTGATTGATGCCTTGGCACGCGCCGATGGGCGCACGGTGGTTCAAGTTTCGGAGCAATTGCGGCTGCAAGGCCTGTCCGCCACTTCAACCCTGCTGGAAATGGCGGCTGTGCTGCAACGTATGGCCGTGCTGCAGGCGGTTTTGGACGCAGAGAGCGCCGCGGGTGATGCGGATCCGGATGCTGCAGTGCTGGCACGGCTTGCCCAGGCGATGCCTGCGGATGAAACCCAGTTGCTCTACAGCATCTGCCTGCATGGCATGGATGAGCTTGGCTTGGCACCCGACGAATATTCGGCGCTGACCATGGTGTTGCTCAGGCTGCTGGCTTTCAAACCGGCGGGCGCCGCCGCTGAAAAAAAAAAGCTGACGACGCCTGAAGAGGCGTTGTCCGCGCCCGTGCCTGTCCCGGGGCCGGAGCCGGTGGCGCAGGCGCCCATCGTTGAGCAGACGCGTGCGCCTTTGCGCCTGCCTGTGCGTTCGGATACGAATTTTGTGCAAAAACCACTTCCAGCGCCCGAGGAACAAGCGCCAACCGCTATTGAAACCATAGAAATCTCCGTCCACGAAGTGCCTCAGGAAGCCGCGCTAGAGGCGGCCCGCGCAACGGTTGCGGATGCGCAATGGAGTCCGACCGAGGAAGGTGCGTTCTGGCATGCCCTGGTGCAGGAGCTGGTGGGGCAGCAAAAGATCAGCGCCCTCACTCGCGAGCTGGCATTGCAATCGCAGCTGGTGGCGCGCGATGGTAAGCATTGGCATCTGCGCGTGGACAACGCATCGCTGAACCAGGCCACGGTGCGCGAAAGACTGTGCACCGCCTTGCAGGATGCAGGACAGGCCGATGCCAT
The DNA here is from genome assembly GCF_000484635.1 of Comamonas badia DSM 17552. GTDB lineage: Bacteria > Pseudomonadota > Gammaproteobacteria > Burkholderiales > Burkholderiaceae_C > Comamonas_C > Comamonas_C badia. Next base: position 53,125 of record NZ_AXVM01000001.1, on the reverse strand, counting down.
CAGCGTTGAGATGGGGCAGGTGAGCGACAGCCCGGCGCGGCGCAATGCACAGGCTGCCGCTGCGCAGCAGGCGCAGGCAGAGGCCATCGTGCGCAATGATCCGCAGGTGCAGCAGCTGATGCGCGATTTCGGGGCGAAAATCGTACCCGGCAGCGTCAGGCTGGCATAAACCATTTCAATTCACAAGGAAAAATTCATGTTCAACAAAGGGCAGCTTGCCGGTCTCATGAAGCAGGCGCAGGCCATGCAGGACAACCTCAAGAAGGCGCAGGACGAGCTTGAGCACATCGAGGTGGAAGGCGAATCGGGCGCGGGCCTGGTCAAGGTGGTGATGACCTGCAAGCACGATGTCAAACGCATCACCATCGATCCCAGCCTGCTGGCGGATGACAAGGACATGCTGGAAGACTTGGTGGCGGCCGCCTTCAACGCCGCCGTGCGCAAGGCCGAGGAGACTTCGCAGGAGAAGATGGGCAAGATCACCGCAGGCATGCCAGGTCTGCCGGGCGGAATGAAGTTTCCTTTCTGACCGCGAAACGCAGGCCGTGTCGGATACGGGCAGTCTCGAAACCCTGATCCAGGCGCTCAGGCGCTTGCCCGGCGTGGGTGTCAAGTCGGCCCAGCGCATGGCTTACCACCTGCTGCAGCACGACCGGCCGGGTGCGCAAATACTTGCGCGCGCCCTGGAGCAGGCGAGCGAGCGGGTAGGACACTGCGAGCGCTGCCATACCTTCACCGAAGCTCCGGTCTGCGCCATCTGCGGCGACCCCGAGCGCGATGCCACGCGCCTGTGCGTGGTCGAGACGCCGGCCGATCAGGCTGCGATGGAGCGTACGGGGGCGTTCAATGGGCTGTATTTCGTGCTGATGGGGCGCCTGTCGCCGCTCGATGGCATCGGCCCGCGCGACATCGGCATGCAGCCGCTGCTGGAGCGTGCCGGTGACGGCATGGTGCGTGAGGTGATCCTCGCGACCAGCTTCACCGCCGAGGGCGAGGCGACGGCTCATGCGCTCTCGCAAGCGCTGCAGCGCCGCGGCGTGCAGGTCACGCGCCTCGCCCGTGGTGTACCGATAGGGAGCGAACTGGAATACGTCGACTTGGGCACTATCGCGCATGCGCTGGCAGACCGGCGCTAGTAGTGTGCTGGCGTCAAACGAAACGGTCGAAGTGGATTTGGTCGAAGGGCACGCGGTGGCGGACCATGAGCAGTTCCTGCATTGCCTCGATCATCGGCGGCGGACCGGCGAAGTAGAAGTCGAACCGGTCGAGCGGCGCGGACAGCGACCGTTCAACTTCTGCGTGGACGAAGCCCCTCGGCCCGTGCCAGGCGGAACGCTCCCGTGGATTGGACAGCACCACCGTCGTTGTGGCGCGGTCCTGGTCCAGTGAATCGGCCTCGGCCGCGGCATCGAGTTCTGCCTCCGTGCGCAGCCCGAGGAAAAAATGCAGCCGCCGCGAGCCATCGCCGGCCAGCACGCCGCGCGCCACGGACAGCATGGGCCCCAGGCCCGAGCCGCCTGCCACGCAGACCACGTCACGCGGTGCGGGTCGCAGCCAGGCGTGGCCATAGGGGCCGTCGATGTCCACGCGCGCGCCGACCGGCAGGTGATCGCACAGCGCGCTGCTCCCGCGGCCCGAAGGCGTCTTCCGGACAATGAAGCGCCACAGGCCATCGCCGTCCAGGTTGGACATCGAATAGGCCCGGGCGCCTGGCACGCCCGCCGGAAAGAGCAGCGCGTACTGCCCCGGCCGGAACGCGGGAGGCTGCGGCATCGCGAAGCTCAGTTCCACCATGCCGGCGCTGATGGGGCGGCGGCTCGCGAGCGTGGCGGACATGCGGCGGGGTTGGGCGGCTGGCGCTTCCCCGCCGTCCAGGCGGATGCGGATGCGGCAGTCGCCCAAGGGGCGCGACTGGCAGGCCAGGCGCTTGCCGCGCCTGCGATCGCGCTCGGACAGCCCCGGCGCCTCGTCCCACAGCGATGCCATCTCGCCGTCGAGCAGTTCGAAGCGGCAGGTGCCGCAGCCACCCACGCTGCACTCGTAGGCGAAGGGCACGCCGGCGCGCAGCGCGCCGCGCAGCAGAGTATCTTCCTCCGGGCCAACCTCAAAGCTTCGCCCGTTCTCGATCTCGATGCGGTGGCGTGGTGGTGTTGCTTCGTGCCGTCCGCTCACAGGCCCAGCCCTTGCCTGAAGGCGCGCGCCGCGGCCGACGCGCGTTCGACAGCATTGACTGCGTCGGGCAGCGCTCCGCAGTAGGCTTGCACGGCTTCGTCGGCCAGCGGCTCCCAACGGGCAACCCAGCGGCCCAGCACCTCGCGGTTGCCGGGCTGTTCCAGTGCCAGCGTCACCAAGGCGCCGGCCCAGCGGCGGTGGCGCTGGGCGTCCAGCAGCTGGGCGTCTGTCAGCAGGCCGAGCAGGGTATCGCCGTTGTGCCTGGCGGCCACGCCCAGTGCACGCAGCACCGCTTCCTCGACGGCCGGGCGGATCACCAGGTTGAAGGCCGCGAAGCTCTCGCCCCAGTCCCAGGCCACCAGTGCCTGCTCCACCAGCTTGCGCCAACCCTGCCAGGCGGGGTCGTTCTCCCAGTAGCCGCGTTCGCCACTGCCCAGGCCGATGTCCGGGAAAGTCTTTGACAGTTCCTTGGTTCGATAGGCTGTGTGGGTCAGCCAGCGCAGCGAATCGGCCGCCTGATAGGTGGCGCAGTTGGAGATGGTCGAGGCGGGCGCCATCTGCGTCAAATAGGCCGAGGCCATCTGCAGCGTGTGGAACAGGTAGCGCGCCGGCGCGTACAGCCGCGCCAGGCTGCCGACCCAGGTGGGTTCCAGCATCGCGTCGTGGCCCCGTTCGGAGAACTGGTCGAGCAGTCCGAGAACGTAGGTCTCCTGCCCATCCTGCTGAATGTTGTAGGTGCGGTAGACCATCTCGTCCGGATCGCGGAAGGCATTCCAGTCGGGGTGAACCAGCGGAGACTGGTTACGGTGCTGCTTGAACCAGCGCGCCATGTCGAAGTCGGGATCAAGCTCGAACGGTGCGTCGGGATTGTTGGTCGAGTAGTGCAGGTTGGTCGATACGATTTCGTATTCGCTGGGCTTGCGGCGGCGACCCGCCAGGTGGCTCCAGGTCTTCAGTGGTTTGAGGATTTCAGGGGCTTGCGTCATGCCGTTCTCCGATCAAAGCGTTTTTTCGAGATAGAAGCGCACGCGGTCTTCCGCGGTTTCTATGCGCCCGGCGAAGGAGCTCAGCTCGACCTCCAGCTCGGACATGCGGAATGGCCGGCCCAGCGCGCGCTCCAGCGATTCACGGCGCAGGATGAACTCGCCCTCGCAATCTATGCGCACGTAGGCGCCCTTGTCATCGACGCGGATCTGCTTGCCGGGGTTGTCTTCCTCGGCGGCCTCGACGACGGCCTCCGTCAGCGGACCGGCGCGCAGCACGGGACCGACGCGGTTGTTGCGATAGGCCTGGTGTGTTTCTTTCTGTTGCATGGATGGTGTTTCTTTCTTGGATTCAGGAATGCGCGAACAGCGGTTGCACGCCCTCGACGTCGACCAGCACGTCGTCGCCCTCGACTCGGACCGGGTACTGGGCCAGGCAGCAATCGCCCGGGTTGATGCCCTGTCCGGTGCTGGCGTCGAAGGTCCACTGGTGGGCGCGGCAAGTCAGCACCCGGCCGTCGAACCGCCCTTCGGAAAGCGGAATGTCCTGGTGCGGGCAAGCGCCCTGATAGGCGCGCACCTCGCCGCCTTCGAGACCGATGAGCAGCACGACGTGCTCATCCACCTCAACCTCCGTCATGTCGCCTTCCCAGACTTCGTCCAGGGAGCAGGCTTTGCGAAATGCCATGGAGCCTCCGTCAGTCGTCGCAGAAGATGAACTCAAGCGCTTCCATCGGCTTGATGTCGGTCGCGCTCAGCTTGGCCTCTCTGGGAAAGAAGGTCTCGCTGCCATTGCGGCGTACGCGAACCACCTTGCCTGGCTGCGGCGCCACGCGCCGGCCCACCGAGTGGTGAGCCGCGGCGGCGGCCACCTCATCCATGGTGTTCTCGGTATCCACCGCCACGAGCTGCAGCACGAAGTCGTACTGAAAGTTGGATATCAAAGGGAATAGAGCCATTTTTCGTTCCTCCTCGCGTTGTTCAGGCGGCCTTGCGCTCGTGGCGCTTGTCGCGGTATGCGGCCACCCATTCGTACTGGTGCGCGTCGTCGCCGATTTCGCCCGGTGCGAGGCCCATGTACTGCAACGCGCCCATCAGGTTGGCTGGCTGGATCTTGCCGGCCAGGAAGCGGTCCACCAGTGTCAGGTGATCGCGGTAGCGCACCGGGTCCTGTTGAAACACCCAGCGGTCGATCTCGGAGTTGAAGTGATAGGTGCGACCGTTGTAATCCAGCGGGTAGTCCTTGACGTTCCAGCCCTTGCCGGGGATGGCGCAGATCGGGATCTGGCTCATGTTGCAGACGATGGGCAGGGTTTCGGGCAGCGTCAGCTCGGTGCGTCCGGCCAGCAGGTTGTCGATGATCACGTCCCAGGCTTGGCCGAAGGTGTCATTCCAGCCGGGATATTTCTCCTCCAGCCAATCGCGGCAGTCGGGCGTGACGCCGGCGGCCACGTTCCACCACATAGTGGGGCGCCAATACCAGATGCCCATCTGATAGGCGTGGTGCTGGTAATCGAACTCGTTGATCATCTGGTCCCAATACCAGGGAAGATCAAGTCCCAGGTCCAGCAGGCTGCGTTGGAACTGGCCCACGATCCACTCGCGCATGAATTCCTTGAAGGACTGCTTGCGATGCACCAGCGGCGTGGCGTAGTCCATGGCCGTGCCGGTCAGCAGGCAGAACAGGCGCCAGGCACGGGCGATGCCTACATCCACCAGCTTCTGGGCCTCTTCCTTGCGGCCGTTGGCGATGAGAATCTGCAGCGCCGGGCCGCCGATCTGCGCGTGGCGCGACTCGTCGGTCTGTATGCTGGAAATCAGGCTGCTGAAGGTGAAGTCGCCGGCCTCGGCGGCATCAGCAGCCAGGCCCAGGAACTGCATGTTGGTGAAGCCGGTCTCGAACGCGAAGGTCAGCATCACCGCGATGTCGGTGGCGCTGCGCGACATGAACAGATCGTCAAAGGCGTGGCGCGCCGCGATGGCGCCCCATTCGTTCGTGTGGTAGGCCTTGTGGGCCCAGTCGAACTGGCGGTCTTTGGCGCAATAGCTATGCGGAAAGTAGAGCTGGACCTGCGCATGGCGGTTCTCGTCCATCATCCCGAAGGTGGCCATGTTGCGCATGCCGGGTGCGCGGCCGAACCGGGTCATGCGGGCTTCGGCGCTCATGGCCGCGTATTCGCCGAGGGCGATGGCGCCGTAGTGCGACTTCAGGATGGACAGCCAGCCCGAGTCGGCCTGCTCGAACATGCGGCTGCGTTCCAGCGCGGCCTTGACCGAGTAGGCGCCCGCGTCCTTCTCACGCTGGATGCGCACGTACTCGGAGTACGAGGTTTTGTAGGGTTCGTCGTAGGTTTCCCACTGTGCCATCGGTACACCCATGGCACCGGTCATCACGTCCGGGAAGAGTTGTGTTTCCTCGACGTAGGTCGGGGTCCAGTTCGTGCAGCGCGCGATGTCGTACCAATCGCTGCGTTCCAGCAAGGCCATGGGTTTGTCTCCTGTGGTTGTTGAACACTGCGCGGGCGTTAGCCCGCACGTCCAAGAATGTAGGGAGAACGTCCTTGCAAAACCATTGGACTTTGGTTTATGCGGCCTGTACTTTGAACAGGTGTTCACGCAAAATGGCGTTCAATGCCATAGAAATCATCCGCTTGGGTCCAGTCATGCACCGGGTCCGCGAGGGTTCTGCATCGAGCGCTTGCAGTCCATCAGCGAGTGCGTGCTCGACGGTATCGAGGTCGGCCAAGGCGTGATTGGCAAAGCCGTCCCCGCGCAGCGCGTTCCGCAGGTGTTCGGCGGGGTCCAGGCCTGAACAGTATGGCGGCAGGAAGAGCTGCAGCATGTTATGGGCAGGAACGGTTCGCCGGCCGAACACCGGACGCCTGCCATGCGGCACTCAGTACCGCAGCGGCATGCCCATCAGGCCGAAGCGGTTTTCGTCATGGAACATCAACCGCAAGCGGCGGCCGACGGCTGTTCAGGTTGATCGCTTGCGCCAAAATGGGTCGCTGGACGGGGCGCGTCGGACCACGGATGCGAAAATGGCGGCCAGACCCTGCCCTTGGCTGAAGTCATCCAGGACCCAGGCGCGCACCCAAGCCAGGCGCTACAGCCATGACTGGGCGACAAGGCAAATGCCATTCCCTCTAGGGGCGAACAAGCATCTTCATTGCGCCATCGGATTTGTGGTGGAAGGTGGCGTAGGCCTTGTCGATGTCCTGGAGAGCATAGGTGTGCGAGAAGTATTGCTCCGGCTTGATGACACCTCGTTCCATCAGCCGCAGGCTTTCCCACATGACGGGCTGCACATTGGCGAAGCCGTTCATGTGCAGCGTGATATCGCGCAGAAAGACATCGGCCAGGTTGAGATTGAACGTGTCTTGCGTAAACACGCCAATAGCCGCGACGGTGCCTCCTGGCCGCACGAGTTCCAGGCACATCTGCAAGGTCTCTGCATGGCCGACCACTTCGATCACCTTGTCGAATCCGCGCCCATCGCTTGCTGCCAATGCCTTGTCTTTCCAGCCCGGGTCTGATGCGTCAATGGTCAAGGCGCCCTTGGCACGAGCGGCAGCAAGACGGTGGGGCACTTTGTCAATGGCGATGACGCGGCCGGGGCCTCGCATCAACGCGATGTCAAGCGACATGAGCCCCGTGGGCCCGCAACCTACCAGCGCAACGGCCTCGCCTGGCTGGATGTCGGCCAGTCTGTTGGCAATCACGGCTGACGGCAGATTGCACGATAGCGTCAAGGCCGCGGCGTCGGGAATATCTTTCGGGACCTTCATTGCATGGCCGTCGGCGTGAGGGATCGTCATGGCTTCGGCGTGCGTCCCATTGAGATTGCCGAACGGCACGCCGAATCCATACACGGCCTTCTGCGTGGTCTCGCAGTGCGCGGTTTGTCCGACCTTGCACATGTAGCAGGAGCCGCAAGAACAGTTGTAGGCGACGCTGACACGGTCTCCTTTGCGGAATTTGCCGACCGAGCTGCCCACATCAAGGACCTCGCCGATGAGTTCGTGGCCCGTCTGGGACTTGCCTTTCTCCATGATCGGATCGAGTGCGCCCCGATAGAGATGAAGGTCTGACCCGCACAGTGATGTTGCTGTCACTTTCACTAGCATCTCGTGGTCATGCTTGATCGCTGCATCGGGAATATTGGTCGCCCGAATCTGTTCGGGGCCGTAGTACACGGCGGCTTTCATGGGCTTGTCTCCTGTGATTGTTGAACACGGCGCAGGCATATCAGCCCGCGCGTTCACCAATGTAGAGAGAACACCCTCGCGAAACCATTGGATTTTGGTTTATGCCGCCCGTAATTTATCTCGGTCCGGCATGCCGCAGCCGCTCCAGCATGCCCATCAGCGCGGCGACGGAGCTGGCCTGCGTCTTCTCCATGATGTTGTGGCGATGCACCTTCACCGTCACCTCGGTGATGCCCAGGCGATAGGCCGTCTGCTTGTTGCGCAGGCCCTGGGCGAGCAGCTGGAGCACGTCCTGTTCGCGCGGCGTGAGGCTGTCGAATCGGGCCTGGAGGGCGCGCATGCCTTCGTGGTCGCGCAGCGCATCGCGCGACCGGGCCAGCGACGCCTCGATGGCTTCGAGCAGGTCCTGCTCCCTGAACGGCTTTGGGAGGAACTCGACCGCGCCGGCCTTCATCGCGCGGACGGTCATTGGAATGTCACCATGGGCCGTGATGAACACGATGGGCAGCCGCTGCTGCGCCTGCCCCAGCTGCCGCTGCAGCTCCAGGCCGCCCAAGCCGGGCATGCGTACGTCCAGTACCAGGCATTCGGGGTGGCGGGAGGGCTGCACCCAGCGCTCAAGGAATTCGGCGGCCGAGACGTAGGTTTCGATCCGCAGACCCACCGACCGCAGCAGGCTGCTGACGGCTTCGCGCATGGACAGGTCGTCATCCACCACGTGGACCAGCGCATCGGGCGCACTCATCGCGGTGCCTCTGGCGCTTCGGCCGGAAGGGCGAAGCTGAAGGTAACGCCCGGGCCATCGTTCGGTGTGAACCACAGGCGCCCGCCCAGGGATTCGACGATCGATCGGCTGATGGCCAGGCCCATGCCCATCCCGTCGGCTTTTGTGGTCTGGAAGGCTTCGAACAGGGTGGCATCCACAGTGGGGTCGACGCCTGGCCCGCTGTCCCTGACGCTCACCTGCACGCAATTGTCGGCGCAGGGCGCTGCGCTTAGAACGATGGTGTGCGGGCCGCCCTGTCCCATGGCCTCCAGGCTATTCATCACGAGGTTGAGCAGCACTTGCTGCAGTTGGATGCGGTCCGCGTTCACAGGAGGCAGCGGACGTGGCGCCGAATGAACGATCTCCACCCGCCGCGCCTGCGCTTCGCCTCCCACCAGTTCGAGCACGTCGCGGATAGCGTCGTTGATGTCCATCGGGGCGTGCCGCGTTTCACGGCGCTGGACGAAGCCGCGGATGCGAGAGACGATCTCGCCGGCGCGGTTGGCGTCCCGGATGATGCGGCCCATCGCCGTCCTGGTCTCCTCTTGGTTGGGAGGATGGGCGTCCAGCCACCGCATGCCGGCCTGCCCGTTGGCCACGATCGCGGCCAGTGGCTGGTTGACCTCGTGGGCGATCGAGGCTGCCAGCTCTCCCAGTGAGCTGACGCGCGAAACCTGGGCCAGTTCCGCGCGCGTCCGAACCAGGGCCTGCTCGGCCCGCTTCTGTTCGGTGATGTCTTCCGCCACCACGACCAGCAGGCCCTCATCGCCGGGAGCGCTCCGCACGAGCGACACGCTGGTGTTGACCCACACCAGGGCGCCTTCTTTGTGCTGGAAGCGGCATTGCATGTGGTTTTCGCGTGCCGTGCTGGTCAGCAGGCCATCGATGCGCCGTTGTGCGGCGGCTCGGTCTTCTATCGGCGTGATGCGCGGCAGGGTACGAGCTTCGATCTCCTCATCCGAATAACCCACCATGGTCTTGAAGGCGGGGTTGGCTGCCTGGATGGCGCCACCGACTCCCACCAGGGCGATGCCTACTGGCGAGTGCTGATAAATGCTTCGCCAGCGGCGCTCGGAAGCCCGCAGGGCGCGCCGGCTGTCGATGAGCTGGCGCGCGAGCTGAGTCAGGTCGCTGCTTTGCGACAACAGCTCCTGCCGCAGTTCGTCGCGGGCGCGCTTCATCGTCGCGAGGTTGCGCACCCGTGCGCGCAGTTCATGCGCGGAGAAGGGCTTGGTCACGTAATCCTGCACTGCGCCCGCGAGCAGCCGGGCGCGCAGCGCTGCGTCGTCCTTCGCCGACAGGACCAGCACCGGAATCTCTTTCAGCTCGGCATGGGCGCGCAGGGCCTGTACCAGCCGGTCGCCACCCAGGCGCGGCAGCATCAGATCGGTGACCAGCAGGTCGGGCGGGCTGGCAATGGCCGCCTCCAGAGCCGCCTGGCCGTCGGCCGCCGCCTCCACGGCAAACTCGGCGCGCAGGGAGTCGCAGATGAAGCGCCGCGTGCCGGCGTCGTCCTCCACCACCAGGATGCGGGCCATGCCTGCAGGCGCCGCCGCCTCCACCGGTGCTGCGTTGCGCTCGGGGCGTGCCAGTTCGGCCAGCGTACCGGCGATCGGCGGCGGGGACGGGGCATGCCGCCGTGGTGCAGGGCCGTCGATCGGGTCGATGGGCACCATGGGCGCGTCGTGGGGCGGCGCCAGCGGCAGCTCCACCTGGAAGATGGAGCCACCGCCCGTGGCCGGCGTGACGGTGATCGTGCCGTGCATCAGTTCGGTGAACTCCTTGGCGATGGCCAGGCCCAGCCCCGTGCCGCCAAAATCGCGTGTCGTGCCCGCCTGCGCTTGCCGAAAACGGTCGAAAATCGCCTGCCGCATGTCCCGTGGTACGCCCGGGCCGGAGTCCTGCACTTCAAACAGACAGCGTTCGCGCCCGATGCGTTGGACGGCGCAGCGCACCCGGCCGCCCGGGGGCGTGAACTTGAACGCATTGGACAGCAGGTTCTGCAGGATCCGTTCGGTCTTCTCCGGGTCGAGCACTGCGGGCAGTGCCTCGGGCGCCGAGATCACGTACCGCAACCCATGCTGTGGCGCCAGGGCGTGAAAGCGCTCCGCCTGGTCGCGTACCAGGGCGGCCAGGTCGATACGAGCGTAGTGCAGGTCCATGCGCCGCGCGTCAAGCTTTGCCAGGTCGAGCAGGTCGTTGACGTGCTTGAGCAGCGTGAAAGCGCTGCGCTGCATGAGTTCGAGCTGCTCGCGCTGCGCGCCGGTGAGCGGCGCGGCATCCGGTGCCAGCAGTTCTTCCAGCGGGCCGAGGATCAGGGTCAGCGGCGTGCGCAGTTCATGACTGACGTTGGCGAACAAGTCACTCTTGACCTGGTCAAGCTGTCGTATGCGTTCCAACAGGCTTTCAAGCTCGGCGTTCTTGCGGGCGATCTCCGCCTCGGCATGTTTCTTTGCCGTGATGTTGCGGCCTTCGGCCAAGAGAAACACCACCTTGCCCCGCGCGTCCCGCACGGGCAGCAGCGAAAAATCCACCATGATGGTTTTTTCTCCGGCCGCCTGTCCATATATCTCCACGTCGTAGCGGACGAATTCACCGTCGCGGGCCCGGTGCACGAAGTTGCGCAGCAGCTCGACCGTGTCCCGCGAAACCTGGAACCACCGGGCCTCCCAGAACGGCTTGCCGTGGATATCGGCCATGCGCAGGCCCGCGCCGTCCAGGGCCGCCCGGTTGATTTCCAGCGTTCGCCCGTCCGCGTCGAGCAGACCTACGAACTGGTACATCGAATCGAGCACGATGCGCGCGAGCTTTTCACGCTGGCTCTGGTTCGAGTCGGCAGGACTGAGGGCGACGGAGCCCACCCGGTACGGGTCGGACAGATCGAACGGCGTTTGCATTGATCCCTCTTCCTTGCTGGCGGACAGCCCAGGGGCCGCGTCGATCAAGGGCGGGACTGGCTTGCTCCAGCGCCGCCCGGGATGTTTCCGGCCGCGGCTTGCTGCTGCTCCGCGGCGGGCTGTTCGATCATACAGAGGGGCGCGGCAGCAGCCCTTTGAGCTGGTAGAGCGCGTCCAGCGCCTCGCGCGGCGTGAGCTGGTCGGGGTTGAGTTGCGCCAATGCGGCTTCGGCGGCGCTGGGCGGGTTGTCGGGCGGAGCGGGGGGCGGCGTGAACAGGTCCACCTGCCGCTGCGCCTCCTGTGCACGCGCCTGCAGCGCATCCAGCGCACGGCGGGCGTGGTGCAGCACGCCAGCGGGCATGCCCGCCAGCCTGGCCACCTGGATGCCGTAGCTGCGGCTGGCGGGCCCGGCCTGGATTTCATGCAGGAAGACGATGTCCTGTCCGTTCTCCACCGCGCTCACGTGCAGGTTGATCGCGTGCCTGGCGGTGGCGGGTAGTTCGGTCAGCTCGAAGTAATGCGTGGCAAACAGCGTGAAGGCCTTGCTTTTGTCGTGCAGGTGCGTGGCGATGCTGCCGGCCAGCGCCAGGCCATCGAAAGTGCTGGTGCCGCGGCCGATTTCGTCCATCAGCACCAGGCTTTGCGCCGTGGCGGCATGCAGGATCTGCGCGGCTTCCACCATTTCCAGCATGAAGGTCGATTGCGCGTTGGCCAGATCGTCGGCCGCGCCGATGCGGGTGTGGATGGCATCGATAGGTCCCAGGCGGCAACTGCTCGCCGGCACATGGCTGCCCATGCTGGCGAGCAGCACGATGATCGCCACCTGGCGCATGTAAGTGGATTTGCCGCCCATGTTCGGCCCGGTGATGATCTGCATGCGCTGGTTGGCGTGCATGCGTGTGTGGTTGGGAATGAAGGCCCCGGCCGAGGTCTGCGCCAGGCGCGCCTCCACCACCGGATGGCGTCCGGCGCCGATGTCTATGCAGGGCTCATTGACAAACTGCGGCGCGCACCAGTTCAGCGTCAGCGAGCGCTCTGCGAGGCAGCACAGCACATCGAGCTGCGCCAGTGCCTGCGCCACCTGCGTGAGTTGCGCGATATGCGGCTGCAGTTGGTCCAGCACCTGCTCGTACAGCCATTTCTCGCGTGCCAACGCGCGTTCCTGCGCCGACAGGGCCTTGTCCTCGAAGCTTTTCAGCTCGGGGGTGATGAAGCGCTCGGCGTTCTTCAGCGTCTGGCGGCGGCGGTAGTCCTCGGGCACCTTGTCCAGATGGCTGCCGGTCACCTCGATGTAGAACCCGTGCACCTTGTTGAACTGCACGCGCAGGTTGGGGATGCCGGTGCGTTCTTTCTCGCGCGTTTCCAGGTCGAGCAGAAAGCCGTCGCAATTGCTCTGAATCGCACGCAGTTCATCGAGCTCGGCATCAAACCCGCTGGCAATCACTCCGCCATCGCGGATGAGCGCGGCCGGTTCGCCGGCTATGGCTGCCTGCAGCAGGGCAGAGGTTTCCACAGGCGGTTGCAGTTGCTGGAAAATTTGATTCAAAAAGGGCTCCAGCGCCTGCCCATAATGCGCTAATAGCTCTGTTTTTTGGAGCGTTTGGGTGAGTGCCGTCAACTCTCGCGGGCGCACCTGCCGCAGCGCTATGCGCGCGCTGATGCGCTCCACATCGGCCACGCCCTTGAGTTCGCTGCGCAGTGCCTGCCAGCGACCCGACTGCAGCGCCTGCGTGGCAGCGAGGCGTTGGCGCGCCGCGCTGCGATCGCGCGCGGGTTCCAGCAGCCAGGCGCGCAGCAGGCGGCTGCCCATGCCGGTCATGCAGGTGTCCAACAGCGAAAGCAGGGTGGGTGATTCCTCTCCGCGCAAGGTGCGTGTGAGCTCCAGATTGCGCACCGTGCTTGCGGGCAGGGTGATGAGCGCATCGCTCTTCTGCACCGCAATGCTGTGCAGGTGGGTGATGCTGCGCCCCTGCGTGTGCTCGGCATACTGCAGCAGCGCACCCGCGGCAGCGTGGGCCTCGTGCAGATCCTGCGCATCCCAGGCGGCGAGCGTGGCGGCGCCCAGGTGCTCAAGCAGGGTGCGCTCGCCCAGCGGGGCGTCAAACTGCCAGTCCGGGCGCGGTGTGATCGGGCAGGCGAGGGCGCCGCTGGTGCGCAGCAGCTGCAGTTGCTGCTCAAAACGCTGCGTGCAGCCCGCGCTGTGGATCAGTTCGCTGGGTGCGATGCGGGTGAGCCAGCCGCTCAGTGCATCCAGGGTGCATTCGGCCAGAAACACCCGCCCCTGCGTGACCGAAAGCCAGGCCAGACCGCAGCGTGCGCGCTTGCCCTGGTGCACGGCCAGCAGCAGCGATTCACTCTTGTCGCTGAGCAGTTCGGTATCGGTGAGCGTGCCGGGCGTGACCACCCGCACCACCTTGCGTTCGACCGGCCCCTTGGCCGCGGCGACATCGCCGACCTGCTCGGCAATCGCCACCGATTCGCCGATCTTGATGAGCCGCGCCAGGTAGTTCTCCAGCGCGTGAAACGGCACGCCCGCCATCACCACGGGTTGACCGGCCGACTGCCCGCGCTGCGTCAGCGTGATGTCGAGCAGGCGCGCGGCCTTTTCAGCATCCGCATAGAACAGCTCATAGAAATCGCCCATGCGATAGAAAAGCAGCGTCCCAGGGTGCTGGGCCTTGAGCGCCATGTACTGCGCCATGACGGGGGTGTGCGGCGGGGAGTCGGGTTTTTCCATGGAGCGTGATCAGCGAGGTGTCCGACTATGAAAAAGCCGCCCGAAGGCGGCTTGTCATGAGGCGGGTTGCCAGCAGCTTACAGCACCGCCGCAATCGACTTGCAGACATGCGGCAGATTGTGCGCATTGAGCGCAGCCACGCACATGCGCCCGGTGTCCGTTCCATACACACCGAATTCGCCGCGCAGGCGCACCATCTGCTCCTTGCTCAGGCCCGAATAGCTGAACATGCCCACCTGCGTGGTGATGAAATCCATGCTTCTCAGCACGCCCGCGGCCTTCAGTCCGTCGACCAGGGCCTGGCGCATCGCCTTGATGCGGGTGCGCATGCCGGCCAGCTCCTGGTCCCATTGCGCGCGCAGGGTGGGGTCGTTCAGCACCGTTGCCACCACCGAGCCGCCGTGCGTGGGCGGGTTGGAATAGTTGGTGCGGATCATGATCTTGAGCTGGCTCAGCACGCGGGCGGCTTCTTCCTTGCTGGTGCACAGCACCGAGAGCCCGCCCACGCGCTCGCCGTACAGGCTGAAGCTCTTGGAGAACGAAGTGGAGACGAAGAAGCTCAGGCCCGCGGCGGCAAACTTGCCGATGACCGCGCCGTCTTCCTGCACGCCGTTGGCAAAGCCCTGGTAGGCCATGTCCAGGAAAGGCGTGAGCCCGCGCGCCTTGACGGTTGCAATCACCTGCTCCCACTGCGCGGGCGTGAGGTCGTAGCCCGTGGGGTTGTGGCAGCAGGCGTGCAGCACCACGATGGTGCCCGCCGCGGCGGCCTGCAGGTCGGCCAGCATGCCATCGAAGTTGAGCTGGCGCGTGGCGGCATCGTAGTAGCGGTAGGTGCCCACCACGAAACCTGCCTGCGTGAACAGCGCGCGGTGGTTCTCCCAGCTCGGGTCGCTGATCAGCACCTTGGCGTTGGGGTTGAGGTGCTTCAAGAAATCAGCGCCGATTTTGAGCGCGCCGGTGCCGCCCAGGGCCTGCACGGTGGCAACGCGGCCGGATTGGACAGGCTCGGAGTCGGCGCCGAACACCAGATTCTTCACGCCGCTGTCGTAGGCCGCGATGCCATCGATCGGCAGGTAGCCGCGCGCCTTGGGCGTTGCCATCAGCGTCTTTTCGGCCGCCTGCACGCAGGCCAGCAGCGGCAGTTTGCCGTTCTCGTCGAAATACACGCCCACGCCGAGATTGACCTTGTTCGGGTTGGTGTCGGCGGCAAACTGCTCGTTCAAGCCCAGAATGGGGTCGCGGGGAGCCAGTTCGACGGCGGAAAACAAAGACATGATGGGTCCTGGAAGTTGAAGAAAGGCTGCGCCGCCACCAGCTACGATGGCGAAACACAGCAAATTTTAACGACCGCGCCCGGCGCGCCGTTGACGTCCACCATGCAAGAAGTTGCCGCTGCACCGCCTGCCACCCCAGGCGAATTCGTGCAGTTTCCAGATTCGCCCTTTCAGCTTTTTCAGCCCTATCCGCCAGCAGGCGACCAGCCTGAGGCTATAGCCAAGCTGGTGGAAGGCGTGCGCGATGGCGAGTCCTTCCAGACGCTGCTGGGCGTGACGGGCTCGGGCAAAACCTTCACCATGGCCAACGTCATCGCGCGCCTGGGGCGCCCGGCGATGGTCTTCGCGCCCAACAAGACGCTGGCGGCGCAGCTGTATTCCGAGTTCCGCGAGTTCTTCCCGAAGAACGCGGTGGAGTACTTCGTGAGCTACTACGACTACTACCAGCCCGAGGCCTATGTGCCGCAGCGTGACCTGTTCATCGAGAAGGACAGTGCCATCAACGAGCACATCGAGCAGATGCGGCTGTCCGCCACCAAGAGCCTGCTGGAGCGGCGCGACGTGGTCATCGTCGGCACCGTCTCGGCGATCTATGGCATCGGCAACCCCGAGAGCTACCACCGCATGGTGATGACGCTGCGCGCGGGCGACCCCATGGGCCAGCGCGATGTGATTGCGCAGCTGGTGCGCATGCAGTACCAGAGGAGCGACATGGATTTCGCACGCGGGCAGTTCCGTGTGCGCGGTGACACCATTGACGTGTTTCCGGCCGAACATTCCGAGCTTGCCGTGCGCATCGAGCTGTTCGACGACGAAGTGGAAAGCCTGCAGCTCATTGATCCGCTCACCGGCCAGGTGGTGCAGCGCATTCCGCGCTTCACGGTCTACCCGCGCAGTCATTACGTCACGCCGCGCGATGTGGTGCTGGCAGCAGTCGAGACCATCAAGCAGGAGCTGGTCGAGCGCGTGAAATTTTTCATCGACCAGGGCAAGCTGGTGGAGGCGCAGCGGCTGGAGCAGCGCACGCGCTTCGACATCGAGATGCTGAGTGAAGTCGGCCACTGCAAGGGCATCGAGAACTACAGCCGCCACCTCTCGGGCGCGGCACCGGGTGAGCCGCCGAGCACCTTGACCGACTACCTGCCCCGGGACACGGTGATGTTTCTGGATGAAAGCCACCAGATGATCGGGCAGCTCAACGCCATGTACAACGGCGACCGTTCGCGCAAGACCACGCTGGTGGAATACGGTTTTCGCCTGCCGTCGGCGCTGGACAACCGCCCGCTCAAGTTCGAGGAATTCGAGCGCCGCATGCGCCAGGTGATCTTTGTCTCGGCCACCCCGGCGGATTATGAAAAGCAGCATTCCGGCCAGATCGTCGATCAGGTGGTGCGGCCCACGGGTCTCGTCGACCCCGAGATCGAGGTGCGCCCCGCCACCAGCCAGGTGGACGATGTGCTGCAGGAAATCCGCGAACGCACGCGGGCGCGCGAGCGGGTGCTCATCACGACGCTCACCAAGCGCATGGCCGAGCAGCTCACTGAATACCTGTCGGACAACGGCGTCAAGGTGCGTTACCTGCACTCGGACGTGGATACCGTGGAACGCGTTGAAATCATCCGCGACCTGCGTCTGGGCGCGTTCGACGTGCTCGTCGGCATCAACCTGCTGCGGGAAGGCCTGGACATCCCCGAGGTGTCGCTGGTTGCGATTCTGGACGCCGACAAGGAAGGCTTTCTGCGCGCCGAGCGCAGCCTGATCCAGACCATAGGGCGCGCCGCGCGCAACCTGCATGGCAAGGCGATTCTGTACGCCGACCGCGTCACTGATTCGATGAAAAAGGCCATCGGGGAGACCGAGCGCCGCCGCGTGAAACAAACCGCCTGGAATCTGGAGCACGGCATCGAGCCGCGTGCCATCGTCAAGCAGGTGCGCGATCTGATCGATGGCGTTTACAGCGAAAAGGCCGGGCGCGACGCGGAAAAAGCCGCTCAGGCGGCGTTGCGGCGGGCACGGGTCGAAGACATGAGTGAGAAGGAGATGGCGCGTGAAATCAAGCGGCTGGAGCAGGCGATGTACGAACACGCGCGCAACCTGGAATTCGAAGAGGCTGCCAGAGCGCGCGACCAGCTGACTGCGCTCAGAAGTTTGCTGTTCGGATCGACTGATGCATCGGATGCCGATTCAATAGCATAGAAAAACACTAAGTCTTTATGTTATAGTCGTTTAAAACAGTCGAGTAATTGGCATCTTGGGTGGACCCGTACCACGTTCAAGCAGGCAATTTACCAGGCTGAGATTCGTTTCACTCCAAGGAGTCTTGCATGCGCCTCACCACCAAAGGACGATTCGCCGTCACGGCCATGATTGATTTGGCTTTGCGCCAGAGCGGTGGCCCGGTCACGCTCGCGGCGATCAGCCAGCGCCAGCAGATTTCACTGTCGTACCTGGAGCAGCTTTTTGGCAAGCTGCGCCGCCACGAGCTGGTGGAATCCACGCGCGGCCCGGGCGGGGGCTATACCCTGGCACGCAAGGCGGCGGAGATCACCGTGGCGGACATCATTGTTTCAGTGGATGAGCCCATTGATTCCACGCAGTGCGGCGGTAACGAAAACGGCATGGGCGGCGGCAAGTGCATGACGCACGATCTCTGGACCGCGCTGAACCAGCGTATGGTGGAGTTCCTGGATTCCGTCATCTTGCAGAAGCTGGTGGATGAGCAGCTGGCAAAAGGCCTGCGCGTGGAAGAACGGCCCGTGGTGCGCCGCGCGATTTCCACCACGCCGGTGGTCAAGCCGATCCGCGTGAACGCACCCAATTCGGTTTTTGCGCTCGGCGCTGCTGCGTTTGCAAAATCCTGACGGAAGGCGAGAATCAGCCACACTATGGCTGAATCCCAACTCCCTGTTTATCTTGATTACGGCGCCACGACGCCGTGCGACCCGCGGGTCGTGGACGCGATGGTTCCATGGCTGCGCGCACATTTTGGCAACCCGGCTTCACGCACCCATGCCTGGGGCTGGGAGGCCGAAGAAGCCGTGGAGCAGGCGCGCGGCCATGTGGCCGGCCTGATCGGCGCTGATCCGCGCGAAATCGTCTGGACCAGCGGCGCCACTGAATCCACCAATCTGGCCATCAAGGGCGCTGCCGAAGCCTACGAAGCCAAGGGCAGGCACTTTATTACGCTCAAGACCGAGCACAAGGCGACGCTCGACACTATGCGCGAGCTGGAGCGCCGGGGCTGCGACGTCACTTTTCTGGATGTGGAGCCTGACGGGCTGGTCAATCTGGAGCGTCTGAAGGCGGCGCTGCGCGTGGATACGGTTCTCGTCAGCATCCTGTGGGTGAACAATGAAATCGGGGTCATTCAGGACATTGCCGCCATAGGCGCGCTATGCCGCGAAAGAGGCGTTCTCCTGCATGTCGATGCGGCCCAGGCAACGGGGCGGGTGGCGATCGACGTGCAGCAGCTGCCGATCGACCTGATGAGCATGACGGCCCACAAGACCTATGGACCCAAGGGTATCGGTGCGCTGTATGTGCGCCGCAAGCCCAAGGTGCGGCTGGTGTCGCAGATGCATGGCGGCGGGCATGAGCGGGGCTTGCGCTCAGGCACCCTGCCCACGCACCAAATCGTTGGAATGGGAGAAGCGTTTCGTCTCATCCAGGGGGAAATGCACGAAGTGGATGTTCATGCGCGCATGCTGCAGCAGCGTTTGCTGGCGGGACTGAGCGATCTGGGCGAAGTGATCGTCAATGGCAGTCTGGAGCACCGCGTGCCGCAGAACCTGAACATGAGCTTCAAATACGTCGAGGGTGAAGCCTTGATGGCGGGTCTGCATGGATTGGCGGTCTCGTCGGGTTCGGCCTGCACGTCTGCAAGCATGGAGCCGAGCTATGTCCTCAAGGCGCTCGGGCGCAGCGATGAACTGGCGCACAGCAGTCTGCGCATGACGACCGGGCGATTCACGACCATCGAGGAGATCGATTTCGCCATTCAGACCATTCGCGCAACCGTCCAGCGCTTGCGCGAACTCAGCCCACTGTGGGAATTGCACGAGCAAGGCGTTGACGTGGATGCCATGCAATGGGAGGCGGCGCATTAGGAGCGAGCTCGCTACACTCGGACCATGGCGTACTCGGAAAAACTTATCGACTACTCGGAGAACCCGAGGTACGCAGGCTCTCTGGACGCCGAGGATCCCTGTGTCGGCACTGCTTTGGTTGGCTCGCCCCGTGCGGGGGAGGTGATCAAATTGCAGATTCGGGTGAATCCCGCCACGGGGCTGATTGCCCAGGCCCGGTTCAAAACCTACGGCAGCGGGCCGGCGATTGCCGCATCCTCCCTGGTGGCGGAATGGGCGCATGGCAAAACGCCCGATGCGGCAGCGCTGATTCGCAACGCCGATATCGCCCGCGAACTGTCCTTGCCACCCCTCAAGGTCCATTGCTCCATCCTGGCCGAAGAAGCCATCAAGGCGGCGGTAAAGGACTACCAGTCAAAAATCGATAGAAAAGCGGCAGCTTGACCACCATGGCCATCACACTCACACCAACCGCAGCCCGTCACGTTCTTGCCTCGCTTCAGCACAGGGGAAAAGGGCTGGGCGTGCGCCTGGGCGTCAGCAGCACCGGATGTTCGGGCTACGCCTACAAGATCGACTATGTCGACGAGCCCCAGCCTGGTGACGTGACGTTTGAAACGCACGGAGTGACGTTGCTGGTGGATGAAAAAAAACTCGGACTGGTGGACGGAACCGAAGTGGATTTCGTACGCGACGGCCTGAATGAAGGCTTTCGCTTCACCAATCCGCTGGAGCGCGACCGCTGCGGATGCGGCGAGAGCTTTCGCGTCTGAGGCCGCGCCATGCGGCAGATCGTTCTGGATACGGAAACCACAGGCCTGTCGGCCGAGCAGGGCGATCGCGTCATTGAGCTGGGATGTGTGGAGCTGGTGCATCGGCGCTTGACGGGCAATGACCTGCACCTGTACTTCAACCCAGGCCGCAACAGCCATGAAGATGCGATCCGAATCCACGGCATCACCAACGAGTTTTTGCGCGACAAGCCGCGGTTTGAAGTCTGCGCGGATGACATCCTGCGCTACCTCGATGGGGCTGAGCTGATCATCCACAACGCCAGTTTCGACATGGGTTTCCTGGAGGCGGAATTCGGGCGCATCAAGCAGCCTCCCTTGAAGGGGCGGCTGGCCGGTGTCGTCGATACCCTGTTGATGGCGCGCGATCTTTTCCCTGGAAAACGCAACTCCCTGGACGCCTTGTGCGACCGGCTGGGGGTGGATCGGTCGACCCGCACCTTGCATGGCGCCCTGCTGGATGCGCAGCTGCTGGCCGATGTCTACATCCATATGACCCGTGGACAAGAGTCGCTTCTGTCTACGGAGGGGGCGGTTTCTTCGGTGCAGCGGATACACACCAAGGCGGTGGATCTGCACCGCTTCGACTTGCCTGTGCTGCAGGCAGACGACCGGGAAGCCGCGGCGCACGAAGCCGTTCTGATGGAACTCGGCAAAGCCTGCGGTGGAAAAACGATCTGGCGGGTTTCCACGGATGCGGTTAAAGCCGTGTCATAATCCAACGCTTCGCGCAATGCGAAGAATCGGGTGATTAGCTCAGTGGTAGAGCACTGCCTTCACACGGCAGGGGTCAGTGGTTCGAACCCACTATCACCCACCAGAATACAACGCTTTGATGCTACGAACATCAGAGCGTTTTTGTTTTCCGGTGCAATGGGTCGGTGCAATCTTCGGCAAGTGTCGCGCCGATCTTCTCCATGGCCGCGCGTTTTCGCTCGCCACGGGCCGCAACAGCCAGACGCGCGCAGCTGGAGGCAGCGAACGCGCTCAGGACGGCGCTGGCATCGTTCGATGGCAGCATCCATGCAGGGTTGACTTGATGCACTTAATAAGTGGGTATTTATCGCCCGTGCGGTATGCGTTGCAGCCCTGTTTTTGCATATTTTCAGCCGCGATAAAACCGATTTGCAATGCGCCGGTCAACAAGGAAGTGCGCGCCTGCCTGGAGTCGCACCGCGCCTGCGCGCACAAGAGGTGCGAGCCACTCCGGCGCGGCGCTCACGCCAGCGTCAGGATGGTGCAGCCGGTGGTCTTGCGCGCCTCCAGGTCGCGGTGCGCTTGCTGCACGTCGGCCAGTGGATGGCGCTGGGCAATGTGAATCTTCACGTCGCCGCTGGCGACGACCGAGCACAGATCGTCGGCCATGGCCTGCGTGGCCTCGCGCGTGGCGATGTGCGTGAACAGCGTCTGGCGTGTGACGTAGATCGAACCCTTGGCAGCCAGCATGGCCGGTGTAAACGGCGGTACTGGACCGGAAGCGCTGCCGAAGCTCACCATCAAGCCGAAGGGCCGCAGGCAGTTCAGCGAGCTTTCCCAGGTGTCCTTGCCGACCGAGTCGTACACCACTTTTACGCCACGCCCGCCGGTGATTTCCTTCACGCGGGCGGCGAAATCCTCCGTGCTGTAATTGATGGTGTGGGCGGCGCCATTGGCGCGGGCCAGTTCGCACTTGGCGTCGCTGCCGGCCGTGCCTATGAGCTGCAGCCCGAGCAGCCGTGCCCACTGGCACATGATGAGGCCGACCCCTCCCGCGGCGGCATGCAGCAGCACGAAATCGCCTGCGTGCAGGCCCTCGGCCGGCGGGCAGCGTTTGAGCAGGTATTGCGCCGTCAGGCCCTTGAGCATCATTGCTGCACCGGTTTCGAAAGTGATGGCGCCGGGCAATCTGCAGACGGTGAGCGCCGGCATCACGCGCGCCTCGCTGTAGCTACCCTGGAGACCGCCCGCATAGACGACGCGGTCGCCCACGGTGAGATGCGTCACGCCGCTGCCGACCGCTTCGACCACGCCCGCACCCTCGGCACCCAGGCCACTGGGCAATTTGCTGGGGTACAGGCCGGTGCGGAAATAGACATCGACGAAGTTCACGCCGATCGCATGGTGGCGGATGCGCACCTCGCCGGGGCCGGGTTCGCCTACCGGGCGGTCGACGATCTGCATGACTTCGGGGCCGCCGGTCTGGCGGATTTCGATGGTGCGTACCATGGGTGCTGTCTCCGTAAGGTCTGAATGGCAATGGCCTATCGTGCCATGTTTGCCAGCGGTTTGTGTCGGCGATGCTTTGGCCCGTTACAGTCGGTGCCTTCATGCAGACACGGATCAGCCCCTCCACCCTCCTGATGCTCACCGCGGCGCCACTGATGTGGGCCGGCAATGCCGTCGTCGGACGAACGGTGCATGCGCTGGTCGGGCCATCCATGCTCAACTTCCTGCGCTGGCTGTTTGCCTTCATCGTGCTGCTGCCCGTCGCCTGGCAGGTGCTGCGCCCGGGCAGTGCGCTGTGGCCGCACTGGCGGCGCTACAGCTTGCTGGGGCTGCTCGGCATAGGCAGCTACAACGCTCTGCAGTACCTGGCTCTGCAGACCTCCACGCCGGTGAACGTGACGCTGGTGGCCGCCGGCCTGCCGGTGTGGATGCTGCTGGTGGGCGTTTTGTTTTTCCGCACGCCCGTGGCGCGGCGCCAGATCGTGGGCGCGCTGCTGTCGATCGCGGGCGTGTTGCTGGTGCTCAGCCGCGGCAGTTGGCAGCAGCTCGCTTCGCTGCGGCTGGTGCCGGGTGATCTGTACATGGTGCTGGCCACCATTGCCTGGGCGTTCTATAGCTGGCTGCTGATGCGCACCAGCGAACCACGGGCGCTGCGCGCCGACTGGAGCGGTTTTCTGATGGCTCAGATGGTGTTTGGCGTGGGCTGGTCGGGCGCATTCGCGGCCGCTGAATGGACGCTTGGAGGCTACCGCACCATCATCTGGGGCTGGCCGTTGGTGGGGGCGCTGGTGTTCATCGTGATCGGCCCGGCCGTGCTGGCGTACCGCTTCTGGGGCGAGGGGGTGAAGCAGGGCGGGCCGGTGCTGGCGGGGTTTTTTCTCAACCTCACGCCGCTGTTCGCGGCGGTGATGTCCGCGGCCTTCCTGGGTGAAATGCCGCACACCTACCACGGCATCGCCTTCTTGCTCATCGTGGGGGGCATCGTCGCAACCTCCTGGAGGCGCTGAGCGCATGACGCCCTCCGCCAGCTTGCTCCTGATTGCGATCCTGATCGCTCTGAGCGCGTTTTTCTCGCTGGCGGAGATTTCCCTGGCTGCGTCGCGCCGCCTGCGGCTGCGCCAGATGGCGGATGAGGGCGACACGCGCGCCATGCTGGTACTGCAGACCCAGGAGCAGCCGGGCGACTGGTTCACCGTGGTGCAGGTGGGCATCAACGCGGTGGCAATCCTGGGCGGCATCGTTGGTGAAGACGCTTTTGGTGCGGGGCTCACCGGGCTGCTTTCGCCATGGTTTGAGCCGGAACTGGCGCGCACACTGGGTTTTGTACTATCGTTTGTGCTGGTCACGTCCTTTTTCATTCTGTTTGCTGATCTGTTGCCACGGCGCATCGGCATGGCTCAGCCCGAGAGACTGGCGGTACGGCTGGTGCGGCCCATGCGCGTGTGCGTGGTGCTGTTCAAGCCGCTGGTCTGGTTCTACAGCCGCACAGCCGATATCCTGCTGCGGATGCTGGGGCTGCCCAGCCAGCGCGATGACCGTGTGACCACCGCAGATATCCTCGCGCTGGCAGAGGCAGGAACGCAGGCAGGCGCCATCGCCGAGCGTGAGCAGCAGGTGATCGCCAATCTGTTCGAGCTCGATATCCGGGCCGTGGCGTCGGTGATGACGCTGCGTGAGCGCGTCGCCTACTTTCTGCGCGACGACCCGGACGAGGTGATCCGCGCGCGCATTGCGGCCGAGCCTTTTTCCACCTACCCGGTGTGCGAGCGTGATATCGACCATGTGGTGGGCTATGTGGATGCCAAGGATCTGTTCCAGCGCCTGCTCAACGCCCAATCCATCACGCTGGCCGATGAGCGCCTGGTGCGCAAGGTGCTGATCGTGCCCGACCGGCTGACGCTGGCCGAGGTGCTGGAACAGTTTCGCCAGGCGCACGAGGACTTCGCGGTGGTGGTCAATGAATACAGCCGCGTGGTCGGCGTGGTCACGCTCAATGATGTGATGAGCACGGTGATGGGTGACCTGCTGAGCCCGGCGGACGAGGAGCAGATCGTGCGCCGTGATGAAAATTCCTGGCTGATCGACGGCGTGGCGCCGATCGAGGATGTGCTGCACGCACTGCAGCTCGACGAATTGCCCTGCGCGGATGAATATGAAACGCTGGCCGGCTTTCTGATGGTGATGCTCAGGCGCGTGCCGCGACGCACCGACAGCGTGAAATTCGGCGGATATCTATTTGAAGTGCTGGACGTGGACAGCTACCGCATCGACCAGGTGATGGTCACCCGGCTGCCAACGGCCCAACCGCCTGCTGACGGATCTCAGGCGCTGCGCGCCGGTTCCTGAAGCTTCCAGTGCCGCTGGTTGGCGAACACCGCATTGGGGTAGGGCGACCTGCCGCGGCTGCCGTTGTAGCGGCCCAGCGCCATGTACAAATCGCCGTTTTCACGGTCCAGGTAGTGGCGCAGGATCACGCAGCCAAAGCGCAGATTGGTCTGCAGGTGAAAGAGCTTGCCCGCATCGCCGTCGCCAATGAGGCGTGACCAGAACGGCATGACCTGCATGTAGCCACGTGCGCCGGCGGATGACACAGCAAATTTGCGGAAAGCGCTCTCCACCTGGATCAGGCCCAGCACCAGTGATTCATCCAGGCCGGCACGCTTGGACTCGTACCAGACGGTCTGAAGGAAATCGCGCCGCTGCTCCCAACTGGCCTTGCGCGCGCGCAGCCGCTCGCTCATCGTTCCCAGCCAGCGAAGGTAGGTGATGCGCCCCTCGGTGCTGGCAAAGATCGGCTCGGGCGGCGCCAGATCGGTGACGGCGGCGCTCAAGGCACTGTGTACCGAATCAACCAGGGGTTCCTCAATCTGCCCCCCTGCATGTGCCGCCGAAGGCAGGCCCAACCAACCGGCCGGGCCTACGCCCAGTGCCAGCAGCCATTGCCTGCGTGTGGTTCCCAATCCGTTCATTGCCTGCCGATATGGTCCAGAAGGTATTGCTCGACGTCTGCCAGATTCATCTGTCTGGCTTCACTCGCGCGCCTGTGCTGGTATTCCACCTTGCCCTCCTTGAGGCCTCGGTCCGAGAGCACCACGCGATGCGGTACGCCGATGAGTTCCCAGTCTGCGAACATGGCGCCGGGGCGCTCGCCACGGTCGTCCAGCATGACATCGACACCTGCTGCCATCAAATCCGCATGCAGTTTTTCCGCCGCGTTGCGAACAACCTCGCTGCGGTCCATGCCTATGGGGCAAAGCACTACGGTGAAAGGTGCGATCGCATCAGGCCAGACGATGCCGCGCTCGTCGTGATTTTGCTCGATCGCAGCGGCAGGCAAGCGCGTAATACCGATGCCATAGCAACCCATTTCAAAGAATGCGGGCTTGCCGTCCTCGCCGAGAAAGGTGGCGTTCATCGCCTTTGAATATTTGGTGCCGAGGTAGAAGATATGGCCGATCTCGATGCCGCGCTCGATCGCCAGTGCTCCTTGGCCGTCGGGCGAAGGGTCACCCGCCACCGTATTGCGCAAATCGGCTACCAGCGCAGGTTCAGGGAGGTCCCGGCCCCAGTTCACGCCGGTGATGTGATGGTCCTCGCGGTTGGCGCCGCAGACCCAGTCGGCCATCACGGCGACTTCACGGTCGGCCACGATGGTGACGGGTTTGGCGAGGTGCAGCGGCCCGAGATATCCAGGCCTGGTGCCGAAGTGCTCCTCGATTTCAGCGACAGTGGCGAAGCGAAAACCCGCATCCAGCCCTGGCACCTTGGTGACCTTGACTTCGTTCATGTCGTGGTCGCCGCGCAGCAGCAGCAGCCAAACCTTGCTGCCGATGGCCTCGCCCGCATCGCTGCTGGAGTCGGTGGCGAGCACCAGCGACTTGACGGTCTGCGTCAGCGGCAGGCTCAGGAACTCGGCCACCTGTGCGCAGGTACTTTTGCCGGGTGTGGGCGTGAGTGTTTGCGCCTGTGCGGGGGCAGGGCGGGCGCGGTTAGGAGCCGCAGCTTCGGCTTTTTCCATGTTGGCGGCGTAGCCGCTCTGCGGGCAATAGACGATGGCGTCTTCGCCCGTGGCGGCGATCACCTGGAACTCCTCGGACAGATCGCCGCCGATGGCGCCGGAATCGGCGCGCACCGCGCGATACGAAAGGCCGAAGCGATCAAAGATGCGGCTGTAGGCTGCGCGCATCGCCTGATAACTCAGTTGCGCGGCCTCGCGGCTCTTGTCGAAGGAGTAAGCATCCTTCATGATGAATTCGCGCCCGCGCATCAGGCCGAAACGCGGGCGGCGCTCATCGCGAAACTTGGTCTGGATCTGGTAGAAATTCTTCGGCAGCTGCTTGTGGCTGCGCAGATCCTGGCGGGCGATATCGGTCACCACCTCTTCGCTCGTGGGCTGGATCACGAAATCGCGCTGGTGGCGGTCCTTGATGCGCAGCAGTTCGGGGCCCATTTTTTCAAAGCGTCCGCTCTCCTGCCAGAGTTCGGCCGGCTGCACCACGGGCATGGTGCACTCCACCGCGCCCGCGCGGTTCATCTCCTCGCGGACGATGGCCTCCACCTTGCGGATCACGCGCAGGCCCATGGGCATGTAGTTGTAAATACCAGCCCCCAGCTTCTTGATGAGGCCGGCGCGCATCATCAGCTGGTGGCTCACGATCTCGGCGTCGGCAGGGGCTTCCTTGAGGGTGGAAATGAAAAATTGGGAGGCTTTCATCGCGTGAATTTGCTGTCCGGAGCGGCCGCGCTTGCCGCAGAAATGCAAGCGTGCATAATGGATTCAATTTGCAAGAATTGGGGTCAGATTATGCTCGACAGGGAAGGCTTCAGGCCAAATGTCGGCATCGTTCTGCTCAACCAGAGAAACCAGGTATTTTGGGGCAAGCGCTTAGGTACGCACAGCTGGCAGTTTCCGCAAGGCGGCATCGATCGGGGCGAGAGCCCGCAAGAGGCCATATTCCGGGAACTGCACGAGGAGGTGGGACTGTTGGCCCACCACGTGCGTGTGGTTGCCCGTACGCGGGACTGGTTGCGCTACGAGGTGCCGGACCGCTACATCCGCCGGGATGCACGCGGACACTACAAGGGACAAAAACAGATCTGGTTTTTGCTGCAGCTCACGGGCAATGATTGGGATCTGAACCTTCGCGCCACCAACCACCCGGAGTTTGACGCCTGGCGCTGGAACGATTACTGGGTGCCGCTTGATGTGGTGGTGGAGTTCAAACGCGGGGTATACGAACTGGCTCTGACCGAGCTTTCGCGCTTTCTGCCGCGCACCTTGCAGCGCAATCGCTATCTGCGCTCCAGCATGCGCGGGCGCGACCATGCTGGAACAGATTACGCCAACGCCTATCGATCGGGTTCCATGCTGGTGCATCCGGGTGTGGAACTTCCGCCAGGCGCCAGCTTTGACCCGGATCCCCATACGGATGCGGAAAATGCGGAAGTGCGGCCGCCCATCCAATAAGAAGTGGGCTGGCTCGCGATCAGCCCTGTGTGAGCACCATGTTGTCGCGGTGCACCATTTCCGGATCAGCCGCGTAGCCCAGCAGGCGTTCGAATTCGGAAGACGGCTTGCGGCACAGCAGACGCGCCTCGGCGCTGGCGTAATTGGCCAGACCTCTGGCAATTTCGGTGCCGTCGGCATCGCGTACCGCGATCACGTCGCCGCGCACGAACTCTCCCTCAACGGCGACCATGCCGATCGGCAGCAGACTCTTGCCGGCCTCGCGCAGCACCGCAGCGGCGCCTGCATCCACAGTGACCGAACCGCGCAGCTGCAGATGGTCCATCATCCACTGCTTGCGCGCCTGGTGCTTGTGGGTACGCGCGGTCAACAGCGTGCCGATGGATTCGCCCCGCGCCAGGCGCAGCAGCACGTCGGGTTCACGCCCCCATGCGATCACGGTGTCCGCGCCCGAACCGGAGGCGCGTTTGGCAGCGATGATCTTGGTAATCATCCCGCCCTTGCCGATCGATGAGCCCGCGCCGCCCGCCATGGCTTCAAGCTGCGGGTCGCCGGCCTGCGCTTCATGGATGAACGCGGCATCGGGTTCGCGTCGTGGATCGGCGGCGTACAGGCCTTGTTGGTCGGTGAGGATGATGAGCACGTCGGCCTCGACGAGATTGGTGACCAGCGCGCCCAGGGTGTCGTTGTCGCCCACCTTGATTTCATCGGTGACCACCGTGTCGTTTTCGTTGATGACCGGCACCACGCCAAGCTCCAGCAAGGTCAGCAGCGTGGAGCGGGCGTTGAGGTAGCGCTCGCGGTCTGCGAGGTCGGCGTGCGTAAGCAGCACCTGCGCGCTGGGCATGCGCTGCTCGCTCAGCTTGGTTTCGTACATCTGTGCCAGGCCCATCTGCCCGACGGCTGCAGCGGCCTGCAGCTCGCGCACCTCGCTGGGGCGGGTGCGCCAGCCCAGGCGTTTCATGCCCTCGGCAATCGCGCCGCTGGAGACCATGATGACTTCGCGCGGGATACCGGCTTCTCCGCGCACCAGGGCCGCAAGCTGGCGGGCCCACTCACCGATCGCCTGCGCATCCAGCCCGCGCCCCTCGTTGGTCACGAGGCTGGAGCCGACCTTGACGACGATGCGGTGTGCATCTCGCAGCGAAGAGCTTGGGTTTTTCATGAAAAATCGCTGCAACGCTTGTTGAGCGTGCGCTAAATACTATCGAAATAATAGTTCAATGAGACCGATCGCCGGCATCGGCGAAGCGTGGGTCGATTTCGGCTGGGGGCTGTCCGGCGAGTTGTTCAGCATGCACGTGCTGATAGATCGCCCTGACCAGCGATTCGCAACCCTCGCGCGTAAGCGCTGAAATTTCGAATACCGGCCCCTTCCATCGGAAGCGTTTGACGAAATCCTTCACGCGGGTGGCGCGCTCATCCAAAGGCACCATGTCCAGCTTGTTGAGCACCAGCCAGCGTGGCTTGGCGTGCAGGGTGGGATCGTATTTTTTCAGCTCGCCGACGATGGCCCTGGCCTGTGCTACCGGATCCACTGCTTCATCAAACGGCGCCATGTCCACG
This sequence comes from Comamonas badia DSM 17552, assembly GCF_000484635.1. GTDB lineage: Bacteria > Pseudomonadota > Gammaproteobacteria > Burkholderiales > Burkholderiaceae_C > Comamonas_C > Comamonas_C badia. Next base: position 23,974 of record NZ_AXVM01000001.1, on the reverse strand, counting down.
ATGTGCAGCAGCAGCCGGGTGCGCTGCAGGTGGCGCAGGAACTGGTGCCCCAGGCCCGCGCCTTCGGAGGCGCCTTCAATGAGACCGGGAATGTCCGCAATGACGAAACTCTGCTCGGGCCCCACGCGCACCACCCCCAGGTTGGGGTGCAAGGTGGTAAATGGGTAATCGGCTATCTTGGGCCGCGCGTTGGAAACCGCGGCGATGAAGGTGGATTTGCCCGCGTTGGGCATGCCCAGCAGGCCGACATCGGCCAGCACCTTGAGTTCGAGCTTGAGGCTTTTCTTCTCGCCCGGCCAGCCAGGTGTCTTCTGGCGCGGCGCCCGGTTGATCGCGCTCTTGAAGCGCAGGTTGCCAAAGCCGCCATCGCCACCCTTGGCGATCAGCAGGGGTTTGCCCGGCTCCAGCAATTCGTACAGCACGGCGCCGGTGTCGGCATCGGTGATGATGGTGCCGACCGGCATCCTGAGCGTGATGTCGTCTCCGGCCGCACCAAACATGTCCGAGCCCATGCCGTGTTCGCCGCGCCGGGCCTCGTGGCGGCGTGCGAAGCGGTAGTCCACCAGCGTGTTCAGATTGGGGTCGGCAACGGCGAAGACATGTCCGCCACGCCCGCCGTCGCCTCCATTGGGGCCACCGAACTCCTTGTATTTCTCGTGGCGGAACGACACGCAGCCGTTACCGCCGTCGCCGGCAGCGATATCGATGAAGGCTTCGTCCACGAATTTCATGGTGTGCGAGTGTAGTGAGTCGGTGCGGCGGTCCAAACAACAAAGCCCCGATGGCTCGGGGCTTTGCGAGGAGTCAGGATACCAGCGTCAGGCTGGAGTGATGTTGACCGTGTGCTTGGACAAGGCGCCCTTGATGCTGAAGGACACATGGCCATTGACCAGCGCAAACAGCGTATGGTCCTTGCCGATGCCGACATTGGTGCCGGCGTGGATGCGCGTGCCACGTTGGCGCACGATGATGGAGCCGGCGCTGATCAGTTCACCGCCGTAAGCCTTCACACCGAGCATCTTGGGCTTGGAATCGCGCCCGTTTCGCGTCGAGCCGCCGCCTTTTTTGTGTGCCATGGTTCAATCCCCTGTATTCAAGCGGCAATCGCGCCGATCTGCAGTTCGGTGAACTGCTGGCGATGGCCTTGGCGTTTCTGGTAGTGCTTGCGCCGGCGCATCTTGAAGATGCGAACCTTGTCGTGGCGGCCGTGGGCCACCACCGTTGCCTTCACGCGCGCTCCGGACACCAGGGGCGTGCCGACCTTGATCTCGCTGCCGTTGCCGACAGCCAGAACCTGATCCAGCACGATCTCCTGGCCTACTTCCGCAGCAATCTGTTCTATCTTGATTTTCTCGCCGGTGGCAACGCGATACTGCTTGCCGCCGGTTTTTATGACCGCGTACATGTAAACCTCTATGTAGTGAGATCTGCAAACGAATTTTTGCAGAACCGCTGATTGTACTGGATACCGCATCATTGACCAAGTTGCGGCACCGTAGAGATGCGCGCAATTGGCGGCGCTTCATATAATTCGCCGGACTTGTCCACCAACCTCGTGAGTTCTTCCTTGAGCGCTCCTGCACCCAGCACATCCGCCGCCTTGGCCTTGATCGCCGATGATATGCGCGAAGTGGACAAGGTCATTGCCGCGCGGCTGGGTTCTTCAGTGGCTCTGGTAGGCGAGGTGGCGCGATACATCATTCAGGCGGGCGGCAAACGCCTGCGGCCCACGCTGCTGCTGCTCATGTCCGGCGCGCTGGGACACCGGGATGCCCGGCGCTTCAACCTGGCAGCGGTGGTGGAATTCATCCATACCGCGACACTGCTGCATGACGATGTCGTGGACGGCTCAACCCTGCGCCGCGGGCACGCGACGGCGAATGAAAATTTTGGCAACCCGGCCAGCGTGCTTGTCGGCGATTTTCTGTACTCGCGCGCCTTCCAGATGATGGTGCAAACTGGCGACATGCGGGTGATGGAAATTCTCGCAGACGCGACCAACGTGATTGCCGAGGGCGAGGTTCAGCAACTGGTGAATACGCACGACGCCAGTCTTACCGAGGCCGGGTACCTGGAAGTGATTCGCTCCAAGACAGCCAAACTGTTCGAAGCCAGTGCGCGCCTGGCTGCGGTGCTTGCTGGCAGCAATGCCCTGGTTGAACAGGCCTGTGCCGATTACGGGCAGGCACTGGGTACGGCGTTCCAAGTCATAGATGATGCATTGGATTACGAAGGCGATGCACATGAAATGGGCAAGAACATCGGCGATGACCTGCGTGAAGGCAAGATGACGTTGCCGCTCATCATAGCGATGCAGCGTGGCGACGAGGGGCAGCGAGCGCTGCTGCGAAGGGTGATAGAGACTGGATCCACCGACGAACTGGCAGCGGTGGCAGGCGTCGTGCGCGCGACAGATGCCATGAGCGCCACGCGGGCCGCGGCACAGGCACAGGCACAGTTGGCAATGCAGGCATTGTCTGCACTCCCGGCGAATTTTTACACCCGGGCCCTGCTACAATTAGCGGCTCAGTTGCTTGAGCGGCGAGTGTGAGCTTGCTGAGAGAATGCAGAGCAATCGGGGTGTAGCTTAGCCTGGTAGAGCGCTACGTTCGGGACGTAGAGGCCGGAGGTTCGAATCCTCTCACCCCGACCAGATAAACACCATAAAAATCAACAACTTACAAGAAGCCACCCACTGCGGTGGCTTCGTTGTTTCTGGCCCGTTACTGCATGGTTACTGCAATTGCTCACGACTTCACCATCAACTGAGTCTCGCGCCTGTTGGACTTCACTTGAATGATGGCCGTGATTCTGTACCGCTGGCGGTGCGGCCTGCATTGCTCCCGCCTGCATGCTGGCTGGCCCAGCTCGTGGCGATGGCTTGGCGCTGCTCGGGTTTGAGCTTGCCGGGGAACTTGAGAACACCCAGCATCTTTGCGCCGTTGCGGAACGTGCTCACACCATGCTCGTTCTCGGCTTGGGCCAGTTCCACCACGCCACGCGCGGCAGCAATAGGCGAGATACCCAAAACGCCATCGTCGCCCAGGCGGTGGCGCAGGTGCAGCACTTCATGCGCCAGCAGGCGGGTCAGAACGCCGTCCTTCGTGTGGTCGTACACCAGGCCGGATGCCGTGCGTTGCACCGTCACGTTGTCGGGGTTCAGGGGCCACAGTTCCCTCACTTGACCATCCCAGCCGCGCACGATGCGGGCAAAGGCATTGCCTCTGAGCAGTACGCAGGCCATCAGGTACACGGCCGCCAAGGGCGCCGTCAGTGCGCTGACGCGTTCGATGGCGGTGGAATATGCGGCCGAGCATGTGCGGGTCAACGCCATCGCGCCCGGCGCCACATCGACCGAGCGGGTGCTCAAGATGATGGCCAACAACGACGCCACCAACCTGTCGGCCCAGAATCAGCTGTTTGGCATGGTGACGCCCGAAGACGTGGCCAAGGCGGCCCTGTTCCTCGCTTGCGATGATTCGCGTTCCACTACCGGGCACATCCTGTCGGTGGATGGTGGTCTCACCATTTCCTGAGCGCCAAGCTGATGTTTCACCACCTCGTGCTGATGGGGTTCAAGCAGGCCTTGAGCGAGAGCGACCGGGCCTTCATCGAGCACCACTGTGAATTGCTCCAGCAGGTGGTGCCGGGTTTGATACGGATGCGCTTGGTCGTCAACGCATCGAAGCGCTCGCCGCAATTCACCCATGCCATCGTGGCCGATTTTTCAGGCGTGCAGGCGCACGACCACTACCAGACCACGCCTGAGCATGATGCATTGCGCCAATTTGTCGCAGCCCGCACGACGCAGATGGTGGTTCTTGATTACGTGGTCTGAACCTGGTGCTCTTGGTGTTTCAACGGGTGTGGGTAGGTCGCAGGCAGCGCCTTCCTTGTGTTGCAGAAATTTGAGGCGCTCAGCGGGTCGCGTGGCGCACCAGGCTGCGCACCCGGAAGGCGAACAGCACGCGCAGGATGCCGATCACCAGCGACCAGCCGCCCACCATCAGGGACACGCTCAGGCCGCCGATGCCCGGCGCCCCCACCAGCAGCAGGCCGAACAGCACCGAGACGATGCCGGTCAGGTACAGCACCCATTCGCCGTTCACGGCCTTGCGGATGTTGACGCCGAACATGAAGACCGACACGCCGAACAGAATGGCCTGGAAGGCGATCACGTAGACGAACAGCAGCGCCGTGTTGACCGGCCCCAGCAGCGCGTAGAGCCCGACCCCGATACTGAGCAGGCCGCCGAAGAACACCCACCAGCGGCCGTCGGCGCCCTTGGCGCCCAGTGCGCGGATGACGCTGAAAATCCCGTCCACCAGCAGGAACGCGGCGAACACCACCGCCAGCGCGAGCAGCGCCTCGGCCGGCCGCGCCAGTGCGAGCACGCCGAACAGGATGTAGAGCACACCGCCCAGCAGGAACAGCCACCAGTTGGTCTTGGCAAAGGCCAGGGCGTCGCGCAGCAGGGGCGATGAGTTGGCATCATTGCTCATGATTTCCTCCTTATGGGGCAACAAAGTGACAGGCTGATTGTGACTGTGTGAGGCCGCTTATCGGCTGCCGTTTTCGCTTGCCAGGTAGTTGATGATGCCGCTGAAATCCTGATCGGCAAATTGGGAGGCGGTCATCTTCTCGTACAGCTCGCGTGCCTGCGTGCCCAGCTGGCAGTGATAGTTCGCGCTTTCCATGGCCTTCGCAGCCAGACCCAGATCCTTGGCCAGGGTGTGGGGCACTGCGCCGGGCTCGAAGTGGTGGCTGGACGGCGCCGACGCGACGGTGCCGGGAACCGGGCTGTTGGTGGTGACCGACCAGCTCTGGCCGCTGGATATGGAGATGACCTCGAACAGCTTCTTGGGGTCCATGCCCAGTTTCGCGCCGAGGTTGAAGGCTTCGGCCGCGCCGATCTGGTTGATGCTCAGCAGCATGTTGTTGCAAATCTTGGCAATCAGGCCCGCGCCATGGCTGCCGCAATAGACGCTGTGCTTGCCCATGGCCGAGGTGAGCGGCTTGACGAATTCGAAATCCGCTGCGTCGCCGCCGATCATGAAGGTGAGCGTGCCGTCGTCTGCGCCGACCATGCCGCCGGAGATCGGCGCATCCATGCCGCGGTGGCCGGCCTGGCGCGCCAGCTCGGCCGCCTCGCGCGTCTCGTCCACGCCGATCGTCGAGCAGTCCATGAACAGGGTTCCCTTTTTGGCGGCGCCCAGTAGCCCGTCGTTGCCATGCTCGCCGCGGTAGGCGCCCAGCACATGCTTGCCCGCGGGCAGCACCGTGATGACCACGTCGACGTCGGCTGCGGCGGCGGGCCCGGATGCGGCCGTGGCCATGCCGGCTTTGGCGGCGGCATCCATGGCGGGCTTGGACAGATCGAAAGCCGTGACGGCGTGCCCCGCCTTGAGCAGATTCCGGGCCATGCCCATGCCCATGTGTCCCAGACCGATGATGGCGACTTTCATGAAAACCTCCTGACGGTGGTGATGGGCTTGCGAACCTTCGGCACCGACTCTACCCGTGCCGTACGACCGCGCTAGCTAGCGCATCGAGAACAACTCCTGATGGAAGCGCTGCTCGACCGGAAAGCCGTGCGCGGCCAGGTCATTCTTGAGCGCCTCGCCAAAGCCCGCCGGCCCGCAGAACCAGACGCTCGCCTCTTGCCAGCCCGGAACGGCGTCGCGCAGGCGTTCGCCCGTCAGCCGGCCGTCGCGCGCGTCGATCAGCACGTGCAGCCTCACCTGCGCCGAGCGCGCATCGGCTGCCAGCCGGCCCAGCGCGTCCTCATCGACCTCGGTGGTGCTGTGGAACAGGTCGATCTGCTGGTTCTCGGGCCAGTCCTGGTTGGACTGCTCCATCGCCATGTGCTGCATGCGCCCGATGAAGGGCGTAATGCCGATGCCCCCGCCGACCCAGATCTGGCGCGCACGGCCGTCGTCGAAGGTGAAGCAGCCGTAGGGCCCCTCGATCTTCAGGGACTGGCCAACCTGAAGTTGCTCGCGCAGCAGCCTGGTGTGATCGCCCAGTTCCTTGACGACGAAGCTGACCCGGGGCTGCCTGGCGTGCCAGCTGGAGGCGATGGTGTAGGGGTGAGCCCCTTCCGACGCGTCCGACATGGCAAAAGCGAACTGGCCCGCCTTGTGGCCCGGCCAGCCCGGCGCCTCGGCCTCGATCAGCAGCGCTTTCACGCCGGCAAAGTAGTTCAGCGACTGGATTTTTGCCTGCACCTGCCGGCGGGCGCCCACCTTGCGCACCAGCACCACCAGTGCGGCCCAGGTGCCGCTGGCCAGCAGCACGGCCATCAGCCAACCCAGGGGCCGCACCCAGTCGCGAAACTCCAGCAGCAGCAGGGCGTGATAGACCAGCACGAGGTAGGCGACGGCCAGCAGGCGATGCGTCTTGTAGAAGGCGCGATAGGGAAAGCGCTGGATCAGTGCCAGGGCAATCAGGACGACGGCGGCGTAAAAGGCCCATTCGCCCACGCCCTCGGCCACGCCGCGCTGGCTGCTCATCCAGGCCTGGATCGGGTTGTCGATGATGGGCCGCGGGCCGCGCTCCGGCGGCGCGAGCCAGCCCCAGCCCACCGCCCATTTCGGACCCTTGGCCCACAGCCAGTGGACGATGGAGACGACCAGGGCCGCGATGCCGAGCCACTTGTGCAGGCGGTACATCTTGTCGAGCCCGCCCAGCCAGGCCTGGGGCCACAGCGGCCGCAGCGCCAGCACCATCGCCAGGCTCATGCAGCCCATGGCGAGCACGCCCGTCAACTGCACCATGTGGCCGCGCAGGGCGAAGAAGTTGCTGGACTGAAAAACGGTGGGCTCGGCCACCAGCCACAGGATGGCCAGAATGAGCAGTGCGCCCCAGAACGTGCGCTTGAGATTTCGCATGAATCGCCTTTTGCTTCAGGATGAACTTCGGAGCGCCCCAGGCCCTGCCCGGGCGACGGTCGAACACGAGGGCTTGAAAAGCCGGGTCGACCATGGGGTCATGATGCCCGATGGCGTTCACCTGCTGTTGTCAATCACGACAAAGCATGCGATAGCTCAAATCAAATGAGGGGCGCCGAGACCTCGGGCCTCGACGCCCCGGCCGGCCGATCAGGCGCAGTCGAAGCTCAGGATCGGCTCGGTCTTGGCCTGCAGATCGTCGCGCGAGACGCCGGGCGCCAGTTCCTTGACGACGAGGCCGCGCTCGGTCACGTCCATCACCGCCAGGTCGGTGATGAGCTGGTTCACCACGCGCTGGCCGGTCAGGGGCAGGTTGCAGGACTTCAGCACCTTCAGGCCGCCGTCGCGCGCCACGTGCTCCATCAGCACGATCACGCGGCGCGCACCGCCCACCAGATCCATCGCGCCGCCCATGCCCTTGACCATCTTGCCGGGGATCATCCAGTTGGCCAGATCGCCATGCTCGCTGACCTGCATGCCGCCGAGGATCGTCAGGTCCATGTGGCCGCCGCGGATCATGGCAAACGAGGTGGAGGACGAGCAGATGGACGCGCCGGGCGCCATGGTGATGGTCTGCTTGGCGGCGTCGATCAGGTCGGGGTCGATCTCGTCCTCGAACGGGGGCGGGCCGATGCCGATCAGGCCGTTTTCGGATTGCAGCCAGACTTCCATGCCTTCGGGAACGAAATGCACCACCTGGGTCGGCAGGCCGATCCCCAGGTTCACGTAGTCGCCGTCGTGGAGTTCCTTGGCCGCGCGGGCCGCCATTTGTTCGTGTGTCCAGGCCATGATGTCGGTCCTTCAGGCGTTGCTGCGGGTGCGGAAGCTTCTGCGTTCGATGCGCTTCTCGGGGTTGGGGACGAGGACGATGCGGTCAACAAAGATGCCGGGCAGGTGGATTTCGTCGGGGTCCAGCTGGCCCAGATCGACGATTTCTTCCACCTCGGCAATCGTCACGGCGCCGGCCATGGCCACTTCGGGGTTGAAATTGCGTGCGGTGCGCGAGAACACCAGGTTGCCCGACGGGTCGGCCTTGTGCGCCTTCACCAGCGAGACGTCGGCCGTGAGGGCGCGCTCCATGACGTAGGTCTGGCCGTCAAATTCGCGGGTTTCCTTGTTCTCTGCGACCACGGTGCCGACGCCGGTGCGCGTGAAAAAGGCGGGAATGCCCGCGCCGCCCGCGCGCAGGCGCTCGGCCAGCGTGCCTTGGGGGTTAAATTCGAGCTCCAGCTCACCGGCCAGAAATTGCCGCTCAAACTCCTTGTTTTCTCCGACATACGAAGAAACCATGCGTTTGATCTGGCGGGTTTGCAAAAGCAGGCCCAGGCCAAAATCATCGACACCGGCGTTATTGCTGATGCACGTCAGCCCATTCACGCCGCTGTCGCGCAGGGCGGCGATCAATGTAGCGGGAATACCGCAAAGTCCAAAACCACCGACCGCGATGGTTTGGCCATTTTTGACCACGTCATCCAGCGCGGTGGCCGCGTCTCCATATACCTTTCTCATTTCAGAATCTGCCTTTCATCGCAAATCAAACGATTCAAAATCATTTGCGTGTTGATGCTATCGGGGCAGTTTGCTTTGGACAACAGCGATGAATGCACGGCGGGTTTGCACTCATGCACAACGCCGGCCAAGCCGCGCCGCATTGCGCTGGAGCGTCAGGCCGAGCGGCGAAACAGATCGGGCTGCCGGTCGATCAGGTGGCGGATGTGGTCCCAGACGAAGCGGTAGCGCCGGATTTTGAGCAGGTCTTCGGGGGCGGCAATCCACAAGCTGCGTGTCATCAGCACCTGGCCTGGAAAAACACACACCAGGTCCTTGCCTTGCTGCGCCACGTAGGGGGTCAGCAGAACCAGGCCCAAGCCTGCCGCGGCGGCGGTGCGCTGGGCCAGAACGCTGGTGGTCGTGAAACTGCGCTGGGGGTTGGGCGTCAGCTCGTTCAGGATGCGGTAGCGGTCGCTGACCGAGCCGTCGTGCACGTAATCCACGAATTGGTGGCCTGCCACATCGCCCAGCGCTTGAATCGGTGGGTGTGTGTCCCGGTAGCCGGGAGAGCAGTAGAGAAAGTATTCCACCTGGCCCAGCCGTGCCACTTTGTAGCGCCCGGTTTGCGGCGGCTCCAGGGTCACCAGTATCTCGACTTCACGGGTGACCAGGCTGGGAAACTGCGGTTGCGCCATGAGCTCGATGTGCAAGCCTGGATGCCCCGCGTGCAGGGAGGCCAGGCTGGGCGCCAGGACATGGATGCCGAAGGCCTCGGGCGTGCCTACCCGCACCGTGCCTTCGATGGCGCTTTCTTTGCCCATATCTTGTTCGACGGCCTCAAGCAAGGCAGATTCCATCTTTTCGGCATGGGGGATCAGCCTGCGGCCGGCGTCGGTGAGCGTGTAGCCGCTGCGACGCCGGTCAAACAGCACGACGGCCAGTTTTTCTTCCAGCCGGTCGATGCGGCGCGATACCGTGGAGTGTTCGATGTTCAGCCGTTCTCCGGCCTGGGAGATGGTGCCCAGCCGGGCGACGGTGAGGAAGACCCGGAGATCATTCCATTCTGGGAGCTCGCTCATCGTTGCATTGTGCTTCAGTGCACAACAAGAGTGCAATTATTTTCTTTTTTTCAGAATCAGTGCACCACATAATGCAAGGGAAGTTCTGCATGGCTCCAAGCGCCGCAACCTTTGGTGGTCTCGGGCGGTCTGCGGCGTCGCAAATCCTCGCAATAGCACGGCTATTGCTGCGATTTGCGCCTTGCAACCCATTCCGATCCACCAAAGTTGCTTGGCAGCTTGAGTTATGCAGACCATCCCAATGCGGGCTATGGCGGGAAATGGCGGGGCTCAGTGCCATTTTCATTGATGCATCGTGCGCTGATTTTTTGCAACCAACCACCATTCAGTCAGGAGATGAGTATGACCCAAATTAATCGCTATCAAGGCTATTCGGCCATTGAGTTTGATCGACCATTGGAAGGCGTGTTGCGCCTGACCTTGAACAAGCCCGAGCGCATGAATGCCCTCGATTCACGCGGCCATGCCGAGCTGGCGAATGTCTGGCTTGAAATCGACAAGGACCCGGGCGTGGGCGTGGTCTTGCTGCGCGGCGCCGGGCGCGCCTTCTCTGCCGGTGGCGACTTCACCATGCTGCAGGAGATGACGGACGACTTCAACGTGCGTGCCCGCGTGTGGCGCGAGGCGCGCGATCTGGTTTACAACATCATCAACTGCTCCAAGCCCATCGTCTCGGCCATCCACGGCCCGGCCGTCGGCGCCGGTCTGGTGGCGGCCTTGCTGGCCGATATTTCCATTGCGGCCAAGACGGCACGCATCGTGGACGGTCACACCAAGCTGGGCGTGGCGCCGGGCGACCATGCCGCCATCGTCTGGCCGCTTTTGTGTGGCATGGCGAAGGCCAAGTACCACCTGATGCTGTGCGAACCGCTGAATGGTGAACAGGCAGAGGCGCTGGGGCTGGTGTCCCTTTCAGTGGAAGACGACGCGCTGCAGGACAAGGCGCTGGAAGTGGCAGAGAAGCTCTCCAAGGGCGCGCCAGGCGCGCTGCGCTGGACCAAATACGCGTTGAACAACTGGCTGCGCCAGGCAGGTCCGATTTTTGACACCTCTCTCGCGCTTGAATTCATGGGCTTTGGCGGCCCTGAAGCCAAGGAGGGCCTGAACGCTCTGCTGGAAAAGCGTGCGCCCAAATTTTCGCAGAACACGCCGCTCTGACTATTCGGAAAATATTGGTCAAATATGGCTGTAGCACAATAATGGCAAGCGTGAGCAGCTATTAATATTGGTGGCTGCAAAGAGGATTCCATGGCACTGGATCAAGAGACATTCGGGCTGCTCAAGGACAGTGTTCAGCGCTTCGTGCGTGAGCGGCTGGTCCCGGCCGAGAACCACCTGGAGGAGCACGACGAGGTGCCCGCCGACATCGTGGCCGACATGAAGGAGCTGGGTCTATTCGGTATCTCCATTCCCGAGGAGTACGGCGGCATTGGCCTGTCGATGGCGCAGGAGTGCGAGGTGGCCTACGAGCTGGGCCAGACCGCGCTGGCGTTCCGCTCGGTGGCGGGGACGAACATCGGCATCGGCTCGCAGGGCATCCTGATGGACGGCACACCCGAGCAGAAGGCCGAATACCTGCCGCGCATCGCCAGCGGCGAGCTGATCATCTCCTTCGCGCTGACCGAACCCGACGCCGGCTCGGATGCCGCATCGCTTAAGACCAGGGCCGTGGCCGACGGCAGCGACTACCTGATCAGCGGCAGCAAGCGCTTCATCACCAACGCGCCGCGCGCGGGGGCATTCACGCTGATGGCGCGCACCGGCGGGCCGGGGGCTGGCGGCATCTCGGCCTTCATCGTGCCGGCCGGCCTGCCGGGGCTCAGCTTGGGCAAGCCCGACAAGAAGATGGGCCAGAAGGGCACGCGCACCAGCGACGTGAACCTGGACAACGTGCGCGTTCCGGCGGCCAACATCATCGGTGGCGTGCCGGGCAAGGGCTTCAAGACGGCGATGAAGGTGCTGGACCGCGGCCGCCTGCATATCTCGGCCCTGGCCTGCGGCATGGCGCAGCGCATCCTGCGCGAGAGCGTGGCCTACGCGCAGCAGCGCAAGCAGTTCGGCCAGCGCATTGGCGACTTTCAGCTGGTGCAGGCCATGCTGGCCGACAGCCAGGCCGAGCTGCTGGCCGGCTGGGCGCTGGTGCGCGAAACCGCGCAGCGCTACGATGCCAAGCCCTTTGGCGTGACCGACCCGGACGTGAGCATGCGCGCCTCGTGCACCAAGATGTTCACGACCGAGATGGTGGGCCACGTGGCCGACCGCGGCGTGCAGATCCATGGCGGATCGGGCTACATCAACGAGTTCCCGGTCGAGCGCTTTTACCGCGACGTGCGCCTGCTGCGCCTGTATGAAGGCACGACGCAGATCCAGCAGCTGGTCATCGGCAAGCAGTTGATGAAGGCCGGGTGAGCCGGGCGATATCTTCGGTCTGATGGAGAGATAGTTAGCGTGTCGGTCCTTGCATGAGGCGATTTGCGTCAATATCATTGCGCAAAACCTACCAGGATGGATGGGCATCGTTGGTGTTTTGATGCATGGAGGGACACATGCGCCATGTAGTGCCAGCGCGCTGGCTACCCGCCGTACCGATTTCCGGAAATCTGATGGCTTGATTCACAACTCCTTGAAACTGCCTCATCACCCATTTGCGCATGCCTGATCACGAAAACCACGATCCAGCGGTATTCGCCGTTCACAACCGATTGTTTTTCCGCCTGTTCCAGGCGGGCAACACCCTGGACCGCCAGTCCGTCAGGGAGCTTGGCATCACCACGGTTCAGTGGGCGACGCTGGGGGCTCTGTCGCGCCCGCAAGTGAAAGATGGGATGTCGTTTTCCGAATTGGCGGACTATCTGGTCGTCAGCCGCCAAAGCCTTGATGGAGTGCTCAAACGCCTGGAGCGCGAAGGGTATGTGGCGCGTGTCGTGGACCCTGCGGACAGGCGCGCCAGGAAGGTCATGCTGTTGCCGTCAGGGCAGGTGTTCTGGGATGGCATCCAGCCAAAAATCTACGAGTTCTATCGTCAGGCGCTGGCGAGCTTTCGCTTCGACGGCAAGATCGCCCTGCTGCACCATATCAACCAGCTCAACGACGCGATGGCAAAAGTTGCCCTGAGAACCGACACCATCTCTAGGGAAGGCAAGGACTAGGGTGGAAAGAGATGCCGAGGCAAGTTGCTGGTTGCCGTTCAGTTCATGAAATATATGTAATCATATTGACGTAAATAAATTCGAAACGGATCATTGCGGAAGACACCGGTCCGCCACGAGAGATAAGCATGTCAACCTATTCAAACCTTCTTCGTCCCCTGCGCATCGCCGGGGTCGATCTGCCCAACCGCATGGTGATGGGCGCGATGCACACGCGCCTGGAGACCATGGATCGCCCGCTGGAGCGGCTGGTGGCCTTTTACGCCGCCCGCGCCAAGGGCGAAATCGGGCTCATCCTCACCGGTGGCTACGCGCCGGTGCCCGAAGGGGTGATGGACGAGGGCGGCCTGGTGCTGGACAAGCCCGAGCAGCTGGACGGGCACCGCACCATCACCTCGGCGGTCAATGGTGCCGGCGGCCGCATCGTGCTGCAGATTCTTCACGCGGGCCGCTATGCCAAGGTGGCTACCTGCGTCGCGCCTTCGGCCATCAAGGCGCGCATCAACGTCCATACGCCGCGTGCGCTGGCGACCGCCGAGGTCTGGACGACGGTCGAGCGCTTTGCCAACACCTCGGCTCTGGCCGAGCAGGCGGGCTACGCCGGGGTCGAGATCATGGGCTCCGAGGGCTACCTGATCAACGAGTTCACCGCCGCGCTGACCAATCTGCGCGACGACGAGTTCGGCGGCGATTTCGAGCGCCGCATCCACTTCCCGCTCGAAATCGTCAAGGCGGTGCGGGCGCGGGTGTCGCCCGGGTTCATGGTCATTTACCGCATTTCGTCCATCGACTTGATGGAAGGGGGCATGACCGGCGAGGAAGTGGCCGAGTTCGCCCGCCGCGTCGAGGCCGCGGGCGCCGACATGATCAACACGGGCATTGGCTGGCACGAGTCGTCCGTGCCTACGATGGCGGCCCCGGTGCCGCGTGCGGCGTGGATAGCCGCGATTCGCAACGTGAAGCGCGCGGTTGGCATCCCGGTCATGGCGTCCAACCGCATCAACACGCCGGATGTGGCCGAGGAGATCATCGCCTCCGGCGCCGCCGACCTGGTGTCGATGGCCCGCCCGCTGCTGGCCGACCCCGAGTTCGCGCGCAAGACGCGCGAGGGCCGCGCAGACCAGATCAATACCTGCATCGCCTGCAACCAGGCCTGCCTGGATCGCATCTTTACCGACCGCGTGGCGACCTGCCTGGTCAATCCCAAGGCAGGGCGCGAGATCGAGTTCGACGACAGCCAGACCGCCGCGCCCAAACGTTTCGCCGTGGTCGGCGGTGGACCTGCCGGCATGGCGTTTGCAATCAATGCTGCGCAGCGCGGACACCGGGTCACCCTGTTCGAGGCCGGCGACGAACTGGGCGGGCAGCTGAACATGGCCCGCCAGGTGCCCGGCAAGAACGAGTTCCACGAGATGCTGCGCTACTTCCGGGTGATGCTGGGGCAGCTAGAGGTCACCGTGCATCTGCAAACCCCGGTCGATGCCGAATCCCTGGCCGCTCGTGTGCGCGCGGGCGAGTTCGACGAGGTGGTGATTGCCACGGGCGTGACCCCGCGCGAGCCCGACATCCGGGGCCTGAACCACCCGAAGGTGCTCAGCTATCTGGACGTGCTGGGCAAGGGCGCGCCGGTGGGCCAGCGGGTGGCCATCATCGGCGCGGGCGGCATCGGCTTCGACGTGGCCGAATATCTGGTCGGCCATGCCGAGGAGTCGCTGCAGCCGCAGCGGTTCATGGACGTCTGGGGCGTGGATACGGCCATCCACAGCGCGGGCGGCCTGAAGGCGCCTGCGCCCAACGTAGCCGGCCGCGCCATCCACATGTTCCAGCGCAAGAACGAGTCGCTGGGCAAGAACCTGGGCAAGTCCACCGGCTGGATCCTGAAGGCCAATCTGCGCAAGGCCGACGTGGCCATGACGGCCGGCGCCAGCTACCACGCGGTCGACGACCAGGGCCTGCACTACAGCGTGAATGGCGAGGCGCGCGTGCTGGACGTGGATACCGTCATTCTCTGTGCGGGCCAGCTGTCCAACCGCGCGCTGGCCGACGGCCTGGCCGAGCGCGGCATCCCGGCCCACGTGATCGGCGGCGCCGACGTGGCCGCCGAGCTGGACGCCGTGCGCGCCATCGACCAGGCCACGCGTCTGGCCGTTTCGCTCTGACTTCGCCAGCCTCAAGCGCCATCACCGACTCGTTTTATTCAAGGAGAGCATTCCATGCGTGGACTCAAGGACAAAGTCGCCATCATCACCGGCGCCGCCGGCGGCATCGGCCGCAGCCTGGTGCAACGCTTTCTGGAAGAGGGCGCGCGCGTCGCCGCCTTCGACCTGAACCAGGCCGGCCTGGATGAACTCAAGGTCAAGTTCCCGCAGTACGCGGGCCAGCTGGGCACCGTGCAGATCGACATCACCGACCACGACGCGGTGGCCCGGGCCGTGCAGAAGGTGCATGCCGAGCTCAAGCAAATCGACATCCTGGTCAACAACGCGGGCTGGGACGTGGCCAGGCAGTTCGTCGACACCACGCCCGACCTGTGGGACAAGCTGATCGCCATCAACCTCAAGGGCCCGCTCAGCCTGCAGCACGCCGTGGTGCCGCTGATGGTGGCCGCCGGCGGCGGCAAGATCGTCAACATCGCGTCCGATGCGGGCCGTGTCGGTTCCTCGGGCGAGTCGGTGTACGCCGCCTGCAAGGGCGGCATCATCGCCTTTAGCAAGACCCTGGCGCGCGAGACCGCGCGCAGCGGCGTGCGCGTCAACGTGGTCTGCCCCGGCCCCACCGATACCGCGCTGCTGCAGTCCTTCACCGGCGGCGGCGAGTTCGGCCAGAAGATTTATGACGGCCTCAAGCGCGCCATTCCGCTCAAGCGCCTGGGCCAGCCCGAGGACATTCCGGGCGCCGTGGCCTTCCTCGCCAGCGACGACGCCAACTTCATCACCGGCCAGGTCATCTCGGTATCCGGCGGCCTGACCATGCACGGCTGAACCGGTCTGAACATGGTGCCATGTACGTGTTCAAGGGGATACCTTGTTGCCCGATAGCGCTTAGAGTCCTTCGGGCAAGGCAGCAAAAAGCCGCGCTCGGCGTTGCGCACCTTGTCCAGGCCGCCGCATGACCTGCGGCGCGCGCCTTGATTGCGGCTTTCTGCTGCCTTGCGGGCGCTATGAAAAGACCTTGAACAGGCTTTTAGTCCGAGCCGTTGTCGCCGCGCCGGGGAGCGCGCGGCAGGTTCCATTTGTAGCGCAGCGAGAGGTAGCGAAGAGCAAAACACACACCCAAAGCAAGCCAGGTCCTTGCGCTCGAATCCCACCCAAGGCGCTCGCCAACCACCTCGATGAGGGCACCAACCAGTGCAGCCGACGCGTAGATCTCGCGCTGCAAAATCACGGGCACCCGGTTGAGCAGTACGTCGCGCGCCACGCCGCCGCCCACGGCGGTGACTATGCCCAGCAGCACCGCCACTTCGGCGTTATGGCCGTAGATCATGGCCTTTTGTGCACCTGTCACGGCGAACAATCCCAGGCCCAGGGAGTCGAAAAAAATCACCGGATGGGTCAGGCGTGCGACCAGTTTGCCGGCCGCAATCGTCATCCAGGCCGCGAGCATCGCCACAGCCAGGTAGCGCCAGTCGGCCAGCCCGGCGGGTGGTACGGCGCCGATGCACAGATCGCGCACCATCCCGCCGCCGCAGGCAACCGCGAAGGCTATCACCATGACGCCGAACCAGTCGAGGCCACGATTCCTTGCCGCTACCGCTCCGCTGATGGCAAAGGCAAATGTGCCCGCCAGATCGAGAAAGGTGAACAGGCGATGGTCATTCAGGCTGACAAGGGCCAATTCGTGGACATTCATTCGTTCGGCCTATTCACGGCGCTCACGTTCCGTGCGCTTCCTTCGGCACAACCTTGTGCGCACGTGCGTCTGCCGTCAAGGCCACGTGGGTCGGTGTGACCGGGTCTATGCCGTTCTCGTCGAGGACGTCGAGGACATTGCGCAGGATCGCGGCGTAGAGCGAGGCCACGGCGAGCGGATTGTCGCAATAGGCGTTGAGCTCGTAGGTCACGCCGGCGTTGCCGAGCTCCAGCTCGCGCACGAAGGGTGCCGGCTGCGCCATCAGGCCGGATGTGCGCTGAACCGCATCGAGCAGCATGGCTTCGACCTGCCGCCACGGCGTGTCGTAGCCGACGACGACCTTGGTGTGCAGGATGAGTCCCGAGCTGGCGCACAGTGCGCTGTAGTTGACCACTTCCTTGGCCATCACGGCCGAGTTGGGAATCGTCACCTCTTCGTTCTTGATGGTTTTGAGATGGGTGGCCTGCAGGCGCATCGCGCTGATCTGTCCCAGATTGCCCGCCAGCAGCACGAGATCGCCGACCTTGAAGGCGCGCCGGTAAATCAGCAGGTAGCCGGCGATGATGTTGGCGATGGCCGACGACGAGCCGAGCGAGGCCACAATGCCCAGAAAGAGGGTGATGCCCTGGAAGGCTGCGGAGCCTGACCCGGGAATGTAGGGGTAACCCACCACCAGCGCCAGCAGCACGACCACCAGGCGCAGCAGCTTGTAGGTGGGCTGCGCCCAGTCGCGATCGAATCCTGGAACCGTCAGACGGCCGGCCTCCACGGCGGTGAAGGACTGGCGCATCAGCACCAGCGCGAAGCGCGTCATCAGATAGAGCACCGCAAGAAAGATCAGATCGGGCACCGCACCCAGCAGCCCTTGCCCCACGGTCTGCAGCGGCGCCATGACGTAGCCGAGCATTTGCCGCGCAAAGCCGCGCGTGAAGGGGAGCTGGCCCAGCACATACTGCAGCCAGAAGACCGCCAGCGCGAGCACGACGACGACCTGCAGCGCACGCAGCGCTTGCTGGGCCACCGACTGCAGCGTATCGGGGCGCAGCGCCGGAATCGCGGTGTCGCTGAGCTTTGCGGCGCTTCGCTCCTCGGCCCGTTGCAGCTGGCGCTGCGCGACCTTGAACAGCCAGCGCAGCAGGACGAACAGCGCCGCGGCCAGCACCATCGCACCCAGCGCCCGGCCGGCGCTGCCGAGCAGGGCATCGCGCGTGCGCTCCGCGCGGTACTCGATGATCGCCCGTTGGATGCGTGTCAGGTTGACACTCGCCAGTGTCGCCAGGCTCACCCCCTCCAGTACCGCATCGGCGTCTGTGATCTGCGTGACGGTCTTGCCGCTGGCGACGATGGTGGTGATGCCATCGAGCTGCGTGATGGAGAGGTTGGCCGGGTCGAAGGTCTTGTCCCTGGCCAGCGCCTTGATGCGCTCGGCATCGCGTGCGGCCCGGCGCGCGGCTGGAAAAGCCGACACGCCGATCACCCGAAACAGCGGCTCGCCGTCGATCTCGACCGTGGCGGCATCGGCTCGCCCCCCATCGACGAGGACCTTCGAGCCACCCGACGGCAGGGCGGGTTGCGCTGCCGCAGGCGCGCTGAAGACAAGAATCAGCGCCGCGAGGCAGGTCGCGATGAAGTGCGTGAGCATGGCTGGACTTTGGCCAGATCGTGAGCGCTCATGCGCCGGGACACAGCCAGGCGCCGGCGGCGCTCAGCATGGCCTGCAGACCGGTCTCCAGCGTCGGGTGGATCTTCGGCGCAAACTGAGGCGAGTGGTTGCTCGGAATCTTGTTCACGGTCTTGTCCTGCACCGCCTTGGCATACACCTCGGGGCTGGTGCCGCCGACGAACCAGAACACATAGGGCACGCCCCAGCTGCGTCCGAAGATGCTGAAGTCTTCGCTGGCCGATGCCGGGCTGCCGGCCAGCAGGGACTTGTCGCCAAATTGCTGATGGAAGGCCTTGGCCACCTTTTGCGTCGCCACCAGGTCGTTCTCGGTCAGCGGGTAGCTGTTGATGGTGGTGAACTCGGGCGGGCGCTCGGCGCCGGAGGCGTCGCACTCGGCGCAGCAGATGCGGCGGATCGACTTGAGCATGTACTCGCGCGTGTCCTCGCTGAAGGTGCGCATGTTCAGCTTGATGGTGGCATCGTCGGGAATGATGTTTTCCTTGGTGCCGGCCTGCAGCGAGCCGATGGTGAGCACCGCCGGCTCGGTCGGCGCGATCTCGCGCGAGACGATGGTTTGCAGGCGCAGCGTGGTGGCGGCGGCCATGATCACCGGATCGATGGAAGTCTGCGGCTGCGAGCCGTGCGAGCCGCGCCCGAACAGCGTGATCTTCAGGCTGTCGCCCGCCGACAGCGTCACGCCGGGGCGGTAGCTCACGGTACCGGCCGCGCCGACCATCACATGCTGGCCCAGGATGATGTCGGGCTTGGGGAAGCGCCCCTGGCCCTTCTCATCCCAGTCCTTGACCATGGCGGCGGCGCCCTCGGCGGTTTCCTCGCCGGGCTGGAACACGATCAGCAGCGTGCCCTGCCAGGCCGCGCGGTTGGCCGCCAGGATGCACGCGGCGCCGAGCAGCCAGGTCACATGCATGTCGTGGCCGCAGGAATGCGCCACGCCAACCTCGGTGCCGTCCGTATCACGGGCCTTTACCGTGCTGGCATAGGGCAGGCCGGTGTTCTCGGCCATGGGCAGCCCGTCCATGTCGGCGCGCAGCATCACCGTCGGGCCGGCGCCGTTTTTCAGCACGCAGACCACGCCGGTCACGCCGACCTCGCGCGTCACCTCGTAGCCCAGCTTGTCCATCGCGTCGGCCACGATCCTGGCGGTGCGCACTTCCTGCATCGACAGCTCGGGGTGCTGGTGCAAGTCCTTGTAGAGCGCTTCCAGCTCGCTCATGAGGGCAGGGTCGGCGGCGGCGAGGGCTTGGGTGAGGGGGCTCATGGAAACTTCTGGAGTGATGAGAAAAGAAGATTAAAGCAGTTTTGGCGGCGCGGCGTGGGCTCGCGCAAAACCGTGCAGGTACAGGGCTCGGAGCTTCTTTTGAATCCATCGTTTTTCGCCTCCTGTAGCTGCACCACCGCCATCGAAAATTGTCGTTTTCTGGTGCAATCGCTCGCGCATCGCCCTATGCGGGATAGACACAAAGACAAAGAGCCTGGGTGATTCCCAGGCTCTTTCATGGAGACTTTCTTCGGACTTACTTCGTCACGCGTGTGATCTTGGAGCCACCCAGGGCCACGCCGGCCTCGAGGCCCGCGTTAGTCAATACGTAGCTGGAGACCGGGGCATCGAAGGAGGTCGAGTCGACACTGCCATTGGCGCCGATCTTGCCGGCAGCCACGGTGGCATCGGCACCGACGGCCCAGCCGTCGCTCTTGAGGAACTTGTCCAGCGCCTCTTGCGTGTTGAAGACGTAGATCACCGCCTTGGACTGCCCTCCGGCCTGCCAGCCGATGGAGGCCGCCGTGGTTGTGTATTCACCACGCACACGGTTACCGATGAGCAGTTCGCCGCGGCCATGCTCTACACCGACCACGAAGCTACCGCCAATGACCGATGGAAACACCAGTACGCCTCTGGCACGCTGTACCATCTCTCGAGAGCCCGGAGCCGTTTGGTACAGACGCTGCAGCGTCGAGCTCACACGGGTGTGCAGCGTGGTGCTGTTGGCGCTCTGCGCCGAGCTCGTCTCGGGCTTGGTCGTGGTGCAGGCGATCATGGAGACACTGCCAACCACCACGGCAACGGCGATCGCCGCGGAACGCATGGAAACTGTGTGCATACAAAATCCTTTCTTGGGGTGAGATGCTTCACGGTTATCCACTCTACTCGCGAGCCGGGAATCTGTATATCTGCGCAGGCCTGATGGAAGACGGCCCAGGATTCATCGGCTGCCACCGACGGCCGAGGGCCGAAGCGCGGGATTCAATTCCGACAATCGATTCCGCGAAGCCTTCGGCCAGCTGCCGGGTGTGCGCATCCAGGGCGGACGGCGCTGGCGCAGTCGCCGGTGGTGAAGTGGCGATGGAAAGCGGAACAGCAAAAACCCGCAGCTTTCATCAAGCGTGCGGGTTTTGGCTCAATGCGAAGATATTGCATGGTGCCCGGGGCCGGACTCGAACCGGCACGCCTCGCGGCGGGGGATTTTGAGATTGGCTGCTCAGAATAGCATGGGACTACGCTGGAATCCGCCGAGCCTTGCTGCGCTTGGTTTTCCAAAAGGTTAGTCTCGTCTAGCCTTACGCCTTGACCAGACCGATTGCGGCACACTTTCCGATGCCGTGGCTCCTGGCTGGTTCCTGCGTTCGATTCTGAATTAGGAGGCGTCATGGCTAAGATCAAGCTCACCAAATCCACCGTCGATGCGGCCGAAGTCACCGGCAGCGACTACGAACTGCGGGATACCATTGTCCCTGGCTTCCTCTGCAAAGTCACCGCCCACGGCCGCAAGGTCTTCATGCTCCAGTACCGCACGAATTGGGGCGAGCGCCGCAAGCCGAAGATCGGCCAGTTCGGCGAGCTGACCGTCGAGCAGGCCCGCTCCATCGCGCAGGACTGGCTGGCCGACGTGCGCAAGGGCAACGACCCCAGCGCCGCCAAGCTCGCTGCGCGCATGGCCCCCACGATCAAGGAGTTGTGCGGTCAGTTCATCGAGGAATACTCCAAGCCGCGCAACAAGCCGCGAACGGTCGATACCTACCAGGGCTACATCGACCGACACATCATCCCGGCGCTGGGCAAGCTCAAGGTGCCTGACGTGACGCGGGCGCATATCACCACGCTGATGCGGGACAAGGCGCACATCACCGTTACGGCAAATCGGCTCCTGGCGTGCGTGCGCAAAATGTTCAACATGGCCGAGGTTTGGGGCTACCGGCCAGATGGTTCGAACCCGTGCCGCCATGTCCCCAAGTACCGGGAGGACGGCGAAACGCGGTACATCACCGATGAGGAGCTGGGGCGTCTTTATGCCTACCTCGACCATGCCGATGCCGTGGGACTGGAACACCCGACCTTGACGCTGGCGGTTCGCCTGCAATTCGAGTTCTCCGCGCGCATGACGGAAATCCGAACACTCGAATGGGCGTGGGTCGACTTCGAGAACCGCCGCGTAGTCTGGCCTGACAGCAAGACCGGCGACATTTCCAAGCCGATGAGCGAAGCGGCATATCAACTGCTGTCCAACGCGCCTCGCATCAACGATTCGCCCTATGTGTGCCCGGCAATCTTCGACAGCAAGGCAGCGCTGCCCGAAGGCACTTACTACAACGCCTGGAAGCGCATCCTGAACCGCGCGAAGGTGCCGCACGTCGGAACGCATGGCATCCGGCATCGTGCGACCACGGACATTGCCAACTCCGGCATCCCCATCAAGGTCGGCATGGCACTGACCGCACACAAGACCGTGACCATGTTCATGACGTATGTGCATACGGAGGATGACCCGATTCGGAATGCCGCAGAGAAGGTCGCCAACCTGCGGCGGGGCACCATCGACAGCCACGCGCCGGCCACGCTGCCGACGACGGCTCCCGTGGTCACTAACGGCGACAAGACCCGCACCAGCCTGGGCAACTACCGCCCATTCCGGCATCGCAATGCCCCCTCGCGCGCCGTACCGCCTGGCTCCAAGCGTGCTGCGGCAAAGCCGGTGCAGAACCAGGAGGAGGTCACCGCATGAACAAGCGCAAAGCGGCTGTGGCGTCATCCGCAGCGCCTGCGGCGCTGCTGGGCGACATTCGGGTACTTATCGAGGCGGCGCGGCAGCGCGCCGCCTCGGCAGTCAACGCCGAACTGACCCTGCTGTTCTGGCGCATCGGCCAGCGCATCCATACGGAGGTACTGGCCGGGCAGCGGGCCGGGTATGGCGAAGAAATCTTGCCGACGCTGGCGGCGCAGCTCGTCCGCGACTACGGGCGCAGCTTCGCGGACAAGAACCTGCGCCGAATGGTGCAGTTCGCCGCCGCTTACCCGGACGAGGCAATTGTCGTGACGCTGTCACGACAATTGAGCTGGTCGCATTTCGTGGCGCTGCTGCCGCTGAAAGACCCGCTCCAGCGCCAATACTACGTGCAGATGGCGAGCGCCGAACGCTGGAGCGTGCGGACGCTGCGCGAACGCATCGACTCTATGCTGTACGAGCGCACGGCGCTGTCCCGAAAGCCGGGCGAGACGATCGCGCAGGAGTTGGCGACGATGCGCGATGCGCAGCGCATGTCGCCCGCCTTGGTCATGCGCGACCCGTACATCCTCGATTTCCTGGGTCTGCGCGACACATGGCAGGAAGGCGACTTGGAGGCGGCGATCATCCGCGAAATGGAATCCTTCTTGCTGGAGCTGGGCGCGGGTTTCAGCTTCGTGGCCCGGCAAAAGCGCATCCCGATTGACGACGAGGATTTTCACCTTGATCTGCTGTTCTACAACCGTAAGTTGCGGCGACTGGTGGCGGTGGAGTTAAAGGTCGGCGAGTTCAAGGCGGCCTACAAGGGCCAGATGGAGCTTTACCTTCGCTGGCTGGACAAGTACGAACGCGAGCCGGAGGAAGCCTCGCCGCTGGGAATCATCCTTTGCACCGGCAAGAAGCGCGAGCAGATCGAATTGCTGGAGCTGGACAAGTCAGGCATCCACGTCGCCGAGTACCTGACCGCTTTGCCGCCGAGGGGCGTACTGGTCGAACGGCTGCAACAAGCAACGCAGCGGGCGCAGTTGCATATCGAGCAGCGCAAGACCGACACCGAGTAGTCCTGTCCCAAGCAGTCGGGCGTCCCGGCGTTCCGCCGTCGCGCTGTCGTGCTGCGCATCGAGCCTCGCTGCGCGAGTCTCGCCCCATATGGGCTTCCATCGTCCCCTCGCTTCGCTCGGCTGACATCTTCGGCCCCGCTCGTTGATCCGGGCCTGCGCGCTCCGCTTGCCCCCAAAGCCGAGGGTGTGCAGTGGGCGGGTGTGGGCGGTCTTGCTGTTCCCTTCACCGTATCACGGCGCGGACGTGCAAGCAGGCGCTCGCGCTGGTGGACGTGCGGGGTGTTGGATCACCTGATCGTGGCGGGTGCAACGGTGCTGTCGTTTGCCGAGCGTGGGCTGATATAACGCCCAGGGGGCTTAGGCGCCTCGCTTGACGCCGGCTAGGAGTCTGCGCGGCAGACGCCACGCGCTCGGAATGGTGAAAGAGAATGACGCGCATGACCGCGAGCTACATACCGTACGTTCCTGAGCAATCGCTCTTGTTGCCGCCGACGCTGCAGGAGTGGCTGCCGCAGGGGCATCTGGCCTACTTCATCAGCGATACGGTCGACGCGCTGGATCTGTCGGCGTTTCATGCGAGGTATGCCAAGGGTGGGCCGCGCAATCAGCCGTTCCATCCGGCGATGATGGTCAAGGTGGTGGTCTACGGTTATGCCACTGGGGTGTTCTCCTCGCGCAAGCTGGCAAGGAAGCTGCAGGAGGACGTGGCGTTT